>CANJJE010000008.1 GCA_947474755.1 Burkholderiales bacterium | reverse complement strand
TGATGTCATCGACCGTGATCGATCACTGCTTTGCGGCCTTGGTGCCAACCACTTCGATCTCGACGCGGCGATTCTTGGCGCGGCCGTCAGACGTCTTGTTATCGGCAACCGGCTGCTTCTCGCCCTTGCCTTCCGTATAGACGCGGCTCTTCTCGACTCCCTTGGCGATCAAGTACGCCTTGACCGCTTCAGAGCGACGCACCGACAGCGCCTGGTTGTAGGCATCGGTACCGATCGAGTCGGTGTGGCCGACAGCGATGATGACCTCCAGGTTGATCGAGCCAAGCTTGCTGACGACGTCATCAAGCTTGACTTTGCCTTCAGGCTTCAGCACCGACTTGTCGAAGTCGAAGAAGGCGTCAGCGGCGAAGGTGACCTTTTCGCTGACAGGAGCCGGAACCACGACTGGAGCGGCCGGGGCAGGTGTGGCTGCAGGCTCAGCCGCCGCAGGTGCTGCGGCAGGAGGCGGCTTCGGCGCCCCGTCGCACTGGGCCACGGCCGTGGCGGGTGTCCAGGAGTTGTTTCGCCAGCAGTATTCGTTGGTGCCGTTTTTCCAGACGATGCCGTTTGCACTGGTCCAGTTGTCTATGACCTGGGGTGCCTTGGTCGGCGCCGGGGCACTGCCACCTTGGGTGGCGCATCCGCCGATAGCCACAAGAGCTATCAGCGCGGCCAGGGTATTGAATTTATTCAAGGTTTTTCCTCTCCGGGGAAGATGCAATCAAATCGTTCGCGAGCTACAGCTGATTCGATGGCTTTCGATTTATTTCAATTCGACAAGCCCGAAAAAATCATTGTGCCATAGGGTAACTACGATATTAACGGCCCTCGTGAGAGGCGCGCGGCGTCTGGAAACTTGTTGTTCGTCTGCCACATCGACCGACACCTACAATCTGTCTTCGGGCGTGATTGACGCCCTCCTCCGACGCCCAGAACCGTGCTCCACGACCGCTTTTCCGCATGAATCAGTTCGCCAAAGAGACTCTCCCGATCAGCCTCGAAGAGGAAATGCGGAGCTCGTATCTCGACTACGCGATGAGCGTGATCGTTGGTCGCGCACTGCCCGATGCACGCGATGGCCTCAAACCGGTGCATCGCCGTGTGTTGTATGCGATGCACGAGCTCAACAATGACTGGAATCGGCCGTACAAGAAGTCGGCCCGCATCGTCGGTGATGTCATCGGCAAGTACCACCCGCACGGAGACCAATCCGTGTACGACACCATCGTGCGGATGGCGCAGGATTTCTCGCTGCGGCACATGCTGGTCGACGGCCAAGGCAACTTCGGCTCGGTCGACGGCGACAACGCTGCGGCGATGCGCTACACCGAAATCCGCCTGGCGAAGATCGCGCACGAAATGCTCGCCGACCTCGACAAGGAAACCGTCGACTTCGGCCCCAACTACGACGGCAGCGAGAAGGAGCCGCTGGTGCTGCCCAGCCGACTGCCGAACCTGCTGGTCAATGGTTCGGGCGGCATCGCGGTCGGCATGGCGACCAACATTCCGCCGCACAACCTCAATGAAGTCGTCGATGCCTGTCTGCATCTGCTGAAGAACCCGACGGCCACCATCGACGAGCTGATGGAAATCATCCCGGCGCCGGACTTTCCGACGGCGGGGATCATCTACGGTCTCAACGGCGTGCGCGATGGCTATCGCACCGGTCGCGGTCGGGTGGTGATGCGTGCGAAGTGCCACTTCGAGGACATCGACAAGGGCCAGCGCCAGTCGATCATCGTCGACGAGATCCCGTACCAGGTCAACAAGAAGAACCTGCTCGAGCGCATGGCCGAGCTGGTGCACGAAAAGAAACTGGAAGGCATCAGCCACATTCAGGACGAGTCCGACAAGGACGGCATGCGCGTGGTGATCGAACTCAAGCGCGGTGAAGTCCCCGAGGTGGTGCTGAACAATCTGTACAAGCAGACGCAGTTGCAGGACACCTTCGGCATCAATATGGTGGCGCTGGTCGACAGCCAGCCGAAGCTGTGCAACCTGAAGGACCTGATTGCGGTGTTCCTCGAACACCGCCGCGAAGTCGTCACGCGCCGTACGGTTTTCGAGCTGCGCAAGGCCCGCGAGCGAGGCCATGTGCTCGAAGGCCTGGCGGTGGCGCTGGCCAACATCGACGAGTTCATTGAAACGATCAAGGCCTCGCCGACGCCACCGGTCGCCAAGGCGGCGTTGATGAGCAAGAGCTGGGATTCGGCCATGGTGCGCGAGATGCTTTCCCGCGCGGAAGGCGAAACGCCAGGCGGACGCGACGCCTTCCGCCCCGAAGGACTGCCGAAGAGCTTTGGTCTGCAGGCCGATGGCCTGTATCGGCTGAGCGAAGACCAGGCTGGCGAAATCCTGCAGATGCGCCTGCAAAGGCTGACCGGGCTGGAGCAGGACAAGATCATCAGCGAATACAAGGAGGTGATGACGACCATCGCCGACCTGCTGAATATCCTGTCGACGCCCGAGCGGGTCACCTCCATCATCGGCGACGAGCTGGCCGCGATCAGGCTGGAGTTCGGCCAGACCAAGCTTGGTGCGCGCCGCAGCCGCATCGAGCACAACGCACAGGACCTCGGCACCGAAGACCTGATCACGCCGACCGACATGGTCGTCACGCTCAGCCACACCGGCTATTTCAAGAGCCAGCCGATCGCTGAATATGTCCCGCAGCGGCGCGGTGGTCGCGGCAAGCAGGCCACGCAGACCAAGGAAGACGACTGGGTCGAGCAGCTGTTCATCGCGAACACGCACGACTACATCCTGTGCTTCACCAACAAGGGCCGCGTCTACTGGCTGAAGGTGTGGGAAGTGCCTCAGGGTTCGCGCAATTCGCGCGGCAAGCCGATCGTCAATATGTTCCCGCTGCTGCCGGGCGAGAAGGTCAATGTCGTGCTGCCGCTGACCGGCGAGGCGCGCACCTTCCCCGCCGAACGTTATGTCTTCATGGCGACCGCCAAGGGCACTGTCAAGAAGACCTCACTCGATGAATTCAGCAACCCGCGCAAGGCCGGGATCATCGCGGTCGATCTGGACGAAGGCGACTTTCTGATTGGCGCGGCAATCACCGATGGCCAGCATGACGTGATGCTGTTCAGCGACGCCGGCAAGGCGGTGCGCTTCGACGAGAACGATGTGCGCCCGATGGGTCGCAACACCCGCGGCGTGCGCGGCATGATGCTCGACGAATCGAACAGTGTGATCGCGATGCTGGTCGCCGAAGATGAGACGCAGAGCGTGCTGACGGCCACCGAGAAAGGTTTCGGCAAGCGCACCAGCATCGTCGAGTACACACGCCATGGCCGTGGTACCAAGGGCATGATCGCCATCCAGCAGAGCGACCGCAACGGGAAGGTCGTTGCGGCCACGCTGGTGCGCGCGGACGACGAGATCATGCTGATCACCGACAAGGGTGTGCTGGTGCGCACTCGCGTCAGCGAGATCCGCGAACTGGGCCGTGCCACGCAAGGCGTGACGTTGATCGCGCTGGACAATGGATCGACGCTCAGCGGACTGCAGCGCATCGTCGAGAACGACGTGAATGCGGAAGGCGCGGCCGACACGGCAACAGACACCTCAACCGGCGATGGAAACGGATCGCCTCCTACCGAGACCCCATGATGAAACGACTTCTCGCGCTCACCGCCTTGTGTTTTGCCGTCCACGCGCAGGCGCAGACTGCCCCTGCAGCACCGCCTGCTCCGGTCTCTGCTGCGAAGAAGGAGCTGGTCAAGAAACTGCTGCAACTGCAGCAGGCGAATTTCGACGTACTGTCGCGCAGCATCGTCGAGCGTCCTGCCATTCAGCTGATGCAGGCGGCCGGGCAGGCGTTGCAGACCCAGGTCCCGGCTGACAAGCGGGAGGCAACGGGCAAGCAAATCGAGACGGACATCAAGAAGTTCGTCGATGACTCGGCAGCGATCCTGCGCGAACGCACGGCCAAGCTGGTTCCAGCAATATTTGGCAGCGGGCTGGAGGAAAAGTTCACCGAGGACGAGCTGAAGCAGTTCATCGCCTGGACCGAGTCGCCGGTCAACAAGAAATTCCAGCAGTTGCTCCCGGACATCCAGAACGCCTTCATGCAGAAGCTGGCCGCTGAATCATCACCTTTGCTCGACCCCAAGCTCCAGGCCCTGCAGCAAAAGATACGCACGACGCTGACCACTGCGATTGGCAGCGCTTCCACTGGAGCAGCCCCGGCCAGTTCACCTGCGAAAGCGGGCAGCAAGTAAGTCGTCCATGGCCCGACCGTTCAATTTTTCGGCCGGTCCGGCTGTACTTCCGCTGGAGGTTCTGGAACAGGCAGCGGCCGAGATGCTGGACTGGCACGGCAGCGGTGTCAGCGTGATGGAGATGAGCCACCGCGGACGCGACTTCATGTCGATCTGCGAACAGGCCGAGCGTGACCTGCGCGAGTTGCTGGCGGTGCCAACATCGTTTCGCATCCTGTTCATGCAAGGAGGCGGCCTCGGCCAGAACGCCATCGTGCCGATGAACCTGATTGGCCGTTTGGCCAGCCACACCGCCGATTTCGTGCTGACCGGCTCGTGGTCGATCAAGTCGCAGGCTGAGGCCAGGCGCTACGGGCAAGCCCATGTCGCCGCACAGCTCGATGGTGAACGACCGGTCAGCCTGCCGCCGCCATCGACCTGGCGGATCAGCACCAGCCCTTCCTATGTGCACCTGTGCAGCAACGAAACCATTGACGGCATCGAGTTCCAGGAAGTCCCCGATCTGCGCGCGCTGGGCTGCGACGCGCCGTTGGTCATCGATTGCTCGTCGCACATCGCCTCGCGCGCCATCGACTGGCGCCGCGTCGGCCTGGCCTACGCCGGTGCACAGAAGAACATCGGCCCGGCCGGCTTGACGCTGGTGATCGTGCGCGACGATCTGCTCGGCCACGCCCTCCCCATCTGCCCCTCGGTTTTCGACTACCGCACCGTGGCCAGCCAGAACTCGATGTTCAACACGCCACCGACCTATGCGATCTACATCGCCGGGCTGACCTTTCAGTGGTTGAGGCGTCAGACCGAGGCGGGGCTTAACGGACTGGCTGCGATCGAGGCGCGCAACATCGCGAAGGCGAAGTTGCTGTACGAGTGCATAGACAATTCCAGCCTGTACAGAAACGACGTCCACCCGGACTGTCGATCGCGGATGAACGTGCCCTTCTTCCTGGCCAATGAGTCGCTGACCGAACTTTTCCTGCTGCAGGCTCGCGAAGCCGGCTTGTTGCAGCTGAAGGGCCACAAGTCGGTCGGTGGTCTTCGGGCCAGCCTGTACAACGCCATGCCGATCGACGGCGTGCACGCGCTGGTCCGGCACATGCAGGCGTTCGAGGCGACCCATGCTTGAGCCGACCCACCCGCCTCACCCCGAACTGCTGAGGCTGCGAACGCAGATCGACGCGCTCGACCGCGAGCTTTTGGCATTGCTGAATCAGCGTGCCGCACTGGCGCTGCAGGTCGGCGAAGTCAAGAAGAAGGAGGGTTCGGTGGCGTTCCGCCCGGAGCGTGAGGCCCAGGTGATCGACGGCTTGAAGGCCGGCAACGCCGGCCCGCTCGCGTCCGACAGCGTGGCACCGATCTGGCGCGAAATCATGTCGGCCTGCCGCTCGCTGGAAACCCCTAGCCGCGTGGCCTATCTTGGCCCGGCAGGCACCTTCAGCGAGTCAGCCGCTCTGGGCTTCTTCGGCTCGTCGATCGTCAAGGTGCCTTGCAGCAGCATCGACGAGGTGTTCCGCTCGACCACCGCCGGCGCGGCCGATTTCGGCGTGGTGCCGGTCGAGAACTCCACCGAAGGCGTGGTCGCTCGCTCGCTCGATCTGTTCCTGACCACACCGCTGTTCATCATCGGCGAGACCAGCCTGTTCGTGCGTCACAACCTGCTGCGGCGGGAGAACTCGCTGGAAGGCATCGAGGCCGTTTGTGCCCACCCGCAGGCGCTGGCCCAGTGCCAGGGCTGGCTCAACACGCACTTGCCGAATGTCGAGCGTCGGCCAGTCTCGAGCAATGCCGAAGGCGCACGGCTGGCCAGCCTGGACAAGCGCCTCGCGGCGGTGGCCGGTGACCGCGCGGGCAGCGAGTTCGGCCTGCATGTGGTGGCGCCCGCCATCCAGGACGATGCCCACAACCGCACCCGCTTCGCCGTGATCACCCACCCGCAGCGCCATCCGCAGCCGCAGGCTTCGGGGCACGACTGCACCAGTCTGGTTGTTTCGGTGGCGAACCGGCCTGGCGCCGTCTACGACATGCTGATGCCCTTGAAGGCGCACGGCGTGTCGATGAGCCGCTTCGAGTCGCGCCCGGCTCGTTCTGGCCAGTGGGAGTACTACTTCTACATCGACGTGCAGGGCCACCCGAGCCAGCCCGAGGTCGCGCAGGCACTGCAGGAACTGCGCAGCGTCTGCGCGTACTTCAAGCTGCTCGGCACTTACCCCATCGACGTGCACTGATATGTTCAATCAGTTGGGCGTGATCGGCTGCGGCCTGATGGGCGGATCGTTCGCGCTCGCGCTGCGTCGCGCCGGCCTGGTCAAATGCGTGGTCGGCTACAGCAAGTCACCATCCACAACGGAGAAGGCGCGTCGTCTGGGCGTCATCGATCAGGTCGCCGAGTCGGCGCTGCTGGCGGTGTCGGGCTCGGACATCGTCTTGATGGCGGTGCCCGTGGCCGCCAGCGAAGGCACCTTCCGCGCGATCCGCCAACTGATCGAGCCTGGCGTGCTGCTGATGGATGTGGGTTCGACCAAGCGCGACGTCGTCGATGCGGCGCGGCGCGTGCTGAAAGAGGCGCTGCCGAACTTCGTGCCGGCACACCCGATCGCCGGGAAAGAAGTTGCCGGTATCGAGAATGCCGATGCCACGCTGTACCAGGGTCGCCAGGTGATCCTGACGCCGCTGCCGCAGACTGATGCCAGCCTGATCCAGAAAGCCACCGATGTCTGGTCGGCGATCGGCTCGCAGGTGCTGCGCATGACGCCCGAGAACCACGACGCAGCCTTCGCTGCCGTCAGCCACCTGCCCCACCTGCTGGCTTTCGCGTATTTCAACGGTGTCGCCGGGCAACCGGCAGCGCGTGATTTCCTGTCGCTGGCCGGGCCGGGCTTCCGCGATTTCACTCGCATAGCGGCCAGCGATCCCACCGTATGGCGCGACATCCTGCTGGCCAACCGCGAAGAGCTGCTCAAGCAGATGAAACATTTCCGGCAGGCACTCGACGCGATGGAATATGTGATGGGCAGCGGCAACGCCGACGCACTTGAAGAGTTGATCCGTGCCGCGTCGGCTGCACGCAGCGCCTGGACCATGAACACCGGCAAGACACCGCCACGCTGACCGGCCGCTTGCGGCACCACGATGTACGCCATTCCCTTCCTCGACATCCCCCCCCTGCTTCGCGCTGGCGGCTCCGTACGCCTGCCCGGTTCGAAGAGCATCTCGAACCGGGTTCTGCTGCTTGCAGGCTTGTGCGAGGGCACTACCACCGTCCATGACCTGCTCGATTCAGACGACACACAGGTGATGCTGGCGGCACTGCGCACGCTCGGCTGCCGCATGGAGTCTGAGGGGGCGTCCTTGCGCATCACCGGGCTGGGCGGGCGTCTGCCGGTTCGCGAGGCGTCATTGTTCCTCGGCAACGCCGGCACCGCGATGCGCCCGCTGACAGCAGCGCTGGCAGTGCTGGCTGCCACCCAGGGCGGCAGCTTCGAACTGAGCGGCGTACCCCGGATGCATGAGCGACCGATAGCCGACCTGGTCGATGCGCTGCGGCCGCTGGGCTGCCGCATCGATTACCTCGGGCAGGCGGGCTATCCGCCGCTGCGCTTGCTGCCGGGAACGGGTCACCTCGACCTGTCGGCACCGATACGCGTGCGCGGAGACGTGTCGAGCCAGTTCCTGACGGCCTTGCTGCTCGCCCTGCCCCTGCTGACACGCGAGCAGCCAGCCACCATCGCGATCGACGGGGAGCTGATCTCGAAGCCCTACATCGAGATCACGTTGAACCTGCTGGCGCGCTTTGGCGTCTGCGTGCAGCGTGAGGGCTGGCAGCGCTTCGTCATCCCTGCCGGCAGTTGCTACCGCTCGCCGGGCGACATTCACGTCGAGGGCGACGCATCTTCGGCGTCGTACTTCATCGCGCTCGGCGCCATCGCGGCCACCGACACGCCGCTGCGCATCGAGGGCGTCGGCACCGATTCGATCCAGGGCGACATCCGCTTCATCGATGCGGCCGAGGCCATGGGTGCCCGGGTCACGGGCGGTGCGGGCTGGGTCGAGGTGCAGCGCGGCCGCTGGCCGCTGGCGGCGATCGACATCGACTGCAACCCCATCCCCGATGCAGCGATGACGCTGGCGGTGATGGCTCTGTACGCCGACGGGCCCAGCCGCCTGCGCAACATCGCCAGCTGGCGCGTCAAGGAAACCGACCGCATCACGGCGATGGCGATCGAACTGCGCAAGCTCGGCGCCGGCGTCGTCGAGGGCCCGGACTTCATCGAGATCACACCGCCGCGGCACTGGACGCCGTCGGCGATCCACACCTATGACGATCACCGGGTGGCCATGTGCTTCTCGCTGGCCGCCTTCAACCCGCTGGCGGTGCCGCCGCCGGCTGAGCCGGTTACGGTCCGTATCCTCGATCCGAAATGCGTTGCCAAGACCTTCCCGGACTACTTCGAGACGCTGTTCTCGGTGGTCGGCACGCAATCCGACTGGGTTCCGGTGATCACCATCGACGGCCCGACGGCTTCGGGCAAGGGCACGCTCGCCTGTGCGGTGGCACAGGAGCTCGGCTACCAGGTGCTCGACTCAGGCGTGCTGTACCGCGCCACGGCACTGGCCGCGATGCGCAGTGCGGTCGACGCCGAAGACGAGAACGCCCTTGCCGCGCTGGCTGACGCGCTGAATCTGGATTTCGAGGCCGGGGGTGTTTTGCTCGACGGCGTTGATGTCTCCGCGCTGTTGCGCCACGAGAGCGTCGGTACCCTGGCCTCGCGGATCTCCGCCTGGCCCGCCGTTCGGCAGGCGCTGCTGCGGCTGCAATGGTCATTCCGGCGCGTGCCGGGGCTGGTCGCCGACGGTCGCGACATGGGCACGGTGATCTTCCCGCAAGCCGACCTGAAGATCTACTTGACCGCGAGTGCCGACGCTCGGGCCCGGCGGCGCTACCAGCAGTTGGAAGCAGCGGGGGTTTCGACTACACTGCCCGGCTTGCTTGCAGGCCTGCAGGAACGCGATGCGCGCGACCAGAATCGTGTGGCGTCGCCCCTGAAGCCGGCAGCAGATGCGGTGCTCCTCGATAACTCGGCCCTCTCCATCGAATCGACGGTGGAGTCAGTGTTGAGTTGCTGGGCGCAACGCAGGCCGTTTGCCTGACAGCAGCGGCCCAGGCCCAGCGCCTTCCCTTCGTGCCGTTCGAGGCACATCAGGGTGCTGGATTCGACAACTCAAACCCGCAGCCTCTGCTGCACCGGAAATACCTCATGCCACAAAGTCAAACTGCCATCACCGAAGGCGGCGAATCGTTCGCCGACATGTTCAACGAATCGCTGACGCGCGCCGAAATGCGCATGGGCGAGGTCATCACTGCCGAAGTGGTGCGCGTCGAACACAGCTTCGTGGTGGTGAACGCAGGCCTCAAGTCAGAAGCCTACGTGCCCATCGAAGAATTCAAGAACGACCATGGCGAACTCGAAGTCCAGGTCGGTGATTTCGTTTCGGTCGCGATCGACGCGGTCGAAAACGGCTACGGCGACACCATCCTGTCGCGCGACAAGGCCAAGCGCCTCGCCTCCTGGCTCTCCTTGGAAACCTCACTGGAGTCGGGCGAGTTCGTCACCGGTACGGTGAACGGCAAGGTCAAGGGTGGCCTGACGGTGCTGGTCAACGGCATCCGCGCTTTCCTGCCGGGCTCGCTGCTCGACACGCGGCCAGTCAAGGACATGAACCCGTACGAAGGCAAGACGATGGAGTTCAAGGTCATCAAGCTCGACCGCAAGCGCAACAACGTCGTGTTGTCGCGCCGCGCTGTGGTCGAAGCCTCGATGGGCGAAGAACGTGCCAAGCTGCTGGGCACACTGGCCGAAGGCGCCATCGTGACGGGCGTGGTCAAGAACATCACCGAATACGGGGCGTTCGTTGACCTCGGCGGCATCGACGGTCTGCTGCACATCACCGACATGGCATGGCGCCGTGTGCGTCACCCGAGCGAGGTGGTGCAGGTCGGCCAGGAACTGCGAGCCAAGATCCTGAAGTTCGACGCCGAGAAGAACCGCGTTTCTCTGGGCATCAAGCAATTGGGCGATGATCCGTGGCACGGCGTGTCGCGCCGCTACCCGAACAGCACCCGCCTGTTCGGCAAGATCACCAACATCGCCGACTACGGCGCGTTCGTTGAGATCGAGCCGGGCATCGAAGGCCTGGTGCACGTCTCGGAAATGGACTGGACCAACAAGAACGTCGCCCCATCGAAGATCGTCGCCCTTGGCGACGAGGTCGAGGTGATGGTTCTGGAAATTGACGAAGACAAGCGCCGCATCAGCCTCGGCATGAAGCAGTGCAAGGCCAACCCATGGGAAGAGTTCTCGACGACTGTCCAGCGCGGTGACCGCGTCAAGGGTCCGGTCAAGTCGATCACCGACTTCGGCGTGTTCGTGGGTCTTGCGGCTGGCATCGACGGTCTGGTGCACCTGTCCGACCTGTCCTGGCACGAGCCGGGCGAAGCTGCGGTGCGCAACTTCAAGAAGGGCCAGGAAGTCGAAGCCATCGTTCTGGCGGTCGATGTCGAACGCGAGCGAATCTCGCTCGGCATCAAGCAACTGGACAGCGATCCCTTCACCACCTACACCTCGGTCAATGACCGCGGCATGATCGTCACCGGCAAGGTCAAGACGGTCGATGCGCGTGGCGCCGAGGTGCAGCTGGCCGACGACGTGACCGCATATCTGCGTGCTTCCGAGATCAGCCGCGACCGCGTCGAAGACGCTCGCAACGTGCTGAAGGAAGGCGACGAAGTCAACGCACTGATCATCAACGTCGACCGCAAGACCCGTTCGATCCAGTTGTCGATCAAGGCGAAGGACAACGCCGACAACCAGGAAGCGATGCAGCGTCTGTCGCAGACCAGCGAGCGTGAGAACGCCGGCACGACCAGCCTGGGCGCCCTGCTGCGCGCCAAGCTGGACAACCAGGGCGGCAATCCCTGATCGCTGGGGCCGTGGCCATGGATGGGATGACTCGTTCGGACCTGGTGGCGCGGCTGGCCGAGCGTTTCGGTCAGCTGACCCACCGGGACACCGAGTCGGCGGTCAAGATCGTGCTCGATGCGATGTCCGATGCGCTAGCGCGTGGGCACCGCATCGAGATCCGCGGCTTCGGCAGCTTCTCGATCAACCGCCGCCCGCCTCGCGTGGGCCGCAATCCTCGTTCTGGCGAGCAGGTGGTGGTGCCGGAAAAGCTGGTACCGCACTTCAAGCCTGGCAAGGCCTTGCGTGAAGCGGTGGATGCCCATCTGCCCGCTGATGCAGATCCATCAGAAGCGGACCTCAGATCCCGGCATTGAGGCCGCGCCGAATTCCGCTGGGATGAGCCCTGAAGATGTTGGAGGGGCGGCCCCAAGCCGGCGAGCTGCAGCGCAGCACGATGTAGCGGAGACGTCATGCGCGTGATCACCTGGGTTTTCAGACTGTTCGTCTTTTTCGCCCTGTTCGCGTTCGCGCTGAACAATCAGCAGGACGCTGCAGTGCGATGGTTCTTCGGTTACGAGTGGCGCGCACCGATGGTCTTCATCGTGCTGGCCGCCTTCGGTCTGGGCTGTGCGTTTGGTGTCAGCGCGATGGTGCCAGCGTGGTGGAAACACCGTCGTGTCGCCACGCGCAAGTCTGTGCCATTGGCGTCCGCCTCTGCGCAGAATCCGCTCGGCTCCACGTTGCCTGTGCCTGAGCACCCGTCACGCGATGGACTTTGACCTTCAATGGTTCCTGCTGGGCCTGCCGGTCGCTTTCGCACTGGGGTGGCTGGCATCGCGCTTTGACTTCCGGCAGCTCAAGAAAGAGCAGCGCGACGCGCCCAAAGCCTATTTCAAGGGCCTGAACCTGCTGCTCAATGAACAGCACGACAAGGCCATCGACGCCTTCATCGAAGCCGTTCAGCAAGACCCCGACACCAGCGACCTGCATTTCGCGCTGGGCAATCTGTTTCGCCGGCGCGGCGAATACGAGCGGGCCGTGCGGGTCCATCAGCATCTGCTCAACCGTGCCGATCTGCCTCCAGCCGAACGGGACCGCGCCCAGCACGGGCTGGCCCAGGACTTCATGCAGGCAGGCCTGTTCGACCGTGCCGAGGCCGCCTGGCACGCGCTCGAAGGCACCGCCTACGACACCGATGCGCGCCTCGCGCTGCTGACGCTGCACGAGCGCTCGCACGACTGGCGAGCGGCCATCGATGACGCTTTGAAGCTCGAACGCGGCAGCACCGGGTCTTACGCCTCGCGCATCGCGCACTACTGGTGCGAACTGGCGCTGGAGGCCGACGCCAAGAACCAGGCCGCCGATGCCGACGATGCGCTGCGGCGTGCGCATGAAGCTGCGCCTCAGGCCGCCCGGCCCGTGGTCACGGCCGGGCGCCGACTGGCGCAGATGGGTCGACACGCCGAAGCTGTTGCCGTATGGAACGAATTGCTGGCGACGCACCCCGCAAGCGTCAACCTCGTGGCCGCCGACTATGCCGCCAGCGCCATGGCGTGCGCAGGCCAGGACGAGGCACGGCAGCGCTTGCTCGCGCTTTATCAGAAGAAGCCCAGCATTGACCTCCTGAGAGCGATCGGCGCGCTCGACAGCGATCCGGTGTCGCGTCGCGACCGAGCCCGCACGCAGCTCTCGATGTTGCCGACGCTGTCGGCCGCGCAGGCGATGCTGCATGAGCACGAGACATCGGCGCTGCAACTGTTGCCCACCGATCTGTTGGCCGTGGGCGAAGTGATCAGCCAGGCTGCGAAGGCAGGACAGCGTTATCGCTGCGCGGCCTGCGGCTTCGATGCTCAGCACCATTACTGGCAGTGCCCCGGTTGCCTGGGCTGGGACACCTACGCGCCGCAACGCATCGAAGAACTCTAGCCCAGTGAAACGGGACTCAGCCTTGCAAGCACCGGCCGCCTACACATCGAAGGAGCTGTACCTGCGGGTGCTGGCCGAAGTGCGGCCGCACTGGCGCTCATTCGCGCTGGGCATTCTCGCGATGATCGGCTATGCGGCCACCGAGACGGCCCTGCCCGCACTGCTGAAGGAACTGCTCGACGGCAGCTTCGTCAACCGCGACCCGGAGGCCATACACCGCATGCCCTTGCTGATCGTGGCGCTGTTCGTCGTTCGAGGAGCGACCGACTTCGTGCATGTCACCGCCCTGAATGCGGTCGCAACCAAGGTGGTGCTGGCATTGCGTACCGCGATGTTCGACAAACTGCTGCGCCTGCCGGCGAGTCACTTCGACCGCGAACCCAGCGCGGTGCTGATCTCGAAGCTGACCTACAACACCCAGCAGATCAGCCCGATCATCACGGTGTCGCTGATCACCATCGTCAAGGACAGCCTCATTGTTCTTGGCCTGCTTGGCTACATGCTGTACCAGAACTGGCAGTTGTCGCTGGCCTTCTTCACCGTGCTGCCCGCGATCGCCTATGTGATCCGCTCGATCAGCGGGCGCCTGCGCGCGCTCAGTCGCAGCCAGCAGTCCTCGATGGGTACGCTGTCGCATGTGGTCGATGAAGTCATCGGAGGTCACCGTGAAATCAAGATCTTCGCCGGCGAGGCCTATGAAGCGAAGCGGTTCTTCGATGTGGCGAACGCGCTGCGCCGCTACTCCATGAAAGTGGTCACCACCTCGGCTGCGAACGGCCCGATCGTGCAGACCATCGCTGTGATGGCGCTGGCCGTGATCGTCTACTACGCGGCCCTGCAGTCCACCCAGAATCAGCTCACGGTTGGCGGTTTTGTGTCGTTCTTCAGCGCGATGGCCCTGCTGCTGGCACCGCTGAAGCGGCTGTCGAACGTCAACGAGGTGCTGCAGCGCGGATTGGCAGCGGCGGCCAGCGTGTTCGAGGTGATCGATGCGCCCGACGAGCCCGATCACGGCACGAAGGCCCTGGCTCGTTCGACCGGTCACCTGCAATTCAGCGGCGCGGGCTTCCGCTACCCGAATGCGGACCGCGATGCGCTGACAGATGTCGACCTTGACATCCACCCCGGGGAATCGGTCGCTCTGGTCGGCGCGTCGGGCAGCGGCAAATCGACGCTGATGTCGATGATTCCGCGCTTCCACACGCTGGACCGCGGCACGATCAGCCTCGACGGCATCGACATCCGCGATCTTCGACTGGCCGATCTGCGCGCCAACATCGCGCTGGTCACGCAGCATGTGGTGCTGTTCAATGACACGGTAGCGGCCAACATCGCCTATGGCCTGCGCGATGCGATCAGTGAAGAGCGCATCATCGCTGCCGCTGAAGCGGCCCATGCCATGGAATTCATCCGCGAAATGCCACTGGGCCTGGCGACACCGATCGGCGAGAACGGTGCCCGGCTCTCCGGCGGTCAGCGCCAGCGCATCTCGATCGCCCGCGCCTTGCTGAAGGACGCGCCGATTCTTCTGCTCGACGAAGCCACTTCGGCGCTCGACACCGAGTCGGAGCGGCTGGTGCAGATCGCCATCGACAACCTGAAGCGTGGCCGCACCACGCTCACCATCGCGCATCGACTGTCGACGATCGCCGGCGCCGATCGTGTCATCGTGATGGACCAGGGGCGCATTGCTGAAGTCGGCACCCATGCCGAACTGCTGGCGCTCAACGGCATCTACAGCCGGCTGCATCACATGCAGTTCGACCGCGCTGGTTGAGCAGCGCGCGATGACGGCAGCGCTCCATGCGCCACAGCGCGTGCTGATCATCCGACTGTCGGCGATCGGTGATGTCGTGATGGCATCCGGTCTGATCCCGGCTCTGCGAGAGATATCGCCACAGTCCTGCATCGCCTGGCTTGTCGAGCCGGCGGCCGCCCCGCTGTTGCGACACAACCCGCGCGTCGACGAGGTCATCGTGTTGCCGCGCGACGAGTGGCAGGCGCTGTGGCGGGCACGCCGCCCGGTCGCGCTGCTGCGCTCGGTGCTTAGCTTCCGGCGCGCTCTGCGGGCGCGCCGCTTCGATGTCGCGATCGATGCGCAGGGGCTGTTCAAGAGCGGGCTGTGCGCCTGGTGGAGCGGTGCCGCACGGCGGGTCAGCCTGATCGGCCGCGAGGGCAGCCAGTGGTTGATGACCGAGCGTGTCATGCCGAAGCCTGATCCGCTGAAGCCGATCGCCACCGAGTACCGCTCGCTTGCCCGTCACCTCGGTGCCACGGGCGCTTACCGCATGGACCTCGCGGTCGGTGACGCGCCGCGTGCGGCGGCCGCGCTCGCGCTGACAGCCGCTGGTGTGCGCGGCCCCTACGCGGTGCTGTGTCCCTACACCACCCGTCCCCAGAAGCACTGGTTCGATGAACGCTGGGCCGCGCTGGCGCAACGGCTTGCGGCTGAAGGCGTGACGCCGGTGCTGCTCGGCGGACCGTCCGATGCAGTGCTGGCACCCGGCATCGCCGTCCACGCCGAGGGGCTGATCAACCTGGTGGGCCGGCTCAAGCTCGACGACACCGTCGCAGTGATCGCAGGCAGTTCGCTGCTGGTGGGCGTGGACACCGGCCTCACCCACATGGGCAGCGCCTTGAATGTGCCGACGGTGGCCCTGTTCGGCTCGACACGGCCTTACCTCGACGCCCGCGTGCCTCGCACGGCCGTGCTGTACGCGGCCCTGCACTGCTCGCCATGCCGACGCCACCCGACCTGTGACGGCCGATATGACTGCATGCGCGCCTTCGAGGTCGACACTGTGCTGCGCGCGGCCCGCTCCGTGCTGCAGTTGCCAGCATGAAGACCCTGCATGTCGAAGCTGGCACGCACCTGTACGGTGGTGGGTTGCAGGTCTTTTTCCTGGTGCAGGGGCTGCAGGCGCGGGGCGAAGAAGCTGTTCTGGCATGCCCGACCGGCAGCGCGATTGCCGCACAGGCCCGAAATCATGGCCTGCAGGTGCGCGAGATCGCGATGGGTGGCGACCAGGACATTGGCCTGATCGGGCGGGTGCGCTCGCTGATTCGTGCCGAACGGCCGGACCTGGTCCACCTGCACAGTCGCCGCGGCAGCGACGTCTGGGGCGCGCTGGCTGCCCGGCTGGAAGGCATTCCAACGGTGATGAGCCGGCGCAACGACAACCCGGAGCCGCGCGGGTGGTTCCATCTGAAATACAAGCTCTACGACCGTGTCGTGGCGATCTCCGAGGGCATACGACAGGTGCTGCTGGACGCTGGCCTGGCCCCCGACAAGGTGGTGTGCGTGCACAGCGCGGTCGACACCGTGCGCTACCGGCCTCACTGCGATGACATGGATTGGTTTCGCGACGAATTCGAACTCGCCTGCGACGAACTGACGATCGCGATGGCCGCGCAGTTCATCACCCGCAAAGGACACCGTACGCTGATAGCGGCGCTGCCTGCGGTGCTCGCCGCTCGGCCCCGAACCCGCCTGCTGCTGTTCGGCCAGGGGCCGGAGATGGCGGCGATGCAAAAGCTGGTGCAAGGCGCGGATCTGCAGCGACAGGTCCTCTTCGCCGGCTTCCGCAGCGACCTGGACCGGGTACTGCCCTGCGTTGATGTGATGGCGCACCCGGCCGAGATGGAGGGCCTGGGCGTTGCGCTGCTGCAGGCAGCCGCCTGCGGTATACCGATCGTCGCGGGTCGCGCAGGCGGCATCCCGGAGATCGTGCGTTCGGGGATCAACGGCGAGTTGATCGAGCCAGGCGATGTCGGCGCCTTGTCGGGCCACCTGATCCGGTTGCTCGGCGATGCGGCGCTGCGCCGTCGCTACGGCGCTGCCGGGCGGGCTCTGACCCTGGCCGAGTTCTCGGTCGATGCGATGGTCGAGGGCAATCTGCAGGTCTACCGGGAGGTGTGTGCCGCCAGGGGGCTGCGTGCATGACGACTGTCTGCGTCTACTTCGTCGCGTCGCCACTCCAATTGCTGGCGGCCAGGCAGATCGCTCAAACGGTCGAGGTTGGCGCCCGACAGGTCCTGATCTGGTACCAGCCCGGCGTCGGGCAGCAGGTGCGCGCCGACGAATGGGACGCCAGCAGCTACCTGCCATGGCCACGACGCCATCCGCTGCCGGGCTGGATGGGCCGTCATCGGCGGCTGCTCGCCAACATCGATCTGGTGGCGGCACTGGTCGGCCCGTGCGACACCCTTCTCCTGCACAGCGCGGTGTTCGACACAGAGGCGATCAACTATTTCCTGCGCGCACTGCCCCGGCGCAGCGGCGCGCGCACGATGCATGCCCGCATCCTGCCCGACGGGATTGTGAGCATCCGACGCTACCCCTTGTCGCCGATCAAACGCGTCGCGCAGTGCATGCGCAAGTTGCGCCAATTGCTTTCACCTATGCTGGACTACTGGATGTTCTCGGGCGATCGCATCGGCTCGGACGCTGCGTTCTGTGATCGCATCTACGTGCTGGCGGGGCTGCCGCACGAGTACGACCCGGCCCGGGTTGTCGTGCTGGCACCGCTGGTCGAGCGCAGCGCGCAGCTGTCTGCAGGGACGATACCGAGGCGGGCACTGGTGATTGGCCAGACCCTGGTCAGCGCCGGACTGATGACCACCGCCGACCGCGATGCAGTGGCCCTGCAGATCGAACAGTGGCTGGCCACGTGCGACATCGACCAGATCGATTACAAGCGGCATCCGAAGGACAACCAGCTCGAACTGTGCCGTCCCGGCTACCAAGTGCTCGAGCTCCATGAGCCGCTCGAAGTCTGGCTCGGGAACACGCCTTACGCCATCGTCGTCGGCGTGCGCTCGACCGCACTGCTGTTCGCGCGACAACTGTGTGCGCCGCAAACGCAGGTGGTCGCCTTCGGCTGGGATCGCACGCGCTTCAAGTCGGCGCAGGAACGCAGTGACATGCAGGCGGCCTTCGACAAGGCCGGGGTGGTACAGCGGTGATGGCTATCGCATGGCGGGATCGGCTCGCTGCCGTCAACTCCGGATTGCTGACGGCGCTCTTCTTCCTGATCCCGACGCAGATCACGCCAGCCTGGGTGCTGACTGGCCTGATGCTGGTGTTCTGGCTGATCGAAGGCCGGTGGAGTGAGAAATGGACAGCCTTGCGCAGCAATCCGGTGTTCTGGGTCTTCCAGGCCTACTTCTGGTGGGTGGTCGTGTCGCTGCTGTGGACCAGCAACATGGCAGAAGGCAGAGGCATGGTGTCGAGATACCTGTTCTTCATGTTGTCCGCGGTCTATTTCACCGTTGTGCGACGGGAGCACACGCAGCGCTATCTGCTGGCCTTCGCCGGCAGCGTGGTGCTGTGCGAAGGGCTGGCCACCTACAACTGGCTGCACCTGAACCACTATCCGGATTGGCCGAGTGGCCTGCGCGCCCAGAAGGATGCGATGGAGACGGCGCCATTTGTAGATCGCATCCTGTTCGGCCCCACCCTCGCCTTCGCGGGCTACGTGGGTGCGTGGAAGGCGCTGACGACATCTGGTCTGCCGCGAGTCGCCTGGGCCTTCACCGTTGTCAGCGCGTTCGCGGTGCTCTCGTTTTCGGCCAGCCGCGTCGGCATGATCAGCTTCAGCCTGATGATGGCCCTGCTGGCTTTCCAGGTGCTGGTCAAACGTCGTGTGCTCGCCCTGGCCAGTGCTGCAGCCGTGCTGGGCGCTTGCGCGATCGGCCTGTATGCGCTCAGCGATGCCAACACCAAGGATCGCATCGGCCAGATCTTCTCCGAATCCCGTCAGCTCGACACCGCCGTCAATGAATCGCTGCCTCACCGCTACATGATGGCGGTCAACACCCTGCACATCATTGCGGCGCACCCATGGCTGGGCGTCGGTGCTGGCGATTTCACCACCGAGTACAGGGCAGTGAACGACCAGAGATCACCAGCCTGGATGCCCACGCGCAATCCGCACAACCAGCTGCTGTTCAATCTGGTCACCACCGGCGTGTTCGGTGGCGTGCTGCTGTTCGCAGTGTGGATCGCGCCGCCGTGGCTGACGCGACACTGGCCCGACGACGGCTTGCGCCCGCTGCGCATCGGCTTGCCCGTGTTCTACTTTTTCGTCTGCCTGTCGGAGTCGTATATATGGCGGTCTAATACCGGGCTGATGTTCATGCTGTTTGCGACCCTTTTGTATGGGCCGCGGCCACTTCCACCCGCGTCACATCGAAGCGCTTGACCGAGGGGGCCCGGTACGTTGAACAGACGAGCCGGGGTGAGTGCAGTACCGCATGCCTGGCAGATTGCCCACAAGATTCGCAGTCCTGGAAACTTCTACAACGCTCATGGCTGATACCTTCACACGACCGCCGCCGAAGCAGCCCGCATCGTGGAGTCTCGATCGCAGTTGCCTCGAGCAGGTTCCCTGCCCCCTGTGTCGAGGCGACAGGTTCGAGCGTCTGGCCACGACCGACCGCTACAACATGGGACTCATCACGGTCGGCTGCCTGGGTTGTGGTCTGGTGATGACCAATCCGCAGCCAACGGCCGAGGCGCTCGACGATTTCTACGCGCACCACTATCGCCATTTCTACAGCGACTTCGGCCCGCGCGATGGCATACCGACCGAGGAGCACATCCGCTCTCGTCGGATCGACAGGCGCTGCGCCGTGACAGCAGATCTGCTGGTCGCACGCGATGAGTTGTTGCCTGGCATGGTGGTACTCGACATCGGCGCGGCCGAAGGCTCGATGCTGAAAGCGGTGGGAGATCGGGCGCCCGGCACCCGCCGCATCGCGATCGAACCCAATCCGGTGTTCGGCCGCTTTGCGATGGCCCATGCGGGCTGCGAGTGGCATGCAAGCCTGGCCGACCTTCGCGCCTCGCTGCCGCCGCCGATTGATCTGGTCATCATCAACCATGTACTGGAACACCTCAAGCATCCGGTGCAGGTTCTCGAATCGCTCAAGCCACTGCTCGCGCCGAATGCAAGGGTGTATATCGAGGTCCCGGATGTCCTCGAATACCGCAAGCTGAAGATGCTGCACATCGCTCACCTGTACCACTTCAGTTCGGACTCGCTGGCGCATCTGGTGACGAACGCCGGATTCGACGTGCACCTGATCGAAAAGTACGCGCCAGCGAAGCACCCGCACTCACTGCGTTGTGTGGTGTCGGTAGCCACCGATGTTGCAGCGACACGGGACTCGCCCGCCGTTCCCAACCGTCGTGCGGGCTGGAGCGCCGTCACCGCCTGCGCGCGGCATGCCTGGTTCGCCCATGTCAAGCGCTGGCTGCGCAACGTGGCAGCGTGAACACGACAGTCCAGAGCATCGAATAACCGAACTGCGCCCCCGCCCGGGAGTGGGTGGCGATGCCGCTCGGATCGAGGTACTCTGGATGCGATCAGCGCAGATCCAGCCGTTCGCCATAGCCCGGCGCCGCCGGCCAGTCGCTCGCGTCAAGCGGTGGACCGGCGCCCTCGCGCAGCAGCCTCGCGGCATTGATCCATCCGGCATGGCCGACAACGCAACGCGCCTGGAGTCCTGCGGCGCGCGCCAGCCAATCTGCACAGCGCTCGAACAGCGCTGACAGGGCCTCACCCTCATGCCCCCGGTAATTTGCCAAATCGCTGCACCAGGCACTGACGGCGGGTTCACCGATCGCTTCCCAGCGCTTGCCATCCCAGGTACCGAAATCGATCTCGGCAAGTGCAGCATCCTCGTGATGCACCCAGCCCCAGCGCGCCAGCCAGCGCCCGACATCAGCACTGCGCCGCAAAGGTGAGGTGTGCACTTCGCGCGGCAAGCTGCGTCGTCGAGCGTGGCGGCGGATGCGATGCGCGAGGCGCTTGGCCTTGCGAGGATCCACCGGCAAGTCGGTGCGGCCGATGCAGTGGCCAGCGGCTGCAACCGGCCGTGGGTGGCGCCAGATGCAAAGCAACGGCTCGCCGGCAGCCATCAGGTCGTCTGCGTGGCGTGCCACGCGGTCGCCCACACCAGAAGCAGCAGCAGTTCGGTCAGTTGCTGCGTCGCACCGAGCGTGTCGCCGGTGACCCCGCCCAAACGCCTGCGGAACCAGCGCGCGCAGAACGTCGCACCCAGCACGCTGATCAGCAGGCCGGCTGCAACCGGGATTCGCCACAGCGGCTGGCACATTGCGAGTCCTCCAGCCACCAGCAACGCCCATCCGCAGGACACGACGAGACCGCCTGCCGAGATGCGCTGCGCCAGGGGTTTGGCCTTGGCATGCTCGATGTCGCCGGCATAGGGCAGGAAGCGGATCAGCGCGGTCGATGCCGCGCGTGAAGCGGTGTGGCCCAGCAGCAGCGCCGCACAGCCCCAGGCCGCAGGCAGCGACGTCAGCGTTGCTGCCTTCAGTGCGAGCATCATCAGCAGCCCCATCGCGCCGTAAGCCCCGATGCGGGAGTCCTTCATGATCTCCAGCGCACGTTCGCGGCTCACTGCGCCACCGAGTCCATCGCAGGTGTCGGCCCAGCCGTCTTCGTGGAAGCCACCCGTCAGCAACATCGTCGCCGCCATCGACAGCAGCACTGCGACGGGCAGCGGCAAGACCCAGCTGGCCGCCCACAACACGGCCGCAGCAACCGCGCCGACGATCACGCCGATCAAGGCGAAATGGCGCGCGCTCTGATGCAGCCAGTCCGACTCGAAGCCGACCCAGCGGGGCACCGGCACGCGGGTGAAGAACTGCAGCGCAATGAAGACAAGTCGCAGCTCGTGCACCAGGCCCGAGGACCATGAATGCGGCGCCTTTGCGCCGCCAGGCGCCGTCGACGAGGACATCGATGCTGTCACCGTGTCACGCTACCCGAGGTGCTTCATCGCGAGTGGCCACACCCGCCGACTCGAAGCTCGCCATCTCGCACAGCAGCCGCGCCGCGCTCTCGATGAGGGGCCAGGCCAATGCCGCACCGGAGCCTTCGCCCAGGCGCAGGCCCAGATCCAGCAGCGGCTTCGCACCCAGCGCGCGCAGCATCAGGCCGTGGCCCGCCTCATCGGATTGGTGTGCAAACAAGCAGCCTTCGACAATCGAGCTGCCATCGGCCTTGGCGATCCGCTGCGCGACCAGCACCGCGGCACTGGTGATGAAGCCATCGACGACAACCAGACGGTGTTGTTCGACGGCCTGCAGCACCGCACCGACCAGCATCGCGATCTCGAAGCCGCCGAATGCGGCCAGCGCCTGCAGTGGCGCCTCGACGCCCCGATGCGTCTCCAGGACATCCAGCAGAACCGATGACTTGCGCTCCAGGCCGATGTCGTCGAGCCCGGTGCCCCGGCCGACGCAGCGCTCGATCGGCTCGCCTGTCAGCCGCGCCAGCAGCAGTGCAGCGCTGGAGGTGTTGCCGATCCCCATTTCACCCAGGAGCAGCGCGTTGCCCGGCAATTCGCGCACCACGTCACGCCCGGCACTCACCGCCTTTGCACACTGCACCTCGCTCATTGCCGGTCCGGCCAGCGCATCGGCTGTACCGGGTGCGATCTTGCGGTTCAGCAAGCCCGCGCGCGGTGCGAAGTCGTGACGCACACCGGCATCGACCACCGTCAGAGCCAGACCATGCTGGCGCGCCAGCACGCTGACGGCTGCGCCACCGGCCAGGAAGTTCTCGACCATCTGCCAGGTGACGTCCGAGGGATACGCCGACACGCCATGAGCCGCGAGCCCATGGTCGCCCGCGAAGACGACCACCTGCGGCTGAGTCAGCAATGGCTGCTCGCTCCGCAGGATCAGCCCGATCTGCAGCGCCAGCGATTCGATGCGGCCCAGCGAGCCGAGGGGCTTGGTCTTTTGGTCGATTCGGTCTTGTATCCGGGCACGCAGCGCGGCGCTGCCTGCATCGGAAGTGTCGGGAGTCAGGTTCATGCGGCTCAACTGGGAGAGGATGTCATCCGAAGACGTCACAGGCAGGGTACCGCGGTCAGGCGCCCGCCGATCTGCTCGATCGACAGTGCGCCGCCGAACACCTCTACCAGGGCCGCATGCACCTCGGTGGACTGGGCCGGGCCCTCAGCGCGTACCCTGCCCTGGTGCAGCACCACCAGGCGATCGGCCTGCAGCGCCAGCGGCAGATCGTGCAGCACGCTGACCACCGTCGTGCCAGCAGCCGCGAGACGCTGCAGCAGCCGCACGACAGCCACCTGGTGCGGCGGATCGAGGTGCGTTGTCGGCTCATCGAGCAGCAGCACCGAAGCATCGACCGCCAACGCGCGGGCCAGCAGTACGCGTTGACGCTCGCCGCCCGACAGCTCGTGCAGGCGTTGGCACTGCCAGTCGCTGCATTCGGTAGCCGCCATCGCGGCATCGAC
This sequence comes from Burkholderiales bacterium, assembly GCA_947474755.1. Taxonomy (GTDB): domain Bacteria; phylum Pseudomonadota; class Gammaproteobacteria; order Burkholderiales; family Burkholderiaceae_C; genus PBB1. Next base: position 115,123 of record CANJJE010000008.1, on the reverse strand, counting down.
GGCGGCGTCATCACGCGGGCCGGGCGCGGCAAACAAGCCCAGGTGCGGCAGCCGCCCGAGCCGCACCACATCGCGTACCGTCAGTTCGCCGCTGGTCTCACCCATCTCGTGCTGCGCCAGCCACGCGATGTGCTGACCGCGTTCGCGCGCGCCGTGATCGGATAACGCACGTCCTTTCAGCATGACGTGCCCTGATTGGGGTACCAGCAACCCGGCCAGCACGCGCAACAAGGTCGACTTGCCGCCACCATTGGGTCCGACGATCGCCGTCCAGCCGGGATGAAGTGCGAGCGACACGCCGCGCAGCACCGCCGGGCCGCCCAGTGAGGTCTGCAGTCCCTCGGCACGCAGGGCACAGGAAGAAGCGGCGATGTCGATCATCCGAGTCGGCGCTGACGCAGCAGCCATAAGAGATAGCCGCCACCGAGCACGGCGGTGACCACCCCGACAGGCAGTTCCCGTGGCGCGATCAGGCTGCGCGCCAGCACGTCGGCTGCCAGCAGCAGCGTGCCGCCCGCCGCGGCACTGGCGATCAATGTGTAGGCGTTCGGCGCCGGCGCGCAGCGGCGCACCAGGTGCGGTGCAGCCAGGCCAACGAAAGCCACCAGACCCGCCTGCGACACCGCGATGCCAGTGGCCAGCGCCAGCAATGCGACCAGCACCAGCCGCCAGCGCGCCAGCGACAAGCCGAGGCTGCGGGCACTGTCTTCGCCCAGCGTCAGCGCGTCCAGCACGCGTGCCAGTCGCCAGGCAAGCGGCAGCGTCGCGAGCAGCCCTGCGCTGAGCACGCCGACACTGGTCCAGCCCAGGAAGCCGGTGGTGCCCAGCATGAAAACCTGCTTGCTGCGCAAGGCCTCGGGTGCAAGGCTCGAGACCAGGTCGCCCAGCGCCGACAGCACCACGCCAACGACCACGCCGGCCAGCAGCAGCCGCGGCGTGTGCTGGGCGCCTCGGGCCAGTATCAAGGTCAGTCCGACACCGGCGAAGGCACCAGCGAACGCTGCACCGACCAGTCCCAGTCGAGCCAATCCGTTGGCGGCAGTCATCACTGTGCTCAGGCCACCCAGAGAGCCGACCGCCAGCACCAGCACCACCGCGAGTGACGCACCCGCCGCCGAACCCAGCAGATAGGGGTCGGCCAGCGGGTTGCGGAACAGGCCTTGCGCGATGGCGCCGGCCAGGCCAAGCAATGCGCCGACCATCCAGGCGCCGAGGGTGCGCGGCACGCGGATCTGTCCGATGATCAACCCGGCACCGGCGTCGTCAAGCCGGGGCAGCGACCAGCCATCGCTGCCAGCCACCAGACCAGCCAGTACCAGCGCGATGCTTGCCAGCGCGAGCCCGACCGCGAGGCTTCGGCGGTGGACAGCAGCGAGGTCGGTGTCCAGGCGGCGGTTGGCGGCGATGAGGGGCTGATCCATCATCGCGCCCTGGCGCTCAGCGCGATGACGCAATCGGCCAGCAGTTGCGCCGCTTCGCCGAGCCGGGGTCCGGGGCGGACGAGCACTTCGTAGCGTTCGTTGCTGAAACCACAGACGCGGTGGTCACGCAAGGCATTGAGCCTTGCCCAGCCGGGCCGGCGCGGCATCTCGTCAATCCCGCGCTGCAACGCCATCACGATGTCGGGCTGTGCGCGCACGACGAACTCCGGGTTGAGCTGTGGAAACGGGCCGAGCGCGGCAGGCACCGTGTTCGCGAGGCCCAGCCGCATCAGCGTCTCGCCGATGAAGGAGCCCTCGCCCGCCGCATAAGGCGTCGCGTCGATCTCGAAGTAGACATGCCGACCGCGCAGAGCAGCGGGCACGCCCTCGGCGGCATGTTCGACCTGCCGCTGGATCGTGTTCCACAGCGGTGCTGAGGCGCCCGGCGTGCCCAGCAACGCGGCCACCACATCCAATGCACGTTTCACATCGGCATGGGTATTCGATTCGAGCAGCACCACCTTCAGCCCTAGTGCTTCGAGACGTTCCACCACGCGAGTCGATGGTGCCGCCAGCACCACGTCGGGCTTCAACGCGATGATGCGTTCGAGGTTCGCGTCTTCGATGCCGCCGAGCTTCGGCAGGCGGATGATCCTGGAAGGCCAGTTGGAATAGCGGTCGGTACCCACCAGTCGTTCACAGCCACCCAGCGCACAGACACTTTCAGTCAGCGAAGGCATCAGGCTGACGATGCGCTGCGGCACCACGGCGAAGGTCTGCAAGGTGCCGCGGTCATCCCGGACAACGATCGGTGGCGCAGAGGCCTGTGTCGTCGACATCGATGCCAGGTACATCGACCACCCCAGCGTGATACCGAGCAGCATCGCCTTGAACCTGCGCCGATTCACTGCGTCGCCCTTTTCGCCGGCACCTCGATCGCATCGCACAGTGCCTGGCGCGCCACTTCCCGCTGAATGTCGCCGAGAGTCAGTTCATCCACCGCTTGGACTCCATCGTGGAAGTGTCACGCCAGCCCCTAGCGATTACAAGCTGATGCCGCTGTAGCGCACACCCAGCCAGGCCTGACGGCCCGGAGAGCGGTAGTCGCGAGCCGGTTCGATGTCGCGGTCGGTGACGTTGAGCACCTTGGCTTCGAGTTGCCAGTGCGGCGTGAACTTCCAACGTGCCTGCAGATCAAGCGTCGAATAGCCACCGAGGTGCTTGCCGCCATCGGGACGATTCCCGACGGTCACCAGCGTGGCACCCAGGGTCCAGGCATCGAGCTGATAGTCGGCGTCGAGGGTTTCCTGGTGCTTCGCCCGGCGGTTCAAACGCGCGTTGGTACGCTCGTCCTTCGCGTTCAACAGGTCCACCGAGGCGCGCAGTCCGAAGGCGCCGATGCGGTGGCCGGCACTCAAGGTCGCCCCTTGCAACCGCGCTCGGTCGACGTTGCGTGCACAGCCGAAGTCGTAGGACGGATCAGCCGGGCAGAAGCCGCGATCGGGCTCGTAGTTGATCAACTGGCGGATGCGGTTGCGATACAGGGTCAGCGATGCATGGCTGTTGCCATGGCGCCAATTCATGCCGATCTCGGCGCTACGGCCTCGCTCCGGACGGATCTTGGCAACGCCATAGCCGGCATAGAACAGGTCGTTGAAGCTTGGCGCGCGGAAAGTGGTGCCGACCAGCGCTCGGGCCGTCAGGCCATGGCCGAGTTCGTAGCCGTAGCCCAGCCGCCCGGTGGTGCTGTTGCCGTAGACCGAGTTGTCGTCATGCCGCACATCGGCAGATAGCAGGTGGGCACCGAACTGTCCGGCATAACCCAGGCCCAGCGAGTCGTTGTTACGCTGCTTGCCGGACGAGAACGCGGAGGACTCCGCCCGCTCTTCCAGCCGCTCGACCAGTGCGACAACTTGCTGGCGGGCAGCGAGCGTCAGCACGTTCTGCCACGTGTACTGGTTGCGGCGAGTCACGAAACGCTCGGGGAATTGAGCGCCGTCGACCGACTTGTCCTCGTTGAGGGCCAGTTGCAACCGGGTGGTCCACAACGGATTGATCACGCCGTCGTATTTGATCGAGGCGACCTGCGTGTCGAGACGGGTACGGAAGTTTGGCGACGGGTCTTGCGCATAGTCGGGCGCGCCGCCGAACGCGGACGCGTCGTACTGCGAGTCCAGCCGCATATCGATCACGCTGACCGCCACCCGGTGGCCCGGCGCGAGCATGTAACCCAGCCTGGCGTGAGCGGTACGCCGGTTGTAGCCATCGCGGTCGGGGTTGTAGTTGCCGAACCGGTCTCCCGGTCGCAGGGTCGACACACCGTGACTTCTTTCGCCACTGATCGACGCCGCATAGTCGAAGCCGCTGTGAGCGCCGCCGATGCCGATATCGCCTTTGCGAGAACCGTACTCGCCAAACGCGGCATGTCCAGTGAGGCTCGCGGGGCCTTCGCCACTCTTGGTCGTGATCATCACCACGCCACCGACCGCATCGGCGCCATACAGGCTCGAGCCGGGTCCGCGCAGCACCTCGATGCGCTCGACTTGTGCCAGGGCCATGGACTCAAACGCCACCTGTGCCAAGGTGGCCGAACCAACTCGCACGCCGTCGACCAGCACCAGCGTGCTGCTGGAGCTGGTGCCACGCAGCAAGATGCCGGCAGCATGGCCAGGACCGCCGCTGCGAGACAGCTGCACCCCAGCCTCACGGCGCAGAAGGTCTTCCATCGAATCGGCGGTCGAATCGCGGATGCGCTGCTCATCGATGACGACGACGTCGGACGTGACCCGATCGATCGGTAGCGGCTCGCGGCTCGCAATCACGGTCACCAGCGGGAGACGGGTCTGTGCTTGCACGGTCAAGGTGCTTGCTGCGAAAAGAGCGGCGGCCAAGGTTGAAAAAAGGACGTGGGAATACCGGCTGAGTTCAGCCCGGGGCGCTCTCGGCGCCGAGTAGAGGGAAAACATGATGAAGAGCCCAACAAGATGCAAGCGACCTGCTTCCCCGCAGGCGCGTGCGATGTAGGCGCGACACGAGGTCGCGCCCGCTTGCTGGCCGGTATCCGGGCTGATGGAGCGACCTTCACGACCTTCCCAGAGATATGAAACATCTCCAGTGGTGTTCGCGTGAAAGCTGAAACCGTCGTCTGAACCGACGAGGGCTTCGTCCACCGTACCGTTGCGGGGGCAGCGCAGTCTGAGCACCGGGCGGTGCTTCCTGCTTCCCGTTTAACTTCGCCGACAAGAACATCGGCTCGGGCACCAGCGGCGCGTATTCTAAGCACCGACCTACAATGAAGTTCCCCGGTCAATCCGCAGTCCGAACACGCTCCATGTCGAAGATCGAAGACCTCGCCGAGCAGATCGAGCGGCTGTTGCTGAGCCACCATGAGTTGCGGCGGACCAATGCGCTTCTTGAGCAGCAGCTGGCCTCCGCCCTCGGCGAGCGCGACAACCTTCGCTCACGCTTGAATGCAGCGCGCGCGCGCATCGACACTCTGCTTGATCGACTTCCAGCCGATTCCCTGGCGACATCGCCCGATCTGCCGATGGTGTCGCTGTCGTCCACCCACGAGGCCGCAAGATGAAACAGGTCGAAGTCACCATTCTCGGCCAAAGCTACGTGCTGGGCTGTCCGGAAGGCGGCGAAACGCTTCTGCAGGCATCGGTGAAGGCAGTCGATCGGGAAATGACCGCTATCCGCACGGCGGGCAAGGTCAAGGCCCGCGAGCGCATTGCGGTGCTGGCGGCCTTGAATCTCGCCTACAAGCTGGAACAGCGGCCCACGGCAGCGTCGCCTTTATCGACACAGGGTGAGTTGGTCTCTGACGAGACCGATGCGCATGTGGATGTAGATGCCTTGATCGCGCGCATCGACAAGGCCCTCGGTGAGCATGGGCAGTTGCTGTGACCTAATGGGCACACGAGGTCACCCCTGCGACATCATTGTCAACCTCGGCGGGCGTAGACTGGCCTGTCCGTTGTGTTCTCGTGAGTTCTTAATTCCTTGAACCGATGCTCTCGCGAGCCCGGGCTGGGAACATAGCCGAGCGGGTGTGATCGTCTCGCGTCAGATGAACCCGAAGCACGGTTGACCCGGCCCACCTGAATCCCGTGGGTTCAGGAATGCGGCTCACGGTTCACGACGGACACCCCGTGGGCAGGGCATCGCCTTGACTGCGCTTCAGAACGCCCCTTCAAAGCGGATGCTGGCCAGAGTGACGTGATTGCCTCCACGGAGTTGGGCGGCAGCCAGTGCAGTGTCTGCGGCCCTCAGCAGGTCCTCCTGGGTGTGGGCAGTGTGGGGAAAACTAGCCACTCCCATCGACACCGTGAAACCAAAATCCTGACCGTCGAGCACGACGATCTGGGTGGCACACTGGCGTCGCAGGCCTTCCATCCGCGAATGCGCAGTGGCCAGACCGACGCCCGACAGCAACACGGCAAACCGATCTTCGGAAACGCGGCATGAAGCATCCATCGCTCGGGTGTTTCCGCGCAGAAGCACCCCGAGGGCCTCAAGCACTCGCTGACGCGCCGAGGCACCCAACGCGCTGGCGATGCCAGTCGGCGGATCGATCGAAATCGAGACCATCGAGAATTCACGATGTTCTCGCAGCGACAGATCGACCTCGCGGCGCAGCTGGTCGTCGAAGTGCGCATTTGGGAAAAGACCTGTTTCCACGTCCCTGAGAGCAGCGTCCTGCGTCTCTCTGCGCAGCGCTTCCGATGCCAGTTGCTGTTGCTCAAGTTGTTGCAGCGCAAGCGCAAGTTGCGCGTCGCGCTGACGCTGCGCACTCACGTCCAGCCACATGGCGCACAAATAGCGTCTGCTCGCACCCGGCAAGTCGTCGCCACCGGCCAGCACCATTCGCGTCACGTGAAAGTCACGCCGCACGTGGTCGACCTCAATGCGGTGGTCGCTGCTGTACGGCAGCGCCAAGGTGGCGGAGATGGCATCGGCCGTGCGTAGCGATGCGGCGACGTCGACTCCGAATAAATCCGAATCAGTGCGCCCGAGCAATCCTCCAGGCGCGCAACCGAAAAAAGCCGCCATACCCGGAGTCATGTAGGCGTAGCGGCCGGAAGCGATCTCCTTGATGGCAAAGCCAGCATCCAGATCACCCAGACCCGCGCAGAGCACATCAACCCATCCTGCGGGATCGATCTGCAACGCTCGGGTTGCATGCATCAATGAAGTTGGCAAATCGGAGGACAGATCAACGCGCGGAGCCTGCCCAGGCTGGTTCATCTAGGCCCTTTCATCAGCGTCGGTCGGGAGAGTGTCACGAGCTTGTCAACGCAGTGCGACAGCGTTGCATGCTTCGATCACAGAGCCTAGCGCAATGAGCAATCTTGATCACGCAGAAGACCGGCTTCCCGCGCGCTGCACCGGTCCATACCCCCCCTGTTCAAAAGGTATGCGTTTGCGCACTGCTGGCTTCGGTGCAGCCAAGACGGCCCTCAGTACCAGTCGCAACGACCAGTTCAGGGAACTGGCGTGGTGGAAGACACTGCAGCAGGTGCCGGAGCCGAAGCGCCATCAGCCGCACCCGGCTTCTGGAAGTTGGCGAGCACCTTGTATACGCCACCGTTCAGGGCAATCGCCACCATCTCGGTCGCGATGTCCTCATCGATGTTCACCGCATCGAAGGTCGCACTCCACTTCATCAGCGTCTTGCCATCGGCGACGGGACTCAATGAAATGGTGGCCACATAGTTCTTGATCGGAAACGGGCTTTTCATTGAGGTGTAGGTGTAGCTGGTTTGCGCGGCGCTGTACTTCAACAACTTTTCGACCAACTCGGAACCGTCAGAGAGCTTCAGCGTGCGTATTGCGCCAGCCTTGTTGTCGGCACCTTTCACCGTGCTGCTGCGAACCTGCGGGTGCCACAGGTCGAACCCGTTGAAATCACCCACGTATTTCCAGACGGTGGCTGGCGAACTGTCGATGGTTTCTTCGCTGGAAAATGACAGTGCCCCAGCGGCATGGCAACTGCCCGCTGCCAAAAGCAGACCAGCGGTGGCGAAGTTGATCAAGACATTGTTCATGAGGAAGTCTCCATAGAGGAATGTCGGAGCGAGGTCGTGCCTACTACCTACTGCTTGGCGAAATTGTTCACCAGCTTGGCCAGACCACTATCGTAGTGGTTTCCCACAGCCTGCGTGGCGTTGGCACTGTCTCCCCCCGCGGCTGCGTCAAAGGTTGACGTCCATTTCAACAGTGTCTTGCCGTCTGGCGTGGCGTTCAAAGTAATCGTGCCGTTGTAATTCACCACAGGCAGCGGGCTGCGGACGATGGTATAGCTGTAGCTCGTCTTGGCGTTATCGTAAGCGGTCAATTGCTCAATGATGGTCTGATTGCTGTCGGCCAGAGTCAGCATCCGGCGGGTACCCACTTTGGTTCCTGCACCTTTGAGCTCACTCTTGCTGATAGCGGGATGCCACACGTCGAGTGCATTGAAGTTGCCGACCAGTTTCCAGACCGTGGCCGGCGTGCTGTCGATCGTGACCTCGCGCGTCACGGACAGGGTTCCAGCCGCATGGCTGCTACCGACCATCAGCAAGGCAGTAGCAACGGTGAGTTTGAGGGCATTCATCTGGGAAGGGTCTCCGTGTCCGGGCGGTAAGGGTGAGTTCATGAGCAAGACCGTAAACAACGGTTCGCCAGTTGTTATTTTGGGATGTTCACCACACCTGCGCAATACGAGGGAACGCGACGTTGAAGACTGCGGATCGCAGCTGACGCCGCCAATTTCTTCGATGTGTCAGCCTGTTTCTGATGCGCGGCTTGGGTCTGGAAATTTCCCTTCGGGTCTGCACCGCAAACCATCTGACATGCGAGTGCTGCGGTCTTTCCCTCATCACTGTCAACTTTAACCACCTCCCCATGAGTCAATGAGCATCGCCGCGTACATCAAGGAAATCGGCCGCGGCAAGGAGGGCGCCCGTTCGTTGGGCAGCGAGCAGGCAGAGGATCTGATGGGGCAGGTCCTCGATGGCCGGGTCAGCGATCTTGAAGTGGGCGCCTTCGCGATGGCGATGCGCATCAAGGGCGAATCTTCCGATGAGCTGCTCGGCTTCTTGCGCGCGGTGCACTCGCGCTGCCTTTCCATCAGTCCGCAGGGCCCTGCGCTGATCCTGCCGTCGTACAACGGCGCACGCAAGCTGCCCAACCTGACGGCCCTGCTGGCCTTGTTGGTCGCGCGGGACGGTACCCCGGTGCTGGTGCACGGACCGACGTGTCACCCCGGACGCGTCACGACGGCGTCGGTGTTCCACGGCCTGGGCCTGACAGTCGCGCGCGACACCGAAGAAGTGCTCCACGGCTGGGCACGGAGCGAACCGGTGTTCATGGCGACCGAGACGCTGTGCCCGCCCTTGGCCCGCCTGCTCGATGTGCGCTGGGTTGTCGGACTGCGCAACTCCGGCCACACGGTGGCCAAACTGCTCGACCCGACCCGTAGCGCGAAGACCTTGCGGGTCGTTAACCACACTCACCCGGAATATGGCGCCGCGCTGACCGCATTTCTGCAACGCTCCTGTGCCAGCGCAATGCTGCTGCGTGGCACCGAAGGCGAACCCGTCGCCGATCCACGCCGCTCGCCTCGGCTCGATGTGTTCCTGCGCGGCGAGTTTCGTGCCGATCTGTCGGTGCCCGCCCAGGAGGGTGTGCTGACCGAGTTGCCGGTGCTGCCCCGCAGCATCGATGAGGCGACGACAGTGGGCTACATACAGTCGGTTATCAGTGGCGAGCAGCCGGCGCCCGGGCCGCTCACGAAGCAGGTAGACAGTCTGCATCGAGCCATCAAGGAACTCGGCCAGGCGGCGATGCATGAATTGATTGCGTAAGCAGATCGGCTACGGGGTCAAGCTACGGCAATATCACTAAGCAGGCTGAACTGCGTTTTATTGGCGGCAACGGAGTGCTGCATGCCCGCTCGACGGGTTGAGGTCTTGCCTGCCGTTTGGCGTTTGATGTTTGGCATGTGCCACGCTTCTGGCACACCAACCTTGCCTGACGCTGCGTGGTGGTTTCAGCGATTCATGCGCTGGCGAGCCGACTCATAGAGGCAAATGGCCGCTGCTGCGCCGACATTGAGCGACTCCTCGCCGCCGGGCTGGGGGATGCGCAGGGACTGGCTGCAATGCGACTGCACGAGCGCCGACACGCCTTCGCCTTCATGGCCCAGCACCCAGGCGCACGGCCAAGGCAACGACACTTGATCGATCGACTGTGCCGCGTGCGAGCTTGTTGCCAGCAGGGGCACCGTCAGCGCACACAAGGCCTCAGCCTCGGCGCCCTCGATCAGCGACAAGCCGAAGTGCGCGCCCATGCCTGCGCGCAGCACCTTCGGCGACCAAAGACCGGCCGTGCCCCTCAGCGCCACCACCTGCGCGAAACCGAAGGCTGATGCGCTTCGCAGCACTGTGCCCACATTGCCCGCATCCTGCAGGCGGTCGAGCACCACGGTGGCTGCATCAGGCTGCACTTCGACCGCACCGCGCCAGGGCACAACAAAACCGATCGGCGCGGGCGATTCAAGCGAGCTGATGCCCCCCATCAGCGCCGCGGGGAGAACAGACACAGCGGATGCTCTCAGCGCCAGATCACGCCACGGCGATGCCCAGGCCTCTTCGCTGATCAGCGCTTGCAACGGCACACCGCCGCGTTGCAGAAAGGCCCGGCACAGGTGGTCACCTTCAATCCACAGCTCACCGTACTTGCGGTAGGCACCAGGGTCGCGGCCTAACTTTCGCAATCGAACCAACAGCGGGTTGTCGCGCGATGAAATGACCTTGACGCTCGGCGTCGTCATGTAAGTGCCGCGAGCACAGCACGCACTGGAGCGAAAGAACGTCGATGCGCATCGCAGGCGCCGTGCTCACGCAGGGCCGCCAGATGTGCTGCGGTCGGATAGCCCTTGTGACCGTCGAAACCGTACTGCGGATGGCGTTCGTGCAGGGCCAGGCACAGCCGATCGCGGTGCACCTTCGCCAGGATCGACGCGGCGGCGATCGCTGGCACCTTGGCATCTCCCTGAACGATCGCCTCGGCAGGCATCGATAACACGGGCAGCCGGTTGCCGTCGACAAGCACCCGGCGTGGCCTGAGGCGCAGGCCTTCAACGGCGCGGCGCATGGCGAGCAGTGAGGCCTGCAGGATGTTCAGATGGTCGATCTCCTCGACTGTGGCTTCAGCAATGCAGCAGCACAGCGCCTTGGCGCGAATCTCGTCGAACAGCTGCTCTCGGGTGCGGGCGGCGAGCTTCTTCGAATCGTTCAGGCCTCGGATCGGTTGCAGCTCATCGAGGATCACCGCGGCCGCCACCACCGGACCGGCCAGTGGACCGCGGCCGGCCTCATCGACGCCTGCCATCAGGCCGGAGGCATCCCAGCACAGACCCAGTTGCTCAGCGCGCAAGAATCTTCTCGATAGCATCGGCGGCCGCCTGCGCAGTGTTGCGACGCAGCGTGTGGTGCAGAGACTTGAAACGCACGGCCAGCGCCGCACACGCCGCAGGATCGTCCAGCCAGGCGATGGCTGCATCGGCCAGGCGTGCGGGCGTCGCCGCCGCCTGCAGGAACTCCGGTACGGCGAACTCACGCAGCAGGATGTTAGGCAGCCCGACCCAGGGCTGGTAATTCTTGCGCTTCATGATCTGTGCGCTGAGCCAGTGCATCTTGTAGGCGATCACCATCGGCCGCTTGAACAGCGCCGCCTCGAGTGTGGCGGTGCCGCTGGCGATCAGGGTCACATCGCAGGCGGCCAGCGCCTGGTGCGACTGGCCTTCGAGCAGTTCGACATCGACACCTGGCGCGTGCCGGGACAGCAGTGGCTCGATCAGCGGACGCAGACCTGGCGCCGACGGGAGAACGAAACGCAAATCAGGTCGCCGACGCTTCATCAGCACGGCGGCTTCAAGCAAGGTCGGCGCGATGTACTGGATTTCCGAACGACGGCTGCCCGGCAGCAGTGCGACAACCGTGTCGCTGTCGTTGAGATTCAAAGCGCGCCGACTGGCCTGTCTGGGCACCTCGAGCGGGATCGCGTCGGCCAGCGGGTGGCCGACATAGGTGGCCGCCACGCCGTGCTGCGCGTACAGCGAGGGCTCGAACGGGAAGATGCAAAGCACATGGTCTACAGCGCGCTTGATCTTGTCGATCCGCTCGCCACGCCAGGCCCAGATCGACGGGCCGATGAAGTGGATCGTGCGGATGCCGCTCGCCTTCAGTCGCGCTTCCAGGTCCAGATTGAAGTCGGGCGCATCGACACCGATGAAGGCGTCAGGCGGGTCCTGCAGCAGGCGTTCGGCGAGCCGCTTTCGGATACCCACCAGTTCGGGGTAGTGACGAACCACCTCCGCATAGCCCCGCACCGCAAGCTTGTCGCTGGGCCACCAGGCATCGAATCCCTGCGCGAGCATCTTCGGCCCGCCGATACCGCTCGCGGTCATCGCCGGCCAGCGCTGTTTCAGCCCACCGAGCAACAGCCCGGCCAGAAGATCGCCAGAGGCCTCGCCGGCCACCATCGCGAGGCGCGGCCCGTGGGTCGGCATGACTAGCGGACGATGCCGCGCTGAGACGCTGCGAGAAAGCTGGTCATCGACGCCACGTCGACGGCGGCGTCCGGCACACTGATTGCCAGATCAGCAATTGCTTCGCGCGCCTGGTCCAGCGTGTTGCCCTGGCGGTAAAGCAAGCGGTGCATCTGCTTCACCGCAGCAATGCGCTCGGGCCCGAAGCCACGACGACGCAGGCCTTCTGCATTGAAGCCCCGCACCGCCAGCGGGTTGCCGTCGACCATCATAAAAGGCGGCACGTCTTGAGACACCGCGCTTGCAAAGCCGATCATCGCGTGCGGGCCGACCTTGACGAACTGGTGCACGCCGGTCAGCCCGCCAACGATCACCCAGTCTCCCAGATGCACATGGCCAGCCAGCGTCGCATTGTTGGCGAGGATGGTCTGGCTACCGACCTGGCAGTCGTGCGCGATGTGCACGTAGGCCATCACCCAATTGTCATCGCCGACGCGCGTGACACCACTGTCCTGCGCCGTACCGATGTTGAAGGTGCAGAACTCGCGGATCGTGTTGCGGTCCCCGATGTGCAACTCGGTCGGCTCGTCGCGGTATTTCTTGTCCTGTGGAACTGCTCCGATCGAGCAGAACTGGAAGATGTGGTTGTCGCGACCGATGCTCGTGCGGCCTTCGATGACGCAATGTGCACCAATCGTCGTGCCCGCGGCAACCCGTACCCGGGAGCGCACGATGCTGTACGGCCCGACGCTGACCGACGGATCCAGCTCGGCACCCGGCTCAATGATCGCGGTGGGATGAATCAACGACATGGACTAGAAGCGGTGAACACGCAAGTCGGCCACACGTATCCAGTCAGGCGATGTCTCGCACCGTGCACAGGAAATCCGCCTCGACAGCCAGTTCGCCGTCGACGCTCGCGCGGGCCTTGAACTTGAAGACACCGGACTTCATGCGCTCCAGAGTAACGTCCAGAATCAGTTGATCCCCAGGCTCGACCGGGCGCTTGAAGCGTGCACCATCAATACCTGCGAAGTAGAACAGGGAGTTCTCATGGGTCTCCAGATCAAGTGTCTCGAACCCAAGGATTGCCGCCGCCTGGGCCAGCGCCTCGATCATCAGCACGCCCGGCATCACGGGTCGCTTCGGAAAGTGACCGCTGAAATAGTGCTCGTTGATGCTGACGTTCTTGAGCGCCTTGATGTTTTCGCCTTTCTTGAGTTCGAGCACGCGATCGACCAGCAGGATCGGATAGCGGTGCGGAATTCGTCTCAGGATTTCGTTGATGTCCAGCGTCATGACGATTTGGTCTCGTTGCCTTTTTCGAGGGCCCGAATGCGCTCGCGCAATCGATGCAATTGACGCAGCGTGGCTGCATTCTTTTCCCACGACGCATTGTCATCGATGGGAAACAGGCCGGTGTACAGGCCCGGTTTGTGGATGGAGTGCGTGGCCACCGAACGCGCGCCCAGGTGCACATGATCGGCCAGGGTCACGTGACCCACCACGCCTGCTCCGCCGGCCATCGTGCAGTGCTTGCCGATGCGGGTGCTGCCTGACACTGCGGCCGTGCCGGCGAGTGCGCTGTGCGCACCGATATGCACGTTGTGGCCGATCTGCACGAGATTGTCGAGCTTCACGCCGCTTTCAATCACGGTATCGTCCAGCGCGCCGCGGTCAATGCAGGTGTTGGCGCCGATCTCGACGTCGTCACCAATGCGTACGCCACCAAGTTGCTCTATCTTTTCCCAGCGACCGTCGTGCGGTGCGAACCCGAATCCATCAGCACCAATCACAACCCCGCTGTGCACGATTCCGCGCTCGCCAATATGACAACCTGCGCCGAGTACCACCTGTGCTGACAGCCGGGTCTGCGCACCGACCGATGCGCCGACGCCAATGAAGCACTGTGCGCCGATCACCGCACCGTCACCGATCACCGCACCATCCTCGATCACGGCCAGTGGGCCCACCGAAACACCGGACGCCAACCGCGCGCCACTATGCACGACCGCCAACGGGTGCACCAAGGCCTCAAAGTTGCGGCGACTCTGAGCCGCCCACAATTGGGTCAGCCGTGCGAAGCAGAAGTAGGGGTCTGCCGCGATGAGGGCGGCACCTCGCAGCGCCGCAGCATCACGATGCAGTGGCGACACGATCACGCAGCCTGCCTTTGAACTGGCAAGCGCCGACAGATAACGAGGATTCGAGAGAAAGGAAATTGATGCCGAGTCGGCGGTGTCGAGCGACGCGATGCGGCTAACGATGTGTGCAGGATCGCCGATCAATTCGGCGCCGAGCTGAGCTGCCAGTTCGCCTAGAGCAAACCGTGTAACAGACTCACTTGGCACCCTGTGCATTCAGCGCCTTGACCACCTTGTCGGTGATGTCGATCTTCGGCCCGGCGAACACCGCCTCCTGCAAGATCAGGTCATATTTCTCGGTCTCGTAGATCTGCTTGATGACCTTGTTGGCACGATCAACAACCGCCGACAGTTCTTCGTTCTTGCGCTGCGTCAGGTCTTCCTGGAACTCACGGCGCTTGCGCTGGAACTCTCGATCCTGATCGACCAGATCACGCTGACGCTTGCTACGCTCGGACTCGGACAAGGTCGGTACTTCCTTGTCGAATTTCTCGCTGGCAGCCTTGAGCTTGCTGGCGATGTCGCTCATCTCCTTGTCGCGCTTGGAGAATTCGGCTTCGAGCTTGGCCTGAGCAGCCTTGGCGGGATTGGCCTCGCGCAACACGCGGTCGCTGTTGACGTAGCCGATCTTGACGACCTCCTGGCTCTGGACTTGGCAAGCCGCGAAGACCAGCAAAAATGTCGTCAGGACATTCAAAGATAACCTGTTCATCAAAACGCAGTCCCGAGTTGAAATTGAAGACGCTGGATTCTATCCGTTGACTCTTTCTTGATCGGTGAGCCGTAACTGATCTTGATGGGCCCTACCGGGGACACCCAGCTGAAGCCGACACCGACCGATGCGCGCAAGCTATCGAAGGACAGTTTGTCGTCGACCGCCCACACATTGCCGAAGTCCAGATAAGTGAACCAGCGCAGAGTCCGGTCATTGCCAGTGCCAGGGAACGGCAAGTACAACTCGGTGTTGACATTGAGGCGTCGGTTGCCACCGAGGTAAGCACCGAGGTTGTCGACCTGCCCCAGCGAGCCTTGGTCAAAACCACGCACGGTGCCAAGGCCACCGCCGAAGAAGTTCTTGAAGATCGGATAAGGCTTGTTGCCCAGACCGCGGCCGTAGCCTAGCTCTGCGTTGATGCCCAGAGTCACGCGTCGTATCGGGGTGAAGTACTGCTGGACCTGAAGGTCGGCACGAAGGTAGCGCTGGTCGGCGAGGAAGCCAATGTCGGCATTTACCCGGGCAAGCCGCCCTGTAGTCGGCACGAGTGCGCTGTCCCGCCCATCGCGCGTCCAGCCGATGGAGAAAGGCACTGCAACGCTTTTCTGGCCGAATTGCTGGCGGTATCGGAAGTAGGAGTCCGGCAAGTTGTTGCTGCCGCGGATTTCCGTTTGTTCCAAGCCGACGCCGAAAAATACTGTGTCGTACTCGCTGAACGGCACACCGAAACGAATAGACCCGCCCGGGGTGATCAGCTTGTAGTTCTCGCCCTGACTGTTGACAGGCTGAGCGGTTCGGTAAAACACGTCGACCGCACGCGAGATGCCGTCTTCGGTGAAGTAGGGATCGACAGTACTCAGTGAAATGGTCTGCTGCGACTTGCTGGTGTTGAATTCAATGCCCAGGAAGTTACCGGTACCGAACACGTTTTCCTGCTTGATCGACGCGGTGAACGACACTTTTTCCGCACTGGAGAAGCCAGCACCGAGCAGGATGTTTCCGGTCGGCTTTTCCTTGATGGACACGGTCAAATCGACCTGATCGGACGTACCAGGCACTTCGCTGTTGTCGACCGTGACGTCGCTGAAAAATCCAAGGCGGTCGACCCGGTCACGAGAAAGCTTGATCTTCGGGCCGTCGTACCAAGACGACTCGAACTGGCGGAACTCGCGACGCACGACTTCATCACGTGTCTTGGTGTTGCCCGCGACGTTGATACGACGCACGTAAACACGTCGCTGGGTGTCGGCCTGCAGCACGAGCTCGACGCGACCATTGACACGATCGATCACGGGGCGGGCATCGACGCGGGCGAATGCGTAGCCGAAGGTGCCGAATTTCTCGGTAAATGCCTTGGTCGTTGCCGCAACCTCCTCGGCGCGGTAGATCTGCCCTGGCTTGATGGTGACCAGCGCCTTGAATTCTTCTTCCTTTGCCAGGTACTGGCCCTGCAGCTTGACCGCTGTGACCGTGTAGGGCTGACCTTCCTTGATGTTGATGGTGATCGAAATGTCCTGCTTGTCAGGAGAGATGGCAATCTGCGTCGACTCGACGTTGAACTCGAGATAGCCGCGGTTGAGGTACCAAGCCTTCAGTGTCTCGATGTCTGCATTCAACTTCGCACGCGAATAGCGATCGGCTTTGGTGTAGAAGGACAGCAAGCCTGTTTCACTGAGTTCAAACAGGTCCTTCAGTTCTTGCTCTTTGTAGTCATTGCTGCCGAGTACGCGGATCTCACGAATCCTGGCCACCGAGCCTTCGACCACATTGAAGGTCACATTGACGCGGTTGCGTTCCTGCGGTGTCACCTTGGTGGTTACTTCCACACCATACAGACTACGTGTCAGGTACTGGCGCTTGAGCTCCTGCTCGGCGCGGTCGGCCAGCGCGTTATCGAACGGCTGTCCTTCACCGACCCCGAAATCCTTCAGCGCCTTGATCAACGCTTCCTTCTCGAACTCCTTGGTGCCCACGAAATCGATGCTGCTGATGATCGAGCGCTCCTCGACAACCACCACGACCACCGTCCCGGCGATCTGGATGCGCACATCCTTGAACAAGCCTGTGGCGAACAAGGCGCGCAGTGCAGCGACGCCCTTTTCGTCGGTGTAGTTGTCGCCGATGCGAAACGGCAGGGACGCGAACACCGTGCCAGCTTCGGTGCGTTGCAGGCCCTCGACACGGATGTCCGTCAGCTGGAAAGGTTCAACGGCCCACGCCGTGGCACCAATGAAACCGATCGCAAGAAACACGGAAATCAGGCGGGTTCGAAACGACGTCAGACAGCAGATGATTCGCAAGATGGGTCGCATAAGGAAAATTAAGGCAGGCCCGCGAGTCGGGCCACGTCGTTGAATAGCGCGATGGACATCAGCATCAGGATGATGGCAACCCCCCCGCGTTGCAATCGTTCCAGCCAGAGCGCGGAAACAGGGCGCCCTGTCGTCGCTTCGAAAAGATGGTACATGAGGTGTCCGCCGTCGAGCATCGGCAAGGGCAGCAGGTTCAATACGCCGAGGCTGATGCTGACCACCGCCAGGAAGCCAAGGTAGTAGGCCAGGCCCACGCGCACGGACTGGCCGGCGTAGTCGGCGATGGTGAGAGGTCCAGTGAGATTCTTCAGCGAGGCCTCACCGATCACCATGCGGGCGAACATCTTCAGCGTCAGCGATGCCATGTCGACCGTTTGACTCACCGCTTGCGTGAGGCCATCGAAGAAGCCATGGCGAACCAACACCATTTCTGGCGGCTCTCCTATGAAAGCCTCGATGCGTCCGATCCGGCGCTCGCCGTCGGCCACCGCCACTGGCTCGACATCGAGCCGCAGCCGCTGCCCATCGCGTTCGACCAGCCAGTGCTGCGGCGCGATCACGCTCGCAGATCCGCTTGATCGGATCAAGTCGCGCAAGCTGGAGGCGTCGGCAATGGCCACGCCATCCACCGACAACACCCTGTCGCCCGCGCGCAGTCCCGCAGCATGGGCGGCGCCACCCGGCTTGACTTGCCCCATGACAGGCTCGGCATAGGCTCCGCCAAGTCCGATGCGTCTCATCAGTTGGGCGTCTACCTCTCTGCTGCCTAGGCGATCAAGTTCGAGCACCAGACTGCGCTCGTGCTGGCCGTTGGCATCGGTCACGCGCAGGTGCAGCGCTTCGCCGCGCAGCACCGCCTGTGTCAGACGCCAGACCAGACCGGTCATCGAGTGCACCTCAGTCCATTCATCGCCGTCTGGCGAACTGGACTGCACCCAGTCACCAGCGCGCATGCCCGATCGCTCTGCAACGCTGGCCGGAACAGGAGCGCCGAGCACCGCCTTGGGTTCGTCCATGCCGATCCAGTAGGCGCTGGCGTACAGGACTACCGCGAGCAGCAGGTTGGCGATCGGGCCCGCCGCGACAATGGCCGAGCGTTTCCACAAGGACTGGCGGTTGAAGGCTTGATCGCGCTGGGCGATTTCCACTGGCGCCTCGCGCTCGTCAAGCATTCGCACATAGCCGCCCAGCGGTAGCATCGAGACGACGAATTCGGTGCTGTCGGGTGTCGCCTGACGGCGCCAGATCACCCGACCGAAACCCACGGAAAACCTCAACACCTTGACACCACAGGCGACAGCGGCGCGGTAGTGCCCGTATTCGTGCACAACGATCAGCACGCCCAGCGTGAACAGGAAGGCGAGCGCGGTGATCATCGTGCAATGCGCTCCGCACATTGGGATGCGGCACGACGCACGCGTGCGTCGAGTGCAATCAAACCGTCAACCGAGGCGCACTCATCGGGTTGCGGCAGCACTGACTCCAGGATGCTGGCATTGACCTGATGGATCTGGTCGAAACCAATGCTGCCTGACAGGAACGCCGCCACCGCGACTTCGTTGGCAGCATTCAACACCGCGGTAGTGCCTTCGGGCGCGCGCAGCGTCTCCCAGGCTAGCTGCAGGCCCGGATAGCGTTGCATGTCCGGTGGTTCGAAGCTCAGTGCCGCCAGCGACGGAAAGTCGAGCAGACCGGCGCCTGAAACCATGCGCTCGGGGAACGACAGGCCATAGGCGATCGGCACTCGCATGTCGGGTGTGCCGAGTTGCGCCAGCACCGAGTTGTCGCGGCACACCACCATCGAGTGCACGATGCTCTGCGGGTGGATGACCACCTTGATCTGCTCGGGAGTCAGGTCGAACAGCCAGCGCGCTTCGATGACTTCAAGCGCCTTGTTCATCATGGTCGCGGAATCGACCGAAATCTTGCGGCCCATCACCCAGTTCGGGTGGGCGCAGGCCTGATCGGGCGTCACGCTGGGCAGAGTGCTGATCTCGCGGGTGCGGAACGGCCCGCCAGAGGCGGTCAGGATGATGTGGTCGATACGCGCAGCCCAGCGACCGCGGTCCTCGGGCAGGCATTGGAAAATCGCTGAATGCTCGCTGTCGATCGGCAGCAGCTGTGCACCACCCTCGCGCACAGCCGACATGAACAGGGCGCCGCCAACGACAAGCGCCTCCTTGTTGGCCAACATCAGCCGCTTGCCCGCGCGCGCCGCAGCCAGACAGGGCGGCAAACCGGCAGCGCCAACGATGGCAGCCATGACCGCATCGACCTCGGGGTGCGATGCCACTTCGCACAAGGCTTGTTCGCCGACCAACACCGAGGTGGCACTACCGGCATCGCGCAATCTCGCCTGCAGCGTCTGCGCCGAGGCGGTGTCGGGCAATACCGCGAAGCGTGGCGTCCAGGCCAGACACTGCGCCAGCAATTCATCGATGCGTTGTTGCGCAGTCAGCGCGAACACCTCATAGACGTCTCGGTGACGAGACAGAACATCCAGCGTGCTGGTGCCGATCGAACCGGTCGATCCCAGAATGCATACACGCATGCGCGACGGGGGAGGCTTGCTCATGTCACGCCGAAATCATAGGAAACTGAGAGCCAAGGCCAGGGGAAACACCGGCAGCAAGGCATCGACGCGATCGAGCACGCCGCCATGTCCTGGCAGCAAACCACTGCTGTCCTTGGCGCCGGCATTGCGTTTGACGAGGGACTCGACCAGATCGCCAACCACCCCCATCGCCACCAGGAACACGCACACAAGCACCAAGCCCGCCAGGCCGTGCTGCAGGTACAGATGGGTGAACAGGCTGGGCGAGTCCAGTGCCCAGATGCGATCGATGGCCACCCACAGCCCCGCCAGTAGCAGCACGCCGAGCATTCCACTCCACACGCCCTCCCAGCTCTTGCCAGGGCTGATCGCCATTGCCAGCTTGTGCCGACCGAATGCCCGACCACCGAAGTAGGCGGCGATGTCGGACATCCAGACCAAGCTGAACACCGAGAGGATGAAATTGACGCCGACGGTGCGTGCATCTGCCATCGCCAACCATGCCAGCCACAAGCCGAGCAGCCCGAGCGCCCAGCGCAGGCCTCGCGGCAGCAGGCCCCAGCCCGCTGGCCCGACCCTCAGCGACCACGCCCCGCCCAGCACCCACACCCCCATCGCCAGCCACCAGGCCGATGGCGGTGCACTGCCTACCCAGCCTGCGCCCAGCGTCAGCGCACAGCTACCAGCCAGCAGCGCTGCAAGAGCGATCGCAGGTAGCGCGCTGCCACCGTTGAGTCGCACCCACTCCCAGCCTGCAGCCGCAATAAACAGCACCGTCAGTACCGCAAACGGCAATGTCACCGGGGCGAACAGCGCGGGAAGGAACACGCCTAGCAACACCAAGGCTGTGATGATTCGGTGTCTGAGCATGGTCAGCCCGCGAGCGGCAGCTTGTCGGCGTGCGCATCCTTGATCGCCCCAAAGCGGCGGTCACGACGGGCGTACTCGGCCAGTGCAGCATCAAGTTCGGCGTTGCCGAATTCGGGCCAAAGGCAATCCGAAAAGCACAGCTCGGAATACGCCGCCTGCCAGAGCAGGAAGTTGCTGATGCGAAGCTCGCCGCCAGTACGGATGAACAGATCGGGATCTGGCGCGTGGCTCAGCGCCATGTAGCGGCTGAGCGTGGCTTCGTCCAGGTCGTCGGCGCTGATGCCGGCGCGGATCGCCCGCTGACAGGCCTGGACCACATCCCAGCGGCCGCCATAGTTAAAAGCGACCGACAAGGTAATGCGGGTGTTGTTCTTTGTGCTGTTCTCGGCGTGGTCCCAGGCCTCTCGTACATGCGGAGCGATGTCGGTACGGTCTCCGACGATGCGCACACGCACACCGTTCTTGTGAATGACAGCAAGGTATTTCGACACCGCCAGCAGCACCAGCGACATCAGCCCCGACACCTCGTCATTCGGACGTTTCCAGTTTTCCGAAGAGAACGCAAACACCGTGAGGTACTCGACACCCCGATCGGCACAGGCAAGCACGGTGTTCACGAGCGTGTCCACACCCTGTTTATGTCCGAGAAAACGCGGCTTGAACCGGCTCTTCGCCCAGCGGCCATTGCCATCCATCACGATGGCAATGTGACGCGGAACATCCGAGGCATTCGGCAGTGCGCTCACTGAATCACGCACCTCAAGGTTTATCCATCACGTCCGGCGCGGCGAGCGTCATACCGCCATCACTTCCGCTTCTTTCGCCGCCACCAGACGGTCGATCTCGGCAA
Source organism: Burkholderiales bacterium (assembly GCA_947474755.1). Classification (GTDB taxonomy): domain Bacteria; phylum Pseudomonadota; class Gammaproteobacteria; order Burkholderiales; family Burkholderiaceae_C; genus PBB1. The sequence continues at coordinate 93,720 of CANJJE010000008.1, read as the reverse complement.
TGGTGCGATCGGTCAACTTCTGCATCTCGTCGAGCGATCGGCGTTCGTCATCCTCGGAAATTTCCTTGTCCTTGAGCAAGCGCTTCGCGTGATCGTTGGCATCGCGGCGCAAGTTGCGCACCGCGATGCGAGCATCTTCGCCAGCGTTGCGAACGATCTTGGTCAGGTCACGGCGACGCTCCTCGCTCAATGCAGGCATCGGCACCCGGATCAGGTCGCCTTGCGACGAAGGGTTGAGGCCCAGGTCGCTTTCTCGGATGGCCTTTTCGATCTTTGTTCCCATGCCCTTTTCCCAGGGCTGAACGCTGATCGTGCGGGCGTCGAGCAGGCTGACGTTGGCAACCTGGCTGATCGGCACTGGCGAACCGTAGTAGTCGACATGCACCTGGTCGAGGATGCCAGGATGGGCACGACCCGTGCGGATCTTGTGCAACTCGTTCTTGAACGACTCGACCGAGCGGCCCATCTTCAGCTCGGCGTTTTTCTTGATCTCGGCAATGCTCATCGCCCTGTCCTACTAATGTCGCTGATGATGTGGCTGCTGCCATCGCTGCTGACTGCGGTCTCACACATGAACGAGCGTGCCCTCGTCCTCGCCCTGCACCACGCGCTTCAGGGCTCCCGGCTTGAAAATACTGAATACCTTGATAGGCAGCTTCTGGTCGCGGCACAGTGCGAAGGCGGTAGCGTCGAGCACCTGCAGCTTGCGGGAGATCGCCTCGTCGAAGGTAATGTCCGAATAGCGAGTCGCGGTCGGGTCCTTCTTCGGGTCGGCGGTGTAGACCCCATCGACCTTGGTGGCTTTGAGCACGATCTGGGCACCGATCTCGGCACCGCGTAAAGCCGCAGCGGTATCAGTGGTGAAGAACGGGTTGCCAGTGCCAGCCGCAAAGATCACCACCTTGCCCTCTTCCAGATACTGCAACGCCTTCGGTCGCACATAAGGTTCGACGACTTGCTCAATTCCGATCGCCGACATCACGCGCGCTGTCATGCCCTCCTGCCGCATCGTGTCAGCCAGCGCCAATGCGTTCATCACGGTCGCCAGCATGCCCATGTAATCGGCGGTGGCCCGGTCCATGCCGACCGAGCCGCCGGCTACGCCGCGAAAGATGTTGCCACCACCGATCACAACCGCCACCTCGCAACCCATCAAGGTCACTTCCTGAACCTCGCGCACCATCCGAACGATGGTGGCCCGGTTGATGCCGTAGGCATCGTCGCCCATCAGGGCTTCGCCGGACAACTTGAGCAGGATGCGCTTGTAAGCGGGCATGTAGTGGAATTCCTGTGCATCCGAAGGATGTATGGAGTCTAAACCGGGCGTATGCGAGGACCCAGGCGTTTCGCAGGGTCGTACGGGCGTCAGCCGCCCTTCGCAGCAGCGACCTGCGCAGCCACTTCGGCGGCGAAATCGTCGACCTTCTTTTCGATGCCTTCACCCACCACGTAAAGGGTGAAACCCTTCACGACGGTGCCCTTCTCCTTGAGCATCTGCTCCACGGTCTGCTTGTCGTTCTTCACGAAGGCCTGATTGAACAGGCTGACTTCCTTCAGAAACTTGGCGACCGAGCCCTCTATGCGCTTGGCGACGATTTCGGCCGACTGCGGAGTCTTGCCTTCGGCTTTAGCCTTCTCGGCGTCTTCGGCGGCCTTCTGCGTTGCGACCGAACGCTCGGTCTCGATCAGCTTGGCAGGAACGTCTGCGGACTGCAACGCGACCGGCTTCATCGCAGCGACGTGCATTGCCACGTCCTTCGCGGCCGAGGCGTCGCCCTCGAATTCCACGATCACGCCGATGCGCGTGCCGTGCAGGTAACTCGCGAGCTTGGCACCCTCGTAGCGCTTGAAGCGGCGGATCGACATGTTCTCGCCGATCGTGCCGATCAGCCCCTTGCGCACATCGTCGAGCGTCGGTCCGTAGCCGTCCTGCGAGTACGGCAATGCCGAAAGCGCCGCCAAGTCGGCCGGGTTCTTCTCGGCGACCAGTTTCGCGCAGGCATTCGCCATTGCGAGGAACAAATCGTTCTTCGAGGTGAAGTCGGTTTCGCAATTGACTTCGACCAGCGCGCCGGCGTTTCCAACCACAGCCGAGACGATCACGCCTTCGGCGGTTACGCGTGAAGCGGCCTTGCCCGCCTTGCTGCCGAGCTTGACTCGCAACAGTTCTTCGGCGCGTTCGGCATCTCCGCCAGCTTCGGTGAGTGCCTTCTTGCATTCCATCATCGGCGCATCGGTCTTGGCGCGCAGTTCGGCCACCATGCTTGCTGTAATTACGGTCATTTCCTGTTCTCCGTGGAGTCTTCGGCCCATCGCGCCACGCGGGACCAATTCAGATTGAACATTAAAAAAAGGGGCTGTATCAGCCCCTTTCGGTCTCACATCCGTGAGGCGATCAATGGCTCAGTGAGCTTCGCTGACTTCAACGAATTCGTCACCTTCAGCGGCCACGGCCTGCACTACTTCGTTGGACGAGTTGGCCTTGCCTTCCAGCACCGCATCGGCGACCGCCTTGGCGTACAAGGCCACGGCTTTGGCCGAGTCGTCGTTGCCAGGGATGACGTAATCAATGCCGAGCGGCGAGTGGTTCGAATCGACCACGCCGACCACCGGGATGCCGAGTTTGTTGGCCTCTGCAATGGCGATCTTGTGATAGCCCACGTCGATGACGAACAAGGCGTCGGGCAACGCGTTCATGTCCTGGATACCGCCAATGTCCTTCTCCAGCTTCGCGAGTTCGCGCTGGAACATCAGCGCTTCCTTCTTGATCCGAATCTCGGTTCCAGCCTCGATCTGAGCCTGCATGTCCTTCAGGCGCTTGAGCGAGCCCTTGACCGTCTTGAAGTTGGTCAGCATGCCGCCGAGCCAGCGCTGGTCAACGTAAGGCATGCCTGCACGTTGGGCTTCGAGGGCAACCACGTCACGCGCCTGGCGCTTGGTGCCGACCATCAGTACGGTGCCGCGCTTGGAGGCCAGTTGCCTCAGGAACTTCATAGCATCATTGAAAAGAGGCTGTGTCTTTTCAAGGTTGATGATGTGAATCTTGTTGCGATGGCCGTAGATGTAAGGGGCCATCTTGGGGTTCCAGAAGCGGGTCTGGTGTCCGAAGTGGACGCCGGCTTCCAGCATTTCACGCATGCTTACAGTCATTAACAACTCCAAAGGTTGATTCTAAAATCCGGCTTGAATCGCCATTGATGCTGGAGAGGCTCCAACGTCTGGGTGACACCTTTTGGCAGCCGGATTTGCGGATGTGTTTGTTCGCGGTCGGGATCTAATCCAGTCCCGGAAAAACCCGTCGACTATATCAGCCCTCACATGCATTCGGTCACCCTTTCAACCTCGTTCAACGCCTCCGCAGCCCCCGTCGTGCCGAACCTGCGGTTCGCGCAACTGTCCTGACGATGCGCATCGCTGTGGTCGGCGCCGGCATCATCGGCGTCACTTCTGCCTACGAACTGGCTGCGGCCGGCCATCAAGTCACTGTGTTCGAGCAGGGCGGAAGTATCGCGGCCGGCGCCAGCTTTGCGCATGCCGGGCTCGATGGCGCTGGTTGCGCGGTGGCATGGTCACCGCTGGCAGTGGCAGGCGGCTTGTTCGGACTGGCGCTGCGCAGCAGGCTGCCCGCTGCGCTCGCGATGAGCACGAACCCGGGCAGTGCCACCTGGACGCTGAAATGGCTGCGGGCGAATCGCAAGGCGGCACAGCATGAACTGCACCACAGGCAGCACCGCCTTGCCGCCTACAGCCGTGCCTGCACGGCCGAATTGACTCAATCGCTGCATCTGGACTTCGAGCGCTCGTCGGGTGTCACAGTGGTCGCGCGTAGCGCGGCCGATTCGCAACGCCTGCTACGGGCGTCGGCGGTGCTGGATCAAATCGGCGTGCGCTACAAGCAACTCACTGCCGACGAGTGCCGCTCGCTGGAACCCGGTCTGAATCCACAGGTAGCGCTGCACGGCGCCGTTCATTTGCCCGACGAAGGCGCTGGAAACAGCCGCGAATTCGCCCATCTGATCAAGCAGCACGCCCAACGACAAGGCGCTCGCTTCGTCTTCAGTGCGCAAGTGCTTGCGATCCAGCCCGGGGCACAACCCGAATTGACGGTGGCTCGGGGTGCTGAACGCCAGCGGGAGGCCTTCGACGCGGTGGTGCTATGCACCGGACTCGCCTCGCGTGATCTGCTTGCGCCTCTCGGACTGAAGCTGCCGCTGATTGGCGTATGCGGCTTGTCCGTGACCGCAGCTCTGCGGCTTGACGAAATCCATCCGCACCTCGGACCGGCATCGGTGCTCCTGGACCCGCGGCACGGTGTGTCGATCGTGCGCGCAGGCAATCGGCTGCGCGCCTCCGGTGGCGCGCGGGTCGCGGGCTTGAGCCGCACTCAGGAAGCGGCGGCGTTGAAGTCAACGTATCGAGCTCTCAACGAATGGTTCCCCGGTGCTGCGCGAACCGCGCAGGCGCAGCAGTGGCAAGGTGCCAGCCCTACGCTGCCAGACGGTTTGCCGGTCATCGGTCGCAGCGGCCTGACCGGCATCTGGCTGAACCTCGGCCATGGCAGTGTCGGGTGGACGGTATCTTGCGGCTCGGCGCGTCTACTGTCGGCCCTGATCGCCGACATCACGCCCGAGATCAATATCGAAGGGTTGGGCGTCGACCGGTTCCGCTGAGCGGTGCCGGCCTCGGCGCATCATCGGTATCCTCGCGTTCAACCGCTCTATCGGATCCGACATGCATCGCATCCTTGCACCGACAAGGCCCTGGCCACTGCACTGCACCTCGGCCACGCGCCAGATCGAAGCCCGTGCCGCGGCGAGCCTGCCGCCCCACACGCTGATGCAACGTGCCGGTGATGCGGTAGCACGCCTGACGATCGCTGTGGCGCCGCATGCACAGCACATCTGGGTGGCTGCGGGCCCGGGCAACAACGGCGGTGACGGGTTCGAAGCCGCCGCCCGCCTGCAGGCTGCGGGCAAACAGGTGCGGCTCAGTTGGCTCGGCTCAGCGGAGGGTGATCGGCCAGCGCCTGCCGACGCGCTGGCCGCACGCGACCTCGCCATCGCGGCGGGCGTGCAGATCGACGATCGTTTGCCCTCCCCTTCGGACCGCTTCGACCTTGTGATCGACGCGCTGCTGGGCATCGGTGCCACGCGAGCGCCAGAGGGTCACCTGGCCGAATGGATCAGGCGGCTCAATACCCACAACAGCCCTGTGCTCGCGATCGATCTGCCCAGCGGCCTGGACGCCGACACCGGCCGTCGGCTGGGCCCGACCTGTGTGCGTGCTGATCACACGCTATCGCTGCTGACGCTGAAGCCAGGGCTGTTCACGGCGGAAGGCCGCGATCAGGTCGGCACCGTCTGGCTCGATTCACTCGGCGTCCTTGACGACACGGCAGAACCAGACGCATGGCTCAGTGGCGCCCCGGCGCCTGAAACACTTCGCCTGCACGCCCGACACAAGGGCAGCTTCGGAGACGTGGCCATCATCGGTGGTTCGGCTGGTATGGCAGGTGCCGCCTTGCTGGCCGCGCGGGCGGCCCAAGCAGCTGGTGCGGGCCGAGTCTTCGTCGAGTGGCTGCAAGAAGTCGACGCGAGAAGCTTCGGTGTCGATGGGCTGCATCCGGAGCTGATGATGCGCAGCGGCTGGTCGCAATCGGATGCCCCGGTTCTGGCAGCAGCCACTGTGGTCTGCGGTTGCGGCGGCGGCGACGAGGTGCGCAAGCGCCTGCCACGGCTACTGAGTCTTGCAGGCAGACTGGTGCTCGATGCCGACGCCCTGAATGCGGTGGCTGCCGACCCCCAACTGATGGCCCAACTTCGATCCCGCGCCAAGCGCTCGCTGGCAACCGTGCTGACGCCGCACCCTTTGGAAGCAGCGAGGCTGCTGGGCTGCGACACCGCAGCAGTGCAGGCCGATAGGCTGTCGGCCGTTTGTGCGCTGACGGACCTCACCGGCTGCGTGGTCGTGCTCAAGGGGTCAGGCAGCATCACCGCTGCGCCAGGCCGAGTGCCGCACCTCAACGGCACCGGCAACGGCTCACTCGCCAGCGGCGGCACCGGCGATGTGCTCGCTGGCTGGCTCGGGGGTCTGCTGGCGCAGGCTGGACCTGTCAGCGCTGGCGATGCCGTGACCCTGGCCTTTGTCACAGCATCGCAGGCGGTCGCCGATCACGGTGCCGCGGCCGAACCACTGCAGCAAGGCGCCTTGCCCGCGAGCGAGCTGATTAGGCGGTTGCAACACGATCTGCGCTACGGTCGATCGATGCGCTGATGCGCCCGGTGCGTCAGGCTAGCGCCGCTTCGCGGCTTTTGCCGGCCCCTTGCGCGCTGCAGTCTTGGCGGCGCGCACCGGATTCAGACGCGCCCCCGACGCGCCATACCCCTTGCGCTTGCCAGCAGCCTTGACAGCTCGATCAGCCTCCTTGACGCTGGCCAGCTCAGCCACCACCGTGGCGTTGCGATCTGCAGTGCGCTCTCGCTTCGCACGCACCATTGCCGCGTCCTCTTCACCATCACGCACCATGCGGAAATCGATCTTGCGACCATCGAGGTCGACGCGGCTGACCTGCACACGAACCCGTGAACCCACCGCATAGCGCACTCCGGTGCGTTCGCCGCGAAGCTCCTGCTTGACCTCATCGAAACGGTAATACTCGCCGCCGAGCTCGGTGATGTGGACCAGGCCTTCGACATACAGGCCATCAAGCTGCACGAACAGCCCGAAGCTGGTGGCCGCGCTGACACGACCGCTGTACTCCTCGCCCAGATGCTCGCGCATGTAGCGGCATTTCAACCACGCCTCGACATCACGCGAGGCCTCATCGGCCCGGCGTTCGTTGGCACTGCAATGCGCGCCCGCGACTTCCCATACCTCGCCCTCGGCGGTCAGCGCGACGGCCTTCGGCGGTTTGGTCTGCTTGGACGGTTTCAACATGCTGCGTGCCGGCGGCATCGATTCGACCATGCCCTTGCTCAGCAGGTAGCGCTTGCTGCCAAGGATGGCCTTGATGACGCGATGCACCAACAAGTCGGGGTAACGGCGGATCGGGCTGGTGAAGTGGGTGTAGGCGTCGTAGGCAAGGCCGAAATGCCCGCTGTTGCTCGCGGTGTAGATCGCCTGCTGCATCGAGCGCAGCAGCATCGAATGGATCTGCTCGGCATCGATGCGATCCTTGGTGGCGGCCGCGATCTGCTGGTACTCGCATGGCCTCGGGTCGTCACTGATCGACAGACCGAGGCCGAGTGCTTTCAGGTAATTTTGAAGCAGCGTCTTCTTCTCTGGCGTCGGGCCCTCGTGCACTCGGTAAAGCGACGGGTGCTTGGCCCCGGCGATGAAGTCGGCGGCGCAGACATTGGCCGCCAGCATCGCTTCTTCGATCAGCTTGTGCGCCTCGTTGCGCGTGCGCGGGATGATCTTCTCGATGCGCCCATTGTCGTCGCAGACGATCTGCGTCTCGGTCGTCTCGAAGTCGATCGCGCCGCGCTTGCTGCGCTCCTTCACCAGTGCGCGATAGACCTCGTTGAGGTTCAGCAGGTCGTCGATGCGGTCCTTTCGGCGAGTGGCCTCGGGGCCGCGAGTGTTGCCCAGGATCGCTGCGACTTCGTTGTAGGTGAAGCGTGCGTGAGAGTTGATGATGGCCGGAAAGAACTGGTAGGCATGGATCTCGCCGGCAGCTGTGATCAACATGTCGCAAACCATCGCCAGCCTGTCTTCGTTTGGGTTCAGCGAACACAGACCATTCGACAACTTCTCCGGCAGCATCGGGATCACGCGACGCGGGAAATACACCGATGTGGCGCGCTCGTAGGCGTCGTTGTCGATCGGCTCGCCGGGCTTCACGTAATGGCTGACGTCGGCAATGGCAACCAGCAGGCGCCAACCGTTCGCCGCCTTGCTACGACCGGAGCCCTTCCCGACGACGGCGGGCTCGCAATACACCGCATCGTCGAAGTCGCGTGCGTCCTCTCCGTCGATCGTGACCAGCGCGACATCGGTCAGGTCGATGCGTCGCTTGCGATCGACCGGACGGATCTTGTCGGGCAAGCTCGCCGCCTGTGCCAGCGTTTCCGAAGAAAAGCGGTGCGGTACTTCGTACTTGCGCACCGCGATCTCGATTTCCATGCCGGGGTCGTCGATCTCGCCGAGCACCTCGGTGACACGGCCGACTGGTTGCGAGTACATCGAAGGGGGTTCGGTCAACTCGATCGCGACGACCTGCCCTGCCGTTGCATTGGCCACTGCGTTCTTCGGTATCAGGATGTCCTGACCGTAGCGCTTGTCTTCTGGTGCCACGAGCCATACGCCGCTTTCGTGGAGCAGACGGCCGATGATTGGTGACTTCTTGCGCTCGATGATTTCGAGCACCCGGCCTTCGGGGCGCCCCTTGCGGTCGAACCGCACGATACGTGCCTTGACCCTATCGCGGTGCAGCACCGCGCGCATTTCCTGCTGAGAGAGATAGAGATCAGCCTGGCGATCGTCGCGGATCACGAACCCGTGTCCGTCACGGTGGCCTTGCACGGTGCCTTCTACCTCGCTCATGAGGTCAGCGCCGATGGGGTTGGGGGGTTGGTTTGTAGTGTTGTCGATGATATGATCTCAGGCTTCCTGAATGCCCAGGTGGCGGAATTGGTAGACGCACTAGTTTCAGGTACTAGCGGGTAACTCCGTGGAGGTTCGAGTCCTCTCCTGGGCACCAAATATATCGAAGCCAGCACATGTGCTGGCTTCCTTGTTTTCGGGTTTCTAACGCACGGTCATTGGATCGACGGTGCTCATGTGGCGCAACGCCGCAGGCGCTCAGATCGCGAACTTCTTCGCGAGCCTGTCAGGTCGCATGTCGTCGTATTCCTCGAATGGTTGATGTATCCACGGGCTCGTGGGCAGCAGTTCGACGTGATAGTCGGGCTGGTAAGAGGAAATACCCTTGGTCCAGATCACCGCGGAACGCAATTCGCTGATCGCTGGCATGCCGCGCAGCCGATCGACGACAGCCCGCAGGGTCACGCCGGTGTCTGCCAAGTCATCAACCAGAAGCACCCGGCCTCCGAGTTCGCCCTGAGGCAAAGTGATGTAGGTCGCCATATCGAGTCTGCCTTGAAGGGTGCCTGCGGTGGCGCGGTAGGAACTGGTTGCCATGATTCCCAGCGGCTTGTCAAATACCCGCGACAGCACATCACCGGGTCGCATGCCCCCGCGAGCGAGGCACAGTATCTGATCGAACTCCCAGCCTGATGCATGAATCTTCAGCGCCAGGCGCTCGATCAGCATGTGGTACTCGCCCCACGACACGTAAAGATGCTTGCCGTCGTCGGTCAGCATGCCCGTCTCCTTGGAGTGTCCGACGCCTTCGCTACGGTCGACTTCATGTTCTGGGTGCCTGATAAGGGTGACGCAACACGATGGTGTGCTCGCGGTCCGGTCCGGTGGACACCATGTCGATCGGCGCGCCAATGAAGGCCTGAACACGCTCCAGATAGCGACGTGCATTCAAGGGCAGCACATCCCACTGGGTCACGCCTGCCGTCGAGTCAGCCCACCCCGGGAACGTGTCATAGACCGGCACGCAATCGGCAATGTCATCGGCATCGAGAGGAAGGATGTCGGTGCGCCGACCATGCAATTCATAGCCGACGCACACCTTGATCTCGTCCAGCCCGTCGAGCACGTCCAGCTTCGTGATGCACAAGCCCGAAACGCCGTTGATGATGATCGAGCGCTTCAAGGCCGCTGCATCCAGCCAGCCGCATCGCCGTGGACGCCCGGTCACGGTGCCTCGTTCCTGACCGACGGTGGAAAGGTGGTGACCCACCGTGCCGGGCACATCCATCGGAAGTTCGGTTGGGAATGGCCCACTGCCCACGCGCGTGGTGTAGGCCTTGGTGATGCCGAGGATGTAGTGCAGCAGGTCCGGGCCAACACCGGCACCGGCAGACGCATTACCGGCCACGCAGTTGCTGGAGGTCACGTACGGATAGGTGCCATGGTCGATGTCGAGCAGCGAGCCTTGCGCACCTTCAAAGAGCAGATTGGCGCCCGCTGCGTGTGCCGTGTGCAGCGCATACCCGACGTCAGCCATCATCGGCTTGATCTGTTCAGCGAGTGACATGGCCAGGTCATAGATGGGCTGAAATTCCAGCGGCTTCGACTTCAGATAACCGGATAGCGCGACGTTGTGCAGGTCTAGCAATTCATGCAGCTTGCTGGCGAAACGCTGAGGATGCTTCAGGTCCTGAACGCGAAGCGCACGGCGCGCAACCTTGTCTTCATAGGCTGGTCCGATGCCCTTGCCGGTGGTGCCGATCTTGCCCGCCCCGCTGGTCTCGCGCAGTGCTTCACGCGCCTTGTCGACCTCGACGTGGAACGGCAGGATCAACGGACACGATTCGCTGATGAAGAGGCGCGAGCGCACGTCGAGGCCGATGACCTCCAGACGTTCGATCTCGTGCAGCAGATGCGACGGATCGACCACCACGCCGTTGCCGATATAGCAGGCAACGCCATCGCGCATGATGCCCGACGGGATCAGCTGCAAGGCCGTCTTCACGCCCTTGATGACCAGTGTGTGCCCGGCGTTGTGCCCTCCCTGGAAACGCACCACGCCCTGTGCATGGTCGGTCAGCCAGTCGACAACCTTGCCCTTGCCCTCATCACCCCACTGGGTGCCGACGACGACCACATTGCGTCCGGACGCACTGGCTTGAGATTCACGCATGTCTTGAAAGTCCAGAAAAAAACGGCACGGTCATCCGATGCCTCATCGATTCACAGGGCCTTGACCACCCACTCACCGTCGTGCTTCACCAGCTCTCGGTCGCATTGAACGCCCTCGCCATCGCTGTCATGGCCGGGCAGCAAGCAGATGACCGACTCGCCGTGCTGGCGCAGCCGCCGAACTGCTGCGCGCAAGCAGGGCTCTTGCGCCCACGGCGCACGAATCGCGGCGGCCGGCCGGTCGACTCGGGCTTTCTCGGCTAGTTCTTTCAGATCGACCACACTGAAGCCCACTGCCGGACGACTTCGACCGAATACCGCTCCGACCTCGTCGTAGCGTCCGCCGCGAAGCAGCGCATCGCAGGATCCAGGTGAATAGACCGCAAAGCGCGAACCGCTGTAGTACGCGTATCCGCCGACGTCGGCAAGATCGAACCCCACCTGTACCTGGGGGTAGGCCTCGCGGACATGGCGGCCGAGCAGGCGCAAGTCGTGAAGCGCTGCGGTGATTGCTGTGCGTTTCGGCAAGTGTGACTCGGCCAACGTCAGCACGTCGTCGTTGCCATACAAGCGCAGCAGCCACTGCAAACCAGCTCGCACCTCTGGTGACAGGCAACTGGTCAGGCGATCCAGTTCGGCACCGTCCTTGGCCGCCAGGGCTTCGACCACCGCATGGATGTGAGGAGCATCGATCGCCACGCCAGCCAACAACCCACGCACGATGCGGGCATCACTCATGTCGAGTGTCGGCGACTTCAGGCCGACAGCACTCGCGCAATCGAGAGCAAGATCAATGACCTCCAGATCCGCCTCCAGGCCGGAATGCCCGAAGATCTCTGCGCCGAACTGCAAAGGTTCGCGGGTTCCGTGCAGACCCGAAGGCAAGGTGTGCAGCAGCGGGCCGCAGTAGCACAAGCGGGTCACGCCCTCGCGATTCAGCAGGTGAGCGTCTATGCGCGCGACCTGCGGTGTACTGTCGGCACGCATGCCGACAGTGCGGCCGCTGAGCTGGTCTACGAGCTTGAAAGTTCGCAGATCAAGTTCGCGTCCTGTACCGCTCAACAGCGACTCCAGGTGCTCGACCAGCGGTGGAATCACCAGTTCGTAGCCGTAGGCACCAGCTACATCGAGCAAGGTACGACGCATGTGCTCGACCTGCCGTGCCTGCGCGGGCAGAACGTCAGCGATGTGCTCCGGCAGCAGCCAAGCGGACATCATGTCAATCCAACACCCTGTTAAAAGAAAGATTGTAGGCGGGCTCGTTGGAAGCCTCGCGCGCCCAACACCGTCGAAGCCGACTCAATCGAAGGCGGTGAGCAGAATGGCGCAGCCCACGACCAAGGCAGTCAGCCCGAGGAATCGCAGTTGCCCGTCGGTGAGCTTTGCGGCCTGTGCGAACAATGCGCGCCAACTTTGCGGACTCAGGAAGGGAAGCAACCCTTCCAGTAACAGCAAGAAGCCGAGAGCCAGCAGCAGCGCGTTCCAGGACTCACCGGTGTCAATCACTTCTTGCCGGACGGGGGGCCCCCGAAGTTACCGCGCATCGCATTGAAAAACTCGCTCGAGGGGTCGAGGACCATCACGTCGCTTTTGCTGCGGAAACTGGTCCGATAGGCTTCGAGGCTGCGATAAAACTGGGCGAACTGCGGGTCGCGGCCGAAGGCATCGGCATACAGTGTCGAGGCCCTTGCGTCCCCCTCACCCTTGACCTTCTGGGCGTCCCGGTAGGCCTCGGCAACGATGACCTCGCGTTGACGGTCGGCATCGGCACGGATTTTCTCGGCTTCGGCAGCCCCAGTAGATCGCAGTTCATTGGCCACGCGCTTGCGTTCGGACTCCATGCGGCGGTACACCGAATCCGTGATGTTCGCCGAGAAATCGACCCGCTTGATGCGCACATCGACGACGTCGATGCCGAAGGATTTGGCTTCGTCGGCCAGACGTGCGCGCACGCCCTGCATCACTCGATCACGATCGGTAGCCAGCATAGCCTGCACTGTGCGCTTGGTGACCTCCTCATTGAAGGCGGCCTGCACAATCGGGCTCAGGCGGCTTTCGACACTGCGCATGTCCACACCGTTGTTGCGAATGAACTGGCGCGCGTCTGTCACACGCCACTTGACGAGCCAGTCGATCACCAAGCTTTTCTTCTCGGCGGTGAAGATCGGCCGGGTTTCAGGGCTGTCGAGGGTTTGCGTACGGCGGTCCAGGAACACAACGTTCTGAAACGGAGGCGGCAACTTGAACTTGAGGCCGGGCTCGGTGACGACCTCCTTGATTTCGCCGAGTGCATAGATCACGGCGAACTGCCGCTGATCGACGATGAACAGGGTAGAGAACGCGACAAGAAGCGCGATCAACGCGCCGACGACATAAATACCAATGCGATTCATGATGGATTCCGTACGGGTTCAGCGACCGTCGCGATCACGGCTACGTTGCCCGTCGCGAGAGCGCACATCGAGCGAGCCGGGCGCAGTTGGCGCCGCAGCACTGGCGTCCGCCGTCGTCATGGCGGTACCTACTGCAGGCGCTGAGGCGGCGCTGGCTTGCTGAATCAGCTTGTCGAGTGGCAGGTACAACAGATTCGAGTTGTTCCTGTTGTCGACATAGACCTTGCTGACGTTGGAATACACCTCCTTCATGGCGTCGATGTAAAGCCGATCTCGGGTCACTGCTGGCGCTTTCTTGTATTCGATCAACACGCTTGAAAAGCGTTGTGCATCGCCCTCGGCCTGCGCGACCACCCGCGACTTGTAACCTTCCGACTCCTCTCGCAGACGTGCGGCGGTTCCCTGCGCCTTGGGAATCACATCGTTAGCGTAAGCTTGGCCCTCGTTCTTCAAGCGCTCGCGGTCGGCGCCCGCCTTGAAAGCGTCATCGAAGGCTGCCTGCACCTGTTCAGGCGCCTGCACGTTCTGCACATTGACATTGACCACCAGGATGCCGGTGTTGAGCCGATCGGTCTGCGTCTGAATCGATTTGACGAGCTCATTGGCAATCGCGTCGCGCTGTTCATAGAGCACAGAGTCCATCGTGCTCTTGCCGACGATCTCGCGTACCGCGGATTCCGCCGCCTGCACGACAGCGTCGTCGGGGTTGCGGTTCTCGAAGAGATAGGCGCGGGAGTCCTTGAGGCGGTACTGCACGGTGAAGCGGATGTCGACGATGTTCTCGTCCTGCGTCAACATCGACGAATCACGCAGCCCGGTTGCCTGAACTACCGCATTGCGACCCACTTCGATGGAGCGTAACTGCGTCACCGGCACGGTTTCGTGGGCCTGGAACGGTGCGGGCATGCGCCACTGAAAACCAGCGTCCGAGGTGTGGCTGTACTTGCCGAACGAGGTCACTACCGCTTGCTGACCTTCCTGCACGATGAAGAAACCGCTACCCAACCAGAGCACGGCCGCCACCCCGGCGACCAAGCCGACACCGATGCCAGCGCTCTTCATGTCGGGCTGAAAATTACCGCCATCACCTGGGCTAGGTGTGCGCGAGCCGCCGCCCTTGCCCCCGAACAGGCCGCTGAGCTTCTTGTTGAAGTCCCGCCACAACTCGTCGAGATCGGGAGGGCCGTCGCCCTTGTTCAGATACGGACCCGACAGGTTAGGGCCCAAGGCTTCGCTCCCCCTGGGGCGACACAGCCCCAGACGGGCCATCAGCGCAGCGCAGAGCGCCGTGGCGCTGTGCAACACAGCACGCCAAGGGGAAACGGGACGACCCGGGACTTCGGTGGGACGACTGATCTTCATGCGTGGAGGGGAAAAGTTCCGGTGGATTCGGGGAGTTGCGATGCATCACTGACATCAGGTTCGATGGATGGTGTGTGAGGCTCGTGGTTGAAATGCAAGGTGGCTGCGGCGACGCCGGTGGCGAACTTGGCGATCAGGTGCCGCAATGCCTCTAGACCTGAGCCCTGCTCCGCGCTGATGAATACGCGCGGCACCAGACGCCCGTCGTCAGGGACGATCGCATCGACTTCAGCGTGCGGCGACTGGTGCTGCTCCAGCAGATCAGACTTGTTGAACACCAGGATCTGCGGGACCTGTGCTGCGCCGATGCTGGCCAGCACACGCTCGACTTCGTAGCGCTGCTCGTCGCGGTTCAGGCTCGCCGCGTCGACGACATGCAGCAACAGGTCAGCCTGAGAGGCCTCCTGCAAGGTGGCCTCAAAGGCTTCGACCAGTTTGTGCGGCAGGTCGCGGATGAAACCCACCGTGTCAGAAAGCGACACATTGCGGCCAGCTTCCTCCAGATACATCTGCCGCGTGGTCGTGTCCAACGTCGCAAACAGCTGATCAGCAGCGTAGGCGCGTGCTTTCACCAACTTGTTGAACAGCGTCGATTTGCCGGCATTGGTGTAACCAACCAGAGAAACGCGGAAGGTCTCGCTGCGCTCTCGTGATTTGCGCTGAGTGTTGCGCTGGCGCTTGACCTTCTCCAGCCGCTCCTTCACCGACTTGATGCGCTCGCCGATCATCCGTCGGTCCAATTCAATCTGCGCCTCGCCTGGACCGCCGCGGTTACCAATACCGCCGCGCTGGCGTTCCAGATGACTCCAGCGACGCACCAGCCGGGTGGACAGGTACTGCAGCCGCGCGAGTTCGACCTGCAGCTTGCCTTCATGGCTTTGCGCCCTGTCGGCGAAGATTTCGAGGATCAGCATCGTCCGGTCGGCAACAGCAACACCCAGGTGGCGCTCTAGATTGCGCTGCTGGGCAGCGCCCAACATCTGGTCGAATAAAACCACCTCGGCTTGGTGCATCTCGACCAGCGCCTTGATTTCATCGGCCTTGCCTGAACCTATGAACAACGCTGGATCGGGCGATTTGCGACGGGCGACCACACGGGCGACCGCGATGTCGCCCGCTGATTCGGCAAGCAGCGCCAGTTCGTCCAGCGTGTCGTCAAAGCCAGGCGCACGACCTATCGCAACGCCCACGAGAATCGCGCGCGCTGGACTGAGGTCGGCCGTGGCGGAAGAGTCAGGATTCAAAATGACGACGAAGCCCCGCGGTAATCGTTACGCGCGCTCACGCCGCCTCTGGAGTGTCGGGAGCGTGGAAGTTGACTGCACGACCGGGCACCACCGTGGAAATGGCATGCTTGTAGACCATCTGTGTCACGGTGTTGCGCAGCAACACCACGTACTGGTCGAACGACTCGATATGCCCCTGCAACTTGATTCCATTGACCAAGTAGATGGATACAGGCACATGCTCCTTGCGCAGAACGTTCAAGAAGGGATCTTGCAAAAGCTGACCTTTATTGCTCACGATATCTTCCGTGTTGAATGAAATGCTGGAGAAACGTTAACACACGAGCCGGTACCGACCTGTCGGCAGGACTAACCTCAGCCTTTGGCATCGAACGGGTTCTTGCCTGAACGCATCTCGATGCGCAGTGGCGTGCCAGTGAGCTTGAAGTGCTCGCGGATGCGTCCTTCAAGAAACCGCTTGTAGGCGGCGGTCACGTGCTCCAGCGAATTACCGTGGACCACCACGATCGGCGGGTTCATGCCGCCTTGGTGCGCGTAGCGCAGCTTCGGCCTGAACATGCCCGCACGCTGCGGCGCCTGGTGTTCGATGGCATCCAGCAGCAGTCGGGTGAGCACCGGCGTCGACATCTTGCGTGTCGCCGAGGCGTGTGCGTCTGCGATGGCTTTCCACACCGGTCCGAGCCCCTGTCGCTTGATTGCGGAGATGTTCAGCACTGAGGCAAACTTCAGGAAGGCAAGGCGCTGCTCGATCGAGCGTTGCAGCAGTTGTCGCTGATAGTCGTCAACTGCATCCCACTTGTTGACTGCGATCACCACGGCGCGGCCGCTCTCGAGGATGTAGCCCGCGATGTGCGCGTCCTGGTCGGTAACGCCCTGCGTCGCATCGAGCAGCAACAGCACCACATTTGCATCGGCAATGGCCTGCAGGGTCTTGACCACCGAGAACTTCTCGATCGCCTCGAACACCTTGCCCCTGCGGCGCAAGCCGGCGGTGTCGATCAGTTCGAACTTCTGGCCGTTGCGCTCGAATGGCACCGTGATCGCGTCGCGAGTGGTGCCTGGCATGTCGAATGCGACAAGCCGCTCCTCGCCCAGCCAGGTGTTGATCAGCGTCGATTTGCCGACATTGGGCCGGCCGGCCACCGCCAACCGTATCGGCGAGGCCACATCAACGTCCGCGTCGTCGTCCTCGAAGGGGAAACCGGCCAATGCCGCCTCGGTCAGGCTACGGATGCCCTGACCGTGCGCCGCAGAGATCGGGTGCGGCTCACCCATGCCCAACTCGTAGAACTCGCCCAGCAAGGGCGACTCGACCATGCCTTCGGCTTTGTTGGCCGCCAGCACCACCTTCTTGCCAACCGTGCGCAAGTAGCGCGCGATGTCGTGGTCCTGAGCCGACAAGCCGCCGCGGATGTCAACGACGAAGATCACCGCATCGGCTTCAGCCACCGCCTGGCGTGTCTGCTTGGCCATCTCTTTGACGATTCCCGTGTCGCAGGTCGGCTCGAAGCCGCCAGTGTCGACAACGATGAACTCGCGGTCGCCGATGCGGCCGTCGCCATAGTGGCGGTCACGCGTCAGCCCGGCAAAGTCCGCAACGATCGCGTCGCGGCTCTTGGTCATGCGGTTGAACAGCGTGGATTTGCCGACATTCGGTCGCCCGACGATGGCGATGACCGGCTTCATAGAGACAGGCCCGCAGCAAGCCGCGTCATTCAGGCCGCAAGGCAAACAGCCCGCCGTCGCGGGAGACGATCAACACCGTGGTGCCTGATACCACGGGCGCTGCTGCCATAGGGGCGCCATCGGTAGGCAGGATCAGTTGCGCCACGCCACGGTCCGCCGACAGGAAATGCAGTTGTCCTTCGAAATCGCCGAAAACGAGCACCGGGCCGAGGCTGAAGGGCGTTGTCAGTTGACGGTAGAGGTAGGCATCGGTAGTCCAGACAACTTCGCCAGTGCTGGCCTTCCAGGCAGTGATGCGGTCTGCAGCGTCTGCTGCATAGACGTAATGCTCGTCAGCAGCCAGTCCACCACGCCCACCGAAATTCTTGGTCCACAGCAACTGGCCGGTTTCGGCATTGACGCAACCGACGCTGGCCTGATACGCACGCACGCAGACAACATCGCCGACCCGAACCGCGGGCCCGACCAGATCGGCCAGTCGTTCGATCTCATTGGCGCCACGCGGCGTGGCCAGTGCAACATCCCAGCGCACTGCGCCATTGGCTGGGTCCAGCGCCGCCAAGCGCGAGCCCTGGCTGACCAGCAAGGTGTTCTTGAACGCCATCGCCACACCCGCCTGTGCCAGCGTCAGCGGGTCGCCAGGACGCTGCACCGACCAGAGCCGCGCACCGTTCAAGGCGTCGAAGGCGGTGACGCTGCGGTCAAGTCCGACCACGAAGACCCGCTCACCAGCGACCAGGGGGGAGGTAATGACGCGTGTGCCTGCTGGCTGTCGCCAAAGCTCGCGACCGCCTTCGAACACAACGACCTGGCCTTCCCCTGTGACCACTGCGGCGAACTTGCCGTCACTGCCGACGCCGGCGCTGAGTGCCGACTTGGCGTCCGCACGCCAGATTTCGCGACCCTTGCTCGCGTCCAGTGCAATCACCGAACCGTCCGAGGCACCCACGGTGAAAGTACTGCCATTGACGGCAACCGACAGTGGAAACGCGACATCGGCCGTGCTTGCCGTCCACACCACACGCCCCGCAATCGTCGGTTTGACCGGCACCAGTTCCTTGGGCTCGGGCTTGCTCTTGTCGGGAAAGAACAACCCGCAGCCTGAGAGCAAGGTACCCAGACAAGTGGCGGCAACAACCGCAGCGCGCCTCACTTGACCGCTCCCGTGTTCACGGCGGCGTCGGCAGCCAATGTCGCTGTCAGCGGAGCGGCACCCAGCGCGGCGAGCTTGGCCTCGATCAGGCGCCGATATTCGATTTTCGCGTCCATCGCCTGCCATGCCTTGGTATAGGACGCCTTGGCGTCGTCGGCCTTGCCCTGTGCCATCAGCACATCACCACGGCGATCGGCTACCAGTGCTTCAAAGCCAGCGGCCGTGGCTGCGTCGAGTTGCTTCAGGGCCTCGTCGTACTTCTTGCCGTCGAGCAGCAAACCGGCCAGTCGCAACCTCGCGATGGTCTGGTACTCGTTTTCGGTTGCATTCGCACCGACCCAATTGAGCGTCACCTGAGCCGCATCGACCTGACCCTTCTCCGCCTGCACCTTGGCGGCCAGCAATCCACCCTGTTGCGCAAAAGCCGTTTTCGGATAGCGAGACTGCAGATCGCCGAACACGCGAGTGACCTTGTCCACATCGGCGGCCTGCGCAGCCTTGTCGAGTTCGTCGAACATCGCACCGGCCTGGGTGGCCTGCTCTCGTTGCCACAAGCCCCAACCAGTCCAGGAGGAATAGGCCAACAATGCCGCGATCAACAGCCAGATGACGCGGTTGCCGTTGCGCTTCCAGAATTGCTTGACGGCATCAAGCTGTTCTTGTTCTTCGAGGTCGAGATGCGTGGCCATGCTTGCAGTGAGTTCCGAACAGCCTCGGATTATGCGGTGCGCAATTCGTCGGCCCACTGCGCCGCGTCGGACAACGCGCGCATGCGTTGCGCGGCGCTCGCATCACGCAAAGGCTTGACGGCGACTTGACCTCGCGCCACTTCGTCGTCGCCGAAAATCAGCGCGTGCCGAGCGCCGCTGGCATCGGCCCGCCTGAACTGCGCCTTCATGCTGCCCAGACCGTCGCGGCCGGCCGCGTGCATCAACACCGATACCCCCGCCGCGCGCAAGGTATCGACGGTACGCAGGGCGAGTGGCATCGCCGCAGGCGATGGAATCACCGCATAGGCATCGGGCGTGAGCACGGGTGCTTCGATGCCAGCCTCCTTCAGCAGCAGTAGCAGCCGCTCGATGCCCAAGCCCCAGCCCACAGCTGGAGCCGACTTGCCGCCCAGTTGTTCTATCAGCGTGTCGTAGCGTCCGCCGCCACACACCGTTCCCTGCGAACCCAGCCGGTCGGTGACCCACTCGAACACGGTCAGGTTGTAGTAGTCCATGCCGCGCACCAGCCGCGGGTTGATGCGGTAGGCCAGGCCGGCCGCATCGAGGGCCGCGCGGACCGCATTCATGTGCGCCAGCGAATCGGATCCGAGAAAGGTCATCAGCTGCGGCGCGGCTTCCACCACGGCATGCATCGCCGGGTTCTTGGTGTCGAGGATGCGCAGCGGGTTGCTGTACAGCCGGCGCTTCGCGTCCTCGTCCAGCAGCCCGGCATGCGCCTCGAAGTGCGCGATCAGCGCCTCGCGGTGAGCACGTCGTTCGTCAGGCTGCCCCAGGCTGTTCAGCTCCAACCGCAGGTCGCGTCCTTCAACCAGTCCCAGCTCGCGCCACAGCATGCGGCACATCAGGATCAATTCGGCGTCGACATCGGGCCCGGCGAAGCCCAGTGCCTCGGCGCCAACCTGGTGGAACTGCCGGTAACGGCCCTTCTGCGGCCGCTCGTGGCGGAACATGGCGCCGATGTAGTACAGCCGCTTGCCGCCATCGCGCAGCATCGCGTGTTCGGTGATCGCTCGTACGACACCGGCGGTGTTCTCGGGACGGAGACTCAAGCGGTCGCCGTTCATCGAATCCACGAAGGAGTACATCTCCTTCTCGACGATGTCGGTAACTTCGCCCAGGCCGCGCACGAAGAGTGCTGTCGGCTCGACGATCGGTGTGCGGACGCCCAGGTAACCGTGGCGAGACATCAGCGAGCGCACAAGGCTCTCGAACCAATCCCAGGTCGCCGACTCAGGCGGCAGGATGTCGTTCATGCCCTTGACGGCTTGGATGGTGTCGCTCATGGCGTTCTCAAGGATTCAAGCGGTGCAGCCGAAGCTGCCCGCAGGATGGCGGCAATATGTGGGAACGACGGCACAGTGCCAGGCGCAAGCAGGCTCAGCTCGTCGATGCGGCTGCGGCGCCGTAGCGCTTGTCGATGTAGCGCTCCACCAGTGCGTGGAATTCGTCGGCAATGTGATCACCACGCAGGGTCAGCGCCTTGACGCCGTCGATGAACACCGGCGCCGCTGGTGCTTCTCCGGTACCGGGCAGGCTGATACCGATGTCGGCGTGCTTGCTTTCGCCGGGCCCGTTCACGATGCAACCCATCACCGCAACCTTCATCTTTTCGACGCCCGGATAGCGTGCACGCCACACCGGCATCTGCGCCCGCAGATGGTCGTCAATCTGCTTGGCCAGCTCCTGGAAGGTGGTGCTGGTGGTGCGGCCGCAGCCGGGACAGGCAGTGACGCTGGGGTTGAACGAGCGCAGGCCGAGCGATTGCAGGATTTCGAGGGCAATGAGCACCTCCTGCGTGCGCGATTCGCCAGGTTGCGGCGTCAGAGACACTCGGATCGTGTCACCGATGCCGTCCTGCAGCAGCAAAGCCAGCGCGGTCGCCGATGCCACCGTGCCCTTGGTACCCATGCCCGCCTCGGTCAGACCGAGGTGCAACGCGTAATCACAACGCCTGGCCAGCGCGCGGTAGACGCTGACCAGATCCTGCACGCCAGACATCTTGCACGACAGGATGATCTGGTCTCCGTTGAGGCCCAGCGCTTCTGCGCGTTTCGCCGACGCGATTGCCGAGGTGATCAGCGCACGGTACATGATTTGCTGCGGCGGCTGCGGATCGGCAAGTTTCGCGTTGTCATCCATCATCTGCGTCAGCAACTCGGAATCGAGGCTGCCCCAGTTGACACCGATGCGCACCACCTTGTCGAGCTTCGCGGCGATCTCGATCATCTGCGCGAACTGGCGGTCGCCCTTGTCGCCCTTGCCCACGTTACCCGGGTTGATGCGGTACTTCGACAGCGCTTCGGCGCAGGCCGGATGCTCGCTGAGCAGCCGGTGGCCGTTGTAGTGGAAGTCGCCGACCAGCGGAGTGTCGATGCCCATGCGATCGAGTTGATCGCGGATGTGAGGCACGGCTGCCGCAGCCTCCGGCGTGTTGACGGTGATGCGCACCAGTTCCGAACCAGCCAGCGCCAGTTCCTTGACCTGTATCGCGGTGCCGATCACATCGACGGTGTCGGTATTGGTCATTGACTGCACGCGCACAGGCGCTGAGCCACCGATGGTCAACACACGCGAGCCTGTGCGCACCTGCGCCTGGCGGGTGAGCTTCTTGGCGGGGCGTGCTGGCTCGATGAAGTCGTCCAGCGCCTCAAAGGCATCGGTAGCCGAGTGGGCCCCGTCACGCAGATCACCCATGCTGAGCCCTCCTATTTCAGTTCCAGGCGCGCCACGTTGTCGCGCGTCGATGATGCGAGATCGATAACCTGCCCGCGAAACGCCACCTCGGTGCCGGCAGCATTGCCGATCTTGAGCCTGAAAGGCGCAGAACCATCGAGCACCACAGTTTCGCCGCTCAGCAGCAACCGCGACAGCAACACCTTTGATTGACCATCGACCACTTCGACCCACGTCTGCGCGCTGGCTTTCAGCTGCAGTGGGCCGGTCGCAGCCGCAGGGATCGCGTCGGCAACCGTCTGTACGCCACTGGCAGCCGATGCCGCGAGTTCGACCACCACGGCATTGGAGGCGGCGGAGATCGCAGCGGACGCGGGGTCTGTTTGAGTCACGGCCACCTCTACAGGTGACGCGACCAAAGCGGGCTCGATCGCAGCCACCGCAGGCGTACTGGCTACCGGCGGGGCCGGCGGCGGGCCGGAAATCGCGGCCTGTATCGACGCGGCCCATTCGGTCGGCATCAGCACGACCAGCATCGCCGCGGCGGCGATGAGGGATGTGACCCAAACGGCAGGCGAGGTCAGCGCTGAAAACCGGGCTGGCTCGTGTTGCCCCGGTCGATCGCGAAACGGTGCCTTGATGCCGCCATCGACTGCGTCCAGTCGGTAGCCTGGCGCCGCAGGCAGCGCGGCCAACACGGGAGTCGGGTCGATCTTGAGGCTGCGGCAGATCGTCTGTGCCAATGCACGTGCGAAGGTGGCATCGGGTAACTCAGAAAGTCGGTCGGCTTCGAGGAGTTCGAGCTTGCGCTGCGACACCTTGATCGACGCGGCCAATGCCGCGATGTGCAGCCCCTGCGCCTGGCGCGCTGCACGCAGCAGCGTACCGGCGCTGGGCGTTGCTCCCGCCGGGGTCGCAACTTGGGCGCCAGACTCACTCATCGAATCGTCCTTCCGCCAAGGCGGTGGCCTCCAACGACTGCGGGAAGCGGTTACGCAACTGCTCGCCAAAGTCAGCCGCGCCCTGGGTGTTGCCGATCTTGTTCTCGATGCGCGCAGCCAGCCACAAGGTCTGCGCACTGACGAAGCTGGGCACCGCGTTGACGCGACGGATATAGAAGCGGGCGCGCTCGACATCGCCCTTGCGATACAGCACCTCGCTGAGGTTCACAGCAACCGCTGGATTGCCAGGCTCCAATGCGTAGGCTCGTGCCAGTGTGCGCTCAGCGTCCTCGATCTTTCCGCTGCGCGCCTGGCACACGCCCTGCGTCAGCAGGGTCCGCGGGCTGTACTGGTATTGCGGCACTGCCAGTGCACGGATGAACAGCGCGTCGGCTTCGGCAAAGCGATCACGCTGGCACAGGTACCAGCCGAAGTTCTGCATCACGTCGGCATCCGCCGGGTCGAGCTGCATCGCGCGTCGAAAGCTTTCCTCGGCCAACTGATGGTCACCCAGGTTGCCGTAAATGAGTGCGCGCAGGTTGAACGCTGCCGCCACATTCGGATTGGCGGCGATCGACTTCTTGACCTCATCGAGCGCCGTTGTCATCTGCCCGCGGCTGAAATACGCCCCGGCCAGTTCCAGTCGAACGCTGGCGCGACGAGAGGCGTCGGTTTCGTCAGATGCCGTGGGTCTGTCTTTCGTC
Source organism: Burkholderiales bacterium (assembly GCA_947474755.1). Lineage (GTDB taxonomy): Bacteria > Pseudomonadota > Gammaproteobacteria > Burkholderiales > Burkholderiaceae_C > PBB1. The sequence continues at coordinate 70,114 of CANJJE010000008.1, read as the reverse complement.
TGGGTGGAATAGCCGACGCGACTGACCTTGTCGACAGGCGCCTCGGGGTACCTGCTGTCGGGTCGACTCACACAGCCCGCCAGCAAAAGCGCCATGCAAACCCAGGGCATCACGCCGCACAGCACGGCCTTAGCCGAAATTGCGGTCGCGGCGCCAGCGCCGACGAGCTTAGGCGTCATAGGGGCCTTTCGCGGGCCGCTGTTGCCAGGGCGCGCGCTGATTGCGCATCGAGCGGCACGATCGGGATCGCGGCGCGGCCCACGCGGCGTTCGGCGACGCGGGTGCGGTCCTGCACCTCGCCGGCCAACTGTCCGCAGGCAGCATCGATGTCGCTGCCGCGGGTCTTGCGAATCGTCGTCACGATACCTGCATCCTGAAGCACGCCCGCAAACGCCTTGACTCGGTCACGCGGGCTGCAGATGAGCCCCGACGCGGGGAAGGGGTTGAATGGAATCAGGTTGAACTTGCACGAAAGGGGCTGGGCACGAACGCCACGACCTTGCATCAGGTCGACCAATTCAGCCGCATTCGCCAAGCTGTCATTGACGCCATCCAGCATGCAGTACTCGAAGGTGATGAAGTCACGTGGTGCGGCTTCCAGGTAACGGTCGCAGGCAGCCAACAACTCGGCCAAGGGGTACTTGCGATTCAACGGCACCAAGTCGTTGCGCAACGCATCGTTGGGCGCGTGCAGCGACACGGCCAGGGCCACGGGGCAATCGTCACGCAGCCGATCGATCATCGGCACGACACCGGAGGTCGATACCGTGACACGCCGACGTGAAAGGCCATAGGCATGGTCGTCGAGCATCACGCGCAGCGCTGGCAGCAACGCCGCATAGTTTTGCATCGGTTCACCCATGCCCATCATCACCACATTGGTGATCGCGCGAGTACCTTCGGGCAGTTGCAGGCGGCGCCGAAGATGGTGCTCGGCGAACCAGAGTTGTCCCAAGGTTTCGGCGGTGCTGAGGTTGCGGCTGAAGCCTTGGTGGCCGGTCGAGCAGAAGCGGCATCCGACTGCGCAACCGGCCTGCGACGAGATGCACAGGGTACCGCGGTCTTCTTCAGGGATGAACACGGTCTCTACCGCATCACCACCGCCGACATCGAAAAGCCACTTGATCGTGCCATCGGCGGAGGCTTGCTCGCTGAGCACGGCGGGCACTCGGACCTCGCACGCGGCACCGAGCTTGTCGCGAAAGGATCTTGCCAGGTCCGACATCTGCGCCGTATCGGATACGCCGCGCTGGTGCAACCAGCGAAATAGCTGGGTCGCGCGGAACCTCTTTTCGCCCAGTCCCTCGCAGTACACCGCCAAGCCAGCAAGATCGAAGTCGAGCAGGTTGTTGCTGGTCATGGAGGACCCGAGTGGCCGATGCGGTGACGTTGGCGGCCGGTGGTCAACGACCGCACATCAGCGGCTGTAGACCTGCGCACCAGGGAAAAAGAACGCGATCTCGGCAGCCGCTGTGTCAGCAGCGTCTGAACCGTGCACCGCATTCGCATCGATGCTGTCGGCAAAGTCTGCTCGAATCGTGCCCTTCTCAGCCTTCTTCGGATCGGTCGCCCCCATCAGGTCGCGGTTTTTCAGAATGGCCCCTTCGCCTTCTAGGGCCTGGATCATTACCGGGCCGGAGATCATGAACTCGACCAGATCCTTGAAAAAGGGGCGCGCCTTATGCACCGCATAGAAGGCCTCTGCCTCGCCGCGGGAAAGGTGCGCCATGCGCGCCGCAATCACCTTCAAGCCAGCGTTTTCAAACCGGGTGTAGATCTGTCCGATGACGTTCTTGGCAACCGCGTCGGGCTTGATGATGGAGAGCGTGCGTTCAATGGCCATGACATTCGTTCCTGATGGGGATGGAGCAAAACAAAGCCTCGGATTCTACTGCGACCAGGTGTCGAATCAGCGCCCGCGACGGCCACTGCCGCCGGCATTTCCACCACCGTAGCCACCACCACCGCCACGGCTGCCACCGCCACGTCCACCGCCACCGCCCTGCCCGCCGCCGCCTCCGCCCTGTCCGCCGCGGGCGTTCCTGCGGTGGAACGCATCACCGCCTATGTAGCCGACCGAGGTCTGCATCGGATCAGGCTGCCGTGGTCCATCGCCCTTGCGCGGTCCCTGCGGCGCGCTGCCGCCCGCGCCGAAGCCGCCTCCGCCACTGCGGAAATTGCGTCCTCCGGCCGGAGTACGGGGATTTTTTACAAACCGCTTGTCGAAGGTCTGCTCCAACGGGTTCGGGATGCGGGACGGATCAAAGTCATCGTCAAGATCATCGTCGCGCTGCGGTCGCCCCTCGCTCGAGCGCTCGGCGCGCACGGGTGCTTCTGCCTGCGCCGGACGCGGGCCACGGCCTTCGCTGAACGGCCGATCACCCTTCGGACCATCGGGGCGCGGTGGCTGGCCGTCTCGGCGCTCCCCTTTTTGCAGTTTGTCGCGACCGCGTGGCGGGCGCGCTTGCTGGGAGTCACGCCCATGGGGGCGCGGTCCGGATTCGGCTTCGCCGCCAGCCAGCCTGCGAATCGCGCGGATGTCTGAGTCTTCGAGATCAACCCAGACCCCGCGCTTGAGCCCCCGCGGAAGCACGATGCAACCATAGCGAATGCGAATCAGCCTGTTGACGGTCAGGTCGACCGCGTCGAAAAGTTTTCGCACCTCGCGGTTGCGGCCTTCGGTGATGACGACGCGGTACCAGTGGTTCAGGCCCTCACCACCGCCATTTTCGATTGATCGGAAGCAGGCTGCCTGCCCATCGATGGTCACGCCTTCCAGCAGCATCGCCTTTGATTCGGCATCAAGGGTGCCGAGCACTCGCACCGCGTACTCGCGCTCCACGCCGAAGCGCGGATGCATCAGCCGGTTCGCCAGATCCCCCGAATTGGTGAACAGCAACAGGCCTTCGGTGTTGATGTCGAGGCGGCCAACCGCCTGCCACTTGCCCTGTGGCAGGCGCGGCAGCCTGCGGAACACCGTCGGGCGGTGCTCGGGGTCGTCATTGGTCACCACTTCGCCAGTGGGCTTGTGGTACGCGATGATGCGTGGCGGTGGCGGGATGATGCGCACTCGCACCGGCTTGCCGTTGACTTTGACCTGATCCCCGAAAGAAATGCGCTGACCGGTGTGAGCCAGTTGTCCATTGACCTCGACCAGGCCGTCAACAATCGCCTGCTCCATGTCACGGCGCGAGCCAATGCCCGACTGCGCCAGCACCTTGTGCAGCTTCGGCGCTTCGGGTTCAGGGCGCAACACCCGCTTTGGCGGCACGGCAGGTTCATCGGTTGCTGGTTCGATATCGAATTCGCCCGACAGCACCTGCGCGAACACCTCGCCGACATCTGCGGGAATGACTGGCGGACCGCTGGCTTCTATTTCGCCATGCTCTTCGGCATCAGCAGGCCCCGCTTCTGGCGTCGGGGCCAATCCCGAGGTTTCCACATCGTCTGTGCGCGGGCCCCGTCGCCGCTGGCGACGTCCCTTGCGCAGCGGATCGTCGGCACTCACCTCGTCAGATGCAGTTACGGCATCGCCGCCTTCAGGTGAGGACGACTCGGGCGCAGCGCGGTCAGGAGACACGTCAGGAGCCTCGGTGAGCACTGCATCATCTACCGCTTGAGCGGCATCAGCCGCCTCTGGATCGGTGGTCGCCGCTGCCTTCACGGCGCGCTTGCGGCGCGCCGGCTTCTCGGCGGCCGGCGGCGTCTGCTCGGGAAGCTCAGCGGCTGTGGCATCAAGGTCACTGTCGGCTGCGTGGTCAGGATTAGGATTCATTCGATCGTTCCATGGGTACGGCATCCGCCGCTGGGTAAGGTGAAGGATCCAAGGCCGGGGCGGGCTGATCCACCTGTAAAGCCAGTAAATCGTCGAAAGAGCTTTGTAGGGACGGGCCACCTGCCATCAACGGCAACTGTTGCAGGCTGGCCAGACCGAGGTCATCCAGGAACTGCCGCGTGGTCGCGAGCAAGGCAGGATGACCCGGCGTTTCGCGGTAACCGATCGTTTCGATCCAGCCGCGGTCTTCGAGTTGCTTGATGATCTGTGTCGCGACGGTCACGCCCCGAATGTCTTCGATGTCGCCACGAGTGACCGGTTGCCGGTACGCGATGATCGCCAGCGTTTCCATCACGGCGCGTGAATATCTGGGAGGCTTCTCCGGGTTGAGGCGATCGAGAAACTCCCGCATCTCCGGGCGACTCTGAAAACGCCAGCCTGTGGAAACTGCCACCAGTTCGACGCCCTCATCGTCCCATTCACGCGCAAGCTCATCAAGCAGTGCGCGGACGACGTCGGCATCGAACTCGTCGGCGAACAAGGCACGCATGTCACGGATCGACAGCGGCTCTCGAGCGCAGATTAGTGCAGTTTGGAGGACGCGCTTCGCATCCTGTGTTGTCATGACTATCGTGATGGTCCTCGACCGGCCTCGACCGGTGGATGTTCAGGCTCTGTAACTGTCAGCCGATTCAAGGCGCTGTCCCTGCATCAGGGTGGCGCCGGGACACGGCGGCTTTGCGGCGATGTCATGCTCCGCGAGGAACTCTCGCTTGGGCAGCAGTCACATCAGCGGCGGTCTGGAGGCTGGACTTCAACGTCCAGCTATTTACTCAAGACAGAACGCTGCGAAGTGTACCGGAGTAAGTGCGCATCAGCGCACATCCATCAGAAGTCGCCACACGGCTTCGAAATCTGCCGGGGGCGCCGATTCGAATGCCATCGCCCGGCCGCTGACAGGGTGAGCGAAGCCCAGACGCGCGGCATGCAAGGCCTGGCGCGTCAAAGCACGGGAAGCACGCCCGCCGTAGGTCAGGTCGCCCAGGAGCGGATGCCCGACGGAGGCCAGGTGCACCCTGATCTGGTGGGTCCGCCCGGTATGCAGCGTGCAACGCACCGCACTCAGCACGCCATCGATAGTGTCATCGCGCACCGCGAGCAGCTCCACATCGGTACGGGACTCTCGGCCCCCGACGGGTAGCACCGCCATCCGCACGCGCGAACGGGGGTCACGACCGATCGGTGCAGCAATACGCAAAGTCTTGTGCTCGAAGTGCCCATGACAAACCGCCAGATAGATGCGATGAACATCCCGCGCCGCGATCTGGCGAACCAGCGCCGTGACAGACACCAACGTCTTTCCGACGACCATCAAGCCGGAAGTATCCTTGTCCAATCGGTGAACGATACCCGCGCGCGGCAGGGCCGCAGCGGCCGCATGGTGGGCCAGCAGTCCGTTGAGCAGCGTCCCCGACCAGTTGCCTGGCGCCGGATGAACAACCAAGCCAGCCGGCTTGTCGATGACGATCACATCATCATCCTCGAACACGATGGCGAGCGGTATGTCCTCGGGACGAAACGCCCGGCACTCCTGGGTCGGAATCAATTCGACGGCAAGTCGCTGACCCGCAGACACCTTGCGCGATGACGAGACCTGGCGGTCCCCATCGATCCACACTCGACCAGCCTCGATCAGCGACTGAAGATGGTTTCGCGAAAACTCGCCGGCCATCACCACCACTGCCTTGTCCAGGCGTGAACCATGCAGCGCTGCCGTCACGATTGATTCGCGTCGTTCGACAACCTCATCGACCAGTGCGTCGCTGGAGTCCTCGCTGACCGGCATCACCAACGTTTCTGAGGCCGACATCACGCCGTCGATTCCAGGCCCGACCGTATACTTCCGCTTCATTTTTCAAAGGTGTCGGGATGCTGCGTGGACCGTCGATCATGAACTCTTTGCGCTACGGTCTTCGGGGTTCCTGCGTTCTGATCTCGTTTGCTACCGTGATCCTTGCCGCCGCAGGCTGTTCAAGCGCGCCGTCCAAGGATCCCGGTGAGAATCTGGAAGCGGAACAATTGTATGAAGAGGCCCGCGAGCTGGAGGCCAAAGGCAATTTCACCCTTGCCGCCAAGTTGTTCGAACGACTCGAGGGCAAGGGAGCGGGCACTGTTCTTGGGCAGCAGGCTCAACTAGAACGTGCCTACCTGCTCTACCAATCCGGCGAGAAGGCGGATGCGCTGGCCACGATTGACCGCTTCATCAAGGTCAATCCGCTGAGCCCGGCGATCGACTACGCGGTCTATCTGAGGGCGCTGATCAATTTCAACGACAACCTCGGTTTCCTGGGCAAGCTGTCCCGCCAGGATTTGTCGGAGCGCGACCAGCAAGCTGCACGCGACTCGTACGAGTCGTTCAAGCAGCTGACAGAGCAATACCCGAATTCGAAATACGCAGCCGATGCGCAGGAACGCATGGGCTACATCATCAACACGCTGGCCCAGTACGAGGTCCACGTCGCCCGCTACTACTACCGTCGCGGCGCCTACGTGGCCGCAGCGAACCGTGCCCAGGCCGCGATCCAGGAATTCCAGTATTCACCGGCGACCGAGGAAGCGCTGTCGATCCTCGCGCGAAGCTATGACAAGCTGGGTTTGGAGAAGCTGCGTGATGATGCCGAACGCGTCTTGCGCACCAACTATCCGAAGAGCGCCTTGCTGAGCGGCGATGGCATCAACTACCTTGACAAGCCCTGGTGGCAGTTGTGGTGATAGCCCGATGATGTGCCGGGCGCGGCGGTCACTCATTGTTCGGCCGCCAACATCGACAGCCAGTCCATAGCGTCTGCCTCGGCTTCTAGGCGAGGCATCGCAGGCAGAGCCTGGATCAACCGCTTGCCGTAGTTCATCGTCGTCAGTCGGGGATCACAGACTACCAGCAGGCCGCGATCGGTCTCGCTGCGAATCAAGCGCCCGGCGCCCTGCTTCAACGACACCGCCGCTTCCGCAACGAAGTAATCGCTGAACGCATTGCGGCCCTTGCCCTCCAGTCGCTTCACTCGAGCCTCGACCAGTGGATCGTTCGGTGGCGGGAAAGGCAGCTTGTCGATCAGCACGCATTGCAGAGCATCACCAGGCACGTCGATGCCTTCCCAGAAGGTCTGCGAACCTACCAGCACCGAGCGCGGCTGCGCCAGGAACGTCTGCATCAGCTGGCGCTTGGGCAACTGCCCCTGGACCAACACCGTCATCTCGTCGCCGGCCGAGTCGAACTCGGCGCGCAAAGTGTCACCGATGGTTTGCAAGGCACGCAGCGTGGTCGTCAGCACGAAGGTTCGTCCGCCCAGCGTTCTCGCGCAGCGCACTGCCAACCGCCCCACAGCCAAGGCATGGTCTGGCTCATTGGGTTTCGGGAACGAAGACGGTACATACAACCGGGCGTGCTCCGCGTAGTCGAACGGGCTGCCGACCCGTAGCGTCGTTGCCTCAGACAAACCGGCCGGCTCGGTGAACCAGGACAGGCGATCATCTTCACCGAGCGTGGCCGAGGTGAATATCCAGGCCTTGGGCGCCGAGGCCATCTGTTCGTGTAAGGCATCGCGAATGTCAAGCGGCGACTCGACCAGCCGACATTGATTCGCGGTGATGTCGATCCAGCGCACCTGCCCGGGCAGCGCGGAATCGGCGAAGCGCTGAGTCAGCTCATGAAGTGTGGCCATGCGGTCAGCCAGCTTGGCGAAGTCAGGCGACAACTCGGACACCGCGTCCAAAGCCATGTGTGCCCCAACGCAGGCGGTGGCGGCCTGCGTCAACGCCGCGCCAAACTGCGTACGCTCGGCGCGCTCATCCCAGCGCAGCTTCATCGAACCGCGCACGGCGCGCGGTGAGCCATCCGCACCCGATGCGCCAACGCATGCAAGCCTCAACTCACGTGCGGCCCTGTCACAAGCCGCCGCCAGGTCCTGCCAGGGCGCCAGACCGCGCGCCTGTTGCAAGCCGGTGGCCAACATGTCTCGCGCTGTGTCCAGCAACTGCCCGCTGGAAAGCGTCGCGCCTAGAAATGCGACGCCCGCCTCGGCGAGCTGATGCGCTTCATCGAATACCGCAACCTCGACGCTTGGCAGCAGTTCGGCCACGCCGCTTTCGCGAAGGCTCATGTCGGCAAAGAACAGATGGTGGTTGACGACCACCACATCCGCTGCCATGGCCTCGCGTCTGGCCTTCATCACGTGGCAGCTGCGGTAGTCTGGGCACTCACTTCCGAGACAGTTCTCGCGCGTTGAGGTGACCAGCGGGATCACGCTGCTTCGCTCGTCCAGCCCGTCGATCTCTGCGAGATCGCCATTGTTGGTGAGCTGCGTCCAGCTTTCGATCCTGGCGAGCGTACGTGCCGCCCATCCGTCGCCCGGATCAATGGAGTGTCGCGCCTGCTTCAGTCGGTAGGTGCAGAGGTAGCTCGCCCGACCCTTGAGCAGCGCCACTGAGGTCGGCAGCCCCAGTGCGTCGCGCAGGCGCGGCAGGTCGCGCAGGAACAACTGATCCTGAAGGCTTTTCGTCGCGGTGCTGATCAGCGCTCGTGCGCCGGACAGGAGGGTCGGCACGAGGTAGGCGAATGTCTTGCCGACACCTGTGCCGGCTTCAGCGACCAAAGTGCTGCGCTCATCGATCGCTTCGGCGACTGCCAGCGCCATGCGCGACTGCACCTCACGCTCGGTGTACCCAGGGTCAGCCTGCGCCAGGCTGCCGGTCGCGGCAAACGCCTGCTGCACCGCGCCGCGCAGCGGGCTCAACGCGCAACCCTTGCCACAGCTAGACGGCTCATGCCGGGTGCAACGCAGGAGGTGATTTCAGGCTGACGTTCATCGAGTGTTCGGTTGCCCACTCTTCACGAGTTTTCCGCGGCTTGAGCGATTATAGTTTTCGGCATGACTTCCACCTCGAACGGCCACCGGCTGGCGGCAGCCACCGGCATCCACCGCGGTGACCGCGCGTATCAGCAGGATCAGGTCGAAATCATCCCGCACACACGCGTTCCTGGCTGCGCGATGGGGGTTCTTGCCGACGGTATGGGCGGAAAGAGCGGCGGTCGCAAAGCGGCCGACCAGGTGATCTTGACGGCACAACAGCTTTTCGAACGCTATGTGCCCAGCCGCGACGATCCTGGCGAGACGCTGAAGCAACTGGTGCTGGAAGCACACCTGATGATCAAGCTGACAGCGATCACCTCGGAAGAAGAGCCGCACAGCACGTTGGCCGCGTTCCTGATCAGCCCCAGCCGCGAATGCCAAATCGTGCATGCTGGCGATTCGCGGGTCTATTTTTTCCGTGGCGCTGAAATGGTCACTCGTACCAGTGATCACTCGTATGTGCAGCGCTTGGTCAACGAAGGCCGCTTGTCGGAAGAGGAGGCCAACAGCCATCCGCAGTCGAACCTGTTGACCGGTTGCCTGGGTGGCGTGCAGGACCCTCCGCTAGCCGTCACCAACATCGAGCGACTGGAACCCGGGGACAGCGTTCTGGCCTGTAGCGATGGACTCTGGCACTACTTCACGCCAAAGGAACTCGGCGCCATCGTTGACGCTCTGCCACCCCGCGAGGCGAGCGAGATGCTGATCGACAAAGCCCGCCAACGCGCTCGCGGTGGTGGCGACAACCTTTCACTCGCGCTGGTCCGAGTGGAGGCACTCACCCGCTGATCCAGCCGGCGGACCTCGTACCGCTCGAGCCGGTCAACGTCAAGGGCTGGCTGAGGATGCCGTTGGCGAAACGCCTGGAATAGGCAGCGATGCCGCCTGTGGCTTTTTCGCATTGCGCTCGGCGTTGCGAGCCAGCACGCGGGCTCGGCGTTCGTTGGCTTGACGCACGCGATCCTCTGCGCGCTGCGCTGCATCGGGATCCGGCGCGGGGGTCAGCCGCTTCGAGGTACGTGCCCGGCGAACCTCGGCGGGCGAAGGCTCGATCACCGGTGCGGAAGCCGCACTGCCAGCAACATCGGGACCGGACGCCGTCTCAGACCGCAACCGGGGTCGAATCGGCAGCAGGGGCTTGGTGGTACCGGGCGCCGATTCGGGGGCTTCTGCTGCGGAAGCAGCAGTGGCCGCGTTGGCCGCCTCACGCGCAGCCTGGGCCTTTCGGCTCAGATGTTCACGGCGATCGGTTGCGCGTTGCTGGCGCTCTCTTTCGTCGATCGTCAGCTGATCACGTCGCAGCGGGTCGACGATGGCACGGTGCTTTTCCCGGGCGTCGAGCAGGCACGGCGTGACGGCGAAACGCGTCTGGCACTCGGCCTCCTGCGCTGCGAGTTCGGCGTCGGCCTGCGCGCGGGCTTCGGCAATACGTTTCCTGTCGTACGCGACCGTGGCGACTGCCAGCTGGCAGCAGGTCAGCATGACGAGCGCCAGCGTCCAGGAATCGACCCCAGAAAATGCGCGAAGCTTCATGTCAGCGAAGTCGCGACATCACGTCGGGAAAGGGAGAGGAATTCGGCCGATCTCATTTCGTGCAATCGCGACACCGTTCTGGGAAATTCATGGGACAGAGGTCCTACTGTGTAGAGCTCTTGTGCCGCCACTTCGGCCGACAGTATCAGCTTGACGTGCCGGTCATACAACACATCAACCAGCCATGTGAAGCGCCGTGCCTCCGAAGCCAGTCGGGGCGACATCTGCACGACGCCCGACAGCAGCACGGTGTGGAAGCGTGATGCGAGTTCCAGATAGTCATTCTGTGACCGAGGACCACCGCACAGTTCCCGGAAGTCGAACCACACGACGCCACCGGCGCGGCGTCGCGCCTTCAACACCCGATGTTCGATGTTGAGCAGCGGACTTTCGTCCTTGGCTTCCGCCAGACGCTCGAAGGCCGCAGCCATTGACGCATCTGCCTGAGGCCCCAACGGCGTGTGGTACATCGCTACCTGCTCGAGCACAAGCTTGCGGTAATCGGTGCCGGCATCGACGTTGACGATTTGCAGATGGTCCTTCAGCAACTCGATGGCCGGCAGGATGCGCTCGCGATGCAGGCCGTTCGGGTACAGCCCATCGGGGTGGAAATTCGATGTGGTGACGATGCTGACGCGGTGATTGAACAGCGACTCCAGCAGCCGGTACAGGATCATCGCATCGGTGATGTCGGCCACGTGAAACTCGTCGAAGCAGATCAGCCGGAAGCGGCGCGACATTCGCTTGCCCAGCACCTGCAACGGGTTCACCGTGCCGTGAAGGTCCGCCAGTTCGCGGTGCACCTCGCGCATGAACTCATGGAAATGCAAGCGCACCTTGCGTTGCAGTGGCACCGCGTTGAAGAAGCAGTCCATCAGAAAACTCTTGCCGCGACCCACTCCGCCATACAAATAGACGCCACGCGGAATCTCCGGGCGGATCAGGAGTCGGGTCAGCGAATTGCGACGCCGCGATTTGTAGGCAATCCACTCGTTCTCGCAGCGCTCCAGTGCGTCGATCGCAGCCAGCTGCGCTGCATCGGCGCTGTAGCCACGCTCGGCGAGGGTCTGTTGATAAAGCTGGCGAACGGGCATGGGCAGCTGTAGCAGTCGACGAACTCCCGGCGACGGTCGACCGGTCGCCGAGCTATCTGCGGCCAGCGCTTAGCCGCAGTGCCAATCAGAAATTCAAGGTTCGCTTGTCGACCGCGAGTGCTGCTTCCTTGGTCGATTCGCTGAGCGACGGGTGGGCGTGACAGATGCGGGCGATGTCTTCGGCACTGGCCTTGAATTCCATCGCAACCACCGCCTCGGCGATCAGTTCGGACGCGAGCGGACCCACGATGTGCACGCCGAGGATTTCGTCGGTCTTCGCGTCGGCCAGCATCTTGACCATGCCGCTGGTGTCGCCCATCGCACGGGCCCGGCCATTGGCAAGAAAGGGGAAGGTTCCAGCCTTGTACTCGCGGCCTTCTGCCTTGAGCTGCTGCTCGGTCTGACCGACCCAGGCGATCTCGGGCGATGTGTAGATCACCCAAGGCACCGTGTTGAAATTGACATGCGGATGCTGGCCAGCGATGCGCTCTGCGACCGCCACGCCCTCTTCCTCCGCCTTGTGCGCCAGCATCGGTCCGCGCACCACGTCGCCGACAGCCCACACATGGGGCAGGTTGGTGCGGCACAGCTCATCGACGGCGATCGCGCCCCGCTCGTCGAGCATCAGGCCAACCGCTTCGGGGTTGAGTCCTATCGTGTTCGGCACGCGGCCGATCGACACGATCAGCTTGTCGACTTCCAGTTTCGTCGCTTCGCCCTTAGCGTTCGCGTAGCTGATCGTGACGTTCGACTTGCCGGATGCGACCTTCTCGATCTTCACGCCCAGCTCGATCTTCAACCCCTGCTTTGTGAAGGCCCTGTGTGCTTCCTTGGCAATCTGCTGATCGACCGCGCCCAGGAAGGTCGGCAAGCCTTCGAGTACCGTCACGTCAGCGCCGAGCCGACGCCATACCGAGCCCATTTCGAGGCCGATCACGCCGGATCCGATCACGCCGAGGCGCTTGGGCACCGCGCCGATGCGCAAGGCCCCGTCGTTTGACAGGATCTTGTCTTCGTCGAATGCCGCGCCCGCCAAGGCGCGAGGGTTCGAACCGGTGGCCAGGATGATGTGCCGACCCGAGATCACTTCCTCGGTCGAGCCGGTGACCTGGATCTCGTACCCCGCATCGCCCGACTTCAGGAATGCACCACGGCCGTGGAAGAACGTGACCTTGTTCTTCTTGAACAGGTAGAGGATGCCCTCATTGTTCTGCTTAACCACCGAGTCCTTGCGGCCCAGCATCCTCGCCACGTCGATGCTCAGGTCCTTCAGGCCGATGCCGTGGTCGGCGAAGCTGTGCCCGGCATGCTCGAAGTGCTCGCTTGACTGCAGCAGCGCCTTCGACGGGATGCAGCCGACGTTGGTGCAGGTACCACCAGGAGCGGGCTCGCCCTTGTCGTTCTTCCACTCGTCGATACAGGCAGTGTTGAAGCCGAGCTGCGCAGCTCGGATCGCAGCCACATAGCCGCCGGGGCCGCCGCCGATGACGACAACATCAAATTGCTTGCTCATGAATCGCCTTATTGGGTGTCGGGTCGTCAGATGTCGAACAGCAGACGCGCCGGATCTTCCAGCGCTTCCTTCATCGCCACCAGGCCAAGTACGGCTTCGCGGCCGTCGATGATGCGGTGGTCGTAGCTCATCGCCAGGTAGTTCATCGGGCGGATCACGATCTGACCGTTCTCGACCACCGCGCGGTCCTTGGTCGCGTGTACGCCCAGGATCGCCGACTGCGGCGGGTTGATGATGGGCGTCGACAGCATCGAACCGAAGGTGCCGCCGTTGCTGATCGAGAAGGTGCCGCCAGTCAGGTCCTCGAGCGATAGCTTGCCTTCGGCTGCTTTCTTGCCAAACTCGGAAATCTTCTTCTCGATGTCGGCGAAGCTCATCTGGTCGGCATTTCGCAGGATCGGCACGACCAGGCCGCGCGGCGAACCGACAGCAATACCGATATCAAAATAGCCGTGATAAACGATGTCGTTGCCATCAACCGAGGCGTTGATGATCGGGTACTTCTTCAGCGCCGCCACCGCCGCCTTCACGAAGAAGCTCATGAAGCCGATCTTGCAGCCGTGCTCTTTCTCGAACTTCTCCTGGAAACGCTTGCGCATCTCGATGACCGGCGCCATGTTCACTTCGTTGAACGTGGTCAGGATCGCGTTGGTCGCTTGCGATTGCAGCAGCCGTTCAGCGACGCGGGCGCGCAGGCGCGACATGGGCACGCGCTGCTCCGGACGATCGCCCAGGTTCACCACGACTGGCGCGGGCACCGATGGCAGCGCCCTGGCAACAGCAGCAGCGACCACGGGCGGTGCAGCAGAAGGCGGCGCCGCGGCCACCGCGGGCGCCTGCAGACCGGCGGCCAGCGCCCCGGTGACATCCCCCTTGGTGATTCGGCCACCCTTGCCGGTACCCGCCACCGAACCGGCGTCCATCTGGTTGTCGGCCATGATCTTGGCCGCAGCCGGCATCGCGACACCGCTGGCTGTACCTGCCGCAGAGGCTGCAGGTACTGGTAAGACTTGCGAAGCACTCGCCTTGCCTCCCGCTGGGCTGACCTGGGCCACAGCTTCCGTGTCGATGCGCGCGATGACTTCTTCGGCGGTGCAGCTTTCGCCGTCGTTCTTGACAATCTGTGCCATCACGCCCGACGCCGGGGCGGGGACTTCCAGCACGACCTTGTCGGTCTCGATTTCGACCAGGATCTCGTCGATGACGACAACCTCACCGGGCTTCTTCTTCCACTGCAACAAGGTGGCTTCGGACACCGACTCAGACAACTGAGGAACTTTGACTTCAACGATGGGCATGGTTTTCTCTTTTCGAATTCAAGCCGCAGCCACGCAGGCCGAAGGCGAAACTGTTCTTTGAACGTAGGGGTGAGATAAACGGTGACAAGCCTGGGATGGGCATGCAGCGTCGACGACGACGCTGCATGCCGCCAAAGTTGGTGTCACTTGGTGAGGACGAAGCCCTTGAGCTTGCCGAAGGCCTGATCCAACAGCGATTTCAGCTGCTCCTGGTGCAGGTGGGCGTAACCCACTGCGGGTGAGGCGGACGCGGGACGGCCGGCATAACCGAGCTTCTGCCCCTCCAGCATGTTCTCGTGGATGTAATGCTGGATGAAGAACCAGGCGCCCTGGTTCTGCGGCTCGTCCTGGCACCAGACGATCTCGGTGGCATTCGGATACTTCTTCAGCTCCGCCGCGAAGGCCTTGTGGGGGAAGGGATACAGCTGCTCCACAAGCACGATGGCGATGTCGTTCTGCTTCTTCGCGTCGCGGCGCTTGCGCAGCTCGTAGGCCACCTTGCCGGAACAGGCGATCACCCGCTTGACCTTGTCCGGCTCGATCTCCGGGTTGTTTGGGCCGATGACGGTGCGGAACTCCCCCCTGGTGAATTCGCTGAGAGGAGACGCCGCGTCCTTCGCACGCAAAAGCGACTTGGGCGTCAAGATGACCAGCGGCTTACGGAACATGCGCACCATCTGCCGACGCAGCACATGGAAGATCTGGCTGGCCGAGGTGGGCTGGACGATCTGCATGTTGTTGTCGGCAGCAAGTTGCATGAAGCGTTCGAGACGTGCCGAGGAGTGCTCGGGGCCCTGACCTTCGTAGCCGTGCGGCAGCATCAGCGTCAGGCCGTTGGCACGGCCCCACTTGACCTCACCGGAGGCGATGAACTGGTCGATCACGACCTGGGCACCGTTGGCAAAGTCGCCGAACTGCGCCTCCCAGATGACCAGCGTGTTCGGTTCGGCCGAGGCGTAGCCGTATTCAAAGCCGAGCACGGCCTCTTCAGACAGCAGCGAGTCGATCACGACGAACGGCGCCTGACCTTCGGCCACATGCTTGAGCGGCGTGTAAGTCCCCTCATCCCACTTCTCTCGGTTCTGATCGTGCAACACCGAATGGCGGTGGGTAAAGGTGCCGCGTCCGCAGTCCTCGCCCGAAAGACGCACCGCGTAGCCGCTGGCGACCAGTGAGGCAAAGGCGAGGTGTTCGCCCATTCCCCAATCGACACTCATCTCGCCGCGACCCATCGCTGCTCGGTCGGCAAGAACCTTTTCGACCAGGGGATGCACCTTGAAGTTCTTCGGCAACGCGGTGATGCGCTCGGCCAGACGCTTGATCTCGGCCAGCGGCAAAGCGGTGTCGGCTGCGTCGGTCCACTTCTTGCCGAGGAACGGCGCCCAGTCGACGGCGAACTTGCTCTTATAGTTGGTCAGAACCGGACTGTGCGCATGCTTGCCTTCATCCATTGCGGCTCGGAAGGCCTTCACCATCCCATCGGGGCCATCGGAGGGAAGCACGCCCTGCGCGACCAGCTTGTCGGCGTACATCTTGCGCGTGCCGGGATGCTGCGCGATCTTCTTGTACATCAGTGGCTGCGTTAGCGCCGGCGTGTCCTGCTCGTTGTGACCGAGCTTGCGGAAGCAGACAATGTCGACGACCACGTCTTTGCGGAATTCCTGACGGTAGTCAAGCGCCATCTGCGTGGCCAGCACCACCGCCTCGGGGTCGTCGCCGTTGACGTGCAGCACAGGTGCTTCGACCATCTTGACCACGTCGGTGCAATAGAGCGTCGAACGCGTATCGCGGGGGTCGCTGGTGGTGAAGCCGATCTGGTTGTTGATGACCAGGTGCACCGTGCCGCCAGTGAAATAGCCGCGTGTCTGCGCCAGCGCCAGCGTCTCCATCACCACGCCCTGGCCAGCGAACGCCGCATCACCATGCACGATGATGGGCAGCACCGAACTGCCCTTCGCATCTCCTCGGCGGTCCAGACGGGCTTTGACCGAACCTTCGACCACCGGGTTGACGATTTCCAGGTGAGATGGGTTGAACGCGAGACTCAGGTGCACCGGACCGCCAGGCGTCGTCACATCGCTGGAAAATCCCTGGTGGTACTTGACATCGCCCGCGGGCAAAGCCTCTGGGGCCGTGTGGTCGAACTCTGCAAATAGCTCAGACGGCGCCTTGCCCAGGGTATTGACCAGCACGTTGAGCCGACCGCGGTGAGCCATGCCGATGACGATTTCCTGCACGCCCTTGATGCCTGCGCGCTGCACCAGTTCGTCCATCGATGCAATGAAGCTTTCGCCGCCTTCGAGAGAGAAGCGCTTCTGGCCGACATACTTGGTGTGGAGATAGCGCTCCAGGCCTTCCGCAGCGGTGAGTTGATCGAGGATGTGCTTCTTCTGGTCGCCGCTGAAATGAGGCTTCGAGCGGATCGATTCCAGGCGCTCCTGCCACCAGCGCTTTTCAATGGGCTGAGTGACATGCATGAACTCGGCACCGATCGAGCCGCAATACGTCTCGCGCAAAGCCTGCAGGATCTGCCGCAAGGTCATGTGCTCGGCGGTCGAGAAATAGGTGTTCGTGGCGCTGAACGAGATGTCCATATCCGACTCGGTCAGGTCGTAGAACACCGGTTCGAGTTCAGGGATCTTCGGACGTTCCTGGCGTTTCAGCGGGTCGAGGTCGGCCCAGCGAGACCCAAGGAAACGGTAGGCCGCGATCAACGACTGCACATGGACCTGCTTGCGCGCGATGGCGAGATCGGAGCTGCTGGCGCGGTTGCCGAAGGCGTTGGCCTTGGCGCGCTGGGCAAATGACTCAACGACCGGCGCGTGCGCCACATCGCGTTCGTCGGAACCATCGACCGCTGGCAGATGCTGCAGCGCATCGAAATAAGAACGCCAGTTCTCGGAGACCGAGCCGGGGTTGTCGAGGTAGGCCTCGTACATCTCTTCGACGTAGGGCGCATTGCCTCCAAACAGATGCGAATTCGCTCTGTACTCCTGCATCATTTCGCTCACCTCATGCGCCGGTTTCCAGCGCGATAGTGGGTTTAAAAACCTTCCGCGACCCGGCTGCACCGGTGGGCGGACGCGACCCGCCTATGCTGCAAATCAGCGTAGGGGACGGGAAGGAACATTCAAGTCACGGCCGCGACTGTAACACCGCAACCTGAAGCAACATGGCCCGCAAAAGCGCTGTGTTGAAGCGCTTCATCACCGGATATCAGCGTTCTGTCAGGCGGATCAGGGCCCGCTCATATTCAGCCATCAGACGCGCAACCAAGACCTGTGCCGGCAGAACCTGCCTCACGGCACCGACGCCCTGACCGCTTCCCCAGATGTCCTTCCAGACCTTCATCGATGCATCACCGAAATTCATTGCACTGGCATCGCTGCTCGGCAAGGCATCAGGGTCGAGTCCGGCATTTCGGATCGAACCCTTCAGATAGTTGCCGTGCACGCCGGTGAACAAGTTGCTGTAGACGATGTCGTCGCTGCTGCTGTCCACGACCATTTGCTTGTACGCGTCAGATGCGCGCGCTTCGTTTGTCGCGATGAAGGCCGACCCGATGTAGGCAAAGTCGGCGCCCATCGCCCGCGCGGCCAGCACCCCGTCACCGGTGGCGATGGCGCCACCGAGTGCAAGAGGACCGTCGAACCACGCGCGGATTTCCTCGACGAGGGCGAATGGGCTTTTAACCCCTGCGTGGCCGCCCGCTCCAGCGGCCACCGCGATCAGGCCATCGGCGCCCTTCTCGATCGCCTTGTGCGCAAATCCATTGTTGATGACGTCGTGCAGCACCACGCCGCCATAGCTGTGCGCTGCGTCGTTGATCTCGGTGCGCGCGCCGAGCGAGGTGATGATGATCGGCACCCGGTGCTTCACACACAGGGACATGTCGTGCTCGAGGCGATCGTTGCTCCTGTGGACGATCTGATTGATCGCAAACGGTGCCGCAGGCTTCAGCGGGTTCGCAGCATTGTGGTCCGCCAGTGCCTCGGTGATCTCGGCCAGCCAATCGTCAAGCTGCGACGCCGGGCGCGCATTCAATGCGGGCATTGAGCCAACGACGCCTGCCTTGCATTGCGCGATCACCAGCTGCGGGTGGCTGATGATGAAGAGCGGCGCGCCGATGATGGGCAGTGGCAGGTTCTTCAGAACCGCAGGAAAGGCAAAACTGGTGGCGATCAAAACGACTCGACCGCCATGCCACCCACGCTACCGGAGCCATCTACGATCGCGTCTCGCAGCCCAGGCAATGTGCTCAGGATGTGCTCGGCGTAGAAGCGGGCAGTCGCGACCTTGGCGTGAAGAAATGCTGCATCACATTCGCCGTCAACGAGCTGCTCCTCAGCAACCAGCAACGCGCGCGCCAGTTGCCAGCCGGCCAGCAACTGACCGAGCAGCATCAAGTAAGGAACCGAGCCGGCGTACACAGCGGTCGGCTGAGATCGGCCCTGAGCGACGACGAAATCAAGCACATCGATGAAGGCCTCGCGGGACGCCTGCAACCACCGAAACACAGCCTTCGCTGCCGCGCTGCTACCCGCGGCCAGTTCCACCTCGGTAGCCTCGATCTGCCGTGCAATCGACCGCGCCAACTCGCCAGCATCACGCAGGGTCTTGCGGCCGACCAGATCATTGGCCTGGATGGCGGTCGTGCCCTCATAAATGGTCAGGATGCGGGCATCGCGCATGTGCTGCGCGGCCCCGGTTTCCTCGATGTAGCCCATGCCACCATGCACCTGCAGGCCGAGGCTGGTGACCTCTATGCTCATCTCCGTAGCGTAGCCCTTGACCAGCGGCACGGTGAATTCATGGAAGGCCTGGCTGGCCAGACGTACCGAAGCATCGGGATGGTGATGCGCCGTATCGAACGCCGCTGCCGAAACACAGGCCAGTGCGCGGCAACCTTCGATGTGCGCGCGCATCGTCATTAGCATGCGCTTGACATCGGGATGGTGAATGATCGCGGCGCCGGCTGCAAGCGATGAATCCAGCGGCCGACTCTGCACGCGCTCACGGGCGTAGGCCACGGCTCGCTGGTAGGACCGCTCGGCCACGCCGATGCCTTGCACGCCGACCGAAAAGCGCGCCGCGTTCATCATCACGAACATGTACTCCAGGCCGCGGTTCTCCTCGCCGATCAATTGCGCGATGGCGCCGGCGCCTACCTCGCCCTTGTCGTCACCAAACACCAGAACTGCGGTCGGGCTGGCCCTGATGCCAAGCTTGTGCTCGATCGACGCACAGTAGACATCATTGCGTGCCCCCAGCGAACCATCGGCGTTGACGAGAAGCTTCGGACACAGGAACAGGCTGATGCCCTTGACCCCCGGTGGCGCATCGGGCGTGCGGGCCAGCACCAGGTGGACGATGTTCTCGGCCATGTCGTGCTCGCCATAGGTGATGTAGATCTTCTGGCCGCTGATGCGGTAACTGCCATCACCCTGCAGTACCGCCCGGGTACGCACCATCGCCAGATCGGAGCCGGCCTGCGGCTCGGTCAGGTTCATCGTGCCTGTCCAGGTGCCATCGATCATCTTCGGCAGAAAGAATCGGCGCTGAGCGTCACTGCCCGCCGTCAGCAGCGCCTCGATCGCGCCATCGGTCAACAACGGGCAAAGTGCGAAGCTGACGCTGGCGCTGTTGAGCATTTCGGCGCACGCCGCACCAATCGTCTTCGGCAGCGCCTGTCCGCCGAATTCGACTGGGTGCTGCAACCCTTGCCAGCCGCCTTCGGCAAACTGGCGAAAGGCCTGCTGAAAACCGGCTGAAGTGCTGACCTCTCCATCACGCCAGATCGGTGGGTGACGGTCACTCTCGGCGTTCAGCGGCTCAACCACTTCGGCACAGTAGCGAGCCGCTTCGGTGAGCACTGCTTCGGCGGTGTCGATGCCCGCATCCGCGAAACCAGGCAACTGGCTCAGCGCTTCCAGTCCGGCCAGCTCCTTCATGCAGAAGAGCATGTCCTTGACCGGCGCGACGTAACTCATCTTCAGGCCAGGCTAGAGCGCCGACACCAACTCGGGCACGGCAGTGAACAGATCAGCTTCAAGGCCGTAGTCGGCCACGCTGAAGATCGGCGCCTCACCATCCTTGTTGATCGCCACGATGACCTTGCTGTCCTTCATGCCAGCCAGATGCTGAATGGCGCCGCTGATGCCGACCGCCACATACAACAGTGGCGCGACGATCTTGCCGGTCTGGCCCACCTGCCAATCATTGGGCGCGTAGCCCGCATCGACCGCAGCACGGCTCGCGCCCAGCGCTGCACCGAGCTTGTCGGCCAGCGGCGTCAGCACTTCGTTGAATTTCTCGACGCTGCCCAGCGCACGGCCACCGCTGACGATGACCTTCGCGGCGGTCAGTTCAGGCCGATCGTTGCGAGCAATCTCGCTGCCTAGGAAGCTTGACGTGCCGCCGTCCGCAACTGGGGCAAGAACCTCGATGGCCGCTGAACCTCCACCGGCCTCGGCAGGGTCAAAGCCGGTCGCACGGACTGTGACGACCTTGACACTGTCGGTGCTTTGAACAGTGGCTATCGCGTTGCCGGCATAAATCGGACGCTCGAAGGTGTCGGGCGACAGGATCTGAGTGATGTCGGAAATCTGCGCCACGTCCAGAGTCGCTGCGACCCGCGGCGCGATGTTCCTGCCAGACGCGGTGGCAGCAAACAAAACGTGGGTGTAAGCCCCTCCCGCCGCTGCGACAACAGCGAGAACCTGTGCGGCAACGGCTTCGGCCAGACCATGCTGGAAGCGTTCAGCGTCGGCGTGCAGCACCTTGCCGACCCCGCGAATCTCCGCCGCTGCCTTGGCCGGAGCGGCAGACCCGAAACCTGCGACCAGCACATGCACCTCGCCACCGATACTCAGCGCCGCTGCAACGGTGTTCATCGTGGCGCCCTTCAAGGACGCGTTGTCGTGTTCAGCTATTACCAAGGTCGCCATGTCAGATCACCTTCGCTTCGTTCTTCAGCTTCGACACTAGGGTGGCCACATCGGGCACCTTGATGCCAGCGCTGCGCTTCGGCGGCTCGACGACCTTGAGCGTCTTGATGCGCGGCGTCACGTCGACCCCGAGGTCATCTGGCTTGAGCACCTCCAGAGGCTTCTTCTTCGCCTTCATGATGTTGGGCAGCGTCACATAGCGCGGTTCGTTGAGGCGCAGGTCGGTCGTGATGACTGCAGGCAAGGTGAGCTTCAGCGTCTCCAGGCCGCCGTCGACTTCGCGCGTGACCCAGGCCTGACCATCGGCCACCTCGACCTTCGACGCGAACGTCGCCTGAGGCAACCCGCCCAGCGCAGCCAGCATCTGCCCGGTCTGGTTGCAATCATCATCGATCGCCTGCTTGCCCAGGATGACGAGCCCCGGTTGTTCGCGGTCCAGCAAGGACTTGAGCAGCTTAGCCACCGCCAAGGGCTGCAACTCGACATCGGTCTCGATCAAGATAGCACGATCAGCACCGATGGCCATTGCGGTGCGCAGCGTTTCCTGACAGGCCAACACGCCGCATGACACCGCGATGATTTCCGTGACCACGCCCTTCTCTCGCAAACGGACCGCCTCTTCAATGGCGATCTCATCGAAAGGGTTCATGCTCATCTTGACGTTGGCCAGATCGACACCAGTGCCGTCCGACTTGACGCGCACCTTGACGTTGTAATCAACGACGCGTTTGACTGCCACCAGCACCTTCATACCCATTGCTCCCGTGGTCAATATGACCCGAAAACCATTGATTTTAGGGTGCCCGCTGATGCATGACGATGCGACTTGGAAGGCTGGGTTCGGATGGTGCCCGGGACCGGAATCGAACCGGTACGCCGCTTGACGCTAAGCAGCAGATTTTAAGTCTGCGGTGTCTACCAATTTCACCACCCGGGCGCACTCGAAAAAAAACCTCGTGCGTTGACGAGGCTCGCAGAATACTGGAGGCGCGGCCCAGAGTCGAACTGGGCTGATCGGATTTGCAATCCGGTGCATAACCGCTTTGCTACCGCGCCGTATGGGTCGCCGACCCGGGGACGAAAAAGGGAAGCTGGTGCTTCCCTTTTTCTATTTCTTGGAGCGGGAGACGAGGCTCGAACTCGCGACCTCAACCTTGGCAAGGTTGCGCTCTACCAACTGAGCTACTCCCGCATTCGCGACTCAACCTCGTCGCGTCTCGCAGTATACATCGAAACCTCTGACCTGCAGACGCGAATCGGCTCAATGTTTCATCGGATCGAGCGGCGCCGCTGGTGGCACTGCAGCTACCACGGAGGCGTCCGCTTTGACAGCGTCGGCCTTCAACGGTTCGTCATCGGGCAGAGGCTGTGGCAGGCTTTGCAGGGCCACTTCCAGAACTTGGTCGATCCACTTGACCGGCACGATCTCGAGTCGGTCTTTCACGTTCTCCGGAATGTCCTGCAGGTCCTTCACGTTTTCTTCCGGAATGATCACCGTTCTGATACCGCCACGATGCGCTGCCAGCAGTTTCTCTTTCAGCCCACCGATCGCAGTGACTTCACCTCGCAACGTGATCTCGCCGGTCATCGCCACATCGGCGCGTACCGGGATGCCCGTCAACGCAGAGACGAACGCAGTGGTCATCGCGGCACCGGCACTCGGACCGTCCTTGGGCGTCGCCCCATCAGGCACGTGGATATGGATGTCGCGCTTCTCGAACAACTCGTCCTTGATGCCCAGACGCCGAGCTCGTGATCGCACCACCGAGCGAGCTGCTTCGACCGACTCCTTCATCACATCGCCGAGTGAACCGGTGCGGATGATCACGCCCTTGCCTGGCATCATGGCCGACTCGATGGTCAGCAGGTCGCCACCAACTTCAGTCCAGGCCAGACCCACGACCTGACCAACCTGATTTTGCTTGGTCGCCTGTCCGTAGTCGTGCTTGCGCACGCCGAGAAAGTCATTCAGGTTGTCGCCCGTGACGATGACCTTGTCGGTGACCTGCTTGAGCTGAATGCTCTTGACCACCTTCCGGCAAATCTTAGAGATCTCGCGCTCAAGCGAACGCACGCCGGCTTCGCGCGTGTAGTAACGGATGATCCCACGCACCGCAGCCTCGGTGACCTCCATCTCGGCATCCTTGACGCCGTTATTCTTGGCCTGCTTAGGCAGCAGATAACGTTGCGCGATGTTGACCTTCTCGTCCTCGGTGTAGCCCGACAGCCGGATCACCTCCATTCGGTCCAGCAGCGCCGGCGGGATGTTCATCGAATTCGATGTGGCGATGAACATCGTGTCGCTCAGATCGAAATCCACCTCGACATAGTGATCGCTAAAGGTGTGGTTCTGCTCGGGGTCGAGCACTTCGAGCAGTGCGCTCGAGGGATCACCACGGAAGTCCATGCCAAGCTTGTCGATCTCGTCGAGCAGGAAAAGCGGGTTGCGCGTACCAACCTTGGACAGGCTCTGCAATACCTTGCCGGGCATCGAGCCGATGTAGGTGCGGCGATGGCCACGGATCTCGGCCTCGTCACGTACACCGCCGAGTGCCATCCGAACAAACTTACGCCCGGTCGCGCGCGCCACGCTTTGGCCGAGTGAGGTCTTGCCGACACCCGGGGGGCCGACCAGACACAAGATCGGCGCCTTGACCTTATCGACGCGCTGCTGAACTGCGAGATATTCGAGGATACGGTCCTTGACCTTTTCCAGCCCGTAGTGGTCTTCATTCAGCACGGCCTCGGCAAACGCCAGATCGTGCTTGATCTTGGTCTTCTTGGTCCACGGCAGGTTGACCAGCGTGTCGATGTAGTTGCGCACCACGGTGGCTTCAGCCGACATCGGTGACATCAACTTGAGCTTCTTGAACTCGGCATCAGCCTTCTTGCGCGCCTCTTTGGGCATCTTGGCGGCGATGATCTTCTTTTCCAGTTCTTCCATGTCGGCGCCTTCTTCGCCGTCACCGAGTTCCTTCTGGATCGCCTTCACCTGTTCGTTGAGGTAGTACTCGCGCTGGCTTTTCTCCATCTGACGCTTCACGCGACCACGAATACGCTTCTCGACCTGAAGGATGTCGACTTCGTGTTCGAGTTGCTCGAGCAATTTTTCCAGACGCTTGTCGACCGAAAACAGATCGAGCACCGACTGCTTGTTTTCCAGCTTCAATGGCAGGTGTGCGGCGATGGTGTCGGCCAGACGGCCTGCATCATCAATGCCTGCAATAGACGTCAGGATTTCCGGCGGAATCTTCTTGTTGAGCTTGACGTACTGATCGAACTGCTGCGTGACCGCACGGCGCAAGGCCTCGATCTCGGGCTTGGTATCAACTTCAGGCGGCATGGGCGTGACTTCGGAGACGAAGTACTCGCCGTTGTCGGTGATGCTGTGGGTGTGGGCGCGCTGCAGACCTTCAACCAGCACCTTGACCGTGCCGTCGGGTAGCTTGAGCATCTGCAGGATGGTTGAGACACAACCGACCTCAAACATGTCGTCGGGCTTGGGCTCGTCCTTGCCGGCGGCCTTTTGCGCGACCAGCATGATCTGGCGACCGGCCTCCATCGCCGATTCGAGAGCCTTGATCGACTTCGGGCGTCCCACGAACAGCGGGATCACCATATGAGGGAACACCACCACATCGCGCAAGGGCAACAGTGGCAGCGTGATTTGTTCAGCAGGCAACACGGGGTGTCCGGACATGAAAACCTCTCTTTCTCAAACCCATCTAAGGCTTGAGCTTTCGATTGCAAGGAGTCGCGCGGGAAGGGTCATCCCGCACTGCAGACCGGATTCAATTCAGGCGCTGGCTTTCGACTGCTCACGATAGACGATCAGCGGCTTGGCGTTGTCGTCGATGGTGTGCTCGTCGAGCACCACCTTGACGACACTTTCAAACGACGGCAGGTCGAACATTGTGTCGTTCAGCGCCTGCTCCATGATCGAACGCAAGCCGCGTGCGCCAGTCTTGCGGGCCAAAGCCTTGCGCGCGATCGCTGTCAACGCCGACGGGCGGATTTCGAGATCAACGCCGTCCATGCTGAACAGCTTCTGGTACTGTTTGACAAGTGCATTTCTAGGCTCGGTAAGGATCTGGACCAGTGCGTCCTCGGTCAATTCGCCCAAAGTGGCCATTACGGGCAAGCGACCGACGAGTTCGGGAATCAGGCCGAATTTGATCAGGTCCTCGGGTTCGGCTTCGCGGAATACCTCGCTGACCTTTCGGTCGGCCTTGCTTTTCACATTGGCAGCGAAGCCGATGCCTGATTTTTCGGACCGGTTCTGAATGACCTTTTCCAAACCATCGAAGGCGCCACCACAGATGAACAGTATGTTCGTCGTGTCGATCTGAAGGAAGTCCTGGTTCGGATGCTTGCGTCCGCCCTGTGGCGGCACGCTGGCCATCGTTCCTTCGACCAGTTTCAGCAAAGCCTGCTGTACGCCCTCGCCTGACACATCGCGGGTGATCGACGGGTTGTCGGCCTTGCGGGAAATCTTGTCGATTTCGTCGATGTAGACAATGCCACGCTGCGCCTTCTCGACGTCGTAGTTGCAGTTCTGCAGCAGCTTCTGAATGATGTTCTCGACGTCCTCGCCGACGTAGCCGGCTTCGGTCAGCGTAGTCGCATCGGCGATCACGAACGGAACGTTCAGTAGACGCGCCAATGTCTGCGCCAGCAGAGTCTTGCCAGAGCCGGTCGGGCCAATGAGCAGGATGTTGCTTTTCGACAGCTCAACCTCGTCCTTGTGGCGGCTCATATGCTTGAGCCGCTTGTAATGGTTGTAGACCGCCACTGCCAACGTGCGCTTGGCGGGCTCCTGACCGATCACATACTGGTCGAGGCTGCCCTTGATCTCGCTGGGGATCGGCAGGTCGGACTTGACTGCCTTCGGGTCGGCTATTTCAGCCGGTACTTCATCGCGGATGATGTCGTTGCAGAGCTCGATGCACTCATCGCAGATGAACACCGATGGACCCGCGATGAGCTTCTTGACCTCGTGCTGGCTCTTGCCGCAGAAGGAGCAGTACAGGACTTTTTCGCTCGAAGAGCCTTTTTTGTCGGGCATGAAAAGGTGCTACCGGATTGCGAAAGTGCTGTTTAGATAATAGAACAAAAGAAAACGGGACCTTGCGGTGAAGAAAGGTCCCGTTGGCCGTTTTGATCAGGCGGCTTGTGCCGATCAGGGGCGCTTGGAAATCACCTCGTCGATCAGGCCGTATTCCTTGGCCTCGCCGGACGACAGAAAGTAATCACGTTCCGAGTCAGCACGGATTTTCTCGATGGGCTGTCCGGTGCGTTCGGCGAGGATGTTATTCAGGCTTTCACGCAGCTTCAGGATCTCTCGCGCCTGAATCTCGATGTCGGTGGCCTGACCCTGGGCTCCGCCTGAGGGCTGATGAATCATCACCCGCGAGTTGGGCAGAGCGAAACGCTTGCCCTTGGCACCGGCTGCCAGCAGGAAGGCGCCCATGCTGGCAGCGATGCCCATGCACAAGGTGGACACATCGGGCTTGATGAAGTTCATGGTGTCGAAGACCGACAAGCCGGAACTGACCGAGCCACCCGGCGAGTTGATGTAGAGCGAGATGTCCTTGTCCGGGTTTTCGCTTTCCAGAAAGAGCAGTTGGGCGACCACAACGTTGGCGGACTGGTCGTTGACCGGACCTACCAGGAAGATCACCCGCTCACGCAGAAGCCGCGAATAGATGTCGTAGGCGCGTTCTCCGCGGCCAGATTGCTCGATGACCATCGGGACCATGCCCAGGCCTTGCGTGTCAAGTGCGCTCATGCGTTTGTCCTTGTTGTGTACGTCTGATGTAGGCCCACGAGGGTCCACGGCGTTGAATTATGTCGTCACCGGCCGGATCGCCAGGACACCCGGGAATGAACAAGGGGACATGGCTTGCAGCGAGGCGCCCCCTCCATGCGCCTGCTCAAACTCAGCTGGCCATCAACTCATCGAAGGTCAGGGGCTTGTCGATCACCTTGGCGCGCGCGAGCACGAAGTCGGTGACGTTGCCTTCGACGACCATCGCTTCAACATCGGCCATCCGCTGTCGATCGCCCAGGTACCAGCTGAAGACTTCAGCCGGTTTCTCGTAGCTCTGGGCCAACTCCTTGATGTGCGCTTGCAACTGCTCGGGCTGCGGCTGCAAGTTGTTCAAGCGGACCAGTTCGCCGACTACCAGCCCGAGGCGCACCCGGCGCTCGGCTTGCGGCAGGAAGACCTTCGGAGGAATCTGTTCCTTGGTGATCGAGCTGTTGCCGCGTTGCTTCATGTCGGCCAGCGCGTTCTCGACCAGGCGATTGAGTTCGTCATCGACCAGCACATTGGGCACCTCAAGCTCGCTGTGCTTGATCAATGCATCCATCACCGACGCCTTGTTGCGCACCTGTAAGCGGGCCTTGACCTCACGCTCGAGGTTGCTGCGCACATCCTTGCGCAGGCTGTCCATCGACCCGTCAGCGATCCCCAGCGAGCGAGCGAATTCATCGGTCAGCTCGGGCAAGTGGGACGCCTCGATAGCCTTGATCGTGACCAGGAAATCCGCCTCCTTGCCGGCGAGCTCCTGCGTCTGGTAGCTCTTCGGGAAGGTCAGCGGGAAGGTCTTCGATTCGCCAACCTTCATGCCGCGAACAGCCTGATCAAAGGTGTCCAGCATCTGACCTTCGCCGATCACGAACTGGAAGTCAGTCGCAGTACCGAACTCAAAGGGCACACCGTCAAGCTTGCCTTCGAAGTCGATGGTCACGCGATCAGTCTCGACGGCGCCTTCGTCGGCTGGGCGAGCAACGAAGGTGCGGCGCTGCTTGCGCAGGATGCCAATCGTGCGATCGATGGCGGCCTCGTCCACTTCGGCGGCAAAGCGCTCGACTTCAGCTGCCTCGAGGCTGCCGATCTTCACGTCCGGGAACACCTCGAACAGCGCCTCGAAGGTCAGTTGTTGGCTGTCGCCGGTGTTTTTCTCGGCCAAACGCGGTGCACCAGCCACGCGCAGGTTGGCCTCGGAGACGGCCCTGGCGAATTCCTTGCCGAGCCTGTCGTGGATCACTTCGTTCTCGACCGACCTGCCGTAGCGCTTGGACAACACGCTCAGAGGCACCTTGCCCGGGCGAAAACCGTCTACCTTGGCGGTGCGTGACATCTCTTTGAGGCGGGTGTTGATCTCGCTGTTGATCGTTTCGGCGGACACGGTCAGCGTGATGCGCCGCTCCAGCTTTTCGAGGGTTTCGACGGTCACTGTCATGATCTGAAAAACTTTCTATGAACGTTGTGTTGTGGCTGGTGCGCGGGGCGGGACTCGAACCCGCACACCATCGCTGGCGTCAGGACCTAAACCTGGTGCGTCTACCAATTTCGCCACCCGCGCAGGGCCTATCCAGAACGACAGGAGCACGCGCTTCCATCAGACTCGATTTTCCGCGCACCGCGGAAAGCCCGCGAGTTTAACCGTGACCGCCACCGCTCCGTGGACAATAAGCGCCGTGAGCGTTGAGCACTACGAAAATTTCCCCGTGGCATCCTGGCTGTGTCCCGCCTCATTGCGGGGGACGGTCGCGGCCATCTACTGGTTTGCGAGAACGGCCGACGACATCGCCGACGAGGGAGATGCGCCACCAGCACAGCGCCTGGCAGACTTGGCTGCCTTTCGCG
This sequence comes from Burkholderiales bacterium, assembly GCA_947474755.1. Lineage (GTDB taxonomy): Bacteria > Pseudomonadota > Gammaproteobacteria > Burkholderiales > Burkholderiaceae_C > PBB1. The sequence continues at coordinate 41,393 of CANJJE010000008.1, read as the reverse complement.
CGGACCTGACGGCCGTCGCTGCCGGCGGCATCCCATCCCCTCGCTGGCAGACGGTATTCGGCCCGCTGGCCGTGGCCATGGCGCGTCATCATCTTCCCGTCAATCTGCTCGACGATTTGCTTCGCGCCTTTGAACAGGACATCGTCAAGACGCGCTACAGCGACCGCGCCGAGGTGTTGGACTACTGCAGCCGCTCGGCCAACCCGGTCGGCCGCCTGCTGCTTCACCTCTACGGTGTCAGCGATGCCGAGTCGCTTGGACAGTCGGATGCGATCTGCACGGCCTTGCAGCTCATCAATTTCTGGCAGGACGTCGGCATTGACACTGCTCGAGACCGCCTCTACCTGCCACTGGCCGACATCGCGTCGCATGGCTTGTCGGTGGAATCGTTGCTGGCCCGGCAGGACAGCCCGGCGTCGCGCGGCCTGATTGCAGAGATGACAGCTTGGGCGCGCGCGCTGATGCTGCAAGGCGCGCCGCTGGTGCACCGAGTGACGGGACGCGCCGGCTGGGAGTTGCGTCTGGTGGTGCAAGGTGGGCTGCGCATTGCCGACAAGATCAAACAGCTGGACCACGCCACGCTGCTGCAGCGCCCACGCATCGGCAAGACTGACGCCCCGCTGCTGCTGTGGCGCGCGATCCGAATGCGCGCCCCCTCGACGACCTTGACCCGAAAAGCCGCATGACGCCAGAACAACAGTACGTGCAAGACAAGGCTGCCAAGAGCGGCTCCAGCTTCTACTACGCCTTCCTTTTCCTGCCACCGCCGCGCCGAGCCGCGATCACGGCGTTCTACACCTTCTGCCGCGAGGTCGACGACGTGGTCGACGAGACCAGCGATGCGGGCGTTGCCGCGACCAAGCTGGCCTGGTGGCGCGGCGAGGTGGCCAATGCTTTTGCGGGCCGACCCAGCCATCCGGTGATGAAGGCCTTGATGCCGCACACCGAGCCTTTCTCGATCGAGGCCAGGCATCTGCATGCCGTCATCGACGGCTGCCAGATCGACCTCGAACAGACGCGCTTCCTCGACTTCCCGGGTCTCGCCCACTACTGCCATCTGGTGGCCGGCATCGTCGGCGAAGTGGCCTCGAGCATCTTCGGGCGCAGCAGCGAAGCCACGATCCATTACGCCCACAAGCTCGGCCTTGCGATGCAGCTGACCAACATCATCCGCGACGTCGGCGACGATGCGCGGCGCGGCCGCATCTACCTTCCGGTATCGGAGCTCCAGCGCTTCGACGTGAAGGCCAGCGAGTTGCTGCTGCGCACCCCGCCCTATGGCTACAGCGACCGCTTCATCGCGCTGATGGGCTTCCAGGCCGAGCGTGCGCACCGAACCTACGACGAGGCGATGGCGCTGCTGCCCGAGGTCGACCGCCAGCCACAGAAACCGGGGCTGATGATGGCCAACATCTATCGCAGCCTGCTGCGCGAAATCGAGGCCGACGGCTTCCAGGTGCTGCACCAGCGCACCTCGCTGACACCCGTGCGCAAGCTGTGGATCGCGCTGCGCACCCATTGGCAGGGCCGCTGATTGGAGCGCGCATCGGAAGGTCGCCGGCTGGCGGTGATCGGCGGGGGCTGGGCCGGCCTGGCGGCCGCAGTGGAGGCCACCACGCTCGGCGATCAGGTGACGCTGTTCGAGATGGCGCCCACGCTCGGCGGGCGCGCGCGCAGTGTCAGTCGCGTGGAGCCGGCGCTCGACAACGGCCAGCACATCCTGATCGGAGCCTACGCCGATACTTTGCGTCTGATGCGACAACTCGGTGTCGACAGTACTTCAGCGCTGATGCGCACCTCGCTGACCCTTGTCGATGCCCAGGGCATGGGCCTGCGGCTGCCCAGCGGCCCGCCGCTCCTTGCATTCGCCCGCGGCGTTTTGGCCCACCGCGGCTGGACACTTCGTGAACGCGCCTCACTGCTGCTGAAAGCGGTCTACTGGGCCAGCATCGGCTTCACCTGCCGCTCCGACCTGACGGTCAGCAGCCTGTGCTCTGATCTGCCGCAAGCGGTGCAGCGCGATCTGATCGAACCGCTGTGCGTCTCGGCGCTGAACACGCCGGCCCCGCAGGCCAGCGCACGGGTTTTTCTGCGCGTGTTGCACGACGCGATGTTCTCGGGGCCCGGTTCCGCCGATCTGCTGTTGCCGCGCCAGCCCCTGGGTGACCTGCTGCCCGAACCCGCTCGGCAATGGCTGATGCAGCGCGGCACTCAGGTACTCACCTCTCGGCGCATCATGAGCGTCGATGCCGACGGTGGTCTGTGGCGAGTCGATGGCGAGCCCTTCGATGGCGTGGTGCTGGCGTGCACCGCGAGTGAAGCTGGCCGGCTCGTGCGCGCACAGGCACCGCTGTGGAGCCGTTGCGCGGCGGCACTGTGGTACGAACCCATCGTCACTGTTTATGCGATGTCGGCCGGCACGCGGCTACCGCAGGCCATGACGGTACTGCGTGCCGATGGCACGCAAGGCCCCGCACAGTTCGTCTTCGACCACGGCTGGCTGAGTGGTCGCGATGGTCTACTGAGCTTCGTCATCAGCGCTGCCGAGCCCTGGATCGAGGCTGGCCCCGACGCCACCGCTCAGGCCGTGTTGACGCAGGCCAATGCCCAGCTGGCCGGACATCTGCGTGCGCCACTGCAGACGCTGCGCGTGTTCAACGAAAAGCGTGCCACCTTCCGTTGCAAGCCGCGGCTGCAAAGGCCACCACCGCGCATCACCGCCGGGCTGATGGCTGCGGGCGATTACATCGAAGGCCCCTACCCCGCCACGCTGGAAGGCGCCGTGCGATCGGGCCTGCATGCGGCGCGGGTCTGGCGCAACGGCTGAAGCCTCCACAAGAATCTGCGCGTCGAGTCCGGCGCAGAGGATTCAGCGCAACGGAAAAGGCGCTGCCAACGGCTCGCCGATGAACAAGCCCTGCTGCGGCCAGGCCACGCTCTTCCAATAGGCCTCGATCAGGGTGGCACCCTGCACATAGTGCAGCAGCACGATCTGCGGATGCGGAAACTTCTGCGGGTGCGAGCACGGCTCCGACACCGTGCCGTAGCTGCCTGTGGCGCCCGAGGCGATCCATTCCAGCGCGCTCATCTGCCCGTGTTTGCCATCGAGGCGACCGCCATACGAAGTGAGGTGATCACCCAGACCGCCAGGCACCCACTGGAGCGTGTCGAGCTTGTCGACCTTCACTTTCCCCGTCTCGTAGAGCAACAGCCGCTGGGCACCTTCAAGCACCTCGGCCTCTTCGACGTGGATGTCGACACCAAAGCCCTTGACACGCCCGGGCGCCGGAAACAGTGGCGCCCGGGCGCTGCGCGCCCTGTCGGTGGTGATCAGGTAATGCGCATTGACATCAGGCGCACCACGCAGGCCCAGCGTGTGATCGGAGGCCACACCGCGGCGGATCATCGCTTCAGCCATCGCCACGTCCTTTGCGGCCAGCAGCATCGACGGCCGCAGCTGCAGATCGATGTACGGGCGAGCGCTGGCTGAATTGAAGTAGCGTGACGGACGCGACGGCGCGCAGGATTTCCAGCACAGGTCAGAGTCGTACCCAAGCGCCAGCGCGCCAGTGATGGAATTGCAGGACACCGCGAACGGCTCGACCCAGGCCAGGGCCAGTGCCTGGATGTCGGGACCGAAGAACGCCTTGATGCGGGCCTGCAAAGCCTCGAATTCGTCGGGCGTCAACTCGGCTCGGCGAGGCAATTCGACCCGCAGCACCTGGGAGTCCGTCAACTGGCGGGCCATGCGATAGAACTCGCCGACAGCGACCGAGTAAGGGTCGCTCGTGTTGATCACGAGCCCGAGATCGCGCGACGTCAGGCGCTCGCTGATGCGCGGCGCGGCCGTGTTCGAGGCGCGCCTTGATCTGGCATCAGGTGCAGACGCGATCGGCTGAGCCTCGCGCTGAGCCCAGGACGGAGATGAGGCCAGGATGCCGATGCACGCCAGCGCAAGCAACGCGCGGCACCTGCCGAGTTCAATCCGGCTCCGATACCCGCGTGGTGAGTCGTACTCTGTCTTGGTCATCGATTCAGCCCGCAACTCATCGGGCATGGGTCAGGAGGCGATCACGGTAACAGTCGGGCTGGCCTCAGCTCAAGCAGGGAACCGTCGGATCGCAACGAAGCCGAGCCGGTGCGGAGAGCAGCCAGTCAGACAACCCAGCCGAGCAAGTCCGTTTCGTCGTGCAAAACGCTGGTCCGGCTGGGTGGGGGGGAAATGCGTCGCATGGGAGGCCACGCCCGCCACAAAACCGACGTGCAAGTTCTGGCACGCAGCTTGGCCGTACTGGATGTGCTGGCCCAATACCCGCGCCCGGTGCCGCTGAAGATGATCAGTGAGATGACCGGGCTGCACCCGTCCACCGCGCACCGCATCCTGAACGATCTGGTTTCGGGTCGCCTGGTGGATCGACCGGAGGCGGGCAGCTACCGGCTGGGCATGAGACCGCTGGAGCTGGGCAACCTGGTCAATGCGCGATCGGACGTACGGAAAGCCGCGCTGGTGCCGATGCACGAGCTGCATCAGCTGACACAGCAGCCGGTCAACCTCTCGATGTGCCAGGCCGACGAGATCATCAACATTGAGCACTCATACAGCGAGCCCTCGAGCATGCAGGTGGTGCGTGCAGTGGGCGCGAGGGCACCCTTGCACCTGACCACCGTGGGCAAGCTGTTCCTCGCGCAGTACGACCCACAACGCGTGCGCTCATACGCCACCCGCAGCAGGCTGATCAGCCACACCCGCAACAGCATCACCGAGGTGTCGGCGCTGGAACGCGAGCTGTCGGACGTGCTGGCTCATGGCACTGCACACGACAACGAAGAACTGGAAATCGGATTGCGCTGCATGGCTGCCGGCATCCACGACGACCAGGGCGTCCTGGTGGCCGGCCTGTCCATCTCGGCACCTGCGGAACGCCTCGAGGAGCGCCTGCTGGAGCAATTGCGAGAAACTGCCGAGCAGATCTCGATCGCCCTGGGACACCAGGGTACGCCTATGCAAACGCTCATGGCGCCGCAGAACGCCGCCAGACGCATCACACCGCGTGCAACCTGCGGTAGGCGTTCCCCATGATTCGCGCGCCCGTTGCCGACAAGCTCGATCGGGGCGAGCGGCGTGGCGAACCATTCGGCGGCCGATTGATTACCTTCGAAAAGAGAACTGGCGAGATGCAAGTAGCGACCGAACGCGCCGCGCTTGCCTACCGACCTGAAGTCAACACCAGCGTCTGGCGCTTGATTTACGTCCGCAGCCAGGGCCACTTGCGCGAGGCACGGATTCCCGTTCTTGAACAATCCTTGCCACTCTCGTCCGCGCGACAGCCTGCTGAAGGCGCTGCACGCTGAAGGTCTCGACAGGTTCAGCTGCTGGCTGCCTGCCGCGGGCAAATGGTCGCAGAGGCTCCCCTGTTACTGCAACCGATCGCGGCGTACTGTGGGGTACAGATTGAGCCGCTCCACGATCGAAGCGCCGCAGATGCAGTATTGGCGAACGCCATCGACATTGGGTACCTGATGCGGTCCCTGATCTCCGTCGAGCATGCGCTGCAGCCGCATGCTCCGAAACAGGCAGCTTCCGGAAGCGCGCGGCATGTCGGGTCGGCATGCGCGGGTGTTCTAAATCGCAGGACTGCGGTTCGGCCGCGTCGATTCCAGCAACATCGCCGGCCGGTCTCAGGCTTACGAGATCACCACCATTCCGTCGATGACGCTGACCTTGGCGCGTCCCGATACCACCCGCAGCGAGACGATCGGCCTCGTCAAATTTCAACTGGCGTCAGCACTGGCGGACACCGCCCGCGACGCTTCTGAGGTTCAGGACGCTGCCTTAGGGAGCTTGGTGTTGATCCACTTGCGCACCCTCTCGGCGTCGGCGATTCGGGTGTAGCGCCCACTGGAATCGAGGAACACCATGATCAACTTGCGGCCGGCCATGCTCGCTTGCATGACCAGACAGCGGCCTGCCTCTGCGATGTAGCCTGTCTTCTGCAGGCCGATCTCCCACGTCGGGTTACTGATCAAGCCGTTGGTGTTGTGGAACTGCAGCTGGCGACGACCGACATCGACCTGATACTCCGGCGAAGTGGAAAGTTCGCGGATCAGAGGATAGGTGTGGGCCAGCTTGACCAGCGTCGCCAGATCGTGAGCGCTGGACTGGTTCCGGCTCGACAGGCCTGTGGGCTCGACATAGCGGGTGTCGGTCATGCCCAAAGACTGCGCTTTCGCGTTCATTGCTTCCACGAACGCCGACAAGCCGCCGGGGTAGTGACGGCCGAGGGCATGTGCCGCCCGGTTTTCTGAGGCCATCAGCGCCAGATGAAGCATCTCCTCACGAGTCAGCTGGGCGCCAACGTTCAAACGCGAGCGACTGCCCTTCTCGGTGTCAACGTCATCCTGGGTGACCGTCAGCACTTCATCAAGCGGCAATTCAGCATCGGTAACCACGACAGCCGTCATCAGCTTGGTGATCGACGCGATGGGCAAAACCGCCTGCGAGTTCTTGCTGAACAGGACTTCGTTGGTATCCTGGTCCACCACCAGCGCCACGCTCGATTTCAGCTGAAGCTTGTCGGGGGTGGACCTCAGGCCAGCCAGTTCGCCCATCGATGGCTGAGCAGCAACAACCTTGACAGGCGCACGGCGCGACGGGGCTTGAGTGGCTTTCGCCTCCAGACGGGCCGAAACACGTTTCGCGCCGGGTACGTTGCGCGCCTTGTTCCGTACCGGAACTTGTTTGGCTTTGGCGATCGTTCGAGCAGCCGGGCCCAGCTTCGCATCATCCTTTGCTCGCACAGGCTCTGCAAATGCGAACAACAGCATGGCCGATATGAGCACTGCGAGCCAACAACGGGATAGTTTTGTCACAAGTGCCTCGATTTGGACCGGGGGGCAAAGTGTAGGTCACCCTAAAAAAACACGCAATATCAGAAAGTTACGTCATTTTCCTAAAGTGCCTTGTGCATCTTCGACCACCCCGGTTCCATGTCATCCCTGGGCAGCCACTCTTTCTGTTGTGCTGTGCAGCTTGTTCAAGGCAGAGAGATAGGCTTTCGCCGACGCGACCACGATGTCCGGATCGGCGCCAACCCCGTTGACCACACGTCCGGCCAACTGCAAGCGAACTGTCACTTCACCTTGTGATTCTGTGCTGCCCGAGGTGATGGCATTGACAGAATAGAGCAGCAATTCAGCACCGGTTCCAAGCTTGGATTCGATTGCCTTCAGCGTGGCGTCGACTGGGCCGTTGCCATTACCCTCGGCGTGCAGTTCGGTTGCTCCCGCCGCGAATGCGACGCGCGCGTACGGGCGCTCGCCGGTTTCCGAATGCTGCGACAGCGACAGCAGGCGGTAATGCTCCTGCTCGGCGGTCACCGATTCATCCATCACCAGCGCGGTGATGTCCTCGTCGAATATCTCGCTCTTGCGGTCGGCCAGTTCCTTGAACTTGGCAAACGCCGCATTGACCTCGGTTTCCGACGCCAACTCGATGCCCAGATCATGCAAGCGCTGCTTGAAGGCGTTGCGCCCGGACAGCTTGCCCAGCACGATCTTGTTGGCAGCCCAACCCACATCTTCGGCGCGCATGATTTCGTAGGTGTCACGGGCCTTCAACACGCCGTCCTGGTGAATGCCGGACGCGTGAGCGAAGGCATTCGCACCGACCACTGCCTTGTTCGGCTGCACCACGAAGCCGGTGGTCTGTGCGACGAGCCGCGAGGCCGGCACGATCTGCGAGGCGTCGATGCCGACCTCGAGCCCGAAGTGATCGCGACGGGTGCGCACTGCCATCACCACTTCTTCCAAGGCGCAGTTGCCGGCGCGCTCGCCCAAGCCATTGATCGTGCATTCGATCTGCCGCGCACCGCCGATCTTCACGCCGGCCAGCGAATTGGCCACCGCCATGCCGAGGTCATTGTGGCAATGCACAGACCAGATCGCCTTGTCGGCGTTCGGAATGCGTGTACGCAAGTCGAGGATGAAGTTGCCGTACAACTCGGGGATCGCATAACCCACGGTGTCGGGGATATTGATCGTGGTGGCGCCCTCGGCGATGACAGCTTCGAGCACGCGACACAGGAAGTCAGGGTCCGAACGGTACCCGTCTTCCGGCGAGAACTCGATGTCACCGGACAGATTGCGCGCGAAGCGCACCGCGAGCTTCGCCTGCTCGAACACTTGATCAGGAGTCATGCGCAGCTTCTTTTCCATGTGCAAGGCGCTGGTCGCGAGGAAAAGGTGGATGCGCGTGGACGCGCCACCCTTGAGCGCCTCCGCAGCGCGCGTGATGTCCTTGTCGTTGGCACGAGCCAGCGAACAAACTGTGCTGTCCTTGATGGCCTGGGCAATCGCCTTGACCGCTTCAAAGTCGCCATTCGAAGATGCAGCAAAACCAGCCTCGATCACGTCGACCTTGAGACGCTCCAGTTGCCTTGCGATGCGCAGTTTTTCATCACGGGTCATCGAAGCGCCTGGGGATTGCTCGCCATCACGCAAGGTGGTGTCAAAGATGATGAGTTTGTCGGACATGGTGTTGATCCTCAGATGACGTGAACAGTAAACAGGTGCACAAAACAAAACGGCCCGCTGCGTTTGCAGGCGGGCCGACGAGACGAAAACGATGAGACGTGAACGGTCAGCGAGCCCTTGCGGTCTCCAGCAGTAGCGTCGACGATGATTGGTCAGGCAAATTCATGCCCTGAATGTAGCACGCGGCTTTCAACGGTGCAGGCCCTGCTCTTCGGGCTCGTCGGTCGAGGTCGCGATCACGCTGACCGGTCGGCCTTTCATTCGTCTCCAGACGTAAACGCCATAGCCCGAACCGGCATACAGGCAGAACACGGCGAACAAGACGATCGGTGGATGCAGATTGATCAACGCGATCGCGAGCGCCAGCGCGACGATGACGATGAACGGAACGGTGCGCTTCAGGCTCAATTCCTTGAAGCTATAAAACGGCAGATTGGTGACCATGGTCAAGCCGGAAATCAGTGTCAGCGCCATCGCCAGACCGGCCAGCCAGCCTTGAATGTCGGACTGTTGGTAGCCCGCGTCGTCCATCAGCCAGATGAATCCCATGACCACAGCCGCCGCGGCCGGGCTGGGCAGGCCCTGAAAATAGCGTTTGTCCACAACCGTCAGGTTGGTGTTGAAACGCGCCAGCCGGAGTGCAGCACACGAGCAGTAGACAAAAGCGGCGACCCAGCCCACTTTGCCCATGCCTTTCAACGCCCACTCGTAGACGATCAAGGCCGGCGCAGCACCAAAGGACACCATGTCGGACAGGCTGTCCATCTGCTCGCCAAAGGTGCTCTGGGTGTTGGTCATCCGCGCGACGCGGCCATCCAGGCTGTCGAGCACCATCGCGCAGAAGACACCTACTGCCGCCTGCTCGAATCGGCCATTCATCGCCATCACGATGGCGTAGAAGCCGCCGAACAAGGCCGCCAGCGTGACCAGGTTGGGCAGCACGTAGACACCCTTGCGGCGCGGACGCAACGGGCCGTCGTGACTCTCGGGGTCCGAAGGTGGATCGTCTGTGCCGCTCGTATTCATTCGAAGCAGGATACCGCAGGGGAGCATGAAAAAGCCGCAAGGAGACCCTCGCGGCTGATGGCCTTCAATCGGTCACGCGGACCGTGTGCATCTCAGTTCTTTGACTGATCGACCAGCCGGTTCTTCCTGATCCACGGCATCATCGCGCGCAACTGCTCGCCAACGACTTCGATCTGGTGCTCGGCCATCAGGCGACGACGCGACAGCAGCGTCGGTGCGCCGGCACGGTTCTCGAGGATGAAGCTCTTCGCGTATTCGCCGGTCTGGATGTCAGACAGGATCTGCTTCATGACCTTTTTCGTCTCGGGAGTGACGACACGAGGGCCGGAGACGTATTCACCGTACTCGGCGTTGTTCGAGATCGAGTAGTTCATGTTCGCGATGCCGCCTTCGTAGATCAGGTCGACGATCAGCTTCAGCTCGTGCAGGCATTCGAAGTAGGCCATTTCAGGCGCGTAACCAGCTTCGGTGAGTGTTTCGAAGCCGGCCTTGATCAACTCGACCGTGCCACCGCACAGCACGGCCTGCTCGCCGAACAGATCGGTCTCGGTTTCTTCGCGGAAGTTGGTTTCGATGACGCCAGCCTTGCCGCCACCATTGGCTGACGCGTAGCTCAGCGCCAGATCGCGCGCCTTGCCGCTCTTGTCGGCGTGCACAGCGATGAGGTGCGGCACGCCGCCACCTTGGGTGTAGGTTGAGCGGACAGTGTGCCCCGGCGCCTTCGGCGCGACCATCCACACGTCCAGGTCGGCCCGCGGAATCACCTGGCCGTAGTGCACGTTGAAACCGTGCGCGAAAGCAAGCGAAGCGCCTTGCTTGATATTCGGCTCGACATCATTTTTGTACACCGTTGCGATCTGCTCGTCGGGCAGCAGCATCATCACGATGTCGGCCGACTTCACCGCATCGGCAACCTCGGCAACCTTCAGCCCGGCCTTCTCGACCTTCGCCCACGACGGTCCGCCCTTGCGCACGCCAACGGTGACCTTGACGCCGCTGTCATTGAGGTTCTGCGCGTGCGCGTGACCTTGCGAGCCATAACCGATGATGGTGACATTCTTGCCCTTGACGAGGCTGAGGTCGGCGTCTTTGTCGTAGTAAACCTTCATGGGAATCTCCTGGTGTCAGATATTTGGTGGTCGGAAAAAGATGCGGGGGTCAAACGCGCAGGATGCGCTCTCCGCGCCCGATCCCGCTGGTACCGGTGCGCACGGTCTCAAGAATCGCGGCACGGTCGATGGCCTCGATGAAAGCATCCAGCTTCGACGAGTCGCCGGTCAGCTCGATGGTGTAGCTCTTTTCGGTCACGTCGATGATGCGGCCGCGGAAGATATCCGCCATGCGCATCATCTCGTCGCGTTCCTTGCCGACCGCGCGCACCTTGATCAGCATCAGCTCGCGCTCGGTGTAGGCGCCTTCAGTCAGGTCGACGACCTTGACCACCTCGATCAGGCGGTTCAAGTGCTTGGTGATTTGCTCGATGACGTCGCTGGAACCGGTGGTGACGATGGTCATCCGCGACAGCGACGGGTCTTCGGTGGGCGCCACCGTCAGGCTCTCGATGTTGTACGCGCGGGCCGAGAACAAACCGACCACGCGCGACAGCGCACCAGCTTCGTTTTCAAGCAGCAAGGCGATGATGTGTTTCATGTTCAGAGTCGGCCAGCGGTCAGATAGAAAGCGGCGGTAACCGCCGACACCTTCGGTGCGGCCTGAAAAGTGGATATTTCCGATTCGGTACGAGGTCGGTGGTGGTCTCGAGGCGACAGCAGCGGTTCGTCGGCGAGCGGCCCCGAGCGCTAGCGAGGGAGTAGCGCCAACGATCAGCGCCTCACAGGTCTTCTGAGCCCAGCAACATCTCGGTGATGCCCTTGCCGGCCTTGACCATCGGCCAGACGTTTTCTTCCTGATCGGTGCGGATGTCGAGGAACACCGTCCGATCCTTCAATCGAATGGCTTCGCGCAACGCGCCTTCCACATCGGAGGGCTTCTCTATCTTCAGCCCCACGTGGCCATAGGCTTCGGCCAGCTTGACGAAGTCAGGCAGCGCATCCATGTAGCTATGCGAGTAGCGGCCACCGTAGTCGAGCTGCTGCCACTGACGCACCATGCCCAGGTAGCGGTTGTTCAGCGAGATCACCTTGACCGGCGTGTTGTATTGCAGGCAGGTCGACAGCTCCTGGATGCACATCTGGATCGAGCCCTCGCCAGTGACGCAGAACACATCGGCATCGGGCTTTGCGAGCTTGATTCCCATCGCGAACGGGAGGCCCACACCCATCGTGCCCAGACCACCCGAGTTGATCCAACGCCGTGGCTGGTCGAAACCGTAGTACTGAGCCGCCCACATCTGGTGCTGACCGACATCCGACGTGATGTATGCGTCAGTGTCCTTGGTCAGTTCCCAGAGCTTCTCGATCACGTACTGCGGCTTGATGACAACGTCGCTGTGGGTGTAGTTCAAGCATTCGCGCTTGCGCCAGTCGGCGATCTGCGACCACCATGCGCCCAGCGCATCTGCATCGGGCCGTGCCTGCGCTTCCCTGATCTGCGCAATAAGCTGCAACAACACGTCCTTCACGTCACCGACGATCGGGATGTCGACCTTCACTCGCTTGGATATCGACGAGGGATCAATGTCGACGTGGATGATCTTCCGCTGGACCGAGGCGAAGTGCGCCGGGTTGCCGATCACGCGGTCATCGAAGCGGGCGCCGACGGCCAGCAGGACGTCGCAGTTCTGCATCGTCATGTTGGCTTCATAGGTGCCGTGCATGCCCAGCATGCCGAGGAACTTCGGATCACTCGACGGATACGCTCCCAGGCCCATCAGCGTGTTGGTACATGGGAATCCCAGCAGATTCACCAGTTCACGCAATTCGGCAGAGGCGTTGCCGAGGACAACGCCGCCGCCGCTGTAGATGTAGGGGCGCTTGGCCGCCAGCAGCAACTGCAGCGCCTTGCGGATCTGTCCGGCATGACCCTTGCGCACCGGGCTGTACGAACGCATTTCCAGCGTTGCAGGGTAGGAGAACGGTGCGGTGTTCACCGACACGTCCTTCGGGATGTCGATAACCACCGGACCGGGTCGGCCGGTGCGGGCGATATGAAAGGCTTTCTTCACCGTCAGCGCGAGGTCCCGCACGTCCTTCACCAGGAAGTTGTGCTTGACGATCGGGCGCGTGATACCCACCGTGTCGCATTCCTGGAAGGCATCGAGACCGATCGCAGGCGTCGGCACCTGCCCGGTGATGATGACCATCGGGATGCTGTCCATGTAGGCCGTGGCGATGCCGGTAATCGCATTCGTCACGCCCGGGCCGGAGGTGACCAACGCCACGCCGACTTCGCCGGTCGCCCGGGCATAGCCATCGGCCGCATGCACCGCCGCCTGCTCGTGGCGCACCAGCACGTGTTCAATGGTGTTTTGCTTGTAAAGGGCGTCGTAGATGTAGAGAACCGCGCCGCCTGGGTATCCCCACAGGAACTGGACGTTCTCAGCCTGCAGGCAACGAACCAGGATTTCGGCGCCATTGGGCTCTTCGGGCGAGCCGACCTCGGCGTGGGCGTTCGAAGCGGCGGGCGTCAAGGCCGCGCGCTTGACTTCAGCGTCTGACATGTCCATATCGAACCTCTGTGAATTTCTCTAACGAAAAACCATCGGTGCGCCTCTCCTCGCTCTTGTGAAGCGGGTGTGGCGCCTGGTGAACCACCTTCAGGATGTCTCAGATCGAGCGCATCAGCGGTGATTCATCTGTTGTGCACCCTTCGATTATGGCACCCTCATCGCTGGCTCGTGTCTGGCGTGACAGCCCAAAGTGGGGCGGTGAGATACTCCGCAGCCTCCTGACCCGCCCCGTGATGTGGCGCTCTCGCCTTGGCTTCCGAACAAGAACTGTCTGCATTTCTCAAGAGCGTCGAGAAACGAGCCTTCAAGCGGGCGGTGTTTGCCGTGCGCGACGAGGATGCTGCCTTGGACGTGGTGCAGGATGCCATGATCAAGCTGGCCGAGAACTATGCGAATCGGCCTGCTGCCGAATTGCCGCCATTGTTTCAACGGATCCTGTCGAATGCGACGATGGATTGGTTCCGGCGGCAGAAGGTGCGGGGTGCGCTTTTCCGCAACTTTTCCGACTTCGAACCTGCCGGCAGCGACGACGGTTTCGATATTCTGGAGGTGTTGGAAGCGTTCGCTGGCGAGGCTTCTGCCGAAAGTGCTGCAGACGTCGTCTCACGAGGCCAGGTTTTTGCTTTGATCGAGACCCAGATCGTCGATTTGCCCGCGCGTCAACGAGAAGCGTTTCTGCTTCGTTACTGGGAGGAGCTTGATGTCTCAGAGACTGCGTTGGCAATGGGTTGCTCCGAGGGGAGCGTCAAGACCCATTGTTCCCGGGCAGTGCGCGCGCTGGCGAAAGCTCTCAAGGCGAAAGGAGTGTCACTGTGAATGCCATTGAACACGCTACCGACCGCCGGGTAACCAACCTGGAAGCCCGCTTCGGGATGCTGGTGTCAGCGCGTCTGAGCGAAGGCACCGACCAGTTGCCGCACGACGTCGCTGAACGCCTGCGCCACGCCCGCCAGGTGGCTCTGGCGCACCGTCCGACGGCATCGTCGGTTCAGGTCAGTGCTGCAGGAACAGTGCTCTCGTCTGCGGCCACGCTGTCGTTTGGCCGCAGCGGCGGGGGCAAACCATGGTGGACCTCGCTGACAGCACTGGTACCGCTGGCGGCCCTGGTGCTCGGACTCGGGCTGATCGGGCATTTCCACGTCCAAGACCAGATTGCCGCGGCTGCCGAGGTTGATGCAGCTCTGCTGTCGGACGACCTGCCTCCCGCGGCCTACAGCGACCCGGGATTTGTCGAATTCCTGAAAACGTCACGCGAGTGACCGATGTCAGCATGCTGCGCGCCGTTGAACCGCTGAGTAGATGCCTGGCCGTCGATCGGTTGCGTTCGATCGCAACGATTTTCATGGTCACGGCAGGATGCTTGGTTGGGCAGGCGCTGGCTTCGGGTACGTCTTCACAGGGCCAGGCAGCATCGAACAGGTCGAATCAGGAGACCAGGGCGGAGAAGTCGCCCACTTGGGATAGCCTGTCGTCGAGTCACCGCGCGGCCCTGCGACCACTTGAGCAAGAGTGGCGAATCATCGGTTCCGACCAGAAGCAGAAATGGCTTGAAGTCGTGGCCCAGTTCCCGGGCAAGTCAGCCGATGAGCGTCAACGTATCCAGGCGAGGATGACCGAGTGGGCCTCGCTGACCCCAGAGCAACGGGGGGCCGCCCGCTTCCAGTTCAAGCAGGCGCAGCAGTTGGCACCGTCTAACCGGCAGGCTCGATGGGAGGCGTATCAGGCGCTCCCCGAGTCTGAAAAGAAGGAACTGGCGGCGCGCGCGGCGCCGGCGGCCACCCTCGGCATCTCGGCCAAGCATCGCGCCCAGGCAATCGACGCTGATGATGCCGATCCCCGTGGTACGCAGACGAAGTCCAATGAGGTGCTAGCGCCAGATGTCCGTCGGCAGGCCCGCTCGGTGGCGCCCACACTCGTTCAAGCTCCAACCGGGGCAACGACGACACTGATCTCGAAACGCCCCTCGCCACCCGCGCACCAGCAGGCGGGACTGCCGAAAATCACTGCGTCGCCCAGTTTCGTCGACCCGGCGACCTTGCTGCCAAGACGCGGGCCTCAGGGTGCAGCGGTGGTCGCGGCCAGCGCATCCACACCTGCGTCGCCCCCTCACTGAACCCTGCATGACGTCCAGCCTGCTCAATCCCCTCCCGTCGACGGTGTTGCCAGCGCCCAGCCTGCGGCGACGCATGGCTTGCTTCATCTACGAAGGGATGATCCTGTTCGGCATCGGCTTGATTCCTGGAGCGGTGGGCGCCCTGTTCGTGGCATTGACCGGTCAGACCCATCCCCTGCAGAGCGAGACGGTGCTGCGCGTCTTCGCGTTTGTGATCTACGGCGTCTACTTCACCTATTTCTGGTCCCGGCGCGGGCAGACGCTGCCCATGCAGACCTGGCACATCCGCGTGGTCACCTTGGCGGGCGACAAGCTGAGCCAGCCACGTGCCTTGGCCCGGTACTTCGCCGCCTGCCTCTGGTTCGCGCCAGCCGCGCTGATCGCGTCGATGAACCACTGGGTGCGCTGGGACGCTCTGGCGGCCATGGCGGTCGGCGTTGTGGGCTACGCGCTGCTCGCCCTGCTTCACCCGCAGCAGCAGTTCTGGCATGACGCCATCTGCGGCACGCAACTCGTCGATGCCAAACCCGAGCCCCGGCGCAAGCCCTGAACGGGAACACAGGCGGGGTCCGACTGCGCATGCAGGCCCGCATGCACAATCGCCGGGCATGACGACAAACCTCTACAAGGGCCGCACCGGCCTCGACCGTGTGGTGCGAGCCACGGGCTATTCGATCGAAGGGCTGAAGGCGGCCTACCGAGGTGAAAGCGCCTTCCGGCAGGAGTTCTGGCTCGCAGTGCTGATGCTGCCGACCTCGTTCTGGCTCGGCCAGTCCTGGGTCGAGGTGGCGTTGCTGGCCGGGTCGGTGATCCTGGTGCTGATCGTCGAGTTGCTCAACTCGGGGATTGAAGCGGCCATCGATCGCGTGTCATTCGAATTGCACGAATTGTCCAAGCGAGCGAAGGATCTCGGCAGTGCTGCGGTCTTTCTGTCGCTGCTGCTGTGCAGTGGAGTCTGGCTGGCAGCCCTGTGGCACCGGTTCCTCGGCTGATCAATCCACGATCCGCAAACTCAAGCAGCAAGCACCAGGTGCGGCTGCCTGAGCGGTCAACGATGGGTCAGATCGCGTCGTCGCCAGTCTCGCCAGTCCGAATGCGAACCACCTGCTCGATCGGAGTGACGAAGATCTTGCCATCGCCGATCTTGCCGGTCTTCGCCGCCTTCACGATCGCCTCGATGCAGCGATCGACGTCTGCGGATTTGACCATCAGTTCCACTTTCACCTTCGGCAGAAAGTCCACGACGTACTCGGCCCCTCGGTACAGCTCGGTGTGGCCCTTCTGACGCCCGAAACCCTTGACTTCGGTCACCGTCAGGCCGGTCACGCCGACCTCGGCGAGCGCCTCGCGGACTTCTTCGAGCTTGAACGGTTTGAGGATGGCGGTGATTAGCTTCATATGACCCCCTGTCTTTGAGTGATTGCGAGTTTAGGTGCTGATCATGCCCTGAACTTCGAGGTGATCGGATAGCGCCAATCGCGCCCGAACGCGCGATGGGTGATGCGTATGCCGACCGGCGCCTGGCGGCGCTTGTATTCGTTGACCTTGATCAGACGCGTCACCCGCTCGACATCGGCGCGATCGAATCCAGCCGCCACGATGTCTTCGATGCTCTGGTCGTCCTCCATGTAGCGCTCGACGACCTCATCGAGCACCGCATACTCGGGCAGACTGTCCTGGTCTTTCTGGTCGGGCCGCAGTTCGGCCGACGGAGCGCGCGTCAGGATGCGCAAGGGAATCACTTCACCTCGGCCACCGTTGGGCAGTAAATTCTTCCAGGAACAAAGGCGATAGACCAGCGTTTTAGCCACATCCTTGATCACCGCGAAGCCGCCAGCCATGTCGCCGTACAGCGTGCAGTAACCGGTAGCCATCTCGCTCTTGTTGCCAGTGGTCAGCACGATCGCGCCGAACTTGTTCGACAACGCCATCAACAAGGTTCCGCGGATGCGCGCCTGAATGTTTTCCTCGGTCGTGTCCTCCGGTCGGCCGGTGAACTCGGCCGCCAGGCTCTGCTTGAACGAGGCAAACATCGGCGCGATCGAGATTTCGTCGTAGCGCACACCGAGGCGCCTGGCCATGTCGCGCGCGTCGATCCACGAAATGTCGGCGGTGTAGGGCGACGGCATCATCACGGCGCGCACCTTGTCCGCGCCCAGCGCATCCACCGCAATCGCCAGCACCAGCGCCGAATCGACGCCGCCGCTCAGGCCGATCAGCGCGCCCGGGAATCC
Organism: Burkholderiales bacterium; assembly: GCA_947474755.1. Taxonomy (GTDB): domain Bacteria; phylum Pseudomonadota; class Gammaproteobacteria; order Burkholderiales; family Burkholderiaceae_C; genus PBB1. Next base: position 23,860 of record CANJJE010000008.1, on the reverse strand, counting down.
GTTCTTGCCGATGTAGTCGCGCACGCCGGTGACCAGTGCCGCCCAGGCCTGCGCCTCGATGCACGGCACGGGCGTGAGCTCACCGGTCACCGCAGTCGGCGACACCTCGAGCATCAGCAGCGACTCCTCGAAGGTCGGCGCTCGCGCCCTCACCAGGCCCTGCGCATCGACCGCGAACGACGCGCCATCGAACACCACCTCGTCCTGCCCCCCCGTCAGGTGCGCATACAGCAGCGGCAGCCCGACATCGCGTGCGCGCTCGCCCATGCGCGCCTCACGCTCCTCGACCTTGCCGAGGTGGTAGGGCGAGGCATTCAACACGCACAGCACCTGCGCGCCGGCGGCCTTGGCACTGCGGGCGGGCTCATCGAACCAGGCGTCCTCGCAGATCGCCAGGCCGAAGCGCAGGCCATCCACCTCGAATACCACTGGCTGGAGCCCCGCATCCCGCCCCGACGAGAAATAGCGGCGTTCGTCGAAGACCTGGTAGTTCGGCAGTTCACGCTTGCAGTAGGTCGCGATCACGCGGCCTGCGCTCAGCACCGAGGCGGCGTTGTGCCGGCGCGGAACCGCGTGCGATCTGGTTCGCACATCGGCCTGATCCGCGAACTGGTGCGGATGGCCAACGACCACGTGCAAGTCCGGCAGGTCCGCCAGGGCTGTCGCGCATTCGGCCAGTGCGTCGCGACAGGCCTGCATGAAGGCCGGGCGCAACAGCAGATCCTCTGGCGGATAACCACACAGACTCAACTCCGGCGTCACGACCAGCCGTGCGCCCTGAGAATGCGCTCGTCGCGCGAACTCGACGATCCTGGCGGCGTTGCCAGCCATGTCGCCGACGGTCGCATTGATCTGAGCGAGAGCGACTTTGACCACAGGGAGGGAGCTCATGTTGAAGGCGGAACCACGGGGCGGACATCAGAAGGTACGGCAGCGTTGAAGAATACTGTCATTCGAGTCCACGACCACCCTGCCGGCATTGCGGCGGCGCACTGGAACGCCCTTCTCTCTCAACAGCCCAGCGCGACGCCGTTCATGCGCCACGAGTACCTGCTGGCGCTGCACGAGTCCGGCAGTGCAACGGCCAAGACGGGCTGGCAGCCGCAGTTCCTGTCGATGCACGAGGGTGACACGCTGGTGGCGGCCTGTCCGCTGTACATGAAGACCCACTCCTATGGCGAGTACGTGTTCGACTGGGCATGGGCCGACGCCTACCGCCGCCACGGTCTGGACTATTACCCGAAGCTGCTCGATGCGGTGCCGTTCACACCCGTGCCCGGACCGCGCCTGCTGGCTCGCGATGCCGACTCGCGCGTGGCGCTGCTCAAGGGCATGCAAAAACTGGCGACGCAGGCCGATCTGTCGTCAGCCCATCTGCTCTTCCTCGACGAAGCCGACAGCGCCGCGGCGCGCGAAGCCGGCTGGATGCTGCGCACCACCGTGCAGTTCCACTGGACCAACCGAGAGCCACAGCCGTACGCCGACTTTGCCGACTTCCTGGCCAGCCTGCAGCGGGAAAAGCGCAAGAAGATCCAGCAGGAACGACGCCGTGTGGCTGACGCCGGGGTCACCTTCGACACGCTGCAAGGTTCGCAGATCACCGAGGCCGACTGGGACTACTTCTACCGCTGCTACACCCTGACCTACCAGATGCACCGCTCGACGCCCTACCTGACGCGCGACTTCTTCGCACGCATGGCGCAGACCATGCCCGAGCACTGGCTGCTGTTCATCGCCCGCCGCGACGGCGAGCGCATCGCCGCTTCACTGATCGGCATCGATCCTGCGAAGGGCCATGCTTTCGGCCGCTACTGGGGCGCCACCGAAGGCGTCAGCTGCCTGCACTTCGAGGCCTGCTACTACCAACCCCTGTCATGGTGCATCACCCAGGGCTATCGGCGCTTCGAGGGCGGTGCCCAGGGCGAGCACAAGATGGCCCGCGGCCTGCTGCCTGTGCAGACCCATTCGGCGCACTGGCTGGCGCATCCGCAGTTCGCCGAGGCAGTCGCGAACTTCCTGCAGCAGGAAGGCGCAGGCATCGCCCAGTATGTCGATGAACTGAGCGACCGCCTGCCGTTCAAGGCTTCGTCTTGAAGTCTCCTGCGAAGCCGTAGACGAATCGGTCTGGTGACAGGTACTTGCGCAACGCGGCATTGACCTGCTCCAGCGTCAGCGCCTGAAGTTCCGCATCGACCTGTGCCGATCGAGCGAAGGTGCGCCCGATGTGCAGGTTGTTGGCGATGCCCGCGGCCACGGCCGCATCCCGGGCGCGCGTCAGCCTGCGGTAGTTCAGCAGGCCGCGCTGGCCTTCAGCCAGCTCCTTCGCGGTGAAGCCGTCCTTCAGTGCGCGCGCCAGTTCCTCGCGGAACGCAGCTTCTACCTTGGGCTGGTTCTGCGGCGCGAAGATCGCCGTGGCCGACCACGCGGAATGCGGTTCGGTGTCGTTCCATTCGATCGAACTGCGCACGTCGTACGACAAGCCCTCGGTCTCGCGGATGCGTCGCCACAGCCGCGAATTGCCGCCCGAGCCGAGCAGGTAGTTCGCCATCGACAGCGCAGCGTAATCGGCATCGTTGTCGGACAGCGGTACCGGAAACTCGACCCGCATCGTCGCGTTCTGCTTGTCGGGCGTGATCAGGAGCAATCGCGCCGGCGGCACCGAGATCAGGGGCTGCGGCACCCGGGTGTAGGGCGCGCCGACCTGCCAGTCGCCGAAGGCCGCCTGCAGCGCCTGGCGCACCGCCGCCACGTCGAAGTCGCCGACGGCCGAGAACTCGCCCGACTTCGCCCCGTAGAACTTCTGGTGGTGTTCGCGCACCTGCTCGAGCGTCAAGCCGCTGACATCCTGCACGATCTCGTCGAAGGTGCGGGCATAGCGCAGGTCACCCCGGGGATAGGGGTTGCCCAGGCGCGCGAGCGCGTTGCTCACCACCGCCTCGGGCTGCTTGCGGTCCTGCTCGATGGCCGCCAGCGATTGCCGCCGCACCTCTTCCAGCGCATCGGCGGGAAACACCGGGTGGCGCAACAGGTCTGCGACCAGCGCGATGGCATCGGGCAGATGTTCTCGCCGCGAGCTCAGGTTCACCGTCACCCCCGTCGCGCCACCGCTGATGCTCATCTCGGTGTGCAGCGCGTCCAGCCGATCCTGGATCTGCTGGCGCGTCATCGTCGTCGTGCCCTTGTCGAGCAGCGCAGCGACCATGTCGGCCACTTCGCCCTGACCGAACAGCGACTTCTCGTCGCCGAAATGCAGTGACAGCATCGCCTGCACCGCCTTGCCGCGGCTGCCCTTGGGCAAGAGTCCGACGCGCAGGCCACCGATGTCCAAGCGCTGCGTGCGTCGGTCGATGTTGGCCGGCGTCGCCTCGAAGGCTTCCACCGCAGCGGCTGCGCCCTGAGGCTTGAAGGTCTTCAGTTCAGCGACGACATCGACCTTGGCAGGCACCGGCGCACGCTGTGGCTGCTCGGTCGGCAGGTAGGTGGCCAGCGTGCGGTTCGATATCCGCAGGCGCTGCTCGGCCACGCGCTGCACATCCGCCAGGCTCGCCTCGCGCACGCGGTCCCGGCTCAGGAAGAACAGCCGCCAGTCGCCCATCGCCACGGTTTCACTGAGCGCAATACCCACCGTTTCCGGGTTCGTGAAAGCCTGTTCCCAGCCCTTGAGCCATTTGACCTTCGCCCGATCGAGTTCTTCCTGCGTGATCGGCTCCACGGACACCGATTCGACGGTTGCCAGCAGTTCCTTGCGTGCGGCATCCACATCCTGCTGCGGCGCGAGCTGCGCGCCGAACAGCGCAAAACCGGGCTCGGCCAGGCCCGGCGAGAACGCATAGGTGGTCGCGGCCAGGCCCTTCTCGGTCAGGCGCTTGTGCAGGCGTCCGCTCGGTGCGTCGCCCATGATGGAACCCAGCAGTTCCACGGCGGCAAAGTCGGGATGTGCACCGGGCGGCACGTGGTAGGCCGCATAAAGCACCGGCACGCCGCCCGTGCGGCGCAGCGTGATGCTGCGTTCACCGTCTTGCACCGGGTCCAGCGTGTATTGCTTCGGCAGCTCGCGCGCAGGCTTCTTGATCACGCCAAACGACTGTGCGATCCACGACAGCGTCTGCGCCGGCTGGAACTTGCCCGAGACGATCAGCGTGGCGTTGTCCGGCTGGTAATACAGGCGATAGAAAGCCTGCAGGCGCGGGATGTCGACGTTTTCGACATCGGTGCGCGCGCCAATGGTTTCCTTGCCGTAGTTGTGCCACTGGAACATCGTCGCCAGCGTCTTCGAGAACAGGATGCGGTCAGGGTTGTTCTCGCCCGACTCCATCTCGTTGCGCACCACCGTCATCTCGGTGTCCAGCGACTTGCGCGCGATGTAGCTGTTGACCATCGCGTCAGCCTGCCAGCCCAGGTACCAGCGCAGGTTGTCGTCGTTGGCGGAGAAGCTGGCGGTGTAGTTGGTGCGGTCGAACCAGGTGCTGCCGTTGGCGGCCAGGCCGCGCTTGGTGAATTCGGGCCAGACGCTCGGGTGCTTCGGCGAGCCCTTGAAGATCAGGTGCTCCAGCAGGTGCGCCATGCCCGTCTCGCCATAGTTTTCATGGCGCGAGCCCACGCGGTAGGTCAGATTGACCGTGGTGGTGGGCTTCGAGCTGTCCGGGATCAGCAGCACCTGCAGGCCATTGGCCAGCCGGTACTCGTCGATGCCTTCGACCGACTGCACGCGCGTCACGCCTGATGGCAGGGTTTGTGCCTGCGCCGACGGCGACAGCAGTGGCAGCACACCCACCCACAAGGACAGAACGAGGGGAAACGCGCGCAGCAATGTGTTCAAGGGAGTGCTCTGCAAGCCGGGTGGACGGCCAGTTTAGAGCGCGACGCCGCGCGGTCGGTTCCGCGGGATTTGCGCGTGCCCCAGGCGCGCACGAGCGCCTGGGGCACGTCTTGTTGCGTGTCAGCCCGCCAGCGACTTCTTGTAGTTGGCCATGCCCGAGCTGATTTCCTCGTGCGCGGCCTGCGGACCCGACCAGCCCTTGACCTTGACCCACTTGTTCGGCTCGAGGTCCTTGTAGTGCTCGAAGAAGTGCTGGATCGTGCGCAGCTGCAGTTCGTGCAGGTCTTCGGGCTTCTGCCAGCTGGCGTAGATCGGCAGCAGCTTGTCGATCGGCACCGCCAGCAGCTTGGCGTCCATGCCCGCCTCGTCTTCCATGTTCAGCATGCCGATCGCGCGGCACGTGACCACCGAGCCGGCCAGCAGCGGAAACGGCGTGATCACCAGCACGTCGACCGGGTCACCGTCGCCCGAAATGGTTTGCGGCACATAGCCGTAGTTGCACGGGTAGTGCATCGCGGTGCTCATGAAGCGGTCGACGAACAGCGCGCCGCTTTCCTTGTCCACCTCGTACTTCACCGGGTCGGCGTTCATCGGGATTTCGATGATCACGTTGAACTGTTCAGGGGCCTTCTTGCCAGGGGTGACTTTGTCGAAACTCATGGGCGACTCGCGTTGGAAAGGAATGGCGCGAAGTTTACCGATGCGACTTCTCAGCGACCGAGCTCCGCCACCCAGCACAAGGTGTTGACCAGTGCCATCTGCTCCGGCGTGTGGCACTTGATGGCCGTCAGCGCCGGGTTGGCAATGACGATGGCCAGGCACCGGGCGCGCGAGACGGCCACGTTGAGGCGGTTCTTGCTGTAGAGGAACTCGAGGTACCGCGGCAGGTCGTGCTCGCTCGATGTGGTCATCGACACGATCACCAGCTCGGCCTCCTGGCCCTGGAACCTGTCCACCGTGCCGACCCTGGCATCGGCTGGCAGCATTCGCTTGAGCAATTTCACCTGCACGTTGTAGGGCGCCACGATGAGGATGTTGTCGGCCGTCATCGGGCGCACCGTACCGAGCTTGTCGGTGCAGCGCTGGCGCAGCGCACTGGCGTAGATCTGCGCCACCAGCGCGGCCTCTGCCTGGCTGCCTTGCGAGCAGCCCTCGTGCTCGATCGCCGCATGCACGATGCCAGCCGACCGCAGCAGCGCATGCGCGCCGGAGTCGAGCACCAGCGTACGGCGCTCGTTGCCCCGCTCCGGCTCCAGCCGGCCGTCGTAGACCGCGTCCGAGATGAATCGGCACACCTGAGGATGCATGCGGTGGCTGGTCGGCAGAAAGATGCCGCGATCCGGCGCGATCGTGGCCGCGCCGTCGAGCAGCCAGTCGAGCACCGAGTCGCCCGAGCGGCCCGGATGCACCCCCTGCACCGGCTGACTCAGCTGCATCTGATCGCCCAGCAGCACGATGTTGCGCGCGCTCGTGCCGGCAGCCAACAGGTTCGCCAGGGCGACCTGGCCGGCCTCGTCCACGAACAGCACATCCAGCGCCTGCTCGGCATTCGGATCCGAGAACAGCCAGGCCGTGCCGGCCACCAGCCGCGCCCCGGACAGCCAGACCTCCTCGTTCTTGTAGAGGTTGTCGACACCACCGTGCTCGTCGACGTACGCGGTATCCGGTCGGTCCTTGGAAGCCTTCTTGACGGCACCCACCTTCAAGCCGCGCTCGGCAGCCACCCGCATCACGCCTGCCAGCAGGTGGTTGATCGCCTTGTGGCTGTTCGACATGATGCCCACGCGCTGCCCCGCCGCCAGCAGGCCGGCAATCATTCGCGAGCCGGTGTAGGTCTTGCCGGAACCCGGCGGACCCTGGACGTACAGGCAGGTGCCGTCCATCGCCAACGCGGCAGCCAGGCTGGCCTGCACGATGTCCTCGCCCGGCGCGACCACCGGCTGGCCTGGTGACCAGCCCCTCAGTCGCAGTGGCTCGCGGCGCAGCAGGCGCTCGAGTGCCAGATGGCGACCCTCCTTCGCGAGCACGCTGTCGGCGAACCTGAACAGCGCATCGACGAGCGCGCCGGTCTTGATCGGCCCGCCCGGCCCCAGGCTCAGGCGCGCTGGCGGAGGCTGCTTGCTCGGGCCGATGCGAAGGGTCACCCGCCGCGACACTTCGTCGAACTCGATCTTGCCGATCTTCTCGCGGGTATCGACACGCGTGCACTCGTCGCCACTCTTGAGCTTGCTCTCCTGCTCCGGCGCCAGGTAGGTGTAGACGGTGGACTTCTTGTCCGGATAGGGCGGGCGCATCGTGTCGAGATGCAGGCCACCCAGGCACTCGGGGTCGTCGATCAGCTCGCCCTCTTCATGGTCCACGCGGTCGAACTGCGCCCACCATGTCGGCTTGTCGGCGCGGCGGTGGAAATCCAGCAGCTGGTAGGTCAGCTCGGCGGCGTGATCCCCGGCTGTCCATTCGGCGCGGCTGGCCGGCAAGGTGTCCACCAGCCGCAGGCGGTAGGGCACCAGCCGCTGTTCGGCGCGCTGTGCTTTCGTCAGGGGCAAGGGCTCGCCGGGCTCGGCCTCGGCTTCGCCGCCCAGCGCTGCCGTGCCGTTCCCGGTGCGCCACGGCACGCCTGTCGGTCGCAGCTTCAGCAGCCAGTCGCGCAGCTGCTGGGTCGACTCGACGTCGTCGCGGTTGTAGTCGGCAATGTCCTGCAGCAGCTGCGCGTCCTGCGTCTCGCGCCATCGCTCGTAGAAGACGATGCTCGCGCCTGCGTTCTTCACGTCGCCCGCCCGCGGCGGCCGATAGAAGTGCTCGACATGCTTGATCGAGTAGCTCGGCTGCGAAATGCGCAGGCCTTCGCGCACGACCTTGTACAAGTCCACCAGAGCGCCCTGCCGCAACAGCGTGTCGAGCTCCACCTCGCGGGTGGCGTGCCAGCAGGCCAGCCGCTTGAGTGCCGTCTGCTCGTAGCTGGCGTAGTGGTACACGTGGGCGCCGGGAAACTGCTCGCGCCGTCGGGTGACGAAGTCGATGAAGTCTTCGAACGCCGTGCGCTCCTGGGCCCGCGAATGCGCCCAGAACTCGCGGAAGGCCCACGACCCGCCGTCGAGGAACCACACGCCGAACAGGTACTCCAGCCCGCCGTCCTCGAGCGGGTCGCCTTCCATGTCGAAGAACATGTCGCCGGCATCGGGCGCTGGCAGCCGGTGGAAGCCCCGGCGCCCCTCGGGATCGGGCGGCAACACGACCACCGCGCGCTCGCCTGTGCGCCGCGCGCGGTCCTGCAGCTCGGCCTGCGAGCGCAGCTTCTCCAGCGTGGCGGCGGTCATGCGCGGCACCGTCGTGCCTGAAGGCAGCGCCGCCAGGCTCGCCATGGTGCCCACGCCGGCGGCCTGCAGCTTGCCCCACTGCACACGAGAGCTGTTGGCCACCTGGCACAGGTGATCGTCTGCCAGGCGCTGCGCCTCGCAGCGCTCGCGCCAGTGGCACAGGTCGCAATGCGCTGCCGGCAGCGGATACGTCCGCGCTTCGGCGCCACTGGCCAGGGCCTGCACGCGGGCCATGAAGCGCGCGAGCAGCGAGCGGTAGTAGTGCATGTAGTCGGCGCAGCGGAAGGCGCGCTCGGTGTGGTCGCCCAGCACCACGTGCATCAACCTCGGCTCGGCACCCTGCGCCTTGGCCAGCAGCGCGCTGTAGAAGGCCAGCTGCACCAGAAACTTGCCCTTGGCCGATCGCGCCAGCTTGGTATCGGCGACCTCGTAGCGCCAGGCGCCCAGCGCCGAGGCCTCGCCATCCACCCGGCGCAGGAAGTCGGCGTGCCCGATCAGCGGCCCGTCGCGCAGCGTGGCCTGGTAGATGACTTCGGCGCCCTGATGCATGGCCTGAAGCGTGCGCGCCGTCTTGTCGTCGATGCTGCCGCCGCCCGCCGCGATGTCCACCACCACGCGGCCCTGCGCCTGCAGCCGCAGCAGGTAGGCCCGCTCGTGCTCGTTGCCCTTGCGCGCGATCAGCTCGGCCGACTCATCGGGCGCCGATTTGCCAGCGCGCATGCCTGCGTCGCCCAGCGCCTGGAAGTCGAGCGCGGTGAGGTGCTCGCACTCGAGGTAGGCGACCAGATCGGTCGCCGAGAACACGGTGGTGCCTTGAACCTGTTGCATCGTCGATCAGCTCCCCCTTCAAGCAGCCGCTGAATCTACGCAGTCAGAGGCTCATGGCGTGAGCCTGCGAAAAACAGATTCCAGAACCTGGCCGAGGGCGCCGGGCAGCGCCGTGAGCTCGACCGATCAGCGCTCGGCTGCTGCTGCAACCCTGCTGCTGACAGCCTGTGCCAACTCCACCGGCCCCACCACCTCCACCTCAGGTATGTGCCTCAGGATGTCCATGATCAGCTCCCTCGGGTCCGCATACGGCAGGCGCAGCACATAGCGGCCCTGCTCGTCGAAGTGGCCCTCCTGCTTCGCATGCCAGGTCTCGTCGGCCACCCAGCGGGCGCGCTCGGGCGTGAAGCGCAGCGTGGCCCACTGCACCTCCTTGCCCGAGAAGATGCCGTAGCCTGAACCCAGCATCGCGTCGAGCTCCGTCTCGGCCACATCGATGGCCGGCTTGTCGATGGCCTGCACGCGCTCGATCGCATCCACGCTGAAGTTGCGCAGGCCCTTGCGCACATGGCACCAGGCGTCGAGGTACCAGTTGTGGCGGTAGTGGATCAGCCGCTGCGGCGACACCTCGCGCTCGCCGGCTTCGTCTCGGCCGCGGCCGTGGTACTCGATCACCAGCCGCTGCCGCAGCAGCAGCGCCGAACCCACGGCCTGGAAGTGCGGCAGGTGCACCCTGCGGGCGCCCACCGTCTGTACCTTGATGCGGCGGGCCACCTCTTCGGTGGCCTGAGTGCCTGCGCCCAGCAACTTGCCCAGGCGGCGCATCAGCGGCTCGATGTGCGGGCCGAGCAAGCCACCCGCATCGAGGTTGGCCAGCAGGTGCTGCATGGTGAGCAGCGCGTGGATCTCGTCGGCACTGAGCCACAGGCCGGGCAGCTCGTACTGCGTGCCGGGCAGCGCCGCGGCCTTGTCGAGCTTCCATCCTCCCAAGTCCCGGTCAAACACCACCGGCGCATTCATCCGATCACGGATCAGCGCCAGATCTCTCTTCAGGGTGGCCGGGGAAATACCCAGCTCTTCGAGCAGCAATGACTTGGTCAGCACCCGGCCGGAGTCGAGCATGTTCTTGATTCGGTACAGCCGCTCGGTCTGAGGCAAGGGAGCTCCCTGGTGCAACGCCGCGAGATGTTACCGACGCTTGCGTGAAACACGAAATCTGAAAACGGGTTCGCCCAGGGTCACGCCATGAGCCCCGCGCTCGAGAGACTGATGCCTGATCGATGCAAGCCGCACCACCGGGTGCGGGTCCATCGAATGGCACCACTTCCTGCCGTCAACGCCTCGGCAGGGCTCGTTCACCAACTAGGGAGATCTCATGCAGCTCAAATCCATTCGCTTCGCCGTCGCCGCCGCGGTCCTCACCACCCTGCAAGCCTGTGGAGGCGGTGGCGGGGGTTCGGAGTCAAGCGCGCTGGTGGCCGACTCCAGCCCCGAGGGCGCCTGGGGCGGTACGGCGCTGAGCGACGGCGAAACGCTGGACATCGTGCTGGTCGTGCTCGAGAACGGGCAGTACTACGGCGTTTACGCGCAAGGGGGCGCGGCCTACGGTCTGCTGGAAGGCACGGGAACCGGGTCACGAACCAGCTTCTCGTCGTCGAACGGTCGCGACTTCGGGTTCGGAGAACTGGATTTCTCTCCGTTCTCCCTGACGGCCACCTTCACACCGAAGCTGTCCATCAGCGGATCGGCCAAGTACAGCGACTTCACGGCGACTTTCAGCGCCAACTACGACTCCACATACGAGACCGCGGCCAGTCTGAGCGCCATCGCGGGCAGCTACAGCGGCAGTGCCGGATCCCTTGAGGGAAACAGCACGTTCAACCTGACGATCGACTCCTCCGGGGCACTGGCAGGAACAACCTCCACCGGCTGCCAGGTGAGCGGCACTCTGTCGCCGCGCAACAGCACAACGGCGGTGTTCAACCTGACGGTCACCTACAACTCGGCGACCTGCGACACGGGGGTCACCGTGAAGGGCATCGCCGGCAGGTCAGGCCCTGGGGGCCTGATCTTCGCTGCAACGCTTCCCGATCGCAGTGACGCGTTCTACGCCGTGGCAAGCAGGCCGTGAGCGGACCGGCAGCAGCGTCGGTATCGGCTCTTTCCCTCTCACTGTCCATGGCGCCAGGTGCGCGCCGTTCAACCCTGGAGATTTTTTCAATGAAGGCTTTGCTCATCGCGGGTGGATTGATCTGCATGACGGGGTGCGCCTCGGTCACAGGTTCCAAGCTGCAGCCCCTGTCGGTCCAGACCGTCCTCGACAACCGGGAGGTGTCAGGCATCGGCTGCACGCTGACCAACGACGCGGGAAGGTGGTTCGTCACGACGCCGGGCACGGTGACCGTTCAGAAGAGCACGGCCGATCTGTCCGTCCAGTGCCGCAAGGAAGGCGCCGTGACGGGCAATGAGGTCGTTGTGTCCAAGGCCAACGGCAGTGTCTGGGGGAACATCCTGGTCGGCGGTGTCGTCGGCTACGCCGTCGACCGCAACACGGGTGCGGGCTTCGACTACCCGACGATGATCACCGTCTCGCTGCGCAGCCTGAATCCGGGGCCGACAGGCGCCGACTCCTCGGCCTTCATCTCCTCCGCGCAGGCGCCTGCTGCGGGCCCTGCGGAAGCGGTGGTCGCCAATGCAGGTGTCGCAGCGGCCGCACCCAAGGCTCCCGAGATCGGTCAGTCCTCGCGCCAGGTCGAGCGGCTGGCCAAGGAGGCCTCGTGCTCAAGCGATGCGTCCGGCAATCTGCTGGCCAAGGGGCCCGGCTACGAGACCTACAGCGTGGCCTGCACCAACGGCGACGTCCTGATGTTTCGTTGCGAGTTCCACAACTGCCGCGCCTTGAAGTAAGCCAGGCTCACCCCCTGAGCTTGTCGATGTTCAAACTGGCCGCTTTCGACACTCCGATGAAGGATCCCTCGATGGACCAAGACCTCTGCCTCTCCAGCCGCATCATCCTGACACCGCTTCGTGCCGGGCTGTGTGCCGGTCAAGACAACAGCGTGGACGTGCTGGTCCGCATTCAGGCGCCCGACTCGCCCGCACAGGAAGTTCTTGCTCGCCCTGCCCAGGCCATCTCTCTGGTGATCGACCGATCGGGCTCGATGGAAGGTCGCCCCATCGCCGAGGCCCGGCGCTGCGCGGAATTCGTGGTGTCCCGGCTCCGGCCGTCGGACTGCGTCTCGGTGGTGCAGTTCGACAACCGGGTCCAGTGCCTGTGGCCTGCGGTGCCGCTGGGCGACGGCGATGCGGTGCGCGGCGCCATCAGCCGGATTCACGCCGGCGGAAGCACCAATTTGCACGGCGGCTGGCTGGAAGGTGCCACTTCACTGGCCAACACCGCGGGTTCAGGCCTGAAGCGCGTCATCCTGCTGTCTGACGGATGCGCGAACGACGGTGAGACGGACTCTGGCGAGATCGCCAGCCAGTGCGCGGCGTTGTCGGCCAGGGGCGTGACCACCAGCACCTACGGCCTCGGCAACCGCTTCAACGAGGAACTGATGGTGGCGATGGCCAGAGCCGGTGGTGGCAACCACTACTACGGCGACACGGCCGATGACCTGATCGAGCCGTTCCAGCAGGAACTCGATCTGCTGAACAACATCGCCCTGCGGCAACTCGAGCTCTCGCTATCGGTGGCCGACGGGCTGCCGGTGAAGATGTTGAACACCCTGCCCGCAACCGCATCCGGCTGGCGCCTCTCGGACCTGGCCTGGGGTGCGGAAGCCTGGGCGGTCGTGCAGATCAGGGTGCCTGCAGCCGCCCTGCCCGCTGCGGGCGATCGCCTGACGGTGATGCGGGTCTCGGTCACCGCGCAAGACCTCCACGGAGAACCCGTCGTGCTGGAGCGCACGGGGCTCGCGCTGTCGGTCGTGACGCCGGCCGCGTTCGCCGCCCTGGTCGACGACGAACTGGTTCGCCGGCGATGCGACGAGCTGGCTGCAGGGCAGGTTCTCACGCAGATGCGGTCCGCGGCCGAGGCTGGCGACTGGGCCCGGGTAGATCAGCTGCTGTTCGACGCGCAGAAGGCCTTTGCCAGCCATGAGTGGCTCGCTGGCATCCTGGGCGCCATGGCGACGCTGGCCCAGAGCCGCTCCCATGAGCGGGTGATGAAGGAGGCGATGTATTCCTCCGCGAAACTGAGTTGGCGCCTGGCTGCGCGTGATGAGCTTTCTCACAGCCTGTCCGAAGCAGGCGGGCCGGCGTACCTGCGTCGCAAGCGTCAGCAGGGCAAGGCTGATGTCTGACTGGAAATCTTGAAACAGGAAAGGAACTGATGAATACCGAAACCCAACCGATCAGCAGCTTCATCAAGGCGGTCGCATTTGCGGCCTACAAGCACCGAACCCAGCGGCGCAAGGACGTCGATGCATCGCCGTACATCAACCATCCGATTTCACTGGCCGATGTGCTGGCCAATGAGGGTGGAATCGACGACATCAACGTCTTGTGTGCCGCAGTGCTGCACGACACGATCGAAGACACCACGACCACTGCAGACGAACTGACGCCGATCTTCGGCGCGAAGGTGATGTCGATCGTCGTCGAGGTGACCGACGACAAGTCGCTCGCCAAAGAGGTTCGCAAGCAAAGACAAGTCGAACACGCCGCGCTGATATCACCGGAGGCCAAGTTGGTGAAACTGGCTGACAAGATCTGCAACCTGCGGGACATCCTGAAGACACCGCCCTCAGACTGGTCGGTGGATCGCAAGCAGACCTACTTCGATTGGGCGGCGAAGGTGGTGGCTGGACTGCGCGGGGTTCACCCGGGGCTCGAAGCCGTCTTCGATGGACTGTTTCAGCAGCGAGGTGACCTCACCTGATCCACCTCGGGGCCATGTGCATTGCGTCGAAAGCAGTCGCGGTGCTACATTTCATTGACATTCAGAAATGGGTCGACGCCCATGCCAACCTGCCTACCCGGGCAAGGTGGAAACGCGAAAGCGGATGTGGCTCCTTCGGGAGCAAGCCAACGGGCCAGCGTCGACCCTCCCTGAAACGGAGGGTTTTTTGTTTTCTGGAACGGGCTGGTCAGCCCACCACAAGGTGAACGACCGCAAGACTGCGCCGCGCAGGGAGCCTGTCCCTGCGAGCGATTCGAGAACAACAGGCGTCGCCGAGTTAAGTGACAACTTGCAGGGCGACTCATCAAGTGCTGCTAAAGCGTCGGTGAAGCCTCGTCGTGTCCGGGCTGCGCCGCGCCAGCGGACCCACGGACCACGAGGAGCACCTTTCATGATCAAGAAATCCGCCGCAAGGAAGCCAGCGGCCACCACGCCGCAGACTCTGCCGGCATCGCCCGCCACCGCCTGCGGCCTCATCTCACGCCTCGGGCTCATCGGGCTCGACTCGCTCGAGCCGGTGGTGCTGGCATCGATCGCCACGCGCTCGCCGCTGCTGCTGATCGGGCCCCATGGCAGCGGCAAGTCGCTGCTGCTCGAGCGGCTCGCGCTGGCACTCGATCTGCGCTGGCGACACTACAACGCGGCCCTCGTCAACTTCGACGATCTGGTGGGCTACCCCTTGCCCGACGAGCACGGCCAGCTGCGCTTCGTGCAGACGCCGGCCTCGGTCTGGGGCGCGCAGGCCGTGTTCATCGACGAAATCTCGCGCGCCCGGCTCGACGTGCAGAACCGGCTTTTTCCGATCATCCACGAGCGCCGCGTCCAGGGCCTGCTGCTGAGCGATCTGGAGCACCGCTGGGCAGCGATGAACCCACCCGCGCCCGACGAGGACGACGAAGCGGTCTACGCCGGCAGCCAGCCCCTGGATCTCGCCCTGGCGGACCGCTTTGCGCTGCAGGTGAACATGCCCGACTGGCGCAGCTTCAGCGAAGCTGATCAGGAGGCCGTCGTACGCGCTCCCGAGGCCGGGGCACATCCGCTGGCCGCTGCGCAGTGGTCTGCGGCGATCGCCCACACGCGCGAGCTGCTGCCCATGGTGCAGGCCCAGTGGGCTGGGGCCATCGCGCGCTACGTTCGCATCCTCGCGGCGCTGCTGAGCGAGGCCGGAGCCCAGATCAGCGCACGACGCGCGGGCATGCTGGCCAACAACGTGGCGGCCGTCCATGCAGCGCGGCTGTCGCGAGATGTCCTGGCCACCATCGACGACTCGGCCTGGATCGCCACACTGAACTCGATGCCGTTTGTCGCATCGGGTCGCAAGTTCGACGACTCGCGGCTGCTCGCGTGCCACCGCGAGGCCTGGCGCCAGGCGGCCGCGCGCGCCGAAGACCCGATGAGCCGCATCCTCGCCGAGCGCGACCCGATCGTGCGGGTGAAGCTCGCGCTTGCCGCAACGGGGCTTCCCGACGGCGAGCTGACCACCATCGTCACCGACGCCCTGAGCGCCGCGGGCGACGGGGCGCGCCACGCGCTGGCCGAATGGCTGTTCGAGAGCGGCACCCTCGACAGGCTGTCGGTGGTGGCTGCCGATGCCGTGGGCGAGACCTACCGGGATGTGGCGTGCGTGCAGGAGGTCTGCGAATCCGTGCGCCCCAACAGTGCCCGCCACCGCATCTGGAAGCGGCTGCAGCAGCGCCTGGGCGGACAACCCGAGACGGCGACCACCGAACGCCAGTGCAACCTGCTGACAGCCCTCTTCTCGGCCGACCGGCTCAGCGCCGAAGACGATGTCGATGCCGTGCTGCAGCGCTACATCGCGACGCAGACGCGCCTGGGCACAGGCCCCGCAGGAGTGCGGCCATGACCGGGCAAGCCCCCCGTGCGGCCATCCACGACAGCGGCCCGGGCCTGCTGCACAACTCGGGCTATGCGCACACCGCGTCGATCGTCTGGCGCGGACTGGGCCGGGGCGCTCCAAGCGATCCTGACGAGCGGCTGAAGCTGGCCGGCAGCCGCGGCACCTGGCTGCGGCTGACGCTGTCGATCGGTCAGTCCGACGGTCGCTACCACCGCGAATGGAACACGGCCGCGCCGCTGCTCGAACTGGTGCAGCCGGGGCACCGTCTGGCGCCCGTGGCTGCGCAGCGGCGGCTGATCGAGCTCATCGAGGAACACACCGCGAAGCTGGACTGGCCACCCTGCCTGATCGCCGGTGCACCGCGCGCCAACCCGGGCGGTTCTAGCCAGCCGGGGCCCACGATCGACCATGCGCTGAGCGCCTTCGTGGCGGTCTCCAAGTCGATCGGCAGCCTGTGGCTTCGCAACCGCCCCGCGCGGCTCGCGCCATTGCATTCGCCACGGCTGATGGAGTCCTCGAGCACATCCATGCGCGGCGTGTGCTGGAGCCAGACGCTGTGGTTCCCGGAGGGCATCCCGAGCGACCTTCTGAAGCAGGCCGCGCAGCAGTCGCAGCCTCGCACGCACCGTCCCAACCCCATGGGCTGAGCCCGTAACGCAGACAACACCATGAACCTCAAGGAACAACTCTTCGATTGCCTGCCCGCCGGGCGCTACGCACTGGCCGGGCTGCTGCGGCTGGTCGACGTGGTCGAGACCGACACCATTCCCACCGCCGCTGTCGAATGCCACGCCCAGCCGCGCCTGCTCATCAACCCGGCATTCGTGGCCGAGCACGCCGCCACGCCCGAGAAACTGATGATGCTGGTGCTGCACGAGGTGCACCACGTGCTGCTGGGCCACACGCGACGGCTGTCGGGCTCGGCACCGGCCGACAACTTCGTGTTCGACTGCGTGATCAACGCGCTGCTGTGCCGGATGTTCCCGCAGCCGGCCTACACCGCGCTGTTTCGGGACTTCTATCCGGCCGACACCTTCCCGGCGTGCCTGCTGCGCCCGCCCGAAGGCTGGGACCCGCGCGCGCGCCCGGTGCCGGTGCCGCCGACCCTGGCGGTATCGGGGATGGGCCCGGCGCGTCAGGTCTACCAGTCGCTCTACAGCACCGAGGGCGCGAGCTACGACGACATCCGCAACGTGCTGCGCAGCTTCGTGCAGCGCCGCGGGGGCGACCTCGGGCAAGTGCCGCTGCTCGGCGACCATGAAGGCTCGGCGCACGGCAGCGCCACGGCCAGCGGCAGCGTGCTCGCGCAAAGCGTGACGGACATCGTGCGCCACTGGCCGTCGCCGCCAGAACCGATCAAGGGCATCTCGCTGTCCGAGCTGCTGCGCGACAGCCGCATACGCATCACCCGCCCACCCAGCACGCGTCGGCTGCTGCGCGAGCTGATCGGCAAGGTGGCCGGTCCATCGGGGGTGCAGCATGGCGCTCGCCGGCTCACCACGGGCGAGACGCTGATCGAGTCACCGATCCCCGGCCCCGACCGGCGCGCCATGACCACCCGGGCACTGGGCATCACGCCGCTGCTGTACCGATCGGTGAGCCCGGCCACACAGCGCCGCCCGGATCAGGAGCGGGTCCATGTCTATGTCGACGTGTCGGGCAGCATGGAAGGCATCAAGGGCGCGCTCTACGGCGCGGTGATCGACTGCGAGGCGCTCGTGCACCCCCAGGTGCACCTGTTCTCGACCGAGGTGGCCGAGGTCTCGCCCGCGCAGCTGCGTGCCGGCGTGTGCCGCAGCACCGGAGGCACCGACATCCGCTGCGTGACGAAGCACATGGCCCGCCACAAGGTGCGCCGCGCCGTGCTGCTGACCGACGGCTTCGTGGGCAGTGCCAGCCCGGAGGGCGTCGCCGTGCTGTCGAAAGCCCGCGTCGGCGTGGCCTACACGGGCGGGCAAGTCGACGAGCGGGCACTCGCCCCCTACGCCAATGCCTCGATCCGCCTGAGCCTTGATTGATGAAGGAATCACCATGAACACACCCACTTTCAGCCCCACCCTCCGCCCGGCCGAATGGGTCTTGCCCGGCCACCCCGACAAGCTCGCCGATGCCCTGGCCGATGCACTCGTCCAGGCTGCCCGGGCGCGCCAGCCCGAAGCCCTGTGCGCCATCGAGGTGGCCGTGCACCGCAACGCCGCCTACCTGACCGGCCGCCTGGCCTGTGAAGGCGCCACGCACATCGACATCGCCTCGCTGGTGAGGGGTGTGTACGACTCGGCCGGGTTCGGCGACGCGTGGGGCCCGGCTGCCCCCGACATCACCGTGGGCGGCAACCTGTGCATCGAGAGTCTGGTGGCGGGCGAGGAACTCATCCGCCACATCAGCGACGACCAATCGATCGTGACCGGCTACGCCATCGACCTGCCGGGCATCGGCGACATCCCGCCCGAGCAGTGGCTCGCCCGCGAGGTCGCGCAGCGGCTGTTCGCACTGGTCGGCGGGCCCTTGCAGTTGTGCCCGGACGGCAAGGTGCTGGTGGTGCTGGAGGAGGACGGCCCGGCACCGGGCGCGAGCCGCCGGCTGCGTGCCGCATCGTGCTCGCTGCTGGCCCGGGCGGGCGACGTGGAACTGCAGCGTGCCTTCGTCGGCGTGTTGCGCTCGGCGGCGCTGGAGCTGGCGTCGCGGATCGACGGATTCGATCCCGCCATTCCGCGGGACGTCATCGTCAACGGCAGCGGCACCTTCGTCATCGGCGGGCCCGAGGGCGACAACGGGCTCTCGGGCAAGAAACTGCTGCTCGACCATTACGGGCCCCGAGTGCCCATCGGCGGCACGGCGCTCAGCGGCAAGGATTTCTGGAAACCCGACCGCGCCGGCACGCTGCTCGCACGGCGGCTGGCGCTGGCGGTGGTGCGATCCGGCCTGGCCACGCAGGCCACCGTGCAGTTCGTGTCCTTCCCCGGCGACGAGGCACCGCGCCTGGTGCGCATCTCGACGCCCGAAGGCGAACTGCCCGACGCGCAGCGCTGGCTGCAGCTGGTGGACTGCCGCTTCTCGGTGGCAGCCGATTGGGCTGGCGCGACCGACCTGATCGACGGCGCCCGCTGGGGCTGGTTCGGCCACGGCGCCCCGTGGGAGCAGCTGGCGCTGCGTTGAGACGGCGCGGCAAGCCGATCGGCTGTTCGGTTTCGATGCGGGTTGCTGCGAAAGCACAGAACCGTGCCCCTAGGCTCACCCCATGACCCTTCCGCCTGAGAAGCTTGAACCCGTCCCTACAGGCAGCGTCAAGACCGCAACCAGCAGAAAGCCCCATGACCCCAGGCCCCACCCTCGTGATCCGTTGCCCGCTGTGCAGCCAGCTGGGCAAGTACCGGACTGTCGCCTCCGGCAACACCTTCGGCGCCGTGTACTACACCGATGGCAAACGCGTGGCACCCATGCTGCCCGACACGCCGAGCGTGGTGCGCTGCGCAGCCTGCCGAGGCGTCTTCTGGTGCGCGGCGGCAGCCGAGGTCGGGGAGTTCTACGGGCACCGCAAAGACACCGCAGCCGTGGACGCCGACTGGCGCAAGGCGGGCAAGCTCCATGAGCCTGACGAGGGCGAATACCTGGCGGCGCTGGACCGCCTGATCGCCTCATCGCCCGGAGAGGAACGCGGCATCCGGCTGTTTGCCTGGTGGCGCGGAAACGACCACCACCGCGGGTCGTCGCCCGCACCTGCGCCCGACAACCCCAAGGTGGTCAGCCTGCGCCACGCCAACATGCATCAGCTCATCGCCCTGCTGGACACCGCCGAGCCGTCCGACCAGCTGATGCGCGCCGAGGCGCTGCGACAGCTGGGTGAGTTTGAACAAGCGGTGGCCATCCTGAGCAAGCCCTTCCCGCCCGACTACGGCACCGCGATCAGCCGCTTGCTGGGCTTGTGTGCCATGCGAGATACGGTGCTGCAAAAGCTGTAGCACGCCGTGCGCTAGCCTTCAGACATGTCACGTCAAGACCACCCCGAAACCAGTTACGCAGCCATCGTCCGCAAGGCGATGGCTGTGGTTCGCCCGCAGTTCCGGCTGTCGTTTGTGGATGGCACTCACGGTGTGCCTCACTGGACGCGGGTGTGGTTTCACGGCCGCTCGCTTGCTGCATCGCTCGATGTGAACCCGAGCGTTCTGGCCTGGTTTGCCTTCCTGCATGACAGCCAGCGCCACAACGACTACACCGATCCGCTGCACGGCACGCGCGCCGCCGACTTCGCGCTCAGGCTGAGGCGCGACGGCGTGATCACTGAACTGGCCGCCACCGAGTTCGAGCACCTGTGCGAGGCGATGCGCCTGCACAGCGACGGCCACACGCTGGCCGAACCCGCCATTCAGGCCTGCTGGGATGCCGACCGCCTGGATCTCGGGCGCGTGGGCTTCACACCCGACCCCAAGCGGCTGTGCACCCCCCTCGCCAAACGCCCCGAGACGATCCGCAATGCGCTGCGCATGTCCGAATGCAAGGCCAGGTCCCCATCCACAGCCCCGGGCGGCCATCGAGCGATCCCGACACCATGAGCCCCACCTTCCGCATCCTTCGCTCCACCCTGCTCTTGCTCATCGCATTGGCACCCGCCCTGCCCGCCTTCGCCCAGTACCAACCCAGTTACACCGTGCTGCGCAGTGCGCAGCACGTGCACGTGAATCGCGACGGCTCCCACACGGACGACATCTCCCGCCTGGTGCGCATCGACACGCCCAAGGGTGTGGAGGCGCTCGGCGAACAGCGGCTGTCGTATGTGGGCTCGCTCGAGACCATGGAAGTGGTCGAGGCCTGGACGCTCACGCCCGATGGCCAGCGCATCGACGTGCCGCCCAGCGGCATCCGCACGATGGAAGAGTCAGATTCCGGCTCGCCTCAGTTCAGCGACGGCAAGGTGCTGGTCATCATCTTTCCGGCGGTGAGCGTCGGCACGCAGACGTTCTGGCGCGCCCGCAGCGTGCAGCACACGCCGTACTTTCCCGGCAACTTCTTCTGGTCGCGGTTCTTCTCGCCCCATGTGGTGCAGCAAGACACCCGCCTGACCATCACTCACGACCCGGCCATCGCGCTGTCGATCGAGGCCGGCGGCATGACGGGCGGCGCGGTGGCTGCCCTGGCCTCAGACGCGCCGGGCACCGTGCGGCACGAATACGCCTTCAAGCAGGACACCGCCTGGCCACCCGAACCCGGCCGGCTCGCGCTGTCTGACTTTGCACCGCACCTGTCGGTGACCAGCTTCAGGAGCTGGGGCGAGCTCGGGCTGGCCTACCAGGCGCGAGCCCGGCCTCAGGCCGAGCCCACCGAGGCCGTCACCCGCCTGGCCACCGAGCTGACCGCCGGCAAGCCCACCCCGCGCGACAAGGTGCGCGCGCTGCACCAATGGGTCAGCCGCAACATTCGCTACGTCAGCATGGACATCGGTGCCGGCGGGTTTGTGCCGCACAGCGCACAAAGCATCCTCGACAACCGCTACGGCGACTGCAAGGACCATGTGGCGCTGCTCGAAGCCTTGCTGCGCTCGGTCGGCATCGAAAGCACCCCCGCACTCATCAACTACGGCGATGCGGTGCGGCTGCCCAGGCTGCCGGTGTCCACGCCGTTCAATCACGTCATCACCTACATCCCGAGCCTGGATCTGTACCTGGATGCCACCGCCCGGTTTGCGCCCATGGGCACGCTGCCTGATGGCGACATCGACAAGCCGGTGCTGCTCACCGCCACCGGAGAGGTGGCCCGAACACCGCCGATGCATCCGCAGCGGGACTTCATTCACTCGCGCGCCTGGCTGAATCTCGGCAAGACCGGCGAGGTGCAAGGCCGATCGGTCACACGCTACGGCGGCAACCAGGAGATCGACTCGCGCAGCGCGCGCTTCGACGATCAGGGCCGCGAGGTGTCACAGATCGTCGATGACTTGCTGTCGCGCTTCGACGAGACCGGCACCGGCCACATCGAGCAACCTGATCCGCTGGACCTGACGGCGCCGTGGCAGCTGACGGCGCATTTCAAGCTCGATCCGGTGGTCAACATGCCCGGCCCGGCGGCGATGACTGTGCCCGTGGGGCTGGTACCAGGCGTCATCCCCGGCATGCGCACCACCAAGGCGTTACCCGAGCGCCGCTTCGAGTCTTATTGCGGCTCGCACGGCTTTCGCGAAGAAACGGAGATGGCCTTTCCAGCCAGCACCCGCATCGATCGCATCCCGCCCAATGTGAGCTTCAAGCGCGGCGAACTTCGTTACTCGGCCCGGTACCAGCGGCGCGGGCAGAGCTTGCACGTGGTGCGTGAGTACACGGCGCATCGGCATGGCCTGGCGTGCAACGCGGCCAGCGACGCGGACTGGGCGGCGCTGCTGCCGGTGCTGCAGAGGGATTTGCGGGGGCAGGTGGTTTTCAGGTAGGTCGATCGGGTCAGCTTAGCCGACGAGCCACGCAAATATTTCTGCACAACAGAATCTTATTTTCAGATCAAAATAGATCATGATCCGGTCTTTCTCGTGCGCCGATACCGAGGCCTTGTTTCACAGCAGGCCGGTGCATCGGTTTCGCAACGTCGAACGCGTTGCCCGGCGCAAGTTGATGCAACTGCACGCTGCGACCGAGTTGGCGAGCTTGCGAGTGCCGCCCGGAAACCAGCTTGAACTGCTCAAGCGAGACCGCAAGGGCCAGTACAGCATCCGCATCAACGATCAGTGGCGGCTGTGCTTCGTCTGGCGTGACGATGGTGTGCACGATGTCGAGATCGTCGACTACCACTAGTGAGGTGAACATGAAGGCATTGCTTGACGAAATCCACCCGGGAGAGATCCTGCTTGAGGACTTCATGAAGCCCATGGGCATCACCGCGCGCAAGCTGGCGGCCGACCTCGACGTGCCGCCCAGTCGCGTGAGCGAGATCATCAACGGTCATCGACCGATCACGGCAGACACGGCGCTGCGCCTGGGGCTGTTTTTCTCGATGGAGCCGCGCTTCTGGATGAACCTTCAGTCCGAGTTCGACATTCGCGTGGCCGCACGCGAACTCCAGCCAAAGATCTCGCCTCGCATTCGGGTGTTCGAGCAGGCGCCCGTCGGGGACTGAGCCCCAAGGGGCTGGTGCCAGGCGTCATCCCCGGCATGCGCACCACCAAGGCGTTACCCGAGCGCCGCTTCGAGTCCTATTGCGGCTCGCACGGCTTTCGCGAAGAAACGGAGATGGCCTTTCCAGCCAGCACCCGCATCGATCGCATCCCGCCCAATGTGAGCTTCAAGCGCGGCGAACTGCGCTACTCGGCCCGGTACCAGCGGCGCGGGCAGAGCTTGCACGTGGTGCGTGAGTACTCGGCGCATCGGCATGGCCTGGCGTGCAACGCGGCCAGCGACGCGGACTGGGCGGCGCTGCTGCCAGTGCTGCAGAGGGATTTGCGGGGGCAGGTGGTTTTCAGGTAGACGCCCGTGTCAATCCACGGCCGACGTTATTCACACGAAATCTGAGGACATTTGAATTATCATTCAATTATTTATTATTCATCCTTAATTATTACAACACCAGTTAAACCGCGGCTTTTTCTTATACTCTTGGCCTCAATTTCACGAATTCTTTCCCTCGGCATCTCAAATATTTTCGGAGCCACATCAAAAGTCGAGCGAAAACTATCCGCTGGGCTACCTGGCCGTATGTAAACACATAGACGCCTCTCTGCCGCAATTCTTAATTCAGTCGGCGTTTGGGTTAGAAACACTGCCTTCTCGCAGTGATTACAAAAACGGATCCCCTCCTCTTCCGTAACTTCGAAAGTTTCCCAATCACGATCACAGGTGACTCTCATTTCGCATCCAGCGCGTTCCAGGATACTTTTTGCAGTCATCGGGCAACTCCTTTTCTTTTTTCAGATGCAAACCGACTTCAATGAATCAGGAGCCGCAACCCCGTCGACCCTTTTAAAAACTTGACACCCGACCCCCAAACCGGCGTTAACAGGAACTGCGGCCTCGCCTGAGTTTTTCTGTGGAATCTCCCTTGCGAGTCGAAGCGTTTGATGAGCCCACCCTCACAACCTCGCCGAATTCACCGCCCGATTCAAGCGCTCGGAAAACCCGACGACAAACCGCTCGTTCCTGCACAGCGGATGGCTCATGTCGTGCAGGATCGCGTGGGTCAGTTCGTGCCAGAAGGTGTCGCTGACCTCGGCGGGTTTGAAG
>CANJJE010000007.1 GCA_947474755.1 Burkholderiales bacterium | reverse complement strand
TTCAAGCGCTCGGAAAACCCGACGACAAACCGCTCGTTCCTGCACAGCGGATGGCTCATGTCGTGCAGGATCGCGTGGGTCAGTTCGTGCCAGAAGGTGTCGCTGACCTCGGCGGGTTTGAAGGTGCGGCCGGTGCGGTTGCTGCGCCGTGCGATCTGGATGAGCTGGCTGGTGAAGAACACCCGACCCATCTTGCCCTTGGTGGGCATGGTGTCGAGCATCTCCACGTCGTACCACTTGCGGCCGACCTTGAGCTTCTTCGGGATCAGCATGGTTGGCCCCCGCGCTGATCGGCGCCGTAGCCGCAGCTCGAGTCTGGCGACTGCCTCAAGGCCGCCACTCCAGCACCGTCAATTGGTTGCCCACGGCAACCACGGGCAGGAAGCCCTTGAGGCTGCCCTTGCGCAAGCGGGCGTCCATCAGCTTGATGTTGTCCTCGAGCACCGCGCCGATGCCGCTGGCATCGCTCAGGAAGATCGCCACCTCGACAATCGGGTCGCATTCGACGAGCACTTCCTGCATGCGCTGCATCACCGCCTTGGGTGACTTCGCGCCGCGGTGCTTCGAGTCGCTCACGGCCAGCAGGACGGGCAGGCAGGCGCCGTGGCGCTCGGCGGGGATGACCATCACGAGCGGGTGGCCGTTGGCGATGGGTCCAGCCTCGTGGCTGGTGGCCACATCCACCGCCCTGCCCCTGCGCTCACGGGCCATGGCCGTGATGTGGCCGAGCACATCGTGGATGACCTCTTTCAGCCGGCCGTCGATATCGATGTTCTCCAGCGCCTGGTCCAGGTTGGCGATTCGCTTCATTCGGGTCTCCTTGGTGTTTGTCGTGGGAATGACGTTTGCGGCTAGGTGCGCACCACCGCCCCGAACGGCACCCGCTCGGGTACGGCGTGTGGCGGCGTGAACAGCCAGATCACGGGGCTGGATGGCGCGGTCTTCGGGAAGGTGCCGAAGCCGTCGGTGGCATAGAGCACGAGGGCGCCTTCGGCCTCGCGCTGCACCCAGTCGAACACCGGCCGGAAGTCGGTGCCGCCGCGGCCGACCACCTGCAAGCGGGTCGGGATCTCGATGCCGTCCATCGCATCGAAGCGCGTGACCTGCTGGATGGCAGCATCGGCTTGCAGCACGGTGAGCTGGCACGGAAACGTTTCTCGGAAAGCACGCAGTTCGCCGACGATCTTGCCCAGCGTGTCGGCGCTCATCGAGCCCGAGGTGTCGATGGCAAACACCACGTGCCCGGGCACCGCCATGCTGGCCGACGGCATGAACAGCCCGCGGTGGATGTGCTTCTTGCTGAAGGGGTAGCTCGCCCAGTCGCCCTTGATGCGGTCGTTGAGCCACGCCCGCAGCAGCGCGCGCCAGTCGATGCGGCGGGCGTCGTCGGCATCGCACTCCTGCTTGAAGCCTGCCGCGCCCTGCCCCTGCAGCCGGGCGCTGGCGTCCTCGCGCAGTTCGCGTCGCAACTCCCCGAGCTGCTGGGCATCGGGCGCATCGGGGTTGCGCATCGGCCGCACGTGCGGGTCGTCGGCACTGAGCAGATCGGCGCCGATGGCAGGAAGCGCCCCGGCATCGGCCAGACCACCCGCGTCGTCATCGCCCGGCGGGCCCGGGGGCCCCTTGCCAGCTCGAGGCTTCGCGTGCGCCTGGGCCTGCAGCTCGCCATAGATCTGCTCGGCCGTCATGCCGGCGAACTCGTGCGTCATCAGCCCACCTGCGGGCAGCCTGAAGCCCTGGCCGATCAGCAGCAGGTTGATCGCGAAATCGCAGGCGATGTTCCAGCCCTTGGGGTCGCGCTGGTGCCGCCGGTCGGCGTGGTCGAACAGCACGTGCAGCGCCTCGTGCGCGAGCAGGCCGCGCAGCTCGGCATCGTTGAGCCCGGCCACCCAGTCGGGGTTGTAGAAGATGTGATAACCGTCGGTGGCTGCGGTGGAACACCAGGCCATGCCGGCCACTTCGCGCACCGGCAGGCGCATGACCGAGGTCGCCAGAAACGGCTGCGCCAGCGCCAGACGCACCCTCGCGCGCAGCACGCGCTGCGCCACCAGCGCGCGTTGCTCTGCGCCGAGCGGCGCCGCCTCAGCGCGCGATGAGGTGGCCATGCGCCTTGATGAAGTCCTTGTAGCCGGCTTCGCGCATGAAGGCCGGGCGCGCCTTGATCATGTCCCGCGCCAGCACCACGCCAAACTCGGGCGGCAGCCGCCCGAGCAGCGTGGCGCTGGCCCGGGACACATCGCCTTCGTCGGCGTGATACGCCAGCCAGGAAGTCAGCAGATAGATGCCGTCGAGTGCTTCAGGCAGCTCGGCGCCAAGCGGGTCGGCCACGATGGCGCGCATGTGCTTCTCGTTGACGGCCTTCTTCACGTAGGCCGAAAACTCGACCGCCGCCGCCGTGCCGACGATGCCGGGCAGCACGTCGGCACAGGCCTTGTGGCCGCCAAAGGTGCGCATCACGTCGGACGCCATTTCCCACGAGCGCGGCGTGGGGTAGGCCGCGGTGTCGGTGGGTTCCTGCCACAGCAGCTTGGGCCGCACGCCCACGAACGACACCACCAGCGGCTCGAGCCGCCGACCGATGGCCCACTCGCGCCAGTCGTCCACGTCAGGCTCGAGCTCGAGGTGCACGAAGCGGTTGGCCAGCGCGCTCGACATGCGGAAGGTCACCGCGCGGTCCTGCTGGCGGTTGCCCGCCGCCACGATCCACCAGCCGTCGGGCAGCACGTATTCGCCCACGCGGCGATCGAGCACCAGCTGATACAGGCTGGCTTGCACCATGGGTGGTGCTGCGTTGATCTCGTCGAGAAACAGCACCCCGGGCGGCTCGCCCTCGCGCGGCAGAAAGGCCGGCGGGCACCACACTGCGCGGCCACCCTCGATGGCGGGGATGCCACGCAGATCGGTCGGGTCGAGCAGGCTCGCGCGCAGGTCGACCACCGGCAGCTGGCGCTCGCGCGCGATGGTCTGCACGATGGAGCTCTTGCCGATGCCCGGCGGCCCCCAGATGAAGGCGGGCCAGCGCTGGTTGAGCAGCGATTCAAGAACGGTTTTCAGGCGTGATGGTTTCATTCAGGTCGGCCTTGGGTTCGCAAGGCGCGGGCAGCCAGAGCCACCTCGAGCCACAGGATCGGGTCGTTGATGGCAGCCCACGGCACATGGCTCAGCACGGCCACGGCGTGCTCGAAGCCGAGCATCACCGAGGGCCCGGGCGTCGCCTTCAGCCGCACGCAGTGGCGCTGATCGGGGCACCACCAGCCCGCCAGCGTCGCGCCGGGTTCGGTCAGGTCGGGCAGCGGGCCCAGGAACCGGAAGTCCTTGTGCTCCAGCATCAGCCAGCAGCTGCTCAGCGCCGACTGATCGACCGATGCCGCCTGCAACTCCATCAAGCGCTCGACGCGCGGCTCGTCGAGCAGCAGGCAGCCGTTTTTGCCCACGAAGGTGAGCTTGCCCAGGCGGCTCTGGGTGATGTGGGCGCGCTCCATGTCGAGCCCGCGCGACGGAGCGGCCCTGAGCAGCGTGGCCTCTGCGCTGCACCGCTCCAGCCCCGAGGCCATGACTCTCGGCCCCAACAAATGCATCAGGTGATCGCCCTGGCCGGCCTGGGGCACCGACAGCTCCACCGTGTCGCCGGGCCGGTGGTCTTCCAGGATCGCCGCCACGCGCTGGCGATCCAGCAGCTCATCATCCGGCCCGGCGCCGGCCACACGGCCCTCGCCCACCTCATCGATGTAACTCACGTCATTGCGCGTCACCGCGAAGTAGCCCGCCTCGATGTGCATGCCGTCGCCAGGGAACCTGAAGCCGTACACCTCACCCGCCATCAGCGAAGCAAAGGCCACGTCGAGCGGGTCGCGCGTGAAGGGCACGATGGCCTCGGGCATGCCGCTGGCCGCCATCTGGCGCAGCCGCTCGCCCAGGGAGTTGACCTGCGCGCCCGGCAGCGCTTGCCGCAGGGCGCCGAGCACCTCGGCGCTCAGGCCGGTGCTCTCGCCCATCAGCAGGAGGGTATAGGCCACCGTGGCCGGCAGCGGCACGTGGGTGCGCACGCCGGCGGCCGGCTCAGGCAATCGAGCAGGGGCCACGGGTCGGCGGGTGGCGAGGCGCGGGGTGCTCATTCAGTCATCATCCCCGGCGTCTGGCTCATGGGGTGAGCCTGCGCCATCTGCCGCGCGCAACCCCAGGTTCACCCTCGCCTGCGTGACCGCGGCCATATCGACATCGCAGCCCCAGGCGCGACGCCCCAGGTCGGTGGCCACCTTGAGCGTGGAGCCGCCGCCGGCAAAGGGGTCGACCACCCAGTCGCCCGGCTTCGTCGCCATGCGCACGAAGGCGGACAGCACCGGCAGCGGCGCCTGAAAACGATGCCGCTGCGCCAGCCGCCCGACCGGCGTGACCATGGTGTCGGCGCTCAGCAGCGCGGTGTCTTCGGCGCTGGGCGCACCGCGCGGGGCCGTGCCGTGGCGCGCGAACACCATGAACGCCTCGGCATCAAAGGGCACCGGGCCCGAGCGGGCGGCCAGCGCCGCGGCCACGCGCCGGCGACCCAGCGTGGTGTGCACGGGGCGCCACGCATGGCGCGCCAGCAGGTGCCAGCCCAGGCTGCCCAGCATCTGGCGGTGCACGCATTCCACCGCGACCAGCCGCTCGCGCAGGCGCACATCGCGCACCTGCACCACCAGCCGGGCATCAGGGGCCAGCACGCGGGTGCATTCGGCCCACACCGGGCGCAGGCCCCAGGCGAAGGCGACGGTGTGCGCTTCCAGCGCGTCGAGGTCAGCACCGGGTTCAAGCCCGGCGTCGAGCTGCGCTTCCAGCGACGGGGCAAAGTACGGCGGGCTGGTGAGCACGAGGTGCGCCTGCGCATCGGCCAGCTCGCTCATGCGCGAGCCGTCGCCTTGCTCGATGTGGGGCGGGTGTTCGGGTTTCATTTCAGGCTTCACTTCAGGCTTCATCGCTGTCGCCGCCGTTCGCCTGCTCTTGCGCCGCGGCCTCGCCGGCCGATCCGCTGGACAGCTCGGCCCAGGCGTCGCCGTGCGACAGCCGCGCCATCAGCTGCGCGCCTTCGGCCGCGTGCACCATCTTCACGAAGCTGATGCGGCCCTTGAGCGCCAGCAGGCTTTGCTCCTGGCCGTGCCAGTGCGACGTGCCGTGCTGCACCGCCATGTGCACGGCCGCACGCAGCCGCCGCCGGATGTTGCGCGGCACGCTCACCTGGTCGTTGACGGCCAGGCCCGTGACCATCTGCCTGCGACCGCGCCGGAAGATGTTGGTCTTCTTCGCGTCGAGCTGCAGGCCGATCTGCGACAGCGTGCGCCGCGCGATGCCGAGCATCTGCACCGCAGCCGCATCGCCCGAGAACGTCAGGTCGTCGGCATAGCGGGTGTAGTGGAGCCCGCGCGCCCGGGCGGCTTGCAGCAGCACCTCGTCGGTCTTGATCAGCACGCGGTTGAGCAGCGCCGGGCTGGTGGGCGCACCGATGGGCAGGCCGCCGTTGGCGGTGCACACATCGCACAGCATCGAGATGGCGGTGCTCGACAGCCTCTCGCCCAGCCCGCGGCGCAAGGCGGCCAGCACCAGCGGCCACTTCACGCTCGGAAAGCAGTTCTGCACATCGGCGTTCACCACCACCAGCTGCCCCACGTGCACCGCCGCGTTGTGGGCAATGGACCGCCCGGGCACGAAGCCGTAGGCGCAGTCGTGGCTGCCCAGCGGGGTGAGCAGCCTGTCGAGCACGGCGCGCTGCACACGCTTGAGCGGCAGCGCGGGGGCAGAGATCACCCGGTTGCCGCCGCTCTTCTTGGGCAGCAGGTGGCGCTTGTAGGCGCCGTCGAGCTTGTGGCCGGGGGCAGCGTGGCGATCGGCCATGGCAAACACGCGCATCAGCGAGGCCGCCAGATCGGCACCAAGCACGCCCACCAGTTCGAGCATGGCCGCCTCGCGCGGCGCGGTGGGCCGCAGCAGGGCGATGGCCTCGGCAGCGGCCTGCCCGAATGCCGCCTCGCCGGGCTCGGCGCCCAGATGCGTGACCAGGTGATCGCGCAGCGCCCGCAGCCGCCAGCCGTTGCGCCGTGCGGCCATCACCAGCGCCACGTTGAGCTCGCTGCCGGGCAGCCCGAACCACTTGCGGCTCCACGGCAGGTGCCCGGGGTTGGGCGGCAGATCGCGGGTGAAGTCGAGCAGCTCGCCTGCCGTGTCGACCTGGCGCAGCCGCTGCCGCCAGGCGATGGGCCGCACCGTCGCGGGGGCGAGGGTCATCAGGCGCTCGAGCACGTGCACGGGAGTGGCCTTGTGCGCGGCCAGCCGCTCGAGCAAGCCCACCGGCCCGCGCTGCGCCAGCACGGAGCTCACGGCGGGATCGGCTTCGAGCCAGCACAAGACGATGTCGAGCGGCTCGCGCGGCAGCTGCCCGTCGGTGTGCAGTGAATCGACCACCGCCACCCGAAACGACACCGGCGCCACCGGCTTGCGCTGGTCGTTGAACAGGGCCACGGCATCGAGCAGCAGGCGGGTGCGCTCCATGGCGACCTCGCGCACGGCGTGCCATGCCGGCGTGCCGATGGCGCTTGCCACCCACTGGCCCCAGCTGCGCGTCCAGCCCTTGACGCTGGCCATGTCGATGGCGGTCTCGGCCAGGGTGCGCAGCGCGGCGGCATCGGCCCCGGGGGCGGCCATCAGCTCGAGCCAGGGCCTGGCGTCTTTCAGCTTCGACAAGCGGCTGGCCACCAGCGGCCAGCCATCCTGAGCGAGATTCGCCACGGCGGCAGGCAGATCGGCCAGGGGCAGGAGCCGCCAGCCGTCGCAATCCGATCGCAGGATGTGCCCGCGGCCGCTGCGCACGATGGCGACCTGCTCAGCCACGCCCCAGCCGCGACTGAGCGCGAACAGGTCTTGCGCAGGAATGCCGTCACCGCGCTTGCCCACATCGAGCGTGCCGGCGGCAATGTGCTGCGCCACCTCGGCCGGGCTCATCGCCCACCAGGCAGGCAAGGCGCTGCCGCGCCAGGCGGACAGCCGCGCATGGGCGGCAGGCGACATCGGCACCCACACGCCGAACTCGTCTTTCAGGGCGGGGTGCCTGGCGTCGAGATCGAGGTTGAGCGGGCCGTCCATGGTCTTGCGCGCCAGCGCGCGGGCGATGGGGGTCTCGACCAGCTGATCGACCGGGCAGCCGGCCACTTGCGCCAGCATGCCGTCGATCTCGCCCAGGCGCCGACTGCGCAGGACCTTCATGACCCCGGAAAACAAGGCCTCGAGCCGATCGCGCTCGGCAGCCAGCGTTTGTGTGTGTTGGGCCAGATGGGCGCGGCGGTGCAGGCTGGCGACCAGGATGTCGGGCCACAGCGCCGGCAGGCTCAGCACGAAGGCCTGCCCACGCGAGCCCAGCAGCGCAAATTCAACCTCGCGCAGCGCGCGCAGCTTGCGCCCCGCCGCCGCACTGCCCCTGAGCATGCGGGTGAACTCGATGCGGCGCTGGTAATCGCTGGCTGCGGGCTGCTTGAACGCGGCGATCTTGATCAGATCGGGCAGAGGCGAGCCATTCAGGCAATGCCACGCCAGCCGAAAGCGCAGCCGCGTGCCGCCCTTGAGCCGCACCGCGTAACCCAGGTTGGGCACGGGCAGCGCGGCCGGGTCGTCGCACATCAGCAGGCTGGCGATGGCCACCTCGTGAGCCTCGGGCTTGCGAAAGCCTTCGGACCAGCGGCGCTGGCTGATGGCACGCAGGCGCCTGGCCTCGTCGACCAGGGGCGACGGCGCAGCCCCCAGCGGCACGGCCGTGCGATACAGCAAACCCGCCCGCACCGGCCTCGTGGTGGCCAGCGACCAGGCCTGCTGCAGCCGCGCGATGTCGCCCAGATCAGGCAGCGCCAGCGCCACGGCCTGCCTGAGCGCGCATGCGGCCGCATCGAGCGCGCGCAGGGTGCGAAGGCCGTAGTCGGGCGCCCAGGGGTCGGGCCCGGCCAGGGCGGCCTTGATCTCGAGCTCGGCCTCGGCAAAGGCCTCGCGCAGCTGCTCGACGGTGGCAGCCCGGGCGCCGGGCGTCTCACGGCCCTTGCCAAAGCCGCTCATGAAAGGGGGCCTCCCCCGCACATCACTTGAACAACGGGGAAACGGATGCTTCGCGCAGAGTGTCTGCGCGTCGCCCCTTCGCTGGCACGCGCCCCGCGTGACGAGACGGGGCGGCGAGCAGACACTCTGAGAGACGCGTGCGAACAGAGTGCCTTTGCACAACCCTGGCGATGCGCCAGGTGATCCTGATCAGTGCGGGGGAGGCCGGAAAACATGAATGCATGTTGACCGGCGGGAGGCTCATGGGGTGAGCCAGAGCTTGAAATTCAGTTCAGACGGCAGTCTTTTTTGAAATCAACAGCAGCCCTGTCGCGAGACCTTGCGCTGTCAAGGCCATTTGAATTTGAACCGGTGCCGCGTGTAGAGGTTGGCCTTCAACCAGGCCAGATCTTCTAGCCAGTCGGCTCGGGCAACGGCCTTCCTGGGATCTAGCCCAACACGGCCGTTCAATATGTTCGCGAGGTGGGTGGCTATTCGCCACAAGCGCTGGTGCGATCGACCCGTGCCCCACTTCTCCATGTATGCGTGCGACTCAACCCAGGGAAGCTCGTCGGTGTCGAAAGCCTCTTGCAGCTTTTCGCGTCGATCCTCCCGGCTCAGCAATGAAGATTTGCCAACGTGATAACCAAGCAGGTGCAAAGGTGATTCTTCGATCCCGGAACTCTCAGCTCCCAGACCGTCAACTGACGAGGTATCCACCACACAGATGGTCGGCCAATCGAAACCCTGGGCCGCAAGAAACTCAAGCGCAGGATGTCCATCCTTGAATGCATTCAATACATCCATGTCTTCGCAATCCAACGGGTCACGGCCAGTAATGATTGCTGCAACAACCATCTCTTGCGAATAGACACGAAGAGGCTCGCCTTGCCTCACTTCTATTTGCTCAATGAGAGCTTCTTCAGACCAGCCTTCGCGGCCTACCACCACATGCGATATCGACTCGTGAGGCAACTCATATTGGTCGACACCAAAGTCAGAAATCAATCTGTCGAATATCGAGTTCTCATAAGGCCCCTCACCAGTCCATCCCAACCTTGAACCACTGGACAGATCGATGCCGAGCCCATCGGATTCACTGACGAGCCAATCCAAAATAGGCTCTCGTCGGATATGCAGGTCGGGCAGTTCGCTCAGAAGTCTGAGCGCTTCGTCTCTCTTTTCAACGGCTCTCGCGAGATCCACTTTGGTTCGGCCGAGTGCGTTGTTAGATTTTGTCAACGAGATGTTCGCCGCAGCCAACTCTTGCTCGAACTGGTCTAGAGCCGTGCGCGCAGCCCGAAGCTCGCTACGCGCATCCTTCAATTTCTTGGTCAGTGCAGCAACATCAGCCTCAAATTTCCTTGCCTCACCGGACACCAAAATAATCTTTACTTTGACGTCGGTGAGTTCTTTTGAAACACCCCGGAACCGCACATCCGCCTCAGCCAGTTCACCCAGCAAATTCCCGCGCTCACGCTCCAGGCCTTCGAGCTTGGCTTGGCGCTCATCTAAATCA
The DNA here is from genome assembly GCA_947474755.1 of Burkholderiales bacterium. Classification (GTDB taxonomy): domain Bacteria; phylum Pseudomonadota; class Gammaproteobacteria; order Burkholderiales; family Burkholderiaceae_C; genus PBB1. The sequence continues at coordinate 154,325 of CANJJE010000007.1, read as the reverse complement.
GTTTTCAGCTGGTTGGCAGCCTGCTCCCTGCAAGTGACCTGGGTCTCCCTCTCTCTCACCTTGTAAAGCTCGTCCAGTTCCGCCTCAAAAACAAGACGCTCCTCTGCGAGCTTCTTTTCCTCGGCACGGAGCTTTCGCTCCCTCGGGGTCAAGTCCACATCGCCAGGAGCCAGCACTTCACCTTCCAGCTCTCGAATCCTGCGAGCCTGTTTCTCGACCTTGGCGCGCAATTCCTCGATTTGGTTTAGGTATAGCGGGATCGGTATCTCGTTAAAGACTACGGCCGTTGGGGTTGGGTTTTTTTCGCCCACGGCGGCAGGCACAGGCGTATATCCGGGACCCGGGGTCACCGGCTTTGGCGTGTCAAGGACGACTGACGCAACCGCGACCTTTTCGATTTGGTCCCCGCCTGCGGGTGGAGGGCCACGCGTGGGTTCGGCTTGCCCCACCTCTTTCCATGCGCGACCCAGATCGGCCAGGTCTTTGATTGTTGACGGGCGGGAAGGGCTCATGGTTGGTCGTCGTTAAGCGGCGCTCAGTCCGCCAAAGCCTTCAAAAGCGCATCCCGCCCGTCTTGGTAGAACTCGATGTCGAGTTTTGTCGCCATTTCGTCTGAGAGGTAATCCCGACGATGTTAGGAATCTTTGAAGCCTTTTTCTCAAGAAAATCCCGCAAGCACCCCTCTTTTGGGAGGTGTCCAGTTCGAAGCAGAGACGCCGATCTCGCCCCAGCCTCCGGTCACTGCAACACCTCCTGCGCCTCAGTTGGCAACCACCCACCCACCACCTCACCAGGCACCAGCGTCACGAAGATCCCATCGGTGCTGTCCTCCGGCAATCGGGGTGGCCAGTCGAGCAGCGTGACGTCCATGCCGGCAAAGTGATCGGCCAGCGGGCGTGTGGCCGACTGGCCGAAGGTGTCGAACCACTCACCCATGTCAGCGATGGCGAGGATGCCCACCATCCTGGGTTGCGCGTGTGACGCTGTGTTCACAGCGGCCCTCAATTGCGTAAGTCCGGACTTGATGCTGCCTTTGCTGGCGCTGGCCTTGACCTCGAGGATGACGGTCGTGCGGTTGCCGGCTTCGAACACGCCGTCCAGCTCGCGAAAGCGCACGAAAAACCGGTTCTGGGTGTCGCGCTGCTCCCAGCGCAGCACCCGATAGTCGGTGGGCGAGAGCTGCTGCGCGACTTCACCACGCACGCGGTTCTCGACCAGTCGGCTGAGCGCGAGGTTGGGGTCGGCCACCGTTTCTGGCGCGTTCACCTTGTTGACGAAGGTGTGATGCGCCGTGTGGCTGCGATAACTCCTTGTGCTGATGGGCAGCAGCATGACCCCTCTGATTGATGACATGGCGGCTCCGGTGGCTGGCAGGGTTGCCAGACGGATGCTGACTGGCGGGGGGCTCACCAGGTGAGCTTGCGCGGCGCGCTGACATTCAGAAAGGCGCAGACAGCGGGGATGGCATCCCGGCTGAAGAAGTCTTCGCTCGCCTTCGCTCCAAATACGAAGGAACGGAGCAAGAGCAAGGTTCGTCATGAAGTTAGGCCACGCGCCCAGCATTGGCACGGCACGGCCAGAACTGGGGGAAGGCGTGCGCATGCTGCCGCATGGGCGCTACCTCATCTTCTACCGCGATTGCGCATCAACTGAGAAGTCACTGGCGCAGCTTTTCCTGAAGCCACACCTTGATGAGCGACTGGTACGGAACGTCGCGCGCGTTCGCGGCCACCTTGATGGAATCCAGCAAGTGCTGTGGCAGGCGCAGCGAAATGGTCTTCGTCGTTGGCTTCAGATTTGGCAACGTCACCTTCTTGGCCTTTGACCAATCCAAATGCTCTGTGGAGTCGTGAGACTCCCAGTAGGCACGCTCCTGAGCCTCGTTGGCGAATTTGGGAATGGCTTTAGCTGGCTTGGTCATAAATCACTCGCTCCTTGCGGTGCATATCCCTGGCTGAAATCACCCGTATCGACTGGCCCGACTTCCGAAGCGTGAACGTGATGTGCAGCGTTCGGCTTTCGTCGGTGACGCCCAAGGCGTGGAGCCGCGGTTCCTTCTGGCTGTCGGCCACATCATCCAAAAGCAGCAGCGGCGCATTGAAAAACACCTGCTCGGCCTAAGCCATGGTGACACCGTGCTTCTCGTTTTTTCGCTCGTTACCGGTATCCCACTCGAAGCCAGTGATCTTGGCAAGGTCAAGCATTCTTGTTTATTACCATCACATACACACCTATCGAGCAAGCTCAATAAGCGCCGAGCGCCAGAACGAGCGCCACGGGCGTGGATGAAGGCAACGCGGCGGGATGGGTTCATGGATTGCACCTCTCTTGTGGGGATATGGCGGTCGGGATGGAGGCGTGCAGCACCGGCAGCGTCAGATTCGGCTGCACAAACCGCACGAGCTGGCCGGACCGGTCGGCTTCACTGAGCCACGACGCCACGGCAAATGCGTCGTGCTGATCGGGCGTGCGGCCATCGGCGTGACGGTCCGGCGCTCAGGCCAGTACCTTGAGCCCGTGCTTTTCGACGACTGCCAGCAGCTTGAGCGCCATACCGCTCGGCCGTTTGGTTCCGGCCTCCCATTTCTGCACCGTGGATTCGCTGGTGTTCAGAAAGCACGCATGGTCGCCTTGTCGATGGTGCCGGCACGGTGCCGCCCCTGCGCAGCGCTGTAGATGGTCTCGAAGGCGTCACTCTTGAACTTGGCTTTGCTTGTCATGGAAAAAGCTCCTGTAAGTCACCTCGGCTCAGCGCAACGCCTCCAGGCAAGCCTCCGGCGCCTTGTCCAGCACCCTCAGCAACGCCCTGGCCGCACCGGTGGGGCTGTGCTTGCCCTGCTCCCGGTTGCGTAGGGTGTCGAGCGAGATGTCGATGCGACTCGAAAACACCTATAGGCGTTATGTAACCTGCAGAGCCTGTTTTGCGCTCGCTCGAATGTCGTTATGCAGGGTCGCTGCGCTGGGCCAGCGCGGGGCCGAGCCTCGCCATGCCACGGCTGCGCCGCAGGCAGCGCATCGCCTTGACAATGTCTGCGGTCAACACCTTTTCCAGGCAGCAGGGCCCCGCCCCCGCCGCCCGCTGGCTGGGGCAAGTTGTGAGCAGGGGTTGTCGTCCATCGGGTGCAGGTGCGGTGTGGACATCAACGCATGCCAAGCACCCACGCAAAATCACCCGATATGCCAGCAGACCAACGACTGAAGACAGACAGAACGAATGACGTCAACGAGTCAGGCGATGCGCTGAAATCCTTGCACACGCCCATGATGCAGCAGTACCTTCGCATCAAGGCCGATCATCCGGACACGCTGGTGTTCTACCGGATGGGCGATTTCTACGAGCTGTTCTTCGACGACGCCCGGCGGGCGAACCGGCTGCTCGACATCACCTTGACCACCCGTGGCCAGAGCGGCGGCGAGCCGGTGGTGATGGCGGGCGTGCCGGTGCATGCGGTCGAGAGCTACCTGGCGAAGCTGATCAGGCTCGGCGAGCCGGTGGCGATCTGCGAGCAGGTCGGCGATGTGGCAACGGCCAAGGGGCCGGTCGAGCGCAAGGTGGTGCGTGTCGTCACACCCGGCACGCTGACCGACACGGAGCTGATGTCGGACAAGGCCGACGCGCTGCTGCTGGCCTTGTCGCAGCACACGCATCGAGGGCAGACGACCCATGGCCTGGCCTGGCTGGGCTTGAGCAGCGGCCAGCTGGGGCTGACCGAATGCGCCGATCACGAACTGCCCGGCTGGCTGGCGCGGCTGAACGCGGCCGAGGTACTGGTGGCGCGAGAACACGCCCCTTCGGCGCTGTCGGCCACCTCGGCGGCGGTAACGCACCGGCCCGACTGGCAGTTCGATGCCGCGCTGGGCGCACGCAAGCTGTGCGAGCAGCTTCGGGTGGCGAGTCTCGCGGGCTTCAATGCCGGCGAGCTGACGGTGGCCCATGCCGCCGCCTCGGCCTTGCTGAGTTACGCCGAGCACACGCAGGGCCAGGCGCTGGCGCATGTGCGCAGCCTGCAGGTCGAGCGCGCGAGCGAACTGATCGACCTGCCGCCCACCACGCACCGCAACCTGGAGCTGACGCAGACGCTGCGCGGCGAGCAGTCGCCCACGCTGCTGTCACTGCTCGACACCTGCCGCACGGGCATGGGCAGCCGGGCGCTGCGCGGGTGGATGATGCGGCCGCTGCGTGATCGCAGCGTGGCAACGCAACGCCACGAGGCGGTCGAGGCGCTGATGGCCGGTGGCGGCGACAGCTTGCGGCAGGCCTTGCGATCGGTGTGCGATGTCGAGCGCATCACCGCACGCATCGCGCTGCGCCAGGTGCGCCCGCGCGAGCTGACCGGCCTGCGCACGACGCTGCGCGCCCTGCCCGGCCTGCGCGCTGCGGTGCCCAAAGGCGCCTGCGTGCTGCTCGAGATGGCGCTCGAGGCACTCGAACCCGACGCTTCGATCGAGTCCCTGCTGACAACCACGCTGGCTGAAGAGCCCGCGGTGATGCTGCGCGACGGCGGCGTGATCGCTCCTGGCTGCGACGCCGCGCTCGACGAGCTGCGTGCGATCGCTCAGAACTGCGACGCCTTTCTGCTCGACCTCGAATCGCGCGAACGTGCCCGCACCGGCATCGCCAACCTGCGGGTGCAGTTCAACCGGGTGCACGGCTTCTACATCGAGGTGACGCAGGGCCAGGTCGACAAGGTGCCAGCCGACTACCAGCGGCGCCAGACGCTGAAGAACGCCGAGCGCTACATCACGCCGGAGCTGAAGGTGTTCGAGGACAAGGCGCTCTCGGCGCAGGAGCGCTCGCTGGCGCGCGAGAAGCTGCTGTACGAGCAGCTGGTCGATGCGCTGCAGGCCCATGTGGCGACGCTGTCCGATCTGGCGCGCGCGCTGGCCACGCTCGATGCACTGGCGGCACTGGCCGAGCGGGCAGCGACGCTGAACTGGTGCCGGCCGCAGTTCGTGCGCGAGCCCTGCATCGACATCCAGGGCGGGCGCCATCCGGTCGTCGAAGCGCGCCTGCAGGAAACAGGAGCCGGCAACTTCATGGCGAACGACTGCCGGCTGGACGCGACCCGCAAGATGCTGGTCATCACCGGGCCCAATATGGGCGGCAAGAGCACTTACATGCGGCAGGTGGCGCTGATCTGCCTGCTGGCAGCCATGGGTTCCTTCGTGCCGGCCACGGCCTGCCGGCTCGGGCCGATGGATGCGATCCACACCCGCATCGGCGCGGCCGATGACCTGGCCAATGCGCAGTCGACCTTCATGGTCGAGATGACCGAGGCCGCTGCCATCCTGCACGGCGCCACCGCGCAATCGCTGGTGCTGATGGACGAGATCGGCCGCGGCACCTCGACCTTCGACGGCCTGGCGCTGGCCGGCGCCATCGCCAGCCATCTGCACGAGCGCAACAACGCCTTCACGCTGTTTGCCACGCACTACTTCGAGCTGACGGCCTTCCCGGCAAAGCACGAACGGGCGATCAACGTGCATGTGTCGGCGGTGGAAACACACACCAGCGGCCACGGCAAGGCGGGCGACGACATCGTGTTCCTGCACGACATCCAGCCCGGCCCGGCCAGCCGAAGCTATGGCGTGCAGGTGGCGCGGCTGGCCGGCATGCCGGCCTCGCTCGTGCGCCAGGCACGCGCGGCACTGGAAGCGCTCGAATCGCAGCAAAAATCGGGGCAGGCGCAGATCGATCTGTTTGCCGCGCCGGCGCCGCTGGCAGCGCGTGAACCGTCGCCGGTCGAGCGGGCGCTGGCGCAGATCGACCCCGATGCGTTGACTCCGAAACAGGCCCTTGAAACACTCTACCGTCTGCAGGCGCTGCAACATCCACCTGAAAGCGATAACGCACCATGACCTATTGCGTAGGCATCAAACTCGACGCGGGGCTGGTCTTCCTGTCCGACTCGCGCACCAACGCCGGCCTCGACCAAATCAGCACCTTCCGCAAGATGATCGTCTACGAGCGTCCGGGCGACCGCTTCATGGTGATGCTCTCGGCAGGCAACCTGTCGATCAGCCAGTCGGTGCGAGAAATCCTGCAGGTCGAGAAGATCGACAACGGCGACGAGGCACCGATCACGATCTGGAATGCGACCAGCATGTTCGACGCGGTGCGCGTGCTCGGCAGTGCGGTGCGTCGCGTCCACGACCAGGACGGCAAGTCGCTGAAGGCCGCGGGTGTCGACTTCAATGCGTCGATGATCTTCGGCGGGCAGATCAAGGGCGAGGCGATGCGCCTGTTCCTGGTCTATTCCGCCGGCAACTTCATCGAGGCCACCCGCGAGACCTGCTACTTCCAGGCCGGTGAATCGAAGTACGGCAAGCCGGTGCTCGACCGGATGATCTCGCCGACCACGCCGCTGGACGAGGCCTCGAAATGCGCGCTGGTGTCGATGGATTCGACGCTGAAATCGAACCTGTCGGTCGGCCTGCCGCTGGATCTGCTGGTCTACCAGAACGACTCGCTGAAATCCGATCAGGTGGTGTGCATCGACGAGCAGAACCCGTATTTCCAGATGATCCGGGGCTCGTGGGGCCACAGGCTGCGCGAAGTGTTCGAGTCGCTCGAAGACCCGCAGTGGACAAGTGACTCCGCGGCCGCGGTCCATCCGCTGTGCGTGCCGTCGGCCCGCTACGAGCCGATGCGCAAGATCACGCACCCGGGCGAGAAGATCGTCTGACGCCGGGGCCGAAAAGCCCCCTTCTATAATTCACGTTTCCCACCACAGCAGCGCAAATCCGCTGCTGAAAGCAATGACCAAGTACGTCTTTGTCACCGGCGGTGTGGTGTCCTCGCTGGGCAAGGGCATTGCGGCGGCGTCGCTCGCGGCGATCCTCGAATCCAGGGGCATCAAGGTCACGCTGATCAAGCTCGACCCCTACCTCAACGTCGATCCCGGCACGATGTCGCCGTTCCAGCACGGCGAGGTCTACGTGACCGAAGACGGTGCTGAAACCGACCTCGATCTCGGCCACTACGAGCGCTTCATCACCACCCGGATGAAGAAGGCCAACAACTTCACCACCGGCCAGATCTACAAGAGCGTGCTCGAACGCGAACGCCGCGGCGACTACCTCGGCAAGACGGTGCAGGTGATCCCGCACGTCACCAACGAGATCCAGGAGTTCGTCAAGCGCGGTGCGGGCGTCGGCACCGGTCATGCGGTGGATGTCGCCATCGTCGAGATCGGCGGCACGGTGGGCGACATCGAGTCGCTGCCGTTCCTGGAGGCCGTGCGCCAGATGAGTCTGCGCATGGGCCCGAACAACAGCGCTTTCGTGCACCTGACCTATGTGCCGTGGATCGCTGCCGCTGGCGAGCTGAAGACCAAGCCGACGCAGCACACCGCCCAGAAGCTGCGCGAGATCGGCATCCAGGCCGATGTGCTGCTGTGCCGCGCCGACCGCCGCATTCCCGATGAAGAGCGCGAGAAGATCTCGCTGTTCACCAATGTGCCGACCTGGGGCGTGATCTCGATGTGGGACGTGGACACCATCTACAAGGTGCCGCGCATCCTTCACGAGCAGGGGCTCGACGGGCTGATCTGCGACAAGCTGCGCATCCACACGCCGCCGGCCAACCTCAAGCGCTGGGACGAGCTGGTGCGCGAGTTCGAGCACCCCGAGCGCGAGATCACGATCGCGATGTGCGGCAAGTACACCGACTTGTCGGACTCCTACAAATCGCTGAACGAGGCGCTGCGCCACGCCGGCATGCACAGCCATGCGAAGGTGCTGATCGAGTACGTCGACTCCGAAACGCTGACGCCCGACAACGTGCAGCAGCTCGCCGCCTTCGATGCGGTGCTGGTGCCGGGCGGCTTCGGCAAGCGCGGCGTCGAGGGCAAGGTGCTCGCGGCGAAATTCGCCCGCGAGTCCAAGCTCCCCTACCTCGGCATCTGCCTGGGCATGCAGGTGGCCACCATCGAATTCGCGCGACATCAGGCCGGCCTCGAGAAAGCCAACAGCACCGAGTTCGAGCCCGACACCCCGCACCCGGTGATCGCACTGATCGAGGAATGGCAGGACGCCGACGGCTCGATCCAGAAGCGCAGCAGCAGCTCCGACCTGGGCGGCACCATGCGCCTGGGCGCCCAGAGCTCGGACGTGAAGCCCGGCACGCTGGCGCACGAGATCTACGGCGATGTGGTCACCGAACGCCATCGCCACCGCTACGAGGCCAACGTCAACTACCTCGACCAGCTCGGTGCCGCCGGCCTGGTGATCTCGGCAATCACGCAGCGCGAGAAGCTGACCGAGATCGTCGAGCTGCCGCGCAGCGTGCATCCGTGGTTCATGGGCGTGCAGTTCCACCCGGAGTTCAAGTCCACGCCGTGGGGCGGCCACCCGCTGTTCAACTCCTTCATCTCGGCGGCGCTGGCGCATCAGCGCGAGCGCTTGCAGGTGGTGGGCTCCGCGAAGGCTGCCGCATGAAGCTGTGCGGATACGAGGTCGGCCTGACGCAACCCTTTTTCCTGATCGCCGGCCCCTGCGTCGTCGAGTCGGAACAGCTGCAGATGGATGTGGCCGGTGCGCTGAAGGAAATGACCTCGGCGCTCGGCATCCCGTTCATCTTCAAGAGCAGCTACGACAAGGCCAACCGCACCAGCGACAGCGGCTTTCGCGGTCTGGGCGCGGAACGAGGGCTGGAGATACTGGCCAAGGTCAGGCGCGAACTTCAGGTGCACGTCATCACGGACGTGCACAACGAAGCCGAGGTGGCCGCTGCCTCGGCGGTGGTGGATGTGCTGCAAACCCCTGCCCTGCTCAGCCGCCAGACGGATTTCATCCAGGCGGTGGCTCGCAGCGGCAAGCCGGTGAACATCAAGAAGGGGCAGTTCATGGCGCCCCACGACATGAAGAACGTCATTGCCAAGGCCCGCGCCGCAGCGCGTGCGGCGGGGCTGATCGAAGACAACTTCATGGCCTGCGAACGGGGGGTCAGCTTCGGCTACAACAACCTGGTGTCGGACATGCGCTCGCTGGCCATCATGCGCGAGACGAACGCCCCGGTGGTCTTCGATGCCACGCACAGCGTGCAGTTGCCCGGTGGCCAGGGCAGCAGTTCAGGCGGCGCTCGGGAGTTCGTGCCCGTGCTGGCACGCGCCGCGATTGCCGTGGGCATCGCCGGCGTGTTCATGGAAACGCACCCCGACCCCGCGAATGCGCTGTGCGACGGCCCCAACGCGGTGCCGCTCAAGCACATGAAGGCCCTGCTCGAACAACTGCAGGCGCTCGACCGCGTGGTCAAGCAGCAGCCGCTGCTCGAGAACGATTTCGGTTGCTGAACAAGCCCCGGTGCGGCAGCCTCACCTTTTTTCAATTTTCAATTCTGAGGAAGCTACATGAGTGCGATCGTTGACATCGTCGGCCGCGAGATCCTGGACAGCCGAGGCAACCCGACCGTCGAATGCGATGTGCTGCTCGAGTCGGGCGTGATGGGCCGCGCGGCCGTGCCCTCGGGCGCGTCGACCGGCTCGCGCGAAGCGATCGAACTGCGCGACGGCGATGCCAAGCGCTATGGAGGCAAGGGCGTGATGCGCGCGGTGCAGCACGTCAACACCGAGATCAGTGAAGCGGTGCTCGGGCTCGACGCCAGCGAGCAGGCTTTCCTGGACCGCACCCTGATCGACCTCGACGGCACCGACAACAAGTGCCGCCTCGGCGCCAACGCGATGTTGGCGGTCAGCATGGCGGTGGCACGCGCTGCGGCGGAAGAAAGCGGCTTGCCGCTGTACCGCTATTTCGGTGGTTCGGGCGCCATGCAGCTGCCGGTGCCGATGATGAACGTGATCAATGGTGGCGCCCACGCCAACAACTCGCTGGACCTGCAGGAGTTGATGATCATCCCCGTGGGCGCGCCCAGCTTCCGGGAAGCGGTGCGCTGGGGTGCCGAAACCTTCCATGCGCTGAAGAAAATCCTGCACGATCAGGGCATCAGCACCGCCGTCGGCGACGAAGGTGGCTTTGCGCCCAGCGTGGCCAGCCACGAGGCGGCGATCCAGATGATCCTGGCCGCGATCGACAAGGCCGGCTACACCGCCGGCGAGCAGATCGCGATTGGCCTGGACTGCGCTGCCAGCGAGTTCTACAAGGACGGCCAGTACGTGCTCGAAGGCGAAGGCGGCCTGAAGCTGTCGGCCGAAGGCTGGACCGACATGCTGGCGAACTGGGTCGACAAGTACCCGATCATCAGCATCGAGGACGGCATGCACGAAGGCGACTGGGACGGCTGGAAGCACCTGACCGAACGCCTGGGGCAGAAGGTGCAACTGGTTGGCGATGACCTGTTCGTCACCAACACCAGCATCCTGAAGGAAGGCATCGACAAGCGCATCGCGAACTCGATCCTGATCAAGATCAACCAGATCGGCACGCTGACCGAGACCTTCGCCGCCATCGAGATGGCCAAGCGCGCGAACTACACCGCGGTGATCAGCCACCGCTCGGGCGAGACCGAGGACTCGACGATCGCCGACATCGCCGTGGGCACCAACGCCGGCCAGATCAAGACCGGCTCGATGAGCCGCAGCGACCGCATCGCGAAGTACAACCAGCTGCTGCGCATCGAGGAAGATCTGGGCGAGGTCGCGACCTACCCCGGCCGAGGCGCGTTCTACAACCTGCGCTGACGCGGCGCGGCACTTTTCGCGCTTTACTGCAGCAAACGACACACCGTGCGCTTCGTCCGACTTGCCCTGATCACGCTGCTCGTGCTGGTGCACGCGCAGCTGTGGTTCGGCAACTCGGGGGTGCCACGGGTGCTCGATCTGCAGGGACAGCTCGATGCGCAACTGGCAACCAACGAGACGGCGAGGCACCGCAACGAGCAACTCGCGGCCGAGGTCATCGACCTGAAGGAAGGCCTGGAGATGGTCGAGGAAAAGGCCCGCTACGACCTCGGCATGGTCAAGCCCGACGAGATCCTGGTGCAGTGGAGCGTGTCAGCGAAGTAGCCAGGCCGCGCTCATGATTGCGAAACCCGAAGGACGGGCTCGGAGCGTAGCCCTCAGTTGATCGCCGCCGACCCCGGCGCCTGCTGCGGCGTCGGCGTGAACAGTTCGCCGACGTCGACCGCGTCGAAGTGGTACTTGATGCCGCAGAAGTCGCAGCCGATCTCGACGCGGCCCTGCTCGACGATGATGTCGTCGACCTCGGGGCGGCCCAGACCGATCAGCATGCGCCCGACGCGCTCGCGCGAGCAGCTGCAGGCAAAGCGGGGGCCGTCCTCGCCGGTCTGCGGCGGGAAGCGGCGCAAGGGCTCTTCCCAGAACAGGCGGCGCAGCAGCGTGTCGGCATCGAGGGTCAGCAGCTCGTCGCGCGTCAGCGTCGAGGCCAGCATCGCCAGGCGCTTGTAGTCCTCGTTCAGGCCGATATCGTCCTCGTTGCGCCGGCCGAGATTGGCAGCGCCCTCGACCGGCACGCGCTGGATCAGCAGGCCGACGGCGATGTCGTCATTGGCGGCGAGGATCAGGCAGGTGTCGAGCTGTTCGGACTGCAGCATGTAGTGCTCCAGCACCTCGCTGATCTTCTGCAGGGGCTCACGCTGGTCACCGTGCAGCGAGACGACGCCCTGGTAAGGCGTCTGACCCGGGAATCGGGTCTTCGGGTCGAGCGTGATCGCGCAGCGGCCCTGGCCGTGCACGTTGAGCATCGCCTCGACCTGCGCATGCGGCGCCACCTCGCCCACCACCTTGGCCGTGACGCGGAAGGCCAGATCGCTCTGCACCTCGACGACCGCCAGCTTGACCGGCCCGTCGCCGTAGACCTGCAGCACCAGCGCGCCATCGAACTTGATGCTGGACTGCATGAGCGCACCGGCGGCCGCCATCTCGCCCAGCAGCGCGCGAACCGGCTCGGGGAAGGCGTCGTTCGAGGCGGCGCGGCGCTGCAGCACCTCGCGCCAGCTGCCGGTCAACCGCACCAGCGTGCCGCGCACCGGCAGGCCTTCGAAGATGAATTTGTGAAGTTCGCTCATGGCAAGTCGTTCAATCGATGCGAACCAGTTCGGTCCTGAAGCGCTCGGCCTTGGCGACATAGCCACTGGCACTGCGCGCCATGCCGTCGATCTGCTCTGGCGTGAGCCGGCGCACTGCCCTGGCAGGCGCGCCGATGATCAGCCAGCCGTCCTCGAACTGCTTGCCTTCGGTGACCACGGCACCCGCGCCGACCAGACACGACTTGCCGATGCATGCGCCGTTGAGCACGATGGCCTGGATGCCGATCAGCGAACCGTCACCGACGGTGCAGCCGTGCAGCATCGCCTGGTGCCCGACGGTCACGTCATCACCCAGCGTCAGTGGTTGCCCGGCATCGGAATGCAGTACCGCGCCGTCCTGGATGTTGGTGCGCGCACCGATCTGCAGGCGGGTGTTGTCGCCGCGAAGTACCGCGCCGAACCAGACGCTGGCGCCCTCGGCCAGCACCACGTCGCCGATGACCTGCGCGCTATGCGCCACCCAGGCACTGTCGGCGACCGACGGATGCGCATCGCCCAAACGGTAAACGGCCACGGATGGACTCCCCTGCGATGAAGCTCACAATTCTAAGGATGACCCCTGCTGTCGATGAGCCGAACCCATCCTTGTCCTTGCGCACCCGTGCGCTGGCCCTGTGGGCCGAGTGCGACCCGGCCTTGAAGGCCCAGGGCACGCGCGCACTCTGGGCAGACCGCGACAGGCATCCCCTGCACCCGCAGCAGCCCTTCGATGGGGCGTTGACCGCAGCGCCTTCGCCCGGGCGCCCCGACCGGCCGGCGCTGGTGCCCCCGAAAGACGTGCCCTCGCGTACCCCGTTCACCGTCGAAGGCCGTGCCGCGCTGCTGCATGCGATCGCCCACATCGAATTCAATGCGATCAACCTCGCGCTCGACGCCCTCTGGCGCTTCGACGCGATGCCTGCTCCCTTCTATCTGGACTGGCTGAGCGTCGCCAGCGAGGAGGCTCACCACTTCAGCCTGCTGCGCGAGCACCTGCAGGGCCTCGGCTACGACTATGGCGACTTCGACGCGCACGACGGCCTGTGGCTGATGACCCAGCGCACCTCGAGCGACGTGGTCGCGCGCATGGCGCTGGTGCCCCGCACGCTGGAGGCGCGAGGGCTCGATGCCACGCCGCCGCTGCAGGCGAAGTTCGAGCGCGCCGGTGACCATCGCGCGGTGGAGATCCTCGGCGTGATCCTGCGCGACGAGATCGGCCATGTCGCCATAGGCAACCGCTGGTACCGGTGGCTGTGCGAACGCGATGAGCTCGACCCGGTGGCCCATGAGGCACTGCTCGCGCAACGCCACCAGGCACCGCGGCTGCGGGCACCGTTCAATTTCGAGGCGCGTCGCGCGGCCGGATTCACCGATGAGGAAATGGCCGCGCTGCGCTGAATCACGCGGCGGGATCGACTGACGACAGCATCCGCACCTCGCGTTGCGGATAGGGGATCTGCACACCCTGCGCTTCAAACACGGCCAGCAGCGCCAGATTCACGTCGGAGCGCACATTGCCGAGCCCGTTCTCGGGGTCGAGGATCCAGAAATTGATCGACAGGTCCATGCCATCGGGCGCGAAGCCCATCAGCTGCGCGCTGGGTGACGGGTCGGCCAGCACCCTCGGCACCTGGGCGACCGCCGCCTGGATCAAGGGTTGCAGGGCGCGCACATCGGTGCCGTAGGCGACCTGCACATTGCTCGTCAGCAGCACGCGCGGATCGGCCAGCGACGAGTTCTCGACACGCTGGGTGATCAGCATCTCGTTGGGCACGATGGCTTCGCGACCGTTCAGCGCACGGATCACGGTGTAGCGCGTGCGGATGTCGGTGATGCGGCCATCGAAGTTGTCGACCTTGACCATGTCGCCGATGCGCAGCGAGCGCTCGGCGAGGATCACGAAGCCGCTGACGTAATTGGCTGCGATCTTCTGCAGACCGAAGCCGATACCGACGCCGATCGCGCCACCGAGAACGCTGAATGCGGTGAGGTCGATGCCGACCGCACTCATCGCAAACATCAAGCCGATGGCCAGCAGCAGCACGCGCACCAGATTGGCAGCGATCTTGCGGATCGACAGGTCGCTGCTGCTGCCGGTGCCGCTCAGAAGGCGCTTCTCGATCGCCGCGGCCACCCACAGCGCCAGCACCATCACCAGAGCGGCCGTGACACCGCCTTCGACCACATGGCGCAAGGAAATCTCGTGCGCGCCCATCTTCCAGCTCACCTCCTCCATCGCCTCGAGCAGCCAGGGCAGCACGCCGGTGATCCAGAGCACCACCGCCAGCCACGCGATCCAGGAGATGCTGCGCTCGACGATGCGCATCCAGCGCGAATCCGGGTAGGTCACCGACAGCACGCGCACGGTCAGCCGGATCAGCAGCAGCGAGATCAGGATCGGCACGGCCAGCTTGAACACCGCGGCCTTGACGAAGTTCGCCAGCAGCAGCTTGGCTCCGAACGCCAGCAGCAGCGCCAGCAAGGGGAACAGCACGCCATCGACCCCGCGACGCCCGAACCAGATCGGCGCGTCGACCGGCGGCGTGCCGCGCAGCAGGCGCACGATCAGCCAGGCGAGCCCCAGGCACAGCGCCAGCACGCCGAGCTCCATCAGCGCGGTCGGTTGCAGCAGGCCGGAGATCAGGTCCTGCAGTTCGGTGTCGTCCAGGGTTCGGGTCACGCGTGGGGCTCCGGCGGTTGCATCTGATCGACATCGGCCAGCACGCGCAGGTGGGCCGCCACACTGCGGCCCAGCGCGCTCAGGTGGTAGCCACCTTCAAGACACGACACGATACGGCCTTGCGCGTGGCGGTCGGCCACCTCCATCAGTCGGCGGGTGATCCAGGCGAAATCGGCCTCGACGAGATCCAGTTGGCCCAGCGGATCTTCGCGGTGAGCGTCGAAGCCGGCAGAGATGAACAGCATCTGCGGCGCAAAGGCATCGAGCCGCGGCAGCCAGTGCGCCTCGATCAATGAGCGCAGCTCGCTGCCTTGCGTGTGCGCCGCCACCGGCAGGTTCAGCAGGTTGCCGGCACGGGGCACGTCGCCGCTGTACGGGTAATGCGGATGCTGGAAGTAGCTGACCATCAGCACCCGATCGTCGCCGGTGATGATGTCTTCGGTGCCATTGCCATGGTGCACGTCGAAATCGACGATCGCCACCCGCTGCAGGCCATGCACCGTCAAGGCGTGCAGCGCCGCGATGGCGACGTTGTTGAAGAAGCAGAAGCCCATCGCGGTGTCGCGCGTCGCATGGTGACCGGGCGGACGCACCGCACAGAAGGCGTTGCGCACTTCGCCGGCGATCACCGCGTCGGTGGCGGCGACGGCCGCACCGGCTGCGCGGCACATCGCCGTCCAGGTGCCGGGCCCGGCCATGGTGTCGGGATCGAGCACGTGCGAGCGGCCGCTGGCGGCCAGCGGCTCCAAAGCGCTGCGCAGCCGGGCAAGGTGGACTGCATCGTGGGCTAGGGCGACCCGCTCCAGATCGACCAGCGGTGCCTCGCGCCGTTCCAGCACCTGGGCCAGTCCGCTGGCAAGCAGCTGCTCGTCGATCGCATCCAGCCGCTGCGGAGATTCGGGGTGGCCGCGCGCCATGACATGGGCGCGGCAGTCGGGATGACTGAAGAGGGCGGTGGACATGCTATTTCCGGGGATAAAGCCGCTGGCGCATCGGTTAAGGTGTCGGCGATGAGCGCCTTGCCGATACCCAACCTGTCCGAAGACCTCACGCGGCTGATCGATCAGATTAGCACGATCATCGTGGGCAAACGATCGCAGATCCGCGACTGCGTGGCTTGCCTGCTGGCCGGTGGACATCTGCTGATCGAGGACGTGCCGGGCGTCGGCAAGACGACGCTGGCGCATGCGCTGTCGGTGTCGCTGGGGCTGCGCTTCTCGCGCGTGCAGTTCACCGCCGACCTGATGCCCACCGACCTGATCGGCGTCAGCGTCTATGAGCGGTCGAAGGAGGCCTTCGTCTTCCACCCCGGCCCGGTGTTCGCGCAGGTGCTGCTGGCCGACGAGATCAACCGCGCCGGGCCGCGCACGCAAAGCGCGCTGCTCGAAGCGATGGAGGAGCAGCAGGTCAGCGTCGAAGGCGAAACACGCGCCCTGCCCCGACCCTTCTTCGTCATTGCCACACAGAACCCGAGCGATCAGCTGGGCACCTATGCGCTGCCGGAGTCGCAGCTCGACCGCTTCCTGATGTGCATCACGCTGGGCTATCCCGACCGCACCAGTGAACGCGAGTTGCTGACAGGCCTGGACCGGCGCGATGCCGTGCAGCAGCTGCGCCCGGTGATGACACCCGATCGGCTGATCGAGGCACAGCGCGCGGTGCTGGCGGTGCACGCGTCACCTGCGCTGCTCGACTACCTGCAGGCGCTGATTGCCGCCACCCGCTCCGGCGCCTGGTTCGTGGAAGGGCTGAGCCCGCGTGCCGGCATCGCGGTGTTGCGCGCGGCGAAGGCCCATGCGCTGCTGGACCGCCGCAACCATGTTGCGCCCGACGACATCCAGGCGATCCTGGTGCAGGCCGCCGCGCACCGACTCGTGCCGGTGGCCAGTGCTGGTCGCGGCCGCGCCGAGCAGGTGCGCGCGATGATCGAAGCCACCGCATTGCCGTGAATGTGCTGGCCCTGGCCCGCGGCCCGCTGCGACGCCGGTTCGACGCCTGGTGGCAGGCCCGCTCGCCCCGTGCCGACAGCGTGCTGCTGACGCAGCGCAATGTGTACATCCTGCCCACGCGCGGCGGCATCCTGTTCTGCTGCACGCTCGGCGTGCTGCTGCTCGCCTCGATCAACTACCAGCTGAACCTGGGCTACGTGCTGACCTTCCTGCTGACCGGCAGTGGCGTCGTATCGATGCACATGACCCACAACACCCTGCGTGGCCTGACGCTGCACCTGCGCCCCCTGGCGCCGGCATTTGCGGGTGAAACCGCGCTGCTGGAAATCGTCTTGTCCAACCCCAAGGGCACGCGCTACGGGATCGGCATGGGGCTGCGTCTGAACGACCGCGAGGCGAAGTCGCTGAGCTTCACCGATGTGCCAGCCGGCGGGCAGGCGGTATTGCATCTGGGGTTCGTGCCTGCGGTTCGTGGGCGGCATGCGCTGCCGACGGTGACGGCCGAGACGCGATTCCCGCTGGGACTGTTTCGCGCCTGGGCGGTCTGGCGGCCGGCCACGCAGCTGCTGGTCTATCCCCAGCCCGAGCGTCCGGCCAGCCCGCTGCCGCCCCCGCGCAGCGTGCCGGGCGGATCGCTGCGCTCGCGCACCAGCAGCAGCGGCGAATTCGAGGGCATCCGCCTGTACCGGCGAGGCGACCCGTTGAAAGCCGTCGCCTGGAAGCGATCGGCGCAGGCGATGGCCAGCAGCGGCGAACTGGTCAGCCGCGACAGCAGCACGCAAAGCCAGCAGCAGCTGTGGCTGGACTGGCAGCTGGTCGGCAGTGGCGATGTGGAGGCGCGGCTTTCGCGCCTGACGGCCTGGGTGCTGGAAGCCGATCGCCGCGATGCGGTCTGGGGCCTGAGCCTTCCCGGTCATGAGATCGACATCGGCCAGGGCGATGCGCACCGGCAACAAGGTCTGCAAGCGCTGGCGCTGTGGAACGCCTGAACGCCACCCCATGAGCGACACCCCCTCGATCGAGCCACGGCACCTGAGCCGCCGCATCAACTGGCCGGGGTGGCAGCACTTGCCGCGTGAGGCGCGCGACACGCTGTTCCTGCTTGCAGTGATCGGCTGGACCTCGCTGCCGCACCTCACGCACCTGCCCGCATGGTGCGCGGTGCTCACCGGCGGCGTGCTCCTGTGGCGAGCGCGGCTGGCGCTGGCCGGGTCGGCGCTGCCGGGTCGCTCGGTGCTGGTGCTGGTGCTGGGCGTCGCCGCCGCGCTCACCTACTGGTCGTTCGGCTCGCTGCTGGGCAAGGAACCTGGCGTGACGATGGCCGTCGCCCTGATGGCGCTGAAGACACTCGAACTGCGCGCCCGGCGGGATGCGTTCGTGGTGTTCTTCCTCGGCTTCTTCCTGATCCTGACGCACTTCCTGTATTCGCAGAGCCTGGTCGTCGCCGTCATGATGCTGCTGTCGATCTGGGGTTTGCTGACGGCGTTGGTGCTGGCCCACATGCCCGCAGGCGCGCCGAGCCTGCGAACCGCAGCCAGGCTGGCCGGCAAGACAGCAGCACTGGGCGCGCCGCTGATGGTGCTGCTGTTCATGCTGTTCCCCCGCATCGGACCCCTGTGGGGCGTGCCGCAGGACGGGTTCGCCGCTACCGGGCTGTCCAATGTGATGAGCATGGGCACGGTCGCCGCACTCGCGCAGGACGACAGCGTGGCGCTGCGAATTCGCTTCGATGGCCCGCCGCCGCCGCCGCACGAGATCTACTTCCGTGGACCGGTACTGGGGAATTTCGACGGGCGCGACTGGACACCGCAGAAACCGGGCTTTCCGCAGGAGTTGACACCACGGGCCGAACTGCGGGTGACGGGCTCGCCCATCCGTTACGAGATCACGGTGGAGCCGACGCGGTTGACGGTGCTGCCCATGCTCGAGGTCAGCCCGGAAGCGCCGCAGGTCGAGGGCATGCGATTCACGCAGACCGACGACCTGCAGTGGGTGTCGGACAGGGCGCTGTTCGGGCGGCTGCGTTTCAAGGGCGTGGCCTACACACAGTTCCAGCATGGACCCACGCGGCCGATGATCGGACTGCAGGACTACATCGACCTGCCACCAGGCCATAACCCGCGCACGCTCTCCTGGGCTTCGGCCATGCGGAAGGATCCCCGTTATGCCGAGGCCGATGCGGCCACCCTGGCTGCCGCGCTGCTCGAACACATCCGCAGCGGTGGTTATGGCTACACGCTGACACCGGGCCTGTACGGCGAGAACGATTCACGCAGCGCCATCGACGAGTTCTGGCTCGACCGCAAGCTGGGCTTCTGCGAGCACTATGCCGCCGCGTTCGTGGTGGTGATGCGCGCGCTCGATGTGCCCGCGCGGGTGGTCACTGGCTACCAGGGCCTGGACCCGACGCCGGTCGATGGCTACCGCATCGTGCGCCAGAGCTACGCCCACGCCTGGGCCGAGTACTGGCAGCCCGGTGTCGGCTGGGTACGCGCTGACCCGACAGCCGCCGTCGCGCCCGATCGCGTGCTGCGCAGCCGGCCGCTGATCACCAAGCCAGGCCTGGTCGCAGGCGCCTTGAATAACTTCAACCCGCAGTTGCTGGCCAATCTGCGCAACGGCTGGGAGGCGCTGAACAACCGCTGGAACCAGTGGGTGCTGAGTTATTCACGCGGATCGCAACTCGAGCTGCTTCGTCAAATGGGGTTTGACGCCCCGAGCTGGGAAGACCTGGCGGTGCTGCTGGCTGGCGCGTTCGGCGCGTTGTCGCTGGCGGCGGTGATCTGGGCATGGTGGGACCGCCACCACATCGATCCGTGGATTCGACAGATGAAGCGGCTGCGCGCGGCCTTGCAGCAGCTGGGCATCAGCTCGGCCGAGCATGAAGCGCCCCGCACGCTGTCACAGCGGGTTCGTGCGCGGTTTGGCGCGCAGGGCGAGCCGCTCTGCGCACTGCTGGAGAGGCTCGACGCCCAGCGCTACGGACCCCAGGCGGCAGCACGGCCCGACCCTGCGCTGACGCGGCACTTCAAGGCCCAGGCCAGGCGCCTGGCAAGGCTGGTCCAGGTGATGGGCCTGACGCTGTTCATCGCGGCCACAGCGCCCGAAGAGGCTGCGGCCGCTGGTACCGCACCGACGGCAACTGCCGCCAGATCCACAGCGGCGGCCAAGGCGACATCGGCAAAGCCGATCAGGCACGTCAAGCGGCGCGCCCACCAGGCTCGCAAGGTGGCGGTGCGCTCGGACAGCGAACCCGACATCGTGACCTACGGTCGCCGCGACGACCTGATGACCTTCGGCGCCGAGGTCGCGGTCCGCCAGGGGCTCGACGTGGAGGCGGTGCAGGCGAGCCTGGCTCAGGCGCGCTTCGTGCCCAGCATCGTCAAGGCGGTGATGCCGCCGCCCGCCGGAACGGCGAAGAACTGGGCGGCCTACCGCGCGCGCTTCATCGAGCGCAGGCGCATCGCCGCCGGCGCGGCGTTCTGGCAGGCGAACGAGGCCTGGTTGACGCTGGCCGAGCAGCGTTACGGTGTACCGCCGGAGATCGTCGTCGGAATCGTCGGCGTGGAGACGCTCTATGGTCAGCACATGGGCAACTACCGCGTCATCGATGCGCTGGCGACACTGGGTTTCGATTTCCCCGCCGAGCGCAAGGACCGCAGCGCCTTCTTTCGCGATGAGCTGGAACAGCTGCTGGTGCTGAGTCACCGCGAGGGCAGCGACCCGCTGGCCGTCAAGGGCAGCTATGCCGGCGCGCTCGGCATGCCGCAGTTCATGCCCAGCAGCGTCAACAAGCACGCGATCGATTTCGATGGCGACGGCCACATCGATCTGCACACCAGCACCGCCGACGTGATCGGCAGCGTGGCGCACTACCTGGCCGAATTCGGCTGGCAGCGCGGCTTGCCGACGCACTACGAGGTTGCCGTGCCGAGCGATGCCCGCGAACGCGCGCTGCTGCTCGGACCCGACATCCTGCCCACCTTCACCGCACAGCAGTTCATCGAACATGGTGCGGCATTCGGAACACCTCCGGCAGCCGTCCCCGGCGAGGACGGAGCCAGGCTGGCGCTGGTCGAATTGCAGAACGGCCCCGATGCGCCCGGCTACGTTGCCGGCACCACCAACTTCTACGCCATCACGCGCTACAACTGGTCGAGCTACTACGCCATGGCGGTGATCGAGCTGGGTCAGGCGGTCAGGCAGGCTCGATAGCCGGGGCCGGGTTCAAACAGGCCTCGATCCACAGCGCCAGTTCTGCCTCGAGGTCGGGCACCTCCGCGATGTCGAGTCCTCGGACGAGTTCCCAGCTGCTTTCGTACCAACCCGGGCCGCTGTCGGCGGGTCGGCTCATGACGGCGCGCGGCGGACTCGCCAGGGGCGGTGCCGGCAACGCTGCGCACAGCGAAAGGCAGATGACCGAGCGGATGCCGTGACGACGCGGTCTGAAAAACGAATCAAGGCTGAACATGCGGGGCTCCTGAGCGGGCGTCGACCGGCCTGATCGACAGGCTCAGTTTTCCGCGGCACGCACCGCTCATCCATCCCGCCGAGGGGTTGCGAGCAGGGCTGGCGCGCTCCCCTTGTGACGGCCCCCTGCCGGGGGACTCGGGGCCGAGAGGCGCCGCTGCACAGCGCCGAACTGGTGACCCATGCAAGCAGTCAGTTCGGCTCATTCCTTGCTCGCAGGCTCATGGTCCGAGTGAACATGCCACCATCGCGGCCGTCGTGAGACGTACGAGTGGCAGGTGGGGGCAAGATCCTTCAGGTGTGGCTTGTCGAAAGCACCGGTGGCAAGTGCCAGGGTTGGCTCATCGTCAATTGCGCCGATCGTGCTGCCGCAACTGCTGCAGAAGGCCCTGCTTGACCAGGGGGAAGAGCGCCAGGTGGAAGGCCTTCCGCCCGGACCGACCCATTTGACGTTCTCGGCTCGAAACTCCACCCAGGTGAGAGTCAGCGAGCCGGACTGTCTGCGGCAGTTTGCGCAAGAGCACGTGTGGGGCTTGCCTGGCTGACCGCTTGCCTGGAACCTCACGCTGCCGCACATGCAGCCGCCTTCGTACAGTGGTTGTTTCATTGGCCGCGACGGGTGGGAGTGATGCGTTTGCAACGCCTGGCGTGTCTCAGTCCTGCGGAATCACGCTGACCGACACGTCCATGCGCTGCATCGTGCCGCCACCGAGGATCACCCCGCGCAGGGGCACCACGTCGGCGAAGTCGGCGCCCCAGGCGAGGGTGATGTAGCGACGGTCGGCGAGCTGGTCGTTCGTCGGGTCGAACTCGACCCAGCCATGGTCGGGCAAGAACGCACCGACCCAGGCATGCGACGCATCGACACCCATCAGCCGCGGCATGCCGGGCGGCGGGTCGGTCAGCAGATAGCCCGACATGTAGCGCGCCGACAGTCCATGGCCGCGCAGGCAGGCCAGCATCAGATGCGCAAAGTCCTGGCAGACGCCGCGCCGGTGCTGCATCACCTCGTCGACCGAGGTGCTCACGGCGGTGGCGCCCGCATCGAATTCGAAATCGGTGTGGATGCGGTGGTTCAGTTCGCTCAAGGCCTCGAACCAGGGCCGATCAGGTTGCAGCGAGGGCTCGGCATACAAGCGCGCAGCCTCGGACAGCGGTACCAGGCGCGTGGGCTCGGCCATCCGGGCGGCATTCAGGTCGTCGCTGCCACCGTATGGCCGGCGCAGCGCTTCACGGACGTCATCCACCGTGACGCCCGAGTGCGCGTCTGCGACCGGGCGCTCACCGACCTCGACCTGGCACTGCATGCGCACCCGCAACTGGCGGTGCGCGCCGTGCAGCCCGAAGTGCGACACCGTGTTGCCGAAGCTGTCGACGGCCTCATGGCGCTCATCTGGCGGGGGATCGATCTGCAGGCTGTGCGACAGCAAGCGCTGCCAGGGCAGGCTGCGCGGGGTCAGCCTGCCCAGTTGCCACGACTGCGACACCGGCGCGGTGTAGGAATAGCGCGTCTCGTGCTCGACGGTGTAGCGCTCGAAGCCACCGAGCGGCTGGTTCTGCTGTGGGGACGGGTACTGCCCCGGCTGCTGCTGTTGAGACATCAGGCCACCAGCGACAGCACGCTGCGCGAAGCGGCGTGCGAGAAGAACTTCAGCGTGAGTTCATCGGACACCGCATGGGCAGCGCGTTGCAACTGGGCAATGACATCGGCCAGTGCTTCGCTTTCCGGGTGCAGGTCGACACTGGACACATTGCGCAGCGCATGGTGCGCGGGGGCCAGCACGTCGCTGGCGAATCGGCCATGGCTGAGTTCGAGCTTGGCGATGTACTCGGCCAGCCCCTTCACCTGGAAGGCGACCGAGCGCGGGTTGACTTCGTCGCGCAGCAGCAGGTCCAGCACGGGCAGCCACTCGGGCGCAACAAGATAGCGCGAGCGATAGGTGACGGTGGAGTCAGCGTATTCGAGCAGCCAGTCCAGGCCGTGTGAGCGCCCTTCGAAGGTCGCGACCTGCAGCACCTGGCACAGCGTGGACAGCCGCTCCAGCCGCCGACCGATCGACAGGAAGCGCCAGCCCACCCCGCGCGTCATGCCATCGAGCACAAAGCCGGACAGCGTCGTCATCGATGTCACCGCGCGATCCAGCCAGGCCATCGCCAGAGGCAGGCCGAGACTGGTCGACGACAGGCCTCGCTGGAACACCGGATCGGAGATCAGCTGGTTCAGGGAACGCCAGTGGTCGGCCGACATCCGGTCGCGCAGGTTGAACGCGACGCGCGACAACTGCTTGAAGCGCTCGCTCAAGCCTTCGTCAGGATGGGTCGCGGCGCGCAGCAGATCGGTGCTCGGTTGCTCGGTCGAGTCGATCAGGCCGAAGCGCTGCGCAAGGATCAGCGTCGGTGGCACACCGTCGCTGGGCTCGCGCGAATCGTCGAGCACATCGGAGATGGCCACGCGCAGCAAGCGGACGGCTGCATCGCAGCGCTCGCCGTAGCGGCCGAACCAGAACAGGTTCTCGGCTGCGCGAGAAGGCACGTTGGCGCGCGAAGCAACCAGATCCTCGGGCTTGACGGTGCGGCTCAGCAGCGAGAACGAGGCATTGACCGGCGCGTCGGACAGCACCCAGGTGTCCTTTGAACGGCCACCGCGCTGCATCGCGATCACTCGCGACCGACTGTCTCCAGCGACCCGGGTCAGCCCGCCGGGCATCACGTGGTAGCCGTTCGGCGTCGCCACCGCGAACACCCGCAGCCCGACGCTGCGCGAACCCATCTGTTCGCCACGGCCCGGTTCTCTGCTCGCCTCGAGCACCGGCGCCTGCGACACGTGCACCCACTCCTGTGCCACATAACGCTGCGGCCTCGCGGCCACGCGCTCGCGCAGGGCCGCTCGTTGCGCTGTCGACAAGTCGGCGCCGAATACGGCCGGCTCATGCACCGAGCGCTCCAGCGGCTTGATGATCAGCTTGTCGAGCCGCTGCCAGGCGTCGTCGAGTGCGGCGGGTTCGCCGAGCCACCAGGTCGCGACAGAAGGCAAGCGCAAGGGCTCGCCAAGCAGCTGCTCGCTGAGCTTGGGGAGGTAGCCCAGCAGGGCGCCGGACTCGAGCACACCCGAGCCCAGGGCATTGGCCAGCAGCACGGTGCCGCGCCGCGCGCAATCAGTGAGGCCAGGGATCCCAAGTGCCGAATCGGAGCGCAGCTCCAGCGGGTCGCAGTAGTCATCGTCCTGACGCCGCAGGATGCCGCTGACGCGCTTCAGGCCCTCGACGGTCTTCATCCACACACAGCCGTCGCGCACGGTCAGGTCGCTGCCTTCGACCAGCGGGAAGCCCAGGTAACGCGCCAGCAGCGCATGCTCGAAATAGGTCTCGTTGTATGGCCCCGGCGTCAGCAGCACGATCAGCGGATTGGCGCGCTCGAAAACCCGATCGGCGTGGTCCTTCGGCGCCCAGCGCATCATCGACTCGCGCAGCGCCTCGAAGAAGGTCGCCAGGTGCTGCACGTGCAGTTCCCTGAACATTTGCGGGAACACGCGCGACACCACCAGCCGGTTCTCCAGCGCGTAGCCTGCACCCGAGGGCGCCTGCGTGCGGTCGTTGACCACCCACCAGTGGCCATCGGGCGAGCGCGCCAGGTCAGCGGCGTAGTTGAACAGGTGCACACCTCCGGGCGGGCGGATGCCCTGCACCTGATGAAGGTAGCCGCTGTGCCCGAAGATGATCGCTGGCGGAATGGCACCGGAGCGCAGCAGCTCCTGCGGGCCGTAGATGTCGCCGAGCACCCGGTTCAGCAAGTCGGCGCGCTGCGCGATGCCGGCAGCGATCTCATCCCACTCGGTGGCCGATAGCAGCAGCGGCAGCGGGTCGACCTCCCAGGGCCGGTCCGCGCCTTTCGGATCGGCATACACGTTGTAGGTGATGCCGTTCTCGCGGATCTCGCGTTCCATCAGCGACAGGGTCTCGCTGACCTCGACGCCCTCGCGCCCCGCCAGCGAACGCAGGAAGGCATCCCAGTGCGGCCGCGGTACCCCCGGCGCCGACAGCAACTCGTCGTAGCGACCTTCGACCGAGGTGTAGCCGGACAGCAGGCGGTTCAACATGTCAGGCAGCCGAATTCATGTGAACGATTGTCATACGCAAGGCGCCAGGATCCGGGACCGCTCAGAAGGCGCTGGTGGCTCGGCGCAGATCGAGGGTGAACGGGAAGTTCGGGTTGCGCTCGTCCTTCGGCACCTGCATCTTGCCTGGCGTGTGGCCGGTGCGGAAGAAGCGCGCCAGGCGGCGGGCTTCGGCCTCGAAGGCATTGACCGGGAAGGTGTCGTAACTGCGCCCACCCGGGTGCGCCACGTGGTACCGGCAGCCGCCTACAGAGCGGCCCATCCAGGTGTCGAGCAGATCGATGGTGAGTGGCGCCTGCACACCGATCGTCGGGTGCAGCGCGGATGGCGGATTCCACGCCTTGTAGCGCACACCGCCGACGAATTCACCGACCTGACCGGTCGGCTGCATCGGCACCACACGACCATTGCAGGTCAGCACATGGCGGTCGCCGACCAGACCGGTCGCCTTCAACTGCACCCGCTCGACCGAGGAATCGACGTAGCGGGCGGTGCCGCCAGAGGCGCCCTCCTCTCCCATCACATGCCAGGGCTCGAGCGCCAGCCGCATCTCGACCTCGACACCCAGCACCGCAAAGTCGCCGAGGCGGGGGAAGCGGAAGTTCAGGTGCGGGGCAAACCAGTCGGTCTTCATCGCGTAGCCGAAGCTGTTCAATTCCTCGACCACGTCACCGAGGTCCTGCCAGATGAAGTGCGGCAGCATGAAGCGGTCGTGCAATTCGGTGCCCCAGCGCTTCAGCCGCGCCGGTCGGTAGGGCTCCTTCCAGAAGCGTGACACCAGTGCGCGCATCAGCAGTTGCTGCGTCAGGCTCATGCGGGCATGCGGCGGCATCTCGAAGGCGCGCATTTCGAGCAGGCCGAGTCGGCCCGTCGGGCCATCGGGCGAGTACATCTTGTCGATGCAGAACTCGGCACGGTGGGTGTTGCCCGACACGTCGATCAGCAGATTGCGCAGCAGGCGGTCGATCATCCAGGGCGGGCAGTAGTCGCCGTTCTCGCGGGTGACGCGCTGCAGCTCGGCGAACGCGATCTCCATCTCGTAGACCGAGTCGTTGCGGGCCTCGTCAACGCGCGGCGCCTGGCTGGTCGGGCCGACAAAGAGGCCGGAGAACAGATAGCTGAGCGCCGGGTGGTTGTGCCAGTAGGCCACCATGCTGGCCAGAAGATCCGGCCGGCGCAGAAACGGAGAGTCGGCCACCGTCGCGCCACCGAGCACGAAGTGGTTGCCTCCGCCGGTACCCGTGTGGCGGCCATCGACCATGAACTTTTCGGTCGAGAGCCGGCTTTCATGGGCGCTCTGGTACAGGTGTGTCGTCTGGTCGACCAGCTCTTCCCAGCTGTATGCCGGGTGCACGTTGACCTCGATGACGCCCGGGTCGGGCGTGACGCGCAGCGTCGACAGGCGCGGGTCTCTCGGGGGTTCGTAGCCTTCGAGGATCACCGGCAGCTTCATTTCGGCGGCGGTGTCTTCCACGGCAGCGACGATCTCCAGGTAGTCTTCCAGCGCCGTCATCGGCGGCATGAAGACATACAGCCGACCGCCGCGCGGCTCGGCACACAGCGCGGTGCGACTGAGCCAGGCGGCCGACTCGAATTTCTCCGGCACGCGCAGGCTGCTGGCCGACGCACTGGCCACCGATTTGTCGGGGCCTTGTGCGGCGCGCGAGCGCTCGGCGAAGCCAGCCGCCGAGCCGTGGTGGGCCGGGACGGGCGCTGTCGATCTACCGTGGGCTTCGGCTGTGCCGTTCGGCGTCTCGGCAAACCGCAGCCGTTGATACGGCGGCAGCGGCACGAAGGTCTGCGTCTGATCCACCGGCAGCACCCAGGGCATGTCCGCTTCCCTGGCCCAGGGTTGCGAGTCCAGCGGCAGACGGAATCCCAGTGGTGAATCCCCCGGCACCAGGTAGCAACGCTCAGAACGCAGGAACCAGGGTCCGGTGGTCCAGCGCGCCGTGCCCAGACTGCCTCGAGCGACCGGCAGCACATGGCCGACCACCTTTTCCAGGCCCTGGCTGAACACCTTGCGCAGACGCTCGCGCTCCATCGGATCGGACAGTCGCGCGTCGAACGGATCGACGTTGGTGGGCAGCTTGCGCTCGCGCCAGAGGTAGTACCAGGTGTCCTCGTAGGCCGGGGCCACGTATTTCGGATCGAGTGCGAGGCGACGCGCCACGCCGCTCAGCAACTTGTGCGCGTGCGCGTCGGTGACTTCGTAGTCCTTGCGTTCATTGGCAAACAGCTCGGGGTGCGTCCAGATCGGCTCGCGATCCTTGCGCCAGTAAAGGTTCAAGGACCAGCGCGGCAACTGCTCACCCGGATACCACTTGCCCTGCCCGTAATGCAGCAGCCCGCCCTGGCCGTACTTCAGGCGCAGTTTGTCCATCAGCTCGGCGCTCAGCAGCCGCTTGGTGGGCCCCATCGCATCGGTGTTCCATTCGGCGCCATCGCGGTCATCCACCGACACGAAGGTCGGCTCGCCGCCTTGCGTCAGGCGCACATCGTGGCGGCGCAGGTCCAGATCGACCCGGTGCCCCAGCGCCTCGATGTCCTCCCACTGCGCGTCGGTGTAAGGCAAGGTGACGCGGGGCGCTTCCCAGATCCGGGTGACGCTCATGCTGTGTTCGAACTCGGTCTCGCACTCGTCGATGGCGCCGCTGACTGGCGCGGCCGAGGACGGATCGGGCGAACAAGCCAGCGGTATGTGGCCTTCGCCAGCCAGCAGACCGGAGGTCGGATCGAGCCCGATCCAGCCTGCGCCCGGCAGGAACACCTCGCACCAGGCGTGCAGATCGGTGAAATCGATCTCGGTGCCGCTCGGGCCATCGAGCGATTTCACGTCGCTCTTGAGCTGGATCAGGTAGCCCGAGACGAACCGGGCGGCCATGCCCAGATGCCGCAGGATCTGCACCAGCAGCCAGCCCGTGTCGCGGCACGAGCCCGACCCGTTCGTCAGCGTGACCTCGGGTGTCTGCACGCCGGGCTCCATGCGGATCAGGTAGCTGATGTCCTTCTGCAGGCGCTGGTTCAGCTCGACCAGGAAATCGTTGGTGCGCCTCTTGTCCTTCGGCACGCTGTCGAGGTACTGCTTGAACAGCGGGGTCAGCTCGCCCTTCGCGAGGTAGGGCGCCAGTTCGGCGGCCAGTTCGGGCTCGTAGGCGAACGGGAAATGCTCGGCCGACGGTTCGAGGAAGAAGTCGAACGGGTTGAGCACCGACATCTCGGCAACCAGATCGACCTCGATGCGAAAGGATGTGGTCCTGTCCGGGAACACGAGGCGCGCCAGATAGTTGGACTGCGGGTCCTGCTGCCAGTTGATGAAGTGATTGGCAGGCTCGACACGCATCGAGTAGCTGAGGATGCGGGTGCGCGAATGAGGCGCCGGACGCAAACGCACGACCTGTGGACCCAGATTGATGGGCCGGTCGTAGCGGTAGTGCGTCACATGGTTCAGCGCGACGTGGATGGACATTCAGGACTCCGGGAATGGCACGGTCAGGGTGTGCCGGAACAACGCGCAAACGGGATGAAGGAAGGCCGTTGCCTCAGGCAAGGGCGTCGGGGCATCAGGACTGAACCGGCACCAGGAAGTCGCGGCTGATGCCCACACCGAGCGTGCCCACGCGCTCGAGAAACTGCGTCAGGTAGGCATGCAGACCGGTCGCGAGGATCTCGTCGATTCGCCCGTACTGCAGGTCGGCACGCAGGCGTCCGGCTCGCCGAAGGGTCTCGCTGGACTGCTCGTTGGCGATCATCGTCAGGTTGGACAGCACCTCCTGCGTGCAGGCGGCCAGCGAGCGCGGCATGTCCGGGCGCAGGATCAGCAGTTCGGCCACCTTCTCGGGGCGGATCACATTGCGGTAGACCTTGCGATAGACCTCGAATCCGGAGACCGACCGCAGGATGGCGGACCAGTGATAGAAGTCATATTCGACATCGCGGCCGCTGCGCGGGCTGTCGGTTTCAGACTGGCTTTGCGACTGGGCGATGCCGTCCGAGCCGCCGAAGAATTCACTTTCGACCGCGTGGAACTTCACATCGAGCAGGCGTGCGGTGTTGTCGGCCCGCTCGAGGAAGCTGCCGATGCGCAGGAAGTGGAAGGCGTCGTCCTGCAGCATCGTGCCCACCGTGACGCCGCGCGACAGATGCGATCGGAACTTGACCCATTCGAAGGCGGCCCCCGGATCCTTGAGGAACGCGCCGCCGCTGACCATGCGCTGAAACTCGAGCCAGGTCTGGTTCTGCGTTTCCCAGACCTCGGTGGTCAAGGTGCCGCGCACCGCGCGGGCGTTTTCGCGCGCAGCCATCAGGCAGTTGCGGATGCTGGAGCCGTTTTCCGGGTCGCTGACCATGTATTCCATGACGCTGCGGGCGGTGACGGCGCCATAGCGTGACGCGAAGTCGCCGCTCAGCTCGGAGATGCCGAGCAGGCCTTTCCAGCCCTGCTCGGCGGCAGCGGCGGATTGCGGCAGCAGCGAGGTCTGGTAGTTGACATCGAGCATGCGCGCGGTGTTTTCGGCGCGCTCCATGTAGCGCGCCATCCAGAAGAGATGATCCGCAGTCCTAGAAAGCATGTTGCAAGGCCTCCATCAAGCTTCAAGAACCCAGGTGTCCTTGGTGCCGCCACCCTGGGACGAATTGACGACGAGCGAGCCTTCCTTCAACGCCACACGCGTCAGGCCACCCGGCACCATCTGCACCGTCTTGCCGCTGAGCACGAAGGGCCGCAGATCGATGTGGCGCGGCGCGATACCGGACTCGACAAAGGTCGGGCAGGTCGACAGCGCGAGCGTCGGCTGCGCGATGTAGCCCGAGGGGTTGGCTTCGAGCACGGCGCGAAACTCGGCGATCTCGGCCTTGGTCGAAGCCGGGCCGACCAGCATGCCGTAGCCGCCGGCGCCATGCACCTCCTTGACCACCAGTTCGGGCAGGTTGTCGAGCACGTATTTCAGGTCGCCGGGCTCGCGGCACAGGTAGGTCGGCACATTGTTCAGGATCGGTTTTTCGCCAAGGTAGAACTCGATCATCTTCGGCACGTACGGGTAGATCGACTTGTCATCGGCCACGCCGGTGCCGACCGCGTTCGAGAGCGTCACGTTGCCGGCGCGGTAGGCGCCGATCAGGCCGGCGCAGCCCAGGGTCGAATCGGGACGGAACACCGTCGGGTCGAGAAAGTCGTCATCGAGGCGGCGGTAGATCACGTCGACCCGCTTCGGCCCTTGCGTGGTACGCATGTAGACGAAGTTGTCCTTGACGAAAAGGTCTTGCCCCTCGACCAGCTCGATGCCCATCTGCTGCGCAAGGAAAGCGTGCTCGAAGTAGGCGCTGTTGTACATGCCCGGCGTCAGCACGACGACGGTCGGCTCGTTGACCGAGGCCGGCGCCACCGCACGCAGGGTTTCGAGGAGCATGTCGGGGTAGTGCGCCACAGGCTCGACGCGGTGCTGGCTGAACAGCTCGGGGAACAGCCGCATCATCATCTTGCGGTTCTCGAGCATGTAGCTGACGCCGCTGGGTACGCGCAGGTTGTCCTCCAGCACGTAATAGCTGCCCGTGCCGTCGGCATTGCCGGCACGCACGATGTCGATGCCGGCGATATGCGAGTAGACGCCGAAGGGCACGTCAACACCCATCATCTCGGGGCGGAACTGCGCGTTCCTGAAGATCTGGTCGCCGGGAACGATGCCGGCCTTGATGATTTCCTGTCCGTGATACACGTCATGGATGAAGCGGTTCAGCGCCACCACACGCTGGCGCAGGCCTTTTTCCATCTCGGCCCACTCGTGGGCCGGAATCACCCGCGGGATCAGGTCGAAGGGAATCAGCCGCTCGGTGCCCGAGCCGTCCTCGTCCTTCGCGCCATACACCGCGAAGGTGATGCCGACGCGACGGAAGATCATCTCTGCTTCTTCGCGGCGCGACTTCATCACGTCGCCGGGCTGCTGTGCCAGCCACTGTTCATAGCCTCGGTAGTGCTCCCGCACCTCGGTGCTGGAAGCCTGCATCTCGTCAAAACTCGATCTCATCGGCATCACTCCTCAGGCTCAGGGAAGCAACATTCAGGCCATTGACGCCCCAAAGCGGGGCATCGAACTCGAAACCAGCGTGCCCGATCATGCATTCAGTCGGGCGTCACGGCGGTGCAGTCGGCAGCCAGTTCCAGTACCGACGGGCCTCCGCACGCTCGCATACCGCCGACAGAGCCCCCGCCTCAGACCCGCTTCGCCATGTCCACGCGCCGCACGAGGGAGTGTCGATGCGGGCAATGCCGCGCTCGCGGTAGCGCGCCAGCACCTGTTCGGCCGGGTGCCCGTAGCGGTTCAGGTGTCCGGCCTGGAACACGGCGACGCGAGGCGCGACGGCGTCGAGGAATGCAGCCGTCGACGAGGTCTTGCTGCCATGGTGGGGCACGATCAGCACCTCGCTGCGCAAGGCCTCGGGTTGTTCGCGCAGCAGTCGGATTTCCTGTTCGCGTTCGATGTCGCCGGTCAGCAGCACGCTGCCGACGCCTTCGCCCGCGCCTTGCACCCGCAGCACGCAGGACATCGCATTCGAACGCAGCGCCAGCGCGTAATCGCCAGCCGCCGGATGCAGCACCTCGAATCGCACGCCGTCCCATTCCCAGCGCTGCCCGGCTTCGCAGCGACGTGCAGGAATGCCCTGCTGCCGGGCCTGCAGGCGCAACGGATGCGTGTCTTCAATTGAACTCGTCAGCTCGTCGACGGGCAGGCCCTCCAGCAAGCTTGACGCCCCGCCCACATGATCGGTATCGCGGTGGCTCAGCATCAGCGTGTCGATGCGGTGATCCCCTCGTGCACGCAACAGCGGCACCAACACACGCTGACCGGCATCGGCGTCGGATGAGTATTGCGGCCCGCTGTCGTAGACCAGCAGATGCCCACGGGTGCGCACCAGCACGGCCGTGCCCTGCCCCACGTCGGCGGCCACAAGCTCGAACTGGCCGACCGGCGGCAACTCACGCGGGGGCAGCAGCAGCGGCCACACCAATGGCAGCGCCAGCACGCGCAGGCGCCATGGCAAGGGCATCACCAGCAGCGCCGCCGCCAGCAGGCCGGCTGCCTGCGCCCACCATGGAGCGACACCCACCGACCACAGCACGTCAGGCGAACCGGCCAGCCAGCTCAGCCATCCCGTGAGCATCGACACCACCGCGGCAGCGGCGGTCCATAGCGCCGGCACGATGCAACCCAGCAGCGCCAGCGGCGTGACGACCAGGGTGATCAACGGGATCGCGACCAGGTTGGCGGCCAGGCCGACCAGCGACAGTTGCTGGAAGAACACCAGCGTCAGCGGTGCCAGACCGAATGTGGCGATGAGCTGGGTGCGCAGCCCGCCATTGACGTGTCCTCGCAGCTTGACGATGGCGCGTCGCCAGATCGGCGGACGAGCGGGTGCCGAGGCCTCTGGATCGGAGTCATTGATCTCTGGTGTCATGGTGCGGACATCCCCCGACGCCATCAACAGCCCGACCGCCGCGAACGACAGCCAGAAGCCCGGCTGCAACAGGGCCCACGGATCAACCACCGTCACCACCGTGGCGGCAGTCAACAGCACCAGTAGCCACGGCCAGCGCAAGCCGGCACTGCGCAACAGCGTGACCGTCCCCAGCATCCACACCGTGCGTTGCGCCGGTACGCCCCAGCCCGAGAACACCGCATAGGCCAACGCCGCGGCGAACCCGCCCCACAGCACGGCAGTCGGCGTCGGTGCCCACGTCATCGCCCGCACGCTGCGCCGCCACCCTGCCCCGATGGCCATGCCGGCGAGCCAGGCGAACATCGTGACGTGAATCCCGCTCACGGACACCAGATGCGAAATGCCGCTGCGGCGGAACAGCTCCCAGTCCTCGCGCTCGATCGCCGACTGATCGCCCACCGCCAGCGCTGTCAGCACCCCAGCCGCCCGCATATCGGGCACAGCGGCTTCGATGGCGTCGCGCATACGCTGTCGCAGCCGCTCAACCGGGTGCGCCGCCGACCGATCGATCAGCAAGGGCGCCGATGCATCGCGCACCGAGCCGGTGGCCCGCACGCCATCCTCGAACCAGCGCAACTCCTGATCGAAGCCGTGCGGGTTCGCCAGGCCATGCGGCTGGCGCAAGCGCACGGTGAAGCGCCAGCGCTGCCCGGCGCGCAGCTCGCGCTGAGCGGCGGAGGGCGCCGCATCGTCATCGAAGCCGTAGTACCAGCCCAGCGAGACGAGCGATGGCAACTCCACCGCGGTCCCGCCGAGCGTCGCCTGCTCGACCTCGAAGCGAAAGCGCAGTCCGTTCGATGTGCGCTGAGGCAGGCTGGCAACGACGCCGGTGAGCTGCAGGTCGCGGGCTTCGAGCGTCGGGGGCAGCGCTTGGGCAAGCCTCAGGGAGGCGCGCCCGCCGGTGGTGCCGAAGGCCAGCAGCACAAGCCCCATCGCCGCGCAGACACCCATCACCCAGTGCCGTCGGACGACGAGCACCGGGATGAGGAGCAGCACGCCAAACAGCACGCATGCTGCATACACAGACGTCGCCTGCAGCGCTGCTTCACGAAGTTGCAGCGCGGCGCCGACAGGCCACGACGCGGCCCCCATCGCGAGCCACCAGCCAGTATGGAGGGCATGGTCGGCACGGGTGACAGGCATGCGTCGCAGTGTAGGATTTGACGACGACCTTACCTTCCGACGGAACCCCCATGTCTGCATCAACGTCCGTCTACGACCGATTGAAAGAGCTGGGCGTCTCGCTACCCCCATTGGCGATTCCAGCCGCGGCCTACCTGCCGTTCGTGCGCAGCGGCAAGCTGATCTTCCTGTCCGGTCACATCGCCAGGCGCGACGGAAAACCCTGGGTCGGCCAGCTCGGCCAGAACATGGACACCGCCACCGGCCAGCAGGCTGCGCGCGCGGTGGCGATCGATCTGCTGGGCACGCTGCACGCGGCCATTGGTGACCTGAATCAGGTCGAGCGCATCGTCAAGGTGATGAGTCTGGTCAACAGCACCGGCAGCTACACCGAACAGCACCTGGTGACCAACGGCTGCTCGGAGCTGCTGGCCGCAGTGTTCGGCGACAAGGGACAGCATGCGCGCAGTGCCTTCGGCGTGGCGCAGATTCCGCTGGGCGCCTGCGTCGAGATCGAGCTGATCGCGCAGGTCGCCTGATGGCCCCCAACGTGTTGAGTGCGAGTCGGCTGCTGGTGGCGATGGCGGCGCTGTGTGTCGCAGCGGTCGGCATCGCGCTGGTCTCGCAGCATGTGTTCGACATGCAGCCCTGCCCCTGGTGCATCCTGCAACGCATCATCTATCTGGCCATCGCCGCGCTGTGCCTGATCGGTGCAGCGGTGTCGGCGGTCATGCTGCGCCGGGGCATCGGTGTGCTGACCCTGTTGCTGGCGCTGTCTGGCGGCGCGTCGGCGCTGTACCAGGAACTGGTCGCCTCGAAATCGGATTCGTGCAACCTGACCTTTGCCGACAAGGTCATCAGCTCACTCGGCCTCGACGGCGCATTCCCGCCGCTGCTGCAGGTGACTGCGAACTGCTCTGACGCGGCGGTGTTGCTGCTCGGCGTGTCCTACGCCTACTGGAGTCTGGCGCTGTTCATCGTGATGGCGGCGGCGTCTCTCGGCGTCGTGCTGCGCGCTCGCTAACGGGCCTCACGATGGGCTGGCCACGCGATGGGCCAGCGCATCGTCCAGCCGGTCGTCACCCCAGAACATCTCGTCACCCACGAAGAAGGTCGGCGCACCGAAGATGCCCCTGGCCTGCGCGGCCTCGGTCTGACGCCGAAGCCTCAGCTTGTTGGCGTCGGACTGTGCCTCTTCGAGGATCCCTTGCGCGGGAAGGCCCAGCTCGGTGAGCACCTCGGCCACGAGTCGAGGGTCGTCGATCTCTCGGTCCTCGGCGAAGTTGAGCGTCATGATGCGGCGGCAATAGGCACCGATCCACGGCTGCTCGGCGCCGACCAGCGCGACGCGCAGCGGCAGCAGCGCGGACCGCGGAAACACTGTCGGGCGTTGCCACGGCAGGCCGTGCTTGCGGCACTGGCGCGCCATATCGGTCCACACGTAATCGCCCTTGGCTTTCTGCAGCACAAAGGGCGAAGTGCTCCAGCCCAGGCTGCGGAAAATCGGACCCAGCAGAAACGGCTTCCAGCGCACCGTCACTTGAAATTGCAACGCCGCGGCCTCGATGCGCATCACGCTCAGATAGCTGTAATTGCTGCCGAACTCGAACCAGATTTCGATCTCGCGCATGCGTCGTTCCTGCGTCAACCCGGCAGCAGGCGCAAGGCCTTCGGAATCGCATCCTGCGCCTTGCCCTTGCGGGCGCGCTTGCCAACGTAAGGCAAAAGCGATGCGCCCTTGAGCACCTCATCGCGCGCCTTGCCGCCGCGGCCAGTGCCTTCGACGCGCAAGGCCTGCGCAAACACGGCGACGCTGGCCAGCGTGTCCTGGCCTTCCAGACCGATCAGCGTCAGGCCGCGGCCGCCATTGGGCTGCAGCTTCAGCTCTGACAAAGGGAACACCAGCAACCGGCCCTGCGATGACAGGCAACCGACCTGGTCCGCTGCTTTTTCCACGGCCACCAGCGCCGGCGGCAGCAATTGTTCGGTGGACTCCAGTGTCAGGAAGGCCTTGCCGCTGCGCTGGCGAGCCGTCAGATCAGCGACGCGAGCGAGCAAGCCGTAGCCGCCGGTACCGGCAAGCAGCAGCGTCTGTTCGGCATGGCCGGCGAAATAGTGGGCCGGCTGGGTGCCCGGCTCCAGCTCGATCAGCGTCGTGATCGGCTGGCCGTCGCCGCGTCCGCCAGGCAGCAGGCTGACGGCGGTCGAATAGACCCGGCCACTGCCATTGGCCGGCGAGCCGAAGACCAGCAGCACATCGACGCTGCGGCAGGCAAAGATTGCAAGCAGTGCGTCACCCGCCTTGAACTGCAGCGTGGCGGCGTCAACCTCGTGCCCTTTCAGCGCGCGCACC
Organism: Burkholderiales bacterium; assembly: GCA_947474755.1. Taxonomy (GTDB): domain Bacteria; phylum Pseudomonadota; class Gammaproteobacteria; order Burkholderiales; family Burkholderiaceae_C; genus PBB1. The sequence continues at coordinate 118,160 of CANJJE010000007.1, read as the reverse complement.
CAGCCCTTGGTGCTGACGACCACCGTCACCGGCTCGTCGATCACCTTGATCTCGACCACCGCCTTCTTCTCGGCCTGGATCAGCGTGCGGCGCGGGTCTTTCTCGACCGAGCCGAACTGCTTGATGTCGGCCTCGATCTCCCTGATGACGGTGCGCTTGAGCGTGCCGGGATTGCCGAGGATGTCCTCGAGCTTGCCCTGCTCGCCGCGCAACTCCTTGAGCTCCTGCTCGATCTTGATGGCTTCGAGGCGTGCCAGCTGGCGCAGGCGAATCTCGAGGATGTCGTCGGCCTGCCGCTCGCTGAGCTTGAAGTGCTCTATCAGCGCGGGCCTGGGCTCGTCGGCGTTGCGGATGATGCGGATCACCTCGTCGATGTTCAGCAGCACCAGCTGCCGGCCTTCGAGCACATGGATGCGATCGAGCACCTTGTCCAGCCGATGCTGCGAGCGGCGCTGCACCGTGTGCAAGCGGAACGCGACCCACTCGGCCAGCATTTGGCGCAGCGTCTTCTGCGTCGGCCGGCCGTCGGCGCCCACCATCGTCAGGTTGATCGGCGCCGAGCTTTCCAGGCTGGTGTGCGCCAGCAGCTGGGTGATCAGCTCGCTCTGCTCGATGCGACTGGTCTTGGGCTCGAACACCAGACGCACCGGCGCGTCCTTGCTCGACTCGTCGCGCACCGTGTCGAGTACGCCAAGCACAGAGGCCTTCAGCTGCACCTGGTCGGCGCTCAATGCCTTCTTGCCGGCCTTGACCTTCGGGTTGGTCAGCTCCTCGATCTCTTCGAGCACCCGCTGGGAACTGGTGCCCGGCGGCAGCTCGGTGACGACGAGCTGCCACTGCCCACGCGCCAGATCCTCGATCTTCCAGCGCGCACGCACCTTCAGGCTGCCGCGTCCGGTGGCGTAGGCCGCCCGGATCTCATCGGCGCTGCTGATGATCTGACCGCCGCCGGGATAGTCGGGGCCGGGGATCAGCGCGGCGAGTTCGTCGTCCCCGAGCTTGTCGTTCTTGATCAGCGCAATCGCCGCCAGAGCCACCTCACGCAGGTTGTGGCTGGGGATCTCGGTGGCCAGGCCGACCGCGATGCCGCTCGCGCCATTGAGCAGCACGAACGGCAGCCGGCTGGGCAACTGGCGCGGCTCCTGTGTCGAGCCGTCGTAGTTGGGGATGAAGTCGACCGTGCCTTCATCGATCTCGTCGAGCAGCAGACGCGAGATGGGTGCGAGGCGGGCCTCGGTGTAGCGCATCGCCGCCGCGCCATCGCCGTCGCGCGAGCCGAAGTTACCCTGCCCGTCGATCAGCGGGTAGCGCTGCGAAAAGTCCTGCGCCATGCGCACCAGCGCGTCGTAGGCGGCGGTATCGCCGTGCGGGTGGAATCGCCCGAGCACATCGCCCACCACCCGCGCGCTCTTCACCGGCCGCGGCCCGCCCGCCGTGGTGAAGCTCAGCCCCATGCGGTCCATCGCGTACAGGATGCGCCGCTGCACCGGCTTCTGGCCGTCGCACACATCGGGCAGCGCACGGCCCTTGACGACGCTCAGCGCGTATTCGAGGTAGGCGCGTTCGGCGTAGTGAGCCAGCGTGACGGCGTCCGTGGGGTCGGCGGCGGGAGCGGTGTCGAACAGGTCATTCATGCGGAGATTGTGTAGCTCAGGCAGGTGTCGGCGCGCGATCAGGCCGGCCGGGCACTCGGGTGTTCGCGGTCTGCGGGGCGGACCGGAGGTCATCGATATCGTCACCGTCCGATTTCGGCCATCGGCGACGACTGACGACCGGCGGCTACCTGGCCAGCTGACGCTGCCGGCGGCGCGGGGTGAGTCGCGTGAGTGTAGGCACCCGACAGGACGATCGTTGCGCGCAGCACGGCTTGAGACCGTGCGAGCTCACTGCCTCAGGAGCCCCGTGTGCAAGCCGTTGGCCGACCCCACCCCAGAGGGTGCCGGACGGCGCCACGATCCGCTTCGAGCAGCATCACCCGGAGCAGACCACGCTGTACCGCGGCGTGCAGCAGCATGCGGCCAGCTTCGTCGCCCGCACCGAGACCAACACCGGAGCCGAGCTGCCGCTCTTCATCAAGGACGAGTTCGACGCCTTCCTGGAATAAGCCATCCTGGCCCACGACTTCCTGAGGCTGCGCTGCGGCGACTGCGGTCACGACAAGCGGCTGGCCTTCAGTTGCAAGCGCCGCAGGTTCTTGCCGGTCATGCGGCCACCGAGAAGATCGCCAGCCGCCTCAAGCTGCATCCGCAGCCACTGCACAGGGGTTGGTAGCGCGAGGCGGGAGCACTTCGCCCGCCCCATGCAAACGGCCAATCACCTGCCGGATCAGCACAACGCAAGGCCGTCGGCACACAGTCTTTGCACTTCAGGCGGCCGCCGCACGGTCGCAGTACGGCCCGCATGACGCACCTGGGCGTTGCTGCGGACACTTAAAACCCGTATGCTTTCCTGCGGAATGATTCCCCTGAACCGACACGGTCCCACCATCCTGCTGCGCAAGCTCAGGCACTGGCTGGAGCCAGACCTTGATCCCGCGCGCGTGGCGCGGGTGTTCGGTGAGTTCGACGAGCAGCGCGGCTACGGCGCATGGCATGCTCATTGCCGCGCCGAGCTGCGCCGTCCGCTGCCAGTTCGCGCGACGCCGGGTCCGGTGGTGAGCGAAGGTTTCACCGCCTTGCAAGTGATGACAGCGAACCGCGCATTCGAGTTGCTTGCTGCGGTCAGTGGCGAGCAGGAAGTGGCCCGTCTGAAGCGCGATTCCGCCAAGCTTGAGGGTTACGACCTCGACGACTCGGCACTGGTCAGCGACCTGCTGCAGGCGGCGCTGACTCCGACGGTGGACGAGCACTGCCTTGAGTACTTCGGCAGCGAGTACTTCGTCTACTGGTACACCCTGTCACGCACCGCGCCGAGCGATGCGCCGGCCTCGGTGTCCTTCATGTGGCACTGCGACAAGGGGCCGCGCGCCCATCTCAAGCTGCTGGTGTACCTGAACGACTACGAGGAACACGGCGGCGGCACGGCCTACCTCGATCTCGCCGCCAGCGAGGCAGTGGCTAAGAGCGGGTACGTGTTCGCACGCGGGCGGCGACGCACCGGCTCCCTCGAACGACTCTCCGCTCTCGCAGGTCGGCCGCTCAGCGCCTATGACCACCATCCGCGCGCGGGCGATGCGGTGCTGTTGCAGCCAGCACGGGTGCTGCACAGCGGCCTCACGCCGCACCGCGGACCGCGTTACGTGCTGACACTCTGCCTGCTGCCCAGCCCCGTGCCCTGGCGTACAGCGCTCGCCCGGGGCGCGCAGATCGATCTGCGGGATGACCCGATATGGCACGACCAGGCCCGGGATCTGGCCGAGCGATTGGTGGCTGAAGCCTGATCCCTCATGGTCGAAACCCGGGCAAGCAGTGTCCGGGCGACGGCCACCTTGGTCGCACAGCACGTCGCGCGGCGATTCTGCAGCCAAGAGGAGAGGGCCAGGAATCAACTACCGGCCGGATCGGCGCTGTGTGCTCCGAACGACGACAGGTGGAGCAGAACGTTGTTGATGACGAAAGACTGCGTGGCGGCGGTTCGAAGGCCCAGGGTCTTTTTCGCTGCGCAGAGCGCTCCATCGGTCTGGTCGGGATGGCACCACGTGTTTCGCAGTCCGGATGTCCGGAACCCTTCACAGCCACACCACCCGACGAAGCCAAGCATCAGTCACACATCCACATCGACTTCATCGCCATGCAGCGCCATCAAGTCGCGCCTGCGCCTAGCCCTTGTCCTTGCCCATCAGCCTGGTCAGTGCATAGAAGGTCAGCGTCGCTGATGCCCATCTTGCGGCACACCTCCTCGACGCCGATACCGAGTTCGGCTTGCTTGAGCGCAAACACGATCCGATCGTCAGTGAACTTGCTCTTCCTCACCACATGCTCCTGGCCCCTTGGGGGCCTTCATCATGCCGGTCGTTCTGTTGCCGAACGGTTCGAAATCTTGGGAGAGGGTCGTTCCACAACACCTGGGGCCAGCGCCTGCGCGAGGTGTTCGAGGGCATCGCCGACCCGGTGTGGGACGGCAGCGTCGCCGAGCACCCGCTGGCGCCCAGCGCGCGTCATGCGCCGACGGGCAAGATCAGCAAGCCCGAGGACCAGATCGTCTGAAACGCGCCCGCCCCGCAACCGCCAGCAGGCCGGCCAGCAGCAGGGCCGCGCTGGCTGGCTCGGGCACGGCGGCGGCGGCAAACGCATAGCGGTTGCCGTTGCGCACGAAGGCCGATTCATCGGTGAACCCGAAGCCGCTGCTCAAGGTGATCTCGTCAATGCTCAGCGTGTGCGACGCATCGGCCGTGCCGGTGTTGCTGGTGTTCGCGCCGACATAAGCCAGCAGCGAGACGATGTCGCCGGTACGGGCCTGGAAGCTGATGGCAAAGCTGCGGTGTTCGACCCCCTGCACGATGGGCCCGATGCTGCCCGGGTCGGCAAAGCGGCCGTAGCCGAACGAGGCCACACACCCCAGGTTCAGGTTGTTGCAGCGCTGGCCAGCGGGTGCCGCGCTGCCTTGCACCTCCATCGACAGGCTGGCTGTGTTGCCCAGGCCGGGGGTGCTGTTGATGAACAGGCTGCTGGAGGCCACGCCGCTGAGGGTGATGGTGGCCACGCCGCCCGCCGGCCCTTGCAGGGTGTTGGTGTGGCGCGTGGAGGCACCGGCGCTGGCGCTGGCGCTGCCGGTGGAGTACAGCTTGCCGGGGACCGACCGGCCCGGGTTGGCGCGGTCGATGGTGGCGTGGCTCATGCCGGTCGACACCAGCGACGACGCCTTGGCGCCGACCCGGCCGTCGCGCGCATAGGCGCTGGCATTGCCAACGCCGAACGTGCCCTCCCGGACCACCACCGGCTTGCTGCCGTCCAGCACCGTTTGGGTGGTCAGCGGGGCTTCGTCGCCTTGGCAGGGGGCGCCGGTCGCAATCACCACGCATTTGCCGTCAAAGGCCAACACCGGTTCGCGCTGCCCCGACTGCGGGCCGGTGTCGGTGCTCAGCGCAATGGGCGCCGCGCCCGCGTCGTTGCGGGAGACCTCGTTGCGCATGCCCACGCCATCGAGCGTAGGGGCGAAGGCACGGCTCGACACGTTGACGCTGTTCTCGGTCAGCGCCTGGGCCGGCAGGCTGCCCAGGGCGGCCAGCAGCAGGGCAAGGGCAGACGGGCAAGGACGGCGGGTCATGGGCGTTCTCCGGTGGTGCGGTGATCAGAGGCCTGGCCGTCGGGCGGCGGACGCGGCTATCGCCGTGCCACAGTTGCAGCAGCCCGAGGATAGGCTTTTCAAACCGGGGATAGGTTTTTAAAACGCCCTATTCCTTGCCTGACGGCACCCCGAGCACGGCAAAACCGGGGAGGAACTCAGCGCCCGAAGCGCCTTGACCCTGTCTTTGGATGCAGGCTGAGATCTGTTGGGCGTGGACGGGCGGGGTTGGCCCAGCCGAAATGCACCTGTCCGGCGGCCATCGACGGGTGACCCTTTGTCGCCAGGCCGTTTCCATCGGCCCTGTGGCCACCCGGACGCAGCCAACTCCCAGCGGCCCTGCGTGCCGGGCCGCTTGAACAGCGGGGGATCGAAATCGTCAAACCGTCTGCAGCGCTTGGCCTCGGGCCCTTGCGGCACCACCAGTGCGCGCAGCCTGGCGTTGGGGGCCAGCACGCCGTGGTTCGCGCAGCGGGGGTCCGCTCACTTCGCGCAGCGAAGTTACGCCGACACCAAACGAATCTGGTGCAGCTGCGGCCCGGGCACCAGCGCCGCCAGCCGGAACACACGCAGCGCAGTCACGTAGTCCTTGCGGTTGTATGCGTCCACAGCCGCGTCGAGCGACTGGCCCCGCGCCGGACTCGACATAAGCAGTATCGGAGTCAGAAACAGTCGTTTCATGCGTTGCCTCGCGCACGAAGCATGCAACTTCCCCTCGCTTATGTTTCCCATTTCCCAGGGCGAATTGTTGACATCTGCTAACAGTCGCTCGGGCCTTTAGGTGGCGACCTATCGCCCGCGAGTCCCATCAGCACCCAGGCTACGGAGTAGCCGATAGCTGCGATAACCACAGCGCCGACCGCCCCTAACGGCAAAGCCTTCAAAAGTCCGCTCCAGCCTACATCGATGAGCACGCCAACCAGGACACCCAGGAACCAGACCACCGCTATCGCAGTAGATCCGCCCCGGATCACTGGCGCCAGCTTGCGCACCCCCTCAGCCGTGTTCATGGTGAATCCCCTGTCGTGCGGCCATCCGCCGTCCCATCGCTTTGCGTCCCATTTTCGACAGGCTACTCACCCGCCGCCTGCGCCTCTAGCTCGTTCCTGTGCAGCTAACGTTGCTCAACAGCTCAAACCAACCAACAACGAGAGATCCAGTCACGTTCAACCGGGACTCCTGCCGATACATTGGTATGGCGGTTGGGGGCAGGTCAGTAGCTAAAACCTGCTTGAGCAGCTACGCCCAGCTGATACGTTGCGGCCGGGCACGGTCCATGCCGACAGCCGACGGGACGCAACACCCGCAGGCTTCGATCTCAGGCGTCGACGGTGTGCTGACGCGCCACGTGTCGCCGCATCAAGCCCGCCAGCCCCAGCAGGCCCGCCAACAGCATGGCAAAACTGGCTGGCTCCGGCACTGGCGTGAGCAGGAAGACATGCTGGCTCCATTGGCCGCTGGCGCTGTCAAAGTAGTCACCGGCGCCAAGGATCTGGCCACGTTCATTGATGTCTCTGGCCTGGGTCAGCTTGCCGAAGCTCGCGCCCGTGTAGCTCAAGGTGTTCAGGTCGATCTCGGTCCAGCCCAGCGCACCAGGTGTCCACATCATGGCCCGCTCGTCGTAGGGCCCGAAGGAACCGGTACCGACGATGGTGTTGGCTTCGTTGATGCCGCCGACCGCCCCGACATTCATCTGCCAATTGGCTGCGGTGGCGCTGACCGGCAAGGGCGTCACGGTGCTGCCCTGCCACACATAGACCTGGTTCCAGCTGTAGCCCGCCGCCTGATAAAAAGCCGCGCCGGCCACCGTGAACGAGTCGTTGATCGCCGCACCGGCCGGCCGGAAGCCGTCCCGCTCCGGGATGAAGGTGGTGGGCGTCACGCCGTTCGAGTAGCCCGCCTGGAAGATCGCCGTAGGCGAGTTGAGATTGCTCATCAGGCCCATGCCGAGGTCGTTGATGGCACTGCCCGTACTCCACTTGTTCAGCGTCACCACGGCGTAGCCGCCGCTTCCGTCGGGTGTCCAGATCGCTGCGCCATCACCGGTGTTGCCGATGATCTGGCCCTTGGCATTGACCTGCCGCGCTTCGGAAGCGATGTAGTTGTTCCAGTTGGCAATCTCCGGCAGGTCGGTGCGGTGCCCGGCCGACCAGGAAAAGGCATGTCGCAGACCCGAGCTCTGGTCAACGCCGATCACGGTATTGCTGTTGTTGATTCCGTACAGATCGAGATTGCCGGAAGTGCCCTGCGCATTGAGGATTTCGGTCACCGCATAGCCCCCGGCGGTGGGGCTGAGAACTCGAGGGCCCAGGATGACCCAGCCCTGATCGTTCATCCTCATGGTCATGATGTTGTGCGCCGAGCCGAGATCCGAAATGGCCCAGTCCGTGGCCGCGCCGACATTGCCGGCCAGCGAGGCCAGTAAGAAACCGCTGGCAAGCGTTACTCTCGAAAAATGCTTCAAGCGATGCCCCTTTGTTCATTGAGCCCGACCCGGGCTGATATCGCGCAACAAGGCGATGAACACCAGACTCCAGACAGGACGATACGCATCGGCGGTCGACGCGAGTTGATCCGGATCAACCGGGACGACGGCTGGTTGGCGGGTAGGCTTTTCAAACGCCATCTTCCTTGCCGGACGGCACCCCGAGCACGGCAGAACCGGGGCGGAGAGCATTGGAAATTCAAAGGCCCTGGGCAAGGACCAAGACGGGCCTTCGACGCCCTGAAGTGCCTCGATTGGACGCCCGGGCCGTCGCGTCGAGCGGTGTCGGCAGGTCCTTGGACCATTCACCAGGGTCGCTGGCGGTCAAGCTCTCAGGGTTGACCCTGATTCCGATGGTGTCGCGCCGAAGCGTCGCGCTTCGCCGCCCCGACTGCGTTCTCACGCAGCCTAGGTCAGAAGCAGCCCATCGGCCAGCATGTCCAGAGCGCCTCCTACCCTACCCGCCGAAGCCACCGGGCCATCCCCGCAGCGAAATCAAGGGGGAGGTCGGCGTAGTCGGCCGGAGGACATACGCGCAGGGGATGACCCGGTGGCTTCGGCGCCTCGGTCAAGCCTCAGTCACACATACACGGTCAGTTTGCCGTCGTGGCAATAGCTCGACGCACCTGCGAAGTCGGGCTTCGACATCGCGGTGGCGGACGGCATCTGCGAGTGCATCTGCTCGTTCATGGACTCACCGAGAAGATCACGCCGCATGGGCCTTGGCCCACTCTTCTTGCAGCACGGGAGTCAGGATCTCCTTCCACCTCACATAGCCCGCCGGGCTGAGGTGGATGAGGTCATCGGCGTAGTAATCACGGATGGGCTTCCCTTTGGCATCCGCGAGGTAGCTGGTGGTGTCGACATATCGCACCCAGTTTTTGTCGTGGGCCCATTCGGCGAGCTTTTGATTCAGCTCATGCACCTCATGGATCTGGCTGCGGTGCTTGATGGCGATCTTCACGGAGGTCACGACCACTCGCGTCTTCGGCGAGCGTTCGCGGACGAGATCGAGGAACTTCGTGTAGTCCTCGAAGGCTTCCTGAACCGTGAGATTGGCAGTCAAGTCATTGCTGCCCGTGTAGGTGACGAGCACCTTCGGCTCATGGCGAAGGACTACGGTGTCAACATGAACGATGAGGTCATTCGCCACGCTGCCACCAAAGCCGCGATTCAAAACAGGCAGGCCGGGGAAGTCCTCTTTCAGAGTGTCCCACTCGCGAATGCTGGAGCTACCGGTGAAGACGATGCCGCCCTTCTGAGGCTGCTGCCTGGCAAAGACTGCAATCTCATTGGCAAAGCGCTCGGGCTTCGGCCTTGGGGTGGATGGATCTGCATTGCTGCACGCCGCGCTTGACAGGATCAGCGCAATAAGAATCGCTTTGGCGAATTTCATGGAAAGACCGCAACGGTTGAATCAACGGTTGAACGATAGCCAAAACGATTGCAAGCCATCAAGTGAATAGCACGGCGCTTACGGGATGGGCTGATGCATGCGTGCTGGTGCGGGCGGTGCGGGCGGCTTCTTCGGCGGTGGATGTGGGGGCGGCATGACTTCGCCGCACGGGGGCCCGGGTTTCGGCCCCAGAATCAGGCGCAGCCGTCGGCCTCTTGCTGACCGCTCCAGTCGACCGGAGCCCGCACCATGCATCTGTCCGACCTGTCCGAGGTCATGATCCCCCCTGAATTCGAACAGGCCCTGGCGCTGCAGCGTGCCGCCTATCTGGCCGAGCCCAGCCCCAGCCACGCGCAGCGCCTGGCCGACCTGAACTCGCTGGCCCGCCTGCTGAAGGAGAACCAGGACGCGATCGTCGAGGCGATCAACCGCGACTACGGCAACCGCTCGCAGTTCGAGACGCTGTTCACCGAGGTCTTCGTCGTGCTCGAGGGCATCCGTGACACAGGCAAGAAGCTCAAGCGCTGGATGAAGCCGATGCGGCGGCATGTCGACCAGATGACATTCCCGCTGGCGAGGAACCGGCTGATTCCGCAGCCGCTGGGCGTGGTGGGCGTCATCGTGCCGTGGAACTTCCCGCTCAATCTGTCGTTCGCGCCGCTGACCGCCATCTTTGCGGCCGGCAACCGGGCGATGGTCAAGATGTCGGAGAACTCGGCCCATCTGGCCAGGCTGCTGGTGTCACTGAGCCCGCAGTACTTCCCCGCCGACAAGCTGATGTTCTTCGAGGACAGCGGCGGCCGGGGCCCGGCCTTCAGCTCGCTGCCCTTCGACCACCTGATGTTCACCGGCTCGGGCCAGACCGGCCGCGCGGTGATGGCCTCTGCCGCGCGCAACCTGACGCCGGTGACGCTCGAACTCGGTGGCAAGTCGCCGGCCATCATCGGCCCCGACTTCCCGATCAAGACGGCGGCCGAGCGGGTACTGTGGCTGAAGCTGCTGAACGCCGGGCAGATCTGCACCAGCGTCGACTACCTGTTCGTGCCCGAGGGCCGCACCGACGAGTTCGCCGCGCATGCCAGGCGCCTGGTGGCCCAGCGCTACCCCGATCTGAACGGCAACGACTACACATCGATCATCGACGAGCGGTCGCACCAGCGCCTGCAGGGCATGCTCGACGATGCGCGCGCCAAGGGCGCGACGCTGGTCAACCTGGCGCCCAACCACCAGAGCGGCTCTGCGCCGCGCAAGTTCGCGCCGCATCTGGTGCTCGACGTGACCGACGACATGCTGGTGATGCAGCGCGAGATCTTCGGCCCGATCCTGCCGATCAAGACCTACCGCACCGCCGACGAGGTGGTGGGCTACGTCAACGCGCACGATCGGCCGCTCGCGATCTACCCCTTCACCCACGACCACGCGCTGCAGGATTTGTACATCACACGCGTGATGTCGGGTGGCGTCTCGGTCAACGAAGGCCTGCTGCATGTGGGCCAGCACGATCTGCCGTTCGGCGGCGTGGGTGGCAGCGGCATGGGCCACTACCATGGCTACGAAGGATTCGTCACTTTCTCGAAGCTGCGCCCGGTGTTTTATCAGGGCCCGTTCTCGGCCATCCAGATGATGTTCCAGCCGCCCTACGGCGGGCTTGCCACCAAGGTGCTGAACCTGTTGATGAAGTTCAGGGGTTAGCGCGTTTGCGTGTCGCGCCCGGGCCGGGCGCTCGCAACGCCTCTGTCGCGTGGCTTGCGTGCAGCGTGTGGCAGAGCGCCTAGCCCGCGGGTGCAGGGGATCGGCCATTTGACCGATGGGCTGCGGCAGGCGTGCAGGCGGTCATCGGGCCATGGCAGCTTCTGCCACACCCGGCCAGGCCGCCATGTCCCGTTCGTCAACTCTGCTGTTGCTAAGCCGGCAAAGCACGGCGCTTGGTGCGCTTCAATCTGATTTCGGCTGGGCTGTCACAGCTCAACAGTCTGGCGCAACCGTCAAAGACCGACATGCAGGCGTCGAGGGCTGTGTTCGCGGCGCCATGGCTAAGGAAAAAAAAGGGGGGCGTTTGAAAAACCTATCCTCTTCACTTGCTGCACAAAGGCCTTCAGCGTGGGCCGTGCACTACAACCGGGCTGACGCCACGCAGACCTACATCGACACGTACCTGCAACTGCTGGCCGACCCGGGCTGAAGGAGCCGGTCTACCGCAAGCACGTGGCTACACTACGCAGCCGAAATTCAACGAGCTTGCATGGACATCGCCGACTGCCTGGACCAATGGAAGACCATCCGGGGGCGACGCAACTCCATCGAGCAATTCCTGTCCGAGAACCGCATCGTCGAGATCGAATGGCGCACGTCTGAAGACTCGTCCCTGCTGCATGAGGGCAGCACGCCGCGCGAGCCCTCGGCCTGGCAGAGCTCGAGCCCCTCTGCCGCAAGCGCAGCAACAGGGAGTTCGACCTGCTGCTGCATCGCTGAGCCCTGCAGGCGCTGCTCCAGCTGACGCTTCCCTGCCGCGCCCCCATGCTTGCCGTCACCCCTGCCCTGCGCGGCCCGACGCCGGCCGATCTGGAACGCGAACTGCTGGTCGTGGGCCTGGTGCGTGACTGCGCGCGGACGCTGGAGCATTCGGTGCAGGTGCTGGCCGCTGCCCTGCCGGGCTTTCAGCGCGTGCGCTGGTTCGTGGTCGAGTCGGACAGCCGCGACGACACGGTGGCCGTGCTGCAACGCATGGCCGCCAGCCGGCCGGGTTTCGAGTTTCGCTCGCTCGGTCAGCTGGAACCGCGCATCCCTGGCTACACCGAGCGCCTTGCCCATTGCCGCAATGCCTGTCTCGACTACCTCCGGGCCGACCCAGATCTGGCGCGCATCGCCTACGTCGCCGTGGCCGATCTCGACGGCATCAACGACGGCCTGACGGCTGCAGCCGTGGGCAGTTGCTGGATGCGCGACGACTGGACGGTCTGCACGGCCAATGCCGACGGCCCCTACTACGATTTGTGGGCACTGCGCCACCCACGGTGGTGCCCGGGCGACTGCTGGGCCGAAAGCGAATTCATCGGACGCCACAGCGGCAACACCGACAGCGCACGCCGCGCGGCAGTCTATGCCCGCATGATCCAGATACCCCCCACGGCCGACTGGATGGAAGTCGATTCCGCCTTCGGCGGCTTGGCGATCTACCGCACCGAGGCGCTGCTGACGGCTCGGTACGCCGGCCTCGGTGCCGACGGCGCAGCGTGCTGCGAGCACGTACCGCTCAACCTGCACATCCGCGCCCAGGGCGGACGCATCTTCATCAACCCGGAGCTGCTCAACGCACCCGCGGCCGAGCTGAGGCAGTACTGGCCCGGGCGCGAGGTCGTCGCGCGCAAGATCGACAGCCTGCTCTTTCGCACCCTGCTGCGCCTGGTCTACGGCAAGCGCGATGCCAAGGAGCTGCGCCGCATGATCCGCACGGTGCTGTAAGCGCCCGTTGGCGCGCTGGCTCGATGAAGTCGATGAATACTGTGCTGAAACGTCTTGCCCGTCACCTGGGCTGGCGCACCCGCGAGGCCGCTGAGCAGCTGGATCTGGGCGCTTTCTCGATCGAGCTGCCCCCGGGCCATCTGTTGCCCCACTACCAGAGCCGGCACCCGCGCTATGACCGGTTTCTGCCGCACCTGGCCAGTCATCTGCCCGCAGCCAGCACGGTGATCGACGTCGGCGCCAACTGCGGCGACACGGTGGCAGCCATGGCCAGCCGCAACGCGGCCCTCGGCTACCTGTGCATAGAACCCGACCCGGTGTTTCATGCCTACTTGCTGCGCAACGCGCAGCGCTTGCGTTCCGCGCTGCCGGGGCTGCGGCTTCAGACTCTGCAGGCCATGGTCGGCAAGGCCGTGGTCAGCGCCTCGCTTGAAGGCGGTGGCGGCAGCCGGCACGCCAAGCCGGGCGAGAACGGCCACCGTACGGCCACTCTGGACGACCTGCTGGCGCCGCTGGACATGGCGCCGGTGGCCTTGTTGAAGTCGGATGTCGACGGCTTCGATTTCGACGTGCTGCGCTCGGCCCCGTTGCTGCTCGAGCGCCAGAGGCCGCTGCTGTTCTTCGAGTGCCAGATCGACGACGAAGCGCAACGCCAGGGCTTCCAGGAACTGCTGCCTTGGCTACAGGCCGCCGGCTACACGCGCTGGGCGGCCTTCGACAACTTCGGCGAGGTGATGCTGGCGAACACCGAGCCCGGACAGATCGCCCAATTGCTGGACTACATCTGGCAGCAGACCCGCCAACGCAGCACGCGCACGGTTTACTACCTGGACCTGCTGGCCGGCAGCGCCGATGCCGCGCCTTGCATCGACGCGGCGCTGTCCCGCTACTAGGCCTGCCCAAGCGCGCGCCCGGTCAGCCGACCCAGCGCGCGCGCCACTTCATCCAGCGGCGGTACCGAGGATAGGACTTTCAAAGGCCCTTTCCCCTTAACCATGGCGCCGCGAACGCGGCCCTCGACGTCTGCATGTCGGTCTTTGAGGGTGGCGCAAGACTGTTGAGCTTTGACAGCCCAGCCCAAAGTTGTCATTCTTGGGCGCCTGCCGCAGGTTATCCCTGGTCGCCAGCTCGCTTCCATCGGTCCCCCGAACGCTCGGAAGCAGCCGACCCCATCGGCCCGGCTCGCCGAGTCGCCTGAACTGTCGCGATTGGGAAGCGTCAGGCCGCTTGCAGCGCCAGGCCTCGGGCCGGCGCACGAGGCGGTGCCTTGGCTTGCCAGCCCAAGTGCGTGAGGATCTTCTCGATCACCGGCTGCTCCAGGATCGCCGCAATGATCTTCAGCTCACCGCTGCATTTCAGGCAGTGCTGCATGTCGATGTCGAAAGCGAAGCCTCAGCGAAGACTAACTTGTACTCAAGTGATGTCGCAGCTAAAAGCGCTTGAGCAGCGGCGACCTCGGTGGCCGCTTGCCCCTGTGCGGGCGGCCGCTGCATGAACTCCAGCGGGCTCATCACCAGGTGCGTGGTGCCGTCGCGCCACGGTGTTTTTGGGTTATCCCTGGTCTCCAGCTCACTTCCACAGATCCCGGTGCTCGAAGGGCCCACGCCGGGTCGGTGCGTCTCCCGAAGCGCGGTAGTTCAACCGGTGGCCACTGTGCGAGGTCCTCGGCCCGAAAGCGCTGATCGCACTCCAACAGGGGAGCGGTTCATCCGAGTCGTGTTCTCACGCAGCCTGGGTCGGAAGCAGCCCATCGGCCAGCATGTCCAGAGCGCCTCCTACCCTAACCACCGAAGCCTCAGTCACACGTCCACATCGACTTCATCGCCATGCAGTTCCATCAAGTCGCGTCGCGCCTGCGCCTCGCCCTTGCCCATCAGCTTGGTCAGTGAATCAACGGTGGCAGCGAAACCAAGGTCGCCGAAGGCGATCGGCAGCAGTCGGCGCGTCTCAGGGTTCAGCGTGGTGTCCCACAGCTGCTCGGCGTTCATCTCGCCCAGACCCTTGAAGCGGCTGATGCTCCAGGCCGTTTCGCGGCAGCCTTCCTTGCGAAGCCGGTCGAGCGTCGCGCTCAGTTCGCCTTCGTCGAGCGCATAGATCTTCGCGGCCGGCTTCTTGCCGCGCGCTGGCGCATCGATGCGAAACAGCGGCGGCTTGGCAATGTACAGGTGCCCGGTTTCGATCAGCTTCGGGAAGTGCCGGAAAAACAGCGTCAGCAGCAGCACCTGGATGTGCGAGCCGTCGACATCGGCATCGCTGAGGATGCAGACCTTGCCGTAGCGCAGGCCACTCAGGTCAGGCGTGTCGGTTGCGGCATGCGGATCGACACCGATCGCCACCGCGATGTCGTGGATCTCGTTGTTGGCAAACAGGCGGTCGCGCTCGACCTCCCATGAATTGAGCACCTTGCCACGCAGCGGCAGGATCGCCTGCGTCTCCTTGTCGCGGCCCATCTTGGCGCTGCCGCCGGCCGAATCACCCTCGACCAGGAACAGCTCGTTGTGCAGCAGGTCGCGGCTTTCGCAATCGGTCAGCTTGCCGGGCAGCACGGCCACGCCGGAGCCCTTGCGCTTCTCGACCTTCTGGCTTGCGCGCTGTCGCGTCTGCGCCTGCTTGATCACCAGTTCAGCGAGCTTCTTGCCGTAGTCGACATGCTGGTTCAGCCACAGCTCCAGGGGCGGCTTGACGCAAGCGGATACCAGGCGCAGCGCGTCACGGCTGTTCAGCCGCTCCTTGATCTGGCCCTGGAATTGAGGGTCCAGCACTTTTGCGCTCAGCACAAAGCTGGCTCGCGAGAACACGTCATCAGGCATCAGCTTCACGCCCTTGGGCAGCAGGCTGTGCAGGTCGATGAAATTCTTGATGGCGCCGAACAGACCGTCCTTCAGACCCGACTCGTGCGTGCCGCCGTTGACGGTCGGGATCAGGTTGACATAGCTCTCGCGCATCGGCGCGCCGTCTTCGGTGAAGGCCACACACCAGGTCGCGCCCTCGCCCTTTGCAAAGTTCGCCAGGTTTTCGGACTCGGACCCATCGGCATGGTGGGCGCCCTCGAACAGCGGGATCAAGGGGTCAGCGCTCAGCGTCTGCATCAGGTAATCGCGCAGGCCGCCTTGGTACAGCCAGGTCTGCACTTCGCCGGTTTTTTCGATCGTCAGCGACACGCTGGCACCCGGCATCAGCACCGCCTTGCTGCGCAGCAGGTGCATCAGGTCGATCTTCGGCAGATCGACGCTTTCGAAATACCGGGCATCGGGCCAGGTACGCACCGTGGTGCCGCTCTTGCGGTCGCCCGAAGACGCCGACGACACGGCCTTGCGCAGCGTCAGCGGCTCGCTGACGTCGCCGCCGGCGAAGGCGAGTTGCGCGACCTGGCCTTCACGGTACACGGTGACCTCCAGCCGCTTCGACAAGGCATTGGTCACGCTGACACCCACGCCGTGCAAGCCGCCCGAAAAGCTGTAGGCGCCGCCCGAGCCCTTGTCGAACTTGCCCCCTGCGTGCAACTGGGTGAAGACGATCTCGACCACCGGCCGCTGCTCATCAGGGTGCAGGCCGAACGGAATGCCGCGGCCGTCGTCGTGCACGCTGACCGAGCCGTCGGCGTGCAGCGTCACATCGATGCGCTTGCCGTGGCCGGCCAGGGCCTCGTCGGCGGCGTTGTCGATCACCTCCTGCACGATGTGCATCGGGTTGTCGGTGCGGGTGTACATGCCCGGTCGTTGCTTGACCGGCTCCAGGCCCTTGAGCACACGGATCGAGGCTTCGCCGTAAGTGGAGGGAGCGGCAGATGCGGCGCTTGAAACAGGGACAGAGGATGAACGTGCGGGGGAGCGGTTGGCCATGGCGGCGGATTGTAGGGAGCGGGTTCACGGCGCCGACAGCACCTGACCCGCCGCCTTGCGCAGGGGCTGACATACATTCCCATGCGCGTTCGCGCACTCCCCCATGACCGATCCTTCGACACCAGAGCGGCGCCCGCCCTCCGACCACACCAGCCTCAAGGTCTCCGAATGGGTGAGTCGCTGGTCTCACCTGGTGGCTGCCGGCAGCGCCGTGCTCGATCTGGCTTGCGGCAGCGGCCGCCACACCCGCTGGTTCCACGATCGCGGTTGCACGGTGACTGCGGTGGACCGTGACGCCGCAGCGCTTGAAGGTCTGCGAGATGTGGCGCGCACCGTGGTCGCCGACCTCGAAGGTCAGCCGTGGCCCTTGCCTGGTGAAACCTTCTCGGCCGTGGTAGTGACTAACTACCTGTGGCGCGCGCTGTTGCCCGATATCGCCCGAAGCGTGGGGGATTCAGGTTTGTTGATCTACGAGACCTTTGCTCAAGGGAACGCCAGTGTCGGCAAACCCTGCAATCCCGACTTTCTGCTGCGCTGCGGGGAATTGCTGCATTTCGCAGCAAAGCATGGACTGCGCGTGGTGGCTTACGAAGATGGTTTTTCCAGTCAACCCGATCGATTCATCCAGCGCCTGGTGGCGGTTCGCCCTTCCGCCAGAACCACCGCCGTGGAGCGCCATCCACTTCGGCCCGTGAACCCTCCCCGCGCCAGCTAAAATCGAAAGCTTGCAAGGAATTCCCATGAAACCGATCACTGGCAGCATCGTCGCGCTGGTCACGCCGATGCACGAGGACGGCAGTGTCGACTACGACACGCTGCGCAGCCTGATGGACTGGCACATCGCCGAAGGCACGAACTGCATCGGCGTTGTCGGCACCACCGGCGAGTCCCCGACGGTGTCGGTCGAAGAACACTGCGAAATCATCCGCGTGGCGGTGGAACACGCCCGCGGGCGGGTGCCGATCATGGCCGGCGCCGGTGGCAATTCGACTCGCGAAGCGATCGAGCTGACGCGCTATGCAAAGCAGGTCGGTGCCGATTGCGTGCTGTCTGTGGTGCCTTACTACAACAAGCCCTCGCAGGAAGGCATCTACCAGCACTTCAAGGCGATCGCCGAGGCGGTCGACACGCCGATCGTTCTGTACAACGTGCCCGGCCGCACGGTGGCAGACATGCAGCCGGAAACCACGCTGCGTCTGGCGCAACTCCCCGGCATCGTCGCGGTCAAGGAAGCCACCGGCAACATCGAGCGCGCGGCATGGCTGATCAAGCACGGGCCGCCCGGTTTCTCGATCTATTCCGGCGACGACTCGACCGCCATCGCGCTGATGCTGCTGGGCGGGCATGGCAATGTCAGCGTCACCGCCAACGTCGCACCTCGTGCGATGCGCGATCTGTGCGCAGCAGCGATGGCCGGCCAGGTGCGTGAAGCCACAGCCATCCACATGCGCTTGCTGCCGCTGCACAAGCACCTTTTCGCCGAGCCCAGCCCGGCACCGACCAAGTGGGCACTGGCCCAGCTGGGCCGTTGCAAGAACGTGCTGCGTCTGCCGATGGTGCCGCTGACACCGGCGGGTGTCGCGACGGTCAGTGCGGCCATGCGTGATGCAGGCCTGCTGTGAGCGACCCCCGGCCGCTTGTCACTTCTCAGATGTCCCTACTTTCGCCATCGGCGACCAACGGTACGCGCGGCAGCTGCGCCGCCACCCCACGGAGATGAACAACGTGACAGATATGAAAAAAGACCGCGTCGCAACCGCATCAAACAGTGGTTTGCGCGCGAGACGACTTGCCAGCTCATTGGTGGTGATCGGCTTGGCCGGTTGCACCTCGGTGGGCGGCTTGTTCAAAGGCGACAAGGTCGATTACCGCGCCCAATCGGGCCAGACGCAGGGCCTCGAAGTGCCACCGGATCTGACTCAGCTGGCCCGCGACTCCCGTTACAAGCAGGATGGTTCAGGCGTCGTCAGCGCAGCAACCTACCAGCCACCATCGTTTGGTGGCGCCACCAGCGGCGGCACGAACGGCGGGCCGGCAGTGGTACCGAACACAGATCCGAATGTGACGATCGAGCGCAGCGGCGACTCCCGCTGGATCGTCACCACGCTTACCCCGGAGCAGGTGTGGCCCAAGCTCAAGCAATTCTGGGCCGAGCGTGGCTTCACTCTCGCGGTCGAGCAAGCTGATGTCGGCGTGATGGAAACCGAGTGGAACGAGAACCGCTCGAAGATTCCGCAGGACTTCATCCGGTCGACGATCGGCATGGTTCTCGATTCCGTCTGGGACAGCGGCGAGCGCGACCGCTACCGCACGCGCGTCGAACGCAGTGCCAGCGGCAGTGAGATCTATATCAGCCACCGTGGAGCCGAAGAAGTATTGACCGGTCTGAACAAGGACAGCAGCGCCTGGCAGCCGCGCCCGCCCGAGCCGGAACTCGAAGCCGAGATGCTGCGTCGGCTCTTGATCAAACTCGGCGCACAGGAAGAGAAGGCCACCGCCCTGGTCGTACCTGGAGAGGCCCCGCCACCGCGCGCGCGCATGGTTTCGGATGGCCCGGCAGGCACCGTCGAAGTCGACGACGACTTCGAGCGCGCCTGGCGTCGTGTCGGGTTGGCCTTGGACCGCAGCGGCTTCGCGGTGGAAGACCGCGACCGCGCGCAAGGCTTCTACTACGTGAGCTACCTGGACCAGAACAGTGCACCGACGAAGCAGGAGCCGGGCGTGATCAGCAAGCTGCTGAATTTCGGGGGCCTCGGCAGCGACAAGAAGGACTCCAAACAGGCGGTCCGCTACCGGGTGCAGGTCAAGGGGGAAGGTCAGCGCAGCAAGGTGATCGTCCAGAACGCGGAGGGCGGCGTACCAGACAGCGATGTGGCCACTCGCCTTGCCAAGATTCTGGTGGATGACCTGAAGTAGAGGTCGGCCCACACAGGGCTTCGACTGCGGTTGGGGCCCTGCGGCTGCGCCGGCACGCGAGCGGCGTTATTCACCGCTACCCAAAAAAAAGCCGCCCGAGGGCGGCTTTTTCGTCTCGGTGCGAACCGATCACTTCTTCATTGCATCCGCAGCGGCATCGGCGGCCTTGGAAGCGGCGTCGGCTGCAGCGTTGGCGGCGTCAGCCGCGCCGCTGGCGGCAGCTGTCGCGGCATCGACCGCAGCGGATGCAGCGGTGTCGACCGCAGGAGCCGCTTCAGTAACGGCAGGCGCTGCAGGAGCGGAAGCCGCTTCGACGGCCGGAGCGACTTCTTCTTTCTTGCCGCAAGCGGAAAGAGCAACGGCAGCAAACAGGGTGGCCAGCACGAGCGACTTGTTCATATTCATCCTCAGTAAAAAGGTCGATAAAAAAAGAAAAGGTCCAGAGTCGCCGCATGAACGACAGACCCAAAACTCAGGAGCTAAAGGTCAACAAACCCTTAGGCTACAGCTAAATAGTATATGTTGCAGTGAGGCGAGGAATCACAAACCTAGCGTACTCGACGGGAAGGCTTCGACGGATCGTTGCATGAGCGCGTCAAGCCGCTCCCGCTCCCGAACGGCATCCGCCAGATCAGTGGATAACGACCCGCGCCAGCGCTCGCGATCGATCAGGCGCAGCGTCAGGCAGCCCGGTGCCAGCAGGAGACACGGCAGCGGGCTTGAGTGCGATTCATCGAGAGTTCGGCAATGAACCACATGGGATCGCTCGCGGCGCCAATGAACCCAGCGCGGATGCTGCCGCTGGAGAATGTCATAACCGTTGGTCAGAACGGTGCAACGGCGGTGAGCACTGGCCCACTGCGACAGGTGCTCGACGATCTGTGGATCGTTGAGCGGCCAGTCCGCAAAGTCCTCATCGCACAACCAGATCTCACGCGTTCCCGCCGTGGCAATCCGGGCGAAAGCCGACCGCACGGCCGCCTGGAACTGGGCTCGGGTGTCGATCAAACCAACGAATGGAGGATTCACGCTTCAAGCTCCTCGATGTGAATGCATCGGGCGCAGTGTCTCAACTTCCTGCTTCGGCCTCAACAGCGCGCAGCCAGCCCTGGAAAACCCAGGATTGCAGCAGTTCCCACGCGCTCGTACCCAACTGCGCCACCTCCTTTGCATCGAGGGCACGGTGGTCTGCCAGACGCTGCATCAGGCGGGCATCTCGGCCCGTGGCCACGAAGGATTCGCCGTTGATGAACAGATGCCTGTCGTCGTACAACATGCGGGTACGGCGGTCGAGTGACACAGCGCAGCGACCGGGCAATGCATCGACTGGATCAAACCAGGTTTGAGGCTTCGGTTCGCTGAGCCATTCGCCCAGCGCGCAATTCAGCGACAGCGGGTCATCGACCAGGCGCCGAACTGCATCCGCAGCGAACCCGGCCAAGCGGGGGGGAATGAGCGCTGGTTGATCGGTGGCGGCCTGCGTCGCATCGCGATAGCGGCTCCCGGTGCCATCATCGTCCTCGACGCCGTCGAGCATGCGTTGCAGGACGTGCATGCCAACCTCCTTGCGGGTTGGCGCGCGAAAGCCGATCGATGCGGTGAGGCACTCACCGTCGGCCACGCCGTCATGCGCCCAACCCGGAGGCAGGTACAGCATGTCACCTGCGTCCAGCGTCCACTCGTGTTCTGGCTCGAAGTTCGCGAGCATCTTCAGGGGCATGTCGGGTACGAGCGCGGGCTTCCTGGCGCGGCCGACACGCCAGCGGCGGCGACCCGCCAGCTGGAGCAGGAATACGTCGTAGGAATCGATGTGAGGACCGACGCCACCGCCTTCGGTGGCGTACGAGATCATCACATCGTCGAGCCGCACATCGGATGCGAACCGGAAGCGCGACAGCAAGTGATGCGCAGCTGGCACATGGAGGTCGACGCCCTGCACAAGAAGCGTCCAGTCGGGCCTCGCCAGCGGTGGCAACTGGCGTCGGGTGAATGGCCCATGGCGCAAGGACCATCGGCCAGCGCGTCGCTCGATCAGACGCGATTCGACCCCGTCGGTTGCCGCCAGTGCAACCAAGGCTGCGCGGTCGAGCGCCGGTTCGGTTCCCGGCAGCGCCTGGCGAATCAGCAAGGGTTTTTTCTGCCAGTGGCGGCGCATGAAAACCTGCGGGCTGAGCCCGCCGAGCAGCGATATCGGAGTGTCGAGGGTCATGCCTGCGATTGTCCATCCGCCTGTGGGACCCAGCCAATGTGCCGCTGCAGGCACTCGCCACCGTGTGCGATCATTTCCGCATGCACATCCAATCCCCTTGCGTCATTGCCCTCACGTGGCGACTCGAAGACGCACAAGGCCAGCTGATCGACGAGCTGGCGCAGCCGGTGGAGTTTTTCTATGGCGGCGACGATCTGCTCGAACGGGTCGAAGCCGCCGTGCTGGACCAGACCGTCGGTTTCGAAGCTTCTCTGCACCTTGAACCCGAACATGCCTTCGGAGATTACAACGCAGCCCTGGTGTTTTTCGAGGAGCGCTCGGTGTTTCCCGGTGGCATCGAAATCGGCATGCAGTTCGAGGGCGTACCCGAAGGTGCAGTGACGCCCAACATGCCTGCAGACGTGCTCTACACCGTCACAGAGGTCTACCCGACACATGTCGTGCTTGATGGCAACCATCCGCTGGCGGGATTGGCACTGCGCCTCCACCTGAAGGTGCAGGGTGTGCGCACGGCCACGGCCGACGAGGTCGAGGCCGGCAGCGTCGGACAACCTGCGTTCAGTGTGCTCAATGCCATGCCATCCGGCCAGCATCTGCACTGAGCAGCCAAACAGCGTCAGCTTGCCCCGGTCGATCCAAACCCACCGGCGCCGCGGTCTGACGCATCGAACGCGTCCACAAGACGAAAGCTCGCCTGCACCACTGGCACCACGACGAGCTGCGCGATGCGATCCATCGGCTGCACGGTGTAGGGCGTCTGGCTGCGATTCCAGCAGCTGACCATCAACGGGCCCTGATAGTCGGAATCGATCAAGCCGACCAGATTGCCAAGCACGATGCCATGCTTGTGGCCGAGCCCTGAGCGCGGCAGGATCATCGCAGCCAGGCCCGGATCGGCGATGTGGATCGCCAAGCCGGTAGGGATCAATCGCGTCTGGCCTGGCTCGATGAGCCAAGGTTCATCGAGGCAAGCGCGCAGATCGAGCCCTGCACTGCCCGGTGTGGCGTAGGCTGGCAGGGCCTCGGCCATACGTGCGTCTAGCAGCTTCACATCGATGGTCGTCATGCCGGTATCTCCATGGATGTCAGCCGCTGCGCGATGTCGGCGATCAGCCAGCGCGCGAGCGTCAACTTGTTGGCTGGCGGCAGCTCGCGGTGTCCCTGTGCATCGACCAGCATCAGCGCGTTGTCGTCGCGCCCGAAGGTGGCCGGACCCAGGTTGCCGACGATCAATGGGATCTGCTTGCGCTCGCGCTTCTCGCGCGAATGCTTCAACAGATCGTGGCTTTCGGCTGCGAAGCCGACGCAGAACGGTCGACCCTCCACGAGGGCCATCTTCGCCACCGCAGCCAGAATGTCGGGGTTCTCGGTCAGCTCGAAGATCGGCGCGACCTTGCTGCCGTTCTTCTTGATTTTCTGCTCGGCCAGACTCGTCGGCCGCCAGTCAGCCACTGCCGCGGTGGCGACGAACACATCCTGGGTCGGTGCCAACGGGATCACGGCTTCAGCCATCTGCAAGGCAGTGCGCACATCGACGCGCCGCACGCCACGCGGCGTGACCAGATGCACCGGGCCAGCCACCAGCGTGACCTCGGCGCCCGCTTCTGCTGCGGCTCGCGCGATTGCAAAGCCCATCTTGCCGCTGGACAGGTTGGTGATGCCACGCACCGGATCGATGGGCTCAAAGGTGGGCCCCGCGGTGATCAGCACGCGCTTGCCAGCCAATGGCTTGGGGCGAAAGAAGCCGATCAGTTCCTCCAGCAGTTGATCGGGCTCGAGCATGCGACCGTCACCGACCTCGCCGCACGCCTGCTCACCGCTGTCCGGGCCAAGGAAATGGGTGCCGTCGGCCCGCAGCAGCGAAACGTTGCGCTGCGTGGCCGGGTGCGCCCACATCTCGCGGTTCATCGCAGGAGCGAGCAAGAGCGGGCAGGTCTCGATCGGGCGCGCCAGACACAACAGGCTCAGCAGGTCGTCTGCGCGGCCATGCAACAGCTTGGCCATGAAGTCGGCGCTGGCGGGTGCCACCAGCACTGCATCAGCCTGCCGCGTCAGGTTGATGTGCGCCATGCTGTTCGCCTTGCCATCGACATCGCGTGTGTCCCAGGCACTGGTGAAAACCGGTCGCCCCGACAAGGCCTGCATCGTCACCGACGTGATGAACTGTTCCGCCGCTTCAGTCATCACGATCTGCACCGTGGCACCCGCTTTCACCAGGGCGCGCGCCAGTTCTGCCGCCTTGTAGCAGGCGATGCCGCCCGACAGGCCGAGCACGATGTGCTTGCCTTCGAGATCACCGCCTTCGGCAGGCGCCGCCGAGGTCACTGAATCGAGTGGTTGGGTCATCGTGGGTGCATTGACAGTTTCAAAGCGGCATCCAGGATCGACCTGACTGCCTGAAGTTGAACAGCACCCGCACCGCCTTGCCATAGACCTGCTCGTGAGGCAGGAAGCCCCACTCGCGCGAGTCGGCGGAGGCGTCGCGGTTGTCGCCCAGCATCAGGTATTGGCCTGCCGGAACGGTGCATCGCCATTCACCGCCTCGCGGCGACTGGCAGTGTGACGCCAGACCGGGGTCAGCGAGATTGAGCGGCGTGCGGCCAAGGATGAAGGGATTGATCTTCACAACGCGCGCTGGCGCAGCGGCTGTTTCGAGGACCATCCACTGGCCTCGATCCTCGTCGGTGCTGCGCACTTGCAATGATGCGAGCTGATCGTCCGCCAAAACCTCTGCCTTCGGTGCGTCACCGTTGATCGCGACGGTCCCGCCAACGAATGTCACCACGTCACCCGGCATGCCGATCAGGCGCTTGACATAGAACTGGGAGACGTCGTGCGGGTATCGGAAGACGACCACGTCACCGCGCTGCGGCTGCCCGAACTCTATCGCGGTGTTGGTGAACGGCAGCCGTGGCCCGTAAGCCAGGTGGTTGATCAGCAGGTAGTCACCGACGCGCAGCGTCGGCTCCATCGAGCCCGAGGGCACGCTGGGCCAGTCGGCGACTGCGACACGACAGGTGAAGATCAGCGCGACGATGACGAACAGTTCGGTGCCCAGGAACGCCCACAGTGGCCGCCGCAACGGTGGTTCAGCCATCTGGCTCAGCTTGTGTCGCCAGGCCCATCGGCAAGCACCGGTCGCAACCATCACGCCAAACAGAAATTCGTTATTGGACAGTCCGATTTGCATGGAGGGCGGTCGAAAGCTTTGCGAATTATCGGGGGTGGGTATGGCCAAGGCCCGGCGGATGGTCGATTGTGTCCACACCCTGCGCTGGCGCTGGCCCCGCAACACAATGCGCTGGAAGGTCCAGGCAACTCAGCCAACCGCCGACCATGGAGTTCCCCGCCTTGAAACCCACCGCATCGTCCGCGTCATCGCCCAGACCAGGCCCCACAGTCGATGCGAGCCATCGCCTGATGCAGGTCTGTTTCGAGAATCCCGCGCAGACTCGCCGCGAGCTGATCGATGGCTTGAGCGCCACGCAGGCGACGACCTCGCCGAAGTTCCTGTATGACGCATTGGGCTCCCGCCTGTTCGAGGCCATCACCGAACTGCCCGAGTACTACCCGACGCGCACCGAGGCAGCGATCCTGTCTGCGAACGCGACGGCGATGTCGCAGGCGATCGGCACGGTGGACACATTGATCGATCTGGGCGCTGGCAACTGCGCGAAGGCGTTGCGGCTGATCCCGTCGCTGCAGCCATCGCTCTATGTGGCGGTCGACATCTCGGTGGGTTTTCTTGAAAAGTCGCTCGAGGACGTGCAACGCCAGCACCCTTGTCTCGACGTGGCCGGTATCGGCCTGGATTTTTCCAGCACGCTGGCGCTGCCGCCAGACGTGGTGCGAGGCAGGCCGGTGTTTTTCTACCCCGGGTCGAGCATCGGCAATTTCGCACCCGAGCAGGCCGAGACGTTTCTTGCCAGCGTGCGACGCCAGGCGGTCGGAGGCGGGCTGCTGATCGGTGTCGATCTGATCAAGGGAACCGAATGGCTGGAGCCGGCCTACGACGACGCGCTGGGCGTCACTGCTGCTTTCAACCTCAACCTGCTGCTTCATCTGAACCGCTTGATCGGCAGCGATTTCGACCCACGCGATTGGCGCCACGTGGCGTTCTTCAACCGGGACGCCTCGCGCATCGAGATGCACCTCGAAGCCCGCCGCGCGCTGTTAGCGCGGTGGCCTGAGGGGCAACGGCGATTCGAAGCCGGCGAGCGGTTGCACACCGAGAACTCCTACAAGTACCGTATCGAGACCTTTGCCGCGTTGCTGAGATCGGCAGGGTTTGCCGACAGCCGGTGCTGGATTGATGCAAAGGGCTGGTTCGCGGTTTTCTGGGCTCAGGCCTGAGTCCAGAAAACCGCCGGGATCTCACAGCGGTCCATTGACGCTTTTCAGATATCACTGAACTCATGGATCGCATCGCTGCGGCAAGGCCAGCTCGATGTGCCGCATCCAATGCAAGGCCACACGAACATCTCTGGGCTGTTCGCGCTCGTGCGCAGCTTCGTCAGCCACTTTGGCGAGATGGGCATCCGTTGGGGCATCAATCGCAACGGCAGCCAGATCTCTGCGCTGATCTTCGTATCCCCTCGCCCTTTGAACGCCGACGACATCGGCGACTCCCTCGACTTCTCGCGCTCCGATGTCCGCATGGGCGTTCTGATGCTGGTCGTCAGCTAGGCCAATTGGCGGCTGTCACGTCGCGCCCAGTGGCAGACCGCCCGCATTCCCAGGCTGTTTCTGTTGGTGCTGTCCGGCATCACTTCTTCAGGCTGGATCGCCAGCCCTTCATCTCCAGCCGCCTATGCGCCGCTGGGCGCAGCGTGGCTTGCAATGAAGACCAAGGGTGCTCTGCAAATGAAGGCGATCAGCTGGGACAAGCTGACCTGGGCGCCAGCCGTGATCGGCAGGGTGCTGATCGCCGTCCCCGTGCTCGGCTTCATCGGGCTGGCCTGCAGCATCTACCCGTTGGGGGTCATCGATCGTCTGACGATCTGGCAGGCAGCCAGCCGCACTGCTGCCCTGACGGTGATCCTGATCGGTGTGTGAATCTCGGTGCCGGCCATCGCGGTCTACACCGTGTTCCCCTGCAAGGTGCTCTGGGGCAAGGCGACGACGCTGCGCTACGCCTGAGCGCCATCGGAGAGCAGGCTGCGAGAGGCGCCCTCCTTCGCACGCCGCTGACGAAGCGCTTCGTACAGACACACGCCGCTGGCAACAGATACGTTCAGGCTTTCGACGGCGCCGAGCATTGGCAGGCTGACCAGTTCGTCACAGGTCTTGGTGGTCAACTGCCGCATGCCCGCGCCTTCGGCGCCGAGCACCAGCGCCACGGGGCCGCTCAGGTCGATGTCGTACAGCGACTGCGTGGCAGTGTCTGACGTGCCAATGACTCGGATGTTGCGGTCTTTCAACTCATTGAGTGTGCGCGCCAGGTTGGTGACCATGAAGTACGGCACCGTGTCCGACGCCCCACTGGACACCTTGGCCACCGTCGCGTTGACGCCGACCGCATGATCCTTCGGCGCAATGACCGCGTGTGCTCCAGCGCCGTCCGCCACGCGCAGGCAGGCACCCAGGTTGTGCGGATCGGTGATGCCATCGAGCACCAGCAGCAGCGGGTTGCCGTCGATGACATCAAGCTCGTCCAGCGTGTCGTCGATCGAACGGCTCAGTGCCACCGGCTCGACGCGTGCGACCACGCCTTGATGACGATGCGTGCCGCACATCTTCTGCAGCCGGGCATCGTCGCTGTCGATCAGCTTGGAGCCCGCCACAGTGCAACGCTCGATGAACTGGCGCATGCGCTGGTCGCGACGGGAGGTGTCGACGTGGATCTCGACGACGGATTTCGGCGTGGTCTTCAGCCGCACGGTGACGGCATGGAAGCCGAACAGGATCTTGTTGCTCATTGACCGATGGTAGCGGCTGAGCTCGGCTCGAACCTCGCTCGCATCACTGCGGATGCAGCAGCCAGGCCGCCGTCATCACCGCGCCGATCAGCACAGGCTGGTGCAGCATGTAGAAACTGAGGCTCCAGCGGCCGAGCATGGCCAGCGGCCGGGCCGGCAGACAAAGTGCAGCAGGCAGTGCACCGCCCAGCCACACAGGACGATGCCGCAAGGCCCACTGGCCTGCCGCCAGTCCCCACAACGCCACGCCCAGCCAGGGCAGAACCGGAACATAGTCCTCGGTGGTCGGCTTGTGGGTGACCAGACCGACCCAGTTGGTGGCGCGGGTATCGAAGAACGGGTGCTGGACGAGCAGTGGCATCAAGAGCGCCGCCCCGCCCAGCGGCCACAGCCAGCGGCCCGCCGGTGCCACCAGCCGCAGCAGCAGCAAGATCACCGCAATGCCATGGAGCACGCCGAAGCTGATGTAGGTCTGCGGGAACATCAGCGCCGAACCGAAGCTCACCAGCAACGCG
The DNA here is from genome assembly GCA_947474755.1 of Burkholderiales bacterium. Taxonomy (GTDB): domain Bacteria; phylum Pseudomonadota; class Gammaproteobacteria; order Burkholderiales; family Burkholderiaceae_C; genus PBB1. Next base: position 90,194 of record CANJJE010000007.1, on the reverse strand, counting down.
CAGCCCGCAATCTGCGCCCAGCGCCGCCAGAAGCGCTGCATCGTCTGGCCCTGGTCCAGGGCCACCGCCTGACCGAGACCGACGCAGAACAGAAACAGCGTGACGATGGCGCTGCGCTGCACGGTCCAAAGCGGGTCGGTGTGAAAGTCCTGCCGGATGAAGCCGTAGTGATTCAGGTCGAAGCAGAAGTGGAACGCGGCCATCCAGACGATGGCCACGCCTCGCAGCACATCGAGCCGATCAAATCGATCGGTGCCCGAGGCCCTGCCGACCGCCGGCGCCATCACGCCGACCGTACCCGACTCAAGGCGTGCCGGAGCCGAGCAGCGAGGTCGGCAGCTCGATCTGGCCGTTCGCCTTGAAGGTGGACCCGCTGAGCATCGATCCGCCGATCTTGCCGCGGATCGTGTAGCTGACGCTGGAACGATCGCCGTTGGCGAAGCTGAGCCCCTGCCGCAGCACCGAGATGGCCGACACCGAGACCGGCACCGAGATCACCGACTCGCCGTAACGCGGCACCGAGCCGACCTGATCGCTGACGCCAGAGGCAAAGCTCAAGCCGCGCAGATCGACATCGAGCGCAATCCCGTCGAAGTCAACCGGCGTGTCGTTCGGGTTCTGTACCCTCAGCTTCATCGCCATGCGCAACTCCAGGCCTTGTCCTGGCAGCGGTTCGATGCCGACCAGACTGATCCGCAAGGGATCGCGCAGCGGCAACTGCGAGCATCCGACCGCCGCCCAGGTCATCACCAGCAACAGCAGCGCCTGAAGGAATCTGTTCATCGCGATATCGGGAGTTTGCTTGGTGAGCTGCCGATGGTAATGGGCGCGCTAGCCCACCCAGCGCCGCGCATTGCGAAACATCCTCAGCCACGGGCTCGGTTCGCCTGGGGAGCCCGAGGTCCAGCTCATCTGCGCATGCCGGAACACGCGCTCGGGGTGGGGCATCAGCGCCGTGTAGCGACCGTCAGGGGTCGTCACGGATGTCAATCCACCGGGGCTTCCATTCGGGTTGAATGGGTAGGCTTCGGTGGGCTGGCCAGCGTGATCGACGAAGCGCATCGCCCGGCGCACGGCTGTCGCATCGCCACGCTGGGAAAAGTCGGCAAAGCCTTCGCCATGCGACACCGCCACCGGCAGTCGGCTGCCGGCCATGCCGTTGAACAGGATCGAAGGACTGTCCAGAACCTCGACCAGACTGAGCCGTGCCTCGAACTGCTCGCTGCGGTTGCGGGTGAATTTCGGCCACGCCTGAGCGCCGGGAATGATCGGCGCCAAGGCCGCCATCATCTGACAGCCGTTGCACACGCCCAGCGCGAAAGTGTCCTGGCGGTTGAAGAAGGAGGCGAACTGCTCGGCCAGCTGGGGGTTGAACAGGATCGACCGCGCCCAGCCCTCGCCGGCGCCCAGCGTGTCGCCGTAGCTGAAGCCGCCGCAGGCGACGAAGCCGATGAACTGGTCGAGCCGGGCACGACCGGCGTGCAGGTCGCTCATGTGCACGTCGTGGGTATCGAAGCCGGCCAGCGCCATCGCGTAACTCATCTCGACCTGGCTGTTGACGCCCTGCTCGCGCAGGATGGCGAGCTTCGGGCGCGCCGCGTGGATGAAGGGCGCCGCCACGTCTTCGGTCGGATCGAAGCTCAGGTGCAGATGCAGGCCGGCGTCATCGACGCGACCAGCGGCCTCGTGCTCGGCATCGGCAGATGCCGGGTTGTCGCGCAAGCGCGCGATGCGCCAGCTGACCTCGTCCCACACCTGATGCAACTCGCGCAGCGTGGCGCTGAATACTGCCTTGGTGTCGCGCCAGACCTCGATCGTGCCGGAGTCGTTGGGCTTGCCGATGAAATGGCTGTGCTTCGACAGACCGTGCGCGCGCAGCGTCTGCATCACCTCGTTGCGCACTGCGGTCGGCACCTGGATGACGACGCCCAGTTCCTCGTTGAACAGCGCCTTCAGCGTCAGCTCCTGGCGTCGCGCACCGACCTGACCGGCCCAGTTCTTCGAATCGCCCCAGTCCATGCGGCTGTCGGTGATGCCGTCGCCCTCGAGCAGCAGCATGTCGACGTTCAGGCTGACGCCCAGGTGGCCGGCAAAGGCCATCTCGCACACCGTCGCCCACAAGCCGCCGTCGCTGCGATCGTGGTAGGCCAGCAGGCGGCCTTCGACACGCAACTGGTTGATCGCGGCGATCAGCGATTTCAACTGTGCCGGGTCGTCCACGTCGGGCAGGCCGTCGCTGGCATTTCCGGTCTGGCTCAGCACCTGCGCCAGCATCGAGCCGGCCATGCGATTCTTGCCACGACCCAGGTCGATGAGGATCAGCGTGGTGTCGCCTGGCTGCAATTGCGGCGTCAGCGTGCCGCGCACATCATCCAGGGTAACGAAGGCCGAGACGATCAGCGAGACCGGCGCGCTCACCTGCTTGCTCTTCCCTTGGTCGCTCCAGCGGGTGCGCATCGACAGGCTGTCCTTGCCAACCGGCACGCTGATGCCAAGGCTCGGACACAGTTCCATGCCAATGGCACGCACGGTGTCGTACAGCGCGGCGTCTTCGCCGGGCTCGCCACAGGCAGCCATCCAGTTGCAGCTGAGCTTCACGCGCTCGAGTGCGAACGGAGCCGCCAGCAGGTTGGTCAGTGCTTCACCCACCGCCATGCGGCCCGAGGCGGGCGCGTCGATGACGGCCAGCGGCGTGCGCTCGCCGATGCTCATCGCCTCGCCGCGGACACCCCGGTAATCGGCCAGGGTTACCGCGCAGTCGGCCACCGGGACCTGCCACGGGCCGACCATCGGGTCGCGGTGGCTCAGGCCACCGACGCTGCGGTCGCCGATGGTGATCAGGAAGCGCTTGCTGGCCACCGTCGGGTGGCGCAACACATCGAGCGCCACCACGTCCAACGACACATCGGTCAGATCGAGCGCCGGCAGCTCCGGCACCACGCGCTGCACGTCGCGGTGCATCTTCGGTGGCTTGCCCAGCAGCACCTCCATCGGCATGTCGATCGCTGGCGACGCCACAGGCTGGTCGTCGGTCATCGGTGCCTCGGCCAGCACCAGCTGCTTCGCCTCGGTCGCCACGCCCACAACTGCGTAAGGGCAGCGCTCGCGCATGCACATCGCATCGAACATCGGCAGCAGATCAGGCTGCACCGCAAGGACGTAGCGCTCCTGGCTTTCGTTGCTCCATATCTCCTTCGGCGACAGGCCGCTTTCTTCCAGCGGCACCTGGCGCAGGTCGAATCGAGCGCCCCGCCCCGCCCCATCGACCAGTTCCGGGAACGCATTCGAGATGCCGCCGGCCCCGACGTCGTGAATTGCAAGGATGGGGTTCGACTCACCCAGCGCAGCGCAGTGGTTGATGACCTCCTGCGCGCGCCGCTGCATTTCAGGGTTGCCGCGCTGCACCGAATCGAAGTCGAGCGCAGCGGCGTTGGCGCCCGCCGCCATCGAACTCGCAGCACTGCCTCCCATGCCGATACGCATGCCGGGACCACCGATCTGAACGAGCAAGGTGCCGGCTGCGAATGCAACCTTCTCGGTCTGCACCGCGGAGATCGTGCCCAGACCACCGGCGATCATGATGGGCTTGTGATAGCCACGCCGCTGCTCGCGTCCGGCAACGCCCACGGTCTGTTCGTATACCCGGAAGTAGCCCGCCAGATTAGGCCGCCCGAACTCGTTGTTGAATGCCGCACCGCCCAGTGGCCCCTCGATCATGATCTGCAGCGCGCTGGCAATGTGGTCTGGCTTGCCGTAGGGCGATCGCTCCCACGGCCAGTCAGTGCCGGGCAAATTCAGGTTCGACACGGTGAAGCCGGTCAGGCCGGCCTTCGGCCTCGAGCCACGGCCGGTCGCACCTTCGTCGCGGATTTCGCCGCCGGCACCGGTCGACGCGCCGGGGAACGGGGAAATCGCCGTCGGGTGGTTGTGCGTCTCGACCTTCATCAGCACATGCGCCAGTTCCTGGCGCGCGCTGTAGACCGGTGCATTGGCGTAGCCCTCGGGCAGCCAGCGCTCGATGACGCCGCCTTCCATCACCGAAGAGTTGTCGCTGTAGGCGATCACCGTGTGTTGCGGAGCCAGCTGATGCGTGTTGCGGATCATCTGGAACATCGATCGTTCCTGGGTCTCGCCGTCGATCGTGAAGCTGGCATTGAAGATCTTGTGGCGGCAATGCTCACTGTTGGCCTGGGCGAACATCATCAGCTCGACATCGGTCGGGTTGCGCTGCAAGGCCGTGAACGCGGCCACCAGGTAGTCGATCTCGTCGTCGGACAAGGCGAGGCCGAACTCGACATTCGCTGCCACCAGCGCTGCCCGACCCGAACGCAACAGATCGACATGAGCCATCGGCGCGGCCGGCTGTTCGTCAAACAGGTGTGCAGAATCCTCCCGGCGCAGCAGAACGCTTTCGGTCATGCGGTCGTGCAACAGCGCAGCAGCTGCGTCCAGTTCATTGGCGCTGAGCGGCTTGCTGCCGCCGAGCAGCCCTGACTTCAAGCTCAGCTGGTATTCGGTGACGCGCTCGATGCGCTTGAGAGACAAGCCGCAGTTGTGCGCGATGTCGGTCGCCTTCGATGCCCAGGGCGACACCGTGCCCAGGCGCGGTGCGACGACGATCAACACCCCCTCGGTCGGTCCGGCATACGCGTCGCCGTAGCGCAGAAGGCCTTCCAGCGCGTCGCGCTGGGCGCGTGTCATGGGCGTTTCGCTGCACACCCAGTGCACATGGCGTGCATGGACAGCGGTGACGCGCGGGGCAACCTGTTGCAATCTGGCCAGCAGCGCCTGCGCGCGGAACGCCGGGAGCGCATTGCCCCCCTCGACAGGGATCAGGTGCTGGGGCGATGTGGTCACGCGGCTTGGCTCGGGGAGAAGTGGGAAGTCCAGCGCGGTGGTCGGGCCACCACGGGTTGACCCTCGATTTTACGGGTCGGGTGAGATAATCGAGTCCATGACGATAGCCATCAAGACCGCCGCTGACATCGATGGCATGCGCATCGCCGGCCGCCTGGCCGCTGAGGTGCTGGACATGCTGACGCCGCACATGGCACCCGGGGTCACCACGCAGGCGCTGGACAAGCTCGCGCACGACTACATGGTGAATGTCCAGCAGACCATCCCTGCGCCGCTGAATTACGCGCCACCGGGCTACGCGCCCTATCCGAAGTCGATCTGCACGTCCATCAATCACCAGATCTGCCACGGCATACCGAACGACCGTCCGCTGAAAAGCGGCGACATCGTCAACATCGACATCACGGTCATCAAGGATGGCTGGCATGGCGACACCAGTCGCATGTTCATCATCGGAGAAGCCTCGATCGCCGCAAAGCGTCTGTGCCAGCTCAGCTACGAGGCAATGTGGCGCGGGATCGTGAAAGTCAGGCCCGGCGCCAGACTGGGCGACATCGGACACTCGATACAGACCTTCGCCGAGAACAACGGTTTCTCGGTGGTGCGCGAGTTCTGCGGTCACGGCATCGGACGCAAGTTCCATGAGGAGCCGCAGGTGCTGCATTACGGCAAGCCGGGCACGCTGGAGGTGCTGATGCCAGGCATGGTATTCACCATCGAACCGATGGTGAACGCAGGTCGGCGCGAGATTCGCGAGGCCGGTGATGGCTGGACCATCGTGACCAAGGACCGCTCGCTGTCAGCGCAGTGGGAGCACACCGTGGCGGTCACCGACACCGGCTACGAGGTGCTGACGCTCTCGGCGGGCAGCCCGGCGTTGCCGGCTTTCGTTCGCGAATCCGTGACCGCCTGAGTGGCTCCCGTGCTGCCAGGGGAGCAGGCTGAGCCTGCCGCGCTGTCCAGTGAAAGCCTCGCTGACCTGCGACTGCAATTCAGAACCGGCAAGGACGCGCTGATCCGCCATTTCGAGGCCGCACGCCCGACAGCGCCCGCTGTCGCGCGCCTGATCCGCGGCATCGCACGGCATGTGGACGAGACCCTTCTCGACTTGTGGGCGCGCTGTGGCGTTCCGGCGGATGCGGCCTTGCTGGCAGTGGGCGGCTACGGTCGTGGCGAGTTGTTTCCCTACTCCGACGTCGACGTGCTGGTGCTGCTGCCGTCGAGGCCGCCCGGCAACGACAGCGCGGCATCGATGCTGAAACACGGCGTTGAAGCCTTCATCACCGCCTGCTGGGATATCGGCCTGGAGATCGGATCCAGTGTGCGCACAGTCGAAGAGTGCATGGCCGAGGCTGAGCGAGACGTCACTGTGCGCACCGCGCTGCTCGAATCGCGCTATCTGTGCGGATCACGCCGCGGCTTCAATGTCTTCCGGCGCAACAACTCGCAAACGATGAATTCACGTTCATTCCTGCGCGCCAAGACACTGGAGATGCGACAGCGTCATCAGAAGTTCGAAGACACGCCGTACTCGCTCGAGCCCAACTGCAAGGAAAGCCCGGGCGGCTTGCGGGATTTGCAGGTGATCCTGTGGGTCGCCAGGGCGGCAGGCCTGGGGCGCAACTGGGGCGAACTCGCAGCGAACGGACTGGCCACTCCCTTTGAAGTCAAGCAGCTGCAACGCAATGAGGGCGTGTTGAAGCTGATCCGCGCTCGGCTGCACCTGGTCGCCAGACGGCGAGAGGACCGGCTGGTGTTCGATCTGCAAGGAGCGGTGGCCGACAGCTTCGGCTATCGAGCCACCAAGGGCCAGCGCGCCTCTGAAGTACTGATGCGGCGCTACTACTGGACGGCCAAGGCGGTCGCGCAACTGAACCAGATCCTGATGCTCAACATCGAAGAGCGTATCTCCGGTCTGCAGCACGCACCAATGCGGCCGATCGATGCGAACTTCCTCGACCGCGACGGCATGCTCGAAGTCGTCAGCGATGACCTGTACCAGCGCCAGCCCCAGGCCATCCTGGCCACCTTTCTGACCCTCCAGTCAACCAGCGGCGTCACCGGCTTGTCGTCTCGCACGCTTCGGGCCTTGTACAACGCGCGTGACCTGATGAACGCGGAGTTCCGGCACGATCCGGTGAACCGCGCCACCTTCATGCGGATCCTGCAGTCACCGTCGAGACAGACGCACGTGTTTCGTCTGATGAACGAAACCAGCGTGCTGGGGCGCTACCTGTGGGTGTTCCGCCGCATCGTCGGTCAGATGCAGCACGACCTGTTTCACGTCTACACCGTCGATCAGCACATCCTGATGGTGCTGCGCAACGTGCGCCGCTTCTTCATTCCGGAGCACGCGCACGAGTACCCGTTCTGCTCGCAGCTGGCGATGCAATGGGACACTCCTTACACGCTTTACGTCGCAGCGCTGTTTCACGATGTGGCGAAGGGACGCGGCGGCGACCATTCCGTTCAGGGCACGGTGGAAGCCAGGCGTTTCTGCCGCGATCACGGTGTCGGGCACGACGACGCCGCGCTGATCGAATTCCTGGTGAAGCAGCACCTGACGCTGTCACGCATCGCGCAGAAGGAGGACCTGAGCGATCCGGTGGTGATCCAGAACTTCGCGCAACTCGTCGGCACGGAACGCCGGCTGACCGCGCTGTATCTTCTGACGGTGGCTGACATCCGTGGTACCAGCCCGAAGGTGTGGAACGCCTGGAAGGGCAAGCTGCTTGAAGACCTTTACCGCGCGACCTTGCGCGCACTGGGCGGCGCACAACCACAGCTCGATGCCGAAATCGAAGCACGCAGACAGGAGGCGCGACACATGCTGAACCTGGCCTTGCAGCCGCCGAACGTCGAGGCGCCTCTTTGGAACACACTGTCGATCAGCTATTTCGCCCGCCACGACGTCAGCGAGATCGCCTGGCATGCCCGCTCCCTGCATGCACTACTGCAGTCCGAGTCACCGGTGGTGAAGGCCCGGGTTTCACCGGTCGGTGAAGGCCTGCAGGTGCTGGTCTACGCACGCGACCGCGCCGACCTGTTCGCACGCATCTGCGGCTATTTCGACAGCGCGCAGTTCAACATCCTCGAAGCGAAAGTGCACACCACGAAGTCCGGCTACGCGCTGGACACTTTCCAGGTCATCAACCCGCAGTTCGAGGCGTCGCGAGACGGCGCCCCGGCTGTGCAGTACCGCGACCTGATCTCGCTGGTCGAGATCCAGCTCGCCCGCGCGCTCGACGCCCAGGGCGCGTTACCCGAGCCGAGCCGGGGCCGGCTGTCTCGGCGCGTGAAGTCATTTCCAGTCACGCCGCGCATCACGTTGCGACCCGACGATCGCGCACAGAACTGGCTGCTGAGCGTATCGGCCAGCGACCGCTCCGGCCTTCTGTACTCGATCGCCCGCGTGCTGGCGCAGCACCAGATCAACCTGCAGCTCGCCAAGATCACCACCTTGGGCGAGCGCGCCGAAGACACCTTCCTGATCGATGGTGCCGCACTGCGACACAACCGCACCCAGATATCGATCGAGACCGAACTGCTCGATGCGATTGCTGCCTGAACGACTGGGGTTCGGCCGATGCCTTTGTTCGATTTGAGGCCCCCGCAGGGGCAGCTCAAATCAGCCCATGTGCAAGCCGCCATTGACCGAGAAATCGGCGCCAGTGGCAAAACCTGATTCGTCGGAAGCCACCCACGACACCATCGACGCGATGTCGTCTGGCGTTCCCAGGCGCTTCACCGGTATACCGGCAATGATCTTGTCGAGCACGTCCTGCCGGATGGCCTTCACCATGTCGGTCGCGATGTAGCCGGGGCTGACGGTGTTGACCGTCACGCCCTTGTTGGCGACTTCCTGAGCCAGCGCCATCGTGAAGCCGTGCATGCCGGCCTTGGCAGCGGAATAGTTGGTCTGGCCGAACTGGCCCTTCTCGCCGTTGACCGAGCTGATGTTAATGATGCGGCCCCAGCCCTTTTCGAGCATGTCCTCGATGACCTGCTTGGTCACGTTGAACAGGCTGGTGAGGTTGGTCTCGATGACGGCGTCCCAGTCGGCGCGACTCATCTTGCGAAACATGCCATCGCGGGTGATGCCGGCGTTGTTGACCAGCACGTCGATCGAGCCGATCTCCGCCTTGACCTTCTGGAACGCGGCGGTGGTCGAGTCCCAGTCACCGACATTGCCGACCGATGCGTGGAACTGGTAACCCAGTGCGCTTTGCTCGTCGAGCCACTTCTTGAAGTCACGGCTCGGGCCGCAACCCGCCACCACGGTGAAACCGTCCCGGTGCAGGCGCTGGCACATGGTGGTGCCGATGCCGCCCATGCCACCGGTCACATACGCGATCTTCTTGCTCATTGATCTCACTCCTTTGTGTTGTTCTGATGGGACTGTCAAGCGTCAAGGCTGGGCCCTGCCGGGCCCCAGGGTCAACCGGGTTGTCACCAGCGCCCGTGGCGCTTCTCAGCGTTCGAGCGTCATTGCAATGCCCATGCCGCCGCCAATGCACAGACTGGTCAGGCCCTTCTTCGCGTTGCGCTTTTGCATTTCGTACAGCAAGGTGACCAGCACGCGGCAGCCGGAGGCGCCGATCGGGTGCCCGATGGCGATGGCGCCACCGTTCACATTGACCTTGCTCGTGTCCCAGCCCATTTCCTGGTGTACCGCGCAGGCCTGGGCGGCGAAGGCCTCGTTGATCTCCATCAGATCGAGGTCGGTCGCCTTCCAACCCGCCCGGGCCAGCGCGCGCTGTGATGCCGACACCGGGCCCATGCCCATGATGGCCGGATCCAGCCCGGAACTGGCATAGCTGGCAATACGCGCCAGCGGGGTCAGGCCGAGTGCAGCAGCACGCGAGGCGCTCATCACGACCACTGCGGCTGCACCATCGTTGATGCCTGAAGCGTTACCGGCCGTCACGCCGCCGGCCTTGTCGAAAGCGGGCCGCAGACCGGCCAGCCCTTCGGCCGTGCATTTACGGTTGACGAACTCGTCGGTGCCGAACAACACCGGGTCGCCCTTGCGCTGCGGAATGCTGACGTTGACGATCTCGTCGTTGAACCGCCCCGCCTCCTGAGCAGCCGCAGCCTTGGTCTGCGAGGCCAGCGCCAATGCGTCCTGCAGCTCGCGGCTGATACCGAACTTCTTCGCGATGTTCTCGGCGGTGACGCCCATGTGGTACAGGTTGAAGGCGTCGGTCAGACCGTCGCACAGCATGGTGTCGAGCAGTTTCCAGTCGCCCATGCGCACACCGTCGCGCGAGCCTGGCAGCACATGCGGCGCGATGCTCATGTTCTCCTGGCCGCCGGCCACGACGATTTCGGCGTCGCCGTCACGGATCGCCTGCGCCGCCAGCACCACCGACTTCAGCCCCGAGCCGCATAGCTTGTTGATCGTCATCGCAGGCACGGTGTTCGGCAGGCCGGCACCGATCGACGCCTGGCGCGCCGGGTTCTGGCCGCAGCCTGCTTGCAGCACCTGACCCATGATGACTTCGCTGACCTGTTCACCCGCCAGCCCGGCGCGCTTCAACACCTCGGCGATGACAACCGAGCCCAATGCCGATGCCGGCACCTTGGCCAGGCTGCCGCCGAACTTGCCCACGCCGGTGCGGGCGGCCGAAACGATGACGATGTCTGTGCTCATGATGAAGTCCTCACTTGAAATGGAAAAACAGCACTGAGTTGGGGATCGCCGCCAAGAACCGTAGTGCGAACGGAGAGGCGACGCTTTGAAATGGTTCCGACCGAGGTCAGACTTTTTGTTTGACGTAGCGGCCGGGCGCCGGTTCGATGACGGGATAGCGACGGCTGCCTGCGGATTTCGGCGCGGGAACCTGTCGGCCCGCATGGGGGACCAGCCAGGAGGTCCAGTCGGTCCACCAACTGCCAGGATGTTCCTTCGCCTTGCCCAGCCAGGCCTCGGCGTGCGGTGGAAACGCCGGGGTACCTCCGATCCAGTGACATCGCTTCTTCTTTGCCGGAGGGTTGATCACACCGGCGATGTGACCCGAGGCGCCCAGCACAAATCGCTTTTTCCCTTTGAGCACCTGAGTCGAACGATACGCCGACTCCCAGGGCACGATGTGATCTTCTCGTGACGCATAGATGTAGGCCGGCGCATCGATCAGCGACAGGTCCAGCAACTGGCCGCACACCGTCAGGTCGCGCGGCTTCATCAGGCGGTTTTCCAGGTACGTGTAGCGCAGGTACCAGCAGTACATCGGCCCCGGCAGGTTGGTGCTGTCACTGTTCCAGTAGAGCAGGTCGAACGGCGGCGGCGTTTCGCCCTTCAGGTAGTTGCCGACGACGTAGTTCCACACCAGATCGTTGGGACGCAGGAAACTGAATGTCTGCGCCAGCTCGCTGCCCTTCAGCAGGCCGCCCCCCTTGGGGCTCTGTGTGCCGATCGAGCGCTCTCGCATGCGAACCATCGCCTCATCGATGAACAGATCGAGGATTCCGGTGTCGGTGAAATCGAGCAGGCTTGTCAGCAGCGTCATGCTGGCGGCGGGTTTCTCCCCACGCGCAGCCAGCACTGCGAGCCCGGTCGCAAGCAAGGTGCCGCCGATGCAGAAGCCCAGCGTGTTGATCTGGTCAGCACCGGTGATGTCACGCACCACGTCGATCGCGCGGATCACGGCGTTCTCGATGTACTGATCCCAAGTCTCCTTCGCAAGGCTCTCGTCGGCATTGCGCCAGCTCATCACGAACACACGATGTCCCTGGGCCACGGTGTAGCGGATCAGCGAGTTGTCGGGCTGGAGGTCAAGGATGTAGTACTTGTTGATGCATGGCGGCACGAACAGCATCGGCCGCTCGTGCACCTGAGCGGTCAGCGGCTTGTATTCCAGCAGCTGGAAGAGCTCGTTCTCGAACACGACGGCGCCTTCGGAGGTGGCCACGTTGCGGCCGACCTCGAACAGGCTTTCGTCGGTCTGCGACACATGGCCCTGCCGTATGTCGTGCCAGAGGTGCTGCAGGCCTTGCGTGATGCTTTCGCCCCGCGTTTCCAGTGCCTTGCGCTGTGCCTCCGGATTGAGCGCCAGGTAGTTGCTGGGCGCGGCGGCATCGACCCACTGCTGCACCGCGAATCGAATGCGCTGCTTGACCTTCTCGTCGCCTTGCAACTGATCGGCCATGCCCAGCAGCGTGCGGGCGTTCAGCAGATAGAGCTGGGCGGTGAACGCGCTGGCAGGATTTTCCGCCCAGTCGGCTGCGGCGAAGCGGCGATCAGCGAGCGCCGGGGCCGGTATTGGCGGCGCTGTGGTCTTGTCGAGTGCGGCGCTGGTCAGCGCCTGAACCTGCTGAAGTGACTGATTCCACAGCGCAGTGGCCTGCTTCAGGTAGTCGGACTGCAACTGAGCCAGTGACGGCACTGGCAGCGTCAATGCGCTCAGCGATTTCAGGGTCTCGGCCGCCGTGGCGCCGAGCGCCTGGGCTACCGCGTCGGTGACGGGCGCCATTGGCGAGGCGGGCGCAGGTTCGGGCTTGGCTTTCACTTGTATCCTCTTGCAGTCGCCGACGTGACTCGTCGACCTGGCTGTGAGAGGTATTGTCGTGCGCACATCTGAACCTGGCATGACGGCAACTCCGACACGGTCGATTTACAACCTGACACTGAAGAACCCCGCGATGTACCTGGTGGCGATTGCATGGATGTATGTGGTGGTGATGATGACAGTGGCCGAAGCCGCCAGCGCGAACGGCAGCATCCTCGGCGCGATTCTCACCTTCTTGCTGTACGGTGCCCTGCCGCTGTCCATCGTGCTGTACATCCTGCGCTCACCAGGGCGCAAACGGGCACGGCTTGCCGCTGAAACGACCGCTGCGGTCGCTCCGGCGGCCGAGACATCAGTGACCGAGCCAGACGGCAGCAACCATGCGCCCGGTGACGCCATCACGGCGGAACGAAAAGAACCGTGACGCATCTTCACTGGTGCACCATATCCCGCCGCTGACGTTCTTCGCTCCCAGGGCCGATAGACGGTCGCGTGCCAGACCAGGCAGATCGGCCAGCCACTTGCCGGATGTCCGCGGCACGAAACGCGAGGTTTGCAGCACTGCCTCGGGCGCCATCGTTGCTGCTGGGTCGACCCCGAAAGCCTGCAGTACATCGGCCCCGACTTCGAAGCGTCGCGGCCCGATGCACGGCCCGAGCCAGACCGCCACCTGATCCGGCGAACAGCCGCTGGCATCGCATAGCGCCGACAGGGTTGCCTCCAGCACCCCAGCGGCCAGACCACGCCAACCTGCATGCGCAGCAGCGACCGCGCCGGGCGCGGCAAACAGCACTGGCAGGCAGTCGGCAACCTGAATGCTGCACACCACACCCTGCTCGGTGGTGACACAGGCGTCGGCGTCGTGTTGCGATGCACCCGGGGCGGCATCGGCCCTCGTCAAGCGGACCACTCGGGCGCCGTGTACCTGGTTCAGCCGCACCATGGATGCGCCGACGATTGCGGCGAGCCTGGCCTGGTTCTGCGCCACCGCCAATGCGTCGTCGCCGAGGCCATCACGCAGGTTCATGCTTTCGAATGCACCGGTGCTCACGCCGCCACGGCGAGTCGTCATCAGCGCGTGCACGCCATCAAGGTGCCAGTCAGGGCGAAGCCAGTCGGAATCGGAGGTCACCGGGATATGCAGCGGCACGAGCAGTTGGACACGGCCTGATGATGTCATGCGGCAAGCCCACCCAGCGGGTACTTTCAGATCGCCCCGCTACACTGAACACCATGTATTCCGCACGCAGCATCCGACATTGCAAGAGCTGCGGCGCCGCCACCGAATACCGGGTACCGACCGACGACAACCGTCCACGCGCGGTGTGCACCTTGTGCGCCGTGGTGCACTATGAAAATCCGTGCAACGTGGTCGGCACGATCCCGGTCTGGGACGATCAGGTGCTGCTGTGCCGCCGCAACATCGAGCCCCGCTACGGCTACTGGACGCTGCCAGCCGGGTTCATGGAACTGGACGAGACATTAGCCGAGGGCGCAGCGCGCGAAACCGTCGAGGAAGCCGGCGCGAACATCGAGCTGGAGCCGCTGTTCAGTCTGCTCAATGTGGTTCGCGCGGGTCAGGTACACGTGTTTTTCCGGGCCAGACTGATCGACACCCACTTCGCGCCCGGGCCGGAAACCATCGAGGCACAGCTGTTTCGCGAGCACGAGGTGCCGTGGGACGAGCTCGCCTTCAAGACGGTGCGTGAAACATTGAAGCTGTACTTCGACGACCGGCGCCGGGGTCAGTTCGGTTTCCACTGTGCCGATATCGGGTGAACGACGGTTCACCGGCATGCCTGACTCACTTACCGAGCCCCCTTGCGCCACAGAGCTTGGCCCGACCTCCGGCGTCACGGTTCAACGCCTGCGCGAAGACCTGATCCACCCTGACCCGCTGCTCGACTGCCTGGTCGAGATCTGTCGTCTGCAGGGTCATGCCACCACGCGCGCGGCATTGTCGGCCGGTCTGCCGATCGGCCCCGACACCGCCGGCCGGTTGCCGCTGGAGCTGGCCGAACGGGCTGCGGCCCGCGCCGGCATGGCCACTCGATTGCAACGGCTGGCACTCGCTGACCTCGATGCCGCCACGCTGCCGGCGCTGCTGATCCTGCGCCAGGACCAGGCTTGCATCTTGTTGGGCTGGGACGGTGCCGGCGATGCCCGAAGCGCGCGCGTGCTGCTGCCCGAGACCGGCCAGGGCGCGGTGCACCTGTCGCGCGCCGACCTCGAAGCGCGCTACAGCGGTGTCGTGCTGTTCGTCAGACCGCATTTCCGCTTCGATGCGGCAAGAGCGCCTGCCGTACAAGGAATCAGCAACACCCGGCACTGGTTCTGGAGCGCGCTTTTGGCGCAGCGCTTTGTCTATCGCGACGTGTTGTGGGCAGCGCTGTTGATCAATCTGTTCGCGCTCGCCTTCCCGATGTTCTCGATGAACGTCTACGACCGCGTCGTGCCGAACCACGCTTTCGAGACTTTGTGGGCATTGGCCGTTGGCGTGCTACTGGTGCTGGGCGCCGACCTGTTCATGCGCCTGCTGCGCAGTCACTTCGTCGACGAGGCCAGTGCGCGCATCGACCTCACGCTGTCGGCTACGCTGATGGAAAAGGTGCTGGGCCTGCGTCTCGAGCACCGGCCCGAGTCGGTCGGCTCGTTCGCTCAGAACCTGCGTGGCTTCGAGCAGGTGCGTGACTTCATCGCGTCGTCTACCGTCACCGCGCTGATCGACCTGCCATTCGCGCTGCTGTTCGTCTGTGTGCTGGCATGGATCTCGCCGTGGCTGGCGCTGCCGGTGCTGGTCGCCTTCGGGCTGATCCTGGGCCTGGGCTATCTGCTGCAGCATCGGTTGCATGCCTTGTCCGAGACCACCTACCAGGCCAGCGCGCAGCGCAACGCCACGCTGATCGAAAGCCTGTCGGCGATCGAGACCATCAAGTCGCAAGGCGCCGAGAGCGTGATCCAGTCGAAGTGGGAGCGCGCCAATCTTTTCCTGGCGAGCACCAACGTGAAGATGCGCGGGCTGTCGTCGGGTGCGATGCTGGCCACCAGCACGCTGACGCAGCTGGTGGCCGTGGCAGTGATCCTGATCGGCGTCTACCTGATCAGCCAGCGCGAGCTGACGATGGGTGCGCTGATCGCGTCCAGCATGCTGTCGGGCCGCGCACTCGCGCCGGCCGGTCAGATCGTCGGCCTGCTGATGCAGTACCAGGGCGCGCGCACCGCGCTCGATTCGCTGAACAGGATCATGGACAAGCCGGTCGAGCGGCCAGTCGGCGAAAGCTTCATCCAGCGGCCGCAACTGCGCGGCGACATCGAGTTGCGCAACGTCAAGTTTTCATACCCGAATCGAACCGACTGCGCGATCGAGGGCATCAGCTTCAAGATCAGCGCGGGCGAACGCGTCGCGCTGATCGGCCGAGTCGGCTCGGGCAAGAGCACGATCCAGCGGCTGATCATGGGCCTGTACCAGCCGACCGAGGGCGCGGTGCTGCTCGACGGAATCGACTTGCGCCAGCTGGACCCGGCCGATGTGCGGCGCAATGTCGGCAGCGTGTCGCAGGACGTAACGCTGTTTCACGGCACGCTGCGCGAGAACATCACCTTCGGCCTGCCCTATGTCGATGACTCGGCCGTCGTCGCTGCGGCCGACGTGGCTGGCCTGACCGAGTTCATCAATCGCCATCCGCGCGGCTTCGACATGCCGGTGGGCGAACGCGGCGAATCGCTGTCAGGTGGCCAGCGACAGGGCGTGGGCCTCGCCCGCGCCGTGCTGCACAACGCGCCGCTGCTGCTGCTCGATGAGCCGACCAGCGCGATGGATTTCTCGACCGAAGCGCAGATCACGACCAAGGTCACCGCCTTCGCCAGCGACAAGACGGTGGTGCTGGTAACGCACCGCACCTCGCTGCTGGCGATGGCGACGCGCGTGATCGTCATCGACGGCGGGAAGGTCGTCGCCGACGGCCCGCGCGACCGCATCATGGAAGCGCTGTCGAGTGGCCGGATTGCGAGAGCGGCATGAACACCATCCTGAGAGCCATCACCGGCCCCTGGAGCAGCGCTGACGCCACGGCCGATGCCGCTGGCTTCCGCAGCTTCGAGCATCAGGCCGAGGCGGTGATGTCGCGAGCCCGCACCCAGCGAGCGCAGCTCATCGTGCGGTCAGCCTTGGTCGTCGTGGTGCTGCTGGTGCTGTGGGCCTGCTTCGCGCAGGTCGAGGAGGTGACGCGCGGCGCCGGCAAGGTCATCCCTTCGAAGCAGTTGCAGGTCGTGCAGTCGCTCGACGGCGGCGTGGTGTCCGAGATCCTGGTGCAGGAGGGTCAGGTGGTCGAGGCGGGCCAGCTGCTGCTGAAGATTGACGAGACCCGTGCCACTTCAGGCGTGCGCGAAAGCGCGGCGCAAGGGTTCGCGCTGCGGGCACGCGGAGCGCGCTTGCGCGCGCTGGCCGAAGGCACGCCGTTTCAGCCGCCTGCCAGCAACAGCCTCGAAGAGCGGCACATCCTCGACGAGGAACGCGCGTTGTACGAAACCCGGCGTTCCGAGCTGGGTACGATGATCGCGATCAACCAGCAGCAGTTGCAGCAGCGCCAGCAGGAACTCAGCGAGATGCGAGCGCGCAAGGCCTCGGCCGAACGCGGGCTCGACCTCGGTCAGCAGGAACTCGACAAGACCCGCCCGCTGCTGACCACCGGCGCGGTTTCCGAGGTGGACATCCTGCGGCTGGAGCGCGAGGTCTCGCGCAGCCGCGGCGAGATCGAGCAGTCCAGCGCGCAGATCGCCCGGGTGCAGGCAGCGATCGGCGAGGCGCAGCGCAAGATCCAGGAGACCGAGCTGACCTTCCGCAACGACGCGCGCAAGGACATGGCCGATGTGATGGGCAAGTTGAACGCGCTCAACGAGGGTGCGGTCGCCTTGGCCGACAAGGTCGACAAGTCGCAGGTCAAGAGCCCGGTGCGCGGCCGCGTGCAGCGTCTGCTGGCCAACACGGTGGGCGGCGTGGTGCAGCCCGGCAAGGACATCGTCGAGGTGGTGCCAATCGACGACCAGCTGATCCTCGAGGCCAAGGTCCAGCCGCGCGACATCGCCTTCATCCACCCAGGGCAGGACGCCACGGTCAAGTTCACCGCCTACGACTTCTCGATCTATGGCGGCCTGGTCGCCAAGGTCGAGAACATCAGCCCGGACACCATCGTCGACGAAAAGGGCAACGCCTTCTACCTGGTGCGGGTTCGCACGACGCAGGCCGGCTTCAGCGAAAAGCTGCCGGTGATTCCCGGCATGACCGCCGAAGTCGACATCCTGACCGGTCGCAAGACGGTGATGTCATACCTGCTGAAGCCGGTATTGAAGGCCAAGGCCTATGCGCTGCGGGAACGGTGAGCGTTTCCTTGTCGTCACGAATCGACCGACTCGGATGACACACTTCACGAAACAGGGACTGCGCATGAACCAGGTGAAGGCCGGATGGGGCATGCTCCTGCCAACACTGCCGGGCGTTGTATGCGCCCGCCCTGCACCGACCCGGTGCGACATCCGATAGAGCTCCTCATGCCCACCATCGTCCTGACCGCCGAGGGAAAAGTCACCGGTTTGTGGGGCGACGCCGTCATCAAGGACGCAGACGGCCATCCGCACCCGCTGAAGCTGGGTGACATCGTCCGGCGCGGTGATGTGATCCTGACCACCCAGGACGGCATCGTCGAATTGACGTCGGATAGCAGCTCACCGCCCGTCACTGCCACTGCCACTGCCGCGGTCGATGCGGTAACGGCCACCGCGCCACGGGAAACCCCTGCAAGCGCGTCGACGCCGGGCAGCGAGGTCGATCAGGTCATCGAAAACCTGGCCAGCAACGACGCCGATGCCGCCACCGCTGCCGGACTGGCCGGAGGCGACGGGGGGGAATTCCTGCCCGGCCTGCGCGTCGAGCGCATTTCGGAGTCGCTGTCCACGCTGGGTTTGAACAACAACGAGGGACCGTTTCAAGCGCCTGCCGTGGTCTTCGCTGGAGACACTGCGTTGGTCGCCGCGGCAGCCAACATCGCGCCGTCGGCCCTGGATGACTCCGCCAGCGGCCCGAAGAACACGACCTTGCCGGTCGCCCTGCGAGGGATCGACAGTGATGGCAATGTCGTCAGCATCACCGTCACCAGCGTGCCGACCGGCGGCACGCTGCTGCTGGCCGATGGCAACACCATCGTCGTCGCTGGCCAGACACTGACGCCAGCACAAGCGGCAGGCCTGCTGTTCAAGCCTGCACTCGACTTCGCCGGTCAGGCCGCCATCACCTTCTTCGTCACTGACAACCAGGGCGCAACATCCAACCCAGCCACGGTGTCGTTGAATCTGGTGGATGCCAACCCGCCACCGGTCAACACTCCCGCCGTGATCGGCGGCACCACCAGCGGCGCCACCGTCGAAGACACCACGCTCACCACCGGCGGCACGCTGACAGTGACCGATCCGGATGCCGGCGAGGCCGCCTTCAATCCTCTGACCAACGTCGCCGGCGCGCACGGCGTCTTCAGCATCGACTCGGCTGGCGTCTGGACCTACACGCTCGACAACGCCGCCCCTGCCGTCCAGACCCTCGGCGTCGGCCAGACCCTGCCCAATGAGACCTTCACTGTCACCTCCATCGACGGCACCGCTCAACTCGTCACCGTCTCCATCACCGGCACCAACGACGCACCTGTCGCGCAAAACGACGAAGGCAGCGTGCCTGCAACACAGACGCTGATCGTCAGCGCGGCCGAAGGCGTGATCCTGTCCACGTCAGCCCCCACTGGCCGCGACAGCGATATCGAGGGCGATGCGCTGACGGTGACGAAGGTCTCGGCGGGCGCAGTGCTTGTACCCACGACGGTCGTGCCGAGTGGCGGCGTGACCATCGCAGGCAGCTATGGCGACCTGCTGCTGCGCAGCGACGGCAGCTACAACTACACCGCAAGCCGTGCCGATGCCGTGGCCACTGGCACGCAGGTCAATGACGTCTT
Source organism: Burkholderiales bacterium (assembly GCA_947474755.1). Taxonomy (GTDB): domain Bacteria; phylum Pseudomonadota; class Gammaproteobacteria; order Burkholderiales; family Burkholderiaceae_C; genus PBB1. Next base: position 70,834 of record CANJJE010000007.1, on the reverse strand, counting down.
CACCTACCAGGTCTCTGACAACCACGGTGGCTTCGCGACAGCGTCGCTGACGGTTCGCGTCAGCGGTGTTGCCGATACGCTGACTGCTGCACCCCCGACAACCACGGCACTGAGCGCCACGCCGGGACTCCATGGCGAGTACTACGGCTACAACGACTTCAACCCCGGCCCAACCAGTCCGAACCGGCGGCACGCCGACGACGGTACATATGGCAACCTCGATCGCGCAGCCGACGTGATCTCGATCGTCAACGGCCGCAATGCGGCATTCGGCGGCGCAGCGGTGGCAGGATCCAGCGCGGCAGCAGACCCCAACGCGGCAGACGCCCGTTTCCTCGCCCGCACAGTGGATTACGGCACCTCGACGGCTGTGACGGCCGCACTGGGCAGGAACCCCGACATCGCACCTGGTGGGTCGATCGCCGGCCTCGACAATGCCAACAGCCAGTTGTACAAGTTCCTGAACCGCGTCGGAGGAAGCGACGCGGGCACGATCACCGTGGGGCAAGGCACCGGCGACAACGACCGGATCGGTGGCGGGCCGACCAGCGGCCTCGGCCGCACCAGCGACGCCGCCATGCGGCTGAGCGGCGAGGCTTATCTGGCCGCCGGTCTGTACGACATCCGCGTGCATGCCGACGACGGTTTCCGTCTCAGGCTCCACGATCAGACGGTGGCCCTTTTCGACAATATCCAGACGCCAACCACGCGCGTGTACACCGGTGTGCCCGTCGACGGTGGTTTGACGCCACTGGAACTGTTGTACTGGGAGCAAGGTGGCAACGCGGTGCTGCGCGTGGAGTTCAAGCCGAGCGGAACGCCCGACTCGGCCTACCAGGTGCTCGCATCGCAGAACCTCCCGCTGTTCAGTGATTCGAACGCCCCGGTACTCTCCGAACAGCAGGATCTCGTGGCCGGCCCGACGCCGGGCAGTTATCTGGTGCGCACCGGCTCGCTGCTCGATGGCGGGAATGGCGACGACACGCTCGATGGAAGTGCCGCACGCGACATCCTGATCGGCGGTCAAGGCAAGGATGCGCTGAACGGCGGGGCCGGCGACGACCTGATCCGTGGCGGCGAGGGCAACGACCAGTTGACCGGGGGCGCGGGCCGCGACGTGTTCCGCTGGTCACTGGGCGACGCGGGAACTGCCGGCACGGCAGCGCGCGATGTCATCACCGACTTCGACAACACGGCGCACAGCGGCGACGTGCTCGACCTGCGCGACCTGCTGGTGGGCGAATCTCATGCCTCGAACACGGTGTCACTGCCAGCAACGATCGGGCTGAACAATGCCCTGACGATCACGCCTCACGAAGGCAACCTCGCCAACTACCTGCATTTCTCGACATCAGGCGGCAACACCGTCGTCGAGATCAGCTCGACCGGCGGCTTCGCTGGCAGCTACGCGCCGGGGGCGGTCGATCAGGTGATCACCTTGACCGGGCTGAACCTGGTCGGCAGCTTCAGCGATGACCACCAGGTCATCAACGATCTGCTGCAACGCGGCAAGCTGCTCACTGACTGATCAGATGCCTGGGATCAGGGTTCGACGGCCAGCGTGCTGATCCACGGCCCGGTGGCGCCGTCGATGCCGCAGTCCCACAGACGAACGGCATCGGTGGCATCGGATACGCCTTCCGCATAGACCTGGATACCCAGTCCGTGCAGCAGTCCGACGGTGCTGCGCACAAACAACGCACGGTGCTCGTCACGCCCGACGCCGGCGACGATCGAGGCGTCTAGCTTCAGGTAATCGAGGCCGGCCTCGAAAAGCCGAGGAATCTGGCCCAGACGCTCGCCCGCGTGCTCGATGCCGAAACGCGCACCGGTGGATCGCAGTTGCCGGCCCAGTTCGCGCAGCAGTTCGAAATGCTCGACTGCTGCGGTCTCGCTCACCTCCAGCCAGATCAAGCGCGCCGCCTGCGGCATCGTCCACAAGAGGGCTCGTACACGCCCAGCGAAACCGATGTCGAGCAATGAGGCCGGCGACACATTGACGCAGCGCGGGCGACCGTCGTGATCGACGGCATGGAGCGCCAGGGTCAGGGCACGCTCATCGACAGATGCGGTGAGGCGGCTGCGCACCGCCAGTGGCAACCAGCGCGCGGCTGGCTCGAATGCGCCACCGGTCTGGAGTTGCAGGCGCAACGGGCATTCCAGATGCACCAGTTGCCGCTTGGCATTGAGCACCGGGAACTCCATCAGCCGCACCCGTTCAGCCTGTCCCAGGGCCTGCTCGATGCGCTGCCGCCAGGCGCCTTCGCCGAGGATGGCCAGCACTCCTGGCGGGTGCGGGCCGAACTCGACTGCAAAAGCGCCGCGATTCTCGGCCCGCGCCAGCGCCGCATCGGCCGAGCTCATCACCTGGCCGACCTTCATGCCGCGGTGCACCTCGACCGCACCGATGCACACCGCCGCGCCGCTGCCCAGCGTGGGCAGCACCAGTTGCAGCGCCTGCGCCAGCGTCTGCGCTGTTTCGCGCACCACCTCGAGCGCCGGCAGGCACAGCGCAAAATCAGAGCCGTTCAGGCGGCCGATAAAACAGCCCCTGACTTCTTCAGCATACGGCTGCAGCGACTGCGCAATCGTCACAAGCATGCGATCGGTCGCTGCATGGCCAAACTGACGATTCAGCGCATCCAGCTCCATCACCCTCAGCAGTATCAGTCCGCCTTGCACCGGACCATCTTCGCGTTGCAGGGACGCATCCAGCTGGAACATGAAGTGGCTGCGGTTGGACAGCTCGGTCAGCGCATCCCCGTTGAGTTGTCGGTGCAGCGTGTCGAGTTGCAGGGCCTGCGCCCTTGACGTCACGCGCAAGCGCTCGACCAGAGAATTCATCGCGCGTGCCAATCTCTTCAGTTCGAGCACGCGGGGCTCGGATGCAGTGATGAATTCGCCTTGTTCCAGCGAATGGGCCTGCGCCACCGCCACGTCCAGCGGACGGCTGATGCGGCGTACCACCACCCAGCCCAGGCAGGCCGCCAGCAGACCGACCAGCGCCATCGCCAGCGCGGTGCGCAGCGTGCTGGACCACAGCGCATCGTGGGCGTACGAAACCTCGCTTTCCACCAGCACCTGCCCCAGTGCGCGCCACCCGTCGGAAACCTGAGCGGAGCCAACTGGCGAGGCGATCGACACCATCGACACGAACCACCGAGGCGCCGAGCCTGCTGGCGAACCCGCCTCTCGATTGAACACCACCTTGCCATCGGCCGAACGCAGTTGCACACGCCGGTAGTAGCCAGTATCGAACTGGGCGGCGATCAGCAGCGACATCAGTTGCGCATCGCCCTTCTGCTGGGATAGCGCCAACGCCAGCGATGCGGCGTTGTCGCTGTTTTTCTGGCGCAACTGACTCTGCAGCAGGTCACGTGCCGAGGTGGTGGCCACGCCAATGCTGCCGACGAAGGCCAGCAGCACGGTGGCCAGCAGCAGCAGCCAGACTTGACGGATCAGCGACATGATCGCTCCTTGTAACGGATGAATTGACAATGCGGCGTCACGGCGAAAACCCTTCGGCCCTGGCCTTGGCCAGTGCGTCTCGCCAGCGCGACAGCCGCGCCAGCGGATCGCCAGCCGACAGCGCACCGGTAGCCTGCCACAGGCCCTCCGCATTGAAACTGAATACCGGCGTCAGATCGGGGCGCCGCGAGGCCGGACGCAGTTCGGAAATCAGGTTGTCCAGGATCAGAGGATCGGCATCCGGCAGAGCGTAGTACGCCAGCACCATGTGCGCCTGCACCGGCCCGCCGGGCCCGCCCAACCGGGCTCGAACATAGACCAGCCGCAGCTTGTTCGCCGCGACGCCGGCCGCGCGCAGGCTGAAGTACTTCGCGATCGCGAAGTCCTCGCAATCGCCCGCACCCTTGCCCATCATCTCGAACGGGCTGGCCCAGTAGTCGAGCTGGCCCCAGACCCCCGGATCCTCCCGAAACACGATTCGACGGTTGAAGAAATCGTTGATGGACTGCAGCCGTACGACGTCACCCTGATGGATTGCCGCCAGCAGCACAGGCCTCAACGCCTGCCAACCCGCGTCTGCTTTCGGACCTCGCGCTTGCGCGGCCGAGGCCATGCGATCGGCGTCCCCGGGCTGACTCGCCCAGACCGTCGCCTGCAGGCAGACCACCAGCACGCCGCGCGCGAAGCAGCGCTGCCAGCGGCGGGCGAATGCGGTCATGGGATCACGGCGATTCACGGGCGTGGGGCGCGCGCTCGTGCAGCACGAGCGTCAGGTTGCGAGTGCGGTGTGCGCTCATGAAAAGTGCAGGCGCAGCACAGATCCCTCGTTGTCGTCAGCCTGCACCTCAACTTGAGTGCCCCCTGCAGCACAGCCGAGGTGCGCCGGACCTCCCGGACCCGGTTGGTGGGCGACTGGCAGTGGAATCCTGTTGCAATTGAGTCACTCGGGCGTTCAAGCGTCTGCTGCCGGGACATAAACTTCACCAGCGGCTGTCACAGCGGTGTCGTATCGCGTTCTTGAGTGGTCGAGCGAACGTTGAATAGGCCACCTTCCAAGACACCATCCCATGCGCCCTGCCACTTCGCTGATCGCCCTCACCGTCCTCTTGCTGCTGTACGGACAGTCCTTGCGAGCGCAGACAAGAGGCACTCCGACGGACCCGCTGCGCCATGCAGTCGAGAAGGCTCTGGCAACGAGTCCGGAGGTGACCTCGCGATTCAACGCCTACCGCGCCGCGGGAGATGCGGTTGACGCAGCCAGGGGCGCACTGCTGCCGCGAGCGGATCTGAGCGCCAGTGTCGGCATCGATCGGGACAGGATCACCTCGCGCCTGCCGTCAACCGAGTCGATGAATCGCCGCGGGATCGCCCTGACGCTGACGCAGTTGCTGTGGGACGGGTTGGGCACGCAACGCGAGGTCGATCGCGTCGGCCACGACCGCCTGGCCCGCTATTTCGACCTGCTGGAAGCAACCGAGCAGACCGCGCTGGAAGCCGCGCGTGCGCTCTACGACGTTCAGCGCTTCCAGAGGCTGGTCGCGCTCGCGGAAGACAACTATGTGCAGCACCGCTACGCGTCTCAGCAGATCCAGGCACGCTTTCGCGCCGGCGTGGGACGCGGTGTGGATCTCGAGCAGGCGAACGCCCGGCTGGCACTGGCCGAATCGAACCTGACCACGGAGACGGCCAATCTGCATGACGTGATGGCCCGCTACTTGCGCATCGTGGGCGAGATGCCACCACAACGAACCGACGTCATCGCGCCATTGATCGTGCTGGGCGCTGAACTGCCCTCCGGCAGCGCCGAGGTGCTCAACCGTGCGGTCGTCCAAAGTCCGGCCGTCAGCGCCAGCATCCAGGCTGTGCGCGCTGCGCGTCTCTCGGTCCAGGTGCGCGACTCGGCATTCCAGCCGCGCGTCGAGGCTCGGGTGCGCAGTGGAGTCGGCAACAACCTGGACGGTGTGCGGGACCAGAAGCGCGACAGCTCGGCCGAGCTGGTGCTGAACTGGAATCTGTTCAACGGCGGCTCAGATCAGGCCCGAGTGCGCCAGCAAGCCAATCTGCTGAACCAGACGGAAGACTTGCGCGACAAGGCCTGTCGGGACGTGCGCCAGACCGCGGCCATTGCCTACAACGACACGCGCAAGCTGACCGAGCAACTTCTCCTGCTTGACCGGAACACGCTGGCCATAGAGAAGGCTCGCGATGCCTACCGCCAACAGTTCGACATCGGCCAGCGCAGCCTGCTCGACTTGCTGAACGCCGAGAATGAGCTGTACACCGCCCGCCGCGCCTATGCCAATGCCGAATACGACCGAGCACTGGCATTCGCGCGCACGCACGCCAGCATGAGTCAGCTCTCCGCGCAGCTGGGCTTGGCTCGACCCGCCAGCCTGAACGATGAAGCCGGAGGCTGGAACCCTGGTGAAGACGCTCCGGCGCGTTGCCCGGCCGATGCCATCGTGCTGCCACCGATCGACATCGAAGCCCTCGTGCGTCGAGTGCCCGCCCTGGCAGAGCCTGGCGGACCGGCGCGATGAGGCTGCGCGTCTAAACACACCTCGCCTGCGTTCGGCGCTGCGGCCGCGATGCCGCCGCAGACCGCGCCCGGCTGATCCGCCGGGCCTCGGCGCAAGCGATTCGCCTTCGCGGCAAGCGGGCGCATCGATGCGAACGGCGTGGAGGCAGGGTCCAAGCCTGCCATTTTTCTTCGATGGCGCTTCACCATTTGTTGCGCAGCGCCGCTCTTTGCTTATATCAACTTCACATAGGTGTCATCGAAAAATATGGTTCTTGAACATGAAAGGTGTCGCTAAAGTATTTCTCTGAGTTTTGCGGCCGGGCGCTTTGACGCGCTCAACCTTCCGGGCTGTTGATGGACCCCATTGCGATAGTGATCGGCTCTGGCAACGGCGCCATCGTTCTCTCCGGTGCCACGCTCATCCGGTTGCCCTGTTCCCAGTTGGCGCCTCACCGTACTGCGGGCACCGACATTGCCCACGAGGTGCCGCTTGCGTTGGCGGCAGTCACCGGCCACGCGACTCCCGGCCATGCGCTGCGCCTGTCTCTGGCAAGCGCAGGCCACACGGTCAGTCACTGAACTTCATCTTCGACATCAAGACGCTTCCCGCAAGATGTACACCTACACCGACTTCGACAAGCACTTCGTGCGGCAGCGCGCCGCGCAGTACCGCGATCAGCTGGGCCGCCACCTCTGCGGCCACCTGCCCGAAGATGAGTTCCGCGCGCTGCGGCTCCAGAACGGCTGGTACGTGCAACGCCACGCACCGATGCTGCGCGTGGCCGTACCTTATGGCGAATTGAGTTCGACGCAGTTGCGCGGTCTGGCGCGCATCGCGCGTGATTACGACCGAGGCTATGCACACTTCACGACGCGGCAGAACCTGCAATACAACTGGATTGCGCTGAACAAGAGCGCCGACGTGCTGGACCAGTTGGCAGCCGTCAACATGCATGGCATCCAGACCAGTGGCAACTGCATCCGCAACATCACCAGCGACTGCTTCGCCGGCATCGCGCCCGACGAATCGGTCGACCCGCGGCCTTACTGCGAAATCATGCGGCAGTGGAGCACGCTGCACCCCGAGTTCGCCTTCCTGCCGCGCAAGTTCAAGATCGCGGTCACGGGGGCCATCGAAGATCGCGCAGCCATCGGCTGGCATGACATCGGCCTGCATGTGGTCAAGAACGCCATGGGCGAAGTCGGCTTCAAGGTGCTGGTTGGCGGCGGGATGGGGCGCACGCCAGTCATCGGCACGGTATTCCGCGAATTCCTTCCGTGGCAACAGATCCTCGTCTTCATCGAGGCCGTCGTGCGCGTCTACAACCGCTATGGACGGCGCGACAACATCTACAAGGCACGCATCAAGATCCTGGTGAAGGCCGAAGGCCAGCGATTCGTCGACGACGTGAACGCCGAGTTCAAGGACATCCTGGAGCGCGATGTCGGCGGCACGGCGCACATCATTCCGCAGTCGGAATTCGACCGCGTCAACGCGAGCTTCGTGATCCCCGCAGACGTGGCTGCACGCCCCTCGACCGGTATCCCAATGCCCGCCGATCTCCCGGCCAGCTACGCCCGCTGGATCGAACGCAATGTGCACGCCCACAAGCTGAGCGGCTACCGGGCAGTGACCTTGTCGCTGAAACGGACAGGGCAGGCGCCTGGCGACATCACCGACGCCCAGATGGAGCTGGCCGCCGATCTCGCCGACCGCTACAGCCACGGCGAGTCGCGCGTCTCGCACGACCAGAACCTGGTGCTGCCGTGGGTGCTCGAAAGCGACCTGCCCGCGTTGTGGGAAGCCGCGCGCAACGCCAGCTTCGCGACGCCCAACATCGGCCTGCTCACCGACATGATCGCCTGCCCCGGTGGCGATTTCTGCGCGCTGGCCAATGCACGTTCGATACCGCTGGCCGCCGAGATCACCGAGCGTTACCAGGACCTCGACGAACTCTGGGACATCGGCGACATCGACCTGCACATCAGTGGCTGCATCAATTCGTGCGGACACCACCACAGCGGCCACATCGGCATCCTCGGTGTCGACAAGGACGGTGCCGAGTGGTACCAGATCACGCTTGGCGGCTCCGACGGATCGGCGATCAGCGGTGGCCCGGTGGCCGGCAAGGTGATCGGTCCGTCATTCGCCGCCGACGAAGCGGCCGACGCGGTCGAAGCGGTGATCAACACCTACCTGTCGCAGCGCCAGGGCAGCGAACGCTTCATCGACACCGTCAAGCGCATCGGGCTCGACCCCTTCAAGGCAGCGACCAATACGGTACGCCGAACGACCGCGCGCGAACCATCGGCCGACACCGCCCGCATGGATTGAGAAGAAGCACCATGAAATTCGTCCAAGCCACGCAAGACCCTTGGCGTACCGTCCATGGCGACGACGGCCCGATGGTCACCATCACACCCAAGCCGAACCTGCTGCTGACCTGGCTCCAATGGCACAGCGTGTGCAATCACTGGCCCACAGGCATGCCAGTGGGCGTGATCCTCGAAAACGACCAGGACATCCGCGACATTGAAGCCGACCTGCCCAGACTGGGCCTGATCGCGCTGCGCTTCCCGAAATGGGTCGATGGCCGCGCCTACAGTCAGGCTCACCTGCTGCGCTCGCGCTACCGCTTCCCCGGCGAGATTCGCGCACTCGGCGAGGTGCTGGTCGACATGCTGCCGCTGCTGCAACGCACGGGCTTCGACGCGGTGGTGCTGCGCGCCGATCAGTCTCGCGAAGCGGCCGAGCGCGCACTGGCCTTCTTCCCCGGTTTCTATCAGGGAGATGTGCAGGAGCATCGCCCGCATTTCGCTCGCCCTGAGGATGAGGCGTCGAACGGCACGAACGGCTACCTCAATGCGGGGGCATCGATATGAGCGCGATCGACCTCTACGCCCGCAACACGCCGGGCTTCGAAGATCGCCTGGCCCACGCCGTCGCAGTGCTCAAGGAAGCTGTTGCGGCGCACGGAGGCTGCATCGTGCAATCGACCAGCCTCGGCGTCGAGGACATGGTGCTGACTGACCTGATCGCGCGTCACGGACTGGGCGGCGCGCAGGGCGTCTCGATCGCGACGCTGGACACCGGCATGCTGCATGCCGAGACGCTGGCGCTGATCCCGCGCATCGAGCAACGCTATGGCCTCGCTGTCGATGTGTTCAAGCCGGTGAATGAATCGGTCGTTCACTTCGTGGCCACCAACGGCAAGGACGCGATGTACCAAAGCCTGGAACTTCGCAAGGCCTGCTGCGGTATCCGCAAGATGGAACCACTGGCGCGCATGATGGCCGGGCGAAGTGCCTGGGTCACCGGCCTGCGCCGCGAGCAGTCGAACACTCGCGCGGTCGTGCCCTTCAGCGAGGGCGATGGCCAGGGGCGCATCAAGTTCAATCCGCTGGCCGACTGGACCTGGAACGATGTCTGGCACCACGTCGCCACCAACGAGGTGCCCTACAACCCGCTGCACGATCAGTTCATGCCCAGCATTGGCTGTGCCCCGTGTACCCGCGCCATCGCGGTGGGCGAGGACTTCCGCGCCGGCCGATGGTGGTGGGAAGACGAGAAGGCCAAGGAGTGCGGCCTGCACGTCAAGGAAGCCGCACCCGAGGGCGCCGTATCGATGACCGGAGAAAGACCATGAACGCCGCCACCACCGTACAGCAACTGCTGCCCGAGCTGGATCAGACCCACCTCGACTGGCTCGAGGAAGAAGCCATCTTCATCCTGCGCGAAACCGTCGCGGCGTTCGAGCGCCCTGCCCTGTTGTTCTCCGGCGGCAAGGACTCCTGCGTGGTGCTGCGTCTGGCCGAGAAGGCTTTCAAGACCAAGGTCAGTGCTGACAATCCCAATGAGTTCAGGGGCCGCCTGCCCTTCCCGCTGCTGCACGTCGACACCGGGCACAACTTTCCGGAAGTGATCGAGTTCCGCGACCGCCGAGTCGCCGAGATGGGCGAGCGGCTGGTGGTGGGGCACCTGGAAGACTCCATCAAGCGAGGCACGGTGCGCCTGGCGCACCCGCTCGAATCGCGAAACGGCCACCAGACCGTGGCGCTGCTCGAAGCCATCGAGGAACACCGCTTCGACGTGCTCATGGGCGGCGCTCGCCGGGACGAGGAAAAGGCGCGCGCGAAGGAACGCATCTTCAGCCACCGCGACAGCTTCGGCCAATGGCAGCCGAAGGAGCAGCGACCCGAGCTGTGGACGCTGTTCAACACCCGCATCAAGCCGGGCGAGCACATGCGCGCCTTCCCGATCAGCAACTGGACCGAGCTCGACGTGTGGCTGTACCTGGCGCGCGAAGACATCCCGCTGCCAAGCCTGTACTTCGCGCACGACCGGCAGGTGATCCGTCGCAAGGGTCTGCTCGTGCCCCTGACCGAGGTCACGCCGCCCGAAGCTGGCGAGACCGTCGAGACCGCCCGGGTGCGCTTTCGCACCGTGGGCGACATGACCTGCACCTGTCCGGTCGAGAGCCCGGCCACCAATGCCACCGAAATCGTCGCTGAAACGCTGCAGGTGACGGTCAGCGAACGTGGCGCGACCCGCATGGATGACCGAACCTCCGACGCTTCGATGGAACGGCGCAAGAAGGAAGGCTATTTCTGATGACGACATCCCTGAACGCGCAGCCGGATCACCGCGAGTCCCTGACGAAAGTCGCGGATCACCGCGAGTCCCTGACGAAAGTCGCGGATCACCGCGCCTTGCGCTTCCTCACCGCCGGTAGTGTCGATGACGGCAAGAGCACGCTGATCGGCCGCCTGCTGTTCGACAGCCGGGCGATCCTGGCCGACCAGCTCGACACGCTGGAGAAGAAGGCCGCCGGTGCGCCCATCGACCTGTCTCTGCTGACCGATGGCCTTGAAGCCGAGCGTGAGCAGGGCATCACGATCGACGTCGCCTACCGCTATTTCGCCACCCGACACCGCAAGTTCATCATCGCCGACGCACCGGGCCATGAGCAGTACACCCGCAATATGGTGACCGCCGCGGCCGGTAGCGACGCGGCTGTGGTGCTGGTCGACATCACCAAGCTCGACACCCGGCAGTTGCCGCTGGTGTTGCTGCCCCAGACTCGCCGCCACTCGCTGCTGGCTCACTTGTTGCGCGTGCCGAGCATCGTGTTTGCGGTCAACAAGCTCGACGCCGTGGCCGATCCGCAGCAGGCATTCGATGCGGTCAGCGTCGCGCTGCGCTCGTTTGCCAAGGAAGCTGGCATTGCCGTTGCCGGCATCGTGCCAGTGTCGGCCTTGCGCGGTGACAACGTGACTCAGACCGTCGTCACCGACGTGAGCGACTGGAGTACCTGGTATGGCGGGCCGACGCTGCTGCAATTGCTCGAATCGCTGCCGGTCGCCCAGGAGCGCACCGAAGGCGACCTGCTGATACCGGTGCAGTACGTCGCCAGAGACGACGGCGATGGCAGCACGGGGGTCGGCCACCAGCCGCGCAGTCTGTACGGGCGTATCGCCCACGGCACCGTGAAGGCTGGCGATGAGGTGCAGATCTTCCCGAGCGGCGAACGCGCCGTGGTCGCGGAAGTGCGGCTGGCCGGCAGCGTGGTCGAGCGCGCCCAGGCCGGCTGGTCGGCCGGCGTCGTGCTCGACCGCCAGCTCGATGTGTCCCGCGGCGACTGGATCGCGACGCCGAACAGCGTCAACGGACAGCAAAGCTTTCCCGCAACGCTTGCCTGGCTGGACACCGAACCCGCGGTGGTGGGTCGCAAGTACTGGGTGCGCCATGGCAACCGCTGGGTGCAGGCACGAATCGCCAGCATCGAGAACCGGCTCGACATCCACACGCTCGGAGTGGTCGATGCGCATCAGCTCGGCGTCAACGAGATCGGCCGGGTCATCGTCGAAACGCAGCAGCCGCTGCCGGTGGAAGCCTATGCTTCAAACCGGACGGGCGGCTCGCTGATAGTCGTCGATCCGACGATCAACCGCACCAGTGGCGCGTTGCTGGTGCAAACAAGCACGGTCTGACGATGGCCGCCACGCCCTTGCTCCCATCCGCCCCCGCAGGCCGCGTCGCTTTCGTCGGCGCAGGTCCGGGTCAGGCTGATCTGATCACGCTGCGCGGTGCTCAGCGCCTGTCGCAGGCGGCCGTGGTGCTGAGCGATGCACTGGCCGACCCGGCGCTGCGCGAACTGGCACCACAGGCGCGCTGGCTGCACGTGGGCAAGCGCGGCTTTGCCGACAGTACAGGTCAGGAGGCGATCAACGCGCTGCTGATCAAGTGCGCCCGCGAGCTCGGTTCCGGTGGTCTGGTGGTGCGGCTGAAGGGTGGTGATCCGAGCGTGTTCGGTCGGCTGGAGGAAGAACTGCAAGCCATGGCTGATGCTGGCATTGCCTGCGAGGTGGTACCCGGCGTGACCGCTGCGCTGGCCGCTGCCGCTTCGGCACAGCGCCCGCTGACGCGTCGCGGTGTGGGCCGCAGCGTCAGCTTTTCCACCGTCATGACCGCCACACCCACCGACATCGTCCGCGACAGCGGGAGTGCCGACACCGAGGTGTTCTACATGGCCGGCAAGCAACTCGCCGTGCTCTCCCGCAAGCTGATGAAAGCGGGCTGGGCTGGCGAAACCGGAGCGTGCGTGGTGTCACGCGCTGGCTGGCCCGATGAATTGCACAGCGACCACACCGTGGCCACACTGGGCCGCGCCAGCATGCTGCACGCCGGCCGACCGACGGTGGTCGTGGTGGGCGCTGGAGCCCGCCCGCTGAACAAAGTCGAATCGCCCGCCAGCGTCAACGGCGCTGCGCTTTGGCCGGCCTCGATGAACACGTAAAATTGGCGGTGGACGCGATTGGCGTCCGCCTGTTTTCTCAACCCTGCTTTCGCAGCCTCACCGAGCCTCAGTCATGACCCACGTCGTCACCGAATCCTGCATCCGCTGCAAATACACCGACTGCGTGGATGTGTGTCCCGTCGACTGCTTCCGCGAAGGTCCGAATTTCCTGACGATCGACCCGGACGAGTGCATCGATTGCGCGGTATGCATTCCCGAGTGCCCGGTCAACGCGATCATGCCGGAGGAAGATGTGCCAGGCGACCAGCAGCACATGATCAAGCTGAACGCCGAGCTCTCGCGCATCGGTTGGCCGAGCATCACCAAGCGCAAGATGCCCCTGCCCGATGCCGACGAGTGGAAAGACAAGACCGGCAAGCTGTCGGAATTGATCCGCTGAACCCCGACATCGCGCCGATCCACACCGACGCCTTGGTGATCGGCGCGGGACCGGTCGGCCTGTTCCAGGTCTTCCAGCTGGGTCTGCTCGAGGTCCGCTGCCACGTGATCGACAGCCTGCCCTCTCCGGGCGGCCAGTGCATTGCGCTGTATCCGGACAAGCCGATCTACGACATCCCTGCGGTGCCGGTATGCACCGGCCGTGAGTTGATCGATCGCTTGCTGACGCAGATCGCGCCGATGGCACCGACGTTTCACATGGCACAGCAGGTCAGCAGGGTCGAAGCGATGGCGGACGGGCGCTTCGAGGTCGGCACATCGACGGGCAGCCACTTTGTGGCGCGCACGCTCTTCATTGCCGGCGGCGTCGGATCCTTCATGCCTCGGCACTTGAAGCTCGACGGGCTCGAACGCTTCGTCGATCGTCAGGTGTTTCACAGCGGCGACGCCCTGCCGCAGCCGACCGGTCAGCATGTGGTCGTGCTCGGCGAAGACGATGCGGCGCTCGAACTGGCATTGAAGCTGTCTGCCGCCGAGTCCGATCGGCCGGCCAGCATCACGCTGCTGCACCGTCGAGATGCATTCAAGGCTGCGCCTGCGCTGGTCGATCAGATGCGTGCGGCTTGCGATGCAGGCCGCATGCGCTTCGTCGCAGGACAGCCGGTAGGCTTTGAATCGAGCGGCGACACACTGACGCACCTGAAGATCAGTGACGCGAGGGGCGTCACCGATTCACTGCCCGCTGGTCTGCTGCTGGTGCTGTGGGGGCTGAGCCCGAAGCTGGGGCCGATCGCCGACTGGGGCATTCAGTTCGAACGCAAGCAGATCGTGGTGGATACCGAGAAGTTCGAGACCAGCGTGCCGGGAATCTTCGCTGTTGGCGACGTGAACACCTACCCTGGCAAGAAGAAGCTGATCGTCTGCGGCTTCCACGAGGCGACCATGGCTGCCTACGCCGCAGCCGCCATCGTGTTTCCTGATCGACCGATGCAGGTGCAGTACACCACGACGAGCACACGGCTTCATCGCCTGCTTGGCGTGACACCCCCGCAATGACGCGGCAGCGAGAGACTCGGCGCTACTGCCTTTCGGCATCCACCCACATCCCCCCACCAGGCAAACTGCCCGGCAAGAGAAAGCGCAGCGCGAGGCCGGGCGCATTGCATTGCGCCTGATGCGCATGGGCCTCGCGATCCTCGACGAACTGGGCTGCCTGCCCTTCAGCCATGCTGGCGGGGCATATGTGTCCGAGAGTCACGTCATGGAGATGAAGGAAGCCGAGGCGACTCGTCGCGACATGCGCGACGCCGTGCCCTGCATCGAGAACGGCCCGGTCACCCGGGAACTGGTGGAGGTCCTGTCGGCGTCTGTGACGGGTCCCTGGATCTGGACCCGGCTTTTTTCTTCGCTTCACGTTCAGTCGCGCGCTCGGCCTCCTTGACCGCCGCCTCGGCCTGCCATCGCAACCAATCCTGCGGAGTCTCCAGCGTGACGCGGCCCACACTGCCCGAGCGGAAATCGTGCAGCACGATCTCGGCGGCCTTCTGCAGGCTGATGCGTCCGCCGGGGAGAACGGCACCGCGCTGGCGGCCGATCGCAGCCAGTCGTTCGTCATCAGTGCGGATCACTGCCGCATCGAGGCGGTAACGCCGCTCGATCTGGCCGGGGTAGTCGCGGTTCAGCGTGGCCAGCAACACCAGCGCCACTTCCTCGTCGTCATAGGCATTGCGCCCGACGGCCCCGCTGGCTGCCAGGTGATAGCCACTTTGCTCCACCACGATGCGCGGCCACAGCATGCCCGGTGTGTCGTACAGATAGAAATCGCTGGCGATGACGATCTTCTGCTCGAGCTTGGTGATGCCGGGTTCGTCGCCGGTCTTCGCAGCAACCCGACCAGCCAGCGAATTGATCACCGTCGATTTACCGACATTGGGAATGCCGCAGATCAGCACCCGCAGCGGCTTGACCATGCCGCCGCGCAAGGGCGCCAGTTCGCGGCAGGCATCGACGGCGCGGTGCACCGGTGCGCCGGCCCGGCCGTCGAGTGCCACCGCCTGGGTGCCCGGCTGCGCATTGAAGTGCTCAAGCCACAGCGCGGTGCGCTGCGGGTCGGCCAGGTCCTGCTTGTTGAGCACCTTCAGTGCCGGCTTTCCACGCGTCAGTTCGGCCAGCAGCGGGTTCCCACTGGACCCCGGCAGTCGGGCATCGAGCATCTCGATCACGACATCGATGGCCTTGACCCGCTCGATGATGGCCTTCTTGGTCGAGTTCATGTGACCCGGGAACCATTGAACGGGCATCGTCAGCTTTCTCCGGCCGGAAGCGGCCGCTCATCGCATTTTGATCTGGCGGCCCGCACGATCGGTGCGATCTCGCAACGGTCGATCAAGGAGGCAGGTTACGCCCACGCAGGCGCTTGGCCTGCACGATCCAGCCTTCGTGCTCGATGGCGTCGGGCGTGTTCACCGGCATGCGCTGGGCCAGCCAGCAGCGGGTGGGCAGCATCGAGTCGCCGGAGCTCATCCGTAATGCGGCGGCGTCGGTGGGCAACTGGGACAACGCTGCACGGATCGCTTCGACATGCGCTGGATCGAGGTCGCGGGCGATGAAGACCAGACGACTGAAGCCGTCACGAAACGGCCCCTCTTTGGGCCACTCCTTCAACGTCACCGACGGGTAGGCCACGCCCTGCACGCACTGGATGATCTGCGGACGCAGTGTTCCCGCCACGTTGATCAGACCCTTGACGCGCAGCAACTGCCTGCCGTGCTGCGACAGGATGTGGCCCAGCGTGACCGCGAACCCGAACCACGGCACCGGACGCTCGAACACGACCACGAAGCTGGTCACGCCCTGAGTGTGTGGCTCGGACGAACGGTTGGCTGGCGCCGCCCGCGCATCGCGACCTTCGCGCCAGCGCTGTGCCAGAGGCCGACCCGACGAATCATCATCGTTGCCGGGGGCAGCGTTCGATCCGGAGCCAGTCAGCCACCGGGATTGCGGGCCCCCGGCGTCCTGCGCTTGTGCCTGATGCAGCGCCTCCTCACCGAGCCATGTCGCCAGGCTCGGCAGCTTGTTCACGGGGCTGTACAGCCCGCACGAAAGCAGCGCCGAAGCATCGTCCTGCCCATCACGAACCTGCCTCTGCGGCGCGCCGGGATTGAGCTGACGCAATGCCTCCTGCAGCGCGGTCAGCATCGACGGGGTGGCGCGATCACATTTGGTGATCAACAGCAGATCGGCCGCGACGACCTGCCGGATCGCCTCGGAAAAGTCGCGCAGTTGCTCCAGCCCATGGGTGGCAGACACCACCGTGGCAACGCCATCGCAGGTAAAACGCGCTGCGACGAAGCTGTCTTCCATCAAGGTGTAGAGCACCGGCACCGGATCAGCCAGGCCAGTTGTTTCGATGATCACGCGGGTGACGGGTGCGATCTCGCGCCGTGAGGCGCGCAGCGCCAGGTTCTTCAGTGCACCGATCAGGTCGCCCTGCATCGCGCAGCACAGGCAGCCGGAGTCGAGCAGCACCATCTGCTCGTCGACGGTATCGACCAGATGGTGATCGATGCCGACCTCGCCGAACTCGTTGACGAGCACGGCCACGCCTGCCATCGACGGCAGGTGAACCCAGTGGTTCAGCAGCGTGGTCTTGCCCGAACCCAGAAAACCAGTGAGCAGGTTGACCGGAATCCGGTCCACCGGCGCACGTGCCGAATCAGCCACCGCGCAACCGGGCCACGGTCTCGAGCACCGACTCGGGGCGCGAGCCCGCAGGGATCTCGGCGAAGTAGAACTGCCGACCGTGCAGCGGCGCGATCACGCCACCGGTGGCGAATGCGGCGCTGATGTCGCGACCGAGTGCTGCCGCACCGGCCTGCTCGACGACAGGCGAGATCACTGCATCGAAGTCCGCCAGTGCCTCGGGCGCTGGCACAGCCTCGTTCGGCAGGCGAAGCGCCAGCGACCAGCGGTAGTGACGCACGACATTGACGATCGAGGTGTAGCGCGTCAGGTCGTCGACATTGAAGTTCGCGTCATCGCGCCCCTCCTCCAGCAACAGTCCCGACACAGGAAAAGCCGACACGCTGCGGATCAGGTCGGTCAGGTACATCGACGCATCTTCGGCATCGTCAGCGGTGAGCTCGATGTCGGTGCTTCCCGTCAGATGGTTCGCATGATTCGTCCAGCGCCGCGGGGATGGAACCGACAGCACCAGCGGCGTCTGGCCACGCAGGTTGGCCAGCACCGCTTCGACCACCTCAGCCAGCAGCTTGCGCGGCGCCTCTGATTCGAGCAGCTTGCGCAACGCCGTCACCGGCTTGCGCCGGTTGCCGAGCGAGGCCGCCAGCGCACCGCTGTGCGTGGCATTCCACGCGTCGTACAGCTCGCCCACTTCCAGCACCGCGACATCGGGCTTGAGCAGCCCTTGGGCCTGCGAGAAATACGCGAGGTAATGAGCACCGGAGACCCACGGATCACCCGCCTCACCCAGCAGCAGGCGCCGGGTGTAGGCCGATGACTTGAGCCAGACACGTATCGAACCCTTGCCCGCCGCATCGGGCAAGCGTTCCGCGAACGGTCCGCTCACTGCTTTTCTTCCTTCAAGGCCCCCAGTGCCGCCAGCCGTGCTTCCAGTGCCTCGATGCGCACATCCTTCGGATGGCGCATGTAGTTGGGCTTCGGCGAGTTGGCATCACGGGTGATGTCCGGGCTGCCCATGTACAGCGTACCGATGTCATCGCCCCAGCAGCCGAAATACTGCAGATGCGACGGCGGCTTCGGCTTGTTCCACGTCTTGATGAAGTCCTTGTAGGGCACGCCGCGCGCGATGCGCGCCTTGCGTTCGGCCGCGCGCAAGGCCTCGGTGCCCTGGGTGTCGATGGCCAGCGTGATCGGATCGAACTTGACCTTGTACAACCGGGCCGCCACGCCTTGCGACATCAAACCTTCCTCGATGTCGCGAATCACGGCTGCAGGGTTGCGTTCCAGCAAGTCGCCATAGCCGGCGCCGGCGCCCTGCGAAATCATGAACAGCTCGCCGCGTTTGGAGATCTCGAAGCCCATGCCCATGTGGTGCGTGGTGTAAGTGGCATTCTCGAACGGTCGCTCGTTCATGATCTCGGCGATCGAGTGCTTGAAACGCTCGGGCTGGTTCAGCAGCACGTCGTAGACGTCGACGCCCTTCACTTTCGACAGCGGATAGGTGCCGCAGGCGTAACCGCCGAACAGGCCCTGGATCGGCGGGATCTTTGCGCCCTGGGCGGTGGTCATGAAGCCCCACTGCTCGCTGTCCTTGGTGGCGACGATCATCGTGTAGCCCTGCCCGCCGCGGTACTTGCCGGGCGCCACGGCGTCCATCGTCATCTTCTTCGACACCAGCTGAAGGAAGGGCACGTCCTCTTCATTGAGTTCCTGCTCGCCAATGTCGGCCATCGTGGCGAAGATCGGCGCCAGCGCGTGCTCGCCATCCATGTCGGATCGCGCACCACCGCCCATGCCGTTCAGATCGGCGCACAGGTTGCCCAGGGTTTCGCCGTGCTGACTGACGCCGCCCCAGATGAAGGTGTTGATCATGTTGAACGTCGGCGCATGGACCTTCGTGTATTTCTCGGGGCAGGAGTACAGGAACTTCGCCACTGCATGCTGCCCGGCGGTGAAGCCGGTGAAGATCGACATCAGGCTCTGCGAGTTCGGCGCATCGTAGGAGCTGTTGACGATCGAGTACGGATCCGTGATGACTTCGATCGGCGCAAACGCCGCCTGACCTCGTGGCAGGTCGGGCCAGACGTAGCACATGATCACCTGCGACAGCATGCCCTTGAGGCCGGCGAGGATGGTGTTGGTGGGCCGGTTGGTGAACTCGGGGCTGGAGCCGCGGAAGTCGAAGATCAGCCGGTCGCCGGTTTTCGTCAGCTGGCAGTTCACCTTCACCACGCAGTTCTCCCGCAGCGTCGAGTCCTGGATGATGTAGGTGCGGACCGTCATGTCGGGCCATTCGCTGATGCGACGCTTGACCTCGGCGCGCACGTTCTCCATCGTCAGCCGCAGTGTCGATACCAGTGGTGCGGGGCCATCGGTGTTGAGGGTTTCCTCGATGCGCTGCTTGATGCGAAGACAGGCGAACAGCTTGACCTTCATGTCCTCGTACTGCAGCTTGGGCTCACGCACCGAGTTCTGCAGAAAGGTCAGGATGTCGCGCTTGATCTGGTAGTTCTCGACCACCTTGAACGGGCACATCTTCAGCCCTTCGTCGCTCGGGCTCTCGGCCATCGAGGGCATGCCGCCCGGCTCGATCGCACCGTTCTCGCCTTCGTGCACCGTCGAGGCCACCCAGCAGATCAGCTTGCCCTGGTGAAAGATGGGCACGATCATGCTCTGATCGGTGTTGTGCACATTGCCGTAGCGCGAATCGTTGTGGATGAAGCCGTCACCCTCGCGCACACCCACCGTCGGGTCGTTGACCCAGTTCTTCAGGATGAACTTGATCGGGTGATGCACCAGCGCCGAGAAGATCAGCACGCCGCCGGCGCTGGCAATCGCCAGATCGCCCGAGGCCGAGTAGACCCCGGTGATGATGTCGCCCCATTTGGCGCCGGGCGCGGCCCCCATTTGCTCGACCATCTCGAAACCTTCGTCACAGCCGGCCTGGATGCGATCGCGGATCTTGGCCACCGTCTGCGCGTCACTGATCTTGGCGATGCACTCTTCTTCGAGCGCGCTGCGCGGCATCAGGTCGTGGTTCTTCATGATCTCGGGGTCGGGCCCGAGGAACAGCGTGGTGTCGTTCAGAAACTTCTTGATCAGCGCGATTTCTTGCGCACTGGGCAGCTTCGCAGTGATGGGCGCTAGGGTTTCAGTCATGTCAATCCTCGATGTTTGTCGGTTCGGCGTGTGTCCTGCGGGGCATCAGCCGCGCAGGAACCAGGAGGCGCCTTGCCTTGCTGCGACGAAGGTCCAGCCCGGGTCGACCAGGAAGGTGGTGACTTCGGAGGCGATGATGGCCGGGCCGGAAATCTGCACCCCGGGCTCGATGGCCGAGCGGCTCCACACCGGCGTCTCCACCACGCCTTCGTGTCCCACGAAATGGCATTTGCGCACGGTCTCCGGCTTGGGCGGCGGCTTGCGCTGCTCCTTGGGCACCGCCTTGATGTCCTCGAACTCCACGGTTTCGAGCTGGACGAACGCGGCAACCCGGATCGTGTTGATACGGATACCGGCCTCGGGCGCCTGACTGCCCTCGCCGAAACGCTTGCCGTAGTCGTTCGAGAACTGCGAAATGATCGCCAGCACGTCGGCCGCTCCATGCACTTCGTGCTGCGGAATCACCGCAGTGGTCTGCACGAGCTGGTTTCCGTATCGCATGTCGAGCTCCAGGCTGTGCTGGATCTGCTCGCGAGGAATGCCCTGCCGGATCAGGTCCTGCGTGCCCATTTCCTTCAGCTCGACCACGATGCTGTTGAAGCGCTTGTAGTCGTCGAAGATGTGCCGACTGTTCGAGTCGTAGAGCACCATGTAGAGCGACTGCTCGTGGATGTGCAGCTGGTGCATGTTGCCCGCACCGACCGCCGAGAACACCGAGCTGAGCGGCGGTGCCAGGATCTTGTCGATGCCCAGGTTGCGTGCGATGCCACAGCAGTGCAAGGGACCGTTACCGCCGTAGGCGAGCATCGTGAACGCCTTCGGGTCATAGCCACGCGCGCGCAGCTCGGTGAACAGGCCGTTGGCCATGTTGTCATCGACCTTCTCGCGGATCATCAGCGCCGCCTCGATGACCGAGCAGTCGAGGTCTTCGCAAAGTGTGTCCTCGATGGCAGCGGTGGCCCGGCGCAGGTTCAGTGGAATGGAGCCGCCGGCGTAATTCTTCGCGTCGAGATAGCCCAGCAGCAGATCGGCGTCGGTCACCGTGGCACTCATGCCGCCACGGTCGTAGCAGGCCGGCCCCGGATCGGAGCCCGCGCTCTGCGGGCCGCACTTCACCGTGTTGTACATCCGGTCGTAAGTGGCAATCGAGCCGCCACCTGCACCCAGCGTCACCAGGTGGACCATCGGTACCGACACCAGCCAGCGGTCGATGACCGGATTGAAGTCATAGTGCTTGATGCCGCCCTCGACCACGATGCCGATGTCGTAGCTGGTGCCGCCCATGTCGGTGGCCACCACATTGCCCAGGCCGGCTTGCATCGCGAGGTGCTCGGACGCTGCGATGCCCGAGACCGGGCCTGAGTGGATCGTCTGCAGGGCGTCGGTGGAGTTCAACTGCGCCATGCCGCCGGAGTTGTGGATCACCAGCATCGGTTTGTCGTACTTGTGCGCACGCAGGTTCTGCTCCAGCGCCGACAGCGCGTGGTACATCGTGGAGTGCAGGTAGCCGTCGATGACGGCCGAAGTGGCACGAACATATTCGCCCTTGCGGCCCGCGACCTGATGCGACAGGATGATCGGGATCGCTCCCAGCAGGTGCGACGGATACTCCTCCAGCAGGATCTCCTCGATGCGCTGCTCATGGGCCGGGTTGACGACGCTGTTGACCAGCGCGACGACGATGATCTGCGCACCGGAATTCACCAGCGATCGGATCTGCCGGCGTACATCCTCTTCGTCCAGGGGCATCACCAGCTTGCCCTGGAAGTCCAGGCGCTCGCGCACGCCGCGAATCATGTGCGCTTCAACCAGGGGCGCGGGGCGCTGCGCATTGGGCATGTCCTGCTTGCCGAGGTTGTCGAGCCCCTCGCCGTAGCCGCGTGCGCGGCTGAGCGGCACCGTGGCTTCGAAGCCTGCGGTGACCAGCATGCCGATCTTCGGACCCTTGTGCTCGATCAGCGCGTTGGTGCCCAGCGTGGTGGCGTATCGCACCGAATCCACCTGCGACAGGATCGTCTCGAGTTCAAGGCCGAGCACCTTGTTGGCCTTCTCCAGCGCCTCGTTGAACCCCAGCGCCAGGTTGTGATGGGTGGTCAGCGCCTTGGCTTCGATGTATTGGCCGTCCCACACGACAAAACAGTCTGTGAACGTGCCGCCGATGTCTACGGATATGCGTCGCATTTCTTCTCCTTGCTTGGATGGCGGCTGGCGCTCGATGGCACCGCGAGGACAGGTGCCGAAGGGACACCAGTTCGCGGCGGATCGATCAGTGTGAGTGGCCGCCTGAGCCGGAAGTCACCGCCGGGCCGACCACGCCTTCTTTCAGTTCCTCACGTCCGGCCCATTGCGCGCGCAGCGCGGGCAGGTCGGGTTGCATGTCGTGCAGCGGCGGATGTCCCGGTATCGCGTACTCGGTCTCGACCTGCGTGCCGCAATTCGGGCAGTAGTACTCGAGGATGCGTACCCACTCCGGATCGGGGCTGAAGGTGAACTTGTATCGCTCGGGGTCGATGATGGGCGGATGGATCTCGCGAGGGTCGCGGTCATAGACCAGCATGCCTTCCTTGTAGCTCCTGGTCGCCGTGCCGATCAGGTGGTCGCAGACCCGGCATTCCCACTGCTCCGCATCGAGATCGACGCGAAGGTATTCCGTCATCAGAACCTTCATGGTCTTCAAGCCTTTCTGTTCAACAGGATGTCGCCAGCGTCGCTGATCACGAAGGTCCAACCCTCGAGCACGCGGCAGGTGAAATAGTCTTCCTCAACGATGGCCGGGCCCGGCGCGTGATCGCCCGGCTTCAGTGCGCCGAGCTGGTACACCGGGACATCGATGCGGCCATGGCCACGGGCGAGGATGTTTCGTACGCCGGTCTTTGTCGCGACAGCGCCCACGCTGACCCGAGTGGTGGCGCCCGTATCCGCCCGCAGGCGCTTGATCGCCGCCAGTTCCAGTTCGACCGTGGTCGCACTGTCGATGGCCGCCGGAAACACCGGTGTCGCGGTCAGCGGGTAAATGGTTTCCGCACCCTTGGCATCGGTGGCCACCAGTCGGGCCTCGATATCGAACTGTCCCTTCTCGAATCCCTCGGCATACATGTCGCGCCCGGCCTTGGCCTGCAACGTGGCGAGAGCCTTGTCGAGCCCGCGCTGGTCGTGTTGCGCCAGGGATTCGGTATAGCGCTGCGAAATGTCGCAGGTGCCGATGCCATAGGCGCTGAACACCGCCGCCATGTGCGGCACGGCGACCTTGTCGATGCCGGCCAATTCGGCGACGCCGCAGGCGTTGAGCGGCCCGGCGCCGCCGAACGCCAGCAGCACGCTGTCCTTGGAAATCCGGGTCGCGCGATGCAATTCGGCGGCGACCTTCGCTTCAAAGGCCACCTCCATCTGTTGCAGCGCCTCTTCCAGCTTCAGTCCCAGTGGTTCGGCCACATTGACCGCGATGGCCGTCGCGGCGCGATCGAGGTCAAGGCCCATGCCACCACCGAAATACGACTTCGGATCGAACAAGCCCATCAGCAGGCTGGCGTCGGTGATGGTGGCGAACTGACCGCCGCGCCCGAAGCACGCCGGCCCCGGGACCGCACCAACGCTTTCCGGGCCGATGACGATCTTGCGGTCGACGACCTTGATGATCGAGCTGCCACCCGCGCCGGCACTGACGATCTCGCACAGCGGGATCGACACGCTGATGCCCTCGACGTGCCCCCGGCGATCCTCTGCGACGCCGCCAGAGACGTACTGGCAGATGTCGGTGGTGGTTCCGCCAACATCGATGGCCACCACATCGGCGTAGCCATACACACTGGAAAAGGCCTTGACACCTTCGACACCCCCGCGCGGACCGGAGCTGTAGGTCTTGATCGCAATCGTCTTGGCGACACGGGAGGCGTCGCCGTCATTGCGGAATATCAGCAGCGGATTCTTCGTCCGGTACTGACGCAAACGGTTTTCTGCGTTGTACAGAAACGCTTCCATCCCGGGGTGGAGGAAGGAGTTGATCAAAGCGGTCCAGGTGCGGCGCACCGGATCCTTGTCGACACTGAGGTCGCTTCCGTAGAGCATGGGTACCGCGCCGAGCAGATGCCGCGGATACTTGCGCAACGCGACCTTCCGGAACGCGCTTTCCACGGCAATGAAATCGACGCCGCCAAAGCTGACGACGATGCGGCTGGCGCCCGTTGCGGTCAGCTTGTTGATCGCCCCGACGACGTGGGCCTGCGAGTCGCCACCCAGCACCAGCGCTGAATCAAGCAAGACCACCCGATCACCGACCAGTGCTTCATAGACCTGCGGGTCGTGTGCCGCCAATTCCTCGATCAGGCGCGATCCCGTCGCGTCGACGATCAGACCCAGACGCGGCCCCTTGCGCTCGCAGATCGCATTCGTGCCCTGCGTCGTCGAATAGCGGATCAGGTCCACTTCCTCGAGCAGACGTCGCACATCGGGCTTGCCGTAGACAACGCCAGAGGCTTTTTCCAGCCCTTCAAAGAAGCACTTGCTGAGGTCGTAGGGTGTCGTCAGCACCTTGGTCTTGTCGACCCGCGGACCATCGATGATGCAGATGTCGGTCAGCGTTCCGCCGTTGTCGATGTTGATCTGTAGGGCCATGTTGTCGTCCCGAGGTTGTGAGTGAGGCCCATCGAAAGCAACTGCAGCCTTGATGAGTGCAGGACTCGACGGTGTTGCGTAGGGCAGGTTTTACTCAGCCAGCGTGCAAATAAATTTGATTCAGATCAAGGTTCAGGCGCATGTTGATCTCGATACCGGAAAAGATCTGGACAGTCCTGTGACCGCTCGCACCGTTTTCCGAGATCTCTTTCCGTTCAGCAACTTGTGTAATCGCACCTGCGTCGAAGCTGAAATCAGGCGATGTAGCGTCGAAAAGGAAACCTGAAATCACGATTGACTCGGCTTGCACCGGAGCGGCGGCAAACCAGTCAACCGGCTCTTTTTCAAATCGACAGGCTCAATGTATACCCATACAAATAATTTGCATTCGGGAAACCACCCGCTCGTGAGAAACAAAGCGGGCGCGGGGGGCAAGCGCCAGGGCGAGCCCGACAAGGTCAGGCTCTTTGCCGACCAGGAAACAAAAAACCGCTGCCGCCGAACCTGATAAAGGTCCGGCAGACAGCGGTTTTGGACGCGCGACGCCAGGCGCCGCGTCGGCAGATCAGGTCGGGATCAGGCTGCTTCGCCCACCACGACGACCTTGACTTCGACCACGACATCGGTATGCGGCGACACCGACACCAGATGCTCACCCACGGTCTTCAGAGGGCCGTTCGGCAGGCGAACCTGCGACTTGACCACCTTGAAGTCGATGCGCGTCAATGCTTCGGCGATGTCGTTGTTGGTGACCGATCCGAACAGACGCCCGTCAACGCCAGCCTTTTGCGTGATGTGAACGGTGCGACCGCTCATCTTCTCGCCGAGAGCTTGCGCCGCAGCCAGCTTGTCGGCGGCAGCCTTTTCCAGCTCGGCGCGCTTGACCTCGAACTCCTTGATCGCGGACGCGGTAGCACGGCGTGCGGCACGGCTCGGGATCAGGAAGTTGCGGGCATAGCCGTCCTTGACCTTGACGACATCACCGAGGTCGCCCAGGTTCGCCACTTTTTCCAGCAGGATGATTTGCATGATGGGGGTGTCCTCAGACGCGGTGCTGGTCGCTGTACGGCAGCATCGCCAGGAATCGCGCCCGCTTGATGCAGGTGGTCAGTTGGCGCTGGAAGAAAGCGCGTGTTCCGGTCAGGCGGGCTGGCGTGATCTTGCCGTTCTCGCCGATGAAATCGCGCAGGGTTTCGACGTCCTTGTAGTCGATCTCGGTCACACCGGTGACGGTGAACCGGCAGAAACGCTTGCGCCGGAACAGCAACGATTGCTGGTTGCGCTTGGGCTTGCGATCCTTTGAAAACTTACCTTTACCGCGGGGTGGTGGCATATCAAACCTCTGTCAAATTCAATTCGATGATGGGAACCGTCGGGACTTTCAATCCAGTTCGGTCACATGAAAAACGATGCCTTTGCCGTTGCGCCAGGATCCCAGGAAACCGGCAAAACCGTGCGTGCTTCCGAGTTCCAGGCAGTTCAACGCACGTGTGATGTCGCCGACAGCGCGCGCCTTGATGTCCATCGACACCTGACGCGGCGCACCGCCTTGCGTCACCTGCGATTCATGCCTGAGGCTGAAATCGAGTGCCGGCAAGCCGGCAGGGGTGTAGCGCAACGCATTCTTCTCGACCAGTTGCGCCGTCAGAACCAGCCTGTTCATCGGGTACCTTCGGCCGCAGCGGCATCACACAGTCAAATCAGGCAAGCGACTCCTGCTGTGCACGGCGGTCTTCCCGGTCGGATGACTTCATCATCACTGACGGGGACGTCTCGGCCTTGCTCTTGAGGACCGTCAGGTGCCGCAAAACAGCGTCGTTGAAACGGAAACCCGTTTCCAGTTCAGCAAGCACTTCCTTGCTGCACTCGATATTGATGCACAGGTAGTGGGCCTTGGCCAGCTTCTGTATCAGGTAGGCCATCTGCCGACGCCCCCAATCCTCGACACGGTGAACCTTGCCGCCGCCGGTGGTGATCACACCCTTGTAGCGCTCCAGCATGGCTGGAACCTGTTCGCTTTGATCCGGGTGGATCAAGAGCACGATTTCGTAATGACGCATTGAATCTCCTTGTGAATTCCGACGTGGAAGCCACCCCGAGCGTCGACCTGGGTATGGCAAGGCAAGCCGGCGAGTATATCTCGCTACAGGCCCACCGCCTACTGCTCGCTCAGCCGCCGCACGGGATGCGCAGTTGGCGGCTCAATCGACCCAATTCGACAGTCGGCGCTGATGTCAGACGGCTTCGGCAGCGCCTCGGTTGGCAAGCACGTCGGCGCGCTCGTTGCCTGCATCACCCGAATGGCCTTTGACCCAGCGCCAGTCCACGTCATGCAGCGCACTCAGTGCATCGAGCCGCTGCCAGAGTTCGGCATTCTTCACCGGCTTTCGGTCGGCGGTTTTCCAGCCGCGCTGCTTCCAGCCGTGTATCCACTCCGTGATGCCCTTGCGCACGTATTCGCTATCGGTGTAGATCACTACCTTGCAGGTGCGCTTGAGTGACGCCAGCGACTCAATCACCGCGGTCAGCTCCATCCGGTTATTGGTGGTCAGAAGCTCACCACCGAACAGTTCCTTCTCGTGGCCGTCGGTCGTGAGCCACGCACCCCAGCCGCCACGACCCGGGTTGCCCTTGCAGGCACCGTCGGTGTAGATCGTCACCCTGGGGCGCTGTATCTGCAAGGCCTCGCTCATCGGATTCCACTCATGTTCAGATCACTCATGCTCGGCCATTTCTTGCGCCAGGCTTCGGACCTCGCGATGGCGCACCTGCCGGGTCACCACCGCCGACGACCCACCAACCTGAGGGCGCTGATCGCGAACCAGTCCGACCAGCCGCATACCGCGCACCCGCTTCACTGCTGTCAGCGCATAAACCGCACCGAGGACCGGCCACCAGCGCTCACCGATGGATTCCATCCAGCCGAACCGGGCCAGCCACAGCTCGGAGTGCACAGGCAGACGGTAGCAGCCGAAGCGCCCGGTCTCCACCTCGAAGCTGAGCAGCCGCAGCCAGTCACGCAGGCGGCGGTATGCAATGAAGTCGCCTTCGCGTGGCAAGTAAAGCGAGGTACCAGCGCCCAGTCCGAAGCAGCGGCGGGCGCGGCCGACCTGCTGGCGCATGCGCCACAGGCTGGTCGGATTGAAGCCGATGATGACCACGCGCCCCTCGGGCATGAGCACCCGCTCGACCTCACGCAGGGTCTGGTGGGGATCACGCGCAAGTTCGAGGGTGTGCGGCAAGACCACCAGGTCCAGGCTCTGACTGTCGAAGGGCAATGCATCGAAATCGCAGTTCAAAGCGACCGCGCGGCTTGGCGCTGATGCATCAGGGGTGGCGCTACCCAGCCGGTGTGCGACATCAACAGCCAGCCAGCGGTGCGGCATGCGGTTGTTGCGCAGCGCATCGAGTGCCGGCAGGCCGAGTTGCAACGCGTGGAAACCGAACACATCGGCGACCTCCGCGTCGAGATGCCGCTGTTCCCAGGCCAGCAAATAAGCACCGGGCGGGGTCGCCAGCCAGGCAGCCAAACCTATACTCGGCCCCGACCCACTTATCGCGGTTTCCGTCATGAATTTGTTCGCACTGCCCGCGTTCACCGACAACTACATCTGGATGCTGCACAACGGTGTCGATGCCATCGTGATCGATCCGGGAGACGGCGCGCCAGTGCTGGCTGCACTCGATCGCCTGCAACTCAATCTTGCAGCGATTCTATTGACGCACCACCACGCCGATCACATTGGCGGTGTGCCATCCCTTCTGCCGCGCCTGCAGGGTCCCGTCTACGGCCCTGCCCTGGAGACCATCCCGGATCCCTGCATCCGTGTGCAAGGTCGCGACACGGTGAAGGTGCTGGGACTGGATTTCGACGTCATCGACGTGCCCGGTCACACCTCGGGTCACATCGCCTACTTCCACTGCCCCCAGCCCGGCGCCGCGGTCGGTACCGACACCGACGCGCCGGTGCTTTTCTGCGGAGACACGCTGTTCTCCGGCGGCTGCGGGCGCTTGTTCGAAGGCACGCCCGCGCAGATGCATCACTCATTGCAGGCACTGGCAGCACTCCCGGGCGACACTCGTGTGTGTTGCGCCCATGAGTACACACTGTCGAACCTGAAGTTCGCTCTTGCCGTCGAACCCGACAACGCAGAGCTCGCCCGCTACACGCAGCAGTGCGAACAACAGCGTGCCGCTGGCCTGTTCACCCTGCCCGGGCGCATATCGGACGAACTGTCGATCAACCCTTTTTTGCGCTGCGATGTCCCCGCAGTGATCAACACCGCCCGCAGCCACGGCGCGCTCAGTGATCGGCCACTGGACGTGTTCACCGCGCTGCGGCAATGGAAAAACAACTTCTGATGCCTGATCAAGCGACACGCCCTTTGCGACGGACGGTACTGATCGTCCTTCTGGTCCTGGCTACCGGCTGGGTCGGCAGCGGATGCGCCACCCGAGCAGATACAACAGGTTCAGGCGGAGGCAGCGCGACGCCACCGAGCGCATCGGCTGATTCAGCCCGTGTCGACGGATCGGGCCGGAGTGATGCGAACGCCACCAACCCACGGTACGCCGCTGCAGCGCCGGTGGATCCCGTGCGCCCCGGCATCAGCGTGAACCTCAACGACGCCGCTGCACAGACCGACCTGTGGGCTCGCGTGCGTCGTGGCTTCAAGATGCCCGACCTCGACACCGACCTGGTCCGCGAGCGCGAGCGCTGGTACGCCAGCCGCCCCGACTACGTTGAGCGCATGACGGCGCGTGGCGGCCGCTACCTGTTCCACATCGTCGAGGAACTGGAGGCCCGCAGCATGCCTACCGAACTGGCCCTGTTGCCGTTCATTGAAAGCGCCTTCAACCCTCAGGCGCTCTCATCGGCCAAGGCCTCGGGCATGTGGCAGTTCATGCCAGCCACCGGCCGCGACTTTGCATTGACGCAGAACATCTTCCGCGACGACCGACGCGACGTGCTGGCATCGACCCGTGCCGCGCTCGATTACCTGCAGCGTCTGCATGCGCAGTTCGGCGACTGGCACCTCGCGCTCGCGGCTTACAACTGGGGCGAGGGCAGCGTGCAGCGCGCCATCTCTCGCAATTTGAAAGCCGGGTTGCCAACGGACTACCTCAGCCTGAGGATGCCGGATGAAACCCGCCATTACGTCCCCAAGTTGCAGGCCGTGAAGAACATCGTCACTTCACCGGAGTCCTTCGCGCTCAGCCTGCCGGTGCTAGCCAACCACCCCTATTTTCTCGGTGTGCCGATCCAGCGAGACATCGATGTCGATCTGGCCGCGCGCTTGGCCGGGGTGTCTCTCGACGAATTCAAGACACTGAACCCGCAGATGAACAAGCCGGTGATCCTGGCCGCAGGCACGCCGCAGGTGCTGCTGCCCTACGACAACGCCAGCGCCTTCATGCGCAAGCTTTCGGAGCACCGCGCGCCGCTGGCCAGCTGGACGGCTTGGGTTGCGCCGAAGACCATGCGCCCGAGCGATGCGGCGCGCCTGGTTGGTATGAGCGAAGCGGCCTTGCGCGATGTCAACCGCATCCCGCCGCGCATGCTGGTGAAGGCCGGCTCGACCCTGCTGGTACCGCGTAGCGGACAGCGCACAAGCGATGTGTCCGAGCACATAGCCGACAACGCGATGATGCAACTGGCGCCCGACTTGCCGCCGCGGCGCCGCGTCGTGCTGAAGGCCGGCAAGGCCGACACGGTGGCAAGCATTGCTCGCCGATATCGCGTCAACTCGGCACAGGTGGCCGAGTGGAATTCGGTGACGACCATTGCCCGCTTCCAGCCCGGCGCCACCATCGTCGTGTACCAGCCCGCACGTCAGGCGAACACCACACGCGTATCGAAGGCGCGATCGAAAGCACCGGTGCGTGTAGCAGCTCTGGGGAGCAGCAAGTCGGTCAAGGTGGCCCCGCCGAAGCGCGTGTCGAAGACGCCCGTCGTCAGCACCCGCAAGACGGTTCAAGTCGCGGCCAAGTGATCTCCACAGGAGGCCCTCCAGCGAGCCGCTGGTCGGTCAACCGCCAGAAAACAGCAAGGCGATATTGACGGCCAGCGCGCTTACCCAGACTAGGCTGCGAATACCGGCCCGATCCAGGACATAAAGCGCCACGTAGACGCAACGCAACGTGACGAAACTCGCCGCGAGCAGGTCAACGCGGTGCTGAGTTGCTCCCGTGTGCATTGCCCACAGCAGCGCACCGAGGAAAAACGGCAAGGCCTCGAAGCAATTGGCCTGCGCCGCATTGGCACGCAATCGCCAGCCTTGCTGGCGTGCCAGCCATTCACGCGGCTGCCTGTTGTCGAAGCCCCCCTCAGAAGCCGGCTTGGAAAACGTACCCCACTTGGCCATGCCGGCACACACGATCGGCATCAGTGCCGCGATCAGAATGCACCAGGTGCTGACGTTCGTCATGGAAATTGCTCCCTGGGAAATGTCATCACCGGCGATCGACCAGCGCATGGGCGATCGTGCCCAGGTCGACATACTCGAGTTCGCTGCCCACCGGCACCCCGCGCGACAGCCGCGTCACCCGAAGTCCACGCGCCTTCAAGGCTTCGGTGACCGCATGCGCGGTGGCTTCACCCTCGGCCGTGAAGTTGGTGGCAACGATGACCTCCTCGACACCGCCTTCGGCGGCACGATTCAGGAGGGCTTGCACGCCGATGTCGTGCACACCGATGCCGTCAAGCGGGCTCAGACGGCCCATCAGCACGAAGTAGTAGCCCGTGTAGCTGCCGGTGCGCTCCATGGCCGACTGGTCGGCCGGCGTCTCGACCACGCACAGCAGCCGCGCATCGCGCTGCCTGTCGGCACAGATGCCGCAGATCTCGCCTTCGGTGAAGGTGTGACACCGTGCGCAATGCCTCACGTTGGCCACCGCCGCTTGCAGTGACAGCGCCAGCCGCTGCGCTCCGCTTCGGTCGTGCTGCAGCAGGTGCAGTGCCATGCGGCGAGCCGACTTCTCGCCGACACCGGGCAGCCGACGCAGCGCATCGACGAGTGCATCGAGTGCGGGTTCTGACACTACGGCCGGCGCCGGGACGCCCCAAGGCGGCCGAGCTTCCCCGGGAGGTGGGAACGAAGCGGCGATGCCGCGAGCCTGCGGGTCGACATCTCTAGAAGGGGAACTTCATACCAGGCGGCAACGGCATGCCTGCGGTCAGCCTGCCCATCTTTTCCTGCGACACCTCTTCGGCGCGGCGCAGACCGTCGTTGAAGGCCGCAGCGACCAGATCTTCGAGCATGTCCTTGTCGTCTGCGAGCAGGCTGGAATCGATCGCGACGCGCTTCACATCGTGCTTGCAGGTCATCGTGACCTTGACCAGACCGGCACCGGACTGTCCCTCGACCTCGATCGCGCCCAACTCGTCCTGAGCTTTCTTCAGGTTGTCCTGCATGGCCTGAGCTTGCTTCATCAAGCCGGCCAGCTGATTCTTCATCATGGTGTCGTCTCCTTCATGGACATCAAGGGTGGTGTTTGTCTTGCACGCTTCTCTTCTATCGATACCTGGCCGAGCCAGACACGATTCGCGCACTGCTGTACTGCGCCATCAGCGAGCGCACGATCGGGTCGTCGGCGATGATCTGCTCAGCCTCGCGCTGGCGGCGCAAACGCTCGGCATTGGCGCGCAACGCCGGGGTGTCGAGCGCCGGGCCCGCCTGCACTTCAAGCTTCAGCGGCGCACCGAGGTGCAGCGTCAGCGCAGCTTCCAGCTTGTCGCGCTGAGCGGGGGAACGCAACGTGTCGCGTTCGACCTGCAGCACCCACAGAGGTGGTGACGAGCCTTCGTCGATACGCACGCACTGCGACTGGATCGCCAGTTCGCGCACCATCGCGGCGATGCTGCCGGCCTGCACCATCGCCTGCACGAGCCCTTCCCAGCGATCGCCGAGCGATGTGGCGATCAGGTCAGGTGCTTCAGGCAGCTTCGACGCGACGTCAGGGAGTGGCGGCGCGACTGAAACGCTGGCCACCGGTGCAGGGATCGGCGCGGCAACGACTGCGGCAACCGTGGTCACTGGGTCATCCCACGGGGCATCGACCCATGGTGGTGGCGTCGGTTCGGACACATGCAAAGGCGTCGATGGCAACACAGGCAGCATCGCCGCGCGGGCCGGTGCCCGGGTCAGTGCGGCAGACGCCATCGACTTTGCGGGCGTTGTCACCTTGACTGCCAGCGGCTCGACCGCACGCGTGCCTGTCGGCGGGCCGAACGCCAGCATGCGCAGCAGCACCATCACCAGGCCGCTGTGCTCGTCGGGCGCCAGTGCCAGTTCTGCGCGGCCGTGCAGCGCCATGCTGTAGAACAGCTGCGTCTGGTCGGCCGCCAGCGATGGCGCCAAGCGCGCGGCCGCTGCCGCTTCGGGATCAGCGACATCGAGCGCGTCCGGCACGGCCTGCGCAATCGCCATCTGCTGCAGCAGTTCGGCCATTTCCTCCAGCGTGCCGCGTGCCGACAGACCCAGCGCCCGCAGCACATCGGCCTCGGCCAGCAATGCGGCCCCATCGCAGGCGGCCAAGGCCGCGATCAAACGGACGGCATGCTGTCGGTCGACCGCGCCGAGCATCTCGCGCACGCCGGCTTCGAGCAGGGCGCCACCGCCGAACGCCACCGCCTGGTCAGTGATCGACAGCGCGTCGCGCATCGATCCGCGTGCCGCTCGCGCCAGCAGGCGCAAGGCGCCGGGTTCGGCGGGGATGTGCTCATCGGCCAGGACGTTCGCGAGGTGTTCCTGCAAGGTGTGCAAGCCCATCGGCCTCAGGTTGAACTGCAGACAACGCGACAGCACGGTGGGAAGCATCTTGTCGGGCTCTGTCGTGGCCAGTACGAACTTCAGGTAGTGAGGCGGCTCTTCCAGTGTTTTCAGAAGCGCGTTGAACGAGTCGCGCGTCAGTTGATGTGCCTCGTCGATCATGAAGACCTTGAAGCGGCCTACGGTCGGCTTGTAGGCGGCGCGCTCGATCAGATCGCGGATCTCGTCAATGCCCCGGTTGCTCGCGGCGTCAAGCTCCATGTAGTCGATGAAGCGATCGGCGTCGATGTCGCGACAGGCGTTGCATACGCCGCAGGGATGCGCGGTGATGCCGCCCTGGCCATCGGCACCGGTGCAGTTCAGGGCCTTGGCCAGAATGCGCGACACCGTCGTCTTGCCGACACCACGCGTGCCGGTGAACAGGTAGGCATGGTGCAAGCGCCCCTGCGTCAGCGCATTCGACAGCGCCTGCACCACGTGCTCCTGTCCGACCAGCGTGTCGAAGTTGCGCGGTCGGTATTTGCGGGCCAGCACCAAGTAACTCATCGAACGATTCTAGAAGCCCGACAGCCGGTGTTCCTGTGCCGCTCAGGGGCTGCCGGATAATCTAGGCGCACCGACCGTCGCAGCCTCTCGCCGCGCCCGCGCCTATCGCGGCTCACCCGCCCTGCCCCATGACCACCACATCACCCTCCGCGCCAGACCACGGCACGCTCAGCTACGAACAATCGGGCGTCAACTACGACCTGATCGATCCACTGAAGGTCGCCGCCCAGCGGGCAGCCGCGGCCACCGGCGAGCACCTTGCGGCGCACGGCTTCAGCGAAGTGACCGCGTCGCGTGGCGAATCGGCGTATGTCGTCGACGTGGGCCCCTTCTATTTGGCCAGCATCGTCGAATGTCTGGGTTCGAAGTCGCTGGTGGCCGACGAGATGCAGCGGCTCACGGGACGCAGCTACTACGACGCGATTGCGCAGGACACCATCGCGATGGCCATCAATGACCTGATCACCGTCGGCGCCACACCGCTGGTGGTACAGGCCTACTGGGCCGCCGGCGGCTCCGACTGGTTCGGCGATGCGCAACGTTCGCAGGCACTGGTCACCGGCTGGAAGGCCGCCTGCGACCGCTGCGGCGTGGCCTGGGGCGGCGGGGAGACGCCCGCGTTGGCGGGCATCGTCGAAGCCGGCCGCATCGACCTGGCGGCCTCGTGCACTGGGCTGATCAACCCGAAAGCACGACTGTCAGTGGGCGACAAGCTGGCACCCGGCGACGCCATCGTGCTGCTGGCCTCCAGCGGCATCCATGCCAACGGCCTGAGCCTTGCGCGCAAGCTGGTCGAGCGCCTGCCACAAGGCTACCTGACACCGGTCGAGCCCGGCGTGTCCAGCCTGAGCTATGGCGACGCGCTGCTGGCGCCGACGGTGCTGTATTCACCGGTCACCGAAGCTTTGTACCGGGCCGGGATCACGCCGCACTACTGCGCCAACATCACCGGCCATGGCTGGCGCAAGCTGTTGCGCCACCCGGCGGCCCATACCTACCGCGTCCACACCGTGCCCGATGTGCCCCCTGTGCTGAAGTTCATTCAGCGCCATGCTCGGCACGACGACCTGGAGGCCTACAGCACGCTGAACATGGGGGCAGGCTTTGCGCTGTTCGTCCCGGCTGAACAAGCCGAGCGCACGGTGGCCGTGGCACAAGCCCAGGGCGTGCGCGCATGGCTGGCCGGCCGCATCGAAACCGGACCGAAACGCCTGCTGATCGAACCGCTGGGCCTGGAGTTCGGCGACGACGCGCTCCAGTTGCGCTGAGCGTTCGCCAAGCTCTGGCACCACGGGCACCTACAATCGACCCCGACGGGCCTCCCCGCATGGAAGCGCGGCCAACCGGGTCAGGTCGGGAACGAAGCAGCCCCAACCGTTGCGACCAGTGCCGGGGTCAGGCTCGTCACCTTGACGGCTTTCCTCCGCTTGGCGAAGTTGGCCGGATCTCTTCAAAAGTGTGCGAGTCCAGTCGTTGCACAGCGAGTCGACGCGGCACGAGACCTTGCATGGCACCGCTAGACTGCGCCGATGTGTACCCGGTACATCACTCCAGATCAGTCTGCGATGGAGCTCGCCTGGCACATCGGGCGCGACAACCCTTTCACCTGGCCGAAGTCTGAAGTCTTTCCGGACCGACCGGGTCCGTTCATCCGGCCAGCGATGGGCGATAGAGCAGCGCACAGCCGCGCATTGGTGGTTGGACGATGGGGCTTGATTCCGTGGTTTGCCAAGTCACCGAAGCTGACCTACTCGACCTGCAACGCGCGGTCCGAGGAGATGACGAACAAGGCGTCTTTCAAGCCATCATGGACAAGTGGTCGTCGTTGCATCATCCCGGCGGAGTCTTTCGACGAACCGAACTGGGAGGCTGGCAGGAATGTCTGGTGGCGCTTCCGGCGCGCCGATACGCAACCCTGGGCACTCGCTGGCTTGTGGAACACCTGGATCGACAAGGAAACCGGCGAGATGGTCGAGAGCTACACGATGCTCACGATCAACGCGGACGCGCATCCGTTGATGCGGAGAATGCACAAGCCCGATCCGAATCTGCCGCCTGACCAGCAGGACAAGCGTTCGGTGATCCCCATCGAGGTGGATGACGTCGATCAGTGGCTGATGGGGTCGACGGCAGACGCGCACGAACTCCTGAAGCTGGCGCCAGTGGAAGTTTTCGACGCCGGGCCTGCGCAGTGACACGCATGCTGAATCCAGCGGCCATGGCGGCATCGATCGGTGTCTACGACTCCGGTGTCGGTGGCCTGTCGGTGCTGCGGGCTCTCAAGGCGAAACTGCCAGGGGAGTCCTTCATCTACGTGGCCGACTGTGGCCACGCGCCCTACGGTGATCGGTCGGCTTCATTTGTCGAGAGCCGCGCCCGCGACATCACCGGCTTCCTGAACAGGCGCGGTGCCAAGGCGCTGGTGATCGCCTGCAACACCGCCAGCGTCGTCGCAGTGCAGCGGCTGCGCGAGCGGTACACACTGCCCATCGTCGCGATGGAGCCAGCCATCAAGCCGGCCACCCAGGTCAGCCGGTCCAGGGTCGTGCTGGTGCTGGCGACGAGCAACACCATCCGCAGCTCCTCCGTTGCACGCCTGTGCAGTACCCATGGGGTGCACACGCGGATCATTCTGCAGGCCTGCCCGGGTCTGGCCGATCAGGTTGAGCGCGGTCGATTCCACGATGAGCTGACGCGGCAGCTGCTGGAGTCGTACCTGCGGCCAGGCCTTGATGCGGGCGCCGACACCATCGTGCTGGGCTGCACGCACTACGCATTCCTCATCGAAGAGATTGCGAAGATTGCTGGGGCCGCGACCACGATCGTCGAACCCTCTGAAGCCATTGCCAGCCAGCTGTCTCGTGTACTCCCGGCGTCGCCGGTACCCGTGCCGAGGCAAGTGGCCACGACCACGTTCTTCACCTCCGGCCCGCCGCATGAGTTGGCCGCATTCCTCGATTTCATCCGGGAACCTTCAGCGCAAGTACATGCGCTTCCAGCCGGTGGTGGCTGAACGCGAGAGCCAGCTACGGACCTTGCGTTTGCAGTCCGACTCCAATCGCGTCAAGGATGAAGGCAGGGGCCGAAAACGCCGAGAGCTGGCCGGACATCGGTCACTTGGCTGCGGCAGGGGGGTTTTCGGACACAGATGGCGTGTCTTCGCGTGGCGAGGCCGTCTGAACAGGCTCGCCGGTACGCAGTGCGTCGCGCGCGGCGACCAGGGCCTCCTGCACGAGTTTCGGCGTCAGACCGAGGCTGCGCGCATAGCGCACCGCAACCGATTGACGCGGATTACCACCACGCCCGGCCTTGGTTGCGGCAGCCGATTCAACCGTCTCGGCAGACGGATGCGCGGCTGCATCGACGGCCTCGTTGGCGGCACTTGCGACGATACGCAGCACATCGCTATCGTTGTCCGGCGCGCGCACCGGCCGGTCGATGGGCAAACGGCGGGTCATGTGCAGCATCTCTTCGCCGAGGCCCCAGTGGCGGGCCACTGCGGTACCGAGCGCTTCGATGTCGATGCCGAGCACGGCGAATGAAGCGGCCGATTCGCCCCAGCCCGGCGTGGGCAGGGTGCCCTTCGGGGCATCTGCGGGTGGTGGCAGGCTGCGCATCAGCACGCGGATCTGCTCGTACTCGCTCGGGAAGTGGTACTGCGCCAGGAGGCGCCCCAGGTTCTGCAGCACCGTCACCAGGTACACCACCTCGGCGTCGTACCCGGCAGGACGCAAAGCCTGCGCGGTGTAGCCCGCTAGGCGGACCCGATCCATCAAGGCAAGCAAGGCCTGCGCATTCGCTTCGGAAAGCGGGCCGGGCCACTGCCTCAGGCCATTGGCGGCCCGTCGCACACCGTTCAGGCCGATCAGCGAGATCGCACGGCGAATCGTCAGCACCGGGCCCGAGCCCGACGCCTGCGTGCCTTGCACGTGCGCGGAATTGACCTCACGCAACAGCTCGAAGGTCAATGCCATGTCGAGCAGGATGCGCCGCGAGATTTCCTCGTTGTGGTGAGCATCGATTGCCAGCAGACGGTCGACGCGGCCGCTGATGTCGGCCAATGCCGGCAAGGCGCCCACGGTGCGCAGGCGGTCCAGAATCAGTTCGAGCGGACCGTCGTGACCCCTGACCTCGGCCTCCAGCCAGCCTTGCAGCGCGCGCAGGAAGGTTCGGGCGCTGCGGTAGCGTTGGCGAGCCTGCCCGGCCGTGCTGCGATTGGCGATTGCACGCAGCGCCTCCGGAATCGGATGCGGCGTGTTCCACGGAAAGCGAACCAGTTCGCGGCCATGAGGCGGCAGGCGGCGCAAGGCTTTCGAGATGTCGGGCTCGTCGAGCACTGGCGCGCCACTGAGCAGTCGGTGCAGCAGCAAGCCGCAGGCGAGCACATCGCGCTCGGCAAGCTCGCGTTGGACGCGCAGGGCATCGGCCTCGAGCAGCGTTGCATGCTCGACACTGCGGTTGACAGGCTCGTTCACCGGCGTTTCCTGTGCGCTTGCGGTGGCCAACGCCATCACCTTCACGCGGCCCGACTCGCTGATCTGCAGGCTGTGGAGCTGCAGGTCCTGGTGGGCCACACCGGACTCATGCGCAAAGGCCAGGCCTTCGAGTACATCGCAGACCCACCGCACGGCATCGATCGGCGATGGGTTCGGGTGGTCGATCAGCCATTCGCCCAAGGTGATGCCGGCGGTGCGCTCGGCGGCCAGATACGGCCACTGTGCCTGGACGCCGACCTCGACACCGGTCACCAGGTTGGGATGGTCGAGCCGGGCAGCGTGCCGCACCTGCGCCGACCAGCGTTCGAGCGCAGCCGCGTCGCTGGGCTGCACCCGTGGCATGGTCAGAACCAGTTGCTGCTGGATCTGCGGATCAAGCACCAGCCAGACCATGCTGCCCTCGCTCTTGCCCAGCAGCTTGAGCAACTCGAAGCGGCCGAAATGGCGGCCTAGCGAGCTCGGCCGGTTGCTTGACGGAAGGGACGGCGCATAGATCATGTCGCGAGTCTGGAGGTTTTCCGTGACCGTTGTGTGCAAACTTCGTGCCAATCGGGACCGTCCAGTGAAATCGTCGGCGTTAGGAGTGTTTTTTCCCGCAAACGGGCTCGCGAACAGCCGGCGTCGAGCCTCTTGAAGGCTCAGCCTGGCTCGATCAATGCACCGCTGCTGGTGATGAACGCGCCACGGACCACCGCTGTCGGCTGGAGCCGGGACACCGCGCGCTGATAGCGCGTGAGTTGCTGACGGTAGGCATCGAGCTGGTGCGGCGAGTGACTGAGCTTGTAGTCGAGCACCCACCAGGCCTCGGCTTCGCCGTCAGCCGCCCGGCAGTGCACAAGACGATCGATGCGCAGCAACTCCTGGCCATCGACCACGCTGACTTCGTTGGCCGCCCAGATCAACTGTCGGGCATCGAAAAACCGCTGACATGCCGGGCTGCCCAGGATCGCGCCGGTGATTCGCTGCACGGCCAAGACATCGACACCGAATTCACGGGATGCGGCGCTGCACAGGGTACCGAGATCAGTGCGTTCCAGCGCATCTCGCCGCACAGCCCATTCGAGCACACGGTGCACCGCCTGGCCGAGTCGGCTCGTCTCGCTGTTGCGGCTCAATCCCTCACGTTCGTCGCTCGTCGTGGTCGCGGTCCATGAGGTGGCCACCCAAGTCGGCAGCACCTGAACACGGGCCGCCGGAATCGACGGGTCGCATAGCGCCGCATCGGCCGGTGCCGGCGACCATGCGACTGCATGCGGCTCCAGCCTTTGCCACCACGTCGGCGATGCCACCGCGCCATGCGGCATGGTCGCGCTGAACACGATGCGGTGCTTCGCACGGGTCATCGCGACATACAGGCCGTTGAGTTCCTCGCGGCCGCGTGCTGCCTGTTCATCTGCGAACCCTGGCGCCAGCGACGGCGGGCACCTGGACTCGGAATAGACGAAAGCGCAGGTCAGCGGATGCGCGGACTGCACCGGCCAATGCACCAGCAAGGACGCACTCTCGGCTTTCGGCGGCTCGGGCTGCGTATCCATCACGAACACGACTTCGGCCTCCAGCCCCTTGGCACCGTGGATGGTCAGCAACTGCACCGCATCGGGTTGTGCAGGCACGGTGATCGTGAGGCGACGACGGCGCAGCGCGCGCACGAAGTTGTATGGCGTCGCGCCACGCGCGCCATCGAGGCTCAGCGACTGCGCGAGCAAGGCCTCGATCGCCGCCTGTGCCGCCTTGCGACGCATCGGCGGTACGGCGGCCAGCGTGCGCGCCATCACGTCGCCTTCGCTGACGATGCGGTCGAGCAGATCGTGCGGCGGCAGCGACCAGGCGGCCTGTTGCCAGGCGGCAAGAAGGTCGCGGGCACGCTGCAAGGCTGTGCTGGGTTCGGGCAGTCCGTGCAACGCCTGCCACCAGCCGAGCGGATCGCTGCGGTGGCGCGGCCGAGCGTCCTGGGCGACCGGTTGTTCGTCGGCCCCACCGGCATCCACCACGGTAGCGTTCGCTGCCTCGGTGACGGCCCGGCTGGCGGTACGGGCAACCACAGTCGCGATCTGCACCAGATCATCGTCGCTGCAACCGAAGACCGGACTCTTCAGTGCCTGTGCGAGCGACAGCGCATGGCCGGGCGAGGCCAGCACATCGAGCACGGCGACCAGGTCGCGCACCTCGGGGGCCTCCATCAGCAAGGCCTCCTCGACCGCCGCACAGGGAACGCCGAATGCCGCCAGCGATGACGCCACCAGCCGCAGCGACTCGCGCTTGCGGCACAGCACCTGGACCTCTCCCGGGGGAACGCCACTGGCCAGCACTTCGCGCACTGCCGATGCGACCCCATCGGCCTCCTGCTGACGCAGCCGCTGCTCAGGCTCGGCGCGGGGCACGCTCAGGGTGTCGCGCCAGGTTTCATCGGCCTCGTCAGCTTGACGCTCTTTCGGCTCGCGCAGCACCAGAGGCAAGCGACTGGCACCTGCACCAGGAACAGAGACCAGCGCCGTCGAATGCGGTCGAAAGCCGGCGAACCGGCCCTCACTTTCAGCCTGCCCGAACACCGCATTCAGCACCGCCAGCACCTCGGGCGCATTGCGCCGCGTGTGATCACAGCTGAGCACGCTGCCGCCCAGGCCTTGCTGGACAAAGTCGCGCGCCGCCTCGAACACCTTGGGCTCGGCTCGCCGGAAGCGGTAAATGCTCTGCTTCGGGTCGCCGACGATGAACACGCCGGGCGGGCGCTGTCCACTGGCACCGCCACCCGCGCCGGCATAGCCCGCAAGCCAGGCCGCGAGTGCATGCCACTGCAGCGGGCTGGTGTCCTGGAACTCGTCGATCAGCAGGTGGCGCACCCGCGCATCGAGCCGTTCCTGAACCCAGCCCGACAGCGCCGAATCGCCCAACAGGGCGACCGCACATCTTTCGAGGTCGGCCATTTCGATCAAGCCACGAGAGCGCTTGTAGGCCGCCAGTTCCGCGAACAACACTCGCGAGAGCCGCACCATCCGCAGATGCTCGTCACGCGCCTCGTGTTGTGCCATCGCGTCACGCAACGTGGTCAGCACATCGATCGCAGCCTGCTGTTCGGCGCTGTCACCGAGAGCCTTGCGAGGCGTGCCGACCTTGGTGAACAGCGCCGACCACAACGCATCGAACACGGCTTCGGCCGATGAATCCTTCATCGTCAGTGCGGCTTCGATGGCGCGTGCCGCATCAGCCGCCTTCTTGCCGCCCCCCACGCCCAAGGTGGAAGCACAGCGCTGCAGTATTTCCGTCAGTTCGGAAGCCTGCACCCACTGCGTCGGGTGGGTCGCGGGACCTGCCTCATGCCAGGGGGCTTCCGGCGGCGCGACGCTGGATTCCAGGGTGCCCGCCGCATCGGCGAGTTCGATCTCGACCCGCTTGGCCCAGGCCGCATCCAGCCACTTGCGCAACTGTGAGCGCCCGCGCTGCCG
This sequence comes from Burkholderiales bacterium, assembly GCA_947474755.1. Lineage (GTDB taxonomy): Bacteria > Pseudomonadota > Gammaproteobacteria > Burkholderiales > Burkholderiaceae_C > PBB1. The sequence goes on along the minus strand of CANJJE010000007.1, from coordinate 28,921 downwards.
CACCATGTGCTGGTAGTCGGCCCGCAACACAACATCAGCGATCACCGCGACGTGGAATCGTCGGTACACCTCGCTTTCATGGTCGGCGATGTCCTCGATGATCTGCGCATCGCGCGGCATGCCAAGTTCCATGAGCAGCTCCAGCGGTGCCGCCTTCAACAGTTGCGAGAACCAGGCGTGGAAAGTGCGGATCTCGACCGATCGGCCTGCCTGCTGCAGGCGCTGTTGCAAGCCCGCCAGCGTGGGGACCAGCGCCTGCGCGGTGGCAGCATCGAGCCCCCGCTGCTGCAAGGCCAGGGCGCGATCGTCATCACTTCCCACATCGGCCGAAAAGGCAGTCAACCAATCGTTCAGGCGCTCGCGCATTTCGCCAGCCGCCTTGCGGGTGAAGGTGATCGCGAGAATTTCCTGCGGTTCGGCACCTTCCAGCAGCGCACGCAGGATGCGCGAGACCAGCATCCAGGTCTTGCCTGCACCGGCGCAGGCCTCGACGACCACATGACGGCGCGGGTCGCAGGCCACCGCATAGAACGCGTCGGCACCGACCACGGTCCCGTCGATGCGATAGGCGGGCTGCACGGAGGCGTCGGGCGCGCTCACCGCGACGCCCCCGCTGCCGCGAGGTCGGCCCACTGGTCGCGGCGACAAAGGCCCCGTGCATCGCAGTGTTCGCAGGCGGCGCCTTCACCCAGAGCTGGCAGGGCCGCGCCGCCACGCAGGCGCGCCAGGTCGCGGCCGAGGCCCTCGACCAGCGCGACTGCGCTGTCCGCCACATCAGGGTGACGCACCTCGACGATCGATTTCGCGTCGTCAAGCGAGAGGTAGATCGCATCCAGCGGGCCGATCTCGCCTGCCGACCGACCCTGCTCGATTGCCAGCGCCGCGTAGAACGGCAGCTGAGTGTCTTCCTGGGGCTGTTTGACCTTGTCGCGCAGGCCTTGGGTGGAACCGGTCTTGTAGTCGATCAGTTGGGTCACCGGGCCATCGCCGCCGGCTGCTCCATGGCCCGAGACGCTGTCGATGCGGTCGATCACACCATGCATCGCGATGCCTTGCCAGGCTTCGGGATGGACTGTCCATTCGCGCTCGCCGTCGAGCCACCGCGCACCATCGCGGTCGCGCTCTTGCAGCCAGGCGATGTAGCGCGGCACGAAGCGCTCAAAGGTGGCTGCGAACGGCAGGAACTCGGCGTCGTGCAGGCCCATTTCGATCTGTGCTTCAAGTGCGGCGGCAGCCAGTGCAGTGGCGTCATCGGTCGATCCAAGGGGTTCGGGACGCGCCAGATGAAAGCGGTACAGCACCGCATGCAGCCAAGTGCCGTAGTCGCGCTTCTCCACATCACCATCGAGTTCATCTGCAGCTTGCAAGCCCAGCATGCGCAACGAAAAAAAACGGTAGGGACAGGCACGAAGTGCCTCGCAGGCGCTGGCACTCAGGCGATCGGGCAGCAGCGCGGGCGCCGTTGGCCGCGGCCGAGCGACCGGGTCCGCCACCACCATCTGCTCGATGCGCATGTCAGCTGCGTGCATGGGTGCCGTCTGGCCGGCTTGCCGCCGTGCCGACACCAGCCGTTCGAGCCACGGGCTGGCCGACAGCGGCTCACCATCATCGTCGCAGCGCCGCAACAAGGTTACCGGCGCGCCGCGCAGCGCCTGCGCGAACGCGATGAGGTCGCGATCACGGCGCTGAGCGGCGGTCAACAGACCGAGCGCCTGCGCTTCAGCATCGCTGAGCAGCGGATGCGGCGACGGGGTCGCGCCGAGTTGCTTCTCGTCGGCGCCGGGCCAGACGATGGCCGAGAACGACCGCAGCATCGCGCGTGCCACCGGAATCACGATGACCGCTGGAGCCTCAGGAGAGGCCGGCACATAGCTCGCCTGCTCGAGCGCCGCTTCGACCCATCGGGCGTAATCGGCCAGCGTCAGCGCCTCTGGATGGGCCGACCAGAGCTCGGCATCGCTCAGGTGCAAGGCGGCCAGCAACTGCTGTCCGGCATCGTCCTCGGCCAGCCCAGTGGCAAGTCCGCTGGCGTGCAGTGCGGCCGACAGACGTTGACCCCAGTCGGCAAGGCTTTGCGCGGCGGCGCCGCGCAGTGGTTCGGTGACCCGGACCGCCAATGCCCACAGCGCAGCAGCCGCAGGGGATAGACGTTGCGGGTTCACGGATGTCGGCCGCGCCCACTGCTGGCGGCGCAAAGTGGCTTCGAGTGCAGCCATCGCGCCGGCCCCGAGCGATTCGGTCAAGCCAGGCGGCCATGACTTGATCGCGTCCAGCACCTCATCCACGGTGGCGGTCGTCGACGCCGCTCTCAGCAGCGACATCACACCCGCCGCCGCGCGGGTGGTCGACAAGGTCCAGCCCGTCTCGTCTCGAAGCGGCACACCCTGTCGGGCCAGCAAAGCGTGCACCCGACGTATCAGCAGCCGGTCTTGCGCGATCAGCGCGACCGGTGCGCCGCGCACGGCCACGTCGTTCAGCACCTGCGCGGCAGCGCGCTGTGCCTCGTCCTCGAAGCCGCTGCAGACCTGAACCTGGATGGATGCCCTAGGTGCCACAGCGCAGATGGCATCGTCACCAGGCGGGTCGGCATCAATCCACAAGACAGGGCCGCCGTGCGCGTCGATGAGTCGCTGGGTGAGCGCGTCGACGCCACCCGCCTTCACGGCGATCCATCCGGAGGGCTGCCACGAGAACAACTCATCGGTCGCTGCCGAAGGTGTCGCAGACGCCCATTCGAACGCGATGCGAGACAGGTGGCGTTCGATGCCGCCAATGCCCCCGACGGCGGCCAGCGCGGCCCGGCCGGCAATGCGATGCGACTCGCGTTGCGACGGCGGTACCGAAGCAAGCGCGCGGGCGATGGCCTGTGCAGTCTGCGCCAGGGTCCAGGCCGCCTGGTCGAAGGCGCGCGGGTCCCGATGCAGCCACGCAGCGAATACCGACTGGCTGCGCAGCAATCGGCGCGCCGTCAGCATGTCCAGGGCCCCATCGAAGCGAAGGTCATCACCCGCCGGAAGCCCGGCTGGAGCGATGCTGCGGGCAAGCGTCTGCGTGGTCTCGATGCGAGGCAACCAGTTGTTCGACTCCCCCCAGGCCGCGCGCGCCAGTGGAAGGTGCTGCGCGAAGGGCACCAGGAAGACCGCATCGCGCAGCGCCAAGTCACGTTCACCAGCCCAGCGCACGGTTGCAGCAACGGCCGCTGCCCAGAAGTCGCCACGCTCATCCCAGAGAAAAATCTTCGTCATCGTGGCGATAGAAAAACAGGCCTGACACGGTGCCCGGCGCCGCGAGGCGGTGACCCCGATGTGTCAAAATCATTGTGCCTTGCCGCCCATTTCTGGGCCAGCTCGTACCGAGGATCCATCATGAGCAGCGAACTGATCACACACACATCTGATGCGTCATTCGACAGCGACGTCATTCAATCCAGCAAACCCGTTTTGGTCGACTACTGGGCTGAGTGGTGCGGCCCCTGCAAGGCGATTGCGCCAATTCTCGATGAGGCGTCAAGGGCCTATGACGGGCGACTGCAGATCACCAAGATGAACGTGGACGAAAACCGTGATGTGCCCGCCAAATATGGCATTCGAGGCATCCCGACGCTGATGCTGTTCAAGAATGGGACCCTTGCCGCAACCAAGGTGGGCGCTCTGACGAAGGCCCAGTTGACAGCGTTCATTGACGGCAACCTATAATCTTTTCGGTTAGGAAGGGGTTCCCCTCTCCTTCCCTTCAGCCGCCACAGTCCCTGTCTTGGGTTCCGGCGCATCAGCGATTCCGCCAGATCAATCGGGCGGTTCCGCATCAGCCCTTCGGTTCCACGGCGCTTCGCGCCTTGACTGCGCTCTGCCCAGGTGCCCTTGACATTGGGCGCCACGGCTCCCGCCCACATTCCCGGTTATGCCTCCATGCACCTGTCTGAACTGAAAGCGCTTCACGTATCCGAACTCATCACGATGGGCGAGGCGCTGGAGATCGAGAACGTCACCCGCCTGCGCAAGCAGGAACTGATGTTCGCGATCATGAAAAAGCGCGCCAAGGGCGGCGAACAAGTCTTCGGCGATGGCGTGCTGGAAGTGCTACCCGACGGCTTCGGTTTTTTGCGCGCACCCGATGCCAGCTACATGGCGTCGACAGACGACATCTACCTGAGTCCCAGCCAGATCCGCCGGTTCAATCTGCACACGGGCGACGACGTTGAAGGCGAGGTGCGGGTGCCGAAGGACGGCGAGCGCTACTTCGCTCTGGTCAAGGTCGACAAGGTCAACGGCCTGACGCCCGAGGAGAGCAAGAACAAGATCATGTTCGAGAACTTGACGCCGCTCTTCCCGAAGGAGCAGTTCAAGCTCGAGCGTGACATCAAGTCCGACGAAAACATCACCGCCCGCATCGTCGACCTGATCGCACCGATCGGCAAGGGCCAGCGAGCACTGCTGGTGTCAGCACCGAAGAGCGGCAAGACGGTGATGATGCAGCAGCTCGCGCACGCCATCGTCGCCAACTATCCCGAAGCGCACCTGATCGTTCTGCTGGTCGACGAGCGCCCCGAGGAAGTGACCGAGATGCAGCGCACCGTGCGCGGCGAGGTCATCAGTTCGACCTTCGACGAGCCGGCACAACGCCATGTGCAGGTGGCCGAGATGGTGATCGAACGAGCCAAGCGTCTGGTGGAAATGAAAAAGGATGTGGTGATCCTGCTCGACTCGATCACCCGCCTTGCCCGCGCCTACAACAACGTACTGCCATCCTCCGGCAAGGTGTTGACTGGCGGCGTCGACGCGAATGCACTGCAGCGCCCGAAAAGGTTCTTCGGTGCGGCACGCAACATCGAAGAGGGGGGGTCCCTGACCATCATCGGCACCGCTCTGGTTGATACGGGCAGCCGGATGGACGAGGTGATCTACGAAGAATTCAAGGGCACAGGCAACTGCGAAATCCACCTGGATCGCCGCATGGCCGAGAAGCGCGTCTACCCCTCGATCCTGCTGAACAAGTCAGGCACGCGCCGCGAAGAACTTCTGCTGAAGCCGGAAATCCTGCAGAAGACCTGGATCCTGCGCAAGTTGCTGTACCCGATGGATGAGATCGAGGCGATGGAGTTCATCCTTGACAAGATGAAGTCCACCAAGACCAACCATGACTTCTTCGACATGATGCGTCGCGGTGGGTAAGGCCTGACGCCAAGCAGCCCCTGCTGGCTGTTTGAGGTCTGGCGAACGCCGATCGGCTTGCAATCTGGTCGGTCGCAGAGTTCTCAGCAAGTTATACTTTTCGGCTTTCCGCCACCGGCAAGTGCGTCGAGTTGTTCGACGTGGCTCCCGCAACATAGCTCAAAGGCCCCCATGAAAGACGGCATCCACCCCAACTACCGCGACGTCTGCTTCGTAGACCTGTCCAATGGTTTCAAATTCGTCACACGCTCATGCGCCACGGCGAAGGAAACCATCAAGCTCGACGATGGCCGTGAAGTGCCGTTGTTCAAGCTCGAAACCACCAGCGAATCACATCCGTTCTACACGGGCACGCAAAAGAGTGTTGACTCGCTGGGTGGCCGCGTCGAAAAATTCCGCAACAAGTTTGCGCACCTGAAGAAGTAAGCCGGGTCGCACTCCAGCACGTTCAGAAAGGCAGCCTCGGCTGCCTTTTTTTGCATGGTCCACTCCTCACTGAACCCCGCCTTGGTATCGCAGCGAGCCGTGCAGCGGTTGCCGCGCTGGGCCTTGCTGCTGTTGTGTGCCGCCTACGTCCTGCCAGGACTGTTCGGACGTGATCCCTGGCGCAATGCCGATGTGACAGCGTTTGGCTACATGGTCGCCATGGCCGATGGCCGGTCGTCGTGGTGGATGCCGACAGTAGGCGGCGTGATGGCCGACCCTGCGCCAGTACCTTACTGGCTGGGAGCGATCTTCATCCGATTGCTCAACCCATGGATCGACCCATCCCTGGCGGCTCGGCTGCCATTCGCCATGCTGCTGGTGTCGGTGTTGGCGTTGACCTGGTATGCCGCCTATCACCTGGCGCGCACCGAAGCCGCCCAACCCCTGCCGTTCGCCTTTGGGGGTGAGGCCGACCCGATCGATTACGCACGAGCGATGGCCGATGGCGCACTGCTGGCACTGATCGCGACCTTGGGGCTGCTGCAACTCGGGCACGAGACGACACCCGAACTGACCCAGCTCGCCTGCGTCGCTCTGTACACCTACGCCATGGCGGCCAGTCCCTCTCGCGCCAGACACCCGAAGTTTGCAGTGATGATCGGTCTGCCGGCATTGGCCGGCAGCGGCGCACCGAGTATCGCGCTGGCGCTCGGCCTGGCAGGCAGCCTGGTGTGCGCCCGATCAGCCTATCCGATCGTGCGACGCTTCACCCCTTGGGTGGCGAGCGCCACTGGACTGACAGCAGCGCTGGCCACCGCATTCGACCTGTGGACATGGCAGGCTGGCAGCTATCGCACCCTCGATAGCGTGACGGCGGTGGCACGGCAGTGGCTATGGTTCCTGTGGCCAGTGTGGCCCATGGCGCTATGGACGCTGTGGCAATGGCGTCGGCACATCCTGAATCGCCATATCGCGGTGCCTTTGGGCTGCGCGGCAGTGACAGCCTTGGCCAGTGTTGTGATGGGAGGACAGGACCGCACGCTGATGCTGTCGCTGCCAGCCTTTGCGCTGCTGGCGGCGTTCGCGCTGCCGACGCTCAAGCGGAGCACAGCCGCAGCGATTGATTGGTTCTCGGTGTTTTTCTTCAGCGTCTGTGCGGTCGCGTTTTGGGTCATCTACGCGTCGCTGCAGATCGGCTTCCCGGTGCGCCCCGCTCAGAACGTCGTCAAGCTGGCGCCCGGCTTCGTCTCTCACTTCTCGGTGCTCGCACTGGCCCTGGCAACGGCCGGGTGCTTGGCCTGGTTGTGGCTGGTGCGTTGGCGCACCGGACGTAACCAGCATGCCCTCTGGAAGAGTCTGGTACTGCCGGCCAGCGGTGTCGCGCTGTGCTGGCTGTTGTTGATGACCTTGATGCTTCCGGTGCTGGACTACGCCCGCAGTCTGCGCCCTCTCGTCAAGCGCGTGGCCCAACACGTGCCGTCCGATGCATGCATCGCTGCGTCTCGGCTGCCTCGCAGCGTGTGGGCATCCCTGGAATACTTCGGGGGCTACCGGGTCGACGGCCTGTCGGGAGAGGCAGACACACGCTGCACATATCTGCTGCAACCCGAATTGAAGTCTGGGAAGCACCCGGCGCCACCCGGCTGGTCACTGGTTGCCCGAGTCAGTCGTCCAACCGATCGCACCGAATGGGTGGCGATCTACCGGCGTCCTGCGAGCCGGCCTTCCCAGCCGCCGGCGCGTTGAACAGGGAGCTCACGGTCGGATCAGCCAGCCATGCCTACCGCGGCATCTGCGCCTGGCTGCAATGTGGTCGACTGCAGCTCCAGTGGTGAGTTCACGACGCGCACGCGGGCCGCTGGAAACAACAGCTTGAAGCTCGAACCATTCCCCGGTTCACTGCGAATCTCAAGCTCGCCCCCGTGGCGCTGCACGACATGCTTGACGATCGACAGACCCAGTCCTGTGCCGCCGGTGTCGCGGGAGCGGCTGCCATCAACGCGGTAGAAGCGCTCAGTGAGCCGGGGCAGATGCTCCTTTGCGATCCCGATGCCCGTGTCGCGTACCTCGAGTTCACCGATTCCATCTGCGCGCACGGTCCAGCACACATGGACTGTTCCACCGTTGGGGGTATAGCGGATGGCGTTGTTGACGAGGTTTGCGATCGCGCTGTGCAGTTCCTGCTCGGAACCAGCGATCAGGTCACCACCCGTTTCAGACATGACACCGCTGCCGTACACCAGTTCGTGGCGACCGGCCGACAGCGCCTCGGCAGCAGCACGCACCTGTGTCAGCAGCTGCCGTACCGGCACCCAGCGGTCTGCGGGGGGGCGCGGACTGCCCTCAAGCTGGGCCAGCGTCAGCAGATCGCCGACGAGGTGCTGCATTCGCTGAGCCTGCTGCGCCATCAATTCAATGACACGTCGCCGCTCGACCTCGGTCAACTGCAGGCTGGACATCGTCTCGATGAAGCCAGAGAGCACCGTCAAAGGCGTACGGATTTCGTGCGACACATTGGCGACGAAGCCCCGGCGCATGCTGTCGCTGCGTTCTCGCTCGGTGATGTCTTGCGACAGCACCAGCTTCATCGAATCGCCATAGGGCTTGATCAGCACCGACACCGCGCCGCGCGACCCCGGCCCTGGAAAGCTGACAGCCTCATTGAACAGCCTGGCCTGCAGATGCGCAACGAAGATCGGCGCACGAACCAGGTTGGTGATGGGCTGCAGACGATCGCGTTGCGGGTCGATGCCGAAATGGTCGGCAGCGACCGAATTGCACCACTCGATCTGATCGTTGACGTCCAGCATCATCACGCCGTTCGGCGAGGCCTCGATGGCTGACAGGAACTGATCCAGGCGGGTCCGCTCGCGATCGATCCTTTGTTCGAGCGAACGCTGGGAGCGATCGACGCGATAGCTGACCTCGCCCCAGAAACCACCACCACGCGGCGGTGGTGTTGCCTCTCGTGATTGCAGCCACTTCAGGAAATGCTGTCCGCGCAGCGCATCGCTCAGCGCATAGATCTGCGCCCCCAGCACGGCACCGACCGCAGCGCCCACCAGCGGAAACTGCCACGCACCACCAACCAGCCAGCCGACCACTGCCGCCACCACCACGCTCAGTGTCGACGCCAGCAAGCGAAGGAGAAGCCAGCCCATTGCCTTACTCGCGTTAGATTGAGCTGGACAGGGCTTATACCTGTTGCGTGAACCGATATCCGGCGCCGCGAACCGTCTCGATCATGCGAGAGCAGCCCACCGGATCAAGCGCTTCTCGCAGGCGCTTCACATGAACGTCGACCGTGCGCTCCTCGATGAAGACATGGTCGCCCCACACCCGGTCGAGCAACTGTGCACGGCTATGCACCCGTTCAGTATGGGTCATGAAAAAATGCAGCAGGCGGAACTCGGTCGGACCGATTCGCACCTCACGGTCATCACGGGCCACCCGACGCGTCGCTGGATCGAGCTTCAGACCCGCCACGTCGACCACAGTGTCCAGCGCCTCCGGCGCCTTGCGACGCAGCACCGCACGAATGCGCGCCAGCAACTCATTGGTCGAAAACGGCTTGGTCAGGTAGTCATCAGCACCGGCGTCGAGCCCGGAAATCATGTCGCCTTCTTCGGCGCGCGCAGTCAGCATGATGATCGGCAATTCGCGGGTCCGGGTCTGGCCGCGCCAGCGCTTGGCCAGGACCAACCCAGACTGCCCTGGCAGCATCCAGTCCAGCACGACCAGATCCGGCAGGACGCCATCGACCTCGATCTGCGCCTGATCCGCATCACATGCGATGGTCACGTCGTAGCCAGCGTGGCGCAGGTTGATGGAGATCAGCTCCGCGATCGCTGATTCGTCTTCCACGACCAGAACACGGCTCATTTCGGGCTCCTTGAAGGGTTGTTCATCGCACCAGGCTCTCGACTTCCTCGACCGAGTTGTGCCTCACATCGGTACCCTTGACGATGTAGATGATCTGCTCCGCGAGGTTCTTCGCGTGGTCACCCACCCGCTCGATTGCCTTGGCTACGAACACCAGGTCGATGCTCGATGAAATCGTGCGCGGGTCTTCCATCATGAAGGTGATCAACTTGCGCATCAGCCCTTCAAACTCCTGGTCGATCTGATCGTCCTGCTTCAGCACTTCCAGCGCCCTCTCGACATCCAGGCGTGCAAACGCATCGAGGGCTTTTCGCAACTGGGCAATCGCCAATTCAGACTCGAATTTCAGATCGGACACGGGCAAGCGCAGGCGGCTTGACACGCCAGTGTTGATCAGTCGTTGCACCGTGCGCGCGACACGCGCGGCCTCATCGCCCACGCGCTCCAGGTTGGCAATGGTCTTGCTGATCGCGATGAGCAGGCGCAGATCGCGCGCGGTCGGCTGACGCCGCGCAATGATGCTCGACAGATCGCGGTCGATCTCGACTTCCATCGAGTTGACGGTTTCTTCCAGCACCAGCACCTGCGAGGCGGTTTCGTCGCTGAAATGCGTCAGCGCATAGACCGCCTGAGCGACCTGTGATTCGACCAGCCCGCCCATCTCCAGAACACGGGTGGAGATACCGCTGAGTTCGGTGTCGAACTGGGTGGAGAGGTGTTTTTCAGTCATGTCGGCTCCCTGCGTGATCGGTAAGGCGCATCAACCGAACCGCCCGGTGATGTAGTCCTCGGTGTCCTTCTTCTTCGGCTTCATGAACAACTCCGACGTCGGCCCGAACTCGATCAGATCGCCGAGGTACATATAGGCCGTGTAATCTGAAGTGCGTGCCGCCTGCTGCATGTTGTGGGTGACGATGAGCACGGTGTAGTCGGACTTCAGCTCATGGATCAGTTCCTCGATCTTGCCGGTGGAAATGGGATCCAGCGCCGAGCATGGCTCGTCGAGCAGAAGCACTTCCGGCTTGATCGCGATGCCGCGCGCGATGCACAGGCGCTGCTGCTGACCGCCAGACAGCCCCGAACCGCTCTGTTTGAGCTTGTCCTTGACCTCGTTCCACAGGGCAGCCTTCTTCAGGGCCCACTCGACACGCTCGTCCATTTCGGCACGCGGCAGGGTTTCAAACAGCTTCACCCCGAAGGCAATGTTGTCGTAGATGGACATCGGGAAAGGAGTCGGCTTCTGGAAGACCATGCCGACCTTGGCGCGCATGAGCGACACGTCCTGCTTCGAATTGAGGATGTTCTCGCCGTCCAGAAGGATCTCACCTTCGGCCCGTTGCTCGGGGTAGAGCTCAAACATTCGGTTGAACGTTCGCAGCAGGGTCGACTTGCCGCATCCCGAAGGCCCGATGAAGGCGGTGACCTTGCGCTCGGGCAATTCGAGGTTGATGTTCTTCAACGCAAGGAACTTGCCGTAGTAGAAGTTGAGGTTCTTGACCGAGATCTTGATTTTCTCTTGTGTCATGTCGAGTGTTCCCGGCTTCAGCTCTTATTTCGGAAGAGAACGCGCGCAAGGATGTTCAGGAAGAGGACCCCAATCGTGATGAGGAAGACGCCTGCCCAAGCCAGCTTTTGCCAGTTCTCATAGGGGCTGAGGGCGAACTTGAAGATGGTGACCGGCAGGCTCGCCACGGGGCCACTCAGGTTCGACGCCCAGAACTGGTTGGACAGCGCAGTGAAGAGCAAGGGCGCTGTTTCACCGGCGATTCGTGCCACCGCCAGCAAGATACCCGTGATGACGCCTGCACGGGCCGACTTCAACGTGATGCTGAGAATCACCTTCCACTTGGGCGTTCCGAGCGCGTAGGCCGCTTCCCGCAAGGCGCTCGGAATCAGGGACAGCATGTTCTCTGTCGTGCGAATGACGACGGGAATGACGATGAGCGCAAGCGCCAGCACACCGGCATAGCCCGAATAAGTCTTCATCGGCGCCACCACCACCGTGTAAATGAACAGACCGATCACGATCGAAGGCGCCGACAAGAGAATGTCGTTGATGAATCGCGTGAGGTTTCCGAGCAGCGTCTTCTGCCCGAACTCTGCAAGGTAGACCCCCGCCAGGATGCCTATCGGAGTGCCGACGAACGTGGCCAGCGCCACCATCACCAGCGAACCAGCGATGGCATTCAACAAGCCCCCGGTCTCGGCCTGCGGCGGCGGAGTCATCTCTGTGAAGAGCGACAGCGAAAGACCACCAATGCCCAAGCGCACCGTTTCGATCAGGATCCAGGAGAGCCAGAACAGGCCGAACACCATCGCCGACATCGACAACACCAGCGCAATGACATTGACCCGTTTGCGGCGGTTGTGCTTGGCGATCTTCGAAGCCTGAAGAGCATCCATGGTGGTCACGATCGGCTCCCTTCATTGCGCGCAAGGCGTGAGAGCAGCACCTTGGACAGCGACAACACGCAGAAGGTGATGAAGAACAGGACGAGCCCCAGATAGATGAGCGAGGCCTGATGCAGGCCCGGACCCGCCTCGGCAAACTCGTTGGCAAGGGCCGAGGTGATGCTGTTGGCAGCCTCGAACAGCGACAGGCTGTTGAGTTGATTGAAGTTGCCGATGACGAACGTCACAGCCATGGTCTCGCCAATCGCGCGACCCAAGCCGAGCATGATTCCACCGATCACGCCCGTCTTGGTGTACGGAAGCACGACCTTGAACACGACCTCCCACGTGGTGGACCCGAGCGCATATGCGGATTCCTTCAACATCGGCGGCGTGATCTCGAATACGTCGCGCATCACTGATGCGATGAACGGGATGATCATGATCGCCAGAATGATCCCGGCGGACAGGAGGCCGATACCCACAGGGGCACCCGACACAAGTTCTTCAAGGAAAGGAACACCAGCGAAAAGCTTCTGCAGCGGTTGCTGCACGTAGGTCGACAACACTGGGCTGAAGACCAGCAACCCCCACATGCCGTAGACGATCGACGGCACCGCTGCCAGAAGTTCGATTGCAACGCCCAATGGCCGACGCAACCAACTCGGTGACAACTCGGTGAGGAACAACGCAATGCCGAAGCTCACGGGCACAGCGATCAAGAGCGCGATGAACGAGGTCATCAGCGTCCCGTAGATCATCACGAGACCGCCGAAGCTTTCCTGTACCGGATCCCACTCGCTGCGCCACAGGAAGCTGGGGCCGTATTTGGCTATGGCTGGCCACGCTCCGATGACCAGCGAAACGATGATCGCAAACAGGAGGCCTAGCGTGAGGATGGCCGCTCCATGCGCCAGCGCCGAGAACAGCCTGTCGATCCAGGGCGAGGAGCCCTTTCTTTGTGGCGGAATGCCCTGTTGCTCTGACCGCACCATCGTGTCCTTGTCGTTTGAGGATGCTGGAAGTGTTGCGGCCACGGGTCCTCCGTCAGGTTCCCTCGGAGCAAGCCGCCCTGCCTGCGGCGCCCTCCGAGAGCAGGAATGGCAGGAACTTCACTTACTTGTAGGCGATGGCCTTGCCAGACGCATCCTTGATCTGCTCCCACTGCTTGCGCACGAGTTCCTTGACCGACGCAGGAAGGGGAACGTATTCGAGGGCAGCCGCTTCCTTGTCGCCATTCAAGTAGGCCCACTCGAAGAACTTCAGCGATTCCGAGCCTTGGACGGGCTTGTCCTGCACCTTGTGCATCAGGATGAACGTGGCGCCGGACAATGGCCACGTTGCCTTGCCAGGCTGGTCCGTCAACACCTGGTAGAAGGTCTTCGACCAGTCGGCACCAGCAGCAGCAGCCTTGAAGGCCTCGTCATCAGGTGCGTGGAACTCACCGTCCTTGTTCTTCAGCAAGGTGTAGGTCAACTTTGCCTGCTTGACGTACGCGTACTCGACATAGCCGATCGAATTGGGTAGTCGTGCCACGAAAGCCGATACACCTTCGTTGCCCTTGCCACCAGCACCGGTAGGCCAGTTTACTGCGGTACCTTCACCGACCTTAGACTTCCACTCTGCATTCACCTTCGAAAGATAGTTGGTGAAGATGAAGGTCGTGCCTGAGCCGTCGGCGCGGCGGACCACAGAGATAGTCTCGTCTGGCAAAGGAACCCCCGGGTTCAACGCGGTGAGGGCCGGGTCGTTCCACTTGGTGATCTTTCCCAGGTAGATGTCGCCCAAAAGCTGGCCTGTCAGCTTGATCTGGCCTGGCTCGATACCCTTGATATTCACTACCGGCACCACTCCACCGATAACGGTCGGAAACTGGATCAATCCATCCTTGGCGAGCGCCTCGTCAGTGAGCGGCATATCCGAGGCGCCGAAGTCCACGGTCTTGCCAGTGATCTGCTTGATGCCCGCGCCGGATCCGACAGACTGGTAGTTCACCCGAACACCCGTCGCCTTGTTGTACGAATCCGCCCACTTGGAGTAGATCGGCGCAGGGAAGCTTGCGCCTGCACCTGTGACGCTCTGCGCACTGGCGAGACTGGAAGCAGCCAGCAGGCCAACGGCGATCGACGCAATTCGGTTCGCAACAACAGTCATTTCAGATCCTTTCCGTGTGCGCGAGGCGCAAAGTGATTCAACCGATGAGGTTAGAAGACCAATATGACACCCCGGTGACAAGTTCAACGCGTCGAAGTCATGTTTTGGCGACTGACCTCACCACCACGACGCGCGCGAGTCACGTCACTCGCAAGTCACCTATTTGTCATAAATGGTCCATAACCTACCCATGTGAGCTCGGCGATGTTGGGCGCCATGCGACACAGATTCCCCCAAACAAACCCGAATCGGAGATCTATCTATGTATTTCAGCAAGCTAGCCATGAGCTTGACGCTGACCACGGCAGTCATTCTGGGCGGTTGCGCCACTGCACCTGCGCCACAGTCGGTCGCGGAAACCGCGGCCGCCACGCCGCAGTTGTCGACGCTGACGAAGTTGATCAACGACGCAGGATTGACGGAAACACTCAAGGAGCCTGGGCCGTACACAGTGTTTGCGCCGACTGACGATGCCTTCAAAGCCGTGCCAGCCAAAACGCTGGACGCGCTGTCAAAGGACAAGGCTCTGTTGATTTCAGTGCTGACTTACCACGTCCTGCCCAGCAAGGTGACTTCGGCCGATGTCAAGAACGGCCCGGCCACTACCGTGCAAGGCGCTCCGGTATCGCTGTACCGTTCGGGCACCTTTGTGACGGTCGAAAGCGCGGTGATTACCACTGCAGATATCGAAGCGTCGAACGGCGTGGTGCACATCGTCGACACGGTACTCATTCCCCCCGTCAAGAAGTGAATTCGTGAAGCTGGCTCAGACCTCCAGCGTCTGAGCCAAGCGTTGCGCACAGCGGTTGGCCGTCTGGTGGTCGCGGGCTTCGACCATCACGCGCAGCAAGGGCTCAGTGCCAGAGGGGCGTATCAGGATTCGACCGGTACTTCCCAGTTCAGCCTCGATCTCGCGCTGTAACAGGCGCAAGGGGTCGTGCGTCTTCCAGTCCAGCCCCTCGCGCAGGCGAACATTGATCATCACTTGCGGCAGCAGCGTCACCTCCCGCAACTGATCTGCCAAGCTCACACCGGTCCGGCACACCGCCTGGAGCACCTGCAGTGCGCTGATGATGCCGTCACCGGTCGTGTGCCGATCAAGCGCCAGCAAATGACCGGACCCTTCCCCGCCAAGGTTCCAGCCACGGGCCAGCAGGCCTTCGAGAACGTAGCGATCACCGACGCGTGCACGCACCAGGTCGACACCAAGTCGCTGCAGAGCAGACTCCACCGCCAGATTTGTCATCAAGGTCCCGACCACGCCGGGCACGGCCTGACCTTGCGCGAGGCGGTCGGTCACCATCGCATAAAGCAGCTCGTCACCGTTGTAAAGACGACCGGCCGCATCCACCAGTTGCAATCGGTCGGCGTCGCCATCGAGCGCGATGCCGTAATCGGCTCGATGCTCCTTGACAGCTTGAACCAAGGCCGCTGGCGCGGTAGCGCCGAACCCCGCATTGATATTGGTCCCATCCGGACTGCACCCGATGGCCACGACTTCAGCGCCCAGTTCGTGGAACACCTCCGGCGCCACATGGTAGGCCGCACCGTGGGCGGCATCGACGACGATCTTCAGGCCCTTGAGCGACAACTCGCTGCTGAAGGTGCTCTTGCAGAATTCGATGTAGCGTCCGCGCGCATCCTGCAGCTTGCGGGCCTTGCCGAGCGTGGCGGAGGCGACCCACTGAGGTGGCTGGTCGAGCGAGGCCTCGACACTTGCCTCCCATTCATCAGGCAGCTTCTCGCCGCGTGCAGAGAAAAACTTGATGCCGTTATCGGCGAATGGATTGTGTGATGCGCTTATGACCACACCCAGATTCAGCCGCAAAGCGCGCGTCAGGTAGGCGATGCCCGGCGTGGGCAACGGACCGGTCAGCAGCACATCCACACCTGCCGAGGCGAAACCGGCTTCCAGTGCCGACTCGATCATGTACCCCGAGATACGGGTGTCCTTGCCTATCAGCACCGTGGGCTTGGGATCCGAGGCTTTCAGTACCCGCCCGACCGAGTGGCCCAGCCGCAACATAAAGTCGGGGGTGATTGGCGATTGCCCCACCGTGCCGCGGATGCCATCCGTGCCGAAATGAACTCTTGTCATGGTCGTTGGACTCTCATCGCAGTTGGTCAAACCTGACGGGTGTTATCGGCAAACCAGCCGCGCGCCATACCCTCACGGCATCGACGGTGGCAGCGACATCGTGGACGCGGACGATGCTGGCACCGTTCAGCACCGCCGCCAAGGCTGCCGCGATGCTGGCAGCCAACCTGTCGCCGACCGCACGCCCGGTCAGCACGCCGAGTGACGACTTGCGCGACCAGCCGACCAGCAAGGGGCGGCCCAGCACGAGCAACTCTCGCTGCCGACGCAGCAACTCGAGGTTGTGCTCAATCGTCTTGCCGAAGCCGATTCCCGGGTCCAGCACGATGCGATCGGCGGCGACACCCCGCGCCGTCAATGCCTCCATCCGATCTCGGAGCATCGAACCCACTTCGGCCACCGCATCGATGTAGGAAGGCTGCGACTGCATCGATGGCGGCTTGCCCTTCATATGCATCAGGCAGACACCACAATTCGGATGCGCCGCAACAACATCGAGCGCACCCAGCGCTTTCAGGGTATGAATGTCGTTGACGATGTCGACACCCAGCGCCAAGGCTTCTGCCATCAGGGCAGGCTTGGTGGTGTCAATCGACACCGGGTGTCTCATCGCAAGCACTGCTTCGAGAACTGGCAGGACGCGACGACGTTCTTCCTCCAGAGACACCGGCTCGGCACCTGGACGGCTCGACTCGCCACCGATGTCGAGGATGTCTGCACCTTCGTCGATCAGGCGTCGGCAATGATCGACGGCCGCAGCCACACTGGTGAACCGCCCCCCGTCAGAAAAAGAGTCGGGCGTCGTGTTGACTATGCCCATGACTCTGGGCACGGAAAGCTCGATCAGATGGTGAGTGGTTTGCCAGAGCATGAAACCGGGATCGACATCAACAGGCCGTTGGAACCACAGAGCCTGCGAAAACGGGGCCGAAGCCCCGTGAAAACGTGATCAACGGCCGTCAGGCGGCGGCAGGCGCACCGTCCGATGACAACGGCGCCTGCGGACCACCGCTCGATCGGCTGGACAGGGGTGACCAGTCCTTGGGAGCACGTGGAGGCTTTCCATTCATGATGTCGTCGATCTGGTCACTGTCGATGGTTTCCCACTCCAGCAACGCCGTCGCCATGGCGTGCATCTTGTCCTTGTTGTCCTCAATGTGCTTGCGGGCGATCAGGTACTGCTCATCGATGATGCGGCGGATCACACCATCGACCTTGCGCATGGTCTCTTCAGACATCGTCGTCGTTTTGGTGACGGAGCGGCCAAGAAAGACCTCGCCCTCGTTCTCGGCATAAACCATCGGGCCCAGTTCGTCGGTCATTCCATAGCGAGTCACCATGTCACGGGCGATCTGCGTCGCGCGCTCGAAGTCATTGCTGGCGCCCGTGGTCATCTGGTTCATGAAGACCTCTTCGGCAATTCGCCCACCAAACAGCACCGAGATGGTCGATAGCATCCTCTCCTTGTCGAGGCTGTAGCGATCACCTTCCGGAAGCTGCATCGTCACACCCAAGGCGCGGCCACGTGGAATCACCGTCACCTTGTGCACCGGGTCGGTCTTGGGCATCAGCCGCGCGACAAGGGCGTGGCCAGACTCGTGATAGGCGGTGTTCTTGCGCTCCTCCTCGGGCATGATCATGGACTTGCGCTCGGGGCCCATCATGATCTTGTCCTTGGCCTTCTCAAAGTCCATCATCTCGACGACTCGGCCTGCACGGCGCGCGGCAAACAAGGCCGCCTCATTGACAAGATTGGCCAGATCGGCACCCGAAAACCCAGGTGTTCCGCGCGCCAGGATGTCAGCACGGATGTCCTGACCGACCGGAACCTTGCGCATGTGCACGTTCAGGATTTGTTCGCGGCCGCGTACGTCAGGCAGCGTCACGTAGACCTGACGGTCAAAGCGACCGGGTCGCAACAGAGCTGGGTCAAGGATGTCAGGCCGGTTGGTGGCCGCCATCACGATCACGCCGAGGTTGGTCTCGAAGCCGTCCATCTCGACAAGCATCTGGTTCAGCGTCTGCTCGCGTTCGTCGTTGCCGCCACCCAGGCCAGCGCCACGATGGCGACCGACCGCGTCGATTTCATCGACGAAGATGATGCAGGGTGCACTTTTCTTGGCTTGCTCGAACATGTCGCGCACTCGCGCCGCCCCCACACCGACGAACATCTCGACGAAGTCAGAGCCCGAAATGCTGAAGAACGGCACCTTTGCCTCGCCGGCAATCGCCTTGGCCAAAAGCGTTTTGCCAGTTCCCGGCGGGCCGACCAGCAAAACGCCGCGCGGAATACGTCCGCCGAGTTTCTGGAACCTTTGCGGGTCTTTCAGGAAGTCGACCAGTTCCTTGACTTCCTCCTTCGCCTCGTCACATCCCGCGACGTCGGCAAAAGTGGTCGTGTTGTTGGCTTCGTCCAGCATGCGTGCCTTGGACTTGCCAAAACTGAACGCGCCGCCCTTACCGCCACCCTGCATCTGCCGCATGAAATAAATCCAGACGCCAATCAGCAGCAGCATTGGGCCCCAGGAGACCAGGATATTCATCAGCAGCGAAGGCTCTTCGCGTGGCTTGACATCGAACTTGACGCCACTGTTGATCAGATCGCCGACCAGCCCGCGGTCAAGATAAGTTGCAGTGCTGCGCAGCCGCTTGTCTTCCGTCGTCGTCGCAAGGATCTCTGTGCCAGAAGGCCCCTCTTGCAAGGTGACAGCCTTGATGCGCTTGTTTCGAACCTCTTCCAGGAAATCGGAGTAACCGATCTGGCTACCAGCGGTCGTGCTGCGATCGAACTGCTTGAACACCGTGAACAGCACGAGGGCGATAACCAGCCACACGGCGATTTTCGAGAACCATTGATTGTTCACTGCCACTCCAATTCTTGAACTACGGGGTCGGCGTGCACAGCGGGCGCGACGTCTGTCTTATGTAGGGACTAGTTTATGCGACTCAAGTGCCGTGTGGGTAATGCGGTCACTCGTGAGACTCGGAGGAATTTCTAGCCCGGCAACACGGTAATCGAGCCGGTTTCGACCACCTTGCGCGACTGCTTGAGACCCATACCGACGAGGAAGGTCTCGGACGACCGGTCACGAGAGGCCTTCGGCTTGATCGCTTTCACCGTCCGGAAGTTCGCTTTCAGCAAGGCGACCAACTCGTTGTAGTTGCTACCGTGGAAAACCTTGCACACCAGCGCACCTCCCGGGACCAGGTGATGCGCCGCGAAATCCACCGCCAGTTCGACCAGGTGCGCGATCCGGGAGTCGTCGGAACTGGCGATGCCGGTGAGATTCGGAGCCAGGTCGGAAACGACGACATCAACGGGCCGGCCGCCCACCGCGGCCTCGAGTTGCTGCAGCACCGGCTCGTCCCGAAAATCACCCTGGATGAACACGACGCCGTCGATCGGCTCGAAATCCAGAAGGTCGAGCGCAATGATGGTGCCGTTCAGCGGGCCGAGCCCAGCGCCAATAGCGTCGGGCACCTTCGTTGACAGCCTGCGACGCACGTACTGACTCCACGCACCGGGTGCCGCACCCAGATCGACGACGACCTGCCCCGGCTTCAACAGGCCCAGTGTCTCGTCGATTTCTTTCAGCTTGTAAGCAGCCCTCGCTCGGTAGCCCTCCTTCTTCGACAACTTGACGTAGGTGTCGTTGAGGTGCGCAAGCAACCAGGCCTTGTCGATCTTCTTGCTTTTTGATTTGACTTTCATGTCGGCAAGCACCCGGCCGCCCGAAGGCGGCCGGAGTCTCCTCCGGGGGCAGCGGATGAAGTAAGCGTGGTGGTGATCATGTCCATCGATAATAGGGCGATGCCAGCCATCACTCTCACTACCCACCAGCGCCGGGAAAAACGCGCCGACGCCCACCATCTGACCCCGGTCGTCCTGATCGGTGCGGACGGAATGACGCCAGCAGTGATCCGGGAAACCGACGCCGCTCTGAACGCCCACGGGCTGATCAAGGTTCGCGTCTTCTCCGACGAGCGTGCGTCCCGCGAAACCATGTTTGCGATGCTGACTGATCAGCTCAACGCCGCGCCGGTCCAGCACATTGGCAAGCTGCTGGTGCTGTGGCGGCCGATCCCGCCGAAGGCAAAGGAGGAGCGTGACGACCGGATGCCAGGCCCGCGGGTGGTCAAGCTGCTGAAATTCTCGAAGAGCGGCAACCACCGACCGCAGGTGAAGAAGATCAAGGTGCTGGGCAATGAGCGAGTGGCTGCAGGCGGCGAGATCAAGCGAGCCCGCAAGCGAATCACCAGCGTCAAGCGCAAGGCCGTCGACTGACGGAAACGCTTATCGCCTTCAGCGGCGTCAACGTCAGATCAAGCTGCGGTCAGGCGCCATGCCAGCGCGATCACGAGCAAACCCTTCAGCGCGAAGAATCCGACTGACAGGCCGTGCAACGCACCGAACGACAGGCTGCCTTCGCCAACCCGCGCTGCAGCCATCAGCGGCTGGATGACGAAGTAGCCCACGATCGTGCAAAACAGCGCGCCCAGCACCAGCAACATGTTCGTGTTGAGCGATGGCCCCGCCGGGCTAGCAGTGGCAGCCTTGCGGGTCAGCAGCAACAGCAGCACCGCCAACGCCAGGCTCACATAGGCCTCGATAGCGAACATGCGTCCTGCCGTACGCCCGGCAATCTCCACGGTCGTGATCGCGAAACCAGCGGGCGCACCGATAGTGCCCAAACCGAGCAGCAGCCCAGCCCACAGACCGGCCAGCAGTTTCGAGACGCGACCCAGCATGAAGGGAAGCTCGCTCACTGGTAGCGCACAGCGATCACTTCATAGCTCTTCAAGCCCCCAGGCGCCTGCACCTCGGCGATGTCGCCGACCTCCTTGCCGATCAGCGCACGGGCAATCGGCGAGCTGATCGAGATCAGGCCGAGCTTCAGGTCGGCCTCGTCGTCCCCGACGATCTGGTACGTGACGGCCGCACCGCTGACCTCGTCCTCGAGATCGACAGTAGAGCCGAACACGACCTTGCCCTCGGCATCGAGAGACGCTGGGTCGATGATCTTGGCAGCGGCCAGCTTTCCTTCAATATCCAGGATGCGGCCTTCGATGAAGCCCTGCTTGTCCTTCGCCGCCTCGTACTCGGCGTTCTCGGACAAGTCGCCCTGAGCCCTCGCCTCAGCGATCGCCTGGATCACCGCATGACGTTCGACCGTCTTCAGGCGTTGCAACTCCTCTTTCAGTTTATCGGCACCCCGTTGAGTGAGAGGAATGGTCTGCATGTGATGAACCCCAGGCAAAAATGAAGCCGCCGCCAGAAAATCCAGCGGCGGCCATGAGGGATGATTAGCGTCGTGTTTTGAGTTTAGTGCAACTCGGCGTGCAGTTCCTGCAGGGAGAGCACCACCAGATCATCAAGGTGTTTCATGCCCTCGACTGCAGCTTCGCAACCCGCCATGCTGGTGTAGTAAGTGATCCGGTTGGCGAGTGCTGCCTGCCTGATGTGGCGCGAATCAGCAATCGCGGTGCGGGTTTCATCCACCGTCGTGAAGACCAGCTGGATGTCGCCCGCCTTGACCATGTCGACGATGTGCGGTCGGCCATCCTTGACCTTGTTGACGGTCTTCACCGGAACACCACCGCCAGCAATCGCCGCTGCAGTGCCCTTGGTCGCGACGATGGCAAAGCCGAGCGCCACCAGATCGCGGGCAACCACGACCGCACGCGCCTTGTCGCCATCCTTGACCGTGATGCACACCGTGCCCTTGGTTGGCAGGCGAGAACCGGCACCGAGCTGGCTCTTGAGCATCGCCTCGCCGAAGCTGCGGCCCACACCCATCACCTCGCCGGTGGATCGCATCTCCGGCCCGAGCACCGGATCGACACCCGGAAACTTGTTGAACGGGAAAACCGCTTCCTTGACGCTGAAATACGGCGGGATGATTTCGGCCGGCACCCGTCCGTTCTTCTGCTGCTGTTCTGCCAGCTTCACGCCAACCATGCAGCGTGCCGCGATCTTCGCCAGTTGCAGCCCGGTGGCCTTCGAGACGAAAGGAACGGTGCGTGAAGCTCGAGGATTCACCTCAAGGACATAAACCACCGCTTCGTTGCCCTCGCCCTGAATGGCGAACTGCACGTTCATCAGGCCCTTGACCTTCAGCGCGCGCGCCATCAGTGTGGTCTGACGGCGCATCTCGTTCTGCAATGCCATTGGAAGCGAATAGGGAGGCAAGGAACAGGCCGAGTCGCCGGAATGGATACCGGCTTGCTCGACGTGTTCCATGATGCCGCCAATCATGACGCCGGCAGAGCCGGTGCCATCGGCATTCAAGGCCGAGTCATCGTCACTGCCATCGGCGATGCAGTCGACATCGACCTCGATCGCATCGTCGAGGAAGCGATCCAGCAGCACCGGCGACTTCTCGCTGACCTTGACCGCTTCACGCATGTAGCGCTCGAGGTCCTTGTCGCCGTGCACGATCTCCATCGCGCGCCCACCCAGCACATAGCTCGGACGCACGACCAGCGGATAGCCGATCTCTTGCGCCAGAACCATCGCCTGCTCTTCGGTACGTGCGGTGCGGTTCGGTGGCTGCTTCAGCCCGAGTTCGTGCAGCAGTTTCTGGAAGCGCTCGCGGTCTTCGGCCACATCGATGCTGTCAGGCGATGTGCCAACGATAGGAACGCCAGCGCGCTCCAGATCCAGGGCCAGCTTCAACGGTGTCTGCCCGCCGTACTGCACGATCACGCCAACCGGCTTTTCCTTCGCGACGATCTCCAGCACGTCTTCCAGCGTCACCGGCTCGAAGTAAAGACGATCCGAGGTGTCATAGTCGGTCGACACTGTCTCCGGGTTGCAGTTGACCATGATGGTCTCGTACCCGTCCTCGCGCATCGCGAGCGCGGCATGCACGCAGCAGTAGTCGAACTCGATGCCCTGCCCAATGCGGTTCGGCCCGCCACCGAGCACCATGATCTTCCTGCGATCGGTCGGTTCGGCCTCGCACTCTTCGTCATAGGTGGAGTACAGGTATGCGGTCTGCGTCGCGAACTCGGCCGCGCAGGTGTCGACACGCTTGAACACCGGGCGCACATTCGCGGCCCAGCGGGCTTCGCGCACCCGATGCTGGTTCGTGCCCAGCAGCTTGGCAAGTCGCCGGTCGGAGAAGCCCTTTTGCTTGAGGTAGCGCAACTCGTCCTTCGACAGGCTGTCCAGTGCGCGGCCCGCCAGAGCCTGCTCCGTGTGAATCAATTGCTCGATCTGGGCGAGGAACCACGGGTCGATCGCGGTCTCCTCGAAGACTTCCTGCAGACTCATGCCGATGCGGAACGCATCGCCCACATAGAGGATGCGCTCCGGGCCCGCCTCGCCGATCTCCTCGATGATCTCGTCCCGATCGGTGCTGCGTTCACTCAACCCGTCAATGCCGGTTTCGAGACCTCGCAGCGCCTTCTGGAAGCTTTCCTGGAAGGTGCGGCCCATCGCCATCACCTCACCCACCGACTTCATCTGTGTCGTCAGGTGCGAGTCGGCGGCAGGGAATTTCTCGAACGCGAAGCGGGGAATCTTCGTGACGACGTAATCGATGCTTGGCTCAAAGCTGGCAGGTGTCGCGCCGCCAGTGATGTCGTTGCGCAGTTCATCGAGCGTGTAACCGACGGCCAGCTTCGCCGCCACCTTGGCAATCGGGAAGCCGGTCGCCTTCGACGCCAGTGCCGACGATCGCGATACACGCGGATTCATCTCGATGACGACCATGCGGCCATCCTTCGGGTTGATCGCGAACTGCACGTTCGAGCCACCAGTATCGACGCCGATCTCGCGCAGGATCGCGATGGACGCGTCGCGCAGCAGTTGGTACTCCTTGTCACTCAGCGTCTGGGCCGGTGCCACCGTGATTGAGTCGCCGGTGTGGATGCCCATGGGGTCCAGGTTCTCGATCGCGCACACGATGATGCAGTTGTCCGCCTTGTCGCGAACCACCTCCATCTCAAACTCTTTCCAGCCGATCAGACTTTCCTCGATGAGCAGTTCCTTGGTCGGCGACAGGTCGAGGCCGCGCTTGCATATCTCTTCGAATTCGTCCGGGTTGTAGGCGATGCCGCCGCCTGTGCCGCCGAGCGTGAAACTGGGGCGAATCACCATCGGGAAGCCACCACTGCCCGTCAGCAGCATGATCTCGTGCTGCACCGCCAGCGCTTCTTCCATCGAATGCGCAATGCCGCTGCGCGCCGAGCCCAGGCCGATGCCTGTCATCGCATCCTTGAATTTCAGGCGGTCTTCGGCCTTCTCGATCGCTTTCTCGTTGGCGCCGATCATCTCGACGCCGTACTTGGCGAGCACACCGTGCTTGTGCAGATCAAGCGCACAGTTCAGCGCAGTCTGGCCGCCCATGGTTGGCAGCACCGCCATCTTTTCGCCCGGGAATCGCAGTCGCTCCTTGGCGATGATCTTCTCGACCACCTGCCAGGTGATGGGCTCAATGTAAGTAGCGTCAGCCATCTCCGGGTCAGTCATGATCGTCGCCGGGTTGCTGTTGACGAGGATGACGCGGTAACCCTCTTCGCGCAGCGCCTTGCAGGCCTGGGCGCCAGAGTAGTCGAACTCGCAAGCCTGGCCGATGATGATCGGGCCGGCACCGATGATCAGGATGGATTGAAGGTCGGCGCGCTTAGGCATGCTGGCCTCCGATCGCGGCGGCGCGTGGCGCGTGAGCTTCCATCAGCGTGGTGAATCGATCAAACAGATAACCGATGTCATGCGGCCCGGGTGAGGCTTCAGGGTGGCCCTGGAAGCAGAACGCCGGACGGTCGGTGCGCGCCAGACCCTGCAGGGTGCCATCAAACAGGCTGACGTGGGTTGGTCTCAGATTTTTCGGCAAAGTGGTCTCATCGACGGCAAAGCCGTGGTTCTGGCTGGTGATGCTCACGCGTCCGCTGTCCAGATCTTTCACTGGGTGGTTGGCGCCGTGGTGGCCGAATTTCATCTTGAAGGTCTTGGCGCCGGAGGCCAGTGCGAGGATCTGGTGACCGAGGCAGATTCCGAAGGTCGGGATGCCTGTGTCGATCAAGGCTCGAGTTGCGGCGATGGCGTAGTCGCAGGGCTCCGGGTCGCCCGGGCCGTTGCTGAGGAAGACGCCATCAGGCTTCAATGCAAGCACATCTTCAGCAGAAGTCTGCGCGGGTACCAAGGTGACCTTGCAGCCTCGGCTGGCCAGCATTCGCAGAATGTTGCGCTTGACGCCGAAGTCCAGCGCGGCAACGTGGAAACGAGGCTCAGCAAGCCGGCCGAAGCCGCTGCCCAGCGCCCATTCAGTCTCGTGCCACACACTGCGCCCCCGACTGCTGACAACCCGGGCCAGGTCCAGCCCGGCCATGCTGGGTGCGTCGCGTGCGGCGGCGAGTGCCTGAGCGAAGTGAGCTTCGGCGAGCTTCTCGCCGACCTCCAGGGTAAGGATGCAGCCGTTTTGCGCCCCAGTGGTGCGCAGCAGGCGGGTCAGGCGGCGCGTGTCGATGTTGGAGATAGCTACCGTACCTTCACGCTGCAGGTACTGCGCAAGCGTCTGGGTCATCCGGAAGTTGGACGGCAGCACGGGCAGATCCTTGATGATCAGGCCAGCGGCATGAACGCGATCGGATTCGACGTCTTCGGCATTGACGCCGTAGCTGCCAATGTGCGGATAGGTCAGCGTGACGACCTGACGACAGTAACTCGGGTCAGTCAGGATTTCCTGGTAACCGGTGAGAGAGGTGTTGAACACCACTTCGCCGCAGGTCTGACCGGGGGACCCGATGGAAATGCCGATGAAACGGGAGCCGTCTGCGAGAACGAGGATTGCGGGGGGCAGCACGGGCAGCAAGGAATTCTCCGTTGGTGCACCCAGCTCTGCCCCGCAGCACAGGCTGCGAGTCGGAATCCGGTGGGAAACTGTGAGGGTTTCGCTGGGGGCGGATAGGTTTGGCCAAACCTCCGGATTGTAATTCGAGCGCGATCTCAGACCAGAAGCGGGCCCAGGGCCGAGACCATCGCATCGCGTGTGAGGGCCAATGCCTCCACCGACTCCGCCACCAGAAACCCGGTGATCATGCTGCGGCCTCGGCTCTCAGGGTTCGCCTCCCAGAGTCGACAAGGCACGAACCTGCCCGAGCGGCCCAACGGCTCGATCGCGGCCAGCGCAGGTGCCAACGGCCCATGAATGAGGCGATGCCAGGACTCGGACACGTGGGCGCCGATGCGCTCCACTGCACTCTGGTGCAACAGCAACTGCACTGTGCTCGACACCATCCGGAAATTCAGGTCGAAGATGAACGGGCGCGCCTCCGCGGTCAAACCCAGGTCGAAGCCGGCCAGGCCGCGGTACCCCATCTGCTGGGCCCGGCGCGCGATGCGCATTGCCTCCTCGACCGCGAAAGCGGGCGGCTCTTGGGCTGGATCGATCAGGCTGCCGCTTTGCTGACCTGGGCTTGCGAACAACTGGATGGCGGCTCCCAGGTACTCAATACGGTCGCTCTGGATTGACAGGTTCAGACACCAGCAGATCGGGATGTCCAACGCGCGTTCGACTCGCACACCGGAGAAAGGCTGGTCATGGCCGGCAAGCCACTCGAGGGCCTGAAGCCGCGTCTGATGGTCCGGCGCATACCGCACATCAATGCCTGCGCCAGAAGCCCCGGCCACGCAAGCCTTGATGTACACCGGCTCGCCCGCAAAGGCGGTCAGCAGGTTCTGCGCCGCATCGGGCGTCAGCATGACTGCTGGTGGCAGCCAGTCGGCGTCCACCAGTGCGCCCAGGTTCGACTTGTCATTGAGCCAGCGGTACAGCGCATCGGGCACCAGCAAGGACTGCGGCGCGCATGAATCGGCGGGCAATGGGTAGGGGCTGACGATGAGGTGGCCTTGTTCTGCCCAGCGGCGCATCTGGTCAAACGCCTGCTCCGCGGTCTGGTAAGGCACCCGATGCGGCGAGGGGGTTGCGCCACAAGCCTCGAAGAACGCGACGATGTCCGGCGTGACCGTGTTCTGATGACACGCCAGTAGCACGGAACCCGTGACCAGCAGCGTCAGGCCGGTCAGGGTGTCCAGTCGATAGGCCTCGCTGAGCACCCAGCCCACATGCTCGACCGTGGTTCGTGGCGCATAGATCACTCCCGGTGGGAGCAACTGATCGAAGGTTCGGGAAGGCAGCAATGGAGCCGCGGCCTTCATGCTGCGCCCCGCGCCACGAACTCCGACAGCCCCGTCGCCAGGCGCAGCAAATTGGGGGTTCGTGAGGTACTGGCGATCGCTGGCGTCTTGTTCGCGTCGAGCAAGACCGCCTGGCCATCAACCATCACGTAATCGAATTTTCCGAAGTCGAACCCCAGCGCAAGTCTCGCTTCGCGCAGGCTATCAGGCACCTCGTGCAGATACTCATGGCGGTGGATACCGCCGACCTTGACGACAGGATGGTGACTGAACAGCTTCACCGAGTACTCCTGTTCACCGAAGAACAGCCAGCACCGCAGTACGAAATTGTCACCATCCCGCTCTGGGGTGAATCGCTCGACGATCAGATCGGAACGCTCCCAGACCCAGCGCGGCACCTGGGAGACATCGTCCAGTATCGGGTAGTCCTTCTTGGGGAGGCATCCCGCCCAGCGCCACGGGATGACATTGCTCAGTCGGCGCCGGAGATGAGGGCCACTCCAACGGCTCAACGCGCGAAACTCCTTGCTGCCAAAGGCATTGAAATTGCTCTTGACAATGACCGGACCGGCATGGGTATCACCCTGCAGCACGCGCTGCCGGGAGATGCGCATTTTCGAAATGTCAAGGACACGGCCATTGACCATCGGGCAGCCATCCGGGTTGTCCGGCAGATGGCCTGGATCCATCACGGTCAGGTCCACGTGCATGATGGCGAGATCGGCTTCCAAGCGGCGGGCAGGTCCCACCAGGACCGTGTGACCGTCCTCCCGCCACAGTTCCATCAGGCGGTGCATCAAGTATTTCGATGCGAACGGCTTGTCGTCTCCAGTGATGATCTGAATGCGCATGGCCCTGGTTTCGGCCTGTCGCACGCGTACCGGATCAGCTCCCATGCGCAGCGATTCCCGCCTTCGCAATCTGCGCATCCTCAGCGCTCTTGACGCCGCTGACGCCTACAGCGCCGATGCAGTGGCCGTCGGCAAACAGCGGAACGCCGCCTTCCAGCATGCCGTCCAGCAAAGGCACACTCAGGAACGAGGTCCGTCCGCCGTTGATCATTTCCTCAAAGAGACGGCTCTCTCGGCGACCCAACGCCGCAGTGCGGGCCTTGGCCGGCGCAATGTAGGCCGAACTGGGGGCCGCGCCATCGAGTCGCTGGAACCACAACATGTGCCCACCGTCATCGACGATGGCAATTGACACCGCCCACTGGTTAGCGACTGCCTCCTGCTCGGCCGCGAAAGCGATGCGCTTCACATCGCTCAAGGTCAATGAAGGTTTGGAGATCATCTGGTGTCCACCGATGGTTTCAAAACCTGGACTGTACGGTGCCGAACTGCAGCCGGGCCCAGCAGTTGCAGGGCCACTGGCAGGCACGCGTTTGAATGCGACAGCGGAACTACAATGGTTTTCGACAGTCTGAAGCGGGTCGTCTCATTTTCCGGAGGTTCCATGAGTCAAGTTCTGTACAACGGCTACGCCCCCTCTAGCACTTCGGTCGAACAACGCAACCGCGTGCTGCGCAACACCTACTGGCTGCTGGCGCTCTCCATGGTGCCTACCGTGCTGGGCGCCTGGATCGGCGTTGCCACCGGCATCGCAAGCGCGATGTCCCCAGGCATCAGCCTGGTCGTCTTCCTCGGCGGCGCCTTC
>CANJJE010000006.1 GCA_947474755.1 Burkholderiales bacterium | reverse complement strand
GGTTCAACAACCACAGACTGCTCGAACCCATCGGCTACATCCCACCCGCCGAGGCCGAGGCAAACTACTACCGGCAACTCGCCAGTCAAGCCGCCGAGGTGGCAGCCTGACTTAACCCAACGGGCCTCCGCGAAATGCGGGGCGGTTCAGTCAGTTCAATTCCGGTGCGGTTGACCGGTGGGGAATGGGTCGATCTGATCGCGGCAGAGCGTTGGTTGCCTGATGGCAGCTTCAACGGCCGTGGTGTGCTGGTCCGCTGTCGCCTTGACCGTGGCAGCTGCAATGTCGCCAACCAGGTGCGCGGTCGTTTACTGCGCGGCTTTGACGGGGCGCTATGGCCAGTGGATGTCACTGAGCAGCCGCGTCGGCGGGATGTGCCAAGTTGGACATCCCGCCATCGACGCGGGTGGCCCCGCGCCGACCTAAAGAGGCCAGGTTAGACGATCTGGTGCTCTTCGTTGAACAGCATCACGATCTTCGAACCGTCCAGGAAGTTCGGGATGTCGGCGGCAGTCGCCTGGCCTTCAGGGCTGCCCCACGAGCGTTGCAGTGCGCCCATGTCGGCGAACTGAAGCAGGGCAACGCCGTCGTAGGCTGGCGCGCCGTTGGCGGGTGCCACGCCACCGTGGTATTGGACGTACTTGATGACTTCAGGCATCTTCCCGCCGATAGGCGCGTGCACGTTCTTCCAGTAGGTGCTGAACTGTTCGAAGCTCATGTCCGAGCGGCGGGTAAGCAGGACCAATTGAGTGACCATTTATGTCTCCAGGGAGTGGTTAAAGTGAAGCCTCAGACCGTAACACAATCGGCGCGTCGGCGGCAAGAGGAATCGGGGCTTTCTGATCGAGTTCTGAGCGCTGTTGGTGGATGCGACCAGCCGTATCGAATCACAGTGGCGGCGGACCAAGACCACAACGAGACCTCCAGAATGGATGCACTTGTAAGCCTCAATGAGATGTCCCGCCTTGGCCTTGCTGCGACTGAAACGAATTGACTCGCTACCAGGCCCTTGAACATGCCATGAGGCCAATCGAGCAGGCCCCGATCCTCATCGCTGACCCGCCTTAAGCTCGATTAGTTCCGTACGCCGCGCGCATTGACGAACCATCGTTGCGCACTCACCTTCTTCCGCTGGGTGGACTCTTTCCTGCTCGACTGTTCAAACCTGCTGCCGGGCCAGACACATTTGTTGGTGCGCCAACGCGTGAATCTGGTCGTCGTTTCAATTCGAGTTCCTGGACAGCAGCCTGATCCCACCAACAGATGAGGCGTCGCAACGGCGCGTTGTGCCCCGCGCGCTGCGGGCGGTGCACGGCGGCGGCTTCCACCGCCCACAGAAGTGCAGGGTCGCGCCCGCGAAGCTGCACTGGTTCCAATGGGAAAGCGATGCGACTTGGTTGATCGGATCCGGCCTGTTCACACTGCCGGATCTCTTGCAGGCGAGCACCATTCCAAACGATCCTGGCGCGTACGTGTGATCGGCCCCAGCAGTTGTGTTGGCAAACGTACTGCTCGCGGTGATCTGGCTCGCTTACGACGCACTGCGTTCTTGATCGTCGTCGCCGCGATGGGAACCACCATGAGTGCCAACGTCTTCGTCTGGATCAGACGAGCCAGCGCAAGGTGATTGCGTGATTGAAGGCCGGTCGATTCGGCACAAGGCTGCAGTCCCGGCGCTCCTGAGGCCCACGGGTGCGCTAATCCGCCACAGCTTCCCCACAAGGCAGCGTGCGCTGGTGCGAAGCAGGCAAGTGCAGTGGCCGCCGCGCTGATGGTCGGCACCGCACCTGGCTGCGGCCAGCGCCAAACCATCCGCAGGCCAGCTCGGCTGCGCCACTGAGGTTGGCACAGGTGCAATCGGTGGTCGAGCAGCGTTGTCTGACTTGACACAACGCCGTGGTGCAGAGCAAGGGCGTCGCGCTGGACACGGCAGCACTGATCGCGCAACAGGCCTTGGCGATCCATCAGCCGACGCTGGTACTGAAGCAGCTGCCAATGAACAACGCCTTGCAGATCATTGACAACGAGCGAGCGCTGTTGTGCCGCTGGTTCGAGGCGCGGGCGACGGGGGGCTGAAAATCGGTGGCATGGACAACACACCCAAAACATCATCCGCCCAGCTCTTCGGCCTCAACGAAGCCCGGCGCAGATCGATCCGACGCTGGATCTTCGGTGGCATGGCACTTCTGATGCTGATGGGCGTGGCCATCGGCTTTTTGCCGTACTTCGCCGCCTCACGCGAGATACAGAGCTTCTGCGCCTCACTGGCGGCCGGCTCTCCGCTGGCAGACGCACAAGCCCAGGCCACGGCACGCGGCTACGACGTAGTGCCAGGCGGCGAAGGGCGCGTCTTATTGAAGTTGCCGCAGTTGGCGCCGCAAGTGCCCAGCAAACGGGGCTGCGATCTGCATGTCGGACCCACAGGGACGGTGGTCACGGCGGCTTACAGCGATTCTTTGTGAGTCGCCGGTCAGTGCTTCGCCAATCCGCAGTCGTCCGCTCATGTCCACCGAGCTGGAAAAGACTGGGCCGTCCTCCTTTGCTTCGCTCCAGACATCGACTCGACGCAGCATTTGAGCGTCTCCCAGGCCTGCGAGACGTGAGCGGAGCCGGTGGCCCATCTCCCTCGGCAACGAGCACATGAGTTCGGCTGCGCTCAGGCGTTCAGGAAGTACGAATCCAGCAATTCAATCCAGCGCGCTTTCTGTGTCGAATTCGCAAAACTCGCTTCGAAGCTGTTGCGCGCCAGCGTGTAGGCATCGGCGGCCGTCATGGCGGGCAGCGCCTCAAAGGTCTCGATGTAATTCTGGTTCACATAGCCCCCGAAGTACGCCGGATCATCGGAATTCACAGTGATGCACAGGCCCAGTTCGAGCAGCCGTGCCAGGTTGTGCTGCGCGAGCGTGTCGAACACGCGTAGCTTCACGTTCGACAGCGGACACACCGTCAGCGGGATGCGCTCGGCGGCCAGGCGAGCCACCAGCGACGGGTCTTCGACGCAGCGCACCCCGTGGTCGATGCGCTCGACCTTCAACACGTCGAGCGCGCTCCAGATGTAGGCCGGTGGACCTTCTTCGCCAGCGTGCGCGACCAGCCGCAATCCGAGTTCACGACAACGGGCAAAGACGCGGGCGAACTTCTCTGGCGGATGACCTTGCTCGCTGCTGTCGAGTCCGACGCCGACGAGCCGATCGCGGTGCCTTTCAATCGACGGCAGCGCCTGCGCCAGCGTGTCGAAGGCCGTCTCTTCACTCAGGTGCCGCAAGAAGCACAGGATCAACAATGACGTGATGCCGAATTCCGCTTCGGCCTCCTCGCAAGCGCGCGCCAGGCCGTTGATCACTACCTCGATCGGCACACCTCGATCGGTGTGCGTCTGCGGATCGAAGAACAACTCGGCGTGCACCACATGGTCGGCTGATGCTCGGCGAAAGTAGTCCATCGCCATGTCGTGGAAATCGGCCTCGTGAAGCAGCACCGAAGCGCCTGCATAGTAGATGTCGAGGAAGCTTTGCAGGTCGCTGAATGCGTAGGCGGCACGCAGCGACTCGACGTTGTCGAAGGCCAGAGAGACGCCGTTGCGAGCTGCCAGCGCAAAGATCAACTCGGGCTCGAGAGAGCCCTCGATGTGGATGTGCAACTCGGCCTTTGGCATTCCGCGCAGCAACGCAGGCAGGCGCTCGGGAGAGATCCCCGCGACGGCGGTGAGTTCGGTCGTGTTCAATGCGCTCCCTGCAGCGTGCCATCGACTCCCTCGAGCCGAAAGATGGGGCCTAGCTCACACTCATGCTACGACCCTGGGCGAAACCCATGGGCGGTGGGAGTTTTCGCGCGGATGCCTGCCTGGTTACGCAGGATCACCGCCAGCACGCCGACTGTCACGAATCGCCTGGCCAACCCCGCTCACCGACATCCAAATTCACTCAGCTTTACACAGCGTCGGGAACAGCACAGACACTCGTCGATCTATGCTTGCACAAGAGTTATCCACCTCGCGAAGGAATCACTCATGAAGACCTTGACACATTGCTGCACCGCAGCTCTGGCGGCGGTCGTGTTGGCTGTCGCCGTGGCCCCGACAGACGCGCAAGCGCATGGGCGAGGCGGATACCGTGGCGGTCACGGTCCGGGCTGGGGCACCGTCGGCATCGGGCTGGGCCTGGGTGTCGGGCTGGGCTGGCTGGCCGGATCGCGCTACGGCTATAGCTACAACTACGGCTATGGAGCGCCGCTCTACTCCAGCGTGATCGTGCCGGCTTATCCGAGCTATGTGTACGTGGACCCGCCCATGGTGGTTTACCGCGAGGTTCCGGCACCCGTCTACCGCGAAGTGCCGCGCCAGGAGCCGGTGGCCAAGGCGCCACCCGAGCCGATCATTTACCCGCGCAATGGTCAGAGTGCGCAGCAACTCGAAGCTGACCGTCAGGAGTGCAATCGCTGGGCCACGACCCAGCAGAACGCGATGGCCGACAGCAGCGTGTTCAACCGTGCGACCGAAGCCTGCATGGACGGCCGCGGCTACACGATACGCTGACGCTGTCGCGGCCTCTCAGCGCCGCGACACCTCGCGCATCGTCACGAATTCCTCTGCGACCGTCGGGTGGATGCCGATGGTGCGGTCGAGCTGGGCCTTGGTCACACCCGCCTGAAGCGCCACCGCGAAGCCCTGGATCACCTCGCCGGCATCGGCGCCGACCATGTGCATCCCCAGCACACGGTCGCTCTCATCGTCGACGACGATCTTCACCAGCGTGCGCTCGCTGCTGCCGCTCAGCGTGTGCTGCAAGGCCTTGAAATCACTTCGGTAGATGCGCACCGGCGCGCGTTCGCGCGCCGCTTCTTCACTCAGTCCGACGGTACCGATGTTCGGATGTGTGAAGACGGCGGTGGGGATGAGCGCGTAATCGATGGGCGGCCGGGTGCCGTTGCCGAACAAGCGATCGACCAGCACCATCGCTTCGGCCAGCGCCACCGGCGTCAGCGCCATGTGTCCGACCAGGTCCCCGATCGCATGGATTGACGGCACGACTGTCTGGTAGCTGCCGTCGACCGGCACACAGCCCCTGGCATTCGGCACGATGCCGACGGCTTCGAGGCCGAGTCCGGCAGTACGCGGTGTGCGTCCCGTGGCGTGCAGAACCGCATCGACCTCGATCGTGGTGTCTTGATCTGCCTCACCCGAGCCACCGGCGCGGGCGAGTCGAAGTGTTTGTCCCCCGGCCTCGAGTTCCACGTCGGCCACCGTGGCGTCCAGGCGGATCACGATCCCCTTCTTGCGCATCTCGGCGGTAACGAAATCGACGACCTCGGTGTCGAAACCGCGCAACAAACGCGATCCGCGATGCACCAGCGTCACCTGCGCTCCCAGGCCCTGGAAGATCGAGGCGAACTCGCACGCGATGTAGCCACCACCCACGACGACCAGCCGACGCGGGAACGGATCGAGGTCGAACATGTCATCCGAACTCAGCGCATGTTCGGCGCCAGCGTGGTGAACGCGTTGCGGCCCGCCGCCGGTGGCCAGCAGGATGTGGCGGGCGGTATGGATCTGCGGCGGATCTTCCTCGCCGCCATCAACCGAACGCACCGCCACCGTGTGCGCATCGATCAGGCGGCCCCAGCCGCGCACCAGCCTTACCCCGGCACCTCGCAGCAGACCCTCGTAGATCCCGTTCAGCCTCGTGATCTCTGCAGCTCGCCGGGCCTTCAGTACGGCCCAGTCAAGGCGCGGGGTGGGGGCCTCCCACCCAAAGCCGTGCGACTGCTCGAAAGACTCGGCGTAATGCGCCGCATAGCTGTACAGCTTCTTCGGAATGCAGCCGACGTTGACGCAGGTGCCGCCGAGCGCACTGCCTTCCACCACGATCACTCGGGCGCCGCGCTGCGCGGCGAACCGGGCAGCGCGCACGCCTCCGCTGCCAGCTCCGATCACCAGCAGGTCGCAATCGAAGTCAGTCGTTGGGGTCATGGGTGTCGCGCTCATCGGCAGGTTCTCCAGGGCTCATCAGCGCTCGTAGGGTATCGAGTGTGTCGGCTTCGTGCAGCGGCTTGTCCCCGCGGATTCTCAGCATGCGGGGGAAACGCACCGCGATGCCGCTCTTGTGGCGCGCGCTGAGGTTCAGGCCCTCGAAGCCCAGCTCGAAGACCATCGTCGGCTTGACGCTGCGCACCGGGCCGAATTTTTCCAGCGTCGTCTGGCGGATCGCGCGGTCGACCGCCTTGAACTCTTCGTCGCTCAGGCCGCCATAGGCTTTTGCGAACGCGACCAGCTGCAGGCCGTCAGGCTGTGGGGGCTGACGCGCGGCGATGGCATCGACAACGGCCAGCGCCTCGGCTGCATCTCGCGGCGTGCGGTTCCACACCGCGAAGGTGTAATCGGTATAGACGCCGGCGCGGCGACCGTGACCGGCTTGGGCATAGATCAGCACCGCATCGGCGCTCAACGGGTCGACTTTCCATTTCCACCAGGCCAGCGATTTCGCTCCGGCGACTGCACCGGCCTGTTTGCGACGCCCGCTGCCGTAGTGAACATCGCGGTGCTTCAGCATGAAGCCCTCGACGCCGCGACCTCGGGATTGCTCGCGCAGCGCGGCGAGTTCGGGCCAGCTGCCATTCAGCAGCGGCGACAGGCGCAGCGCCGGTGCGTCGAGCGCCAAGGTCTCCAGCGCGGCACGCCGCAGATGCTGTGCGGCCTCGCGCCAATCGACCCCGACCTGCTCCAGCAGGTCGTAAGCCATGAAAGTCACCGGCACCTCGGCGAGGATCTTCCTGGTCAGGTTCTTGCGGCCGATCCGCTGCTGCAAGAGGTTGAACGGCGCGGGCCGATCGGTGCCGGGCAGCCAGACCAGGATCTCGCCATCGAGCACCGTGCCGTCAGGCCAGGCCTGCGCCATGGCCACGACTTCGGGGAAGCGGTCGGTCACCAGCTCTTCGCCACGCGACCAGATCCACACCTGCCCGGCGCGCCGCACCACCTGTGCGCGGATGCCGTCGTACTTCCACTCGACCAGCCAGTCGCTCGGCGACCCCAGCAGCGTATCGAAATCAGCCAGCGGCACATCGACCGGATGCGCGAGGAAGAAGGGGTAAGGCTGCCCCGCATCGCGACCCGGCGCGGCATCGGCCGACACCAGCCTTGCAAAGCTGGCTGCATCCGGCCGTGACGTCTTGTCGGTGTAGCCCATCATCCGCTGCGCCACCACCTTGGCATCGAGCCCGGCCCATTGCGCCAGCGCGCGCTGCACCAGCAGCTTGCTGACCCCGACGCGAAAGCCGCCGCCGATCAGCTTGGTCAGCAGGAAGCGTTCGTCGGCTTCGAGCTCATCCCAGTATCCGGCGATGCGCACCGCCTGCGTCTCGGGCGTTTCATCACGCAGCGCAAGCAGGCGCTGTTCGATCCAGATGGCCAGACCGACATCGCTGCGCCTCAGAGGCGGCGGCAGCACGTGCGCAATCGTCTCGGCGAGGTCGCCAACCGCCTGGTAGCACTCCTCGAACAGCCAGTCGTCGATGCCGGCACACCCGCAGGCGAGCGCGCGCAGCACGCCAGTGGGCACCACCTGTCGCGGCTTGCCGCCGGCCAGGAAATACACCGCCCAGGCCGCATCGCTCGGGCTGGCGACGGCGAAGTAGCACTTCAGCGCGTCGACCTTGGCGGTGGTCGCAGTGCTGGCGTCGAGCGCGGCGTAGAGCGTGGCGAACTGCCTCAACGTGACGCTCGACCCGGATCGGTCGGTTCTGGTTGATGGGACGCGGCATCGGCGGTCACGGCCGGCAACACGTCGGCGCCATCCTCACGACCGAATTCGGTACGGAACGATCCGGCTTGAAGCCCCTGCTGTTCCAGCCAGCGAACCATCACCGCCTCGTAGCCGTGCGTCACGATGACGCGTTCGGCACCGGTGGCGGCGATGGCCCGCTGCAGCCCGGGCCAATCGGCGTGGTCGCTCATCACGAAACCGCGGTCCACCGCGTAGCGGCGACGCGCGCCGCGCAGTTGCATCCAGCCACTGGCAAACGCATCACTCGCCTCGACACCTCCCACCGTGAAAGCACGCGCCCAGCTGCTGCCCTGCACCGACGGCGGGCCGATCGCGATGGCGCGCCGCAGGCTGGCCTTGTCGCTCACCTCGCTGATCAGCTGCGTCGCGGGCAGCCGCACGCCTTCGGCGCGGTAGGCCCGGTTCAGCGGCTCGACTGCTGCATGCACGACGATCGGCCCGATGCGCTCATCCAGCCCGGCGAGCAGCCGCTGCGCCTTGCCGAAGCTGTAGCCCATCAGCAGGCTGGCGCGACCGGCCTCGGCGTTGGCGCTCCACCAGGCGTTGATGGCGGCGTAGACCTCGCGCTGTGGCCGCCACCGGTAGACCGGCAGGCCGAAGGTGCTCTCGGTGATGAAACAGTCGCAGCGAATCGGCTCGAACGGGTCGCAGGTCAGGTTGTGATCGTCTGGCGCGCCGCTCGCGAAATAGTCGCCGGAGGCCACCCAGACTCGCCCGCCGTGCTCGACGCGCACCTGCGAGGAGCCCAGCACGTGCCCCGCGGGATGCAGGCTGACACGCACGCCTCGGTGTTCGATCACCTCGCCGTAGGCCACCGTCTGCAGCTTGATCTGCCCCAGCCGCGAACGCAGCACGCCCGCCGACTTCGCCGACGCGAGGTAGTGCCCATGGCCGGTGCGAGCGTGATCGGCATGCGCATGGGTGATCACCGCATGATCAACCGGGCGCCACGGGTCGATGTAGAAATCACCCGGCGGGCAGTACAGGCCGGCCGGGCGTTCAATGATCAGATCCGTGTCGGCGATTGCCATGCAGGATCAGTATCGACCGGTCGCTCCCGCGACCCGCAAATAGACGTACGACATCCAGGCCACCACACCACGGCTCAAGGCGCCCAGCATGCCGGGTCGGTACTTTCGTTTCGGGTCGATCTCTTCAGACACCGCGATGGCGGCATCGAATTGCGCAGACAGATCGGCATTGAAGGCCGCATCGCGCACGACGACATTGGCCTCGAGGTTCAGCAGCAGCGACAGCGGGTCGATGTTCGAGCTGCCGACCGTCGCCCATTCATCGTCGATGACCCCGATCTTCGCGTGCAGGTAGGCAGGGGTGTACTCGAAGATGCGCACGCCCTGCCCCAGCAGTTCGTCGTAGAGCGCCCGCGCCGCCAGGCCCGCGATGCGGTAATCGAGCTTGCCTTGCAGCAGCAGCCTCACGCGCACCCCGCGCCGCGCCGCCTGACACAGCGCCCGACGGAACAGACGCCCCGGGTAGAAGTACGCCGAGATCAGATCGACGCGCGTGTGTGCGCTGCGGATGGCGTCGATGTAGGCACGCTCGATGGTGCGGCGCTGGCGCACGTTGTCGCGCAGCACGAAGGCGGCATGCATCGGCGCCAGGTCGCCGGGCGTTGCCTGCATGCCCCGCTGGCCGTTCAGCCTCAAGCGCTTGATCAGGCGCCGAACCCGAGCCAGCGGCTCGGCACCGCGCACGATCGCCAGCGCTTCGCCCTTGAAAGTCTGCCCCAGGTGCGCGCGCGACCACGCCGCGATCGTCGCCTGATGGATCGGACCCGTGATCGGGCCGTTGACTCGCACCGCGAAATCGAGGCGGGGTGCGTCGCTCCAGCCGTGACTGAGGTCGTAGCGATCGTCCATCAGGTTGATGCCACCGACGAACCCGATCTCGGCGTCGACCACGCACAGCTTCAGGTGCAGACGCCGCAGCTGTCCGGGCTGCAGCCAGTTCCACCAGCGGTCGATCGGCCGGTACACCGCGACCTGCACGCCGCCGTCGCACAGGCGGCGCTGCAACGCGCTGACGCCGACCAGCGTGCCGAAGCCGTCGATCACCACCTGAACCAGCACGCCGCGTTGCGCGGCCCGGATCAGCGCGGCGGAGACTTGATCAGCGGCCGGGTCGTCGTGGAAGATGTAGGTCGCGACACAGACTTCGTGGCGGGCAGCGTCGATCGCATCGACCATCGCCGGAAAGAGCGCGTCACCGCCCCTCAGCAGGTCTACCGTGTTGCCGCCGCTGAACACCGGCCGGGGCACAGAACCCCACATCTGCTCGAGCGCGGAACGCTCGGCGTGGGCGCGTGCCGTGAGGACGTCGTCGCTCGGCATCGGCCGATCAGCTCAGCTGCAGCTCAACCACCAGCGGCAGGTGGTCCGACATGCGAGCCCAGGCCGAACCGCGCGGCACCTGCGTCGCGGTGCAGTGCAGGCCGCGAACGTAGACCCGGTCGAGTGAAAAGACCGGCACCCGCGAGGGAAAGGTACGCAGCGGCGATTGCCTGCCGACACGCGCTGGCTCCAGGCCCATCTTGCGGATCGGTGCGTCGAGCTTCTCGCCCCAGTCGTTGAAGTCACCGGCGAGCACCAGATGCTCGCCTGCCGGCACATGCATGTCGATGAACTGGGCAATGCGCTCGACCTGACGCACCCGGCTGGCGTGCATCAGGCCCAGGTGCGCGACGATGGCATGCACCACCGTGCCTCTCCACTGCACGGGCACATGCAGCAGGCCGCGCTGCTCGAAGCGGTGGTCGGACACGTCGTGGTGCCGGATGTCGCCGATCGGCCAGCGAGACAGCAGTGCGTTGCCGTGCTCGCCGTGGCGCGTGATCGCGTTGCTGCGGTAAGCCACCGCATAGCCTTCGGGGGCCACGTAATCGGCCTGCGGCATCCGCGGCCAGCCGAGGTGGGTGTCGGGGAACTGCAGGGCCTCGGCACGGTTCGAGCTGCGCACCTCCTGCAGGAACACCAGGTCGGCGTCCAGTGCCTCGATGCCCACCGCCAGATTGTGGATTTCCAGCCGCCGCCGCGGACCCACACCACGAACTCCCTTGTGGATGTTGTAGGTGGCCACGCGCAGCACGTCGATCGGACGCATCGAGGCGCCGGCGCCCGATTGATGCACGCCCTTCACGCGGACACGAACCTGGGCAGCTGCAGCACCGCTTCGGCGTTCGACGGCGAGAAGCAGCGGTCGGCCGCCTCGCGCCACGGCAACCACGCGCTATGGGTGTGCTCACGCGGGGCCAGCGTGATGGCGATGTCGCGCGGCACCCGCAAGCCGAACACGTGCTCGGTGTTGTGCGTCACGCCCGGCGCATAGCGGTGCCGCCACACCGGGTAGATCTCGTAGACGTTGCGCATGCCCCAGTCTCGCAGATGCGCCAGCGGCACGTCCACCGAGCCCACGACGATGCCGGTCTCCTCGGCCACCTCGCGTCGCGCGGTCTGCTCGAATGACTCATCCAGCGAATCTCGCGAACCGGTCACGCTCTGCCAGAAACCGGGACGGTCAGCACGCTCGATCAGCAGCACCTCGAGATCGGCGGTGTGGATCACGACCAGCACCGATTCGGGAATCTTGGGCGGGCGTGGCGCTGAGGTCATCGGCGCGCTGGATCAGATGCCGCTGATGACGGCATCAAGGGCGTCAAGCAGGCGACTCTGATCTTCCTTCAGTGACGCTACCGGCTGACCCAGCATGCGCACCAGGATGGTTGCTGTCTGTTGCGGCCACAGGTGCAAGGTTTGCCCGTCGATGGAAAAGGCGGGGCTCAGTCGCGATGGCAGCGGCGCGGCATTGAACCGCTCGATCACCAGGGGCATGACGAGACGGGTCGGCAGGTGGTCCAGCAAGTCACTTTGCATCACCACGAGGTAAGGGATGCCATCACGCTGCCGGCCGCTGGGGTTCAGGTACACATCGAACTGAGCCATGCAGGAATCTCACCACTGACGCCATTCTTCGCCGAACACACCGTACTCGGCGACGAACTGGTTCTGCAGCTCAATCCAGTCCTTGTACTGTTCGTTGAAGCGTTGACGCCGCGCCTCCATGGAGCCATTGATCGACCCGCCCTGCTCCGCACGCAACAACTCTTCATAACGCGCCACCGAGATAACGACACTGTGCCGACGTCCGCTCTTGTCGATGAACACCGGTTCGCGTTGCGCGGTTTCCAGAACCTGGCCGAGTCGGTTCTTGGCGTCGGTGGCGGAGAGGTTCATGATCAGCTCCGGTGACTTCGATTGGCCATTTTAGCTATTCGAACGAAGGCTACCGCGCAGCATCCGGCAACTCGATCTTGACCTGCAGCACCTCCAGATCGCCCTGGCGCTCGACCTCGACCTTGATGTCGCCCGCCCCCACCGACACGTACTTCGAAATGACCGCGAGCAGCTCGCGCTGCAGGTCGGGCAGGTAGGCCGGGTCACGGGTGCGGCCGTTGCGCTCGTGCGCCAGGATGATCTGCAGGCGTTCCCTGGCAACGCTGGCGGTCTTGGTCTTTTCACCCAGAAAGAAGGACAGGAAACCCATGGCTCACTTCCCCCCGAAAAGGCGCTTGAGAAAGCTCGGCCTCACGGCATCCACGAAGCGCAGCGGCGTTTCCTGGCCCAGGAAGCGGGTGACCACGTCCTTGTAGGCCTCCGACACGTCGGATCCCTTCAGATGGATTGCCGGCGTGCCCTGGTTCGATGCGTCGAGCACGGATTCGGACTCCGGAATCACGCCGATCATCCGCACCCGCAGGATGTCGTAGATGTCCTTCAGGCTGAGCATCTGACCACCGATCACCCGGTTCGGGTTGTAGCGGGTGATCAGCAGGTGCTCCTTGATCGGCTCCTTTTTCTCGATCGCGCGACGCGTCTTGCTGTGCAGCATGCCGAGGATGCGGTCGGAATCACGAACCGAGGACACTTCGGGGTTCGTCACCACCAGTGCCTCGTCGGCGAAGTGCATGGCCATCAATGCACCGGTCTCGATGCCGGCCGGCGAGTCGCAGACGATGTACTCGAAATCCATGCCGGCCAGCTCTTCGAGCACCCGCTCGACGCCATCCTGCGTCAGCGCGTCCTTGTCGCGGGTTTGCGACGCGGCGAGCACGAACAGGTTGTCGCACTGCTTGTCCTTGATCAATGCCTGGTTCAACCTCGCTTCGCCATGGATCACATTGATCAGGTCGTACACCACGCGGCGCTCGCAGCCCATGATCAGGTCGAGATTGCGCAGGCCGACGTCGAAATCGATGACGGCGGTCTTGTGTCCGCGCAGCGCGAGTCCGGACGCAAAGCTGGCGCTGGTAGTGGTCTTGCCGACGCCTCCCTTGCCGGAGGTCACGACGATGATTCTGGCCATGGGTGTCGGTCCTTGTGGATGTGATGTCGCCGGTGGCGAAAAAGGTGAGGAGGAAGAAGAAAGAAACTGAAGGTCAGTCCAGCGGCTCGAACACCAGGCGCTCGCCGTCGAGGCGGATCTGCGCCAACCTGCCGATCACTGTGTCGGGCAAGGGGTTGTCGGTGGTGCGGTAGGTGCCGGCAATCGAGATCAGTTCGGGTTCCATGCAGGTGCTGAAGATGCGCGCGTTGGTATTTCCGCGCGCACCAGCAATCGCCTTGCCCCGCAGCGGCGCATAGACATGAATGCTGCCGTCGGCGATCACCTCGGCACCGAAATTCACGGCTGCCAGCACCACGAGGTCGCCACCGCGCGCGTACACCTGCTGGCCCGAGCGCAGCGGCTTGTCGATGATCAGCGTGGCGACGGCGGCGGGCAGCGCGGGCGTCTCGGCAGGCGCTGCCGATGCCGATGCGGGTGCCGGTGCTTCGGCCTCGGCTTC
The DNA here is from genome assembly GCA_947474755.1 of Burkholderiales bacterium. Classification (GTDB taxonomy): domain Bacteria; phylum Pseudomonadota; class Gammaproteobacteria; order Burkholderiales; family Burkholderiaceae_C; genus PBB1. Next base: position 151,316 of record CANJJE010000006.1, on the reverse strand, counting down.
GGACACTGGCACCGCAGCGGCTTGCGCAGACGCAGGTTCTGCAACAGCAGGCGCAGGCGCTGCCGTGCGAGCCGACGGCGGCGGCGCCTCCGGCGCTTCGCCCAGCCCGGCCTCGGCAGCGGCCGCCATCTGCTCGGGGGATCCACCGCGCACCGCAGCGGCCACCATCTTGAATTGCCGCAACAGGGAAGCGAGCCTTGCGTAATCCAGCGCAAGCGGATCGCCTTCGGCCTGCGCGATGTCGATCACGACCGGGTCGTGATTGAACATCTCTGGCGTGTCGGCAAATCGTGCCGTCAGTTCGCGCTCGATGGCCGCCATGTCGGTGGTCTTCAGCGCGACGACGACCAACGTCATCGATGCGCTGCGCAACTCGAACACCACTGGTGCGCGCTCCTTGCTGCGTGCCATGTCAGTTCTCCACCGTGCTTCGCGCGACCCGCGACGCATGAAACAGCCGATTGTTGGCGAAGCTCTGCTTTCGGCCCTTTGCGGTCATTCGCGGACAGAGGTCGTCAGTGCTCAATCTGCGCGAGAGCGGTGCGGCGGGGTGCCGTGTTGCGTTCATGTCCCCCGGGCCGGTTGTCGACTCAAGCGCTTCTCGCGAGTCCATGCGGCCCTCCTCCTTTACTTCACTCCACACGCCACCCCACCACACCGCTCCAGGAGCCACTGTTGCGGTTGAAGGCCGTTGAACACAACCGTGGCTGCCTGCGGAGGATGCCGGGTGACCGGCGCAGCGAAGTAAAGGAGGAGGGCCGGATCGGCTTGACCCGAAGCGCCTGGTCAGTGAACCGGCCCGGGGGAGCAAGCCCGGACACAAACAGTCGAGTGGACTGTTTGTGCCTGGCGAGCGCCTGGGGCTCTGTCCCCAGGCATGAGCGGAGCCGGTCACCCGGTAGCCGCCGCTCGCGCAGACCGATGCCTGCGGGAGCATGTCCGCGAATGACCGCAAAGGGCCGAAAGCGGACGTTGAAACGGTTGGCTTCATTCCCGGTTCAGGATGCGGCCGCTTGGGCGTTGCGCAGTCGGATGTGCAACTCGCGCATCTGCTTCTCGTCGACCGCGCTCGGCGCGCCGGTCAGCAGGCACTGCGCACGCTGCGTCTTCGGGAAGGCGATCACGTCGCGGATGCTCTCGGCCTTGGTCATCAGCGTGACCAGACGGTCCAGGCCGAAGGCCAGACCACCGTGCGGCGGCGCACCGTACTGCAGAGCATCGAGCAGGAAGCCGAACTTCAGCTGTGCTTCCTCGGGCTCGATCTTCAGCGCGCTGAACACCTTGCTTTGCACATCGGCGCGGTGGATACGCACCGAGCCGCCCCCCATCTCCCAGCCGTTCAACACCATGTCGTAGGCCTTGGCGATGCACTTGCCGGGATCGCTGTCCATGTAGTCCTCGTGCCCGTCCTTGGGCGCGGTGAACGGGTGGTGCGTCGCGTTCCAGCGCTGGGCATCGTCGTCGTACTCGAACATCGGGAAGTCGACAACCCACAGCGGTGCCCACACGTCGTCGAACAGACCATGCGAGCGACCGAAATCGCTGTGGCCGATCTTGATGCGCAACGCGCCGATCGCGTCATTCACGATCTTTTCCTTGTCGGCGCCGAAGAAGAGCAGGTCGCCGGTCTGCGCGCCGGTGCGCTCGATGATCTTCGCCAGCGCCGCGTCGTGCAGGTTCTTGACGATCGGGCTTTGCAGGCCTTCGCGGCCCTTGCTCACGTCATTGACCTTGATCCACGCCAGGCCCTTGGCGCCGTAGATCTTGACGAACTCGGTGTAGGCGTCGATCTCGCCGCGGCTCAAGCCCCCGCTGGCCTCGCCGCCGCGCGGCACACGCAACGCGACAACGCGGCCACCCTTCGTCGTCGCTGGCGTGCTGAAGACCTTGAAGTCCACATCGGCCATGACATCGGTCAGTTCCGTGAATTCGAGCTTGACGCGCAGGTCGGGCTTGTCCGAGCCATAGCGGTGCATCGCCTCCGAATACTTCATCACCGGGTACTCGGGCAGCTCGACACCAATGGTGTTCTTGAACACCGAGCGGATCATCCCCTCGAACATCGGGCGAATCTCTTCCTCGGTCAGGAAGCTGGTCTCGATGTCGATCTGCGTGAACTCGGGCTGGCGGTCGGCGCGCAGGTCCTCGTCGCGGAAGCACTTGGTGATCTGGTAATAGCGGTCGAAGCCGGCGACCATCAGCAGCTGCTTGAACAGCTGCGGGCTCTGCGGCAGCGCGAAGAACATGCCTTCATTGACGCGGCTGGGCACCAGATAGTCTCGCGCGCCTTCAGGCGTGCTCTTGGTCAGCATCGGCGTCTCGATGTCGATGAAGCCATTGGCATCGAGGAACTTGCGCACCTCCATCGCCACGCGATAGCGCAGGATCAGGTTCTTCTGCATCACCGGGCGGCGCAGGTCGAGCACGCGGTGCGTCAGGCGTGTGGTCTCCGACAGGTTTTCGTCGTCGATCTGGAACGGCGGCGTCACGCTCGGGTTCAGCACCTCGAGTTCAAGGCAGAGCACCTCGATCTTGCCGCTGGTCAGGTTGGCGTTCTCTGTGCCCGCAGGCCGCGCGCGGACCTTGCCGGTGACCTTCAGGCAGAACTCGTTGCGCACGCTCTCGGCGGTCTTGAACATTTCGGCGCGATCGGGGTCGCAAACCACCTGCACCAGACCTTCGCGATCTCGCAGATCGATGAAGATCACCCCTCCGTGGTCGCGGCGGCGGTGCGCCCAACCCATCAGCGTCACCGTCTGGCCCAACAGGGTCTCGCTGACCAGGCCGCAATATGTTGTTCTCATCGTGTCACTCCACAAACGGGTTCGAGGTGTTGCTGCTTCGGGGTTTCGGCTGCGGCTTCACAGGTTCATTCGGCGCAGCGCAAGCACCCATGTCAAGGCAGTCGGCTTGAACGCAGACGCGCTCAAGCGGGGGGTTGCGGCTGGGGCAGCCTGGCGGACTTGGTGATTGCTGGCGCCACCACGCCCATCGAAATCACGTACTTCAACGCCTCGTCGACGCTCATGTCGAGCGCGATCACATCGGCGCGCGGCAACATCAGGAAGAAGCCCGAGGTCGGGTTCGGCGTGGTCGGCACGTACACGCTCAGATAGTCACCCGCCAGGTGCACACCCGCCTCGCCACCGGGACGGCCGGTGACGAAGGCAATCGTCCACGAGCCAGTGCGCGGGTACTGCACCAGCACCGCTTCGCGAAAGGCGTTGCCACTGCTCGAGAACAGCGTGTCGGACACCTGCTTGACCGAGCTGTAGATCGACTTGACGATCGGAATCTGGTTGAGCAGCCGGCTGCCCTGCTTCAGCCACCACTGGCCGACGATGTTGGTCGCGAACACGCCCGTCAGCAGCAACCCGACCAGCATCACCAGGACCCCGAAGCCGGGGATCTTCTTGAGCATTTCCAGCGGCGTGTGGGCCGACTCCGGCAGCAGCGCCTGCGAGGCGCTGAGCAGCCAGGTGAACAAGCCGTCGAGCACGCCGAGCACCGAAGTCAGCACCCAGACGGTGATGGTCAACGGCAACCACACCAGCAAGCCGGCGATGAGGTATTTCTTCAAGTGAGTCCCAGGGCTGAGAAGCAGTATTGCGGCGCGAAAGTGATCAGGTCGACGAAGACGCCGGACCGCTTGCAGGCGCACTGGGTGTCGAGGCTGGCGCAGGCGAGCTTGCGCTCTCCGCCTTGCCTGTCGTGCCCTTCGAGCCAGACGCAGGCGCATGGCCCGCGAGAGCGCCACCCGCCGGCTTTGCGTCTCCAGACGGCTTTGCGTCTGCAGACGGCTTTGCGTCGCCGGACGGCTTGTCTGCCGCCGGGGCTGACTTGGCGCCATCGCGGAAATCGGTGACGTACCAGCCCGAGCCCTTCAGCTGGAAGCCCGCCGCCGTCACCTGCTTCTCGAAACTCTCGGCACCACAGGCCGGACAGACGGTCAGCAGCGGATCGGAAATCTTCTGGAGCACGTCTTTCGCGTGGCCGCAGGCAGCGCATCGATAGGCATAGATGGGCATGGCTAAGCCTTTGATTAGAAAAGAAAAACCGGAAATTATACGGCGCCGGTCTCAGTGATACCCGATGTGCAGCAGCGATTGCACCGCGACGACACCGATCACGAAGCCGATGCCGACGCAGACGATCGCCTGCAGCAGCCGGTTGGTGCGACGCTGCTCGAACAGCAGGGCCTCCAGCATCTTCTGCTCGGACGCAGGCTTCGGCTGCAGCGCCTGGTGCACCAGACGCGGCAGTTCGGGCAGCAACTGCACGTAGCGCGGCGCTTCGTTCTTCAACCGGGCGACCAGACCCCGCCAGCCGATCTGGTCGTTCATCCAGCGCTCCAGGAAGGGCTTGGCGGTGTTCCACAGATCGAGCTCCGGGTCGAGCTGGCGGCCCAGTCCCTCGACATTGAGCAGCGTCTTCTGCAGCAGCACCAGCTGCGGCTGGATCTCGACGTTGAAGCGACGCGAAGTCTGGAACAGCCGCAGCAGCACCTGGCCCAGCGAGATGTCCTTGAGCGGCCGATCGAAGTGCGGCTCGCACACCGCCCGGATCGCGCCTTCGAGCTCATCGACACGCGTGTTCGCCGGCACCCAGCCCGACTCGACGTGCAACTCCGCGACCCGCTTGTAATCGCGGCGGAAGAACGCGATGAAATTCTGCGCCAGGTACTCCTTGTCGAATTCGGTCAACGTACCGACGATGCCGAAATCGAGCGCGATGTAGCGCCCGAAGGTTGCAGGCGCCAGGCTGACCTGGATGTTGCCCGGGTGCATGTCGGCATGGAAGAAGCCGTCGCGAAACACCTGGGTGAAGAAGATCGTCACGCCGTCGCGCGCCAGCTTCGGAATGTCGACGCCGGCGTCATGCAAGCGCTGGGTCTGGCTGATCGGCACGCCGTCCATGCGGTCCATCACCAGCACGGTCTGCGTGCACAGCTCCCAGTGCATTTCCGGTACCAGCACCAGGTTCAGACCTTCCATATTGCGGCGCAGCTGCGCCGCGTTGGCCGCTTCGCGCACCAGATCGAGTTCGTCGTGCAGGTGGTTGTCGAACTCGGCCACGACCTCTCGTGGCTTGAGGCGCTTGCCGTCAGCCGACAGCCGCTCGACCCAGACCGCGATGGTGCGCATCAGCGACAGGTCGTCGTCGATCACCGACAGCATGTTCGGTCGCAGCACCTTCACCGCCACGTCCCGACCGTCCTTCAGGGTCGCGAAATGCACCTGGGCAATCGACGCGCTGGCAATCGGTTCGCTCTCGAAGCTGGCAAACACCTCCTCGACACTGCGTCCGTAGGCCTTGTGGATCAGCTCACGGGCGAGTGCCGCGGAAAAAGGCGGCACGTTGTCCTGCAGTTGCGCCAGTTCGTCAGCGAGGTCAGCCGGAATCAGGTCGCGGCGCGTGGACAGCACCTGCCCGAACTTGACGAAGATCGGGCCCAGCTTCTCCAGCGCCATGCGCAGGCGCACGCCGCGAGGCGCATCGAGGCGGCGGCTGGCGGTGATGACGCGCACCAGCACGCGCACCCAGCGCTGGCGAAAGTTCGACAAGGCCAGCTCGTCGAGGCCATAGCGGTAGATCGTGAAGACGATGAACAGCAGCCGCGCGACGTGCCTCATCGGGGCGGCGACTCCGAAGGCATCGGCGCCGACGGACGCCAGCGATCGGAGGCCGACTGCGCCACAGACCTCATCGCATCGCGCAGACCGGACGCCACAGCCGTGGCGATGCGGACCAGCTGCGCTGCCGGGCCGTCGCCGACAAGGCGCGCGAGGTCATCCTGCAAGTCCCAGCGCAGATGTTCGACCAGCCAGCTCACGTCGGCGGCGAAAGCGGCGTCACCGGCCACCTCGACCCTCGGCCGCCGGCCGGCCACGGTGTCGGCCACTGTCTGCCCAAGATTCGATGCGTCGAGTGTCGCCAGCAGGTCAGCGCGTTCTGTCACCTCGGATTGCCATTCCAGCAAGCCTGCAGCGGTCACCGCCAGGGTCAGGCTCGAAGGAAGCCACGACAGCAGCGCCGGGGTGTCACGCAATTGCAACTGGATACATTTTCCTGCGTGCGGCCGCAGGCGCTGCACAGCCGTCGGCTCGGCTGCCAGGACATGGTTCACCAGCAGCATCAGGCGAGGCATCACCATGGCACCGAAAGACTGCACAAACGCCGACATCATCGTGAGATTGTAGGCACCCACCTCGTGCGCCCCACCGTGATCGCGACGTGAAACTGACATCAGCGTAGGACACAATGTTTCGAACGCCGTCGGGCGGAGTTCCGACGCAGCCACGCGCGCCATGCGGCCTGTTGCTTCCTGGTCCCTCACCGTCAACGGCCGACGTCCGGCATGGCCCGTTCCTATCCCGCACGACCGATGTACGAAGATCGAACCTACAAACGGACTTTCTACAGCGCGCCGCAATCGGTCACGTCACTGGTGGCCGCTTTTCTCGAACCGACGATCACCGTGCTGGTGTTCGTGCTCGCCAACCACTGGATGGACGAGCCCATCGCCCGGCCCCAGCTCACCGTGTGCCTGCTCGTGTTCGCGCTCACGTTTCCCGGCCGCAACCGGTTTCGTGACAGCCTGCTGGCCGGCAGCGTGGGCATCTTTGTTTCCTGGTCGCTGCTGCTGACGATCCTCATGCTTTGCGCCTACGCCACGCGCAGCTTCAAGTACTTCGAGGAAGAGGTCCTCATCGCCTGGGCCGTCGCCACGCCGCTGCTGCAGTGCACGGCGGTGCTGGTCGGCAAGAAAGTCCTGCAATGGCAGGCCGCCTCGCCGGAAAACCGCCGTACGGCCGTCGTCGTCGGCGGCGGCGGGCTCGGCGTGAAGGTGGCGCGTGCGCTGAACGGCGTCGAAGACCGCAACGTCGACTTCCTCGGCTATTTCGACGACCGGGTCGACGATCGCCTGCACGAAAGTGCCGCAAGCAACAACCTCGGCGGCCTGAAAGACGTGGCGTCCTTCGTGCGACAGCATGGCGTGAACGAAGTGTTCATCACCTTGCCGCTGAGCTCCCAACCGCGCATCGTCGAGCTGCTCGAGCAGCTGCAAGGCACCACGGCCTCGCTGTTCTTCGTGCCCGACGTGTTCGGCATCGGCATCATCCAGGGCCGCTTGCAGGACATGAACGGCGTACCGGTGGTCGGCATCTGCGAAACCCCGTTCACCGGCATCAACGCGCTGACCAAGCGGCTGAGCGACGTGGTGCTGTCGACGATCATCCTCTTGCTGGTGGCACCGGTGATGCTGGCGCTGGCGATCGGGGTCAAGCTCAGTTCGCCCGGCCCCGTCGTCTTCAAGCAGCGCCGCAACGGGCTGGACGGCAACGAGATCATCGTCTACAAGTTCCGCTCGATGAACGCGATGGACAACGGGTCGGTGGTCATGCAGGCAAAGCCCAACGACCCGCGCCTGACACCCTTCGGCGCCTTCATCCGCCGCACCTCGCTCGACGAGCTGCCGCAATTCATCAACGTGCTGCAAGGCCGCATGAGCATCGTCGGGCCCCGCCCGCATGCGGTGGCGCACAACGAGGAATACCGCAAGCTGATCAAGGCCTACATGGTCAGGCACAAGGTCAAGCCGGGCATCACGGGCTGGGCGCAGGTCAACGGCCACCGCGGCGAGACCGAAACCATCGAGAAGATGCAAGCCCGGGTGGAGTACGACCTGGAGTACCTTCGCAACTGGTCGCTCACGCTCGACTTGCAGATCATCGTTCGCACCATCCGCGTGGCGTTCTTCAATTCGAAGGCCTACTGATGTCGGCCTGCTGCCCTGTTTCCTGCCGGACTCTCACCATGCCGCACCGACAAAACCGCAGCCCGCTCGACACCCTGCTGCGCCTGCTGGCCGCAGCGCTGGCCGCTTGTGGCTTCGGATCTGCCCAGGCCGACGACCCGAACCCCTACTACATCGGCGCCAGCACCTCGGTCGGCTACGACTCGAACGTGTTTCGCCTGCCCCAGGCCGTCGGCGACACCTCATACCGCTACGGTCTGCTCGGAGGCATCGATCAGAGCATCGGGCGCCAACGCGTCTATGCCAGCGGCACGTTGCAGGAAACCCGCTTTCAGGACCTGAAGAACCTCGATCACACCGCTTACAGCGTGAATGTCGGTATCGACTGGGCCACCATCTACAAGCTCTCCGGAAAACTCGACCACACCAGCAGCCAGAGTCTGTACAACTACGGTGGCACCAACATCGTTCAAACGAACGCCAGGAACCTCGAGCGCCGCGACGAAACCATCGCACAGCTGAGCTACGGCTCCGACTCCTTGCTGTCGCTCGACGCCATCTACACCCACCGCAACCAGAACTACTCCGACCCGGCCTACAGGTTCAACGCGCTGAACCAGGACGCCTTCAGCGCCGGTCTGACATATCGACCGCGAGAGTCTCTGACAGTGGGTACAGCGCTGCGCTACACGATGGGAAAGTACCGCCTCGAACGCGACTTTGACCGCAAGGACGTGGACCTGACCGCGAACTGGATCCCCACGGGCAGCAGCGTCATCAACGCCCGGCTGAGCTATGGCGAGCGCACCTCGCGCAACGGCGGTTCCGCGTTCGATTTCACAGGCACGACCGGCCAGTTGAAGTGGACCTACCAACCCACCGGCAAGCTGAGCTTCGTCACACTGTTCAACCGAGATACCGGCGCAGAGAGCGGCTTCATCAACGGCCAGCAGGCCGGCACCTTCGGCGATGAGAGCCGCCTGACAAACGCGCTGTCGTTGAACACCACCTACGCCCTCACCTCGAAGATCCGCTTCGACCTGAATCTCTATGCGAACCGTCGCTCGCTGGTGTTCGGGTCCTTGAGAGGGCACGACTCTGTCCGCAGTGCCATGCTGGTGGCCACCTACAGGCCATTGCGCAGCCTGTCCTTGTCCTGCAACGCCGGGCACGACAGCCGCCGCGCTTCGGGCCGGATCTCGTTTGACTACGACAACAACAGCGTGTCGTGCTCGGCACAGATCACGCTGCAATGAACCACATGATCCTGCTCACCGGCGCCACCGGCTACATCGCCTCGCACACCTGGCTGGCCCTGTGGGCGGCGGGGTTCGATGTGATCGGCATCGACGACTTTTCCAACAGCTCGCCACAGGTGCTGAACCGGCTGCAGCGCCTGGGCGGGCGCACTCCGGCATTCGAGCGCGCCGATGTCTGCGACAGCGCGGCCATGCGGTCGCTGTTCGAGCGTCATGCGATCAGCGCGGTGGTTCACTTCGCTGCTTTCAAGGCGGTCGGCGAAAGCAGCGCGAAGCCGCTGGCCTATTACCGCAACAACATCGGCGGGCTGATCAGCGTGGCCGAAGCCATGAGCGCCAGCGGGTGCAAGACCTTCGTGTTCAGCTCCAGCGCCACCGTGTACGGCTCACCCGAGCAGTTGCCCATCCCCGAGAGCGCCGCGCTCGCCACCACCAGCCCTTATGGCGCGACCAAGCTCATCGGCGAGAACATCCTCACCGACCTGGCCCGCGCCGACCCGTCGTGGCGCATCGCGCTGCTGCGCTACTTCAACCCGGTGGGGGCGCACGAGAGCGGCCTGATCGGCGAAGACCCGCGCGGCATACCGAACAACCTGATGCCGTACATCGCGCAGGTGGCGGTGGGCAAGCGCGAGCGCCTGCAGGTCTTCGGCAACGACTACGACACACCCGACGGCACCGGCGTGCGCGACTACATCCACGTCAGCGATCTGGCCGAGGGCCATGTCGCCGCCTTGCGTCACCTGACGGAAAGCTCAGGCAGCTCGTTCACCGCCAACCTGGGCACCGGCTGCGGCCACAGCGTGCTCGAACTCGTCCGTGCCTTCGAGCAGGCCAGCGGTTGTCACATTCCCTATGACATCGTGGCGCGTCGCCCGGGCGATGTGGCGGCCTGTTATGCAGACCCGAGCCGTGCGCGCGAGCTGCTGGGTTGGCAGGCCACCCGCGGCATCGAGGCGATGTGCGCCGACAGCTGGCGATGGCAGCAGTCGAATCCCGGTGGCTATGGCGACTGACGCGCTCACGAAGGTAGCTCATCTCTTGCCAGCCGACATCAGCTTCACTGAGACACCATGACCAAAGTCGCTCTCATCACCGGCGTGACCGGACAGGACGGTGCCTACCTGGCCGAATTGCTGCTGGGCAAAGGCTACGAGGTGCACGGCATCAAGCGCCGCAGCAGCTTGTTCAACACCGACCGCGTCGATCATCTGTACCAGGATCCGCACGTCGACCACCAGCGCTTCAAGCTGCACTACGGCGACTTGAGCGACAGCACCAACCTGATCCGCATCATCCAGCAGGTACAGCCTGACGAGATCTACAACCTGGCCGCGATGAGCCATGTCGCGGTGAGCTTCGAGACTCCTGAATACACCGCCAATGTCGACGGCATCGGCACGCTGCGCATCCTCGAGGCCATCCGCATCCTGGGGCTCGAGAAGAAGACCCGCTTCTATCAGGCCTCGACCTCCGAGCTCTACGGTCTGGTGCAGGAAGTTCCGCAAAAGGAAACCACCCCGTTCTACCCGCGCAGCCCGTATGCGGTGGCCAAGCTCTACGCCTACTGGATCACCGTCAACTACCGCGAAGCCTATGGCATGTACGCCTGCAACGGCGTGCTGTTCAACCACGAAAGCCCGCTGCGCGGCGAGACCTTCGTCACCCGCAAGATCACGCGCGCCATCGCCCGCATCGCGCTCGGGCTGCAGGATTGCCTGTACCTCGGCAACCTGAGCGCGCTGCGCGACTGGGGCCACGCGAAGGACTACGTCGAGATGCAGTGGCTGATGCTGCAGCAGCAGCAGCCTGAAGACTTCGTCATCGCCACCGGCGTGCAGTACAGCGTGCGGCAGTTCGTCGAGTTCGCGGCCAGTGAACTGGGCATCACGCTGGCGTTCAGCGGCGAAGGCGATCACGAGATCGGCACCGTCACGAGGATCGAGCCCGTCGGCGGCGAGATCAAGGCCCGGTGCCGCGTCGGCGAAGTGATCGTCAAGGTCGATCCGCGCTACTACCGCCCCACCGAAGTCGAAACCCTGCTCGGCGACCCGAGCAAGGCCAGGCAAAAACTCGGCTGGGTGCCGAAGATCACGCTGCCCGAACTGGTCAAGGAAATGGTCGAGTACGACTACACCGCCGCACGGCGCGACAGCCTGGTCAAGCTCGCCGGCTTCCAGGCCTACGACTACAACGAGTAGGCAGCGCGTGATGCACACCGAGGCCAGGATCTACGTGGCCGGCCACCGCGGCCTGGTCGGCTCGGCCATCCTTCGCAACCTGCACGCAGCCGGCTATCGGAACCTGCTGCTGCGCACCCATGCCGAGCTCGACCTCACCGACGATCGCGCCACGCGTGCCTTTTTCGAGGTCGAGAAACCCGAGTACGTGTTCCTCGCTGCCGCCAGGGTCGGCGGCATCGTCGCCAACAACAGCTTCCCGGCGGAATTCATCCGCGACAACCTCGTGATCCAGGCCAATGTGATCCATTCGGCCTATCTCGGCGGCGTCAAGCGCCTGCTGTTCCTGGGCTCGAGCTGCATCTATCCCAAGCTGGCGCCCCAGCCCATGCGCGAAGCCGACCTGCTGACCGGCCCGCTCGAACCCACCAACCGTCCCTACGCGCTGGCCAAGATCGCCGGCATCGAAATGTGCTGGAGCTACAACCGCCAGTACGGCACGAAGTACCTCGCCGCGATGCCGACCAACCTCTACGGCCCGGGCGACAACTACCACCCGACGAACAGCCACGTCATCCCCGCGCTGCTGCGCAAGTTCCACGAAGCCGCACAGCGCGGCGACGCCACCGTCACTGTCTGGGGCTCCGGTACGCCGCGGCGCGAGTTCCTCTACAGCGACGACATGGCCGATGCCTGCGTCTACCTGATGAATCTCGGCGACGAGCCCTACCAGTCGCTGCTGGGCAGCGACGAGTCCGCGACAGGTCGCTTCGAGCCTCCCCTGGTCAACATCGGCGTGGGGCACGACGTGACCATCGCCGAGCTGGCCGAGCTGGTGCGCCAGACCACCGGATTCAAGGGCCGGATCGTCTACAACCGCGACAAGCCCGACGGCACGCCGCGAAAGCTGATGGACGTGAGCCTGCTGGCCCGCACCGGCTGGACGGCGCGCACCGCGCTGGTCGACGGGCTGCGCAGCGCCTACGCCGAATTCATCGCCACCAACCCCTGAACACCATGACAGCGACCTCCATCCTGGTTCAACCCGTCATCATGGCTGGCGGCAGCGGCACGCGGCTTTGGCCGCTGTCTCGCGCTCAGTACCCGAAGCAGTTCCTGGTGCTGCAAGGCAACCAGAGCCTCTTCCAGCAGGCCACGCAGCGGCTGACCACACTGGCAGCCCCTGACATCGCCTTGGCCCCACCGCTGATCGTCGGCAACGAAGAACACCGCTTCCTGGTGCTCGACCAATTGCGCGAACTGAAGCTGCCACCGGCCACCGTGCTGCTCGAGCCCACCGGGCGCAACACCGCACCCGCGATGACGCTGGCCGCGCTGCACGCGAGCGCCGACGGCACCGACCCGGTACTGGTGGTGACGGCCGCGGACCACGCCTATGTCGACGAAACGGCCTTCACGCTGGCACTGCAAGGCGCTGTGCGCGCCGCGGCGCAGGGCGCCATCGTGACGCTGGGCATCTCGCCCACCGGGCCGGAAACCGGTTTCGGCTACCTGCGCTGCACCCCAGCCGACGGCGACGATGCCAACACCGCGCAGCGCGTCGCCGAGTTCGTCGAGAAGCCCGATCTGCCCACCGCCCAGCGCTACCTGGCCGACGGCCGCTACTACTGGAACAGCGGCATCTTCGTCGTGCGCGCATCGGTGTGGCTGAAGGCGCTGCGGCAGTTCAGGCCCGACATCGCCAGCGCCACGCAGACTGCGTGGGACGGCCGCACCGCCGACGCCCCTTTCATCCGCCCCGATCGCAAGGCGTTCGAAGCGATCCCCAGCGAGTCGGTCGACTACGCGGTGATGGAACACTGCCCTGCCTCACCCGGGTTCGACATCCGCATGGTGACCATGGACGCCGGGTGGTCCGACCTCGGCGCCTGGGACGCGGTGTGGGACGCCAGCACGAAAGACACGGCCGGCAATGCCAGCCGCGGCGACGCACTGCTGCGCGACAGCCGCAACACGCTGGTGCACGCGACGAGCCGGCTGGTGGGCGTGATCGGCCTCGACGACGTGGTGGTGGTCGAGACGCCCGACGCGGTGCTCGTCACCCATCGCAGCCGCAGCCAGGAGGTCACGCAGATCGTCGGCCAGCTGCAGCGTGACGGGCGCACCGAGCACACGCTGCACCGTCAGGTCCACCGGCCCTGGGGCTGGTACGACAGCATCGACTCCGGCGGGCGCTTCCAGGTCAAGCGCATCATGGTCAAGCCCGGCGCCACGCTCAGCCTGCAGAAGCACCACCACCGCGCCGAACACTGGATCGTCGTGCACGGCACCGCCGAAGTGACCAATGGCGACCAGGTGATCCTGCTCACCGAAAACCAGAGCACCTACATCCCGCTCGGCCAGGTGCACCGCCTCGCCAACCCGGGCAAGGTGCCGCTGGAGATCATCGAGGTGCAGTCGGGCAGCTACCTCGGCGAAGACGACATCGTGCGATTCGAAGACACCTACGGGCGCATCGGTTGAACCATTCCTCACATCCACTCGAGAGAAAAACTCCATGAAGATCACCATCATCGGTACCGGCTACGTCGGCCTCGTCACCGGCGCGTGCCTCGCGGAAATGGGCAACCATGTGATGTGCCTCGACGTGGATGCGGCCAAGATCAAGATCCTCGAAGACGGCGGCATCCCGATCCACGAGCCCGGGCTGCTCGACGTCGTCAAGCGCAACCGCACGGCTGGCCGGCTGCAGTTCACCACCGACGTGGTGGCCGCCGTCAACCACGGCACCTTGCAGTTCATCGGCGTGGGCACGCCGCCCGACGAAGACGGCTCGGCCGACCTGCAGTACGTGGTGGCAGCCGCACGCAACGTGGGCCGCCACATGACCGACTACAAGGTCATCGTCGACAAGAGCACCGTGCCGGTGGGCACCGGCGAAAAGGTGCGCGCGGCCGTGACCGAGGAGCTGGCGAAGCGCGGTGTGAATGTCGATTTCGCCATCGTCTCGAACCCCGAATTCCTGAAGGAAGGCGCGGCAGTTGAAGACTTCATGCGGCCCGACCGCATCGTCGTGGGTGCCGACGACGAGCGCGCGATCCTGCTGATGCGCTCGATCTATTCGCCCTTCATGCGCAACCACGACAAGCTGCTGGTGATGGACATCAAGAGCGCCGAATTCACCAAGTACGCAGCCAACTCGATGCTGGCCACCCGCATCAGCTTCATGAACGAGCTGGCATTGCTGGCCGAGAAAGTAGGCGCTGACATCGAGCTGGTGCGCAAGGGCATCGGCAGCGACCCGCGCATCGGCACCCACTTCCTGTACGCCGGTGCCGGCTACGGCGGCTCATGCTTCCCGAAAGACGTGAAGGCGCTGGTGAAAACCGCCAAGGACAACGGCGTCACGCTGCAGGTGCTGACCGCCGTGGAAGCCGCCAACGACAAGCAGAAGCACGTGCTGGTCGACAAGGTGGTCAAGCGCTTTGGCGAAGACCTGAGCGGCCGCCAGTTCGCCATCTGGGGCCTCTCGTTCAAGCCCAACACCGACGACATGCGCGACGCGCCCAGCCGCGTGGTGATCGCCGAGCTTGTGAAACGCGGCGCCACCATCAAGGCCTACGACCCGGTGGCAATCACCGAAGCCAGGCGGGTGATGGAAGGCACGAAGGGCCTCACCTTCGTCGACAACCAGACGAAGGCGCTCGAAGGTTCTGACGCCCTGGTCATCATCACCGAATGGAAAGAGTTCAAGAGCCCCGACTTCGACGGCATCAAGGCCCTGCTCAAGCAGCCCGTGGTGATCGACGGACGCAACCTCTACGACCCTGCGTTCATGCGCACACTGGGCATCGAGTACATGAGCATCGGGCGGCCGGGCTGAGTCCGGTGAACCCGTTCTGCCGCTTCACGGCGGGCCGAGGTTCAGCCGAGTGTCAACGAATGTCCGGACGGCTCGCCAGACGGCAATCAGCTCGCGAGCGCCGCCCAGCAGCCGTGTGAGTGCGGCCGCCTGAAGTGCAGGGTTCTCCGGGTACTCGTGAGCCAGCCCGTTGCGAACCTCGCGCAGCAAGCGCCAGGCATCGGCCGACGGTAAAGCCCCCAGGCGTTCGAGTCGTTGCAGTTTTTCAGCAAACGTCGCGTGAGGTGGCAGGGAATCAAGGGTTGCGACCAGCAAGCCAGGCAGGACTTTCTCGCCCAGCGCGTCCTGCAACTTCATGAAGCGGTACGCCAGCTGGTCAAGCGTGCGGCGAACGTCAGCAGTGATGTTTACAACATCGGCCGCCTCGAAATGCGCTGGCAAACTGTGCGCAGCATCAGAAAGCACCTCGGCATGCAGCTGACATTCAGCCAGTGCAGCAAGCAGCTTGAGGCTTGCAGAGGTCGTCACAGTGGCAGCTCCACGCCGTGCGCCATCGCCTCGCGATGAATGGCACGCGGTTGCGGGTCGAGTGACGGCGAAAACAGCACCACGTCGATTCGTTCGTCCTCGAAGGCCGGCGTAGCGTGCAAATCGGCGAGCAAGTTCAGCTTCGCATCCAGCAGGCGAGTCGCATCGGCATCGTTGCAGCTGACCATGATGTCGAAGTCGCCACCCCGCGCCTGGTCATCGAGGCGAGAGCCGAACACCCACAACCGACCGTTCGGCCCAAACCGGTGCCGCACCGCAGCGGTGAGCGTGCTTTGTTGTTGGGGTGTCATGCGCATCCGGGGCAGTATGCCAGCGGGCCGATTTACAAGCCGGGCTGATCAGGCCTTCTTCAGCCGGTAGGTGCGCAACTCGGGCAGGTAGCGGCGGCTCTTGATGTCGACCGGCGGCTGGCCGGACAGCACCGACAGCACGTCCTGGCGCACCGTCTCGTTCAGGCAGTAGTAGCCGTGGCCGTCGGGGTCCTGCTTGCGGCTGGTGACCGGCTCGCAGTCGACCACGTTCACCTTGTCGGGCAGGGCACGGGCATTGCGCGGGCCGGCGGCGCCCAGGCGGTCGGGGTTGCCCTTGGTCACGTCGCTGGTCACCAGGGCCAGGTCGCCGGCGTTGTGATACAGGCTCAGGCGCCGAGCCATGTCGGGCAGGGCCTGCAGCTTGTGCTCCAGCTCGAAGGCGTCGTCGTCCTCGTCGGGGGCGAACATCAGGATGTGCTCGAGCAGCCGGCGCAGGTGGCCGCCGCTGCCACCGCGGATCGACTGGAACGCCCAGCGCAGCGCATAGCCGCCCATGCTGTGGGTCATCAGGTGCACGCTCTGGCCGCAGTAGTCCTCGGGCCGGGTGCCGCTGAGGAAGCTGGCCAGCTTCTGCAGGCCGCGGCCCAGCGCCACGCCGGAGGCGCGGGCGTCGTCGCGGTCGCTGGCATAGGCCTTGAACGGCAGCATCGAGCCGTCGGACGGCCAGGTGAACACCAGCCAGGTCATCGGCCGGCCGCCATAGAACTGCTTGAGCTGGGCGCAGCGCTGCAGCGCCTGCCGGAAGCTGACGTTGAAGCCGTGGATGAAGACCATGCAGTCCTGCTTGCTGGCCACCATCTCGGCGCGCATCTCCTCGAACACCTTGCGGCTGCCCAGCACCTGACCGCTCAGGTCCTTGACAAGGGCCTTGTCCAGGCCCACGTCCAGCTTCTCGGGGGCTACGTCGAGCACGTACTTGTCGAACTTGCTGCCCGTGACCTCGGCGCTGCCGAAGCGCAGATCAGTCAGGCCGCTGGCCGAGAACCGGGTTCCGAAGTCGGTGGGCGCGTCGGGCTTGTTCGGGTCGCGGTTGGTGGCGAAGTAGATTTTCATCGCGGCTCCTCGTCAGGGTGGGTCCCTGAAGCCAGGGATGATGAGGTTGTTATACAAAACGATTACCGTGGGTCGATGTGCGGCGATCACCACTCGACGCTGAGCATCACCCCCCAGAAGCCCACCGCCACGATGCTCCACAGCAGCACGTTCCACCACATGCACAGGAAGCTGCGCACGTAGGCCTGCTCGGGGTTCGATCGCAGGTAGACCACCGGCACCCTGGCGCCCAGGCGGGTGGACTGCGAGCGGGGACCCTCGGCGCGGAACGTGTGGTCCTGCCTGAGGTGGTCGGTGAAGCGCACGACCGGGTGGTCGACGGTGGCTTCGTAGCCGTCCTCGATCTCATGTCCGACCACGGTGCCGGTGGCTATGCCACCGGAGCGCAGCACCGCGAGCCGCCGCAGCGCCTGGTGCGCGATGAATGCCGTGACGGCCAGCGTGACGGCGAGCACGTAGTAGAAATACATGGGCGTCGGGGATCGTTGTCGGTTGCGGCCGCTCATCAGCGAGCGACGGGCCTCCAGGGATCGATCAGATCGATACCGCAGTCCTCGTAGTCGCTCGTGTTGCGGGTTGCCACGGCGGCCTTTCGGGCGCGGGCAATCGCGGCGATCTGGCTGTCAAACTGGCTGATCGGGCGGCCCGCGCCACGCCGTGCCGCAGTTCTGCTTCGCCGACCGTGGTGAAGTAAACCTGTGCGCCGTCCTGCCCCGAAAGCCACTGCTCGACCTGCCTGGCCGGTTCCGGTCGCAAGAGTTCGGACAGGACGTTGGTGTCGAGGATGATCATCGAGGTTGGCGGCCGAGTTGGGGTGGCTCGCGCATGGGCTCGCGAGCGGGTAGCTTGAGTTCAGCTCGCGCAGCCCGAGTCACGCGGGCGCGAATCGCAGCAGCCAGGTCGCGTGGCGCGGCGGCATCGCTCATGGCCCGGCGAAGGATGTCGCGCGCCTCCTCCTCCATCGAGCGGCCGTGCTCGGCGGCGCGCACTCGTAAGCGCTGCTTGATGTTGTCATCGAGGTTGCGGATGGTGATACTGGCCACGGCTTGACTCCAGTGCTGGGACAGGCCTGGATCTCAATCGATGATTGCAATGCAATCGCTGATTGCATGAGATTGTGCGCGTGCTGGTCGCTAGTGGACCGGGGCGCCATCGCAAGGCGCCGCAGCTGGTTACGGTGTCAGAAGCTGGAACTGCACGCGCGAGCGCTCGAACGCGTTGCAGGCCTTCAGCTGCTCAATCACCCCATCCAGACTGTGATGGTCGAATGCTGCCGTCCAGCCCTGGATCTTTTGCATGGCGGCAATGAACGGCACCGGATTACCCGATCTCGACAACACCCGCAGGCAATCAAGATACTCTTCGCGAAAGAGCGTCGGAATGATGATGCGGCAAGCGCCAACCACCGAAAGCTCGGCGTTCATGACAAGACGTGCCAGCCGGCCGTTACCGTCCGTGAAGGGATGGACTTCGGACACCAGAAACATCGCCAGCAAGGCGCGCGCCGTGCCGGCGGGCACTGAGGGCAGGATTCTGGAGCCTTCTATCAGTGTGCCGCGAACGAGCCTGGGGGCAACGAACTCCGTGTTTCCCGCCCGGTTCGCCTGGACCTTGAATTCGCCTGGACTGACCTCGGGACGTTCGGCCATCTGGTCGGCGTGCCGTGCCCGCAATTGGGCCAGCACGGGCTCACCCGATGAAAGCGTCTGGTTGACCCAGGCGGGGCTCACGGCCTGGCGGAATACCCCGATAACGTCGTGCGAGTCCTTGGGCCGCTGCTCGATCGGCCTTCCGTCCAGCACGAAGCCCCTGGCTTCCTGCACGTCGAACTCGGTTCCCTCTATGAAGTTCGAAAAATAGGACTCCAGGAAGGCGAAATTGGCACGGGCCTGGTTTGTGGGCGTTACTGCGGCGGGTTCCCGAAGGGGGGTGGTGCGAAGTTCAGCGGCCAGTTTTTCGACGAGTGCCAGCCGGTCAGGGTCGTACGGTTCTGCGGCTGTGCGGGCTTTGCCGGCCACGGTTTTCAGTTTGGAGGCGCGTGTTCCAAAAATACTGCCGATCAGCGAATCCAACGCCAGAAACTCTTTCTGAAACCCGAGGGTTGGCGCCAATACGCGGGCGGCTTCACGCAGGCGCGACAGCGCGTCGTCTCCACGCGAATCGCCAATGGTGAGCAAGCGAGCTTCTACCGCCTCTCGACCTGCCGACTTTTTCACGGGGCCCCTGCTTTGCGTCAGGTTTTCCAGCAACAGGCGTGGCTCGGAGGGAAAGTAAAGGTCCTTGCCTTGCATGGGCATATCGCCCGCCTGCCTGGCTGCACCCTTCAGAAGGGAAACCGTCAAGCCGGGCAGTTCAACTTTTCGGGGATAGGTATGGCTCAGGTACACCACGCCATCGGTGGGGAGCCCTCCGTCAAAGGCGCTGCGGTAGCCGTAGATGGCGCCCGGGAAAAGGGCTGCAAGCACGCGGATGCGGTCACGCGCGATGAGCGCAGGCCATTCGGCTGACGGTCGGCTGGTGGCCATCCCCTTGGCTAGCAGGGTAAGCTCGCCCGCCTTGAGTCTGCGCTGGACAGCTCTGGTCTGGGCGCTGTTCATCTCCGCGTAGAGCAGGAGCGAGTCGTCCTGCTTTGTCATGATTTTCGCGGTCAATTGATCGGGCCTCCTCAACCAGTCGCCTTTTTGATTTCTAATTCTACATATCTGTCGCTTAATTGAGGGCTAGTAATCCGTAGTTCATCAAGCGCCGCGCCAGCCCCGGTGGGGTCACCGCCAGCCCTGGGCGGGGAACAGGATTTCTGGCGAGTGGTTCAGCTCGTAGCTGGTGCTGCGGCCACCGGCGTCCGATTTGCGCAGGACGCCACGGGTCAACAAATCCGTGATGTCGCGCAGCGCGGTGTCCGGCGAACACTGGGCGATCGCCGCCCATTTGCTGCTGGTGAACTTGCCCTCGAAGCCATCCAGTAGCCGATTGACCAGCTTCACCTGTCGCTCGTTCAGTGGCGCAGAACCCGGTGCAGCCCAGCGCTGCAAGAACCGCGTCCTGGCCAGCACGGCGTCCAGCGTGTGCTGTGCCTGATCGACGGCGCGGTGCAGGGTCTGGAGAAACCAGGCGAGCCACTCGGTGACATCGAGAGATTGCTTCTGCGTTCGCTCCAGGATGTCGTAGTAGGCCTTGCGCTCGCGCTGGATCTGCGCCGACAGGCTGTAGAAGCGCTGGGGGCTGCCATCAGCGCGGGCCAGGAACAGGTCGCCGACAGCACGTGCGATGCGGCCGTTGCCGTCGTCGAACGGGTGCAGGGTGACAAGCCACAAGTGCGCAAGTCCGGCCTTGATCAGCGGTGGTTCGGTGGATTCGCTGTTGGCCCAGTGGATGAAGCAGTCGGTTTCGGATTGAAGTCGATCGGCCGGCGGTGCTTCGAAATGCACGCGTTGGCGCCCCAACGGGCCAGAGACCACCCGCATCGGACCGGTGGCATCGTCACGCCAGCCGCCCACATTGATCCGGACCAGGCCCGAGTAGCCGGTGGGGAAGAGTGCTGCATGCCACCCGAACAATCGATCCCGGGTGACCGCGGCGTTGCAGTTGGCGGTGGCGTCGAGCACCATTTCGACCACGCCCTCGACATGACGGTCCACCGGGGCGAGGGCACCGATGTCGACGCCGAGTCGGCGAGCGATAGAGGAGCGCACAGACTCGACGTTGAGCTGTTCGCCCTCGATCTCGCTGGTCTTGATGACGTCCTCGGTCAGCGTCGACAGGCTGGCCTGGTCGCGCAGAGCCATTCCGACATCGGCCAGTCGCCCCATCAACAGACCCTGGGCACGGCTGACTCGCCGCAAGATGTGCGGCGATAGAGCGGCCTTTTCGCCGCACCGCACCCTGTGCGGACGTGGGTTCGATTCCGCAAATGGGAATTGAACTGACCTCGGGCCGGGTGCCGCTGAGGAAGCTGGCCAGCTTCTGCAGGCCGCGGCCCAGCGCCACGCCGGAGGCGCGGGCGTCGCCGCGGTTGGTGGCGTAGGCCTTGAAAGGCAGCAGTCTGGGTGGGTCCCTGAAGCGAGGGATGATGAGGTTGTTATACAAAACGGTCAGACTGCGTGGAAGCTTCCGCCGCCATGGAGACGCTCTTGAACAAGAGCTTCAAACAGTTAGATTCAACTGACCAAATGCCGAAAACCAACGCATGCGCAACCATCCTTCGAGACCGCCCCTGAGTTGCGCCGTTGGCGCGCTCGCCTGTGCGTTGCTGTCGTCTTTTGGAGGCGGTGCCGACGCGGCAACCGCGGTGGGGGCCGCGCCAACGCCAGTGGAGACCAGCACCGCACCCGCAGCCGCCGTGCTGCCCACCTTGGCCGAGACGGTCGGCAAGACGCGCGCCTTGAGCGCAGACGCCAGACTCGACGTGCACGGCGTGACGGAAGTGCCACCACCGGCGCCGGCCCTGGCCACCACGAGCTCCAGCGGGCGAATTTTTCATGTCGACAGCCGCCTGGGCGATGACACCAGCAATGGTCTGGCCGCCACTGCGGGCAGCAACGGCGTCGGGCCCTGGAAGAGCCTGGCCCGCGTGATGCAAAGCAGCCTCGGGCCTGGCGACACTCTGGTGCTGGCATGCGGCAGCAGCTGGCGCGAGACCCTGCGCGTGCCCGCCAACGGCACCGCTACCCACCCCGTTCGTGTGATGGCGCCGGCTGCGGGCTGCGACGCCGCATCGCGGCCCACCGTCGACGGCAGCATCGCATTGCCTGCGGCAAGCTGGCGCCTGCAGTCTGGCGCCATCTGGGAAACACGCGTCGACCAGCCGGTGCTTGCGGTCACCTCCAGCAGCGCGGTCTGGCGGATCGCGCACTACCCCAATCGGGGTTACCGCACCGAAGAGCCTGCATCGCCCTACCTCAGCCTGGCCGCCAACAGCACCAACAGCACCACCCTGGAAACGGGCAGTGCCATCCAACTGCCAGCCGGTGTTCGCCTGCAAGACGGCGCCCGCGTGCGCGTGCGCACCAACGAATGGTGGATGGACGACGCACGGGTGACTGCATTCGACGGCGGCCGCATTACCGTGGCTACGCCCCTGCGCTACCCGGCCCAGGCGGGCTTCGGGTATTACTTCGTGGGCCAGCGATGGATGCTGGACAGCCCCAACGAATGGTTTCACGATGCCGCTGCCGGCAATCTCATGGTCTGGATGCCAGGCGGGACCGTGCCCGACACGCCGCTGCAGGCCACGGTGCTGGCCACGGGCATAGACCTCTCCAGCAGAACCCATGTCACCCTGGAAGGCTTGGCGGTGCGCCGTGTCGGCACCGGCGTCATCGCCACCAGCAGCATTGGGGTGCAACTGCGCAACCTGCAGGTCGAAGACACCGTCGGGGCCGGCGTTGAAGCCAGCATCAGTCAATTCCTGGCCATCGACAGCAGCAGTCTGCTGCGTACCGGGGCCGACGCAATTCAGGGCGATACCCATCTGCAAGGGTCAGCGTCGGATTTGAGCCTGCGCAACAGTGTCGTGCGTGACAGTGCCGTGCGCATGGAAGGCGAGGTTGCGACAACGCTGCCCGTGGCCACTTACGCCGCCGTCTCAGCAGGCGCGCGCGCAGTCGTCAGCGGCAACGTCATCGTCAACAGCGGCTACATCGGCATGCGTGTCGGCAGCGGCAGCGACGTCCAGGGCAACTTCGTCTACGGCGCGTGCAGCCAGCTGGACGACTGTGGCGGCATCTACACCTGGTCCAGCAGCAAGGTCACCATCCGAGGCAACACCGTGATCCGCAGCCGCGGCACCGCCTTCGGCAAGCCGGCATCCAGGCGGAGCAGCGCCGCCCAGGGCATTTATCTGGATGAGTCGGCCAACGACGTGCGGGTCGACAACAACACCGTCGTCGATGCCGACCACGGCATCCAGCTGCACGTGTCGTCACGCAACACGCTCAGCGGCAACCGCCTGTTCGCCAACCGACGCAGCCAGATCTGGCTGCAGTCCACCCGCAACAAGGAAAACGCCGCGGGCGACGTGGTGGGCAATGTCATCACCGGCAACCAGATCGCTGCCGCGGTGCCCGGGAGCGTGGGCATCTGGCTGAGCAACTCCATCGGCCCCACCAGCGCCTTCGGCACCATCGACAACAACCAGTACGCAGACCGTGGTAACCCCACCGTCGTGCTTAACAGCACGCCCACCGGCACGCGCAGCTACACGCTGGCGCAGTGGCAAGCCGCCACCACGCCCGACCTGCCGGCCGGGCGCGACAGCGCCGGCAGCGGCACGATCGCCACGCCCTTTGCCGCGTACCGGGTGGGCGGCGCCAACATCGTGCCCAACGCCGGGCTGGCCACCAACACCGCAGGGTGGACCACCCACAGCGCCACGGCACCCGCGCCCGGCCTGCAGCGCGCGGCCTGCCCTCGCGGCTGGTGCCTGACCTTGTTGGCGGGGGGATCGAACTCGCTGGTGGCGTCGCCCAACTTCAGGGTGGTTGCAGGCCAGTGGTACCGGCTGACGGTGGACCTGCTGGGCGACCAGGACAAGCAGCCCGTGATGCTGATACTTCGCCGCGGCGGTGGCGGCAGCAACGGTTACGAAAGCTTGTCGGACCGGTCGTTGCAAACCACCGCCGAGCGCGGCTGGCGGCGCCACACCGTCACCTTCCAGGCCACCAAGACGGTCAACGCCCGCGACCCGGTCACGGGCGACCTCGGCGCCCGCATCGACATCGAAGGTGTGCTGCCCGGGCGTTCCATTACCCTGGCCAACCTGGAACTGATTCCGGTGACCTTGTCATCCACAGCCCTTCTCACCGGCGCCATGGTCAACGTGGGCAACAGCGAAATCCAGTCGGC
The DNA here is from genome assembly GCA_947474755.1 of Burkholderiales bacterium. GTDB lineage: Bacteria > Pseudomonadota > Gammaproteobacteria > Burkholderiales > Burkholderiaceae_C > PBB1. The sequence continues at coordinate 127,539 of CANJJE010000006.1, read as the reverse complement.
TTGCCCAATGTCCGCAACCCAGGCAGCGGCCTGCACGCGCCTGATGCGCCTGTCCGACCACACCCCGCTGGCCTGGCCACTGCGCGTACCCGCCCGCAGCACGGTGCTGTACTACGGGCAAGACCCCAGCCTGGCCGATAGCGACCGCGACGGCATTGCCGACAGCCAGGACAGTTGCCCGGAAACCCCCGCAGGCTCGGCGGTCAGTGCCGCTGGCTGCAGCCTGGGCCAGCGCTGACCACACGCGGGGCCGTCCCACGACTGCGGTATACCGGCACCCGTTTTGCTTGCTACATTCGCACTTATCGCTGCAGCGGGTCGGCCCGCAATCCCGCGCTTCCAGTGCACTCGTGACCTCACCCCCCATGCGTCCCCTGCTGTTTTTCGGCTTTGTCTGCCTCGTGGTTTTCGCGCTCGACCTGATCCTGGGGGCGCAGGTGTCGCCGTGGTCTCTGTACCTGCTGCCTGTGCTCGCAGCGGGTTGGCTGTTCGGCGGTCAGGCGGCGCTGGCCGTGGCCGCGTTTTCAGCGGCGCTGATCCTGCTGGCCGCGCTGCTCGCCGGCCACCCCTTCGCCACCTGGTTCGATTTCGGCCTGTCATGGTCCAACCGCGCGGCCAGCCTGCTGGTCGTGGCCTGGCTGGTCGGCCTTGCCCGGCGGGCTTCCGAGAATCAGAGCATCAAAGAGTAGCGTCGGCGCCATCGCCCGCTATAGCATCCGGGATTGCTGCCGCGACTTCCCGCTTCCGCCTTGCCCAATCCGCCCACGCCCGGGGCTGACCGCCCCTTGCGGGTAGCCCTGGTCACCAACATCCCTGCGCCCTACCGCGTGCCCGTCTACAACCGGGTGGTGCAACTTGCGCCGTTCGAGCTGCAGGTCTTCTATGCCGCACGCAGCGAGCCCGACCGCAGCTGGGACCTGCCCGCGCTGGAACACAAACACGTGTTCCTGGACGGCACCATGTACACGCGAGCCGGCCGTTTCATCCACCACAGCCCCGCTCTGTGGGGCGAACTGTTGCGCTACGCACCCGACGTGGTGGTGACTACCGGCTACAACCCCACCCACCTGCTGGCCTTCTTCTACACACTTCTCCACCGCAAGGCGCACGTCGTCAAGACCGATGGGTCGGTGGAGTCCGAAGCCGGCCTGAGCCTGCCCCACCGCGCACTACGGCGCATCGTGATCGGACTGTCGCGCACGGCGGCAGCCGCCAGCCATGGCGGCTGGCGGCTGATGCGCCGCTACGGCATGGCCAGCACGCACATCCACTTCTCGCCGCTGTGCGCCAACACCACCGTGTCGTGGCACGCCCCCGGCACCGGCACGCGCGACATCGACCTGCTGTTCTCCGGCCGGCTGGTGCCGGTGAAGAACGCCGGCTTCGCGTTGCAGCTGGCGGTCGGCGTGGCACAGCGGCTGAATCGGCGAGTCACGCTGGCGCTACTGGGTAGCGGCCCGCTGGAGCCCGAACTGCGCGCCCAGGCCGCCGAGCTGGCCAGTCAGGTGAATGTGATCTTTGCGGGGCACATCACACAGGCGGAACTGCCACGCTGGTTCCAGCGCGCGCGCTTGTTCGTCTTCCCCACGCTGTGGGACCCGTGGGGTGTCGTCGCCAACGAGGCCTGCCTTGCCGGTGTGCCCGTGCTGGCGTCGCCGCATGCCGGCGCCGTGGGCGAACTGGTGCGCGACGACTTCAGCGGCCGCGTGCTGCCGCTGGACTTGCCGCTCTGGATCGACAGCGCAGCGAGCATCCTGGCCGATGACACCCTGCACGCCCGCCTGGCCGAGGGTGCGCGCCAGGCGGTGGCGCCCTACGACTTCGACAACGCCGCGGCCGGCCTCATCGACGCTGCCTTGCAGGCCGCCGGCCGCGCCGCGCCCCCACGAAGCCGCTTCGTGCGGCGCCCGCGCGTGGTGTGCATCCAGCGCCGACTGCCGCATTACCGCGTGCCGCTGTTCCAGGAGTTGCGCGACAAGCTGGACCGGCAGGGCATCGAGTTCGTGCTGGTGCATGGCGACCCGGCGCCATCGGAGCGCAGCAAGCACGACAGCGGGCACTTGACCTGGGCTGTGCACGCACCTTGCCGCTACGCGCTTGGTGAGGGCCTGGTGTGGCAGGATCCAGGGCTGGCTGTCGTGGGTGCCGACCTCGTCATCGTGACGCAGGAAAACCGCCTGCTCTACAACCTGCTGGCCATGACGCTGCAGCGCCCGGCCCGGCTGGCGTACTGGGGCCATGGCCGCAACTTCCAGACCAACCGCCCCGCCGGCCTGAAAGAGCAGTTCAAGCGCCGCACCGTCGGCGCAGTGGACTGGTGGTACGCCTACACCGAGCTGTCTGCCGAGCTGCTGCGCAAGGCGGATTTCCCTGCCGAACGCATCACCACGCTGGACAACGCGATCGACACGCGCCAGCTGGCCGCCGACTGCGCCAGCGTGTCGGCGGCCGACGTGGCCGACTTCCGCGCCCGCCTGGGACTGGACCCGGGGCCGGTGGGCCTGTTCGTGGGTTCGCTTTACGCGGAAAAGCGAATCAGCTTCCTGCTGGACGCAGCCGCCGAACTGCGCCGCCGCCTGCCCGGCTTCCAGCTGCTGGTGGTGGGCAGCGGGCCGCAGGCGCCGCTGGTGCAGCACGCAGCGGCGCAGTCGGACTGGGTGCACCCGCTGGGTATGAAGCGGGGGCGCGACAAGGCCCTGTGCCTGCGCGCTGCCGACCTGATGCTCAACCCCGGCTTGGTCGGGCTGGGCATCCTGGATTCCTTCGTGGCCGGTCTGCCGCTGGTCACCACCGACTGCCACCTGCATTCACCCGAAGTCGCCTACCTGCGCCATGGCCACAACGGCCTGATGACGGCCGACTCGCTGCCCGACTTCGTCAGCGCGTGCGAAGGGCTGCTGCTCGACTCCACCGAGCGGGCGCGGCTGGCCGCCGGGGCCCGTGCTGACGGGGACCGCTACACGCTTGAACACATGGTCGACCGCTTTGCTGAAGGGATCACGGCTGCGTTGCAACTGCCCGCCCGCTGACGGCCGGCAGACGACTCCCGGGTCACCAGTTCAGCTCCCTGGCGCTCCTGAAAAGCGGTTTGGCCAGGGCGTCGTTTACTTGTCACCTCAACAGCCCAACCCGTGTCCTCGCGGACAGGTTCTACCGCCCCAGCAGCTGCCGCACAGCGGCCAGCACGAACAGCGTGTTCGTCACCAGGTAGCGTCGCCAGAGCCGGCGCGGTTCACTGGCCAGGCGGTGCAGCCATTCCAGGCCGGCCTCCTGCATCCAGCGCGGGGCCCGCGGTGTCGTGCCGGCGTGGTAGTCGAAAGCTGCGCCCACGCCCACCATCACCGCCTGCACCCGCCCTCGGTGGGCATGCATCCACAGCTCCTGCTTGGGGCAGCCCAGGCTGACCCACACCACGCCCGCACCCGACGCGTTGATGGCCGCCACCGCGGCCGCGTCTTCTTCGGCACTGAGCGTGCGAAAGGGCGGCGACGCCGCACCGGCAATGCGCAGCCCCGGGAACGCCGCGCGCAGCCGCTGCTGCAGCCGGGCCAGCACCTCTTCGGTGCCGCCGTACAGGTACACCGACGTACCGCGCGCCGCCGCGTCGGCGCAGCAGCGCCACATCAGGTCGGGCCCGTTGATGCGCGGCTGGCCGGCATGGCCCAGGCGGCGCAGCATCCAGGCCACCGGCGCGCCATCGGGCGTGGCCAGGTCGGCCTGCGCCAGGGCCGCCGCAAAGGCCGGGTCCTGCCGCGCCGTCACCACCGAGTGCACGTTGCAGATGAAGACCACGCGCGACACCCCCTGGCCGGCCCAGGCGGCAATGCGCGCCACCGCATCGTCCCAGCCGAGCACGTCGATGCGGGCACCGATGACGCGCTGTGTGTGACGAGGATCGATCACGCCGGGCGGCACAACACGCCGAAGTGGTATGTGAAGGTGCGGCCTGCCCAACGCGGACTGGCCGCCAGCAGCGCACCGCGGATGGCACTCTTCAGGCTGCCTTTCAGCCTCGATCCGCCGAAGGCATGCACTGCGGGGCTGTGATCAAAAAGCCGTGAATCTAAAGGTGCAAGGTCAGCGGTCTGTACCAGCAGAGAAAACGACTCAGGCGTGTAGGCGTTGATATGCCCGATGTCCAGGGTGCGTTGCAGTGCGTCGCGGGTGGTGCGCATGTGCAGTTCGCACGGCACTTCCAAGTAAATCAATCCACGCGCCACACGCCTGATTTCGGCCAGCAGCCCGCGCGGATCGGGCACATGCTCGATGACATGGCTGCAATAGACCAAGTCGAAGCTGGCATCACCGTAGGGCAGGTGCGCGCCGTCATAGGCCTGGATGTCGAAGGCGCGCGCATCATCATCCAAATGTACCGAAGGGTCGGCCATGTCCACACCCATATGGAGCATGCCCACCCCAGCGCGCGCCACTGCTGCCAGCACCGCGCCGGTGCCGCAGCCCACTTCCAGCACCGATTCGACGGCCCGCCCGGCCAGCAGCGTCTTCAGGTTACGGGCCTTATCGATGGCGCACACACGACGCCAAGCTAACTCCCGGTCGGTGTATTCGCCCTCATAGTGGGCGTTGTGTGGCCGGACGCTGAAGGGTGGGCTGTACACGGTCGACTCCTGGCTGGGTCAGTGGCTAAATCAATGTCGCGGCTGCGCGCACTCGGCGATCGCGTCCCGATAGATCCCGATCAATTGGGCATGGTTGGTTGCGCCGGTGTAGTGGTCTTCATAGTGAAGGCGCGCGGCCACGCCCATCGCCGCCATCTCTTCGCGCTGCTGCAGGGTCGCAAGCATTGCCTGTGCCCAGACGGCGGGCGCGCCGGGTTCGACCAGGCGCCCGGTGTGGCCGTCGTTCACCAAGCCGGCCAGGGCACCCAGGCGGCTGGCCAGCACCGGCAGGCCACAGGCATAGGCCTCGACCAGCGTGCGCGGAAAATTCTCGAACCACAGGCTGGGCATCACCAGGGCCACAGCCTGCGCCATCTCCTGAGCCACCTGTGCCGCGTCGAGCGCGCCCAGCATGACGACGGCAGGCAGTCCCTGCAGCAGCGCCATGTCAGGTCCCGTACCCGCCACACGCAGGCTGCCCGCCGGCAGCAGCGCCGCCGCCTGCGCCAGCAGGGCAATGCCCTTCTCCGGCGCCAGCCGGCCCACGTAGAGCAGGCCGCGCCGGGGCAGCGGCGCCGGCGCCGGCAGGTCGACGAAGTTGGGCTTGACAGCCATGCGCGCGGCAGGCAAGCCACCTTCAATGAACTTCGCGCGGCAGAACTCGTTCAGCGCAATGTAGCGGTGCACCTTATGCTTCCAAGTGCCCAGCGCACGGTGCAGCACCAGCATGCCGGACAGCACGCCCGTCTGCGCGCGCGACCCGCGGTAGCAGCCGTGCACCACACCCGCCAGCGGCAGGCGGCCAACGCAGCTTTCGCACACACGCCCTTCGCGCAGCAGCATGGCCTGGGGGCACAGCAGGCGAAAGTTATGCAGCGTCTGCACGACCGGAACGCCGCAGTCGGCAGCGGCCCAGTACAGCGATGGCGAGATCAGCGGGAACGTGTTGTGCACGTGCAGCACATCGGGCCGCTCCGTCCGCAGCAGCGTCGCCAGTTCGGCGCGCGTGCGCGTCGACCACAGCGTACCCAGCGCCGCCTGCGCCCGGCCCATGGCCGCCAGTTCGTCGTTATGGCGACGGTATTCAGTGACCTCGTGACCATGGCTGCGCAGCAGTGTGGCTTCGGCTTCGACGACGGCGTCTTCACCGCCGCGTTGCTGGTAAGCGTTGTGGGCAATGAGAACTTTCATGGCACAACCAAACCCACCGCCCACACGAGCGATTCGCGGCCTAGGCACAGGCTCTGCCGCATCAGCGCTGGTAGCGAACCCAAAGCGAATTACCGAGCGAACGCGCCCTGCCGACGGCTGCCAGCCAGTGCGGAATGCGCGCCGGCATCGCAGCCAGGGCCACCGCAGCTTCCGCCACCTGACGCGCGCCGCTGCGGGGTCGCGACCGCACTTTGTTGGACAGTGTCCCTGGCGTCTGGGCACGCCGCATGTGTGCGTACACCAAGTCGCCGCGCATGAATGCCGACCATCTGAAAGGTTCGCGCTCGCAGCGGTCAAGGCGCCACCCGGCGGTGTCGGCCAAGCGCTGCAGGGCCTGCGGGGTCCACTGCGAGATGTGGTTCGGCGGCATGTCGCACAGCGACGCGTGCGCCTCGTTGAAGGCCGTCCGGTCGTGGTTGGGAACAGCCACGAAGATGGCCGCTCCCGGCCGGGTCAGTTCGTTCAGCCGTGACGTCAACGCATGCAGATCGTCCATGTGTTCCAACACCTGGAACAGAAACACCGCGGCAAGCTGGCCACACCATGGGTCAAGGGAGGCGCTGCGCACGTCGCAGGCCATGGCCTGAAAGCCTTTAGCGGCGAGTTGCGCCCGTCCGGCATCGCTGTACTCCAGTGCAATGACCTGTTCGGCCGCCACATGGTCGGGCGCCAGCTGGCCCAGGAAGTAGCCGAAACCCGACCCGATCTCCAGCACGGGTCCAGGCTGCAGAGGAGCGCCACGTAGCGAGTCCAGTGTGCGCAGGAACTCCCAACGCTGCGCCGGGTAGGCCGAGTAGGGATAGGCCAGGTTGTAGAAGTGCCCATCGCCCGCCACGAAAGGCCATGCGTAGGTCAGTGCGCACTGCCGACATGCGTACATGCGACAGTCGTTGCGCGACCACAGACCCGTGATGTGGTCGCGCAGTTCGGCATGGCGCTGCGGATACTCCTCTGCCAGCACGAAGTGTTGAGCGGCCTCGGCAGCCGAGTAGCTGACCGCAGACGGGGTGTCAGGTGGCTGCCTGCAAAGGGGGCAGCAGGGTGACTCATAGAGGGTCAAGGTCAACTCCAGAGGGACAGGGCCAACATGTGCCGACATCCCGGAAGATGCAGGCCGAGCGCCGGCGCCGCGACGCCACCAGGCTCCGATGGGCTAGGACGCAGTTGCATGGGTACCTGGGACCGCCAGCGCTTCAGAAAACAGCCGATTCAATAGCCGAACATCGTCGTCCACAGCGGGCAGGTCCTGAAGGTCCCGCAGGCGTTCGCGGCGCAGCGTGGACACCACCACCGTGCCACCCTCACCCACCTGCTGCAAGGCCGCAGCCAGCAGCACCCGGCCGCGTTCGCTGTCGTTGGCCAAGCGCCGCCGCAGTGAGTCGGCGCCGTGCTGCGTCAGCGCCGCTGCGAATTCCGGTGCCCGCACCAGCGCCAGCCCAAGCCGAAGGGCACGGTGCGTACTCAGGCGCGGGCTGCCCTGGCGCAGGGCTGGCGTGAAGGCCCCCCAGTAGTGGTCGCACTGCACCCAGCGCAGCCGGGGCGACCACCGCGCGTGGCAAGTCAGACTCTGCGCCACACCGGTACCAGTCCCCAGCGCGCGCACACGGCCGTCCGCCAGCCAGCCGTCCAGCAGCGCGCCCAGTTCGGGGGTCAATGCGTCCTCGAAGACCTCGTGAAGCAGCAGCGCGTCCAGATGATCGGTGCGCAGGCGGCGCAGGCTCTCGTCCAGGGAGCGCTGCACGTCGGCCACGGCAAACCGCGCCGCAGGCGACGCTGATTCGCGCGCCTGATTTGCCGCACGCGACCACAGCCCCGGCAGGGCGCGCTTCACCGGCAGCGCCAGCTTGCGCAAGGCGCGCAGCGCACCGGCTGCCCTGGGGTGGGCAATGCCGGCCTTGCTGACCAGCGTGATCTGGCCGCGGCAAGAAGCCAGCACCTCGCCCAGGATGCGTTCAGACTGCCCGGCACCGTAGGGTGGCGCGGTGTCGAAGTGCCGGAACCCGGCCTGCAAGGCCGCTTCCACCAGCCGCACGCTGTCGCGCCAGCCCAGTTCGGTGCCCAGGCTGCCGCAGCCAAAGGCCAGCACGGCCGGGCGCGCGGCGCCCGTTGCGGTGTCGCCGGTCATGGCGCCGCCCGCAGGTGCGCCGCCAGGCGCTGGCCCAGTGCCATGGCCGTGAAGGTGGGGTTGGCGTGCCCGGTGCTGGGAAAGACGGCCGCACCAGCCACGAACAGGTTGTCGGTGCCATGCACGCGCAGGGTGGGGTCCACCACCCCCTGAGACGGGCTGGCGGCTATGCGCGCCGTACCCATCTGGTGGACGCTGTCGCGCACGCGGGAAAGCACAGCCGGCGACAGCGATTCGAGTTCAGGCACCAGCGTCAGCTGCGCCAGGCCCAGCGCCCGCAGCCTTTCGTCGACCGCGCGCGCAAAGCGCCGCATCGACGCAATCTCGCGGCCGTCGATGTGCCAGTCCACTGCAAGCTGCTGCAGACCCAGCGCGTCGCGCTGCGGCCCCAGCAGCACGCGGCTGCGGGGTGAAGGCAACTGCTCGCAGTACAGGTTCAGCCCGACCTCGGCATCGTGCGGCTTGAACGAACGCCGGTCGCGAAAGTAGCGAAGCGCCAGCGGCCCGGCGGCCCGCAGCAGTGCAGCCAGATGGCGCGGCAACTGGCCCCAGGGCACCTCGCCGCTGGCTTCACGCAGCGTGCGCAGGAACAGCTTCAGATAGTCCAAGTGTTCGGTGAAGCGGGTGCGGTAATAGAACTCGCCGGCGATGTCGACCAACCCTTCGCTGCGCTGCACCTGCGGTGTCAGCCGGATCTTGGGGTGGTACATCCGCCCGCCCAGGTAGACGTTGTCGAACAGGTCGTGGAATGCCTTGTGGTTCAGCACCTTGACGTCGGCGGCATGGCAGTCGATGTGGTCGATCAGCGGCACACCCAGCCACGGGTTGCCCTGCCACGGCGGGATGCGCCCGCCAGCTAGGGGGTGCAGCAGCAGCCGCGCGATCTCTAGCGTGCCGTTCGCCAGCACCGTACGGCGGGGACGCACCACCGCCTGCGCACCGCGCAAACTCCGCACATGCACTGCCGAAACCGCATGGCACGCCGCGTCCATCTCAAGAGCCACGGCGTTGGCGTGCAGCAGCACCCGCGGCCCCTTGGCCGAACGCAGTTCGGCACCGAAAAGCCGCGCCAGGTTGCGCGTGCGCATCCAGCGCGAAGCGATCAGCTCCAGCTCTGGGCCCAATGCCGCGGCGTCAACGCCGCTGCGGCGCCAGACCTCGCGGTCGTCATGCTCCAGCCCGTCGAGCCCGAGCAGCGCCCACGTGCGTTGGTGCCAACGGTCCAGTTCGCCGGGCGGCAGCGGCCAAGCCTCGTGGCCAGCCCAGGGTCGGGCACCGGTGACGAAGGGATCGAATGGCAGCAACTGCCCGCCCCAGTACAACGTGGTGCCTCCCAGCACGCGGTAGCGGCCCACACCGATGTTTTGAAATGGCTGGCCGATCGACTGCCCCTGCTGCAGCGCCTGGCTGTCGGCCTCCAGCCCCACGCCGCCGCCCTCGATCAGCATCACATCTGCGCCGGCGCGCGCCAGCGCGGTGGCCAGCGTGATGCCCACCGCACCGCCACCGATGACGCACACGTCGGGGGTCAGTTCGGCAGCAACGCCGTCCTGCTGGTCCAGATCAATGATCATGCCGTGTTCCCGTCGCCTAGACGGTAGCTGGGCAGCAGCGCACGGGCGGTTCGACCCCATTCCCAGCGGCTGCCGGCGCGGATGACGGACGCCTGGTCGAGCTCGCCAAGGCGTTGCGACAACCGCAGCAGTGCGTCGCGGCAGCCGGCGGCATCTTCGGGGGCGAATGTCTCGCCAATGGTCGGCGTCACGTAACTTTCGAACGCACCCACCCTTGCCGCCAGCACTGGAACGCCATAGCGCAGGGACTGGAACAGGATGCCGCTCTGATCGATGTGTCGGTAGGGCAGCACCGTCACGTCGGCCCAGTCGAATAGCCCCGGGATCTCGGTGTCTTCGATGTAGCGGTTGTCCCAGCGGATTTGCGACCGGGCTGGGTGGGCAGCGATGGCCGCTTCCAGCGCCTTCGTCAGCTCGGGGTCCTGACAGGCACCGGCTATACGCAACTGGAAGGGCTGGTCGAAACCGTCCAAAGCCTGCAGCAGGACGTCCAGCCCCTTGTAGCGCATCACCTTGCCAAAGAAAAGCAGCCTAAGCCCAGAAACGTCGCCTTCGTTACCCTCGTCACCTTTGCCCGCCAAGTGCACAGGGGCGGACGCTGCAGCGGCATCCCAAGGCTCGATGCCGTGCTCCATCAGCACCACCCGACTGCGGTCGACACCGTGCATGGCCACGATGTCGCTGCGCATCTTCTCGGTGTGTACCACCACGCAGTCAGCCAGCCGGTATGACAGGCCGAACACCCACCGATGCCACGCGTCGTGCTTGTCGTGAGGCATGAGGTCATGAGCGGTCAGGATGTAGCGCGCCGCCAGCCAGCGGAACATGTAGCCTTCGACGACGCCCACCAGCACCGGCGGGTGTATCAACCCGAACACATGCACGACCGGTCGTCTGCGGGCGACATACAGCACCAGCCGTGCGTGGTAGCGCAGGAGGTTCAACAGCTTCGAAAGGCGGCTGCGCTGCGGCGCCTGGCTACCGCGCAGATTGACCACCGACACCCCGGGCCGCAGCCGGGCCACGTCGGTGCGGTCAGACCCAAGAAGCGTGCAATCGACACCCGCGTCGGCGACACCGTTGCAGAAGCCACGTTCGTAGATGAGCTCGTAGCCATGGGAGACCAGCACCACTTGGGGCCGCCAATCGGGCACGCTAGAGACGGTACCAATGCGCACAGTCGCACTTGTATTCGATCTTGCCGTCATCAATCAATCGGAACCTAGACGGCGTAATCGTCAGTTGCAGTTCCGCAGGCCGACGAATAGTGCAAACCCCGACTGTGACAAGCAGCCCTGCTTGCTCAACCATGGCCGCCCTCCCCGCGCCACCGCCGCACCGCATAACGTGCCGCAAACTCGGGCCACATCCACCAGGGTCCGTGCTGAAACCTGGCGCGGAAGTCCTCGTCAAACGAGGCCCGGCGGTTCTTGTGGGTGGCGCTGCCCGCGTGCACCCTAAAGGCAGCCAGTGGCTCATCGACTTGTGTGAACCGACAATGCTGACGGATGCGCAGCCAAAACTCGTAGTCCATGGCCAGGCGGTAGTCCTCGCGAAAGAGGCCATGCTTCTCGAACACTGAACGCCTGATAAATGTGGCAGGGTGCGGAATGAGATTCCTCCGAAGCAGGCGTTGGGGGTCAACGCGGGGAACCGGAAAGGACTCGGGGACCTGGCAGCCGTCAATGTCAGAAACAATTCGCCCGAAGAGCCAGTCGCTGCCATCGCGTTCGATGCGCTTCTTTACCATCGACAGCACTTCGGGATGCAAGTAGTAGTCGTCACCATGCAAGTGCGCGATGACATCGCCACTCGCCAGTTTGACCCCTACATTCATTGCATGCGCGATGCCGCCCCGGACGTCGGTCACCCAGCGCACTGCGCCTGTCCCCGCGCCAGGCAAGGCCTGAATTCGCTGCAGCGTGCCATCTGTCGATCCACCGTCCACAAACACATGTTCCAGGTCAACGCCTTGCTGTGCTTGAACCGAGGCGGTGCACTGCGCGATGTAGGGTTCGCTGTTCCAGCAGCAGGTGATGACGGAGAATTTCAAACTTGCACCGCTGAGTTAAACCTACGCGCTGTCGAGGTCGGGGGCGCAGCCTTCGCAATTCGCTCGCTACTCGCATAGGGTAAAAGCACTAAAACAAACCAAGTCAAGTGAAGCAAAATCTCGCCACTGAAGAGGCCTTTAACTTCCAAAGGTGCCTCGCTTACAGCCCTTGCCAAAACCACAAGGCAAACCGCTAAGGACACGCCACGCGTGATTCGTGCGGCACGCCAGGATGCCAGCAGCATGCAGCCTGAATAAGCCAGCAGGAACAACCCCCCAAAGAAGCCGGCACTCGAAAGAGTTTGCAACAACTGATTGTGGGCATGAAAGGCGAAAGGCAATCCAATCTGCGTGCGGTGCAATGGCCCCCAGGCGTCTGGACCGTAGCCAAACCAGAAGTTGCCGAGCCAAGTACTCCACGCTTCAGACCAGATAGTTGTCCGCCCCGTCAAAGTCAATAGATCACCGCCCAACTTGCTCGTGGTCAACTTGGCTACCAAACGTTCGGTGTCTGCTGCGACCACAACCAACGCGAAGCAAAGGACCGCAAACAGAAAGGCCAATAGGTAGCCGGGCTTCAGCCGTCCCTGTGTGTCGCGTCCGCGCCCATAGAGCGCCAATAAAGCCAAGCATACGAAACTAGCCGCCCAAACAGTCTTCGACTGCGCCAGCACCAAGACTGTCAGGAGCGTGGAAAAGGCCATGTACTGAAGCCATACGGTCTTAAATGGCCGTAGGTACAGCAGGAGCGCCAACAACAAGGCCAGCGGCCCAATGGCATTGGCATGCGAACCCAGCCCCCAAAGTCGCACGCTCAAGCCCGGAATCAAACCAGCGTAATCAGGCTGCAAAGCGAGCGCTGGCATGAACACTGCCGCTAGTAGGCTACCCATCATCAGTACTAGCAGGCAGCCCTTCACCATGTCTAGGAATGGCGACAAATCTTCCCCACGCGCCATAAAAAAGGCCAGGAATACGGCAATGGGGTAGTAGCTGTTATGAACAAAAGCTGGATGAGTACCAAATGCAGCAGAAAGTCCGTGAGTTGCAAAAACGAACGCGAGCAGCGTGAGCAGTAGGGTCTGCCCGCCGAGCCTTGGCGCTGACCGAAGCCTGCGCCTCATTAACAGTGCGACTATCTTGGAAAGGCAAACCGCCAAAATCACCGCTGTGAGCGCACGCAAAAAGGTGGACGCACCACCAGCGTCCTCGCTTGCAATCAAGCGAATGTCTACGCTTGCGAATGTCAGGTTCCTCCGCGACAAGAGTGTGCTGAGGCCGATGCCAATGCAGATGGCGACCGGCACGACAGCTAGTGTTCGCTGGGGATAGCGCTGCTCGATCGCAAGAAAGGCCCCCTGCACAAGCACGAGCGCAAGCGCGGCAGCAAGAACGATCGGGCCGTAGTAGCCCAAGGCCAAGAGTTCACCCGAGTTCATTGCAATTCATTCCGTAAACGCAGCCAGCACGGCCATGCGCTGGACTCAAGTTGCAGGAAGACGCATTGAGACTCGCAAACAACGTGCGTGGTCATTCCGGCACACGGTCCGGCGGCGCAAGGTAACCCAATGCACTTGCAAGCCTGGGCGGCAGCCGTGAGATCAACATGCCGAAACCCCGTCTCGCATCGCCGCTTACCAGCGATGGCAATAGAAATGGCAGCCCCAGCCAAGTCCCCACGGCGGCCATTGCGGTCACCGCGATGTGCACTGGCGCGGCCAACCCGGACGCGGCAGCTGAAACGGCCAGCACCATTGCCATCACACCGGCCACCCACACAAGCGGCCGAAGCAACGAAACGAGCAGTGTCGGTAGCGAGAGCGCGCATGCCCTCGACGCGAACAACACGGTGGCCAAGGCACGCAACAGGTGGACGCAAAACACCGCCCAGGCCACGGCCAGCAGCGAGTGCTGTGCCGCTGCCAAACCAGCCACGACCATGAGTGCGACCACAGGGAGCTGTAGCCGAAGTTCGCGAGTGATGTGGTCGCAGGTCCAGAGTACCGGTGTGCTGATGCTGAGCAACACGAACATCGGCATGGCCAGCGCCAGCGGTACGCAAAGCGGCGCGGCTGCCGCCCACTTTGGACCAAACAGCATGGACACCAGTGGCGCTGAGAGCACCGCCACCGTGGCAAAAGCGGGGACGACGGTCACGAACACCATGGCGAGCGCGCTGCAGTAGGCGCTGGCGAGCCGGCTGCGGTCGTTCGCGACGCGTGAGGCAGCCGAGAACAACACCGGCTGCAGAACCCCGGCCAAACCTGCCCCGGGTGCGTAGACAAAGTTGAAGGCGGTCGCGTACAGGCCTACATCGTGGGTCCCGAATGCACGGGCAACGATAGCCCGGTCGGTGTTGACGACCAACCAGTTCAGCATGTTCGTCGACAAGACACTGACGGCGTAGCGCCACTGCACGGCCGCCTGGGGGTACCAAAGCAGTGGTCGCAAGGGATGGCGAACTGCGCCGAAGATGAAGAGAAGAAACAACGTCGCCTGTGTCAACCAAGCGGCGACCAGCGCGCCCACCTGCATGCCGTTCACGGCCAGCGGGATACCCACCACGAAGAAGCCGATGAAGTACGAAACAGCACCCGCCAGTTGAATTCGCTTGAAGTCGAGTTCGCGTTTCAGGAGGTTCAGTGCGGGAGCGGCCAGCGCGTTGAGAAGGCAGACGGCCGCCAGCCAACCGATGACGGATTGCGCCCGGGCCTCGCCAAACGACGCCGCTATCCAGCCGCTTGAGAACCACACCGCGGCTGCAACCGCCGCGCCAAGAATCCATTGCCAACAGACGACGAACCGGATGTCGTCTGCATCGACCTTGTCTTTTTGGATCAGCCCGTACGCCAACCCGACGTCCGACAAGAAATTGCTGAACCCCACGACGATCGCGCCTATTGCGAAGATGCCGTACTGCTCCGGGCCCAACAGCCGCGCGAGCACGATCTGCGCAACGATTTGCATCAGCATGCGAGCCGCTGTTCCCCCCGAGGCCCACGCAAGTGCGCCCACGCTGCGCGACACCAGGTGCTTCATCAGCTTGCGCGGTCAATACCGGGCCCTGCGAACCACGACGTGTCAACTGGAAAACCAGACGCTGCACCAGGCGACTTTCCTTGCTGTTCACACACCACCGAAGCCCATCACGCGCAACGTCACCGCAGGTGTCATGGCAGCGCTCATCTCTTGGATGAATTGGCCGTGCAGGCCATAAGCCGACACCGCGTTGGCATCGATGTTTGAAACACGGACCAACATGCCGTCGGGCACCACGCCGCCGGTGGTGTAGCGCAACTGGGCCAGTTTCTGTTCGGTACCGCTGAGAACCACGTAGTCACCGACCATGACCCAATAGCTGATGGGCTCCACGCGCCCGCCAGCCTTCGCGACCAATTGCCTGACCCGCAAGCCGTGGGTGGCGGTGGGGATGACCGCCGTCTGGCTGGCGATGATCTGGAAGCCCTGCGCCGGGTAGCACACCTCGGGACGATGGGCGCGGGTCGCGTCGCTCTGGTCGCCGCCGTACGCAACCGAAAGCATGATGCGCTGCCCTCGGCTGTTGACGTAGGTGCGGCTGAGCGTCTGGTTGTAGATCGAGTCCAGTAACTTCTGCACATCGGGTGCCACAAGTTGAACCGGGAGTGCCGCGTCCATCTTCCAGTCGCCAAACTCACGCGGAAACATCTGCTCCAGGTCCACCTTGGCCCGCGTATCGGTCAAGTGCACGGTAGGTCGCCACAGTTGGGCGCCGACCACGGCGCAGGCCATGAGGATGAAGGCGATGACGGCGTGAATGCGAGTGATGGTCATGCGGTCACTCTGGGTTTGGCGCGATGGGCGGGGATGAACAGGCCCAGCACCTTGTCGAGCACCAGCATGAGCATCAGCGCCACCAGGAACAAGACCATGCCCGCAAAGCCGTGCACGAAGCCCTGCCCGGCCTCGTCGCCAAAGTGGTAGGTCACGAGCACCAGAATCATCACCCGCACGATATTGGCCAGGAACGCCGTGGGCACCAGCAGGATGGCCAGCGCGATGTTGCGCGCAGGCGAGGTGTAGCCCATCAATTTCATGTACAGCATGCCGAGCGCTTCGAGCGTGAACATGCTGTTGAGCCCGGCGCAGGCATCGGCGACCAGGAGTTGGTAGGGGCCCACCGTCATGATCACGCCGCTGCGGCCCACCGGGTAGCCGAGGTCATACAGCAGGCTGCTGGACACGGCAGACACCGCGCTCTTCAATGGCGCCGTCACTGCAGCCACCAAAGCCTCCGGTAGCGGCACCATGAACAGCAGGAAGAACAGCGGAAACCACACCACCTTCAAACCGGCCTTGCTGTGAAACAGCAGCAACAACGCCACCAGCAGGATGATCTGTGAGCCAACGGCAAACATGATGATGTCTTGCGACCGGCCCAGCGCATACAGCAGCAGCGCAAACACCAGCAGCGGCCAGCCGAGTGCAGGCACCGGCCTGGTGGGCACGGCAGCCAGTGCGTGGCGCTGCTGGTACAGCAACCACACCGCCACCGCCAGGATGATCGGGCCGTGGCCCTGCTCGTCGGTGGCCCAGACGGTTTTTGAAAGCTCTACGTAGGCCGGGCCGTACAGCAGCGCAAAGCCCAGTGCCAGCAGCCCGAGCACCCACAAGTCGACGCCTGCCGGCAGCAGCGGCACCCGCTGGGGCGCTTGTGCTGTGGCGCGGCTGCTGCTGTCGGGCTGCACGGCGGCCACGCTCAGAACTCGTTGACGATCACACCCGCCAGCTTGGCCGGCGTTTCGACGAGGTTGGCCACCAGATCCTGCAGGCTCACCACTGCGCTCTTGCCCTGCCGGGCGATCACCAGCGCCGCCCCGCAGCGCGCGGCAATCACCGCGTAATCGCTGCCGTACTGGGCCGCTGGCGTGTCCACCACCACATGGTCGAACTTGCCCAGCAGCTCACGGATCAGCAGGCCGAAGGCCGGGCGTTCCACCAGCTCCAGCGGGTTGGGCGGGGTGATGCCCACTGGCAGCACGAACAGGCTGGGCACGCCGGCCACCTGCTGGATCACCTTCGATTCGGCCCGGCCGCTCAGGATGCCCGACAGGCCGGCGCTGTTGTCGATGCCGAACACCTCGTGCTGGCGCGGGCCGCGCAGGTCGGCATCTACCAGCAGGGTGCGGCCGCCCAATTGCGCCAGCGTCACCGCCAGGTTGGCGGCAAAGTAGGTCTTGCCGTCGCCGCTGTCGGGGCTGACCACGGCGATGGCATGCCGCTCCTGCCCTTCATTGAACAGCCGCATGATGATCTGGCTGCGAATGGCGCGAAAGCTCTCGGCCTGCACGCTGAAGGGCTGGTTCAGCGCCACCAGCTCGGGGTTGGCCTTGCGCTGGCCTTCAGCGGCATAGGGGTAGTGGAACTGCTGGCTCAGCGCGAACAGCACGTCGTCGTTGCTGGCATAGCCCAGGGCGATGGCCGCCTCGCCGAAGCGGATGCCCTTGGCCTTCTGGTGCGCCAGCACCTTTTCCACTTGTTCGGCGGTGAGGTTGCGGGTTTCGGCAATGATGGTGCCGATGGACTGGTCTGCCACGTCGGTCACCTGATGAGGCTCCACAGTGGTGGCCTCGGCGGTGCTGAGTATCTTGGAGTTGGCCATGTGTTTGTCTCTTGGTGCAGTCAGGCGCCGTTGCTGGCTTGCGGGGCGGGCAGGCCGATCACCCGTTGTTGCAGAGCCAGCGCGTGCTTGCCCGCGACGAAGCGCTTGGCATTGGGCTTGGGCAGCACGCCCAGTACCGGCAGGCCCAGCGCGGCAATCACGTCTTCAGGCGCACGCACGCGGCGGTTGCTCAGCTCCAGCAGCAGGGCCACGCCCACGGCCAGCAGCGTGCCCATGAACATCGACAGCAGGATGTTCAGCAGCAGCTTGGGGCTGGCGTGCTCTGCAGGCGGCTGGGCTGTGGTGAGAAGGTTCACATAGCTCTGGTTGGCCTGGCTTTCCATGGCGGTCTGGTTCAGGCGGGCCATCACGTTGTCGTAGGAGCGCTGCGCGTTCTCGACCTCGCGCACGAGCACCTGGCCCTCGTCACGCACCGCCTTCAGCTGCAGCATCTTGCTGCGCTGGGCCTCCAGCTCGCGCTTGACCTGGGCTTCGCGCTGCTTGTTGATGGTGTTGGTGACCGTCACGCCGCCCGTCACCTTGCGGACCTCGGCGTCGATGCGGGTGCGAAGCTCGGCGATGTTGGCCTTGGCTTCGACCACCTGGGGGTGGTTTTCGCCGAACTTGCTGTTCAGCTCTTGCAGGCGGGCTTCATTGCGCGTCAGGTCGGCTTTCAGGCCACCAATCAGCGGGTTGTTCAGCACCTCTTGCATGCGATCACCCTGGGCGCCCTGGGCCAGTTGCTGGCGGCTGCCTGATTCACTGGAAACAGCCTGCAACTGCACCAGCTGGCTGCTCAGCTCGGCCAGCCGGGCGTTTTCGACGTCCAGCCGTTCGTCGGCGGCGATGATGCCCTTGTCGCGCTGGAAGGCCGACAGCCTGGCTTGCGCCACCTCGAGTGCCGTGCGGGAATCCTTGCTCTGGCCAACGAAGAAGGCGCTGTACTGCTTGGCCGGGTCGACCCGCAGTTCCAGCGCGGTGGCGATGAAGGCCTCCGCGAAGGCGTTGGCCAGGCCAGCGGCAAAGCGCGGGTCGGGCGAGCGGTAGGAGATCTCGATGACGTTGCTTTCACGAGACGGCTTCACGTCGAGGTACCTCTTCAGGATCTCGATCAGCCACTGCTCGAAGGTGCCCTTGCCTTTGCCTTCGGTCAGCCACTGCTCGCGCAGGGTGGGGTTGTCTGCCAGCTTCAGATCACGGATCACCCTCAGCGCCACACGGTCGCTGGTGAGGATGTCGACCTGCGTGGCCATGAAGCTGGGCATGGCCATGCCCTGGAAGGCCATGGCCGACACCGGATCGGGCTTGATGTCGACCACCACGCTCGCTCTGGCGTCGTACTGCTTGGGCAGCAACAGGCTCACCACCGCCGTGGTGGCCACCACCAGAAAAAACACCAGCAGCGCTGCCCATTTGCGGGCCTGCAGGATGGAGAGGAACTGTCCGAAGGTCATGTGTGGATCTTTCCCGGGCGCACCGGATCGGGCAAGTTGTGGGCTAGGGGGTCACTCGCGAGAGCGACGTGCAATGAATCCTCAGAACAAGCTCTCTTGAACGAACACCACATCGCCCTCGAGCAAGGTGTCGTCCATCTTGGGCTGCACGACCTGCACCTTGCCGTCGGCGCCCTTGCGATGCACGCGGATGCCGCGTTCCGTGCCGCGCAGATTGAGGCCGCCGCCGGTGGCCAGTGCCTGCATCACGGTCATGCCGCGCTCGAGCCGCGCAGCGCCCGGGCGCTGCACTTCGCCGTAGATGAATATCAGCGGCTGCCGGTCAACCCAGATCGTGTCGCCGTTCTGGATCAGCACGTCCTTCTCGCGCCCGCCCGGGCCGAACAGGGTTGGCAGGTCGACTTCGAGCCGGTAGGCCTCGCCATTGCGCGTCCCGGAGAGCACCACCACGTCGGAGCCGTTGACGGCGGTGCCGCCGGCCGTGGCCAGCAGGTCGGTCAAGCGCATGTCGGCCACTTCAATCGGGAAGCGGCCCGGGCGGTTGACCTGCCCGAGCACACTGGCCTGGTTGCCACGAACCTGCAAAACGACGATGGTGACTTGCGGCTGCTTGACGAAATTGCCGTTGCGCAAGCCGTCGCCGATGAGCTTCTCTGCTGCGGTGACACCGAGGCCGCCGAGACGGATGGTGCCCAGAAGCGGGTAGGTGATGATGCCGGCTTCGGTGATGCGGGTTTCGAGTGTCAGATCGGGGTTCTGATAGACGTTGATGCGGATGACATCGCCCGAGCCGATCCGGTATTCATTGGTGGCCGGCACCGCACTGGATGTGGCCGATGACTGCGCCTGCGTCCATGGCGAGACGCAAGCCAGAACGACGGCAGCCACAGCCGTCAACATCGCGGATTGCAGCGTGTGTTTCATTATTTGAGGCCCATTCCCTTGCTGATGTCGGTGGCGCTCAGGCCACCTGCGGATGCTGCAGATGGTGGCTGGGTGACGGGCACGGGCGCGGGCGCAGGCACGGGCGCAGACGCAGCCGGCGTGGCCGAGGCGGCATTCGCTGGCGCCGGGGCGAACTTGCCGACGTATTCGATCTTCGCTTCCGCGCGCAAGGCCTTGATGTCGGCCTCGACGAGCTTGCGTTTGGCTTCGTTGGACAGGAACTGCTCGATCGCCGGTTTGGCGCGTGCCTCGTCCACCGGTTCCGAGCGGGTGCCCGCGACCACCACGACCTGGGCGCCCGTGGCCGATGGCAGCAGGACGGCCTGGCCGTCGTTGAGTTTCGCAAAGGTGTCGAGCAGGTTGAGCGGCAGCTGCTCTGCGGGGCGCACCGCCTGGTTGCCCGTGAATCGATAGCCGTTGGCTTTCAGAAACTCGACGAACTCGTTGATGCTCTTGGACACACCGAGTTGCTCGCGCAGCGTGGCAACCTGTTCGGGCGTGGCCTCGATGATGACTTCCTGCAGGCTGTAGATGCGGCGCTGCGCAAACAGCCCAGGCTTGGCGTCGTAGTAGGCCTTGATCTCGGCATCGGTGGGTTTGGCGACGGCTTCGCCGGTCTTCTCGACATAGGCGCGGGCGATGATTTCGCGCCTGGCGGCCTCCATCTGCTGCACCACACGCGGGTCGCGGTCGAGCTTCAGGTCTTCGGCTTTCTGTACGGCCAGTTCCTGGTCGATCAGCCGTTCCAGGATCTGCTTGCTGACGGCATCTGCCTGGTCTGGCTGCAGGCCGCGCTGCTGCTGCAGCACGAAATTGATCTGGTGGACGGTAATCTCTTCCTTGTTGACCTTGGCCGCAGTCTGCGAGGCTTTGTCCTTGCTCTTTTCGCCGCAAGCCGCCAGCAGAACGAGGGAGGCAGCCAGTGCGATCAGTGTGACGCGGCCACCGAATCGGCTTTCGCGGCGGGCAATGCGTCCGTCAAGACTCGAAATCATCCGGGGTTTCTCCAGCAGGTTGTCAGGGCAGCGAGGCCGAGAGACGAATGCTCTGGCTGTGACCGAGGCGCAGTGTATCCACGTAGCATGACATTTCATCCACCCGGGAACGCGGGGAGCCGCTGCGCGGCAATGCGGAAAAACGTGAATATGTAGCGGCTTGCAAGCGAGCCGCAGGCGCCACTCAGCACTTGATGCCGACATGCAGCGCGACGATGCCGGCGCTGAGGTTGTGCACATCGACATGGCCGAACCCGGCGACCTTCATCATCGCCTTCAGCGTGTCCTGGTCGGGGTGCATGCGGATCGACTCGGCGAGGTAGCGGTAGCTGTCGGCGTCGTCAGCGACCCACTGGCCGATCTTCGGCAGCACCTTGAACGAATACCAGTCGTAGACCTTCTCCAGCGGCTTGGCGACTTTCGAGAATTCGAGCACCAGCAGCCGGCCGCCCGGGCGCAGCACGCGGTTCATCTCTGCCAGTGCCAGGTCCTTGTGCGTCATGTTGCGCAAGCCGAAAGCGACCGACACGAAATCGAAGGTGTTGGCAGCGAAGGGCAGCTTCTCGGCATCGCACAACGCGGTGGGCAGCAGCACGCCGGTGTCGGTGAGGCGGTCTCGCCCCTGGCGCAGCATGGCTTCGTTGATGTCGGTGTGAACGACGGTGCCGCTCGGGCCGACCTGCTTGTGGAAAGCCGCCGCGAGGTCGCCGGTGCCACCGGCGATGTCGAGCACGCGGTTCCCTGGACGGGCGTTCGCCACCGCGATGGTGTAGGCCTTCCAGGCGCGGTGAAGGCCCATCGACATCAGGTCGTTCATCACGTCGTAGCGCGATGCCACGGAGTCGAACACACCCCGTACCCGGCGGGCCTTCTGCGACTCGTCGACTGTCTTGAAACCGAAATGGGTGTTGCTCACGTGAGGCCTTGGTGGGTTTTCAGTGGCTGCTGCAGGCCGAGCCGGGGGGCGCCTTCATCGGTGCGTCGCGGTCGATACCGGCAGCGGCGAGACGTTCTTCGTACTGCTTCCACAACTCGGCCTGCTTCGAGCCGAGGAAGTACAGATGGTCCCAGGAGTAGATGCCGGTGTTGTGGCCGTCGGAGAAGGTGGGCAGCACCGCATAGTTGCCGACCGGCTCCAGCGAGACGACATCGACGTTGCGCTTGCCGGTTTGCAGCACCTCCTGGCCAGGGCCGTGGCCCTGCACTTCGGCGGATGGCGAATACACGCGCATCAGCTCGAATGGAATGCGGAACTTGCTGCCGTCGGCAAACCCGATCTCGAGCACGCGGGACTGCTGATGCACGGTGACGGCGGTGGGTTGCGGGGTGTTGGCAGTGAGTCCGGCCATGGTCAGCGCGTTGGCGAGGGGGATCGTTGCAGTGTATCGAAGGGCCAGTGCGGAAGGACGGTGCTCACGCGCACTGGAATGCATGCTGCAGGGACGCCTTGATGCGCGAATCGAGCTCGTTGAGCCCGACCTTCAGCAACCGGACGGCATCTGGCTGTTCGCGCTGCGGCGTTCCCCAGACCGGCTGAGGGAAGTGA
The DNA here is from genome assembly GCA_947474755.1 of Burkholderiales bacterium. Taxonomy (GTDB): domain Bacteria; phylum Pseudomonadota; class Gammaproteobacteria; order Burkholderiales; family Burkholderiaceae_C; genus PBB1. Next base: position 105,375 of record CANJJE010000006.1, on the reverse strand, counting down.
CTGTCGGCCTCGAAGCGCGCGATCACGTGCCAGTGCAGGTGGGGCACCACGTTTCCGAGAGCGGCGAGGTTGATCTTGGCGGGCTGCAGCGCGTCGATCAGGACTTGCTCCACGGTGCAAACCACGTCCATGCACTCGCCGCGCTGAGCGGCCGACAAGGCGCTTAACTCGGGAACATGCTCGTTCCACACGACGCGGTAGAAGGCCGGGAAGGCCGCGTCCTCGGCACGGATCACTCGCCAGCGCGGGCTGCGGGCGATCAGAACACCGCCCGCCTCGGCACACAGCGGGCATCTCGACGGCATGAGCTTGGTCACGAATCAAGGCTCCCTTGAAGAGTCATCCAGCCCGGCACGGCGGCGCCTCGGCCCCAATGAAAAAGGCGGTGCATTTGCACCGCCTTTGTTGTCGCAGGGTTGCTGTTCAGCAACGCGCGGCCATCAGTATCAGCCTTGCCTGCGGCGTGACGCCATGAAGCCGATCACGCCAAGGCCAGCCAGCATCAGCGCGTAGGTTTCTGGTTCTGGCACCGGTGTCGTGACGGCGCCGACCGAGCCGCCATAGAACGATGAGTCAGGCGTGGAGTTCATGCCCAGGAAGGACAGCTTGAAACTGCCCGCTGTCAGGCCACCGAAACTGAAGCTGCTCGGGGTGGTGTCCGAGGCAATGGTGACGTTGGCGGAGTTGATCAGAGTGACAGCAGATACGGCATAGCCGCTGCTGAAGATGCTGCCGGAGACCGTGCCAGGCCCGGCGATCGTGAACATGTAGAAATCTTGCAGAAGAAGCGCTTCGGTCGATGAGGTCTTGCCGAAAACGCTTGCAAACGTGTTGTCGAGGGCGCCGAGGTTGGTGGGAGCGAGCGGCGTTGCAAAAGCTGACCCGCTGATGAGCATGGCGGCCGCTATGGAGATTTGCCTGAGTTTCATGGAGCCTGCTCCCGAAGATGGATTGGACGAAAAAATCGTCGATTTCACACGGATCATAGTGGCTATATCGGGCCCCGGGCTATCCGGACCCCCCTCAACCAAGGGGGTACCCAATATGCAACCCTGACGAAAAGCGGCTGGCCTGACGGTGGCAGCACCCTTGACGTGCGCTGCAACCACTGAAACCAGCCTTTCGCTTTCAAGCAAGAAAAAGGCCACCTACACAAGCACGCGCTCGATGCCCCCCTGGTTGGCACGCGCGACGTACTGCGGCATCCAGTCGGGGCCGAGCAGCTGGTTGGCCATCTCGACGACGATGTAGTCGGCTTCGAGCAGGCCGTTCTGCAAATCACCTGTGTAGCGGCTGAGGCCTTGCAGGCAGCTCGGGCAGGAGGTGAGCACCTTGACCGTGCCGGTCTCGGCGACCGCACCCGTCTTGCGCAGCATGGCCTCGTCCTTTCGCAATTCCTCTTCCTTGCGGAAACGGATCTGCGTGCTGATGTCGGGGCGCGTCACGCCGAGCGTGCCGCTTTCACCACAGCAGCGCTTGGCGTCGATGACGTTGTTGCCGAGCAGCGCCTTCACCGTCTTCATCGGCTCCTGCAGCTTCATGGGGCTGTGGCAAGGGTCGTGGTACAGGTAGCCGCCCTGCCCCGGCAAGGTGATGTTCTTCTCGAGCAGGTATTCGTGGATGTCGATGATCCGGCAGCCGGGGAAGATCTCGTTGAACTGGTAACCCTGCAGCTGGTCGTAGCAGGTGCCGCAGCTGACCACCACGGTCTTGATGTCGAGGTAGTTGAGCGTGTTGGCGACACGGTGGAACAGCACCCGGTTGTCGGTGATGATCTTGTCGGCCTTGTCGTACTGACCGCTGCCGCGCTGCGGGTAGCCGCAGCACAGGTAGCCCGGTGGCAGCACCGTCTGCACGCCGGCATGCCACAGCATGGCCTGCGTGGCCAGGCCCACCTGCGAGAACAGCCGTTCCGAGCCGCAGCCGGGGAAATAGAACACCGCTTCGGTCTCGGCGGTGGTCGTCTGCGGGTTGCGGATGATCGGCACGTAGTCCTTGTCCTCGATGTCGAGCAAGGCGCGCGCGGTCTTCTTCGGCAATCCGCCGGGCAGCTTCTTGTTGATGAAGTGGATCACCTGTTCCTTGATCGGCGCGGTGCCGACCGTGGCGGGCGGCAGCGCCGTCTGCTTGCGTGCGAGGCGCTGCAGCAGGTCGTTGGCCAGGCGCTGCGCCTTGAAGCCGATACCGACCATGGCGCCGCGCATCAGGTTGATCGTCTGCGGGCTGGTGGCGTTGAGGAAGGTCATGGCCACCGCATTGCCAGGGCGGAAGCTCTTCTTGCCCATCTTGCGCAACAGGTTGCGCATGTTCATCGACACCTCGCCGAAGTCGATCTTGACCGGGCACGGGCTCAGGCACTTGTGGCACACGGTGCAGTGGTCGGCGACGTCCTCGAACTCTTCCCAGTGGCGCAGGCTGATGCCGCGGCGGGTCTGTTCCTCGTACAGGAAGGCCTCGACCAGCAGCGAGGTGGCGAGGATCTTGTTGCGCGGGCTGTACAGCAGGTTGGCTCGTGGCACGTGGGTGGCGCACACCGGCTTGCACTTGCCGCAGCGCATGCAGTCCTTGAGGCTGTCGGCGATGGCGCCGATGTCGCTCTGCTGCATGATCAGTGACTCGTGGCCCATCAGCCCGAAGCTCGGCGTGTAGGCCTGGCTCAGGTCGGATGGCCGCAGTTGAGGTTCGCCGCCGAGCTCGGCCACGTCGGCGCGACCAGCGCCACCCCGAAGCAGCTTGCCCTTGTTGAATCGGCCTTCCGGATCGACGCGCTGCTTGTAGGCGGCGAAATCGGCCAGCTCGGCGTCGGTCATGAATTCGAGCTTGGTGATGCCGATGCCGTGCTCGCCGGAGATCACGCCGTCGAGCCGACGCGCCAGATTCATGATGCGGGCGACGGCTTCGTGCGCGGTCTGCAGCATCTCGTAGTCGTCGCTGTTCACCGGGATGTTGGTGTGCACATTGCCGTCGCCGGCGTGCATGTGCAGCGCGATCCACACCCGGCCGTGCAGCACCTCCTTGTGGATGGCCTGGCAGGCTTCGACGATCGGCGACAGCGCCGCGCCGGAGAAGATGGCTTGCAGCGGCGCGCGCACCTGCAGCTTCCACGAAGCGCGCAGCGTGTGGTCCTGCAAGCGGGCAAAGTAGCTGGGCTCACCGACGCCGGTGTCGAGGTGCGTCAACCAGTGCTGCCACAGCGCGCGCACCTCGTCGATCACCGTGAGCGCCTGCTGAACCCGGTCTTCGAGCAGCTCGGCCGACGGGATGTCGACCGCGTCGTCGCCCTTGCCCAGCGGCAGCTGGCCCTTGCGGAAGAACGCTTCCAGCGCGTCCAGCAGCGTCAGCTTGTTGCGCAGGCTGAGTTCGATGTTGATGCGCTCGATGCCTTCGGTGTACTCGCCCATGCGCGGCAGCGGGATCACGACGTCCTCGTTCACCTTGAAGGCATTGGTGTGCTTGCTGATCGCTGCGGTGCGCTTGCGGTCGAGCCAGAACTTCTTGCGCGCCTCGGGGCTGACCGCGACAAAGCCTTCACCGGCGCGGCTGTTGGCGATGCGGATCACCTCGCTGGTGGCGCGGGCGACCACATCGGCATCGTCGCCGGCGATGTCGCCGAACAGCACCATCTTCGGCAGGCCATTGGCATTCGCGCCGGCATGCGCGCGCTTGCTCTTGGTCGCGTAGCCGACCGCCTTCAGGTAGCGGTCGTCCAGGTGCTCGAGCCCTGCCAGCACCGCGCCGCCGGCCTTGGCCTGGGCAAACAGGTAGTCCTTGATCTCGACGATGCTGGGCACCGCGTCCTTCGCGTTGCCGAAGAATTCGAGGCACACCGTGCGGATGTGCGCCGGCATCTTGTGGACGATCCAGCGTGCGCTGGTGATCAGGCCGTCGCAGCCTTCCTTCTGGATGCCCGGCAAACCGGCGAGGAACTTGTCGGTGACGTCCTTGCCCAGACCTTCCTTGCGGAAGGTGCTGCCCGGGATGTCGAGTCGCTCGGTACGCTCGAGTGTCTTGCCGCTGGCGTCGAAGTACTTCAGCTCGAAGCTGGCCACTTCGACGTCGTGGATCTTGCCGAGGTTGTGGTTCAAGCGCGTGACCTCGAGCCACTTGGCCTCGGGCGTGACCATGCGCCACGAGGCCAGGTTGTCGAGCGCGGTGCCCCACAGCACGGCCTTCTTGCCGCCGGCGTTCATCGCGATGTTGCCGCCGATGCAGCTGGCTTCAGCGGAGGTGGGGTCGACCGCGAACACGAAGCCGCCGCGCTCGGCCGCATCGGCCACGCGCTGGGTGACGACACCGGCTTCGCTCCACACCGTGGCTACCGGCTGATCGACGCCGGGCAGCTGGCGCATCTCGACCTCGCTCATCGCTTCGAGCTTTTCGGTGTTGATGACCGCGCTGTTCCAGGTCAGCGGGATGGCGCCACCGGTGTAGCCGGTGCCGCCGCCGCGCGGGATGATGGTGAGGCCCAGCTCGACACAGCCCTTGACGAGTGCGGCCATCTCGGCCTCGGTGTCGGGCGTCAGCACGACGAAGGGGTACTCGACGCGCCAGTCGGTGGCGTCGGTGACGTGCGACACGCGCGACAGCGCATCGAACTTGACGTTGTCGGCGGCGGTGCAGCGGCGCAGCGTCCGGGTGGCGCGGCGGCGCAGCCGGGCAACTTCGTCGAACTGGTCGGCAAAGCGCCGCACTGCGGCTTTCGCGCAGGTCAGCAGCTCGTTGACTTCACCGTGGTGCGCACCGTCGCTGGGCTTCGCGCGCGCCTCCACCTCGCTGAGCCGATGGTGCAGCGCGTCGATCAGCAGCTGGCGGCGCTTGGGGTTGTCGAGCAGGTCGTCCTGCAGATAGGGGTTGCGCTGCACCACCCAGATGTCGCCGAGCACTTCGTAGAGCATCCGTGCCGAGCGTCCGGTCTGGCGTTCGCCGCGCAGCCGGCCCAGCAGTTCCCACGCTCGTTCGCCCAGCAGCCGCAGCACGATCTCGCGGTCGGAGAACGAGGTGTAGTTGTACGGAATCTCGCGCAGGCGAGGCGAGCCGGCTTCGACGCGGCTCGCGGACACCAGTTCGGTCAGGGTCGTGGGTGCGTTCATTGGTGAGGCGACTGGCAAGGGGCACCGCCCGGATAGACCGGGCCCGCTCCAGCTCAGACGCGTTGCGAGAATGCCTGATTGTCGTTGCTCACCAGAGAAAACGGCGGTGTGGGGACTCCAACACATGGCAAACCCATCTATCGTTGTTGCGCGGGCGCACCCAGAGGCCGGCGCCATGCCCCACCCGAACCGATGAACTCCGATCTGCCGAGCCGAACCACGCTCTCCCCGGACAGCCGGTGGCGGTCATGTCGATGGCTCGCCCATCGAGGCGCCGGCACCCTGGCGCCGGAGAACACCATGGCGGCATTTCGCCTCGGCCACAGCCATGGCTGCCGCGCTTTCGAGTGCGACGTGAAGCTCAGTGCGGATGGCATCGCCTTCCTGATGCACGACACGACGCTGGATCGCACCACCAACGGCTGCGGCGTTGCCGGCGATCGAGCGTGGGCCGAACTCGCCACGCTGGACGCCGGCAGCTGGCACAGCGCCGCATTCGCTGGCGAGCCGATCCCGACGCTGGCAGCGATCGCTGGCTTGTGCATCGCCACCGATTCGCTGCTGAACATCGAGATCAAGCCAACACCCGGCTGGGAAGTGCTGACCGGGCAACGCGTTGCTGCCGAAGCAGCACGGCTGTGGGCGGGGCGAACCGATTTACCGCTGCTCAGTTCGTTCTCGGTGGATGCAGTGGCCGCTGCGCGCGAAGCGGCCCCGGCCTTGCCGCGCGCACTGTTGATCGACGCGCTGACGCCGGACTGGTTCGAGCAGGCGCTGGCGCTTGGCTGCGTCGCCGTGGTGGCTGACTTCGTGCTGATCGACGCCGGATGGGTCGAACGGCTGCACGCGGCAGGCCTGCTGGCGATGGCCTACACGGTGAACGATGCGCGGGTGGCGGAGCGGCTGTTCGGGTGGGGCGTGGACGCGCTGTTCACCGACGCGGTGGACCGCTTGCCATCAGCTTGAGCAGCCGTCGCCGCGACCGGCCGCTCAGCTGCGATAGTCCGCGTTGATCTTCACGTACTCGTAGCTGAGATCGCAGGTCCAGACAGTGGTGCTGGCCACCCCGCGGTTCAGGTTGACCCGCACGGTGATCTCGCTTTGCTTCATCACCCGCTGGCCGTCTTGCTCACGGTACGCCGGGTCGCGCCCGCCGCGTGAGACCACCTGGACATCGTCGAGGTGCAGGTCGATCAGCGCCTGGTCGAGATCGGCGATGCCGGCATAGCCGACGGCCGCCAGGATGCGGCCGAGGTTCGGGTCGCTGGCGAAGAAGGCCGTCTTGACGAGCGGCGAGTGGGCAATGGCGTAGGCCGCCAGCTGGCATTCGGCTTCGGTCGCGCCACCATCGATCTGCACGGTGATGAACTTGGTTGCACCCTCGCCGTCGCGCACGATGGCCTGGGCCAGAGTCATCGCCACCGAGATCACCGCCTCGCGCAGCACCGCACCGTCGCCGCTGTCGAGCTGCGTGATCGGCGCGTGGCCGGCCTGCTGCGTGGCGATCAGCACGAAGGAATCGTTGGTCGAGGTGTCGCCGTCGATCGTGATGCGGTTGAATGATCGATCGGCCGCGTCACACACCAGGGTGTCGAGCAGACCAGGAGCGAGCACCGCATCAGTGGCGACGAAGCCGAGCATCGTGGCCATGTTCGGGCGGATCATCCCCGCGCCCTTGCTGATGCCGGTGACGGTGACCGTCTTGCCGCCGATCTGAACCTGCAAGGAGGCTGCCTTGGGCAGCGTGTCGGTGGTCATGATCGCTTCGGCGGCCTGCGCCCAGTGGTCAGCATCTCGATCAGCGAGTGCTGCGGGCAAGCCGGCTTCGATGCGGTCGTTCGGCAACGTTTCCATGATCACGCCGGTGGAGAACGGCAGCACCTGATCGGGCTGCAGGCCGAGTTGCGTGGCCAGCGCCACACAGGTCGAGCGTGCGCGAGCCAGACCGTCTGCGCCGGTGCCCGCGTTCGCATTGCCGGTGTTGACCAGCAGCGCGCGGATGCCTGGCGCGCCTTTGCGGTCGATCTCCAGGTGCTGTCGGCACAGTTGCACCGGTGCCGCGCAGAAACGGTTGCGGGTGAACACGCCGGCCACCTGCGAGCCTTCGGCCAGCGTGACGACGAGCACATCGCGCCGGTTCGCCTTGCGCACCCCGGCCATCGTGGTGCCGAGCAACACGCCCGGCACGGGCTTCAGATCGGCTGGATTCGGTGCTTGCAGATTGACGGGCATGGCAGGTTCCTCAGGTTGACGCTGAACCAGTCCGCACCGCGCTCAGGCCAGCTTGCCGTGGCAGACCTTGTACTTCTTGCCGCTGCCGCAGGGGCAGGGATCATTGCGGCCGACACGGGGTATGCCGGCAGCGGAGGCCTGGGCACGCTGCGACATTTCGGCAGCGACCTGTGCCGCCGGATCGGCACCTGGGGACGGTTCCGACGACGCACTGCCATCCTCGTTCGGATGGGTGTAGGTCACGTTGGCGATGCGCTCGGCACGCTGCTCGATTTCCTCGGCGGCCTGTGCCACCTCTTCGGCCGAGCGGATACGCACCGTCATCAGCGTGCGCGTGACATCCATCTTGATCACGTCGAGCAGCTGGCTGAACAGCTCGAAGGCCTCGCGCTTGTATTCCTGCTTCGGGTTCTTCTGCGCATAGCCGCGCAGGTGGATGCCCTGGCGCAGATAGTCGAGCGCGGCCAGATGTTCGCGCCAGTGCTGATCAATCGACTGCAGGAAGATCATCCGCATGAAGGGCTGGAACTGCTCTTCGCCGACGAGCACGATTTTCGCGTTGAACAGCTCGTCGGCGGCCTTGGCAACACGCTCGATCAGGTCTTCATCGGTGATCGAATCGCTGGCGTCGACCTCGGCCTTCAGAGGCAGATCGAGCTGCCATTCCTCGCGCAGCACCTTCTGCAGGCCATCGAGGTCCCACTGCTCTTCCAGGCTTTCGGCGGGCACATGGGTGCGCACCACATCGGCCATCGTGCTGCGGCGCAGGCTGGCGATCTGCTCGGTCAGGCTCCTGGACTCGAGAATCTCGTTGCGCTGCTGGTAGATGACCTTGCGCTGGTCGTTGGCGACATCGTCGTATTCCAGCAGCTGCTTGCGCACATCGAAGTTGCGTGCCTCGACCTTGCGCTGCGCACCTTCGATGCTGCGGTTGACGATGCCCGCCTCGATGGCCTCGCCGTCGGGCATCTTCAGCCGATCCATGATCGCCTTGACGCGCTCACCGGCGAAGATGCGCATCAACGAGTCGTCGAGCGAGAGGTAGAAGCGCGAGGAGCCCGGGTCGCCCTGACGACCGGAGCGGCCGCGCAACTGGTTGTCGATGCGGCGCGATTCGTGGCGCTCGGTCGCGATGATGCGCAGGCCGCCTTCGGCCTTCACCCGATCGTGCAGGCCCTGCCACTCATCCTGGAGTTGCTTGGCGCGCACCTGTAATTCGGCTTCAGAGACAGTCGCATCGGCCTGGATGGCCTTGATCTGGTTCTCGACATTGCCACCCAGCACGATGTCGGTGCCGCGACCGGCCATATTGGTGGCGATCGTGATCACGCCAGGCCGCCCGGCCTGCGCGACGATCTCGGCTTCCCGGGCGTGCTGCTTGGCGTTGAGCACGTTGTGCGGCAGCTGGGCTTTTTGCAGCAGGCCCGAGATCAGCTCGGAGTTCTCGATCGAGGTGGTGCCGACCAGCACCGGCTGGCCGCGTTCGTGGCAGTTTCGGATGTCGGCAATGACCGCCTCGAACTTTTCGCGGCTGGTCTTGTAGATCAGGTCGAGCTCGTCCTTGCGCACCGTCGGGCGGTTCGGCGGGATCACCACGGTCTCCAGACCGTAGATTTCCTGGAACTCGTAGGCCTCGGTGTCGGCCGTGCCGGTCATGCCCGAGAGCTTGCCGTACATGCGGAAGTAATTCTGGAAGGTGATCGACGCCAGCGTCTGGTTCTCGCTCTGGATCGGCACGCCTTCCTTCGCCTCGACAGCCTGATGCAGGCCATCGGACCAGCGACGCCCGGTCATCAGCCGGCCAGTGAATTCATCGACGATGACGACCTCGGGGCCGTTCTCGCCTTTCTGCACCACGTAATGCTGATCGCGGTTGTACAGGTGCCGGGCGCGCAGTGCCGCGTAGACGTGGTGCATCAGCGCGATGTTCGCCGCGTCGTACAGGCTGGCGCCTTCGGCAAGGATGCCCGCTTCGCCGAGCAGACGCTCGGCGTTCTCATGGCCGTCTTCGGTCAGGTAGACCTGATGCGTCTTCTCGTCGACGGTGAAGTCGCCCGGCTCGATGACGCCTTCGCCGGTGCGCAGGTCGAGCTCGCCGATCTGCTTCTTCAGTTGGGGCACCACCGCGTTGATGCGCACATACATCTCGGTGTGGTCTTCGGCCTGACCGCTGATGATCAACGGTGTGCGGGCCTCGTCGATCAGGATCGAGTCGACCTCGTCGACGATGGCGTATGACAGCTCGCGCTGCACGCGGTCGGCGATGTCCTGCACCATGTTGTCGCGCAGGTAGTCAAAGCCGAATTCGTTGTTCGTGCCGTAGGTGACATCGGCCGCGTACGCCGCCTGTTTTTCCTGGCGCTGCATCTGTGGCAGGTTCACGCCCACCGTCAGTCCGAGGAAGGTGTAGAGGCGGCCCATCCAGTCGGCGTCGCGTTTGGCGAGGTAGTCGTTGACGGTGACCACATGCACGCCCTTGCCGGCAATCGCATTCAGGTAGACCGGCAGGGTCGCCATCAGCGTCTTGCCTTCGCCGGTGCGCATCTCGGCGATCTTGCCGTCGTGCAGCGTCATGCCACCGATCAGTTGCACATCGAAGTGGCGCATCTTCAACGCGCGCTTGCTGCCTTCACGCACCACGGCAAAGGCCTCGGGCAACAAGGCGTCGAGGGTCTCTCCGGCGGCGTGGCGCTGGCGGAACTCGATCGTCTTGGCTGCCAACGCCGCGTCGTCCAGAGCCTCGAATCTGGATTCGAGCGCATTGATCTGCACGACCACCCTGCGGTATTGCTTGAGCAAGCGCTCGTTGCGACTGCCAAAAAGCTGTTTGAGTATCTTGGGCAACATGCGGCGTGAGAGGGAGTTGGCGTCGCGCCCGCCGGACGGTCGGGGCCGGGTGGCGCAGCAAAGCCTTCGAGTTTACCGCCCGAGCATGCCAGCACCACGTGACTGCGGCGACCCTTCGGCAGCGTTCATCGCCGGACGGGCTTGACTACACTGGCTCTCTGAATGAGCAAGAACATCGTCAGTGTCCCCGATGCCCTGCCGATCAGTCAGGCACTGAACGCCAGCGCGTCACTCTGTCACTTGCGTCGCCGACTCGATGATTCGAGACGTCGCCACGCGGCAGTGCTGCCGTGTCTGGCCGCATCGCTGGCGCCTCATGTGACGGCCAGTCCGGTCGACGACGGTGGCTGGACACTGATCGCGGCCAATGCCAGCGTCGCAGCAAAGCTGCGCCAGCTTCAGCCGCGGATCGAACAGCGGCTGCTCGACTGCGGGTTTGCGCCGGTGCCTTTGAAAATCAAGGTGCGATCGGCCTGATCGGTGGTCCGCGCGTGGCGCGAGGACTTTGTGGAAGGCTGGCTAAGCCGACAACTCAGCGTACTTTTCAAGCAGCCCTGCATAGTGCGCCGCCCAATCGGGGGTCATTTGCCCGCGCGACACAAACACGGGTGTGGCCTCGGCGATGCGCAGTCGAATGGCCTTCGCCTCGGCTTTTCCCGCAGCATCGCCCTTCTCCGCCAGCCCCTTGCAGTAAACGCATGCCATGTGGACGGCTGCGTGCTCTGGCGAGCCGTTTTCATTCCAGATCTCGCTCAAGGAGCTCAGATAGCTGATGAACGACGGGAATGCCCGGTTCTTGCTGTTGTCTGTCTCGATGTCGAAGGACATTCGGAGAATCAGATCGACATCGGTGTTGAACTTGGTTCGATCACGGAGGAGAAACATCGCGCCTTTTCCCAATATGGTGCCCCCGGCAGGAATCGAACCCGCGACCTTCGGTTTACAAAACCGCTGCTCTACCAACTGAGCTACAAGGGCAAGCTTGAAATTCTAGTGGCGCCGACGAAGTGAAGGTCAAAGACGCTGGCAATGCATCACTTGACTCGCTTCAAGGTCGGTCGCCCGCCTGTCGGCGGGGTGTCAGGCGGAGGATCCGCATCGAGGTCGGGAGCCTTCTTGCCAGCAGGCGTTGCACTGTGCACTGCGCCAGGGTCATCGCGGTCGGTGGCCAGCCGCAGCACCATGGCCGCTCGATCCGTCGTGTCCGGGGTCGGCACAGGCGAGCTCTGCCCGGTCGGGGCGGCGCCCGCAGGGACGGGAAACGCCATGCCCTGCCCGTTCTCCCGAGCGTAGATCGCGATGACGTGATCGACAGGCACCGAGATCTCGCGCGAGCTGCCGCCGAACCGCGCCTTGAACTCGATGCGTTCGTTGCCCAGCTCGAGCGCTGTCGTGGCTTCGAAGCCGACGTTGAGCACGATCTCGCCGTTCTTCACGTACTCCATCGGAACCCGCACCTGGGGACCGACGAATACCGCGATGTAGGGCGTGAAGCCGTTGTCGGTGCACCACTCGTGCAAGGCCCGGATCAGGTACGGTCGCGTCGATGACCCGTTATTGCCAAACAGCGGTGGTGCGGGCGGCTGGGTCATTGGCGTGGAATGGTGGGCTGGCGGATGGCGCCGAAGCTCACTTGCGCATGACTTTCTCGGAGGGCGTGAGAGCTTCGATGTACGCTGGCCGGGAAAAGATGCGCTCTGCGTACTTCAGCAACGGCACCGCGTTCTTCGACATGTCGATCCCGTAGTAGTCGAGGCGCCACAGCAGCGGCGCGATGGCCACGTCGAGCATCGAGAAATCATCGCCCAGCATGAACTTGTTCTTCAGGAAGATCGGCGCGAGCTGCGTCAGCCTGTCGCGGATCTGTGCCCGCGCCTTTTCGAGCTGCTTGTCGGTCGCTTTTCCACCACGCGATTCGAGCAGGTTCACATGGGTGAACAACTCTTTCTCGAAATTCAGCAGGAACAGTCGAACCCGCGCGCGCGCCACCGGGTCGCCGGGCATCAGCTGAGGGTGAGGGAAGCGCTCGTCGATGTACTCATTGATGATGTGCGACTCGTAGAGGATCAGGTCGCGCTCGACGAGGATCGGCACCTCGTTGTAAGGGTTCATCAAGGCGATCTCTTCAGGCTTGGAGAAAAGGTCGACATCGCGGATCTCGAAGTCCATGCCCTTCTCGAACAGCACAAAGCGGCAACGGTGTGAATAGGGGCAGGTCGTGCCGGAGTAAAGCACCATCATCTGGGCGAGCTCCTCATGGGATCAGAAAAGAAAAACGCAGGGGGCGCCTTGTCGGGCTGACCCACTGCGCGATTGCCCGGCGTCCAGAGCGGACACCGGACAGGCATGACGTCACTTGATGTCTTTCCAGAAGGCAGCGTTCAGGCGCCAGGCAACAACAACGAACACCGACAGGAACAGCAGCACCCACACGCCCAGCCGGATGCGAGTGCTCTGCACGGGCTCAGCCATCCAGTGCATATAAGCCACCAGGTCGGCTACCGCGTTGTCGTATTCAAGCTGCGACTTGGACCCGGGGGTCAATTGTTCGAAGCCGACAAAGCGATGAATCGTCTTGCTGGCATCGTGCGGGTCGGCTTCATCGACAAACTTGGCGGCGCGCTGACCCTGCCACTCCCACAGGATGTGGGGCATGGCAGCGTTAGGGTAGGCGAGGTTGTTCCAGCCTGTTGCCTTGGTGTCGTCGCGGTAGTAGGTACGCAAGAAGGTGTAAAGATAATCTGCGCCGCTGCCTTGCCCAACAGCCGAACGGGAACGCGCGACCAACGTCAGGTCAGGAGGGACGACGCCCAGCCATTCCTTGGCATTCTTCGCGCTCATCGACACCGTCATGACATCACCCACCTTCTCGGTGGCAAACATCAGGTTGGCCTTGATCTGCGCTTCGGTCAGCCCGATATCGCGCAGTCGGTTGTAGCGCATGAACGACGCGTTGTGGCAGTTCAGGCAGTAGTTGGCGAAGGTCCTGGCACCGTTTTGCAGTGCGACGACATCGGTCGATTTTTCCAGGGGGAACTTGTCCCACGCAATGCCACCACCGGCAGCGTGCGCCGCTGAAACGGCGCCCAATGAAATCAGCAACGAGAGGATAAATTTTTTCATTGTGGATAGCCCGTCTCGGTCATCAGTGTGCAGCGAATGTCACGCGCTCGGGAACAGGCTTGGGCTCGCCCAACCGACTCCACCAGGGCATCAGCAAAAAGAAGCCGAAATAGATCACCGTACCGATTTGCGAGAGGCGTTCGCCGAGGGGTGACACCGGCTGAACGCCCAGGTAGCCAAGCAGCAGGAAGTTAACGACAAACAGCGCGTAGACGTATTTGTGCCAGTCCGGGCGATAACGCAATGACTTCGCCGGGCTGTGGTCCAACCAAGGCAGAAAGAAGAGGATGACCACCGCGCCACCCATGCCCACCACGCCCCAGAACTTCGCATCGATGGCGAACATCATGGCGATCAATGCGGCGGTACCGCCCACGATGACCAGCTTGTACAGGCCTCCCAGTTTCAACTTGAGCACGGCCAGCAAGGCTCCTGCCGCCGCAAACGCCATCAGGACGTACATCATTTCAGCGGTGATCGCGCGAAGCACCGAGTAGTACGGGGTGAAGTACCAAACTGGAGCAATGTGCAGTGGTGTCTTCAGCGGATCGGCCGGGATGAAATTGTTGTACTCAAGGAAATAGCCGCCGAGCTCGGGTGCAAAGAAGATGATGGCCGAGAAGATCAGCAGGAACACGCTGACGCCGAGTATGTCGTGCACCGTGTAGTACGGGTGGAACGGAATGCCGTCCAGAGGCCGCCCATTGGCATCTTTCTTGGCCTTGATCTCGACGCCGTCCGGGTTGTTCGACCCCACTTCGTGCAGCGCAATGATGTGCGCCACGACCAACCCCAGAAGGACCAGCGGCACCGCGATCACGTGGAAGCTGAAGAAGCGGTTCAGCGTCGCATCGCCAACCACGTAGTCACCCCGAATCAGCAACGCCAGGTCCGGGCCAATGAACGGAATCGCAGTGAACAGGTTCACGATGACCTGCGCGCCCCAGTAGCTCATCTGGCCCCAGGGCAGCAGGTAGCCCATGAACGCTTCGGCCATCAGGCACAGGAAGATGGCGCAGCCGAAGATCCAGACGAGTTCGCGGGGCTTGCGGTAGCTGCCATAGATCATGCCGCGGAACATGTGCAGGTACACGACGACGAAGAACGCGCTGGCACCAGTGGAGTGCATGTAGCGCACCAGCCAGCCCCAGGGCACGTCGCGCATGATGTATTCGACAGATGCGAAGGCCAGGGACGCATCGGGTTTGTAATGCATCACCAGGAAGATGCCGGTGACGATCTGGATCACCAGCACCAGTAGCGCGAGCGAGCCGAAAAAGTACCAGAAGTTGAAGTTTTTCGGGGCGTAGTACTCGGCCAGGTGCTCGTTGTAGAGCTTGGTCGCCGGGAACCGGTTGTCAACCCACGTCATCAGCTTTTCAGCTGCACTGGCGTTGGCGGGTGCTTCCTTCATGGTGGCCATCGTGTGTTCTCCTGAGGTCCGTTACTGCTTGGCCATCAGGCCTTCTTGTCTTCGCCGATCAACAAACGGTTGTCCGCCAGATACATATGCGGAGGTACCTGCAGGTTGTCCGGTGCGGGCTTGTTCTTGTAGACCCGACCAGCCAGGTCAAAAGTGGAGCCGTGGCATGCGCAAAGGAATCCGCCTGGCCAGGTATCGGGCAGTGAGGGTTGCGGCCCGGGCGTGAACTTGTCGGATGGCGAGCAGCCGAGGTGCGTACAGATGCCGACCGCCACCATGATTTCCGGCTTGATGGAACGATGCTCGTTGCGCGCATATTCGGGCGTGAACTCGTCGGGCTTGCGCTGCGAGTTCGGATCGGCCAGCAGCGCATCGTTCTTTGGCAGCTCAGCCACCTGCTCCGGCGTGCGCTTGATGATCCACACCGGCTTGCCGCGCCACTCGACCGTCATCTTTTCGCCCGGCTTCAACCCGCTGATGTCGACTTCAACCGAGGCGCCCGCGGCACGCGCACGCTCTGAGGGCTGAAAGCTGCTGACGAAGGGAACCGCTACTGCCGCGCCCCCTACCGCACCCATACAGCCCGATGCGATCAACCAGGTGCGCTTCGCACCGTCAACTTGCTGCTCACTCATAACACCTCGCGTGTGACAACGATTCCAGGACAGCGGCGGATTCTAGCGGAGCGCTTTGGGCGCACAGAGGCCTGGGCCTTGGCAATCGGATCGAAAACCTCGGCGCGCACGCCGCAAGCGGCAGCGCAGACCGCCGAAAACCAGGGGTAATCGGCAATACTTGCGGCCAAGCGAGTCACTGCGCACTTGCGCAGAGTCATACAAACAGCAACGAGGAGCGAGCACGATGGGATTCACGACCGAGTTCAAGGAATTCGCGATGAAGGGCAGCGTCGTCGATCTGGCGGTCGGCGTGATCATCGGCGGTGCATTCGGCAAGATCGTCGATTCGCTGGTTGGTGATGTGATCATGCCGGTAGTCAGCAAGCTGTTCGGCGGACTCGACTTTGCGAATTACTTCATCCCTCTGGCGGGTCAAAGCGCCACCACGCTCATAGAAGCGAAGAAAGAGGGCGCGGTGCTCGCGTACGGCAGCTTTCTGACCATATCGATCAACTTCGTGATCCTGGCATTCATCATTTTCTTGATGGTCAAGGCGGTCAACCGGCTGAGGCACCAAGAAGTTGCTGCGGCGCCTGAGCCCGCTGCTCCGCCGCCGGCCGAAGACATCTTGCTGCTGCGCGAAATCCGTGATGCGCTGAGAAAGTAGCCCGTCACCACGATGAACCCGTCAGACCCTCGACTGCCTGCAGACCTTGTCGCTGCGGCAGACCTCGTCAAGGCCACGGTCTCGACGGTGGGCGAGCGCGTCTGCCAGACGCTGGCCGCGCAGTCGCAGTCAGTCTCGAAGGCGGTTGATCGCAACACGATGTTCGCCGCGCAACTGGCGCTGCAACGTCAGCTGAGGTCTTTCCACCTGCAGTTCCAGACCCTGCTGGATGCGCGGATGCTGGAGACGCTCGCCCAGCAGTCTGAATCGAGGCGCAAGGTCGCGCCGGCCGACTGGCAATCGCTGACGCTGGTCGATGACAAGGAAGTCGACGACCGCATGCTGTCGGATCGGCTGGGTCAGCAGATCGCGCAGGCCTGCGAGGTCGAGTTGCGAGAGCTTTCCGGCTACATGCGGCAGATCACCGGCTTTGGCGCCACCCACGACGATCGCAACCCGCTGCGCCCTGGCGTGATCGGCCACGCGCTGTACATGGCGATCGGCACGGTCAGCGTTGATCCGAATGAACGTGCCGTGCTGACCCGTGAATTCGCTTCGGTGATGGCCCAGGCGATGCCAGCCTGCTACGCCGCCATCGTGGTCGAACTGCAATCGCGCGGAATCAGGCCTGCCGGGCTTCAGGTGCGCACGGTGGATGGGCCGGGCAACCAGCTGCCGGGCATCAACTCCGGCTACCAGACGCCGCGCGACGACACGCCGTCGACGCGCCACTCCGGCGCCGATTTTCATGATTCGACGCAGTCGGGCCTGTCAGGCAGGCGTTCGACTTCAGGACCACGGCAAGCCGGTACCAGCGGGCGGCAGAGCGGCCGCGGTGGCAGTGGCGGATTCAGCTCGCCAGTCCAGGAGGCGCACCTGATGACCTTGCTGCGGCGGCTGACGAGCCTGACCGGCGAGTCGGGCGATACCGTGGGCGACCAAGGGAGTGGATTCGGCCCTGGTGGTGGGGTGGGTAGCGGTCAGCGGTCGGCGACATTGGGTGGATACCAGGAAGCGTCAGGACCGCGCTCGGGTACTGGGGGGGGGCTGCGTCCCATCGGCGGCAGCCCCTATGCGGATCCTGCTACGGCAAGCGCCTATGCCGAGGACGCTTCGGCAGGCCTGATGGCGGTCAACCTGATCCGCGCCCACCGCGACGAGCTGATGCAGGCATCCAGCGGCAAGCTCGATCACATGGTGATCGATGTCGTGGGCAGCCTTTTCGACCAGATCCTGTCCGATACCCGTGTGCCGCCGCAGATGGCCCGGCAGATCGCCCGGCTGCAGCTTCCAGTGCTGCGGGTGGCGCTGGTGGACCCGACTTTTTTCTCCTCGCGCAAGCACCCGGTGCGCCGTTTCGTCAACCGCATCGCATCGCTGGCCTGCGCCTTCGACGACTTCGAGGACGGGCCGGGCAAGGAATTCGTCGAGCGGGTACGCGATCTGGTGCAGGAGATCGTCGACGGCGATTTCGACCAGGTGGATCTGTATGCGGCGAAGCTCTCGGCGCTTGAATCGTTCATCACCCTGCAGGCCGAAGCCGTCGTTCAAGACCAGGGCGCTGTCTTCGTGCTGGAGACCAAGGAATCCGATATGCGCTCCCAGCAGCGATATCTGGTCCAGTTGCAGAGCGCCTTGTCGTCAGTGGCCATGCCGGAATTCCTGCGCACATTCCTGTGCCAGGTGTGGAGCCAGGCGCTGGTGCAATCCATTCGTATCGAAGGTGTCGACAGCGAATCGACCAGGCGTTACCGGCAGGTTGGCCGCGATCTGGTGATGAGCGTGCAGCCCAAGGGTTCGCCCACGATGCGCAAGCGCTTCCTGATGCAACTGCCCACCCTGATGCGCGATCTGAACGCGGGGCTGAAGCTGATTGGCTGGCCCGAGGCCGCAACCAAGGACTTTTTTGCCCAGCTGATACCCGCGCACGCCGATTCACTGAAGACGCCAGCGCTGACTGAGCTGGACTACAACCTTCTGTCCAAGCAGATGGAGTCGGTGTTCAACACGGGGGTGCCCGGCCAAGGCGTCGCGGCGAGCATCGATGCGGTTGCGGCAAGCGCGGCCATGCCCACCGACGTCGAGCAGCGCTTTTCCCCCGAGGAAGCGAAGCGAGTCGGCCTGATCGACGAGCATGCGGTGGACTGGGACCAGCCGGTCGATGTAGATCGGAGTGCCGAGGAGCCAGCGGCAGCGCCCGAACCGCTGAACCTGGACATCGACATCAACCTCGACCTGATTGCTGCCGACCCGACGGAGGCCTCTCATGGCGCACGCCTGATGGACCACATGCGCATTGGCTTCGCCTACCAGATGCTGCTGAAAGACCAGTGGCAGAAGGTGCGGCTGACCTACATGAGCCCCGGCCGCAGCTTCTTCGTCTTCACCCATGGCCGCAATCTGCAGGAAACGATCTCGCTGACCGCTCGGATGCTGGCACGCATGTGCGAAGCCGAGCGCCTGCGCGCGGTGGAAAACAACTACCTGATGGAGCGCGCTACCTCGCGTGCTCGCCAGCAACTCGCGACGCTGGCGGTCAAACCCCGCGCGTGAAGGCGAGACCGGCGGCGCGTCAGCCCAAACCCAGTCGTCGCGCCATCGTGAGCGCGGCGGCCAACGAAGAGGCGTCCGCCGCGCCGGTCCCCGCGATGTCGAACGCGGTGCCGTGATCCGGGCTGGTGCGCACGAAGGGCAGGCCGAGCGTCACGTTGACACCGTGCTCGACGCCCAGGTACTTGACCGGGATCAGACCATGGTCGTGCGTCATCGCAACCACGATGTCGAATTCGCCAGGGTGCCCGACCGCGTGGCGCGCCCGCATGAATACGGTGTCGGGCGCGTACGGCCCCCGCGCATCGATACCCTCGGCGCGGGCAGCGGCAATGGCCGGCGCAATGATCGTGATCTCCTCTTCGCCGAACAGCCCCCCCTCGCCGGCATGCGGGTTCAGCCCGGCCACCGCGATGCGCGGCGCCGCCATGCCCCACCCTGCCGCGGCGCGATGCGCGATGCGCAGGGTGTCAAGCACCGAGCCGAAGCTGACCGCTTCGATGGCCGATCGCAGCGACTGGTGAATCGTCACCAGCACGGTGCGGAGTTCGTCGTTGGCGAGCATCATGCGCACCGGCGGCGGCTCCCCCCCCGGCTCGGTCGCGAGAGACTGCAGCATCTCGGTGTGACCAGGAAAGGCCACACCCGCCATCGCAAGAGCCCCCTTGTGCACCGGCGCAGTGACGATGGCCGACACCGCACCTCGACGCGCCAGCGCCACCGCCTGTTCGATGCAACGTGCGGCGGCCGCACCCGCCCGGGCGTCGATTGCACCCAGCGGCGCATCGAGCAGATCCGAAGGCAGCGCCTGGGCTTGCAGCACCCCGAGAGCGTTCGGCGGTACCTCGATGGCGGCCTGCGGCGTGTCGATCTCTGCGACCACCAGCCCGCCGCCAGTGAGCCGCACGGCACGTCGCAGCACGTCGACGTCACCAAGCACAAAGCAGCCCTCAGCCCGTGAGCCGCGAAAGAGCTTCGCGATGATCTCCGGCCCGACACCACAGGGGTCGCCCATCGTGATCACGATGGGCGCGACTGTGTTGCTCGAGGCGCTCAAATCAGCGGCCTCGGGCTCGGCTTGACGTCGCCGTCCGGATCGGCCAGCCTGACCCATGCGCGGGTGTCCCGCAGGTGCGGCAGGTGGCCTTCGAGGCGGTATAGCCCACATGGGTTGCCTTGCCCGCGTTTGCTCATGTTGCTCGGCACCTCTTCGTTGCGTAAGTTTTTCTCGGTCAGTGCGCTGGCGCCTGCCACGCCGTGCACGATCAGGCCGGGTTGTCGATCTCGATGTGGCAGTGCTCAATGCCGAAAGTCGCCGCCAGATGAGCGCCGAGCGCCTGGACGCCATAGCGCTCGCTAGCGTGGTGGCCGACGGCAATGAAGGCCGTCCCGGTCTCGCGGGCCAGATGCGCCTGCGGCTCGGAAATCTCACCTGTGATGAACACATCGGCGCCGGCGGCGATGGCCGACTCGAAATACGACTGCGCACCACCGGTGCACCAGGCGACACGAATCAAAGTGCGTCCATCACCGTCGATCGACGTGGTGGATCGGCCTGACAAGCGCTCGCAGCGACCCGCCAGATCGGCCGCGCTGCATGGCACCGGCAGCGTGCCGATGAAGCCTAGTGATTGCTCACCGAAGCGCGCGTCGGCGCTCACGCCCAGACGGGTGCCGAACTGCGCGTTGTTGCCGAATTCGGCATGTGCATCCAGGGGCAGGTGGTACGCATACAGGTTGACGTCGTGGGCCAGCAAGCGCGCAATGCGCTGCTTGAGCCAACCCGTGATACGCCCGTCGTGCCCGCGCCAGAACAGCCCATGGTGCACCAGCAGCGCGTCGGCCTGTGCGTCGATCGCCGCGTCGATCAGCGCGCGGCTCGCGGTAACGCCGCTGACCAGCTTTCGCACCTCGTTGCGACCCTCGATCTGCAGACCATTCGGCCCATAATCCTTGAAGCTCGCCGTCTGCAGCAGTGCCGACAGGTACTCATCGATCTCCGAACGACGTGCCACAGACTCCTCCTCATGCGCAGAACCTGGCTTCTATTCTCCCAGACGGTCACCGTGATGGTCGCGGTGCTGTTCGTCGTCGCCACGCTGAAACCCGAGTGGCTGCAGCGCTCAGGCGGCTGGGATCTGCCAGGTGGGGTCTCGCTCGGCCCGGCGTCACCCGGCACCTTGGTCAGCGCGGATCCGATCGCGCGCACAGGCGTCGTCGGCAGCTACAGTGCCGCGGCCAAGCGGGCGTCGCCTTCAGTGGTCAGCATCACTGCCAGCAAAGCGACAGCGCGTTACCCGCGTTCGGGTGATCCATGGTTCCAGTATTTCTTTTTCGGGGACAAGCAAAGCCGGTCGGAGGCCCAGGTCGGCCTGGGCTCCGGCGTCATCGTCTCGGCTGATGGCTTTCTGCTGACCAACAACCACGTCATCGAGGGCGCCAGCGACATCGACGTGCAATTGCCAGATGGTCGAAGCGCCTCGGCCACGGTCATCGGCACCGACCCGGAGAGCGATCTCGCGGTATTGAAGATCAAGCTCGACCGCCTGCCAGTGATGACTTTCAGCAAGGCCGATGACTTGCAGGTCGGCGATGTGGTGCTGGCCATTGGCAACCCATTCGGAGTCGGTCAGACGGTGACGTCAGGCATCGTCAGCGCACTCGGCCGCGACCAGCTCGGCATCAACACCTTCGAGAACTTCATCCAGACCGATGCAGCTATCAACCCCGGCAATTCTGGCGGTGCGCTGGTCGACGCAAACGGCAACCTGCTGGGCATCAATACCGCCATCTATTCGCGTTCGGGCGGCAACATGGGCATCGGTTTCGCCATTCCTGCCAACACTGCTCGCCAGGTGATGGAGGGCCTGATCAGTGAAGGCCAGGTCACGCGAGGATGGATCGGTGTCGAACCCCGAGACCTGACCGCAGAGATTGCGGACACCTTGAATCTGTCCGTGAAACAGGGCGTACTGATTACAGGCGTACTGCAGAACGGCCCGGCCAGTGCCGGTGGCATGCTGCCGGGCGACGTGGTGGTGAAGGTCGGCGACCAGAGTGTGATCAACACGGCACAGTTGCTCAATGCAGTCGCATCACTCCGGCCCAACAGCGTCGCCTCGATCAGTGTGCAACGCGCCGACAAATCGATGAACCTGCGGGTGACAGTCGCTCAACGGCCCAAGAGTATGCCCCGGCCCATGCCACACCCGGACATTGACGGCCACAACGGCGGCTGACGGATCAGGCGGCCGGCGTGCTTTCTTCGCCAGGCGCCTGGGTGTGCTTGATGAAGATGCGCGCCGCCCAGATGCCCACTTCGTACAAGAGGCACATCGGAATCGCCAGTGCCAGCTGTGAGACGACGTCGGGAGGCGTGATGATCGCGGCAATGATGAAGGCCAGCACGACGAAGTAGCTGCGGAATTCCTTCAGCTTCTGAATGCTGACCAGGTTCATGCGGGCCAGCACCACCACGACGACCGGCACCTCGAAGGCTGCGCCGAAGGCGATGAACATCGTCAGCACAAAACTGAGATAGGCCTCGATGTCAGGCGCCGCGGTGATGCTCTTCGGCGCGAAGCTCTGTATGAACTTGAACACCTGCCCAAAGACGAAGAAGTAACAGAACGCCACGCCAATCAGGAACAGAAATGTGCTCGAGATCACCAACGGCAGCACCAGCTTTTTCTCGTGCGTGTAAAGCCCGGGCGCGACGAACGCCCACATTTGGTAGAGCACCACCGGCAACGCCACCAGGAACGCCGCCATCAGCGTGATCTTCAAGGGCACCACAAACGGCGAGATCACGTTGGTGGCGATCAGCGTGGCGCCCTTGGGCAAGTTCGCCACCAGTGGCGCAGCCAGCAGGTCATAAAGGCCCGCGGGTCCTGGCCACAGACACAAGGCACCAAACACCAAGCCGACCGCGATCGCGGCGCGCACCAGCCTGTCGCGCAACTCGATCAGATGGGTGACGAAAGGCTGTTCCTTGCCGCTGAGTTCATCAGGGCCTGACGGGTTTGCTGCCATGGATCAGGCCGAGGAGGATGGCGGCCGGAAGCGCGCCACGCGGGCTGCGCCGGATTGCGCCTTGCCCCGAATGCCGTGGCGCTGCTTGTACCACTGGGGCATGGCACCGCGCTTCAGTCTCCAGCGCTTGTTCGGGTTGCGGTAGTCGGGGATCGGCAGCAACAGGGTGTCGTACTGGTCGTAGTCGTGAGGGCGCGCGTCGGGCAAAGATTCGTCGCGAGTTTCCCAGTTCTTGCTCAGGTCAGAGCTGGCCTGGTAGATCGCGCTCGCCGTGTCCTGCTCGACATTGCGTGCGGCGGTCTCGAACTCGCCCTTCATCTTCTTGAGTTCATCGAGTTCGATCGACCGATTGACCTCGGCCTTGACATCAGCCATGTAGCGCTGTGCCTTGCCCAACAGGTGCCCCACCGTGCGGGCGACCTTGGGCAGGCGTTCCGGTCCGATGACCATCAGGGCGACCGCGCCGATCAGCGCGATCTTGTCGAACCCGAAATCAATCACGACTTGGTTTTGGCTTCCACGTCGACTGTGTTCGCGTCGGACGATTTCTGCGCGGTCACCTGCGCCGCAGGATCAGCCGGCACGCCGCCATCGCGCACGCCGTCCTTGAATCCCTTGACTGCGCCGCCGAGATCGGCACCGATGTTCTTCAACTTCTTGGTGCCGAAGACCAGCACCACGATCAACAACACGATCAGCCAATGCCAGATGCTGAATGAGCCCATTTGTTTTCTCCTGCGAAACGACGGCGAATTCTAGGTCAGCCCACTGACCAGCCGCATTGATAAACCCATGGCGCGTGACAGTCGTCACCCTTGTTTCCAGGGCCGTGGACCGCCGATCACATGCAGGTGCAGGTGATAGACCTCTTGGCCGCCATCGCGGCCAGTGTTGATGATGCTACGAAACCCGTTGCTGGCGCCATGCTCCCGGGCAAGCCTTGGCGCCAGCAGCAGCATGCGGCCGAGCATGCGCTCGTTTTCGGGCAGCACGTCGGCGTGCGTCGCGATGTGCTGCTTCGGAATGATCAGCAAATGCACTGGCGCCCAAGGGTTGATGTCGTGGAACACCAGAAGTTCTTCATCCTCGTAGGCCTTGCGGCTCGGGATCTGGCCCGCAACGATCTTGCAGAAGATGCAGTTCGGATCCGCGTTCATGACTACTTTGTACGTTGGTTAGGAAGGCAGCGGCATCGCTCGGCTTTCAGCAAAGCTCAACCAGCCACGAATGAAGCGATACAGGTACCACAGGCCAACCACAAACCACGCCGCCGTACCAGGCAACCAGAACAGCAGGAAAAGCGGTGAGGTGAGAGTCAACCAAAGCAAGGTGAACCAGAAGCTGCGGGCTTGCCAGCGGAAGTGACTGCGATAGAACTCGTCAGGCAAGTCGGGACGCTTGACGTGATTGATGATCATTGCAACCACGGAGAATGCGCCCGCAGAGAACCACGACAGCAGATGCAACCCGTAAAGAACTTGCGTCAGTGTCCGCAGGCCATCGTGTGGTTTTTCTTCCAAGCCAGGCAACACGACATTTGTCACTGTTCCTCTCCTTCTCGCAGTTTCAGCTTGCGGGCAGCGAACTCTTCAAGACCTGAGAGCCCTTCGCGGCGCTGCAGTTCCGTCAACACGTCAGCCGGGCGCAATCCGAAGGCGCTGAGCGCCAGCATGGAGTGAAACCACAGATCGGCCACCTCATAGACCACCTGCTTCGGGTCACCATCCTTGGCGGCCATGACGACTTCGGTGGCTTCCTCGCCGATCTTCTTCAGGATGGCATCGGTACCCTTGTGGAATAGCCGCGCCACGTAGCTCTTCTCCGGATCGCCCACCTTGCGCGCCTCGATGACCTCAGCCAGACGGGCCAGCACATCCTGGGACAGGGGGTTTGCCTCTGTGGCGCTCATTTGTAGATGTGCTCCGGGTCTTTCAAGACGGGCTCGACGTCATGCCAGGCACCCTCGCGGTATTGCTTGAAAAAGCATGAATGGCGGCCGGTGTGGCAGGCGATTCCCGGTGTGTGCCCGTGCTGTTCAACCTTCATCAGCACGACATCGTTGTCGCAATCGATACGCAGTTCATGCACCTTCTGGATGTGACCGGACTCCTCGCCCTTGTGCCACAACCGGCCGCGCGAGCGGCTCCAGTACACCGCCTCACCCAGTTCCACAGTGCGCTGCAGCGCGTCGCGGTTCATGTAGGCGAACATCAGCACATCGTTGCTGCCGATCTCCTGCGAGATCACCGGCACCAGCCCCTGCGCGTCCCATTTCACATCATCGATCCAGCTCATCGGGGCAGTGTAGCAACCGGGTTCACCCTGGCCGCAGTTCGTTCAAGCGCGATGGGTCGGTCCGTCGTGTTGCCGTTCCTCGGCAAACCAGCGCAGCACCGGAATCGTGCCTGGCAGCACCGGGACCACTTCGACCGGCAGGGTCTGCCACGACATCGTCTGCGCCTCACGCATCTCGAAGTCACCGCGCCACGCATACACCTTGCAGAAATGCAGCCGTACCCGCGCGTGCGGATAGTCGACCACCTCGATTTGCCAGGGGTGCACCTCGCCAATGACGATGCCGAGTTCTTCATGCAGTTCCCGGCTCAGCGCCGCCTCGACGCTTTCGCCAGCTTCGATCTTGCCACCCGGGAACTCCCAGTAGCCGGCATAAACCTTGCCCTCGGGGCGCGATGTCATCAGGAATCTGCCGGCGGCGTCGATCAGGACTCCAACGGCAACTTCAACCGGCGTGCGCTCCGGCTCACTCACCGCGGCTGCCGCCCGCTGTAATCCTTGGCGAACTGGAAAGCAACACGTCCGGAGCGCGAGCCCCGCTCCAGCGCCCAGACCAGGCTTTCCGGCCGCGCCGCCTCGATCGCCTCTTCTCTGACGCCGAAGCCCCGAAGCCATTGCGCGACGATGGCCAGGTATTCGTCCTGCGTGAAGGGGTAAAAACTGATCCACAGGCCGAAACGCTCGCTCAGCGAGATCTTTTCTTCGACCACTTCGCCCGGATGCACTTCGCCGTTTTCCAGGTGCTGGTAGGTCAGGTTCTCGGCCATGTACTCGGGCAACAGGTGGCGACGGTTGCTGGTGGCGTAGATCAGCACGTTGTCCGAAGACTGCGACACCGAGCCGTCGAGGATGGATTTGAGGGCCTTGTAGCCGGGCTCCCCCTCATCAAAGCTGAGGTCATCGCAGTAGACGATGAAGCGCTCCGCACGCTCGGCGACCAGATCCACGATGTCAGGCAGATCGACCAGATCGCCCTTGTCGACCTCGATCAGGCGCAGCCCTTGCGGCGCGAACTCATTCAGACAAGCCTTGATCAATGAACTTTTGCCGGTGCCGCGCGCGCCGGTCAGCAGCACATTGTTGGCGGCGCGACCTGCGACGAACTGCTCGGTGTTGCGCAGCAGCCTCTCCTTTTGCGGCTCGACTTCCACGAGATCGTCGAGGCTGATCGGCGCCACATGGCGCACCGGCTCCAGCGCGCTGCCGACGGCGCTGCGACGGCGGTAGCGGTAGGCAATGGAGGCATTCCAGTCGGGTGCCGTGAGCGGATGCGGCAACACCGATTCAAGCCTGACCATCAGCGCTTCGGCCCGGGCTATCAGTCGCAACAGGGGTTCGGAGAGGGTCGACATCGGGCGTCGTGCCAGCGCGGGCGTGTGAAACGGGAGGCTGGCAGTGTAGCGAGAGGCCTGGGCCTCTGGTCCCACTCAGGAAGGCACTTCGATGACCCCGTCGCCAGCCAGCGCGAACACGCGGTCGTGCGGCTGCGGATCGATCGGGTGCATTCCGGTGAACCCACCAAAAGCCGGCAGCACGCCGACCCGGTCCCTGAACCAGAAACACGGCAGGCGCAGCCGTTCGCGTGCCCGCCCCTTCAGTCTCACACAGGGATGCAGGTGCCCGGCCAGCACATAGCCATCGGGCCGCGCGTTCGGGTGATGGCACAGTGCCCACGGTCCGAGACGCAGGGGGGCGTCGACCACCTCGATGCCGAGTGCGGCCGGTGGGTCGCCGGCACGGTCATCGTGGTTGCCGCGGACCAGCGTCAGGTCCAGGTCACGGTGCAGCTCGCGCCATTGCGCCACCGCCGCCTGCGTCGCTGGCGACTGAGCGTGGGCGGAATGCAGCAGGTCGCCGAGGAACACGACGCGGCGAACGTCCAGCCGTGCGATCAGCGCGCTCAGGTTCGCCAGGTTGTCGGCGGTGCTGCCCTGCGGCACCGGCACACCGAGTCGGCGAAACGACATCGATTTGCCGATGTGTGCATCGGCGATCAGCAGAAGTTGCCGCTCGGCGAGGTACGCGGCCTTTTCTGGCAGCAGCGTCAGAGGCTCGCCGGCCACACAGACCGTCAACATGGCGAGGGCCGTGGCGCTGATGGCGCCAGTCTCAAGAGACGATCAGGCTCAGTGCCGCATCCAGGTGCTCGGTCGGCAGGCGCTTGAAGCCTGAGCGGGCATACCGCTGCAGGCGGCCAACGGCGAACGAGGTCAGCACGGAAGCCCGTGCGTTCGCATCGACCGAAGCGGTCAGCGACCCGGCTGCATCGCCCGCGCTGCGCAGACTCTGGCGCAGTTGCGACTCGATGCGATCGAAGAACTGACTCATTCGCACGACCAGACGGTCTTGCTCAAAGACCAGCGCATCACCCACCATCACGCGGGTCATGCCGGGATTCTTTTCGCCGAACTGCAGCAGCAGCGTGACCACCTTGCAGGCCTGCTGCAAGCCGGAAGGCTCGCGCTCGGTGATCTGATTGACCAGTGTGAAAACGCTGGACTCGATGAATTCGATCAGCCCCTCGAACATCTGCGCCTTGCTGGCGAAGTGCCGGTACAGCGCCGCTTCGCTGACGCCCAGGCGAGCGGCCAGCGCGGCGGTGGTCACTCGTTCGGCGCCCGGTTGTTCAAGCATGCCGGCCAGCGTTTGCAGGATCTGCGCGCGGCGTTCGCCGGGTTTCGGGCGCTTGCGCCCGGTGTCAGGATGGGGCGTCTCGGTCAGATCGGTGACGAGAAGATCGGCGGCGTCGCCGTCGCTGTCCAGGGTGTCGTCGTCAGGGCGATTCGTCATTGCGCGGGCACCGCTGAAGGGTCGCTACAGCATCAACAAACCCTGCAGCGTTTTGATTCTGGCACACACGTAGGCGGGCCGATGGCGAGGGTGAACACCGACGGCAGCCCTCGTTTCCAGGGAGTAGCCAGATCGTCGCCGGGTGGGCAAGTAACGTTGCATCCAGACGGTATGCATGCCGACGCGGCACGCTGCACGCTGGTGCTCCAGCGTGTCCTCGACCAGCGTGCAACGGTGCGGCGGCACCTTCAGTCTGGCCGCGATGCAGCGGAACATCCGGGCATCGGGCTTCGGCCGGTGGTGGCCGAACATCGTCATGTCCTCGATGCTGATCACGCCATCGAAGGAGCTCGCCAGGCGCAGCCTGTTCAGCACCCGCAGCGCATAGGCACGTGGCGCGTTGGTCAGGATGAACTTTCGCCCGGGCAATCGGCGCAGCGCAGCGCGATCATGCGCGCTGGTGCGCAGGCGAGACTCCAGACCGGGCAATTGGTGGGTGGCCTCGAGGAAGTGCGCCGCCTTCACACCATGGTGGCGCACGAGGCCCAGCATCGTCGCGCCGTAGTGCAGCCAGTAGTGCTCGCGCAGCGAGCCAGCCTGAGCGTGTGGCAAGCCGAGTTGCTCGACGATGTACTGCGTCATCGCCTCGTTGGTCGGGCCGAACGACGCGTGACTGGCGTCGTGCAACGTGTTGTCCAGATCAAACAACCAGACCTGACGATCAGAAGACATCAATGCGATCGGATCATCGTGCCGTAGGCCTGCTCGGTCAGCACCTCCAGCAGCATCGCGTGCGGAACGCGGCCGTCGATGATGTGCACCGTGTTCACGCCATTCTTGGCCGCGTCGAGCGCACTGGCGATCTTCGGCAGCATGCCACCCGATATGGTTCCGTCGGCAAACAACTCGTCGATCTCGCGCGCCGTCAGGTTGGTCAGCAACTGGCCGTTCTTGTCGAGCACACCGGGGATGTTGGTCAGCATGATCAGCTTCTCGGCCTTCAGCACCTCGGCCAGCTTGCCGGCGACCACGTCGGCGTTGATGTTGTAGTTCTCGTTGTTGGCGCCAAAGCCCAGCGGCGAGATCACCGGGATGAACTGATCGTCCTGCAAAGCCTTGACCACGCTGGGGTCGATCGACTCGATCTCGCCGACCTGCCCCACATCATGTTCCTTGGTCGGGTCCTTCAGGTCCTGCATGCGCAGCTTGCGCGCACGGATCAGCCCGCCATCACGCCCAGTCAGCCCGACCGCCTTGCCGCCGGCCACATTGATCAGGCCGACGATGTCCTGCTGAACCTGCCCGGCCAGCACCCATTCGACGACCTCCATCGTCTCGTCGTCGGTCACCCGCATGCCCTGAATGAAGGTGCCCTTCTTGCCGATCTTGGCCAGCGCCTCCTCGATCTGCGGCCCGCCGCCGTGCACCACCACCGGGTTCAGACCGACCAGCTTCAGCAGCACCACGTCTTCGGCGAAGTCCTGCTGCAGTGCCGGGTCGGTCATCGCATTGCCACCGTACTTGATGACGATGGTCTTGCCGTGGAACTTGCGGATGTAGGGCAAGGCCTGAGCGAGGATCTCGGCCTTGTCGCGTGCAGCAATATGAGACAGATCGACCGTCGGCGATGCGCCGGCTGCGGCGAGGACGGGCTTGGTGACGTTCATCGGTCGGCTTTCGGTGGAGACAGGCAGAAGCGCAGATAAGCAAAAAATTGTAGGTGGCCGTGGACACGGCGGCAGCCGACCGATACGGACCTGCCCCATGACAGGGTCGCAGCAGGGCAAAAGCCGAAAGACAAGGGGTGGCGCCTGATTTCCAGGCGAGCCCGTGATGGCCCAGGCGCCATGTGCGGTCGACGACCTGATGCCCGATGATCGACGAGGTTGATCGCGTCATCGCGACCCATGATGAAGGGCATGTGCCGGATGCGCATCCGGTTCAATAGGTGCGACCACCTTTGAACTGAGCATGCGAACGACGCGTCAGTGTGGCCCCCTTCGCCATCGCAGCGAACGAAGCGCCCGCGTGTGCGTGGCAGACAGCGAGACCCAGCGCATCGGCAGCGTCCTTGCTCGGCGGACCGGGCAATTGCAGCAGCCGCATCACCATCTCCTGCACCTGCTCCTTGCGCGCATGGCCGTAGCCGACAACCGCCTTCTTCATTTGCAAGGCGGTGTATTCCGACACCTCCAGCCCACTTGTCACCAAACCGGTAATCGCCGCGCCACGAGCCTGCCCGAGCAGCAGCGTCGATTGCGGGTTGACGTTGACGAACACGATCTCGACCGCCGCGCAGCTCGGCTGGTAGCGCGTGGCGACCTCGCGCACGCCATCGAAGATGATCTTCAACCGCGCCGGCAGCTCACCGATGGCCACCGCATCGGTCTTGATCGTGCCGCTGGCGATGTAGTGCAGCTTCGAACCTTCGGATTCGATGATGCCGAAGCCGGTGACGCGCAGGCCGGGGTCGATGCCGAGGATTCTCATGAGATCGGCTTGGCGATCGGCCGCTGTTTGGTTGCTTCTGCGAAGGACTTTTGCAGGTGCGTTGCAGCGCGCCGGGTTTCGGCCCGGCTGCCGAGTAACTTTCTTCTGCTGGCACAGAAGAAAGTCACCAAAGAAGAGTGCCCGAACACCAGCCATTTGGCCTGCTCGCTTCGGCTACAAGCTGACTGCACTGTCTCTGGCACAAGAACCCGCACCGAGGACCCGGCAGGGTCGAGGCGCAGCGAGACCGCATGTTTGAACCTGAGCGAGGAAACCACTGAAGTAGTCCGGTTCATGTTCTCGTGCCAGAGCCGTTGAAGTAGGCGTGTAGCCGAAGCGAGCAGGCCAGATGGCTGGTGTTCAAGGGCCTCTTTTGGGTTACTTTTTCTGGCCCCGCAGAAAAAGTGACTCGCCCGCCGGGGCGAACACCCGGCGCGGTCGCCGAAAGCAATCAGTGCCGAAAGTGCCTCACTCCAGTGAGCACCATCGCAATGCCCCGCTCATCAGCGGCCGCAATCACCTCGTCATCCCGCACCGACCCACCCGGTTGAATCACCGCCGTCGCGCCCGCTTCGCACACCACGTCGAGCCCGTCGCGGAAGGGGAAGAACGCGTCGCTGGCTACCGCAGAACCGGCCAGTGTCAGGCCCGCATTGGCCGCCTTGATCGATGCGATGCGCGCCGAATCGATGCGGCTCATCTGGCCGGCCCCGACGCCCAGCGTCATGCCACCGCCGCAAAACACGATCGCGTTGCTCTTCACGTACTTCGCGACCTTCCAGGCAAACAGCAGGTCACGCCACTGCGACTCGGTCGGCTGGAGCCTCGTGGCGACCCTCAGTTCGCTGCGCGTGACCTCGCGGTTGTCGGCAGTCTGGATCAGCAGGCCTGACCCGACGCGCTTGATGTCCTGCAGGTTGCGACCGCGCGACCAGGCGGTGGCGCCCGTGCGATCGACGCCCGCGAGCGGGATCTGCAGCACTCGCATATTGGTCTTGCCGGCCAGTATTACCCGGGCGTCTGGCGTGTACGACGGCGCGATCAGCACCTCGACAAACTGAGTGGTGACCCGCCTGGCCGCGTCGGCGTCGACTTCGACATTGAAGGCGATGATGCCGCCGAACGCCGAGGTCGGGTCGGTCTTGAAAGCTTGCGCGTAGGCCTCGCCCGCGCTGGCGCCGACCGCGACACCGCACGGGTTGGCGTGCTTGATGATCACGCAGGCGGCCGGCGCATCGTCGGGGCCGAATGACTTGACGCATTCCCAGGCCGCATCGGCGTCGGCGATGTTGTTGTACGACAGCTCCTTGCCCTGCAACTGCGTCGCAGTCACCAGCGAGCCTGGTGCGGGGTGCAGGTCGCGGTAGAACGCTGCGCTCTGGTGCGGGTTCTCGCCGTAACGCAGATCCTGCAGCTTGACGAAGCGGCCATTGCTCTGCGCCGGGTACTCGGCGAGGGTCGGCTCGCCACCCTCGACGAGGGTCAGCGACGACAGGTGATCACTGATTGCCGCGTCGTAGTTCGAGATACGGTTGAACGCGGCGACGGCCAGTGCAAACCGCGTGGCCCGCTGCACTGCGCCGTGGGCCTGCAGCTCGGCCAGCACGCCACCGTACTGGGAGGCGTCGGTCAGCACCGCAACGTGTTCCCAGTTCTTCGCCGCACTGCGCACCATCGCCGGGCCGCCGATGTCGATGTTCTCGATCGCGTCTTGCAGCGTGCAGCCGGGCTTCGCGACCGTGGCTTCAAACGGGTACAAATTGACGATCAGAAGATCGATGGTGTCGATCTGGTGTGCAGTCAGCGCCGCGCGATGCTCGGGCAGATCTCGCCGCGCCAGCAAGCCGCCGTGGATCTTCGGGTGCAGCGTCTTGACCCGGCCGTCGAGCATCTCCGGGAAACCGGTGTGATCGGCGACCTCGGTGACAGGGAGGCCGCCATCGGCCAGCAGCTTCGAGGTGCCACCCGTGGACAGCAACTGGATGCCCAGCGCATGCAGGCCACGAGCGAGCTCGAGAACGCCGGTCTTGTCGGATACGGAAATCAGTGCGTGCATGAATCAGTCTCGGGTGCGGTCGGGTTTCACTTGATCAGCTTGTGTTCGACCAGCTTGCGGCGAAGCGTGTTGCGGTTGATGCCCAGCCAATCCGCGGCGCGGCTCTGGTTCTGGTCGGCGTGCTTCATCACGACGTCGAGCAAGGGTCGCTCGACCACCTTCAGGATCATGTCGTACATCGCGGCGGGCTCGACGCCATCCAGGTCGCTGAAGTACCCCTCCAGCCCTTCACGGATGCATTCTTCGATCTGCTTCTTGTTGCTCATGCACTCAAACGGAGGAAAGGCTGGTTGGCGGCCGGGGTCACGGAGGGCCACAGGACATGGCGGTCAGCCAGTGCGTCAAACCAGTCACTGACCGCGCGGACTTGGGTGTCGCAAGTTTCAAGCCGGTTCATCTCGTTGCGAAACGCTTCGCCGCCCGGCAAGGCCTTCACCGCCCAGCCGATGTGCTTGCGTGCGGTGCGAACACCGGCAAATTCGCCGTACAGGCTGTAGTGGTCATGCAGGTGTTCGAGCAGCCAGCACTTGGCCTGTGTCACCTCGGGCGCCGGCAGGTGGTCACCCGTGGCCAGAAAGTGCGCGATCTCTCGGAAGATCCATGGCCGTCCCTGCGCCGCACGGCCGATCATCAGCGCATCGGCGCCGGTACGGCGCAACACCTCGCGCGCCTTCTCCGGGCTGTCGATATCCCCATTGGCCACCACCGGGATGCGCAGCGCCGCTTTCACCGTCGCCACCGTGTCGTATTCGGCGTGGCCGGAGTAGCCCTGCTCGCGGGTACGCCCATGCACCGTCACCATGGCGATACCAGCGGACTCGGCGTCGCGTGCGATCGACAGGGCATTGCGCTCAGTGTGGCACCAGCCGGTACGCATCTTCAGCGTGACCGGCACACGGTGCGGCTCACAGGCAGCAACCACGGCCGCGACGATCCGCAACGCCAGGGGCTCGTCCTGCATCAAGGCCGATCCGGCCCAGGTGTTGCACACCTTCTTCGCCGGGCAACCCATGTTGATGTCGATGATCTGCGCCCCGCGATCGATGTTGTAGGCCGCAGCCTCGGCCATCATCTGCGGGTCGGTGCCGGCGATCTGCACGGAGATGGGTGCGACCTCACCATCGTGGTTGGCGCGGCGACTGGTCTTCAGGCTGTTCCACAGGTCACGGCGAGAGGTGACCATCTCGCTCACGGCGTAGCCTGCACCCAGGCGCTTGCACAGCTGACGGAAGGGCCGGTCGGTGACCCCTGCCATCGGTGCGACAAACAGGCCGTTTGTCAACTCGATGTGGCCGATCTTCATGCTGGGGGCGGCACCGGTCTGCTCAAAAAGGAGGCAGAGTATAGCGGTGCCTTCTGGCGGGCATACGCGGGTTTTCGCGTCTCGATAATGGCGCCGATGGAAAACTGGATCGAGTCCTGGCTGGCCTGGCTGATGGCCACGCTGGCCTTGCCGCAATTCGGCTTGAGCACGGTGTTCATCGTGTCCTTCGTCTCGGCCACGCTGCTGCCGCTGGGCTCGGAGCCGGCGGTGTTCGGGCTGGTGAAGCTGAATTCGGCTCTGTTCTGGCCAGCGGTGCTGGTGGCCACGGTGGGCAACACCCTGGGTGGCGCGGTCACCTGGTGGATGGGTGTGGGGGCTGGTCGGGCGTTCCAGGTGGTGGCGCGGCGGCGCAAGGCACAGGCAGTGGAAATCGGCCAACCGGAGACGGTGCAGACCACTCAGGCCCGACAGCGCGCCTCACGCTGGCTGGAGCGCTACGGTGCCAAGGCCTGCCTGCTGTCGTGGCTGCCGGTGGTCGGTGATCCGCTATGCGCGGTGGCCGGCTGGCTGCAGTTGCCGTTCTGGCCTTGCTTGCTCTACATGGCGATCGGCAAGTTCGCTCGCTATTTGACGATGACCGCGGCCTTGCTGTGGTTCTTCCCAGGGGCGGCCTGAGACGTCACGGCCTCGGTGCACGGCATCTCGGTGCGAGTGACACGGGCGCCGTCGCGCCACGCACTGCTGGCTTCTTGCGCGAAGGCTTGCGGGCCTTGGGCGTCAGCGCAAGGACCTCAGCACGCAGTTGCTCGACCTGTTCGGTCAGAGCCCGCACCTCGCTCGCGTGGGGTACCCCGAGGTGGGCCAGTGCCTTCGCCACTCGCTGCTCGAAGACGGTTTCCAGACGGTCCCACTGGCCGCTGGCCTTGGCCGATACCTCCTCGACCGTCTGGCCGACCTCGGCCATCCGCGCATTCACCCGGGCCGACACCGCGCCCAGCTTTTCCTCGGCCACCGTCTGTGTCTTGCGCTGCAGTGTCATGCCTTCCTGCACCAGCGCGTCGAACACCCGGCCCCCCTCTTCCTGAGCCTTCGCAAACGCGCCGAGACCCGCCAGCCAGATCTGCTGAGCGGAGTCCTTGACATGACCGGCCAGGGCGCTGTCGAACAGGCCGACAGCCGCCTCAAGCGGTGAGGCGGCGGCGGACGGGGTTTTCTTGACCATGCTGTGCTCCTGTCGTGCGGCGCCGCCACTGTAGTGCCCCGACCGTGCAAAGCGCATCGGTGACAATCCGATGCTTATGTATGCCCTCTATGAAGACGCAGGAAAGTTCCACGCCGGACGCGTGATGTCCGAGGCCGACAGCTCGCTGCAGATCGAGCTGGACTCGGGCAAGCGCGTCAAGGTGAAAGCAGCCAACGTGCTGCTGAAATTCGACAAGCCCCAGCCCGCCGAACTGATCGCCGAGGCGCAGGCACTGGCTCGCGACATCGACCTCGACCTGGCCTGGGAATTCGCCTCCGAGCAGGAGTTCGGCTTCGCCGACCTGGCTCGCGACTATTTCGATGCGAAGGCCAGCCTGACCCATCAGGCCGCCGCGCTGTTCCGGCTGTTCGAGGCGCCGCACTACTTCCGCCGCCTCGGCAAGGGCCAGTTCAAGAAGGCTCCGGAAGAGACCGTCAAGGCCGCGTTGCTGGGCATCGAACGCAAGAAGCAATTGCTGGCGCAGATCGACACCTGGGCCACCGAACTGGCGGCAGGAGGGTGCCCAGCGCCGGTGCGCGAGCAGCTCTACAGGATCCTGTTCAGGCCCGACAAGAACGGGCCCGAGTACAAGGCGGTGGTCGAGGCGGCAAAGCGCTCGCAAAAGCAACCGCTGGATCTGCTGACCGCCGCCGGGGCGATCGACTCGCCTTACCAGTTCCACTGGAAGCGTTTCCTGTTCGAGCACTTCCCGAAAGGCACCGGCTTTCCCGCGCTGGCTGCGCCGGCCATCAAGGAAGCACTGCCGCTGGCGGCGGTTCAGGCCTTCTCGATCGACGATTCGCAGACCACCGAAATCGACGATGCGCTGTCGGTGCAGGGCCTGGGCACCGGCCGCGTGGTGTTCGGAGTGCACATCGCCGCGCCGGGCCTGGCGATCGCGCCTGACAGCCCGGTCGACAAGGCGGCGCGCGATCGGTTTTCAACCGTCTACATGCCGGGCCACAAGCTGACGATGCTGCCCGACGACGTGGTGCAGGTCTACACGCTGTTGGCCGGGCGCGAGTGCCCCGCAGTGTCGCTGTACGTCACACTGGACGAGACGACGCTGGAAATCACCGGCAGCGAAACGCGGATCGACCGCGTGCCGATCGCAGCCAATCTGCGGCACGACCAGCTCGATGGGGTGATCACCGAAGCGACGCTGAACGGCGAAGCCCCTGCCGACTACGCATTTGCCGCCGAACTGGCCTTCGCGCACCGGCTGGCACGGCACCTGAAAGCTGCCCGTGAGGTGGTGCGCGGCAAGCCAGAAAACTTCAACCGTCCGGACTACAACTTCCGGCTGGAAGGCAAGGTCGGGGAGGAGCCGCGCGGCGAGGAGCGGGTGCTGATCAGCACCCGCGCCCGCGGCTCGGCACTGGATCTGATCGTGGCCGAGGCGATGATCCTGGCCAACAGCACCTGGGGCGGCTGGATCGCCGAGCATGGTGTGCCCGGCATCTACCGCAGCCAGACCAGCATGGCGCCGGGTGTGAAGGTTCGCATGGGCACCAAGCCCGCACCCCATGCCGGCATGGGCGTGGCGCAATACACCTGGGCGACGTCACCGCTGCGCCGCTACGTCGACCTGGTCAATCAATGGCAGATCATCGCCTGCGCCCGCCACGGCCGCACCGCGGCGCTGGTCGCGCCTTTCAGGTCCAAGGACACCGCGCTGTTCGCGATCATCTCTGGCTTCGATGCGGCTTACAGCGCCTACAACGGCTTCCAGTCGGCGATCGAGCGCTACTGGACGCTGAAGCACCTGGAACAGGAAAGCATCACGGAACTCGATGCCGCAGTGATGAAGGATGGCCTGGTGCGTGCCGACACACTGCCGCTGGTATTCCGCGCGCTCGGCGCCGATGCGCTGCCGCGCAATGCACGGGTGCGGGTACGAATCACCGGCAGCGATCTGCTGACGCTGGACCTGCACGCGAACGTGATCGCACGAATCGATGACCCGGCGACCGACGCCGATGACGCGCCGGAGATCGAGGACCCGGCCGACGACAGCGCAGAGAGCGCCGGCCCGCTGACGCTGGCGATCGATATGCAGGACGCAGCGGTCGACGGTGGCACCGTCGCGGTGACAGAAACGTCCTGAGCCGCGTCGGGCGCGATCGACACGATGCTCGTCAAGCTGTCGGCCCTGCAGATCGCGCTGATCGTCTCGGCGGCCGCGCACGGGGTGCTGCTGTCGGTGCGCTTTGTGTCGCCCGAGAGCTTCAACCGAATCTTCGAAAACATACCGCTCGAGGTGGTGCTGGTCAACTCGCGCACCTTGGTGGCGCCGGACCAGGCCCAGGCGATCGCGCAGGCCACGCTCGCCGGTGGCGGCGAAGCCGATCGTGGCCGCGCGACCTCGCCGCTGCTGCCCTCGCCGCAGGCGGAAGTCGGCGATGCGCAGGACAACTCGCGCAAGCAGATCGAGCAGTTGCAGGAAACCCAGCAGCAGTTGCTGACCCAGGTGCGCCGGGAACTGGCGGCGATGCCAGCTCCGAGGGAAAGCACCGACGAGGGCTCGCCCGAGGAGCGCGCGCAGGAAGAGCGGCGGCGCCGGCTGGCACAGTTGCTGGCCGAAATCGAGAAACGCGTCAACGAGATGAACGCGCGGCCGAAGAAGCGATACATCAGCCCAGCCACCAAGGAGGCGGCATATGCGCAGTACTACGACCAGCTGCGCCGCAAGATCGAGGAGCGCGGAACCCGCAACTTCCCC
Source organism: Burkholderiales bacterium (assembly GCA_947474755.1). Classification (GTDB taxonomy): domain Bacteria; phylum Pseudomonadota; class Gammaproteobacteria; order Burkholderiales; family Burkholderiaceae_C; genus PBB1. The sequence continues at coordinate 67,934 of CANJJE010000006.1, read as the reverse complement.
GAGCAGGGTGGCCAGAAGCTGTACGGCGAATTGACCATGAATGTGACGATCGATGCGGCCGGGAATGTGGTGGAAACCGAAATCGTGCGCGCCTCCAGCTCGCGGGTGCTCGACCGGCAGGCGGTCGCGATCGTCCAGTCGGCCGCACCGTTCGGTCCGTTCAACGCAAAGATGCGCGCCCAGGCGGACCAGCTGGTCGTCACCTCGCGCTTCCGCTTCACACGGGAAGACGGGCTGGAAGCCACACCGCTCGGGATAACGCGATGAGCCTCCCGGCGCCGACTCTCCTGGATCATTACCTGGTCGTCGGGAATCCCGTGGCGCACAGTCAGTCTCCGTTCATCCATGCGATGTTCGCGCGGGCCACCGGTCAGGCGCTGCGTTACGGGCGACTGCTGTGCCCGGTGGGTGAGGCAGGCGAATTCGCCCGGCAGGTGCGCGCGTTCGCCGCGTCGACAGCGGGTGAGATCGGCGAGTTCGACACTGCGGCTGTCGGCCGATTCAGCGGACCGGCGCGCGGGTGCAACATCACCGTGCCGTTCAAGTTCGAAGCCTTTGCACTCGGCGCGCGGCACACCGAGAGGGCAGCGCTGGCGCAGGCGGCCAACTTGCTGAGTTTCGAGCCCGCCGCCAGCGGGGGCTGGCTGGCCGACAACACCGATGGCGCCGGCCTGGTCCGTGATATCGAACACAACGCCTGCGTGCCCCTGGCTGGGCAGCGTGTGCTGCTGATCGGCGCTGGCGGAGCAGCAGCCGGTGCGCTCGGGCCGCTGATTGCCGCGCAGCCAGCGTCGCTGGTGCTGTGCAACCGCACACCGGACAAGGCGCATGCCTTGGCCGCCAGGCACGCAGACTGGGCCGCTGCACACGGCGTCGCACTGAGCGTCAGGCCAACTGACGAACCAGGTTCGAACTTCGACGTCGTCGTCAATGCCAGCGCCAGCAGCTTGCAGGCCAGTGCGCCACCGGTGCCCGCCAGCGCGCTGCGAGCGGGAGCACTCGCGCTCGACATGATGTACGGCGCGGCCGCCCGCCCCTACCTCTCCTGGGCCGAATCGCATAGCGCCCGCGGACGCGACGGGCTGGGCATGCTCGTCGAGCAGGCGGCTGAAGCCTTCTTCGTCTGGCGGGGCGTGCGCCCCGAGACGGCACCGGTGCTGGCGGCCTTGCGACAGCGGCTTGCCGACGCGACCGCACCCAGGGCGGCGCCATGAAGCGGGGGGCTTCGTCTGTGCTGCGCTTCATCGCAATGCTGGCGGTGTGCACGCTGGCCCTTCAACTGGTGTTTGCGGTGCGCATTGCCGCGATGCGATTCATCGACCCGCAATCGACCAGCTTCCAGCGCTCCGAAATCTGGCGCTTGCTGGTCGAGAAGCACCGCATCGAGTGGAGCCAGAAGTGGGTCCCCGGCACGCAGATCTCATCCAACCTGAAGCGCGCGGTGATCGCTTCTGAAGATGCCGGCTTCGTGGAGCACAGCGGTGTCGAATGGGACGCACTGGAAAAAGCCTGGGAACGCAACCAGAAAGCCGAGGCGCGAGTCGCGAAGATCAACGAGCGGGTCGAACGGCAGGCCGCGAAGCCCAACGCCAGGCCGCTGGTCAAACCGCCGGTGGAGCCCAAGATCGTCGGCGGCTCGACGATCACCCAGCAACTCGCGAAAAACCTGTTTCTGGCAGGGGAACGCAACCTTCCGCGCAAGGCCCAGGAGTTCATCATCACCTTCCTGCTGGAATCAATACTGAACAAGAGCCGCATCCTGGAGATCTACCTGAACAACGTCGAATGGGGCGAGGGCCTCTTTGGTGCCGAGGCGGCGGCACATCACTACTTTCATGTGTCGGCTGCCCAGCTTTCGCCGATCTCGGCTGCGCGTCTGGCGGTGATGCTGCCTGCGCCGAAGCGCTTCGAGAAGCGGCCCGACTCACCCTATGTCGCCTCGCGCGCCGGCACGGTGGCCGCCCGCATGAGTGCGGTCGAAGTGCCTTGAACGGAATCTGCACGACATGTCTTCTGCACTGACGGCCGAGATCGCCGCCACCGCCGCGCGGCTGGTGGTGGAGGAAGGAATGGAATACGGCCCTGCCAAGCAGCGCGCCGCCCGCGCGCTGGGCAGGCACAGCACTCGCTCGGCCGAGATGCCCGACAACGCCACAGTCGAGGACGAGGTGCGCTCCTACCTGGCCCTGTTTTGCGCCGACAGCCAGCCGACCGAACTGGCGGCGCTGCGGGAAGTGGCAGCGCACTGGATGGAGCGGCTGGCCGAATTCCGGCCGCATCTGACCGGTGCCGTCTGGCGCGGCACCGCCACGCGTCTTTCCAGCGTGCACCTGCAACTGTTCTGCGACGACCCGAAGAGCGCAGAGATCAGCATGCTCAACCTCGGCATCGATTTCGACATCGGGAGCATCAACGGCCCGCGCGGCATGCCGGTCGATCTGCTCAGCGTCAGCAGCCCCAGCCGCGCGTTGGGCGAGGCAGTGACGGTGTTCTTGACGGTGCTCGATCACGACGATCTGCGCGGGGGGCTCAAGCCTGATGCCAGTGGACAAACCCAGCGCGGCGATCTGATGGCGCTGCGCCGCTTGATGGAGACTTCGACATGAACAGACGAGCATGGATGCTGGGATCGGTCGCCGTTGCAGCCGGCGCAGCGGGCGCTGCTCTGTCCTGGCAGAAAACACGGCTGACGGGCGACAGCGGCAACCAGCTTGGGCCCGAGTTCTGGTCGCAGCGATTCGAACGGCCTGAAGGTGGCGAACTGGCGCTGGAGAGCCTGCGCAGCGCGTCGCTTCTGTTGAACTTCTGGGCGACCTGGTGTCCGCCGTGCGTCGAGGAAATGCCGCTGCTCGACAGCTTCTACAGACAGCACCAAGGCGCCGGCTGGCAGGTGGTGGGACTGGCCATCGACAGCCCGACACCGGTGCGCGAGTTCCTCGCAAGGCGTCCGGTCGGTTTCCCGATCGGATTGGCCGGACTGGCAGGTACCGACCTGAGCCGCACATTGGGTAATGCCAACGGTTCACTGCCGTTCACCGTGGTGGTGGGCTCCGATGGCAGGGTGATCGAGCGCAAGCTGGGTGCGCTGAGCCCGGCTGACCTGGCGCGCTGGGCTGCGAGCGGAGGCGCTTGATGCCTCCGGTGGGACTTCATGCAGGCTCCACGAGGAGCCTGATTTCGATCGGCACCTTAATTTTGTCCAAATACACGACTACGGCCCTCAACTAGCGTAAAGTCCGGCCGCTGCATCACTGTGACCAGACTCCTGCAGAGCCTGCAGACCTTCATCCATGCAAATCCTCGTGCTCCACGGCCCCAACCTGAATTTGTTGGGCACCCGTGAACCCGACGTCTACGGCACGCTGACTTTGGCGCAGATCGATGCAGATCTGCACAAGTTAGCACTGGATGCCGGATCTACACTGCAATCATTCCAAAGCAATCATGAAGGGGCGCTGATCGACCGGGTTCAGGCCGCACGCGACGACGGCACGCAGTTCATCATCATCAACCCGGCCGCGCTGACCCACACCAGCGTGGGATTGCGCGACGCGTTGGCAGCTGTGGCACTGCCCTTCATCGAAGTGCATCTGTCGAACATCCACCAGCGCGAGGCCTTTCGCCACCACTCGTTTTTTTCGGCCCTGGCCGTCGGTGTGATCTGCGGTCTGGGCGCAGACGGATACCGACTGGCGCTCACTCACGCCCTGAAGCTCGGGACGCGCTAAGCGAGGCGCCGGCACTCCCGTCGAAGCGCGCTTCGACCTGCCGGCCACATCGATCGCATGCCCTGCTTACCCAGACACCCCAGCCACTCGTTGGAGCCCCACATGGACCTACGCAAACTGAAGACGCTGATCGATCTGGTGTCCGAATCGAACATCTCCGAACTCGAAATCACCGAGGCCGATGGCAAGGTGCGCATCGTCAAGGCCGATCCACATGCCGCCGCACCCAGCTATGTCATCGCGCCACCTGCCCCACGGCCAGTCGCGGATGTGACGCCACCGCCACAAGCGCCGGTCGCCGCTGATGTCGCAGCGACTGGTCACACCGTCAAGTCACCGATGGTCGGCACCTTCTACCGCTCGTCCAGCCCTGGCGGCAAGCCGCTGGTCGACATCGGCTCCGAGGTGAAGGAGGGCGAGGCGGTCTGCATCATTGAAGCGATGAAGATCATGAACGAGATCGAGGCCGACCACTCCGGTCGGATCACCCGCATCCTGTGCGAGAACGGCCAGGCGGTGGAATACGGGCAACCTCTGTTCATCGTCGAGTGATGCGGGCCGTTTGATGTTCAAGAAAATACTGATAGCGAACAGGGGTGAGATTGCCCTGCGGATCCAGCGCGCATGTCGCGAGCTCGGCATCCAGTCGGTCGTCGTGTACTCCGAGGCAGACCGGGACGCGAAGTATGTGAAGCTCGCCGACGAGGCGGTATGCATCGGCCCGGCCGCGTCCAGCCTGAGCTACCTGAACATGCCGGCGATCATCTCGACCGCCGAGGTCACCGATGCCGAGGCGATTCACCCCGGCTATGGCTTCCTGTCCGAGAACGCCGACTTCGCAGAGCGCGTCGAGCGCAGCGGATTCACCTTCATCGGCCCAACCCCCGAGTGCATCCGCATGATGGGCGACAAGGTGTCGGCCAAGCAGGCGATGATCAAGTCAGGCGTGCCCTGCGTGCCCGGCGGCGAGGGCGCACTGGGTGACGACCCTCGCGACATCGTGCGAGCAGCGCGCGCAATTGGCTACCCGGTGATCATCAAGGCTGCCGGGGGCGGTGGCGGGCGCGGCATGCGGGTGGTGCACACCGAAGCCGCACTGCTCCACGCCGTGCAGACCACGCGCAGCGAAGCGGGAGCCGCTTTCGGCAACCCGGCGGTGTACATGGAGAAGTTCCTCGAGAACCCCCGGCACATCGAGATACAGGTGCTCGCTGACCAGCACCGCAATGCAGTGTGGCTGGGCGACCGTGACTGTTCGATGCAGCGGCGTCATCAGAAGATCATCGAGGAGGCGCCTGCACCGGGCATCCCTCGCCGAGTGATCGAGCGCATCGGCGAACGCTGCGCTGCAGCGTGCAAGAAAATCGGCTATCGCGGCGCCGGAACATTCGAGTTCCTCTACGAGGACGGCGAGTTCTTCTTCATCGAGATGAACACCCGCGTGCAGGTCGAACATCCGGTGACCGAACTGGTGACCGGCATCGATATCGTGCAGATGCAGATTCGCGTCGCAGCGATGGAAAAGCTGCCGTTCACGCAACGGCAGATCGAGTGCCGCGGGCATTCGATCGAGTGCCGCATCAATGCCGAAGACCCCTACAAGTTCATCCCGTCGCCCGGCCGCATCACCACCTGGCATCCGCCGGGGGGTCCCGGCGTACGGGTCGATTCGCATGCCTACACCAACTACTACGTGCCACCGAACTATGACTCGATGATCGGCAAGATCATCGTGCACGGCGACACCCGGGAGCAGGCACTGGCGCGCATGCGCATCGCGCTGTCGGAGACGGTGATCGAAGGCATCTCGACCAACATTCCCTTGCACCGCGAACTGATGGCCGATGCGAAGTTCATCGAGGGCGGCACCAACATCCACTACCTTGAAGGGTGGATGAGCGATCGCAAGCAGCGCTGAGCGCAGTGGAGTGACATGGTCGAACTGCTGCTGTTGTGCCCGCAAGATGAGGCGGAGGCCGTTTCCGATGCGCTGATGGATGAGCTGGGCGCGCTGTCGGTGTCGGTGGAAGACGCCGATGCGAACACGGACGCCGAGCGCGCGCTGTTCGGCGAGCCCGGGATGCCAGCGCCACGCGGTGGTTGGGATCGCTCCATCGTCAAGGCGCTGTTCGACTCCGAAGCGACAGCTCAGGACGCCAGCGACACGCTGCTGGCGCAGGATTGGGCTGCTGCAGTGCAGCTGCAGTCCATCACCGCACTGATCGATCAGGACTGGGTGCGGCTCACGCAATCGCAGTTCACGCCAGTGCCGGTGACACCGACGTTCTGGGTGGTGCCGAGCTGGCACGAGGCGCCGGCCGAGGCGCTGAAGGTGATACGACTCGACCCCGGGATGGCGTTCGGCACCGGCACGCATCCAACGACGCGCATGTGTTTGCGCTGGATCGCGAACCATGCCGCCGATCGCGCGGCGCGCTGGTCGCGCGTGCTCGACTACGGCTGTGGCTCCGGGATCCTGGCGATCGGCACGGCATTGCATGGCGCATCAGGTGTGGAGGCAGTGGACATCGATCCGGCAGCGCTTCAAGCCACCGAAGACAACGCGGCAGCCAACGGTATTCACGTGCAGGCCAGCCTGCCCGATCTCGCCAGCGGCACCTACCCGCTCGTGCTCGCCAATATCCTGGCCACGCCGCTGAAATTGCTGGCGCCGCTGCTGTGTGGCCATGTGCAGGCAGGTGGCGATCTGGTGCTGGCGGGCATTCTCGAGCGGCAGTCCGGTGAACTGCTCGAGGCCTACGCACCCTGGCTGGCGCTCGAGGTCAGCGACGCGGAGGACGGCTGGATCCTGATGACCGCGCACCGGCCGGCCTGAGTCGGCTTTCAGCACCGCGCGTGGCATCATTCCAAGATGAATCTGGCCACCCGTTGCACAGCTTGCGGCACCATCTTCCGGGTGGTCCAGGACCAGTTGAAGGTCTCCGACGGCTGGGTGCGTTGCGGCCGCTGCCAGGCGGTGTTCAACGCTGAGGAAAGCCTGTTCGATCTCGAACACGACTCACCGCCCCCGTGGCAGGCACCTGCGCAAACGCCAGATCACGGTCCTGTCGCAGAGGCCGCCGACAAGGACCGCGCTGCCACCGCCCCGTTCTCCCCGGATGACCTCGAAGAAGTGCCAGCCCCCGAGACACCGGGGCTTGAGCCCCAGGCGTGGGCACAGCGTGAACCACCAATGGCAACGCCGGCCATCGAGCCTGCAGCGCATCAGACCGATGCACGCGGGAGTGCAGATGCCGATACCGGACAGGTTCTGGGAGACATCCCTGCGAACCCTGTACCGCCGACTGACGGCGCCTTCTCCGCGTCCAGCGATGGCGAAGCATCGGCGCCGTCTGCGCCCGCGGATGCAGCCGACGAAGCCGCACCCGCTTTCCTGCAGCAAGCCCGGCGCAGCGAACGCTGGCAGCAGCCGTCGATGCAGCGCATGCTGTGGGCCCTGGTGACGGTGTCAGCGCTGCTCCTGGGCGCACAGGTGATTCATCATTTCCGGCAGGTCATTGCGACGCAGCATCCAGGCGCACTGCCCTGGCTGCAGGACTTTTGCGCCGTCACACGCTGCCAGATCGACCCGCTGCAGCGCATTGCCGACGTCAGCATCGAGAGCACTGCACTGACCCAGGCTCAGGGTCCGGCGCCCACGCCGGAAGATGCCGCATCGGCGGCCGACACCGATGCCCATATCCTGCGGTTGGCCATCACCTTGCGTAACCGCGGAGAGTGGACCGTCGCGATGCCTTCGGTCGACCTGAGCCTCACAGGCTCCGACGGCGAACTGGTCGCGCGGCGGTCGCTGTCGCCGCGCGACTTCAGCGCCGATGATCCGCGGTTGCTACCCGGGATGGATACGCCCTTGTCTTTGCGTTTTCGGGTCGTCGGCGGTCGAGTCAGCGGCTATACCGTCGAGGTCTTCTATCCCTGATCGCGCAGCGTGAGCTGCGACGACCTCTCACTGACACTGCCCCACTGGAGCAACCATGCCTGCCTTGATCTGCGGCTCTCTCGCGTTCGACACCATCACTACCTTCCCCGGCCGCTTCGCCGAGCAGATCCTGCCCGAGCAGGTGCACATCCTGAATGTGTCCTTCCTCGTACCGACCTTGCGGCGGGAGTTCGGGGGCTGCGCCGGCAACATTGCCTACACGCTGAACCGGCTTGGCGGCGAGCCGCTCGTGCTGGCGACCCTCGGCAGCGATGGCGGCGAATACCTTCAGCGCCTGCAGTCATGGGGTGTCAGTACCGAGCACATCACCTGCATCAGTGACAGCTTCACCGCGCAAGCCATCATCATCACCGACAGCAACAACAATCAGATTACCGCGTTCCACCCTGGCGCCATGCAGTCGGCGCAGCAGACGCCGGTTCCCCGGCATGCCGATATCCGCATTGCCATCATCGCGCCCGATGGACGCGACGCGATGCTCGAACACGCCGCACAGCTGGCCGCAGCGGACATTCCATTCGTCTTCGATCCAGGGCAAGGCCTGCCGATGTTCGATGGCCCCGAGCTCAAGCACTTCGTGTCCCAGGCCCGCTGGGTGGCCGTGAATGACTACGAGGCGCGCATGCTGTGCGATCGCACTGGCGAGAGCCTGGAATCTCTGTCGGCCTCACACCTGGCGGGGGTCGTCGTCACGCTGGGCGCCAACGGTTGCGATGTGTGGGAACAAGGTCGGCGCACCCACGTGGCGGGCGTAGCCGCTACCGAGGTGATCGATCCGACCGGTTGTGGCGATGCCTTCCGTGGCGCACTGCTTTACGGGCTGGAGCGCGGCTGGCCCTTGCGGCGCTGCGTGGAACTGGGCAACCGCATCGGTGCCCTCAAGATCGCCTGTCGTGGTGGACAGAACCACCTCATCGATCGAACGGCACTAGGCATTTGAGCGAGCCGACAGATTGCTGCGGGCATGAAAAAACCCGGCCGAAGCCGGGTTGATTCGACGATAGAAGCCCGCATGCTGCGGACCTTCGCGTCAAGGCTTGGTGCCCGTCGGAAACGGCCACGCAGCTTGGGGGCTGAGTGAGGTTTTCGCAGCAGGCGCGGCCGGTTTGGCCGCCGCAGGGGCTGGGGTAGCGGGCGCCTTTTTCGCAGCAGCCTTCTTCGCAGGAGCCTTTGGAGCTGCCTTCTTCGCAGGGGCTGCGGCTTTCTTGGCGACCTTCTTCGGAGCTGCCTTCTTCGCAGGTGCTGCCTTCTTCGCAGGTGCTGCCTTCTTCGCAGGCGCTGCCTTCTTCGCAGGCGCTGCCTTCTTCGCAGGTGCTGCCTTCTTCGCAGGTGCTGCCTTCTTCGCAGGTGCTGCCTTCTTCGCAGGTGCTGCCTTCTTCGCAGGCGCTGCCTTCTTCGCAGGTGCTGCCTTCTTCGCAGGTGCTGCCTTCTTCGCAGGTGCAGCCTTCTTGGCCGGGGCGGCCTTTTTCGCAGTTGCCATTACATTCTCCTTGATCAAGTTAAAGAAACTCTGCGCGGCCACCGAGGATCGGTACCGAACAGTTATTCATCACCCGAAAACTGCCCATGACGGGCGCCCCGGTGCGATGAATCGGGTATCAAACCGGAGCGGCCGCTTCTGCGTCGGCCCTTCCAGTTTGCAAATCTTGATCGTCTCGCTCCAGCCCATCAGGCGCATCGGCAAGACGCTTTTCAATCCCATGACAGTGCACCACCAGACTGATATTCGGTGACACGACCTTCGAAAAAATTGGTTTCCTTCTTCAGATCGATCATCTCGCTCATCCAGGGAAACGGGTTTTCTTCGTTCGGAAAGAGGGCATCCAGCCCGATTTGGGTGGCGCGCCGGTTGGCGATGTAGCGCAAATAACCCTTGAACATCGACGCATTCATGCCCAGCACGCCGCGCGGCATGGTGTCTTCAGCGTAGCGATATTCCAATTCGACCGCTTGCATGAAAAGCGCCTTGATTTCAGCCTTGAACTGCGGCGTCCACAACAACGGGTTTTCCAGTTTGATCTGATTGATCAGATCGATGCCGAAGTTGCAATGCATCGATTCATCGCGGAGGATGTACTGATACTGCGTCGAAGCACCAGTCATCCGGTTCTGCCGGCCAAGCGCCAGAATCTGCGTGAACCCGACGTAAAAGAACAAACCTTCCATCAGACAGGCAAAGACGATCAGACTCTTGAGGAGCGTCTGATCGGCTTCGTGCGTGCCGGTGTTGAAGTTCGGATCCATGATCGCCTCGATGAAGGGGATCAGGAACTCGTCCTTGTCACGGATCGACTGGACCTCATGGTAGGCGTTGAAGATTTCGGCTTCATCCAAACCCAGCGATTCGACGATGTATTGGTAGGCGTGGGTATGGATCGCCTCTTCAAAAGCCTGCCTCAGCAAAAACTGCCGGCATTCGGGTGCCGTGATGTGGCGATACGTTCCGAGAACGATGTTGTTGGCGGCAAGAGAATCTGCGGTCACGAAGAAACCGAGATTCCGCATGACGATACGGCGCTCATCATCGGTGAGGCCATTCGGATCCTTCCAGGTCGCGATGTCGCGCGACATGTTGACCTCCTGCGGCATCCAGTGGTTTGCGCAGGTGGCGAGATACTTTTCCCAGGCCCATTTGTACTTGAACGGAACCAATTGGTTGACGTCGGTACGGCCGTTGATGATGCGCTTGTCTGCAGCGAGCACGCGACGGTTTTCAACGGGTTTGGCTGACACCGGGTGAATGGGCTCGTCGGAAATGAAGGTGCGCGGCACCTCGGCGATGAAACCATCCACCGCATCAGGCGAGCTTTGAATGTCGCCAAGAATCCGCGCCTTGGCAAAGGCCGTCGGAGCCAAGGTCGGTGATTTAATTTCTTCTTCCCAAACCAGCATGATGGATTTCCAATCAATATAGATTATCCGAGCGATGTCGAAAAAAACAAAGCATTACCTGTCAGACCAGACCGCGAGCCGAACTGCTTTGTTGCGCGGCTGCGTCGCTTAATTCGGCTGGCAAACGCTCGACGCGTCGTTGATCAACACGCGCAGGCACTCTTGCCCACAGCTCAGCGAACCTCACTGGCATGCTTCGCAGTCGGGGTTGTCGATCGCGCAGTACTTGATGTCGGTGGCCGCTTCGGCGCTCGATTGCTCGGCCTGCTGGATCGCAGCACCGGTCTGCGAAGAGCCTGAAGAGTTGCTACTGCTCACGGCATTGAGCTGGCCGGCCTTCACCGTCGATTTCTCGGCGTGGGTTGCACCCATCGTGCGCAGGTAGTAGGTGGTCTTCAAGCCGCGCAGCCAGGCCAGCTTGTAGGTTTCATCGAGCTTCTTGCCCGACACGCCAGCCATGTAGATGTTCAGCGACTGCGCCTGATCGATCCACTTCTGGCGGCGGGCAGCAGCTTCGACCAGCCACTCGGTATCGATCTCGAATGCGGTGGCGTACAGCACCTTCAGGTCTTCAGGCACCCGGTCGATGCGGCGCAGCGAGCCCTCGAAATGCTTCAGGTCCATCACCATCACATCGTCCCAGAGCCCGAGCTGTTTCAGGTCGCGCACCAGGTATTCGTTGACGACGGTGAAGTCGCCCGAGAGGTTGTTCTTGACCGACAGGTTGCCGAAGGACGGTTCGATCGACGCGCTGACGCCGATGATGTTGGAGATGGTCGCGGTCGGTGCGATCGCGACGCAGTTGGAGTTGCGCATGCCGTGCTCCGCGATACGACCACGCAGCGCATTCCAGTCGAGCGTGCTGCTGCGATCGACATCGACGTACGATGAGTCGCCGCGCGCTTCGGCCAGCAGATCCAGCGAGTCGAGCGGCAGGATTCCGCGGTCCCACAGCGAGCCGCGATAGCTGGAATAGCGACCGCGCTCCGCGGCCAGTTCGGTCGATGCCCAGTAGGCGTGGTAGCAGACCGCTTCCATCGAGCGGTCAGCGAAATCGACAGCTGCATCCGATGCATACGGCACGCGCAGTTCATGCAGCGCGTCCTGGAAACCCATGATGCCCAAACCCACAGGGCGATGGCGCAGATTGGAGTCGCGCGCCTTCTTCACTGCGTAGTAGTTGATGTCGATCACGTTGTCGAGCATGCGCATCGCGGTAGCCACGGTGCGCTTCAGCTTCGCATGGTCGACCTGCTTGCCGTCCGGGCCATCGACCAGGTGATGCACCAGATTCACCGACCCGAGGTTGCACACCGCAATCTCGGTGGCGCTGGTGTTGAGCGTGATCTCGGTGCAAAGGTTGCTCGAATGCACGACACCCACATGCTGCTGCGGCGAGCGCACATTGCAGGCGTCCTTGAAAGTGATCCAGGGGTGCCCGGTCTCGAACAGCATCGACAGCATCTTGCGCCACAGGTCGCGCGCCGGGATCTTCTTGTGCAGCTTGATCTCGCCCGCTGCGGCACGAGCTTCGTAGGCGACGTAGGCCGTCTCGAACGCCTTGCCGAAGGTGTCGTGCAGATCAGGGCAGGTGCTTGGCGAGAAAAGCGTCCAGTCGCTACCGTCCATCACCCGCTTCATGAACAGGTCGGGAATCCAGTTGGCGGTGTTCATGTCGGGCGTGCGGCGGCGGTCATCACCGGTGTTCTTGCGCAGCTCGAGGAACTCCTCGATGTCGAGGTGCCAGGTTTCCAGATACGCGCACACCGCACCCTTGCGCTTGCCGCCCTGGTTGACCGCGACCGCAGTGTCGTTGACCACCTTCAGGAACGGCACCACGCCCTGGCTCTTGCCATTGGTGCCCTTGATGTGGCTGCCGAGGGCGCGCACATTGGTCCAGTCGTTGCCCAGACCGCCGGCGAACTTGCTCAGCAGCGCGTTCTCCTTCAGCGCTTCATAGATGCCGTCGAGGTCGTCAGCCACCGTCGTCAGGTAGCAGCTCGACAGCTGCGAGCGGCGCGTGCCGGCGTTGAACAGCGTTGGCGTGCTGCTCATGAAGTCAAAGCTGGACAGCACTTCGTAGAACTCGATCGCACGGGCCTCGCGGTCGATCTCACCGAGGGCCAGACCCATCGCCACGCGCATGAAGAAAGCCTGCGGCATCTCGATGCGAACTTCGTCGATGTGCAGGAAATAGCGGTCGTACAGCGTCTGCAGGCCGAGGTAGTCGAACTGCATGTCACGGTCGGCGTTCAATGCCGCGCCCAGGCGCACCAGATCGAACTGCAGCAGCTTGTCGTCGAGCAGTTCGGCCTGCACGCCCTTCTTGATGTAGCTGCCGAAGTACTCGGCATAGCGGGTGCGCATATCGGCTTGCAGCACCTCTTCGCCCAGGATCTCGCGACGGATGGTGTGCAACAGCAGCCTCGCGGCGGCACGGGCGTAGCCCGGATCCTTTTCGATCAGCGTACGCGCAGCCAGGATGGACGCCTTGTGCACCTCGGCGATCGGCACACCGTCGTAGAGGTTGCGGCGGGTTTCGGCAAGGATGGGCTCGGCGCGGACATCGGCACCCAGGCCTTCGCAGGCCGCCTGCACGATGGCCTGCAGATGGATCGATTCCAATGGCAAACGCTGCCCGCCATCGAGCACCGTCAGCGTGGACTCACTCATGGCTGCCGGCTGCGATTGCTTGGCACGCTCCTGCGACCGTCGCTCACGGTACAGCACATAGGCGCGTGCCACTTCGTGATGGCCGCCACGCATCAGGCCCAGTTCGACCTGATCCTGGATGTCCTCGATATGGAAGGTGCCGCCGCCCGGGCGCGAACGCAGCAACGCGCGCACGACCGATTCGGTCAGGCCATCGACCGTCTCGCGCACGCTGGCCGATGCAGCGCCCTGGGTGCCGTGCACCGCGAGGAAGGCCTTCATCAGCGCCACCGCAATCTTGTTCGGTTCGAAAGGCACCACTGCACCGTTGCGGCGGATGATGTGGAACGCCTCGTAGGCCGACGAGGGTGCCGCGAACGATGTGGCGGGCGCCGTGGCCGCATGGACAGTGGCACGAGGGGCAATGTGGAGTGCTTGCATGTTCAGCCTTTTGGTGTGTGTTGTGTGCGAAGGGGTTCGATGCCGCGCTTCTTGGTGGTGCGAGGGCGATGCCCTGGCCGACGGGCGCAGCGCAGGGAAATCAGCGTGTCGTGCGTTGCGGCGGCCTGCGCAGCCCGGTCGGATCAGAGGCCGGGCACAGGCTGCGTGACAGTTGCGAACAAACGCCAGTCATTGGCGCGTGAAGTTGAATGCATCTCGCATCAGGACACTATATCTGGGGTCTGCGGGGGCTTCAAGCACTACCGCTAGTGTCTCGCCATGAAGACGGCATCGTCTGGTCCGACCATCCGCAACGCCGTCGGAGGCGCGGGGCGCGGTGGCGCCCGCAAGCATGCCCTGCTCAGCCGCTCGGGTGCTACGGCACCTCGTGAGCAGCCGCACGTTCATTGACTTCCCGGGCAATCTGGCGCCGGATCGCTCACCAATCCTTGATCTGCCAATGCACCGCAGAGCGCCGCAATGTCGGCACGGCCTCTCACCTTCGCGCAATCATCACGACAGCCCTGCCAGCCCCTCGGGAAAACACCGTGCCGGCCAGCCCAGCTCAGCGATGAGCCGCGCCCAATCGAACCCACGGCCGGGATCGCCCTTGCGTCCGACCGACACATGCTCGTGGCCGGCCACATCGAGCTGCCGGCCCTCGTGCTTGAGCGCTCTCAACAGTTCGACCAGGCGCACATATTGCGCCGCCTCGAAGCTCTCACCTTCGAGTCCTTCGAGTTCGATGCCGACCGAGAAATCGTTGCAGTTGGCGCATCCGCGCCAGTGCGACGCGCCGGCATGCCAGGCGCGCTCGCCACAGGACACAAATTGCACGCACTCGCCATCGCGGCGAATGAAGAAGTGCGCTGACACGCGCATGCCGCGCAAGGCATCGAAGTACGGGTGCGCCGACACATCGAGTTGATTGAGGAAAAACTGCTCGACCTCGGCACCGCCGTAAACGCCCGGCGGCAGGCTGATCGAATGCACGAGCGCCAGACTGACCACGGCGCCCTCGGGCCTGGGCCCGAAGTGCGGAGAGGGGCAATGCCGCGCGTGCGCCCACCAGCCCCGCTGCCAATCACCGCCAGGCTCAGGCGTTGCCACGCTCGCCATCGAGGTGAGTGTCGGCGCCGTCCATCACATGCAGTCGGGCCATGCGGTAGCGCATCTGCCGCAGCGACAGCCCGAGGCTGGCACCGGCCGCGGTGCGGTTGAATCGGTGCTGCTCGAGCGCGCGCAGCAGCATGTCGCGCTCGATGTCATCAAGGTAGACCGCCAGGTCGCTCGGCAAGCCCACCGCCGCGCTCTCCACCCTGGATAGAGGGCGGGGCGAGTCGATCGGCGAGGTCGACCGCGGCATCGCTGCAGCCTCATCAGCCCGCTCAGAAGAGGAGATCACCTGCGCTGCCCCCACATCGGCCGCTGCGGCGCCAGGCAGCGCCAGATCACCCACGTCGATGGTGTCGCTGCCAGACAGCGCCACGGCCCGGTGCAACAGATTCTCAAATTCGCGCACATTGCCGGGAAAGGAGTAGCGAGAGAGGTGCAGCAGCGCCGCAGGCGTCAGTCGCGGCGCCGGCCACACGCCCGCGTCTCGGGCGATCCGTTCGAGCACCCGTTCGCCGATGCCCGCCAGGTCTTCCAGCCGCTCACGCAACGCAGGCACGCGGATCTGGATCACGTTGAGCCGGTAGTAGAGGTCCTGGCGAAAGCGCCCGGCCTGCACCTCGACGCCAAGGTCCTTGTGGGTGGCGCTGAGCAGGCGCACATTGACCGGCAACTCATTGACGGCTCCCACTGCTCGCACAGATCGCTCCTGCACGGCGCGCAGAAGCTTCGACTGCATCGACAGCGGCAACTCGCCGATCTCGTCAAGGAACAACGTGCCACCATCGGCTGCCTGGAAGAAGCCCTCACGGTCTTCCTGGGCGCCGGTGAAGGCCCCTCGCCGGTAACCGAAGAATTCCGCTTCCAGCAGATGGTCAGGAATGGCGCTGCAGTTGACTGCAATGAAGGGCTGGCCGCTGCGCACACTGACCTCGTGGATGGCACGCGCGACGAGTTCCTTGCCTGTGCCGGACTCGCCTTGCACCAGCACCGGCGCCATGCTGCGCGCCACCTTGTCGACCATCGCACGCACCTGCCTCATCGCGGCAGACTGGCCGGCCATGCGGTTCAGTGCCGGGCTGCCAGTCGTTGCGCCAGCCGGGAACGACACCGGCTGCGAGGGCAAGCATTCGGCCGCGGCGCGGGCGGTTGACCTCGCTGGCAGCGGCTCGCCGGATGGCGGCACCCTTTCGGCCGGAAAACCGGACATCAGGATCGACGGGGTGGTCGCAGGGCCGCGGCCCAGGGCAGACGCCACCACCGCACGAAACTGCTTCAGATCGACCGGCTTGGTAAGGTAGTCATAGGCGCCGGCCTTCAGTGCTTCCACTGCGTTTTCGGCGGAGCCATACGCGGTGATGACGATCGCCTTCTCTCGCCGACCCTCGCTCTCCAGGTAGGCCAGAAGGTCGAGTCCGGTGCCATCGGGCAGCCGCATGTCGGTGATGACGGCGCTGTAGACGCGGTCCTGCAAAAGGCGCCGCGCTTCCTCCACGCTGTCGGCGGTTTCGATCTCGTAACCCTCGCGCAGCAGCGTCAATTCGTAGAGCGTGCGCAGATCGGGTTCGTCATCGACGACGAGCAGACTGAAATGAGCGGGGGAGGACATGGCGGGAACGTGTCAGGGTTTCGTCACATCACCTCGGGAACTGCAGTGCAACCTCTGCCTGAACCCCATTGCGACGCCGCATGTTGACAACGAAATCGTTTCGGTTCGCTTCGGTCGCGGGCCGCAGCCGGTAGTCGATGCTGGCACCGTACTGCTCGCACAGTTGGCGACAAATATACAGGCCCAGTCCGGTGCCGCGACTGCGCGTCGAGAAGAAGGGCTCGAACAGGTAACGCTCGATGTCGTCGGGGATGGTCGGTCCGTTGCTGCTGATGCTGAGCTGCACGGTGACATCATCCAGGGCGATCAGCCTCACCCGCACCGAGCCCGGGGCGACCGTGGCATGAAGCCTGGCGTTGTCGAGCAGGTTGATCATCACCCTGCGCAGGTGTTCGACATCGAAGGTCGCGCCCAGCGGCTCTTCAGGCAACTCGACCTTGAACTGGCTGCCGTCGCCCAACTCCAGGCCAGCCGCTCGTGCCCATTCGCTGCAGATGGCACCGACTTCAGCCGTGACATCGATGACGCCGGCGTCGACCACCGTGCCCGGCGTCACCTCCATCACGTCGTCGACGATGCGCGTCAAGCGCTTGACGTTGTCGGCGACCATGCGCGTGAGCTGCTGTTGTGCAGACGTGGTGGCGTCTTCTGCCAGCAGGCCATTGGCCTGGGCGATCGCCGCCAGCGGGTTGCGGATTTCGTGTGCGATACCCGCCGAGACCCGGCCCATGGCAGCGAGCTTTTCCTGGCGCATGCGGGCCTGCATGCTGCGCACGTCCTCCAGCAACAGCACGCACAACTCCTCGGCCGAGGGCTCGTCGGCGCCGCGCGTGAAACGGATGCGCACGCGCAGCGTACGGGTGGCACCCTGCTCGAACTGCAACACCACATCACGTCCAGCCTCCGGCCAGACGGCTTCATGGAACCCGCGTTCGACGGTTTTCACCAGTTGGTCCCAGGCCGGTACCCCCCGCAGCTGAAACGGTGCCTGGCGACCAAGCCCGCGGCGCACCAGCAAACGCCGCGCTGCCGGGTTGGCCGCTCGCACACGGCCGGCTCGATCCACCACCAGCACGCCATCCTGCATTTCCTCGATCACCAGGCGGTTCAACTGCACCTGCTGACGGGCCAGTTCCATGCTGTCGCGGGCGGTCAGCTCCTCGCGTGCAAGCCGGCTGGCCACTTCACCGGCCAGCACGGTGATGGCGAACAAGCCGCTGCCCGCCAGGCCCGCCTGCGTCATGAGGGTGGCCGCCTCGCCGCCTGACAGCACCCCGAGCCACGCGTTTCCGAGCAACAGCAAGGCCACGCCAGCAGTGGTGGCCAGCGCATGCAGGCGTCGCGTCAGCACACCGGCTGTGAGCACCGGCAGCACCAGCAGTGCCGCGAAGTTCAGGCCGTTGGACGGCGTCAGCACATGCAAAGTGGCAAAGCAGACGATGTCCACGCCGATACAGGCCAGCCAGGTCAGCCGTCCCAGTCGTGGCGACTCGGCGTGCTCGTCGGCGACGCCGATGCCGGGCCACAACCACAGCCCGACTGCCAGGAATGCATAGGAAACACCGATCCAGGCCACCGCGACGGAGGGACGCGCGCCGAACAAGCCCGCTACCGCCAGCGTGGCGACGAGTGCCACGCCGAGAGCCGCACGCGCGCTCAGGAATACACGGTAGATGCGGTGGAAGGCAGAGACATCGCTGGCACTGCTGGCAAGTTCACCACGCGACAGGAGGCGCGCGCCCAGCGCCGCGTCGGCCTCGGCGTTGCGGGTTGCGTCGTCATGCAGCTCGTCGCGACGACTGTCGCTGAATGTCAGAGAGTCGGCATCCCCGATGAACGCACCGAACCAAGATTCATCGGGGCTTGTGCCGCGTGCGCGCCTGCGCCGGTCGGTCTTGCGACGTTCAAGGGGCGGCCGGGCAGCGTCGACCATTGCAGATGGTTTCAGCGCGGCTTGGCGACGTCGTGGGCGAGGCGATGAGCATCGCCGCAGAACCAGCCCGCGGCGCTGGAGACAGCCTCGCTTTTCGGCAGATGGAGGCCGCAGTGGACGCAGGCGACGATGCTTTCGCTCGAAGCCTCACTGCCACCATCCGAGGGGACGGCAGGTGCCTGCGGTGGCGAGCCGGGCAGACCGCGGCGGCGGCCACCGCGAATCAGCCAGACCACCACAAAAAACAGCCCCAGAAACAGGAAGAATTTCATCGCGCAGCGGTCTTCGTCATGGCACTTCGGGCGGCCGGTGCAGCAGGACCTCGGAGACGAAGTTCGATCCGACATAGGCCAGCAGCAGCAACCCGGCACCCCCATAGACCCAGCGCGTGGCCTGCGGTCCGCGCCAGCCGAAGCGCCGACGGCCAGCGAGCAGCCCTGCATAGACCAGCCAGCCCAGCACGGACAGAACAACTTTGTGATCCCAGCGCCAGGGATTGGCAAAGATCCAGCCCAGGAAAATCGCCAACGACAACACGACGAAACCGGCCGAGACGAACCGGAAGGTCAGCCGCTCCAATCGCATCAGCGGCAGCCCCATGGGTGGCCCACCCTGGGGGAGCTCCTGCGGCTCACCTGTGGTGGCGAGTCGGCCCGGCTGCAAGGTCTGCCGCATCTGCCGATCAGCCCGATTCATCATCGCCGCGTGCAGCACTGCCGCGCCGAACAAGCCATAAGAGGCGATGCCGAGCACCCAGTGGATCGGCGCCCACGGCGAGCCGGCATGCGGTCGCAGTTGGCCGGGGAAGCCGAGCGCCAAGACCACGGCCAGCGCGCCCAGCAAGGCAAGTACTCGCCGCACACCACGGATGGGCAGGAACCGGCTTTCCAGAAGGTACACCGCGATGACCATCCACAGCGTCACCGACAGGGCCGGCGCAAAGCCGAATCGGGCGCCCTCGATGCCGGTGCCGACACCCGAGATGTCGATCACGATCGCTGCGGCGTGCAGCCCCCAGCCTGTCAGCAGATATGTCCGCAGCCCACCCGGCGCGCTTTCAGGCGCCGTGGTCGCGCGGCCGTAGGCCAGCAGAGCCAGCAGGCTGACCAGAGCCAGCAGCGCGGGAAACGACGCCGGAATCACGGAGACACCTTCGAAGATAGACTCATCTTCAAAGTGTACTTTCGCGCCAAGCCATTCATGGCAGCGCCTGCGCCCATGGCTTCCACCCTCACCGATCGCCTGAGTCGCGCCGTCAAGACGATGCGCGGCCAAGCCCGCATCACTGAATCGAACGTGCAGGACATGCTGCGCGAGGTGCGCATGGCACTGCTCGAAGCCGACGTCGCGTTGCCGGTGGTGCGCGACTTCATCGCGCGCGTGAAGGACAAGGCGCTGGGCACCGAGGTGGTCGGATCGCTCAACCCTGGGCAGGCACTGGTCGGCATCGTCAACCGCGAGCTCGCCTCGACGATGGGTGAAGGCGTCTCCGACATCAACCTGACGGTACAACCTCCGGCGGTGATCCTGATGGCGGGCCTTCAGGGCGCGGGCAAGACGACCACCACCGCCAAGCTTGCCAAGCACCTGATCGACAAACGCAAGAAGAAGGTGCTGACGGTATCGGCCGACGTTTACCGGCCAGCGGCCATCGAGCAGCTGAAGATGGTGACGAAACAGGCTGGCGCCGAGTGGTTTCCGTCCACTGCCACCGACAAGCCCATCGACATCGCGAACGCCGCGCTCGATTACGCGCGCAAGCATTACTTCGACGTGCTGCTCGTCGACACGGCCGGCCGACTGGCGATCGACGACGCACTGATGGCAGAGATCAGCGCATTGCATGCAGCGCTGAAGCCGGTCGAGACGCTGTTCGTCGTCGATGCGATGCAGGGCCAGGACGCGATCAACACTGCCCGTGCGTTCAGGGAGGCGCTGCCGCTGACCGGCATCGTGCTGACCAAGATGGACGGCGACTCGCGCGGTGGGGCCGCATTGTCGGTGCGGCAGATCACCGGCGCGCCGATCAAGTTCGCAGGCGTCAGCGAGAAGATCGACGGGCTCGAAGTCTTTGACGCCGAGCGTCATGCCGGGCGCATCCTCGGCATGGGCGACATCGTGGCCCTGGTCGAGCAGGTCACGCAGGGTGTCGACATCGCTGCGGCACAGAAGCTCGCCGACAAGGTGAAGTCAGGTGATGCCTTCGACCTGAACGACTTCCTCCAGCAGATCTCTCAGATGAAGAAGATGGGCGGCCTGGCCGGGTTGATGGACAAGCTGCCATCGCAGATGACCGCCAAGGCCGGCAACGTCGACATGGACAAGGCCGAGCGAGACGTGCGCCGCATGGAAGGCATCATCTGCTCGATGACGCCACTGGAGCGCCGCAAACCCGAACTGCTGAAAGCCACTCGCAAGCGCCGCGTCGCCGCCGGTGCTGGCGTTCAGGTGCAGGATGTCAACCGCATGCTCAACCAGTTCGAGCAGATGCGCGACATGATGAAAAAGATGAAGGGCGGCGGGATGATGAAGATGATGAAGCGGCTCGGGGGCATGAAGGGCATGGGCGGGCTGCGCTGATCACTCGCCTCGACGCGCTCACCCTAGCAATGCCGTCGCAAACTCGCGCGCGTCGAAGGTTTCCAGGTCCTCGAGCTTCTCGCCGACCCCGATGAAATAGACCGCTACCGGCCCGGTGGCACCACTCTCTCTTGAGATAGCCCCTCCTGCACCGGGACCACGCTCACGAGCCCAAAGCGCAATCGCGGCCAGCACGCCTCCCTTGGCGGTGCCATCGAGCTTGGTGATGATCAATCCCGTCAGCTGCAAGGTGTCGTCAAACGACTTCACCTGCGCCAGCGCGTTCTGCCCGGTGTTGCCATCGACGACCAGCAGTACCTCGTGCGGTGCGCCGGTCTGCGCCTTGCCGATCACACGCTTGACCTTTCGCAGCTCTTCCATCAGGTGCAGTTGCGTCGGCAAGCGGCCGGCGGTATCGGCGATCACAACATCACAGCCGCGGGCCTTGCCGGCAGTCACCGCATCGAAGGTCACTGACGACGGGTCGCCGCCCACCTGACTGACGATCTCGACACCATTGCGGCCAGCCCAGACCGCGAGCTGCTCCTTCGCGGCCGCACGGAAGGTATCGGCCGCAGCGAGCAGCACCTTCTGCCCGCTCTCGGCCAGGTGGCGTGTCAGCTTGCCGACGCTCGTCGTTTTGCCGGCACCGTTGACGCCGACGACCATGATCACCGTCGGCGTGTGCTCGCCCACAGTGAGCGGACGTTGCAGCGGCTTCAGCAGGTCGGTAATCGCATCAGCCAGCAAGGCCTTGACAGCTGACCTGTCGCTGACCCGGGCTTCCTTGACGCGCCGCTTCAGGTCAACTAGCAGGTACTCGGTGGCCTTGACACCGACATCGGCCATCAACAGCGCCGACTCCAGGTCTGCGTAGAGTGCATCGTCGATCTGCGTTCCCGTGAACACCTGCGCGATGCCGGAACCGGTCTTGCGCAGCCCGGAGCGCAGCTTGTCCAGCCAGCCCTTGCGCTCGATGGCCCGCTCCTCGACGGACGCGGCGATCGGCTCCGCAGCCGCTGTAGCGGGAACCGCCGCAACCGGAGCGACTGGGGGCGATCTCTTCTTGAAAAAACTGAACATGCCTGGGACGCTGAAAGGGGGGGTTGCGAATGAATAGCGCGAATGAACCAGATCAGAGCAACCCGCCATCGCAGCAAAGCAACCTCTGTGATGACTCGCAGCCAGCTATAATTTTTGGCTTGAGGCGCTTTAGCTCAGTCGGTTAGAGCGACGGAATCATAATCCGCAGGTCCGGGGTTCGAATCCCTGAAGCGCCACCAGATTCCCCGCCGGCTCCGCGTCTTCACGACCCGGAGCCGCTTTTGTCTGTGCGATGTTGCAGCGATTCCATGCCCGCTGGCAGCGCCCCGTTTCTCCACCGCCAATGGACGTTGCCATGAACCGGCGTCGCGCCTTGTTCACAGTCTTGATGATCACCGTTGCGGCACCGACCTGGTCGCAGGAGCTGGCGCGCGAGTTTCCCCCGACCGCGTTGCGAGGTGTTGTCGCCTTCAACGGACCGCCCGCAGTGATGCTCAATGGTGCTCCGGCGCTGTTGGCGCCAGGAGCCCGCCTGCATGGCACCGACAACCTCCTGGTGTTGCCGACCACGCTGACGGGCAGCAGCCATACCGTTCACTACACGATCGAAGACACGACCGGGATGATCAAGGATTTGTGGATCCTGCGTGCGGCAGAACGCCAGAACAAGCCGTGGCCGAAAACTGTCCAAGAACGGCAGGCCTGGAACTTCAACCCCGCCACACAGACCTGGAGCAAGCCATGAATGTGCCCACCGTCTCCAAGAAGGTCTTCGTCAAGACCTTCGGCTGCCAGATGAACGAGTATGACTCGGGGAAGATGGTCGACGTGCTGCGAGACGCACAAGGCTACGAGCTGACAGCAGACGTCGAGCAGGCAGACCTGATCCTGTTCAACACCTGCTCCGTGCGCGAGAAAGCGCAGGAGAAGGTGTTCAGTGACCTCGGCCGCGTCAAGCACCTGAAGGCCAAGGGCGTGCTGATCGGTGTCGGCGGATGCGTAGCCAGCCAGGAAGGTGCGGCCATCATCGAGCGCGCGCCATATGTAGATGTAGTGTTCGGGCCGCAAACGCTGCATCGCCTGCCCGAGTTGCTGAACCGGCGTGCAGACCAGCAGCGAGCCCAGGTCGACATCAGCTTTCCCGAGATCGAGAAGTTCGACCACCTGCCACCGGCGCGGGTCGAAGGCGCAAGCGCCTTCGTGTCGATCATGGAAGGCTGCTCGAAGTACTGCAGCTACTGCGTGGTGCCGTATACCCGCGGCGAAGAGGTGTCGCGACCCTTCGACGATGTGCTCGTCGAAGTGGCCGTCCTGGCAGACCAGGGCGTCAAGGAAATCACGCTGCTGGGACAGAACGTCAATGCCTACCGCGGCGCGATGGGCACGAGCGGCGAAATCGCCGACTTTGCCCTGCTGATCGAATATGTGGCCGAAATTCCTGGCATCGAGCGAATTCGATACACCACGAGCCACCCGAACGAGTTCACCCAGAGACTGATCGACGTCTACGCTAAGGTGCCGCAACTCGTCGACCATCTGCACCTGCCGGTGCAGCACGGCAGCGACCGCATCCTGATGGCAATGAAGCGGGGCTACACCGCGATGGAATACAAGAGCACGGTGCGCAGGCTGCGCGCTGTCCGGCCACAGCTCAGCCTGTCCAGTGACTTCATCGTCGGCTTTCCAGGCGAGACCGAAGACGACTTCGCCAAGATGATGAGGATGATCGACGACGTTGCATTCGACACCAGCTTCAGCTTCATCTACAGCCCTCGGCCCGGCACGCCAGCGGCCAACCTGAACGACGACACACCGCACACGGTCAAGCTTCAGCGGCTGCAGCAGCTGCAGGCAACGATCGAAGCCAATGCGCAGCGCATCAGTCAGGCGATGGTCGGTAGCCGTCAGCGTATCCTGGTCGAGGGGCCATCGCGCAAGGATCCGGACGAACTCATGGGCCGCACCGTGTGTAACCGCAAGGTGAACTTCAAGGGCGCACCGCGGCTCATCGGCCAGTTGATCGACGTGACGGTGACACAGGCCAATCCGAACTCCCTGCGCGGCGAAGCCGTTGTGGCCTGAGTCATGACGCTCAGGGCAGTCAACGGCCGCGGGCGCGCCACCACAGGGTGGCGGCGCAGGCCAGCACCATGGCAGCGTAGGTGACCATCTTGCCGTCTCGGCCAGTGATGAGCAGACCTGCGACACAGGCCAGCAGGCTGGACGCTGCCGCCCAGGCACCGAGCTGGAGCCAGGGGGTGCCACGCAGCGCCCCCCGCCACAGCCACTTGGCAGCCGTGGCACTGATCACGCCCAGCAAGACCGCCGGTGCCGCAAAATCAAGGATGTGCCAGATAAGGTCCAGAAAGTTCATGGTGCGGCCGGGTCATCGCGACGCCCGAAGTCATCTCGGGGGTTACTTGCTGGGCATGGATTGCGATTTGCTGTAAATTTTGCCTGACAGATATGAGCGTCTTCACTCTCGGACTGAATCACGCCACCGCGCCGCTGGATCTGCGCGGGCGATTTGCATTTTCGGCCGAGCAGCTGGCACCGACACTGCGCGCTTTCCGCCAGCGGCTGCAGCGATCACCAGAGGCGGCTTTGGTCTCCACCTGCAACCGCACCGAGCTGTATGTCGGGGCGGATGCAGGGCTGGTAGTGCCGGCCTTCGACTGGTTGGCCGAAGTCGGCGGCATGTCGGGCGCCGCGTTGCGCGAACATGCCTACGTGCTCGAAAACGAAGCCGCGGCGCGCCACGCGTTTCGTGTGGCCAGCGGGCTCGATTCGATGGTGCTGGGCGAACCGCAGATCCTCGGCCAGATGAAGCAGGCGGTACGCGAAGCCGACACCGCCGGCACGCTGGGCACCACCCTGCACCAGATGTTCCAGCGCTCGTTCGCTGTCGCCAAGGAAGTGCGTACCTCGACCGAGATCGGCTCGCATTCGATCAGCATGGCCGCTGCCTCGGTGCGGCTCGCCTCGCAGCTGTTCGAGGATCTGAGCGAGCTCAAGGTGCTGTTCGTTGGCGCGGGCGAGATGATCGAGTTGGTCGCCACGCATTTCGCCGCGCGGAAGCCGCGGTCGATGGCTCTGGCCAACCGCACCCGTGAGCGCGGCGAGAAGCTCGGGAGCAAGTTCAACGCTGAAGTGCTGCCGCTTGGTGACCTGCCACAACGTCTGGCCGAGTTCGATGTGGTGATCTCCTGCACTGCCAGCACGCTGCCGATCATCGGACTTGGTGCGGTGGAGCGTGCGCTGAAGGCGCGCAAGCGCCGGCCCATCTTCATGGTCGATCTGGCGGTGCCGCGCGACATTGAGCCAGAAGTCAGCCGCCTGTCCGACGTGTATCTCTACACGGTCGACGACCTGTCGTCACTGGTGCAGATCGCTGGCGAGAAGCGGCAGGCGGCGGTGCAGCAAGCCGAAGCCATCATCGAGACCGGCGTGCAGGGCTTCGTCAACTGGCTGGGCCAGCGCGGCACGGTGCCCTTGATTCAGGCGCTGAACGCGCGGGCCGACGAGTGGCGCGCCAGCGAGATCGCCCGCGCCCGCAAGCTGATCGCCAAGGGCGAGAGCATCGACGCCGTGCTCGAATCGATGTCACGCGGGTTGACTCAGAAAATGCTGCACGGCGCGATGGTCGAGCTGAACGCCACCGCCGGCGAGCACCGGGCCGAGTTGACGCAGACCGTATCACGGCTGTTCCTGCGCAACGGCCCCGCTGCCAGCAAGGGTCAGCCGACGGCGCCAGCGCCCGGCCACGACGTCGACTCGTTCTTGTAGCCTGAGCGTCGCCGCATCAGGCGATGCGACTCGCGTGTCCCTGTTCGGGATGCAGCACTCGCGCTCGCTGTCAGCCGTCATCACCCCGGACCTCCGATGAAAGCCTCTCTTCGACAGCAGCTCGAGCGCTTGGTCTTGCGGCTCACTGAGCTGCAAGCCACGCTGAACGATCCTGCGCTGTCGAACGACATGAGCCGCTTTCGCGCGGTGAACCGGGAATATGCCGAGGTCGGTTGCATCGTCGACCTGTTTCGTCAATACGAGTCCCGCGAACAAGATGCAGCCGCCGCGCAGGCCATCCTCGAACGCGCCTACGACGATCCGGAGATGGCCGGCTTCGCGCGTGATGAGCTCGTCAGCGCCACGGCCGACACAGAACATCTGCACCAAGCACTGCAGACAGCGCTGCTGCCGCGCGATCCCGACGACACACGCAACTCCTTCGTCGAGATTCGCGCCGGCACCGGTGGCGACGAGTCGGCGCTGTTTGCCGCCGACCTCGCCCGAATGTACCTGCGCCACGCCGAGCGCCAGGGCTGGCGCTCCGAAGTGATGTCAGAAAGCGTGTCCGACCTCGGTGGATACAAGGAGGTAGTGATCCGCATCGAAGGCGAGAGCGTGTATGCGCAGCTGAAGTTCGAGTCGGGCGGACACAGAGTGCAGCGAGTACCGGTCACCGAAACGCAGGGCCGCATCCACACCAGCGCTTGCACGGTGGCGGTGCTGCCAGAACCTGACGAGGCCGAGGAGATCCGGCTCAATCCGGCTGACCTGCGAATAGACACCTTCCGCGCGAGCGGTGCCGGTGGCCAGCACGTGAACAAGACCGACAGTGCGATCCGCATCACCCACCTGCCGACCGGGCTGGTGGCCGAATGCCAGGACGACCGCTCCCAGCATCGCAACAAGGCGAAGGCAATGGCGGTGCTGGCAGCGCGCTTGCGCGACAAGGACCGCAACGAGCGAGCGGCGAAGGACGCTGCGATGCGCAAGGGCTTGATCGGCAGCGGTGACCGAAGTGATCGCATCCGCACCTACAACTTCCCGCAGGGGCGACTGACCGATCACCGCATCAACCTGACGCTGTACAAGTTGCAGTCGATCCTCGATGGCGATCTGGACGAGGTCATCGCGGCCTTGCAGGCGGCCAGCGCGGCGGAGCAGTTGGCCTTGCTGGAAAGTGGTGGCGCGTGAACGGCCCCAAAGCAACACCCGTTCACGTGTGTGCCAGCACCACCATCGCAGATGCGCTGACCGCGGCTCTCGTATCGGGCGTGGACCGGCTGGACGCACAATTGATGCTGGCCCATCTGCTGTTGCAGCCGCGAAGCTGGCTGATCGCCCACGACGACACGGCTCTGAGCGACATGCAGTCGATCCAGTATGCACAGTGGCTGGAACGACGCCGCGCGGGCGAGCCACTCGCCTATCTGCTGGGGCAAACGGAGTTCTGCGGGCTGGTGCTGCAGGTCGGCCCGCAAGTGCTTATCCCGCGACCTGAGACTGAACTGCTTGTCGATTGGGGGCTGGCGGTGCTTCGCGATCGACTCCCGTCGAAGGGCACAGCCAGCGTCGTCGACCTGGGTTGCGGCAGTGGCGCGATCGCGTTGGCGATCCAACACCGATGCCCGGCAGCGACGGTGACCGCAGTCGATGCCAGCGCGCCAGCGCTGGAGATCGCACGCCGCAACGCCAAGTCGCTCGGCCTGCCCATCACACTGGCACGGGGCGACTGGTGGTCGGCCGTGGCAGGAGAGCGCTTCCATCTTGCGTTGTCGAACCCACCCTATATTTCCCTTGGCGACCCTCACCTGGCCGCGCTGCATCACGAGCCGCGCAGCGCTCTGGTCGCCTCCGGGCATGGTCTGTCGGACCTGTATCGCCTGATAGATGGCGCGCCCGCGTCACTGCACCCGGGCGGCTGGCTGCTGCTCGAGCACGGTCACGACCAGGGTGCTCCGGTGCGCCAGCGCTTGCAGCAGGTGGGCTTCCGCGAGGTGGAAACAAGGTGTGATCTGGCAGGGCTGGAGCGCTGTACGGGCGCTCGCTTCGGATGAAGCCGGCGCAACACTGAGCCACGCGTTGCAAGGGCACCACGAAAAAATGCGGCGATATCAGTAGCCAAACGCGGCTCGTGAGCGATTGCGCAACAGCACCCCTCTGGATGACCGCACAAGTCATCGGATGAGACTGACGCTTTTGATTTCGTCGACCATGGAGCATGGCCATGCGCGTTCGATTTGGTCGCAATGGCACCGCAGCATCGATGGGGTCTGCTTGCCCGCTTGGTCGGTTGACGGCACCAGAGGCCGGTTATGAGACTCGAGCTCGACTGGGGTAGCCCTCCCGATGTTGCACTGCGGCCGCCGGGGGATTACCCGCCATCGGTGGGTTGGTGGCCACGCCACGCAGTGCATTGCCCTGCGCCCGCCGCGCAACCGCTTGCGGAGTTGCGGCCCAAGGCCTGACGGGCCATGCGATTGCTGGCGGCTGGTCCGACCCGAACCCCGACGTCATCCCAGTGCCCTATGTCGGGCTGGTTTACTCCGATCTGCCCAACCCCACGCGCTGAGGCTTGCGCACTGATTTCGGTCCGATGGCGCTCAGTCCGCAGTCAGTGGTCAGTGGCAGCGCTCTGTCCGGCGCCTGGGGCATCGAAAATCTGCTGCGCGTTATGCGGCTTTCGTCACTCATTCAGATTGAGGTGTCGTACTCCTTCTTAGGGCGGGGTAAACGTCCGCGCTCGGGCGACGGGTCAGCTTTCTCGTGTAATCTCGGCTTTGCATAAAAAGCCTTGGGAGTCTTCAACCGTGAGCGATGTCAATAAGCGTATCGATGATCTCGTCAAAGGAAACGACGTGGTCCTGTTCATGAAGGGAACCGCTCAATTCCCGATGTGCGGCTTCTCGGGACGTGCGATCCAGATCCTCAAGGCCTGCGGCGCCACCAGTGTGAAAACCGTCAACGTACTTGAAGACGAAGAGATTCGCCAGGGCATCAAGAGCTACGCGAATTGGCCGACGATTCCGCAGCTGTACGTCAAAGGCGAATTCGTCGGCGGTTCGGACATCATGGCCGAGATGTTTGAAGCCGGTGAGCTGGAAACCTTGCTTAAGAACTGACCACTAGACCCACGCAGAGAACGTTGTCCATGATCTCGACCCCGGGGCAGCGGCCTCGGTTGGTGATTGGTGTCTCAGGTGCCACTGGCGCGGTCTATGCGGTACGGCTGCTCGAACGGTGCCGCGATGCAGGTTGCGAAACGCACCTGATCGTGACACCTGCCGGCATGTTGAACGTTCACCACGAACTCGGGCTGGACCGCAAGTCCTTGGAACGTCTGGCGGACGTGTCTTACAGCCCCGCCGATGTCGGTTCCGCCATTGCCAGTGGATCGTTTGCTACTCAGGCAATGGTGGTTGCGCCATGCTCGATGAAGACGTTGTCCGCCGTGGCTCACGGTCTATCAGACAACCTGTTGACCCGGGCGGCTGATGTCACACTGAAAGAACGGCGGCGGCTGGTACTGATGGTTCGTGAAACTCCGTTCAACCTGGCGCATCTGCGCAACATGACGGCGATCACGGAGATGGGCGGCATCATCTTTCCACCTCTACCAGCTTTTTATCTGAAGCCTCAGTCCATCGACGAACTGGTCGACGACACCGTCGAACGGGTTCTGGCGTTGATCGGCATCGATACCGCTGCGCCGCGGTCTTGGACAGGCTTGTGATCAGGCCAGGCCCACATCCCACTGCCTGCGAGCTCCGAAGACCATATTGGGGTATTCAGTTCGGCCACGGCTGCCGTTGTAGCGGCCAAGTGCCATGAACTGATTGCCGCGTTCGGTGTCGAGGTAGTGCCGCAGGATCACGCAGCCGAAGCGCAGGTTGGTCTGCATATGAAACAGCCGGCTGACGTCACCGTCACCAATCAGTCGTGCCCAGAACGGCATCACCTGCATGTAGCCGCGGGCACCGACGGGGCTGACGGCGTACTTGCGAAAACCGCTCTCGACCTGGATCAGTGCCAGCACCAGTGACGGATCCAGTCCCTTGCGCTTGCTCTCGTACCATGCGGTCTGCAGGAACTCGATGCGAGCGTCGTAATGCGGCTTTCGCGCCTTCAGGCGATCGCTCGCCGCTGCCAGCCAACGCAGATATGCGAGCCGTTGTTCCGTGGTCTCGAACGAAGGGGTGGGAGGTGCAGCGTCCCGCACCGCGGCGGACAATGCCGAGCGCACCGCGTCGGCCAGCGGCTCCTCCAACTGCCTAGCGGCATGCGCCGCGGGCCATGGGGCGACGCCAGCCAAACCAGCCAGCAGGACATGGCGGCGCCCGAGCTTCATCACGCCAGCTTGCCTTTCAGTACTGCCAGCACCTCGTCCAGGCGTACAGGGGTGGATTGCGTTTCCTGCCGGGCCTGGTATTCGACGTTGCCCTCCTTCAGGCTGCGCTCGCCAATCGCCACGCGGTGTGGCACCCCGATCAGTTCCCAATCGGCGAACATCGCACCAGGACGCTCGCCGCGATCGTCGACGATGACATCGATGCCGGCCTGCATCAGCGTCAAGTACAAGCCATCCGCGGCGGCTTTCACCTCCGGGAACCGGTCATAGCCCACCGGGCAGATCACCACCTCGAACGGTGCGATGGTGGATGGCCAGATCATGCCGCGCTCGTCGTGGCGTTGCTCGACGGCCGCGCCCAGAATGCGGGTGATGCCGATGCCGTAACAGCCCATCTCCATCAGCCTGGGCTTGCCGGATTCGTCGAGGAAAGTCGCCTTCATGGCCTCGCTGTACTTGGTGCCGAGGAAGAAAACATGGCCGACCTCAATCCCGCGCTGGATCGACAGCACACCGCGCCCGTCCGGAGACGGGTCTCCCGCTACGACATTGCGCAAGTCGGCCACAAGGTCCGGTTCGGGCAGATCCCTGCCCCAGTTCACACCGGTCAGGTGGAAATCTTCCTCATTGGCACCGCATACGAAGTCACTCATCGCCGCCACCGTGCGATCGGCAATAACCTTGACAGGTTTCACCACCCCCACCGGTCCGAGGTAGCCCGGCTTGCAGCCGAAATGCGCGGTGATCTCGGCGACAGTGGCGAAGCGATGACCAGCCTTCAAACCTGGAACCTTGCCCGCCTTGACTTCATTCAGGCTGTGGTCGCCACGCACCAGCAGCAGCCAGATCGTCGTTCGAGTGCCCCCGCCACTGGGCAGCGGTTCGTCGGTGGCGAGCACCAGCGACTTGACCGTCGACGACAGCGGCACGCCGAGCAAGACCGCGACGTCTTCGCACGTCGCCTTGCGCGGGGTCGACATCTTGGCCATTGTCTGGGATGGCGCGCTGCGCTCGCCGATCAGCGGTAGCGCCTCGGCAAGTTCGACATTGGCGGCATAGTTGGACGTAGAGCAGTACGCAAGCGCGTCCTCGCCTGTATCGGCAATCACCTGGAATTCATGCGACCGATCACCGCCAATGGCGCCGGTGTCGGCTGCCACCGCGCGGTAGGTCAGGCCCAACCGCTCGAAGATGCGCGCATAGGCGGCATACATTGCGTCATAGCTCCTGCCGGCAGACTCGACATCGCGGTCGAAGGAGTAGGCGTCCTTCATCGTGAATTCGCGCCCCCGCATCACGCCGAATCGAGGCCGACGCTCGTCGCGAAACTTCGTCTGGATGTGGTAGAAGTTTTTTGGCAACGATCGGTAGCTGCGCAATTCCTGACGAGCGATGTCAGTGATCACTTCTTCACTGGTCGGCTGGATAATGAAGTCCCGGTCATGCCGGTCCTTGACTCGCATCAATTCGGCACCCATCTTTTCGAATCGGCCAGTTTCCTGCCACAGCTCTGCGGGCTGAACCAACGGCATCAACAACTCGACCGCGCCAGCACGATTCATTTCCTCGCGAACGATGGCCTCGACCTTGCGAATCACACGCAGGCCCATCGGCATGTAACTGTAGATGCCCGCGCTGAGCCGCTTGATGAAGCCGGCTCTAAGCATCAATTTGTGACTGACTACTTCGGCCTCTGCGGGCGCTTCCCGCAAGGTGGAAATGAAGAACTGGGAAGCTTTCATCAACGGGCCCGCTGGGGCGGCAAAGGGTGGGGAGTGGGCCCGGCGCGGCCAAAGCGACCTTTGACACCGTGCAGTCTGGGAGTTTGCGTATTGCTCGCGCGGTGCAATAATGAAATTAATAACAGATTTGGGGTTCATTATGCTCGACCGTGAGGGGTTCAGACCCAACGTCGGCATCGTCCTGCTCAACCAGAGGAACCAGGTGTTTTGGGGTAAACGGCTCCGAACGCACTCATGGCAGTTCCCGCAGGGAGGAATAAAACACGGTGAAACGCCCGAGCAGGCGATGTACCGAGAACTCCACGAGGAAGTGGGACTGACAACCGAGCACGTCCGCATCCTGGCCCGCACCAAGGATTGGTTGCGCTATGAAGTTCCCGACCGCTTTATACGGCGTGAAGCACGCGGGCACTACCGTGGACAGAAGCAAATCTGGTTCCTGTTGCAACTCACGGGCCGTGACAGTGACATGAATCTGCGCGCAACCAGTCATCCGGAGTTTGACGCCTGGCGCTGGAACGAGTACTGGATACCGCTGGACTTAGTGATCGATTTCAAGAGGGAGGTGTACCAGCACGCCCTCACAGAGCTGTCACGTTTCCTGCCGAGACCTGCCCAACACAGTCGCCTTGCGAGAAATGAGTTTCCATCACCCGATCGCGTCAAAGATGCCAGCGCAGGCCCGCCACAAGCCGCTGACGCAGCCCCTTCAAAGGGGCTGGTCGTTCAGGCAGATACTCGTCCCAATCACGACGAACAGAGCGATATGTGATTTTTAACGGACTCGCTCACCTCAATATCCAGTGCCAATGTTTATTGGCTATGTAATGACCAGATTATCCCTGTGTATCATTTCCGGCTCACCGCTGAATCCGAGAATCTTCTCAAACTCGGTTGACGGCTTCTTGGCGATCAGCCGGGCTTCGCTGCTGGCATAGTTGGCAAGCCCCCGTGCCACCTCGACGCCCGTCGGATCGAGCACCGCGATAACGTCCCCGCGATGGAACTCTCCCTGTACCTCGACCACCCCGATCGGTAGCAGGCTCTTGCCACCATCGCGCAGCTTGTGCACGGCGCCAGCGTCAATCACCACCGAGCCGCGCAGTTTCAGGTGGTCAACCATCCATTGCTTGCGAGCTGCCATCTTTTGTGTCGGGGCCAACAAGGTCGTGCCGATCGAATTGCCAGAGCACAGCCGCAACAGCACATCAGGCTCACGTCCCCAGGCAATCACCGTGGTAGCGCCACTGCTTGCCGCGCGCTTGGCGGCCAGTATCTTGGTGATCATGCCACCACGGCCGATGCTGCTGCCAGCACCGCCAGCCATTCGCTCCAGCACAGGATCGCCCGCATCAGCGGTGTCGATCAGATCAGCCTGCGGATTCTTACGCGGGTCTTCCGAGTAGAGCCCGTGCTGGTCAGTCAGGATGACCAGCGCATCGGCCTCGATCAGGTTGGCCACCAGCGCGCCGAGCGTGTCGTTGTCCCCGAACTTGATCTCATCGTTGACGACGGTGTCGTTCTCGTTGATGACCGGGATGACCTTGAGGCTCAACAGGGTCAGCAGCGTCGACCGGGCGTTCAGATAGCGCTCCCGGTCGGCCAGATCGGCGTGCGTCAGCAACACCTGTGCGCTGCCAACGCCGTGCTCGCGCAGCTTCGATTCATACAGCTGAGCCAATCCCATCTGGCCGACAGCCGCTGCGGCCTGCAATTCGTGCAATGGTTTCGGGCGGGAGGCCCAGCCCAGACGCTTCATGCCTTCGGCGATGGCGCCACTCGACACCATCACCACCTCCCGGCCTTCGGCGGCCAGCATCGCCAGTTGACGGCACCAATTCCCGACCGCATGGGCATCGAGACCGCGCCCTTCGTTCGTCACCAGACTGGAGCCAACCTTGACAACAATCCGGCGCGCCGACTTCAAAGCCTCGCTCATGGTCTGAGACTGTCCTGACCGAAAAAGCGCGGATCAGGGTCGTCCGGCACCACGTTCTTCAGATGCGCCACGTGCTCGTAGATGGCGCGAATCAGTGGCTCACAGCCTTCGCGCGTCAGCGCCGAAATCTGGAACACCGGACCTTTCCACTTCAAGCGCTTGACGAAGTCGTCGACGCGACGTTGCCTGTCTTCCACAGGCACCATATCGAGCTTGTTCAGCACCATCCAGCGCGGCTTCTTGTGCAGGCTGGCATCGTATTTCTTCAACTCCCCGACGATTGCCTTGACCTGCGCGACGGGGTCGATCGCTTCGTCGAACGGCGCAAAGTCGACCAAGTGCAGCAGCAGATGGGTACGCTGTAAGTGGCGCAGGAACAAGTGCCCGAGGCCGGCCCCTTCGGCCGCGCCTTCAATCAAGCCAGGAATGTCGGCAACGACAAAGCTCTGTTCGGGAGCAACGCGCACCACGCCGAGGTTCGGGTGCAAGGTAGTGAAGGGGTAGTCGGCAATCTTCGGCTTGGCGTTGGAAATCGCCGCGATCAGGGTCGACTTTCCGGCATTGGGCATTCCGAGTAGCCCAACGTCGGCCAGCACCCGAAGTTCGAGGCGTAAGCGGAATTGCTCGCCCGGCCAGCCAGGGGTCTTCTGCCGCGGCGCGCGGTTGGTGCTGGTCTTGAAATGCAGGTTGCCAAAACCGCCATCACCACCCTTGGCCAGCAACACCTTTTCATCAGGCACCAGCAATTCGGCGATCACTTCGTCGGTGTCGGCATTGGTGATGATCGTGCCCATCGGCATGCGCAGCACGATGTCTTCGGCAGCGGCGCCGAACTGGTCGGATCCTCGGCCGTTTTCGCCTCGCCGTGCTTCATGCCGACGTGCGTATCGGAAGTCGATCAACGTGTTCAGATTGCGGTCGCCGATGGCGTACACGCTGCCGCCACGACCGCCGTCACCGCCATTTGGCCCGCCAAAAGGGATGAACTTTTCGCGCCGGAAGCTCATGCACCCATTGCCGCCGTCGCCCGCAGCAATGTCGATCAAGGCTTCATCTACGAATTTCATAAAGAACCAGTGGATGTTGAGGCCGCATACGAGGCAAGCAGTGGCAGGATCAAGACTGGAAGCGACGTTAAACGGAACACCACAAATGCGAAAGCCCCGGCAAACCGGGGCTCGCGCAGGGTCACCACGGATGCGATCAGTGGGCCTTGATGCTCACCGTGCGCCGATTACGCGGCCCCTTGACCGCGAAAACAACCTCGCCGCCAGCCAGCGCAAACAAGGTATGGTCCTTGCCGACACCGACATTCGCACCGGGGTGAAACTGGGTGCCGCGTTGGCGAACGATGATGGAGCCGGCCGGGATCAATTGACCACCGAAAGCCTTGACGCCAAGCATCTTGGGCTGCGAGTCGCGCCCGTTGCGAGTGGAACCACCGCCTTTTTTCTGTGCCATGACTGAATCCTCTAAAAACTAGGGCGAACAAACTCAGACGTTGACAGCGCTGATCTGGATTTCGGTGAAAGCCTGACGGTGACCTTGGCGCTTTTGATAGTGCTTGCGGCGCCGCATCTTGAAGATACGCACCTTGTCGTGCCGACCTTGGGACAGCACCGTCGCGATGACGGTCGCACCAGACACCAATGGGCTGCCGATTTTCATGTCTGACCCACTGCCGACAGCCAGCACCTGGTCGATGGTGATTTGTTGGCCGATCTCTGCGACGATTTGCTCAACCTTGAGCTTCTCACCTGCAGCGACCCGGTACTGCTTTCCACCGGTCTTGATGACTGCGTACATTTCAGTCCTTTCGATTGGAATCTTTGAAGGCTGCCAGCTATGCGTTACCAATTTTTGGCGTAGCCCAAGATTCTAGCCTGAATTCGGGCGAGTGCGCTGGAATCGGCAGGTACGGGCAAACGCAGCCTCCAGCACATCGTCCTCATTTCTATAATTCGCCTCTTTCCAGACAAAGGCCAGCGTGCGCGCCGTTCCCAACGCCTACATAGATGATGTCTCTGCAAGCTCCAAGCTGATGGAGGCGGAACTGCAACAGGTCGATGCGATCATCACCCAACGCTTGGCATCCCAGGTCGTACTCGTCAATCAGATTGCCGGCTACATCACTGGCGCCGGAGGCAAGCGGGTCAGACCCTTGCTCGTGTTGCTGTTCTCAAACGCTCTGGGTTTTCGCGGCCCGGAGCGTTTCGAGCTCGCAGCAACGGTAGAGTTCATCCACACCGCGACCCTGCTGCACGACGACGTGGTCGACGAATCCGAACTGCGCCGAGGGAAAAAGACCACCAATGCACTTTTCGGCAACGCAGCCAGCATTCTGGTTGGCGACTTTGTCTATTCGCGCGCTTTCCAGATGATGGTCTCGGTGAACCGCATGCGTGTCTTGCAAGTGCTGTCGGACGCAACCAACGTCATTGCCGAGGGCGAAGTGTTGCAGTTGATGAACATGCACGATCCGGATATTCAAGTCAGCGATTACCTCAAGGTGATTCGCTTCAAGACCGCCAAATTGTTCGAGGCCAGCGCGCGACTGGGAGCGGTGCTGGCCGAAGCGCCGCCGGAGATTGAGGAGGCCTGCGCCAATTACGGCAGATCATTGGGCACGGCGTTCCAGTTGATTGACGATTTGCTGGACTACGAGGGAATCACCACCGAGTTGGGCAAGAACGTCGGCGACGATTTGCGCGAAGGCAAACCCACCCTGCCACTGCTACTGGCCATGGAGCGAGGTAGCGCATCGGAGCGACAGCTGATTCGGGAGGCCATCCTCAAGGGTGAAGTGGCGCGGTTGCCGGAGGTCATTGAGGTTGTGCGCCGCACCGGTTCGATCGATGCGACACGAGATGCGGCACGCGAACAAATCGAGCTAGCGCAACAAAGTCTGGATGGCTTGCGCCCATCGGTTTACCGGGACGCTCTGATAAAATTGTGCCAACGCTCACTCGACCGCTCTTCCTGAGATTTTCGTGACAGATAATTCGCAGAACCAGGATTTCGGGGTGTAGCTTAGCCTGGTAGAGCGCTACGTTCGGGACGTAGAGGCCGGAGGTTCGAATCCTCTCACCCCGACCAATTTCTGGGTTTTGGGCCTCGCCTTCCTCGCAGAGGGCCTCCCGTCAGTTGATCGTTCGAGAACACCGGGCACTGAATGGCAGACACCCTCGCTGAAGCGCCGCAATCCGCCCTGTCCGGCGTTGCACGGGTTCTTGTCCACGCCGGAAAGCTGAACGAGAAAACTGCAGAGGGCTTGGTCAAGTCGGCCCGCGACAAGAAAACCAGTTTTGTCGCGTCAGTGATTGCGGCAGGTGCCGTATCCCCCGCCGATTTGGCCCATACGCTGTCCTCAGCCCTCGCGCTGCCGTTGCTTGACCTGAATGCCATCGACGCGCGGAAGCTGCCGCGCAACATCATCGACGGCAAGCTGGCATCGCATTACCAGATCGTTGTTCTGGGAAAGCGCGGTGGGCGCCTGTTCATAGGCGGCGCTGACCCCACCGACCAGGAAGCAGTCGAGCGAATCAAGTTCGCAACGCAGCTGACGCCAGAGTGGGTGATCGTCGAGCACGACAAGCTGTCGAAGATCGTTGAATCGAGCAGCACCAGCGTGACGGAAACCCTCGAGTCGATGGCCTCTGGCGACTTCGAGTTCGATGTCACTGACGACGTCACCTCTCAAGAGGCTGCTGAAGCCACGCCGGATGTCGAGGACGCGCCGGTGGTGCGCTTCCTGCAGAAGATGTTGATAGACGCGATCAACGCGCGCGCCTCAGACCTGCATTTCGAGCCCTATGAGCACCACTACCGTGTGCGCTTCCGGATCGACGGCGAATTGCGAGAGATCACCCAGCCGCCAATCGCCATCAAAGATAAGCTGGCATCGCGCATCAAGGTGATCTCTCGGCTGGACATCGCCGAGAAGCGCGTGCCGCAAGACGGCCGGATGAAGCTGAAGTTCGGCAGCAAGTCGATCGATTTCCGCGTCAGCACCTTGCCCACGCTGTTCGGCGAGAAGATCGTGATCCGGATTCTCGATCCGTCGAGCGCCAAGCTGGGCATCGAGGCCCTGGGCTACGAGAAGATCGAACGTGATCGCCTACTTCACAGCATTCAAAGGCCCTATGGCATGGTGCTGGTGACCGGCCCGACCGGCTCTGGCAAGACGGTATCGCTGTACACCTGCCTGAACATTCTCAATCAGCCAGGCGTCAACATCTCCACCGTCGAAGACCCAGCTGAAATCAACCTGCCGGGCATCAACCAGGTCAATGTGAACGACAAGGCGGGGATGAACTTCGCCGTGGCATTGAGATCCTTCCTGCGTCAGGATCCGGACATCATCATGGTCGGCGAAATCCGCGACCTGGAAACAGCAGACATCGCGATCAAGGCGGCACAAACTGGCCACATGGTGATGTCGACGCTGCACACCAATGACGCACCGACCACGCTGACCCGAATGCTGAACATGGGCGTGGCGCCATTCAACATCGCATCCAGCGTGCTGCTGATCACTGCCCAGCGTTTGGCGCGCAAGCTCTGCGAGAACTGCAAGGCGCCAGCTGAATATCCCCGGGAATCCCTCATCAAGGCGGGCTTCACCGAGGGCGACCTGAACGACAACT
Source organism: Burkholderiales bacterium (assembly GCA_947474755.1). Taxonomy (GTDB): domain Bacteria; phylum Pseudomonadota; class Gammaproteobacteria; order Burkholderiales; family Burkholderiaceae_C; genus PBB1. The sequence goes on along the minus strand of CANJJE010000006.1, from coordinate 29,520 downwards.
GGAAGCCCTACCGCGCAGTGGGCTGCTCCGCCTGCTCAAACGGCTACCGGGGCCGCGTCGGCATCTACCAAGTGATGCCCGTCACAGAAGAGATCCAGCGCATCATCCTGACCGCAGGCACCGCAGTCGACATCGCCGCGCAGGCCCAGCGCGAAGGCGTGCGCGACCTGCGGCAGTCCGGACTGGTCAAGGTTCGGGCAGGCGTGACGACGCTGGAAGAAGTGATCGCGTGCACGAACGAGTGATTGCCGATCAATAACTCCACAATCCTGTCGATAAGCACATTGACGGATTGAGAGTTCCGGAGGAACGATGGCGACTGCAGCGGCCGCAAAACGCGTCAAGGAAATTGTTTTCGAGTTCGAAGGCAAGGACAAGAACGGCAAGATCGTTCGGGGTGAGATGCGTGCTGGCGGCGAGGCCATGGTCAATGCCAGTCTGCGCCGCCAGGGTATCCGGATCACCAAGGTCAAGAAACGCCGCCTCAGTGGCGGCCGCTCGATCAAGCAGAAAGACATCGCCGTCTTCACTCGCCAGTTGTCCACGATGATGCGAGCCGGCGTGCCCTTGATCCAGTCGTTCGACATCGTGGCGCGGGGCAGCCCGAACCCGCGATTGACGCGTCTGCTGACCGACATCCGCTCCGATGTCGAGACCGGGACCAGTCTGTCGTCGGCGTTCCGCAAGCACCCCTTGTATTTCGATGCGCTCTACTGCAACCTCGTCGAAGCCGGCGAGGCCGGCGGTATCCTGGAAGCGCTGCTGGATCGCCTGGCGGTGTACCAGGAAAAGACAATGGCCATCAAGAACAAGATCAAGTCGGCCTTGATTTACCCGATCGCCGTGCTGGTGGTCGCCTTCGTGGTGCTGACAGTCATCATGATCTTCGTCATTCCGGCCTTCAAGGACGTCTTCGCGTCGTTTGGCGCCGATTTGCCCGCGCCGACGCTGGTCGTAATCGCGATGTCGGAGTTTTTCGTCAAGTACTGGTGGGCGATCTTCGGTTTCATCGGTGGCGGCATCTACTTCTTCTTTGAGTCGTGGAAGCGCTCCGAGAAGATGCAGAAGGTCATGGACCGGCTGCTGCTGAAGGTGCCGGTATTCGGCGCCTTGGTCAACAAATCGGCCGTCGCGCGATGGACGCGCACGCTGTCGACGATGTTCGCCGCAGGCGTGCCACTGGTCGAGGCCCTCGATTCAGTCGGTGGCGCATCTGGCAACGCCGTGTTCGCCGAAGCCACCGAGCAAATCCAGAAGGATGTCTCCACCGGCGCGTCGCTGACCACCTCGATGCAGACCACCGGAGTGTTCCCGAACATGGTGCTTCAGATGTGTTCGATCGGCGAAGAGTCGGGCTCGCTGGACGCGATGCTGGGCAAGGCCGCCGAGTTCTACGAGGACGAGGTCGATGAGGCCGTGAAAGGCCTGTCCAGCCTGATGGAGCCGTTCGTCATCGTGATCCTGGGTACGCTGATCGGCGGCATCGTGGTTTCCATGTACCTGCCGATCTTCAAGCTAGGTCAGGTCGTCTGACCCCCTGGGGATGGGCACGCTTTTGATCGACGCTCTGCTGTCTCCCTGGACCCTCGCGCTGGCGGGGCTGTGCATCGGCAGCTTCCTGAACGTGGTCATCCACCGCCTGCCGCTGATGCTGGAACGCGGCTGGAAGCTCGACAGTGCGGACCTGCTGGGTGTCAAGGTCGATGTGACTGCCGAGATCACGCTGTCGGCACCGCGCTCGTGCTGCCCCTCTTGCGCGCACCCCATTGCATGGCACGAAAACATCCCCGTATTGAGCTACCTGCGACTGGGCGGCAGGTGTTCGGCCTGCAAGGCCCGAATATCGCCGCGCTACCCCGCGTGCGAGATCGTCACCGCACTACTGTTTGCTGGCATCGCCTGGCGCTTCGGTGCGCATCCGTCGACGCTTGCCTGGTGCGGTTTTGCCGCCGTGCTCGTGGCCTTGGCTGGAATCGACTGGGACACCACGCTGTTGCCCGACAGCCTGACCCTGCCACTGCTGTGGGCGGGCCTGATTGCATCGGCCGTCGGTTTGACGGTACCGCTGTCTGCCGCAGTCTGGGGTGCGGTGGCAGGGTACCTATCGCTGTGGTCGGTGTACTGGCTCTTCAAGCTGGCCACCGGCAAGGACGGCATGGGGCATGGTGACTTCAAATTGCTGGCCGCGCTCGGTGCCTGGCTGGGCGTGTCGATGGTGCTGCCGGTAGTGCTCGGCGCATCGGTGATCGGTGCCGTTGTCGGCATCGGCATGAAGCTCGCCAGCAACCTGCGCGAGGGCCGCTTCGTTCCCTTCGGGCCTTTCCTCGCGGGATCGGGTCTGGCCGTGTTGTTCATCGGCGCACCCACCATCCTCGATTGGCTGGGCTGGGCCTGACGCTCACGAGCCGACGTCGGCGCCTCCGGATGTTTCTTCCTTCAGCGCGATCCGCTGAATCGCTGCGCATCGGTCTGACCGGCGGCATCGGCAGCGGCAAGAGCACGGTGGCGGCCATGCTGGCCTCGCACGGTGCCGCTGTGGTCGACACCGATGCCATCTCGCGGCGATTGACGGCCTCCGGTGGACGGGGTATCCCGGCGCTGCGCGAGGCCTTCGGGGACACCGCCATCGATGCCCGAGGCGCACTCGACCGCAGCTGGATGCGTCGCCTCGCTTTCGAAGACCCCGCGATCCGACGTCGGCTGGAAGCCATCCTGCACCCGATGATCCTGGCTGATGCCGAAAGCGAAGCAGCCGTGCTGACAAGTTCAGCCGTCATCGTTTTTGACGTGCCGCTGCTGGTCGAGTCACCGCAGTGGCTGTGTCGGGTGCATCGCGTGCTGGTCGTCGACTGCAGCGAGGCAACACAGATCGAACGGGTGATGCGACGCTCAGGATGGTCTGAAACATCCGTCAGGGCAGTCATCGCGGCCCAAGCCACCCGGGATCAGCGACGCGCCGTGGCAGACGATCTGATCCTCAATGAGGGGATCTCGATCGCCGAGTTGGCCAAGCGCGTCGCCGTCCTGTGGAACACATGGCAAGCGTCATGAGTCATACCGCTATGGAACAATCAAGATCTCGTGCTGTTGCGCCCGACCGTCATCGTTCCACCCGTTGTTGAAGGAGGGCCTCTTGGTCCTTTACGAGTACCCGTTCAACGAGAGCATACGAACCATGCTTCGGCTGGAGCACCTGTTCGATCGACTGGGGCAACTGGCGACGCGGGACACCGCAGTCGATCACCATTACGCGATTGCGACGCTTTTCGAGATCATGGAAGTCGCCTCGCGTGCCGACCTGAAATCCGACCTTCTGAAGGATCTGGAGCGGCAAAAGGCTCAGCTCAACAACTACCGCGGCAACCCGTCGATCTCGGAACAGGCGCTCGATGAGGTAATCGACAAAATCGAGCATGCCTACACCGGCTTGAACGAACTGCCCGGCAAGGCCGGATCCGCGCTGAACGCCAACGAATGGCTGATGAGCATCCGCAGCCGTATCAACATTCCAGGTGGCACCTGCGAGTTCGATCTACCTGCGTACTACGCTTGGCAGCAACATGAGCCAGCTCATCGCCGTACCGATCTGGCGCGCTGGATCGCGCTGCTGCTGCCACTGGCTGAAGCCCTGACGGTGCTGCTCGGCCTGCTGCGAGACTCGGGCGTGCCACAGCGAGTGACCGCAGTGGCCGGCCAGTTCCAGCAAAGCCTGCCGCCGGGACGGTCATACCACCTGATGCGGGTGCGCCTGGACCCGAGCGGCGGCCTGGTGCCCGAAATCACGGGGCATCGCCTGATGGTGTCGGTGCGACTGATGCGACAGGACGCAGAGGGTCGCCTGCGACCGCACGCCAGCGACGGCAGCTTTGAGCTGACCTTGTGCTCGTGAACACCCCGAAGGAGCCTGCACGCATCGTTCGATGTCCGGGCTGCGGCGGCAACAGCTTCTACGCAACTTCAAACCCGTATCGCCCTTTCTGCAGCGCACGCTGCAAAAACTCGGATTTCGGAGCATGGGCGAGCGAAGGCTACCGGCTTGCCTCCGGCACCAAAAGCAACGACGGTGACGAAAGCGGCGATCCAGCACCACATTAATCGGTGCGAATTGCCTGCTCCGCGGCGACCCGCGCCGCTGCTGGCCTTCCAAAAACGGTCGAACACGGGCCCTTGAACTGCCGCAAAAGGTCCCTATAATCAATTTGCTAGCACTCGACTCGATTGAGTGCTAACGACATTCCGGCCCAGCCGGATCAGTCAGACCTACCGCTTTGGTCGGTCATCCGCTGTCCTTACAAACATCGAACTCGGTTCTTATCCCTCAAGGAGATGCTATGAAACTTCGTCCTCTGAACGATCGCGTGATCGTCAAGCGCCTGGACCAGGAAACCAAGACCGCCTCTGGCATCGTCATCCCCGACGCCGCCGCTGAAAAGCCCGATCAAGGCGAAGTGCTCGCGGTCGGTCCGGGCAAGCGCAACGACAAGGGCGACTTCATCGCACTGAATATCAAGGTCGGTGACCGCGTGCTGTTCGGCAAGTACAGCGGCCAGACCGCGAAGGTCGACGGCGATGAGTTGCTCGTGATGCGCGAAGAAGATCTGTTCGCTGTTGTCGAGAAATAAGGCTATTGCGCGACGCTTTCTTTTCCGACGGACGAGCGGCGAATGAAAGCGGTCAATCACACTAATCAGGAGAACTTCAAATGGCAGCAAAAGACGTAATTTTCGGCGGCGACGCCCGTGCACGCATGGTTGAAGGCGTGAACATCCTGGCCAATGCGGTCAAGGTCACCCTGGGCCCGAAGGGTCGCAACGTGGTTCTTGAGCGCTCTTTCGGCGCTCCGACCGTGACGAAGGACGGTGTTTCCGTGGCCAAGGAAATCGAGTTGAAGGACAAGTTGCAGAACATGGGGGCGCAGATGGTCAAGGAAGTTGCTTCCAAGACCAGCGACATCGCGGGTGACGGGACCACCACCGCCACCGTTTTGGCCCAGGCCATCGTTCGCGAAGGCATGAAGTACGTGGCCGCAGGCATGAATCCGATGGACCTGAAGCGCGGCATCGACAAGGCGGTTTCGGCCTTGGTCGAGCAACTCAAGGCGCAGTCGAAGCCCACGACCACGAGCAAGGAAATCGCACAGGTCGGAACGATCTCGGCCAACAGCGACCACGAAGTCGGCCGAATCATCGCTGAGGCGATGGACAAGGTCGGCAAGGAAGGCGTCATCACCGTTGAAGACGGCAAGAGCCTCAACAGCGAACTCGACGTGGTCGAAGGCATGCAGTTCGACCGCGGCTATCTGTCTCCCTATTTCATCAACAACCCAGACAAGCAGGCAGCCATCCTGGACAACCCGTTTGTCCTGCTGTTCGACAAGAAGATCAGCAACATCCGCGACCTGCTGCCGACGCTGGAAGCCGTTGCCAAAGCTGGTCGTCCACTGCTGATCATCGCTGAAGATGTCGAAGGCGAAGCATTGGCCACGCTGGTTGTCAACACGATACGTGGCATCCTGAAAGTTGTGGCCGTCAAGGCGCCAGGCTTCGGCGACCGTCGCAAGGCGATGTTGGAAGACATTGCCATCCTGACCGGCGGCAAGGTCATCGCTGAAGAAGTCGGCTTGACGCTGGAGAAGGTCACCTTGGCAGACCTGGGACAAGCCAAGCGTGCTGAAGTAGGCAAGGAAAACACGACCATCATTGACGGCTCCGGCGCTGCTGCCGACATCGAGGCCCGCGTCAAGCAAGTTCGCGTGCAGATCGAAGAAGCCACCTCCGACTACGACCGCGAAAAGTTGCAAGAGCGCGTCGCCAAGCTGGCGGGTGGTGTGGCCGTCATCAAGGTCGGTGCTGCTACCGAAGTCGAGATGAAGGAAAAGAAGGCCCGCGTAGAAGACGCGTTGCACGCGACCCGTGCCGCTGTCGAGGAAGGCATCGTGGCCGGTGGTGGCGTCGCGCTTCTGCGCGCCAAGCAAATGGCTGGCGACATCAAGGGTGACAACCCCGATCAAGACGCCGGCATCAAGCTGGTGTTGAAGGCCATCGAATCGCCGCTGCGCGAGATCGTCTACAACGCCGGTGGCGAGGCTAGCGTGGTAGTGAATGCCGTGTTGGCCGGCAAGGGCAACTACGGCTTCAACGCCGCGAATGACACCTATGGCGACATGATCGAAATGGGCATTCTCGACCCGACCAAGGTGACGCGCACCGCGCTGCAAAACGCAGCTTCGGTAGCCTCGCTGATGCTGACGACCGAAGCGATGGTCGCCGAAGCACCGAAGGACGAAGCTGGTGCTGGTGGCGGTGGGCACGGCGGTGGTGGCATGGGCGGCATGGGCGGCATGGGCGGCATGGACATGTAAATGCTTGCCGGCTTCAGGTTCATCGGACCTGAGACCTGTGTCCGTTCGTGAAAAGGGCTGCTTCGGCAGCCCTTTTCCATGGTTACGGGCCGCATCGGCGGCGGCTCGCATCGACCAATCAACCGGATAATCGGGTCGAAAGTGAAAGGCAACAGACCATCACCATGCCGGCTTCTCCCTTGATGTTGCGATTCGTCGAGGACGAGTTGTCTCGAACTGATGCATTGGCTGAACGCACGGTCACGACGACTCTCGCGCAGTTGCAGCAGCCCTCCAAGGCGAGCACTGCTGTCACCGCGGCTGATCGCCATCTGCAATATGAAGTCATCGAAGCCCTGCGACGGGGTTCGAAGCCGTTCGTGCAGACCTTCGTTGACAGTCTGCAAGCGTTGGTGATGACTGATCTTCAGGGCCTGGAGAACCCGACGGCCATCAGCAGCCCGGCCGTTGCAGGCGGCCTGCAGTTGATGGACGAGGCCCGCGTCGAGGCAGACATCCAAATCTCGCGCGCGTCCCAGCTGATCGGCAACGCTGCCGACTGGGAGTTGCGCGAACTGCAGACTTTCACGTCGACGCTGATCGGCCAGTCCCACGTCAGTGCCGAGTCCAATCCGTTGCGGCCTGCGGCCTACGCACAGGCACTCTGGGACGCTTGTTGCGCCATCAGCCCGGTGTCGGCGCAACGCAGGCTGTTGCTGCACTCGACGGCGCTCGTCCTGGCCGAGCAGATCAAGATGGCCTGGGCAGCCGCTTGCACCCGTCTTGAGTCGCAGGGGATCACACCGAGCATTTACCGAACGCTGGTACCGACCAGCGGCGCTTCTGCCACCGCATCGGCGGCCGTGACACCAAAGAGCTTCGAACAGGCGCTGCAACAGATCAGCGCCTTGCTACAAAGCCGCCCCCAGCACGCGCCGCGGGTATCCACATCACCGGCGATGCCCGCCTCGACGGCGCCAGGGGCGCAGCGCTCTGCGCGAGTTCAGAACACAAACGTTCCCGATGGCATTGATCCTCACATTGTCGAATTGCTGTCCCGGATCTTTGAAGCGGTGCTGTCGGATGATCAACTCGCTGCGGATCTGCGCGCAGTGATGGCGCGCTTGCAGACATCGGTACTGCGCCTTTGCCTGGTCGATCAAACACTCATCGACAGTCACCAGCATCCGGTTTGGATATTGATGAACCGCATCGCCCAAGCGTCACGGGTCTGGCCGCAGCCGACCGATCCCCGCGGCGCACGCCTGGCCGCTTTCTGTGACGCTTTGGCCAGAGACCTGGCCTCGGCGCCGAAGCAAACCACTCTGGCCTTCAGCAAGGCACTGGTACGTCTCGAAATGCATCTGAACGAAGAACTGCGGCAGCAGCAGACGCAGGCAGACAACACCATCGCGGCGCTCGCCGCGGCCGAGCGTCAGGAAGGACTGGAGCGAGAAGTGTCGCGACAGCTGACTGAGCAAGCCCGGCAGGTGCGCACCACACCGCGGCTTCGCGAATTCCTGACCCAGGTCTGGGCTCGCGTGATCACCAAATCGATGGTCGTCCATGGCAGCGATGACGAACGTACTGCCATTGCACTGAAGACAGCCGATGACCTGCTGTGGAGCCTGCACATCCCCGACCATCCGCAAAGCCGCCAGCGACTGCTCGGCATGCTGCCCGATCTGCTGAAACAGCTGCGCGCCGGCATGGCCCTGGTGGCACTGCCCGAGGCCCAGCAACAGGCGGTGCTCGATGAATTGATGGATGTGCATACCGAATCGCTGCGTCCGGGCGATCGCTCCCGGGCTCGCAAGGTCACACCGCAGGAAACCTTCCAACGCCTACGTGACGAAGGCACTTCTGATGCCGCGACACCCTTGACCAAGGGTGTCGCGGAGTCACTCATCGAGGTGTTCTCGATGGACACCGTCCCAGCCGCACTCATGTCAGACAGGGAGCCACCCGAAGTCGGGCCGGATCGGCCGATCGACGCAATGACGCCGGGTTCCAGCTGTCGCTGGTTTCTCAGTGGCCGGTGGCGTACCGTCCAGTTGTTGTGGCGCAGCGACTCGCTGAGCTATTTCGTTTTTGCCAGTGAGACGGCGGGACATACCCACTCCATCACCCGTCAGGCGTTGGCCCGACTGGTCAGCGAGGGGCTGGTCAAATCCGTGTCGGACTCGCCGCTGCTCCAGCGTGCGGTCCACCGGGTCATGCGCGACCTTGCCGTATCCCACTGACGGGCGGTGACGCTCGACGCGAGCGGTACTGTCAACGAGGCCATCACGCACAATTTCGGCATGCGCCCGACGTTGCTGGTTCTTCGCCGTCTCGCTACTGCCGTTTTGTTGACCGCATCGTTCGCTGCATCAGGCAACGAGGTCGCGCCGGCCTCGGTGATCGAAGCACCGATGGCAGCGGCGTTGCCTAATCCGCGTCCGCTGGGACGCCCACGCATCGGGCTGGTGCTTTCGGGCGGTGGAGCCCGCGGGCTGGCACATGTGGGCGTGCTGAAGATGCTGGAGCGCGAGCGCATACCCATCGATGCGATTGCCGGCACCTCTATGGGCGCCATCATCGGTGGCCTGTATGCCAGCGGAATGGATGCCGAGCGCCTGGAAAAAGAACTGCTGTCGGTGAAATGGGACGAGGTGTTCGCCAGCCGGGTCGACCGCCCGCTGCTGTCTCAGCGCCGCAAGGAGGAAGACTTCGAGCTGTCGCCGGTTCTCGAATTCGGCATGCGTGATGGCGAGCTGCGCGCACCGCTCGGTGCGCTGTCGGGCCGCGGGCTCGAATCCCTGCTGCGCCGCTACACGTTGCCCGTGCGCGGGATACGCGATTTTTCGCAGCTGGCGATCCCGTTTCGCGCGGTGGCCACCAACATGGAGACCGGCAAGCCGGTCATCCTCGGCAGCGGCGACCTGGCGCTGGCGCTGCGCTCCAGCATGAGCGTGCCCGGGGTCTTCGCGCCCACTGAGGCCGATGGCCGCATCCTGGGCGATGGTGGCCTGGTCAACAACCTGCCGGTCGATGTGGCCCGGGCGATGGGTGCCGACATCGTGATCGCCGTCAACATCGGCACACCCCTGTCCAGCCGGGATGCGCTCAGCTCCGTCACTGGGCTGACAGCGCAGATGCTCAGCATCCTGACCGAGCAGAACGTTGAGCGCAGTCTGGCCCTGTTGAAGCCGAGCGATGTGCTGATCGCCCCGCCCCTGGGGGTATTGACCTCGGGCGACTTCAACCTGACGCGCGAGCTGATCGATCAGGGCGAGGCAGGTGTGCGACCCCAGCTGGCTCGGTTGGCCGCGCTGTCGCTGACACCAAAGGCCTACGCCGAGTGGAAAGCCGCACACCAGCAGCCCGATGCCGAACAGGCGCAGGTGTCGTTCATTCGCTTCGAAGGCAGTGAACTGACGAACCCGAAACGCTTTGCCGACGAGCTCGAATCGGCGACGGGTCAGCCTTTCGACGAAAAGAAGGCTGAACGCGATGCGCGCCGACTCGCGGCCAGCGGTGACTACGCACGGGCCGACTTTCGTCTGGTCAACACACCCGATGGCGACGGACTGGTCTTCGATCTGGAAGACAAGCAGTGGGGGCCGAATTACTTCCGGGTGGGCATCGACCTGTTCACCGATTTCCGGGGCGACAGCGCCTTCAACATCAAGCTGAACCACGATCGGCGATGGCTCGATGAGAACGGCACCGAATGGCGAAACTTCGTGCAGATCGGCGAGACGCCGAAGCTCTATACGGAGATTTATCACCCGTTGAAATGGACGCTCGGCTGGACCAGCGACTGGTTCCTCTCGGGCTATGCCAGCGTGGAGCGTCGCCGCATCACGGTGTACGACGCCAACAGTGCCGACGAGCTGGGGCGATTCAGCCGGACCACTGGCCGATTCGGTGTCGATGTCGGGCAGCCCTGGGGCAAGTTCGGCGAATTGCGCCTCGGTGTCAGCCATGTCGTGCTGCACAACAGTCCCGATCTGCTCGCGGCGAACTACCCCGGTCCCGGCAACAGCCAGACAGTGCAGGAAACCGGCGCGCGCTTCAAGGTCATCGTCGATCAGCTGGATTACGTCAATTTCCCGCTGCGCGGCTACCGCGTGGAGGGTGAAACCGTGGTCGGCTCGCGGACGGTGACGGGAGGAGCTGGGCGAAACGGTTTCGCGCGGTCTGAGTTTGAAAGCACCGCTGCGGTCACTTGGGGACGACGCACGCTCAATGCGTATCTGAGCGCGCAGAGTGCCGGTGGAACGGGCCTGACCACCGACCTGGGCCGCTACAGCTACAACCTGGGCGGGTTTCATCGACTCTCAGGTTATCGCTTCAACCAGTTGGCTGGTAACTACGTTCTATTCGGGCGGGTGCAGGCCTACCAACGGCTTGAGTACGTCCCTTTGTTGACACGTGGGCTCTTCGTCGGCGGCACGCTTGAAGCCGGGAATGCATGGACACGCAAGAGCGATGTGTCGCTGTCTGACCTGCGCACCGGCAGCAGCTTGTTCGTCGGGGCTGACACCAGCGTCGGACCTCTGTACTTCGGCATCACCTATGCGCCACGCGGGCACTCAGGGGTGTACATGTTCCTCGGGCGTCCCTGACGACAACGTCGCCGGTGCAGGCGGACAGACCCAGCCGTGCAACAAGGTGGCTGCGTCGCCGACGCCACTTTTCTTCAGCGCTGAAAAAAGTGCTACGTTGACATCGGCCTGCTCGGTGGTCAGTTCGGCCAGCGTGTGCTGGGCTGCGGCCAGAGCGGCATGGGCCTCGCTGCGGTTGAGCTTGTCGGACTTGGTCAGGAGAACCAACAGCCTGACCGCGCCATTGCCTATGCGAGGTGCGATGAAGTCGAGCAACTGGCGGTCGAGATCAGTGAAACCGAGACGCGAATCGACCATCAACACCACGCCCGCCAGGCTGCGACGCACCTCGAGGTAATCGGCCATCACCCGCTGCCAGCGCAGCTTGGCGCCGCGCGCCACCGCCGCATAGCCGTAGCCAGGGAGGTCCGCCAACAACGCATTAGCCTCGATCCTCGGTCCCACCTCGAACAGGTTGATGTGCTGGGTGCGACCCGGCGTCTTTGACGCAAAGGCCAGCCGCTTCTGCTGGGTCAATGTGTTGATGGCGGTCGATTTACCGGCATTCGAACGGCCGACAAAGGCGATCTCGGGCAACTCGGTTTGCGGCAACTCGTTCAACCGGCTGGCGGTGGTCAGGAATCGCGCAGTGTGCGTCCACGCCAGCGCGGACTTTTCTGCAGCAATGCCCTCGGTGACCGCATCGATCCCGGTCACGGGCCTTTTCATTTGCTCGGTCATGCCACCTGCCAAATGGCGCGATTGTAGAATCGTGCGCTTAACAGTTTCCCACTGGTCTACGTCATGAAGTTCGCGTCTGCTTTGCTGTTGTGTTTCGCTGCTGTCACGGCCTCGGCCAACGAACAACGCCCTGCGGCGTTCAAGCCCGATCTGGCCAAAGGCGCCGCCACTGCAGCGGTATGTTCAGCCTGCCATAGCAGCGACGGCTCCCGCGGCAGCCCCGCGCAACCCATATTGCAAGGCCAGCATCCGGAGTACCTCGTCAAACAGTTGACCGAATACAAGAGCGGGCTGCGGGCTAACGCCATCATGAATGGACTGGCGGCCACGCTCAGCGAGGAAGACATGAAGAACATCGCTGCGTTCTATGCGTCCAAGCAGGCCAAGCCCGGCTTTGCCAAGGACGCTGAACTCGCCAAGCTTGGCGAGAAGATCTACCGCGGCGGCGTGGCTGAACGCAGCATTCCAGCCTGCGCAGGTTGCCACGGTCCTAACGGCGCAGGAATCCCTGCCCAGTATCCGCGTATGGCCGGGCAGCACGCCGACTACACCTCAGCCCAGCTGACCGCCTTCCGCGGGGGTGTGCGCAAGAACAACGCGCAGATGATAGGCGTGGCGGCAAAGCTGAACGACCGCGAGATCCAGGGCTTGGCCGAGTACATCGCCGGACTGCATTGAACGTCCACGGCACAAACAAAGCCGGTCGTCGACCGGCTTTTCTTTGGGCACCACTTCGGCGACACAGTGCCCGATCTCACGGGTCTGCACTGCAATCAGCGGGCTGTTCATCGAGCAGCAAGGTCTGCGGCAGGCGTAAAGTGCCAGCAGACGCAGCCACTAACCATGCCGTACATCTGCCGCACCCCCACTGGAGCCATTGATAGCGTGCACCGTCAGCCTGTCGCAGGCGCGGACGAATTCCTGCCCGACCAGCATTCAGAGGTGCAGGCCTTCTTCGGCCGCAGTGGTGACGATGCGGGTTATTCAAAGCTCGACGCTGATTTTGTGCGGGTGCTCGAAGACGTGATCGACACGCTGATCGTCAAGAACATCCTCAACATCACCGACCTTCCCCCAGAAGCGCAGGCCAAGCTGCTCGCGCGTAAGGGCTTTCGCGAGCGTCTCTCGCAAAGCTCGCTGCACTTGTTTTCGCCATCAGGCTCCAACGACGTGATCTGATTCGCGGTAGTGACCCTGCCAGGTTCGCCTGTGCGTCAACGCGCAAGAATCCGGTGACGATTGCGACAACAGTCATCGCAGCGTCAAGTGCCAGCTTTGGAGTACCCGCATGCATTTCCTCAAAGACCACGGATTCGTCCATTGCGTTGCCAGCGACATCACACCCCGTGCTGTCTATGAAGGTCGGCGCATACTGCTCAAGTCCATGGCCGCCGGCAGCGCCGGTCTGGCAATGGCATCGTGGGCCTCCCGCGACGCCATCGCGCAAACCGCTCGCCCCGGCAAGCTGGCCGCGCTGGCGAACAAGCGCAGCAGCGTGTCGGCCGGCATGACGCTAGAAAAGCTCACGCCATACGGTGACGTGACCTCGTACAACAATTTCTACGAATTCGGCACCGACAAATCCGACCCCAGCCGCAACGCCGGATCGTTGAAAACGCGGCCGTGGACAGTCAGCGTCGAGGGCGCAGTAGGCAAGCCCAAGGTCTACGACATCGAAGACCTGCTCAAGCTCAGCCCAATGGAGGAGCGCATCTACCGCATGCGCTGCGTCGAGGGCTGGTCGATGGTGATCCCGTGGATCGGCTATTCGCTGTCCGAGCTGATCAAGCAGGTCGAACCGACAGGCAACGCGAAGTACATCGAATTCGTCACTCTGGCCGATCCGAAAATGATGCCAGGCATTGGCTCGCGAGTGCTGCAGTGGCCTTACGTGGAAGGCCTGCGTCTCGACGAGGCCATGAATCCGTTGTCGCTACTGACCTTCGGCCTGTACGGCGAAGTGCTGCCGAACCAGAACGGCGCGCCTGTGCGCTTGGTGGTGCCCTGGAAATACGGCTTCAAGAGTGGCAAATCGATCGTTGCGATCCGCTTCGTCGAGAAAGAGCCCCGCACCAGCTGGAACAAGGCGGCGAGCAGCGAGTACGGCTTCTATTCAAACGTGAACCCCACCGTAGACCACCCGCGCTGGAGGCAGGCCACCGAACGTCGCATCGGCGAGGACGGTTTGTTCCAGAAGAAGCGAGCCACGCTGATGTTCAACGGCTACGAGCCGCAGGTCGGCCAACTGTATGCAGGCATGGATCTGAAGAAATTCTTCTGACTGGCTACACCGCGTCCTCAGCCCGAGCCACATGAACCCGAGGTCCATCGTCGGCCCGAAGGATAGCCTGCGGTCCCAAGGGGAGCGTTCTGCCGCAGCGCCGCGTACAGACGCTGTCGTCGGCGATGTCAAGCGCAAGCCCTTGCTCTTGCGACCAGCGGCCAAGGTACTGCTGTTCGCGCTGTGCCTGCTGCCTTTCGCATGGCTGTTCTACGGCGCCTTGGCGAACACGCTCGGGCCCAACCCTGCCGAAGCGCTTATCCGCGCCACCGGCGACTGGACGCTGCGTTTTCTGTGCATCACGCTGACCGTCTCGCCGCTGCGGGAATGGACAAGGATGCCGTCGCTGGCGCGCTTTCGACGCATGCTGGGCCTTTTCGCATTCTCCTACGCGCTGCTGCACTTCCTGAGTTACAGCTGGCTGGACCAGGGCTTCGACATCGACGCCATCGTCAAGGACATCATCAAGCGGCCGTTCATCTTGGTCGGCACGGCCACCCTGCTGCTGATGACGCCGCTGGCGGCCACGTCGTTCAACCGTGCTGTCAAGGTCATGGGGGCAGCTCGCTGGCAGATGCTGCACCGCGCGATCTATGCCATCGCGCTGCTCGGCCTGCTGCACTTCTTCTGGATGCGCGCGGCCAAGAACGACTTTGCCGAGATCGCGGTGTATGCCGTCGTCATCGCGGTGCTGCTGGGCTGGCGCATCAAACGAGCACTGGCCAAACGCGGCGCCAGTAAAGCCATCTGACAGCCTCGAACGGGCGGTGCCTGGGCCCCGCAGACCTCGCCGGGTACTCGCTTCGCCGTCAGCTGAGTTGCAAGGGCAGCGCCGTCTTGTAGCGAACCTGCTTCAGCGCAAAGCTCGATCGGATTTTCTCGACCTCCTTCATCGGCGACAGCTGTTCGATGATGAAGCGCTCGAGTGCGGCAATGTCGGTCATCGCCACCCTGAGCAAATAGTCAGCCTCGCCCGACATGAGGTAGCACTCCATTACCTCCTCACGCGCCGAAACCTTGGCCTCGAAGGCGTCCAAGGCAGCACGCGTTTGCTGCTTGAGGCTGATTGAGATGAACACATTCAGCGTCAGCCCCAGCCTTTGCGGCTCCAGCAGCGCTACGTAATGCCGGATAACGCCGGTCGTCTCCAGCGCCTTGACGCGCGCCAGGCAGGCTGAGGGCGAAAGGTGAACCCTCTTGGCCAAGGCGACATTAGCGAGGCTGGCGTCGTTTTGCAGTTCGCGAAGGATGCGCAGGTCTACGGCGTCTAATTGCATCATGCTTGTCTTTTCGATAAATACCGCAGTTTGTGCTGTGAATTTGGTCTTTGACTTGCATTATCAAGCGTAAATTTGCAGTGCGATTGACTATAGTGGTGCTTCCAAGGAGACAAGCAATGAGCGAACCGTCAATCCTCTCAACCGCGAGCGTTCTTTCAGCACCTGACAGCGACCCGCAGGAAACCGCCGAATGGAAGGATGCGCTGCAGTCGGTGTTGCAGGTCGCAGGTCCGCAACGAGTGCGCGAGATCATGGATGTGCTGTCCGCCACGGCGCGCGACCCAGCCATCTCCTGGAAACCCGTCCGCGGCACGCCTTATGTGAACTCCATTCCGCTGTCGCAGCAGGCACCTTTCCCCGGTGACCTGGCGATCGAGGAACGGCTGGCCTCGCTGATGCGCTGGAACGCACTGGCCATGGTGGTGCGAGCGAACCAGGCCTATGGCGAACTGGGCGGTCACATCGCCAGCTACGCCAGCGCAGCCGATCTGTTCGAGGTGGGCTTCAACCATTTCTTCCGCGCAGGACAAGACGGATCCAACGGCGGCGACCTGGTCTTCTTCCAGGCGCATTCAGCACCTGGCGTCTATGCGCGCGCCTTCCTCGAAGGGCGACTGAGCGAGCAGGACTTGGCCTATTACCGCCAGGAGATTGCGGCCCAAGCCGCGGGCAAGCAGGGACTCAGCAGCTACCCGCACCCCTGGCTGATGCCGGACTTCTGGCAGTTCCCAACGGGCTCGATGGGGCTGGGGCCGATCAGCTCCATCTTCCAGGCGCGCTTCATGCGCTACCTCAACCACCGGCAACTGCAGAACACGGCAGGCCGCAAAGTGTGGGGCGTGTTTGGCGACGGAGAAATGGACGAGCCGGAAAGCATGTCGGCCCTGACGCTCGCCTCGCGCGAGAAGCTCGACAACCTGATCTGGGTGGTGAACTGCAATCTGCAGCGTCTGGACGGTCCGGTGCGCGGCAACAGCCGCGTCATCGACGAACTCGAGGCGCTGTTCGTGGGCGCTGGTTGGCGCGTCATCAAGCTGGTGTGGGGTTCGGACTGGGACGGTCTGTTTGCCAACGACACCAGCGGGGCTTTAGCCCAGGCTTTTGCGCAGACCGTCGACGGCCAGTTCCAGACCTTTGCGGCCAAGGATGGTCGCTATAACCGCGAGCATTTCTTCGGCCAGAACCCGCGACTCGCCGCCTTGGTGGAGGGTCTGAGCGACGAGCAGATCGACCTGCTCAAGCGTGGTGGCCACGATCTGGTGAAGATTCATGCGGCCTACCATGAAGCCATGAAGACCACCGGATGCCCGACGGTGATCCTGGCACAGACCAAGAAGGGCTACGGCATGGGCGCCGCTGGCCAGGGAAGGATGACCACGCACCAGCAGAAGAAGCTGGCGCCCGAAGACCTGATTGCATTCCGCGACCGCTTCAAGCTGCCGCTGTCCGACGAACAGGCGGCGGCACTGGAATTCGTCAAGCCGGCCGACGACAGCCCCGAAATGCGCTACGTGCATGCTCGCCGCGCCGCACTCGGTGGCAGCATGCCCAAGCGAACGACGCAGGCGGTTGCGGTGCCTGTCCCGAGCATCTCGAAGTATGCGGAGTTTGCAGTCCGAGCCGAAGGCAAGGAAATGAGCACCACGATGGCCTTCGTGCGCATGCTGACCAACCTGCTGAAAGACGAGGCACTGGGTCCGCGGCTGGTGCCAATCGTGGCCGACGAGGCGCGCACATTCGGCATGGCCAATCTGTTCAAGCAGATCGGCATCTATTCAAGCGAAGGTCAGGCTTACGAGCCGGAAGACATTGGCTCGCTGATGAGCTATCGCGAGGCCACCAACGGCCAGATCCTGGAAGAAGGCATCAGTGAAGCCAGCGCCTTGAGCAGCTGGACGGCAGCGGCCACCAGCTACTCGCTGCACGGCTTGGCCATGTTGCCGTTCTACATCTTCTACTCGATGTTCGGTTTCCAGCGTGTGGGTGACCTGATCTGGGCTGCTGCCGACCAGCGCTCGCGAGGATTCCTGCTCGGGGCTACCGCAGGCCGCACAACGCTGGGTGGCGAGGGCCTGCAGCACCAGGATGGCAGCAGCCTGTTGCAGGCTTCGACAGTGCCCAACTGCCGCACCTATGACCCCTGCTTCGCCGGCGAGTTCGCGGTCATCCTCGACCACGGCATGCGCCAGATGCTGGAGAAACACGAAGACGTTTTCTACTACGTCACGCTGATGAACGAGAACTACGCGCAGCCTTCGTTGCCCGCCGGCGCCGAGGCAGACGTGATCAAGGGGATGTATCGCTACAGCTCCTTGGCGAGCGCCACCAGCCCACTGCGCGTTCGCCTGGTTGGATCAGGCACCATCCTGCGCGAAGTGATTGGGGCAGCTGAATTGCTGTCGCAAGACTGGCACATCGCCACCGAAGTCTGGAGCGCCACCAGCTTCAGCGAACTGGCGCGCGAGGCACGCGAGGTCGAGCGCTGGAACCGCCTGCATCCGCAAGAAGTGCCGCGCGTCAGCCATGTCCAGCAATGCCTGAGCGGCGACGCGCCGGTGGTCATGGCCAGCGACTATGTGCGCGCTTGGCCGCAACTCATCGCCAGCTATCTGACATCGCCAGTGACGACGCTGGGCACGGATGGCTTTGGTCGCAGCGACACGCGTGCCGCACTGCGGAGCTTCTTCGAGGTCGATCGCTTCCAGATCGTGCTGGCGGCTCTGACCGCGCTGCGCGCTCAGGGCCTGGTCGATGCAGCGACCTGCTCGCAGGCGATTGCCAAGTACGCAATAGCTGCTGAACAATCGCCGTCATGGACATGCTGACGCGCACGACGCAGTCGTAACTCAGGGGCGGCGCAGGTGGCTACGGCGCGGCCGTACGGCGTGGTCAGACAGGCCGGGAGAAGCGGCAGGCATCTAGGTCGCCTGCGCCGGAGTGATGGTTGGCGCTAACATGATCTCTTTAAGAGAATGTTCATGCGATGGCCCGCCTTAACTTCCACCACCTCCACTACTTCTGGGCCGTGGCCAAGGAGGGTAACCTCACCCGTGCAGCCACACACCTGCATGTCTCGCAGTCGGCGCTGTCAGCGCAGATCCGACAGTTGGAAGAGCAGTTGGGGCAGGCCCTGTTCGCGCGCGTCGGCCGGGGCTTGCAGCTCACAGAGGCCGGACAGCTCGCGCTGGGCTATGCCGAGTCCATCTTCACAGCGGGTGCAGAACTGACGGCCCTGCTGCGCGAAGGGCGCCGTGATGAACGCCAGGTGCTGCGCATTGGCGCCATGGCCACCCTCTCCCGCAATTTCCAGGAGAACTTCCTTCGGTCTTTGCTGGAGCGCGAAGACGTTGAGTTGGTGCTGCACTCGGGCAGCTTGGTCGATCTGCTGGCGAGGCTGCGGGTACACACACTGGATCTGGTGCTGTCCAACCAGCGCGTGCACGCCAGCAGCGAAGACCCTTGGCGATGCCAGCGCATCGCCCGCCAACCGGTCAGTCTGGTGGGCAAACCGAGGCCTAAGCGCAAGGCTTTCCGCTATCCTGAAGAATTGGCGGAGGTTCCACTGCTGCTGCCAGGGCGAGACAACGATATCCGCGCTGGCTTTGATCTGCTGTGCGAGCGGCTTGGCATTCGCTACCGGCTGCGTGCCGAGGTGGATGACATGGCTCTGCTGCGGCTGCTGGCGCGGGACTCCGACAGCGTCGCGCTGCTGCCCACGGTGGTGGTCCAAGACGAACTTCGCACCGGACGTCTCGTCGAGTACAGCGTGGTACCAAACCTGCATGAGAGCTTCTATGCCATCTCCGTTCAGCGCCATTTCACACCACCCTTGCTCAAGGCGCTTCTCAAGCAGTCCGAGGCTGAAGTGCTGGGCAGTCTTGATGCGTGATCAAGTGGCTGAGCGGACCGTCTGCGAATAGTTTGAAGGGGCCTGCGTTGCGGGTTAAAAGTGTCAACAGGTTAGGCCTGCAGGCCAGAGAACACTGAGTACTTCCCCCTAAAAGCAGCAGGGTAGCGCCTTGTTGCACAGGCCCGAATTGCATCTTTTTAGCTTACAGTTCTGACGTAGGCCGGATAGTCGGTCGACAAGAAAACAAAATACGATAGGAGACTCCATGCGTGTGATTCCGATCGCGCCGTCGGCGCAGCCCGGTGCCGATGCCGCTTCATGCAATGAAGAAGACGGCCGGGTACCCAAGCTTGACTTGCCGCTCGTACGGCGAGATTTCCTGAAGGGTTCAGGCCTGTTGACAGGCGCTATTGCCACCAGTTCAGTCTTGGCTTCCTTGGCGCCGTCTCCGGTTTGGGCGGTGGAACTGAAGCAGCTCACCACCGGCGAAGGCAAGACTCTGATCGCAATGGGTCGCGTGCTCTTTCCCCACAAGAAGCTGCCAGACGCCGTCTATGCGTTACTGGCAAAGGATCTGGACGGCAATGCAGGCGCTCTCCCGGTGGTTCGAGACGGCATCGCTGCGCTTGACAAGGCGGCAGGCGGCAGCTTCATCAAAGCGACGGCCACGAAGAAGCTCGCATTGGTCAAGGCAATCGAAGGCACGCCATTTTTCAATACCGTACGTGGCCAGTGCATCACGTCGCTTTACAACAATGACATGGCCTTCACGGTCTTCGGTTATCCCGGTGCGTCCTGGGAAAAGGGCGGTTACCTCACGCGTGGATTTCAGGACCTGAAATGGTTGAGTCCACCAACGGCAGAGGCCAGCCCACCCGCTTGGTGAGTTGATTTGTTTCACTGGCCACGTGGCCACCACCAGCCGACACGGCAAGAATCAGAAGAATCGCAGGAGACAAGATGGCAAAATTTGACAACAGCGACGACTCGGTAGTCGTCATCATCGGTTCGGGCGCTGGCGGTGGCACGCTGGCCAACGAGTTGTGCCAGAAGGGCATCAAAGTCGTCGTGTTGGAAGCCGGCGCGATGCAGTCCAGCGAAAAGTTCATCAACGACGAGTGGAAGTCGTTCAGCCAGTTGGCGTGGCTGGATCCACGAACCACTTCGGGCACTTGGCGCGTCGCAAAAGACTTCTCCGGACTTCCCGCCTGGATTTGCAAGACCGTTGGCGGTACCACGACGCACTGGGCTGGCGCATCGCTGCGCTTCCAGGAGCACGAGTTCAAGGTGCGCACCACCTACGGTGATATCAAGGGTGCCAACCTGATGGATTGGCCAGTGACTTTGAAGGAGCTTGAGCCCTACTACAGCCGCGCTGAAGACAAGATGGGCGTGACACGCACCCACGGCATCCCAGGGTTGCCCGGCAACAACAACTTCAAGGTGATGTACGCCGGCGCCACCAAGCTGGGCTACAAGGAAGTGCACACCGGCAACATGGCTATCAACAGCCGCCCTCGCGATGGTCGTGGTCAGTGTCTGCAATTGGGCTTCTGCTTCCAGGGCTGCAAGAGCGGCGCGAAGTGGAGCACGCTTTACACCGAACTGCCAAAGGCCGAGCGCACCGGCAATATGGATCTGCGTCCTGAGTCTCACGTGTCGCGCATTGAACACAACGATGCTGGCAAAGTCACCGGCGTCGTCTACTTCGACAAGGACGGCAAGGAACAGCGGCAGAAGGCGCGCATCGTTTGCGTGGCGGGCAATTCGATCGAAACTCCGCGTTTGTTGCTGTTGTCAGCATCCAATCTGTTCAAGGACGGCTTGGCAAACAGCTCTGGTCAGGTCGGGCGCAACTACATGCGGCACATGACTGGTTCGGTTTATGGATTGTTCAAGCAGCCTGTGCACATGTACCGTGGGACGATAATGGCCGGTATCGTTCGCGACGAGGCCCATCACAACCCGAAGCGCGGTTTCGCAGGTGGCTACGAACTGGAAACGCTGTCACTCGGCCTGCCGTTCATGGCCGCCTTCCTGAATCCAGGCGCATGGGGTAGCGAATTCACCGAGTACATGGACAACTACACTCGCATTGCCGGGATGTGGCTGGTGGGTGAGGACATGCCGCGCGAATCTAACCGTGTGACACTGAACTCGCAGGTCAAGGACCGCTGGGGCAACGCTGCTCCTAACGTGCATTACGACGACCACGAGAACGACATCGCAATGCGTGAGCACGCCTTCCGCCAGGGTCAACTCGTTTACGAAGCAGCAGGCGCAGTCAAGTCGTTCCGTACGCCACCGTACCCTTCAACCCACAACCTGGGGACGTGCCGTATGGGCGCATCGCCGAAGGACAGTGTGTGTAATGCGTACGGACAGACTCACGATATCTCCAACCTGTTCATTAGTGACGGCAGTCAATTCACCACCGGTGGCGCTGAGAACCCGACGCTTACCATCGTGACGCTGGCGATTCGTCAGGCGGAGTACATTGCTCAGCAAATGACCGCGCGCACGATCTGATCTCGCTTGTTGCGGAGATCTCTGCTCACTTGTCTTAGTTGTACCTTTGGTGTGCTTGTGTGTCTGGAAAATCGTCGCCTGCGGAAGCAGGCGACGAAATAGCTCAAACTAAGGATCTCTAGTTCCTCGAAATAGATCACCACTTGGAATAGAGATCGGGCGCAACAGTACCACGATGGTGACTTGCGTCGAAGGTTCGTTCAGATCGGGCTGGCAGGCGAATGACCTCAATTCAACGATTCAGTGATTCGGTGAAAGGCCAGTGGGTTGATTCAATTGCCTTGAACGTAGCAGGATGAAGAATGTGGCTTTCATCCTGAATGGGTTTGGTATCGGATCGATATCGCGGGGATGTGAGGACTGTAAGTCCGCGGTTTTAAAAATTCCTCGGATCTTGCATGCAATCGTTCGCCTGCGTTACCCGAGGATCTCAACTTCGTCGATCTGAGTCGGGATATCGTTGCCCAGTGGCCCCGCTTGGTCGCACCAAGTCTTCTAGACGGTAACGTTCAACTTTCCGATACAGGGTGCTGCGCGACACGCCCAGAGCGCGCGCTGCCTTGGCTAGATTTCCCTGACAGTCCTTGATTGCCCGCGCGATCGCAATCCGCTCTCCTTCTTCAAGGCTCGTGACGGGTGTTTCCTGTGCGGCAGTTGCAGGAGAGTCGGTGGAGGCGAGAATTTCTTCCGGCAGCTCGCTGAGCTGAACTGCGTCCTGGTCCGAGGTCAACAGCAGGCTTTCCACCAGGTTACGGAGCTCTCGGACATTGCCAGGCCAAGAGTAAGCGAGCATAGCGGCGCGCACGTCAGGCCCAAACTGACGTACCGGTACCCCATGTCGCAATGAAAGCTGGAAGTTGAAATGCTCCATGAGCAATTCGATGTCTTGCTCGCGCTCACGCAGTGGCGGAACACGGACCCGTGTGACATTGATGCGGTGATAAAGGTCGCGCCGGAATCGCCCCGCCTCGATTTCCTGGAGCAAGTCGCGATTTGTCATCGCCAGCAATCTCACGTTGACATGGCGGGGCTTGCCGTCACCAAGGCGGTAAATCACGCCCTCTTCCAGCACACGTAGCAGTACCGGCTGTAAATCCAGCGGCAACTCGCCGATTTCGTCCAGGCACAAGGTACCTCCGTGCGCCAATTCGAAACGCCCAGCCCGTCCTTCGTTAGTAGCACCGGTAAAGGCTCCTCGGACGTGCCCAAAGAGTTCGCTGCCAATCAACTCCTTGGTGGTCGCACCACAGTTGAAAGTTACGAATGGACCGTTGCGCTCATCATCGCCATGAATCGCGCGTGCAAAGAGTTCCTTACCAACTCCTGTTTCGCCTTGAATTAGCACTGGGACACGTCGTACGCTGACCTGTTGAGCTCTATCAATTGCCGCCCGCATCGCTTGGCTACTCCAGACGAGCTTGGCGAAGCCTCCGCGATCTGCAGGCGCTTGGCCGGAATCGCCAAATTCTTTACGTATGTTTTGGAGATCGACCGCGGCGCTAGGGTGTGACTTGGGCGAGGCACGCGATGACTTCGGCACCATAAGAAGGCCACCAATGAATGCACCGTTCAATGTGACCGGATGCAGCCACTCGGAACGCAGGTTGTCTGGTAAGCGACGGGCCCAATCATCGATGCTGTGACCCGGTTCGAGACCTGCGATACGAGCGCCTTGGCGTAATTCCAGACCAGGCGCACTGCCGCTGCTGTGAACCAGACAGGCGTTGCGGTCCAACGCCAACAAGGCTTGTGAGTCTGTGCGTCCGCTCATCTGCAGGCATGCCTCTAACAAGCGGCGATGCTCCTGACCGATGCGCTCGGCCAATACGGCCTCAATCTGCCGTGCCGAGGCTACAGCCAGCGCTAGGTTGTTGACTTGGTAGCTCGTTGGCGGGCAAGAAATATCCACCACGCCCAAGACCTGATCAGTACCTGGCATGAAAACCGGAGCAGCAGCACATACCCATAGCTTGATGCCTGCACAGAAATGTTCGCCCGTGTGCACCTGCGCTGGTGTGCGCATGGCGAGCGCGGTGCCGATCCCATTGGTACCAATCACACCCTCGTTCCAATTGCCGCCTTCGATGAGTCGGATTTCCCTTGCTGCATCGACAGTCGCGTGATCGCCGGCCATTTCCAGCACCACGCCATGCGCATCGGTCAGCACCATGATGGAACCCGACCGTGCAAGAAGGTGGGCGGTGGTCATAAAGAGGCCCTTAGCAGCGGCCAGCAGAACCTGATTGCGAAGACGCAGTTGCTCCAGTGCATCGCCAGCTACTGCGATGGGGGCAAGTCGCTTGGCGGGTTCAACGCCGTGTCGGCGGCTGCGCTGCCAGGAGGACCAGACATACTTGGAAACATGACCAGCCACTACTTCCTGGCCGGCGACGAACCGTTCCCACGCTGCCATGGTTTGACGCTCCGAAGGCGCCTCTTGCGGTGCTGGCAATCGATCGCTACCGTCGCGGACGGACAGTAGCTTGCCCGAGGTCAGATCGTCGAACATTCGCGTCTCCATTGTGGTCGTCTGACCAAGCCTTGAATTCGCTTGGAGTTGCCACTTCCTAGTGGGCAAGGCCGCTTCCAGGACGTTGCCCACCACCTTCAGCATCTGTTGATGCAAGTCCGCACAGGATCTCCGGACCTTTAATTATCGGCCGCGCCCTCTGTTAACTCAAGGAAACCAAAAGCCCACCACCCCGACATAGTCCTGATGACCCTTTCCCAAGACTTCGAAGCTTGAGCTCGCCGTTCTCGACCTCCAGAGCCTTCAGGCGCTGCGCGTCCGACACGTTCATGTCGCCAAACTTCGCCTTCCAGGCGTAGTAGCTCGGCTCGCTGAAATTGTGCTTCCTGCACAGTTCCTTGACCGGCAACCCTGCATCGGCCTCACGCAGGAGGCCAATGATCTGTTACTCGGTGTATCGCTTCTTCATCGGTCCGATCTCCATCTTGGGTTGATCGGACTCTAGAACTATGCGCTACCAATTACCAATCTCCGGGCGCACCGCACCAACAAGGAAGATCTGGCACCAGAACAAGTGCCTCTTGGTCGCATAAACAAGAAGGCCGCAGTGCGCTATTTCGCACTGCGGCCAACCTAACGGTTCATATCGCAGATATGCAAGAGATCTATTCAATACGGACTACAGACCGCAGCGTGCGCATCACCCAAGCATTCAAGGTTCTTCACACTGCCGAATGCGTCAGGATCACGCTCGACCTAGCAACTCCGCACCGCCACCTGTCGCTGGGCCAGCAGTTGGATCGAGAACGTCTGGCCTCTTGGCTACCAGCGTCTGGGTCGTCAGTATCAAACCGGCCACTGAGGCTGCATTACGTACAGCACTGTAGGTGACACGTACTGGGTCGATGATGCCGGCAGCTTCCAAGTTGACAAACTTGCCGCTGCGGGCATCCAAACCAACGCCATACTCTGACTCCAACACCTTGCTTAGCACAGCCTTTGCATCCAACCCGCGATTGGCAGCGATGTGATAGGCAGGCAACTGCAAGGCTCGCTGCAACATCGCGACGCCCTCCTTCACCGAGCCCTGCGTGCTCTCGAGTAAACCTTTGAGCTCGTCGGCTACGCGCAACAGCGCCAACCCTCCTCCAGGGACGACCCCTTCCGCAATCGCAGCACGAGCCGCGTGAATGGCGTCTTCAATCAACAGATACCGGCGCTTCTGTTCAACAGGGGTTGCTCCGCCGGCCAGCAGAATTGCAGTACCGCCGGACATCTTCGACAAACGTTCCTTGATCTTGTCGCGCTCGATGTTCTCGGGAGCCAGTTCGAACTGCCGGTGGATTTGTTGGCGGCGGGCCGCGATCATCTCCGGATCGCCACAGCCGGCAGTAACAACCGTTTGGTTTTGGGAGATACGCACTTGGCGCGCTTGACCCAAATCGCGCAATTGCACGGCAGCGATGGTGCCACCCAAATCCCGAGAGATGACTCGTCCGCCCGTCAGGATAGCCAAGTCTTCCAAAGACGCCTTACGCCAATGGCCGTAGTCGGGCGGATGGATGGCAGCAACAGGTGAACCGCCGTTGTCTCGCCACGCCAAGAGGCCGATCACGGCAGGAGGCGCCACCTCTTCAGCAATGATCAACAGCGGCCGCTTCGAAGGAGCCACCAGTTTTACCACTATGGCGACCTCTTCGGCCGTCAACAGTCGCTGGTCGGTCATCAAGATGTAGGGGTTGTCGAGAACCACCTGCATCTTTTCAACATCGGTCACCATGTGATGCGACAAGTAGCCCCGATCGAAGGCCATGCCGTCCACGACTTCCAACATCGTTTCAACCGTCGAGCCGTAATCGACGTCAACGATGCCGTCGGCACCAACACGCTCCAGTGCTTCGGCAACGAGGTTACCGGTGGGATCATTGCTGGTCGCCACCAACGCGACAGCCCGCAATTGCTCTCCATCGCGCA
This sequence comes from Burkholderiales bacterium, assembly GCA_947474755.1. Taxonomy (GTDB): domain Bacteria; phylum Pseudomonadota; class Gammaproteobacteria; order Burkholderiales; family Burkholderiaceae_C; genus PBB1. Next base: position 3,463 of record CANJJE010000006.1, on the reverse strand, counting down.
GTGGCTTGGCATTGCGCTTAAGCGCGGCGATCACCTCCGTGACAGCCAGCTCCAAACCTTCTACGAGTTCAACCGGGTTAGCGCCTTTAGCGAGGGAATCCAGTCCTCCCTGCACCAGCGCATCCGCCAACACGGTGGCGGTGGTAGTTCCATCGCCGGCAACTTCCGCCGTCTGCATAGAAACTTCGCGCAACACCTGCGCACCAATGTTCTCGAACGGGTTTTCGAGCTCGATTTCAGCAGCGATACGCATACCGTCACGAGAGATCATCGGCGAGCCAATGGGCCGATCAATAATTACGTTCATCCCTCGGGGGCCCAGCGTACCGCGCACCGCCTTTGCCATCTTTGCGACACCCCGTCCCAGAGCCTGGCGGGCATCGTCGTCATGCAACATTAGATTAGCCATTACTACACTTCCAATTAGGATGTTGGTCAGGATCAACAGCCGACAGCGGCCACCGAACGTCGCGGATCAGTTCGTCGCCCTCCTACCGCAATGCTCCAAACTGAGAGACATTGAAGCACTTCTTTTTTGTCAAGCTCGCAGTTCACGAGCCTCGCCAGACCCAACTAAAACATTTGGTCAGCTCACACAAATCACGCCAAGTCAAAAAAAAAGAAGCCCAGAGGGCAAAACATCTAACTTGACGATTCGGCACCGCACGGGACGAATCCCGTGCGGTGAGCGCTTTCTCAGTCGTAGGCGATGTACTTCATGGCTTCGTCCATATCGCCAAACAATATCACCGTATTCTCATCAATCATCACCATGCGGCCATAGTGCGTGGACGTAGAAATCTCGAAGGCCTCGTGAGTCAGTTCATAACCGAGTTCCTCAGAAATCTCGTCCATCTTGAAGATAATCTTCCCTTCGCCGTCAATCCGAATCATCGAAGGCAGGAATGTCACAGTAATCCCCTCGCGACGGCCGATCACTTCGGCAATGGCCCGAGCTTCCACGCTTTCGTTGAGTGTGACGCCGCACTGATGCGAAATAGTGTCTTTAAATTCAAGGTCTTTAGTATGCTTAAAGATACTCTTGGTGTGATCAGTAGACATGATGCCGTTCCTATTGGTTAACTAAAGTTCAATCGGCCATTGAAGCCGGCAGCGTCAGGCCAAGCTGGTTAGCGATGCCACGGATGCGGGTGATTGCCGAAGCATAGGCCTCTGTAAACTGCGCGACCTTGACCGTGGGCAGCGACCAGATGGGCTGAAGTTGCTTCGCAGCGGCAACGGCCAAGTCGCCATGCTTATGCAGCCACGAGTTGAACAAGCCTATGTTGTGCATACCGTGCACTGGATCCTTGACCAGCATATTGATCAGTTCCATCGTGTTGGCCAAGTTGCGCTGATAGTCCCCTTCAGCCGAAGAGACCACGGTAGGGGTGATGAAGTCATTTTGCGATGCAGCTGACTGCATGATGAATCCACTGCGAAACAGCTCGCCGACCATCGGTTCAAACACCAAATTCGTCGCGAAATAGGTTTCGAGATAGTCTTGCAAACCATTGATGGTTTCAACAAATCGCCGCGTCGGCTGCCACATCGGATCTTCCATCCAATGCGTCTTACCAATCTCGGCGTCGAAACCCGTTGGGATGTCCAAGCCGATGTCGGCAAGATAAAGCGTCAAGTCTTGGGCAAAGCGAATCTTGTAGGAGGCATTGGTCAAAATTGCAGAATTGATCATCTGCGTGTAACCATAACGCTGCGCCTGCGTTAGCGCTAGGCTCAGACCGAATTCGGCATGCTTGTAGGCACCGACTTGCCGCTCCAAAACCTTGATCCAAGCGCTGTTGAAGCGCGTTGCGGCGCCCGAGCGCCTGCCATTTTCCACCGCCTGCGCAATCATTCCTTCGATGGTCGATTGGCGCTTGTAGTGAGTACGCTCCCACTCTTCGTCGACCGCCCGGAAGATGTGCCAATCGCTCGATTTGGCGGCGGTCCAATTTTCCGAATAGGTCGTTTCCCCGTCGGGGAAGCTAAGGATCCAGCCTTGCAAAAGGTGACGTTTTGGATCTGGCTGGACATCCAGCGTCATATCCTCGTAGTGGGATGCCTTGCGTCCCTTGGGAGCGTAGTAATTAAACTTGCGGCTATCAGAGCCTGAAAATTTTGCAGCACCCGCGGCACCGGAGTTGACGGGCACGTAGTCTGTTGTCTCAGTCATGATCGATGTAATTCCCTGTTATTAATGAGCGAGATTTGGCGCAGTAGCGCTGGCTGGCGTGAATTTATCGGCATGCGTGTTGCTTGGGTCGACGCCCAAGTCCTTCAAAACGAGCAACGCGGCATCCACCATGGGCACTGGGCCGCAGGCATAGGCGTCAATTTCACCGGACAACTGCTGCTCGCCCATGATGCGTTTGAGCGCCTCATGCACGAATCCGGTTTCACCAGTCCAAGCGTCGTCGGGACCGGCCTGCGACAACACCGGTATGAATTGGAAATCGGGCAACGTTTTCGCTATTGCCGCGAATTCCTCCAACATGAACAAATCTCTCTTGGCGCGGCCGCCGTAGAAGAAACGAATAGGCCTCTGCTCGCCACTTGCAATGTGGTCCTGGAGAATGGACCACAAAGGCGACATGCCCGATCCACCCCCAACCAGCAACATCGGTCCTGGACGCCCTTCGCGGCGCAGACAAGTTCCGAATGGGCCCTTTACCGTGACTGGGGTACCTGGAGAGAGTGTCGTATCCAGCAGCGATGAAAACGCACCTTCCGGATACTTACGAATAATAAATTCCAAATGATTTGGTGTTGCGGGCGTGCTGGCCATCGAGTACGAGCGCGTCACACCAGCGCTTGGAACTCCGAGCTCAACAAATTGACCCGCCCAAAATTTCAACGGCTTTTCAAGCTCTACCTTGAGCAAACGAATGTCGTGCGTCAATTCTGTAACGGAGGTGAGTACGCCGGAGAACTCCTTCACTGGAATCGACCGACTCATCAGATCTTCGTCGTAATTCAACAATTCCACTGTGATGTCGCTGTAAGCATGAGTGCGACACAACAAAATTTGGCCGCCGTCACGATCTGACTCAGACAACGCGAAAGTTGAATAGTCCTCCATCTCGACATCACCGTCGACCAAAACGCACTTGCAACTCGCGCAACGACCCTCGCGGCAACCATGCGGGACTGCAAGGCCTTGGCGAAATGCAGCATCAAGAACCCATTCGCCCTCCTCGACCTCAATTTCCAAGCCCATGGGTTCGATGCGTACGTTGTGGATCGTTTTTTCTGACATTTCTTTCTTCCAATGTAGGCGGAATTGATTCATCTAGAGACTCGGGAGAGGAAGAGCCCCTCCCCCCCACGAGATCCCTTACGAACGCTAAAGCTTTAGATCGGGTTGATCTTGAAGCCCTTGCGGTACTCGATGGCTGCCAACTCGCGGGCTTCCGGCGTCAGCGCACGGAATGCCTTGAGCGGGCTGCCCAGGGTGAAGCCC
>CANJJE010000005.1 GCA_947474755.1 Burkholderiales bacterium | reverse complement strand
GCCAAGCTCACGCAGAGGCCAAAGCCATCCAGGACAAGCACGGCTCGCGCAAGAGCGGCCTGCCGCCCACGTCATCCGGACGCCGTGCGTCTCGGGGAAGTCCCAAGGGGCAGGGCCAGTTGTTCTAGGGAAGGTCTGCAGAACTGCCCGACCGCCGTGGTTGGGCTCTGCCGATCAAGCTCACCGCGCCAACTCAGCTCAAGCCTGGCATTTGCCGCGCACCAGCCACAGGTTGGCCAGCGCGCACCTGGCTCTTGTCCAGCTGATTCCTCTTGCCCGGCCGGATGGCCACGTTCCAAGTCGCCTTCGGGTCAGCATCGGGCCGCTGATGTTGACGGCCGTGCTCCGCACTGTGTGCACAAGGCCCGATTAGGCGTCCACGCCGATGTGCGACTTCAAGCCGAAGTACCACTGCTGGCCCTTCTTGCTCTGGTGCATCTCAAGGTCACGCTCGGCGCAGCGATCAAGGTGGCATCGATCACGGTGTCAGTTAGAACTCGCTCGCCGACTGGGTCTGCGACCAGGCACAGACCTTGGGATCCTGGTTGCGCGGCTCCTTGCGCAGTTCCGAAAGGACATGGCTGTCGAGGACGCTCCTGCGGGCTCAAATCTCGACGTCACGGAATTCGACATCCATGCGCGGAATCTCGAGGACGTCATCGGGAAGTTCGGGAAGTTGCTGCAGCGTCAGCACGTAGCGTGGCTCGTGCGTGGATGTGATGCCGCTTTGCAGGGCGCATGCGGGTTGAGGCAGCACCGCGTCATCGGCGAGGGATGCTGGTCGCAGGCTTGCAACTCTGCGCCCACCATGGCCGTGAACTCCTCGAGCGATTCCGCGCGCCGCCAGCCGCGAGCGCTCATGCAGTCCGTGCGCGCGGCGGCTGTGCCACCCGTCAGGTCAAGGTAGGACCCTCGGCTACCGTGCTCGTTGTCGTCGTCCAGAGAGACCAGCAGTTTCCGATGGGTCTGCGGATCCTTGCTGTGCTGTCAGTGACCGGTTCTCAGGAGTGCGCAAACTCAGCACGGCCATCCCTGCATGTTCAGCCGCGATGTCGGCGCGTGTGAGCGGTCGTGTGCTTATGGTTTTCCAAATCGCAGGCCTCGCTCGTGGTGCACTTGTCCTCGGGCGCCACGCAGTCCTTGCATCGTCCGTACAGCGTCAGGTCGTGATCTTCCACCGTGAAGCCCTGCGGTGCCATTCGCCTCAGGTCGCCTGGGCAGGCGTGTACGTCGAACACGCGCTGGCATTGCCGACACTGGAAATGGTGATGGTGCTGGTGGCCCACCAGTTCGAAGTGCGGGTTCTCGCCGGGCAGGTTGACGACCTGGAGTTCGCCTTCCTCCACCAGCACCTTGAGGTTGCGATAGACCGTGGCGATGCCCAGCCCCGGCACGACGTGCTGAGCAGCTTCCAGGACCTCTTGCGGCAGCAACGGCCGGTCGGCCAGGGCGATGGCATCGCGGATCGCGCTGCGTTGGCGGGTGTTGCGTTCCATGGGTGGAGGTTACCGGATTCCAGGGCCCTCTACTGATAATGCGTTACCATTACGATCTAGAGCGCATCCGATGTGTGTATCGATCGCAGCCGCCATGACCAACCCGCGCCTGCGCCGAGTAGCAGCTGGCAGCGCGGCGCACCGCGAGCCATGAAGAGTCGCGGCGATTCGCACGGCTCCATGGCGACGCGCATCGGCTGCATGTGCAGCAATGGTTTGAACGGGTGCGCCGCGCCCTGACATGAACTTCGACAGGAACCTGACCATGAACCCAATCCCCGTCACTATCCTCACCGGCTTCCTGGGCAGCGGCAAGACCACGCTGCTCAACCGCATCCTGAAGGAACAGCACGGTCATCGCATCGCCGTCATCGAGAACGAGTTCGGCGAGGCCGGCATCGACAACGAACTGCTGGTGCAAGACCGCGACGAGCAGATCATCGAGATGAACAACGGCTGCATCTGCTGCACCGTGCGCGGCGACCTGGTGCGCATACTGGGTGAGTTGCACGCCAAGAAGACCGCCGGCACGCTTCACTTCGACCGGGTGATCATCGAGACCACCGGGCTGGCCGACCCGGCGCCAGTGGCGCAGACCTTCTTCGTTGAAGACGAGATCGGCCGGCAGTACCTGCTGGACGCCATCGTCACCATGGTCGATGCCAAGCATGCGCCCGCGCAACTCGATGAGCACCACGAAGCGCAGGAGCAAGTCGGCTTTGCCGACCGCATTCTCATCACCAAGACCGACGTGGTGCAACCCCACAACGTGGACGAGTTGCGTCAGCGTCTGGTGAAGATGAACCCGCGCGCCAGGATCGGCGAGGCGAAGCATGGCGTCGCCTCGATCGACGACTTGCTGGACATCCGGGGCTTCGACCTGAACACCATTCTCGAGATCGACCCCGACTTCCTGACTGACGTCGACCACGAGCATGACGATGACGTCACGTCGTTCGTATTCCGCGAGAGCAAGCCGCTGGACTTGAAACGTGTCGAGGCCTTTCTTGGCTCCATCGTGCAGATCTATGGCGCGAAGCTGATGCGCTACAAGGGTGTGCTCAACATCAAGGGCATCGACAGGCGTGTCGTCTACCAGGGTGTGCACATGCTGATGGCCTCGGAGCCGGGCGCGGCCTGGAAGCGGAGCGAAAAGCGCGAATCCAAGATGGTCTTCATCGGCCGCGTCATGCCAAAGGACGTGTTGCTGGATGGATTGGCGCAATGCGTAGCCGGTGTTCGGCAGGCGCCGCAGCGCTGAAGCCATGTCAAAGCTCACTCGCAAACCAGTCCCCATGACTTCACAACTCCAGACAGTCCCCATGACTTCACAACTGCAGACCGCGAGGTGGATTGCGTCGCTGGCTGTGTTGATCCACAGCGGCCAAGTGCTGGCCCAACCCGCCCAAGCTGCCGAGCCGAGCCAGACCGCGTTGCCGCGGGTGACCATCGTCGGCGAGCGCGAGCAACCCGCGTTGCAGCAGCCGTCGGGTTCGGCCTCTCGCCTGGGCCTGACCCTGCGGGAAACGCCTGCGTCGATCGAAGTGCTTTCCCAGAGCCTGCTGCGCGAGCGAGGTGCGCGCAGTGTCACTGAGGCGGCCCTCGCAGCCACGGGGGTGACGGCAGGTGACTTCCCTGCCGAGCCGGCCAACTTCTCGATGCGTGGCTTTGCCAACAGTCAGATCAACACGCTGTACAACGGCCTGAAGATCGGGCCGCCCAACATGACCTCGCGTGTGATGGACGTGGGCAACCTCGAGCGCATCGAGTTCCTGAAAGGCCCCGCCTCGCTGATGTCCGGTGAAGGGGCTTCTGGCGGTGCGGTGAACTTCGTGACGCGGCAACCGCAACGCGGCAAGCCGCAGCACGAACTGAATCTTTCCACAGGCTCGTACGGTGCCGTGCGCAGCGGCTTTGGCTCGGGTGGCACCACGGCAGTGGAAAGCCTGGACTACCGCATCGACCTCAACCGCTCGGCTGGCAATGGTTTCATCAAAGACACGCGCCATGAAAACTGGCATCTGTCAGGAGGCTTGGACTGGTACGCCCAGCCAGGCTTGAAACTGTTTGGTGCGGTCGAGTTCAAGGAAGACGACAGCAGCGCGTACTGGGGTACGCCGCTGGTGTCGGTCGCGGCGCCAGGCGTGCAAGGCAAATCGGGCGTGGTGTCGGGCACGTACGTGTCGGGCTTCAACGGCAGCGACCTGGGCGCGGTGACCATCGATCGCCGAACGCGTCGCACCAACTACAACGTGCTGGACAACCGCAACGAAGCAGAAGAACGCTGGCTGCGCCTGGGCGCCGATTGGCAGGTCAGCACGGACTTGACCTTGCGCACCCAGTTCTACCGTTTCAGCGCTGATCGCGAGTGGTTCAACAACGAAGTGACGGCTTTCAATGCTGGCACCGGTCTGGTGGACCGTGAGCGCTTCTACGTGGCCCATGATCAGACCACAGTGGGCAACAAGAGCGAACTGCAATGGGACGCGCCCATTGGCGGTTTGCGCAACCGCTTGGTTGTAGCGCTGGAGTGGGCCGACACGCAGTTTGAGCGGCCCGGTGCGGCCAATTTCCCTGGCGACAGCGTGAGTCTGGTGGCCCCGCAGCGTGGCACCTACGGCCTGCTTACAAAACAGCGGCAAACCTCCGACATCACCAACGTGGCGCTGGCTGTTGAAGACCGTCTGGTCGTGAGCCCGGGCGTGGCGATCATCGCGGGCTTGCGTCACGAGTCGATCGAACTGGACCGCAGTTCGGCCAACGCCGCCGGTGTTCAACGCCCGGGCTTCCCGTTCGGCAAAACGTGGCGACCAACGACTGGTCGGCTGGGTCTGACCTGGGACCTGACGCCAGATCTCACGCTCTATGGCCAGTACGCCACGGCTGCCGACGTGGCTGCGAACAACCTGTTCTTGCTGCGCGCCAACCAGCCCCTGGACCTGACGCGTACGCGCACCGTGGAAGTGGGTGTGAAGCAAAGCTTCTGGTCACAGCGTGGTGAATGGACGCTGGCGCTTTACGACACCGTGCGCCGCAACGTCTACGCAGCACAGGGAGGCCAGGCGCTGGCGCTGGCGGGCAAGCAAGCGTCACACGGGGCCGAACTCTCGGCGTCATGGCGCGCGGCGCACGGCTGGTACGTGTGGGGCAACGTGGCGCTCAACCGTACCCGTTATGAGGACTACAGCACCACCAGCGGCTCACTCAGTGGCAACAGACCGCCCAACGCACCCAAGCTGGTGACGAATGCCGGCGTTACCTACCGTTGGGGCGGCGACTGGCCGACGGAACTGTCGGGCTCCGTGCGCCGGGTCGGCGAGCGATTCCACAGCGACGCCAACACCGTGAAGTTGGCTGCCTACACCGTGGCTGATGCTGCCGTCGCGGTGGATCTGCAGCCCCGCACGCGACTGAGCCTGCGCGTGCGCAACCTCACCGATCGCAGCTATGCCTTGTGGAGCGACCCGTTCTACCCGGATCAGATCCTGCTGGGCGCGCCGCGCACCGTGGAGCTGTCACTCAATTTGCAGTTCTGAGGCGCGGCATGGGTTGCGCATCGGTTCAGATGGAGGGTGTCAGCCTTCAAACCGCGCAGGGTGTGGTGCTGCTGGATGGCATCAACATGGCCGTGGGTGCGGGTGAACGATGCGCCGTGATCGGGCCCAATGGCGCGGGCAAGAGCAGCTTGCTGGGTCTCATCAGCGGTCGCTTGCGGCACACAGCGGGCCGTGTCCAGGTGGGTCAGTTGCCAGGGCACGCTCAACTTGGCGCACCTCCCAGTGTGCAGCCCCACCTGCACCAGGTGGCCACCGTAGGCCAGACCGAACACGCCGATCTGCGCCTGCGTGTGCACGACTACGTGGGCCTGGGCCGCGTGCCTCACCAGGGACGCTGCGCCAGCGCGCACCACCGCGAAGTGGTGGCCCATGCGTTGCAGCTGTGCGGTTTGCAAGGCGCCGCGCAGCGGGGGCTGCACACGCTGTCGGGTGGCGAGCGCCAGCGTGCCCACCTGGCGAGGGCGCTGGCGCAGGAGCCAGCGCTGCTGGTGCTGGATGAACCCACCAACCACCTGGACCTGCGTGCCCGTGTCGAACTGCTGGATCTGGTGCGAGGCCTCGGCATCACAGTGGTGGCGGCCCTGCATGAGTTGTCGCTGGTGGCGGGCTTTGCCGACCGCGTGGTGGTGGTGAGCGGTGGCCGCGTGGTGGGGCAAGGTTCTCCGGAAGAAACCATGACGGCACCCCTGGTGGCGCGGGTCTTCGGCATGGCCCTGGTGCGCACCCGACACCCGCAGGAGCAACGCGATCTGTGGGTCTTCGAGAAGCTGGCTGCATGACACGCCTCGTGAACGGGTGCGGACTGCTCCTGCTCGGCATCAGCATGGTCTGCGGCGTTCACGCATTTCCTGTCACGGTGGACAACTGCGGCACGCCGCTGCGCATCACCGCGCCGCCGCAGCGCGCGGTGATCCACGACTTGAACATGACCGAGATGGCCCTGGCGCTGGGCCTGCAGGCGCAGATTGCAGGCGTCACGGGCATCACCGGTTGGTACAAGACCGATGCCAGCTTCAAAGCCGCGCTGGGTGCCATTCCTGAGCTGGCACCCAAGTACCCCACGCTTGAAAACCTGTTGGCAGCGCGCCCAGACCTGTTCTTCGCCGGCTGGTACTACGGCATGAAGCCCGGTAGTGACGTGACGCCCGCCACGCTGGCACGGCATGGCATCCCTACGCTGGTGTTGACTGAGAGTTGTGTCCACACCGGGCAACAGCGCCCTCGCGCCACTATGGACCTGCTCTACAACGACATGCTGCGCCTGGGCACCGTGTTCGGCCAGCGCCTGCGCGCCGAGGCCCTGGTGACGCAGTGGCGCCAGCGTTTGCAGGCCTTGGTGCAGAGTCCCACCGCGGTGGCATCACCGAACGTCACACCTCTGCGGGTATTCGTCTACGACTCTGGCGAAGACAAACCCTTTACCGCCGGTGCTGCAGCCATGGCCACGGCAGTGATCGAAGCAGCGGGCGGCCGAAACATCATGGACGACATGCGGACCAGCTGGGCCCACAGTTCGTGGGAGGCAGTGGCCGCGCGCGACCCCCAGTTCTTGATCCTGCTGGACTACCAGGACGGCGCAGGCCCGAGCCGCTTGATGGCCACCTTGCAGGCACACCCAGCCATGCGCCACACCAGTGCCGTGAAGCACCAGCGCTTCATCGCCATGCGTTATGCCGAGCTCACACCCGGCCCAGCCAACATTGATGCCGTTGAGAAGCTGTCCCGCGCCTTGAACGCGCTTGCGCCATGAAGCCCTGGCACGTTCATGCCACGTTGACGGCAGGCCTGCCGTTGTTTCTGGTGCTGGGTCTCAGCCTGGGCGGCACGCACATTGCGGCGGGCAGCGTGTGGGCCAGCCTGATGTCACCTGGCGATGCCACCTTGAACGTGGCCGAAGCCGCCACCCGCGCCATCGTGGTCGACTTACGCCTGCCTCGTGTGCTGCTGGCAGTGCTGGTGGGCGCCACTCTGGCGATGTCTGGCGCACTGTTGCAAACGGCTACGCGCAATGACTTGGCCGACCCGTTTCTGTTCGGGTTGTCTTCTGGGGCTGCTGCCGGTGCGGTGGCGGTGATTTCGCTGACGGGTGAGCGCTTCGGTGTCTGGACGCTTCCCGTGGCGGCGTTTGCTGGTGGGCTGGTGGCCGCCGGTGGCGTGCTGCTGCTGGCGCAGCGCAGCGCGGGGCACGGAGCAGAGCCCATCGTGCTGGCGGGTCTGGCTATGTCATTCCTGTTCGGTGCCTTGACGCATGTTCTGGTGTTTGCTGGCGACCAGCGTGCGGCGCACTCGGTCCTTTTCTGGTCTCTGGGTGGCCTGGGCCAGGCGCGCTGGGACAACCTGGCGCTGGCCTTGGCCGGTTGCCTGTCTCTGACCCTCTTCGTGGCAGCCAAACACCGCGCGCTGGACGCCTTGCTGGCCGGTGACGAGGTGGCGCATAGCCTGGGCGTTGCGCCACAGCGCCTGCGCAGGGAGGTGCTCATCGTCACCGCATTGGCCACCGCCTGCTGCGTGGCCTTGGCGGGCGTCATCGGCTTCGTAGGGTTGATGGTGCCGCACCTCATGCGCCGCTCGGCTGGTTTGCTGCACGCCGCGCTGGTGCCCGCTTGCGCCTTGATGGGCGCGCTTCTGCTGCTGGGCAGCGACTTGCTCGCGCGCGTGCTCATGGCGCCGCAGGAGCTTCCCGTGGGCATCGTCACCGCCAGCATCGGGGCCGCCTTTGTCATCGGGCTGTTATGGCAGCGTGGCACGGCAGCCGCTTGACCGGCTCAGAACTGTGCTGTCGGTCGTGTGCATCGGGCGCAGTGCGGATGTGGTTGGCGACATTGCCCGGCCTCGTCGCCAGCTTTCCCGCTGTGGCGCAAATCCGCACCGCGCAACTGCGGCCGATCTGCACTTACCGAGGCCCTGGCACGCAATAGGCGCCACCCGCCATGGGCACTTCGATGATGGATCAACCTGATGACAAGGCACCCCAGGCGATGGACCTGCAAGCGGGCGAAGTTGCCTTGTTCAAAGGCTGCGGTTGGCCTGTCCAGCAGCATGACAGCGGCATCGTGCACCGTTCACTTCGCATCTCCGACACCGGGCTGGCGCGTCTGGTTCTGGCGCTCGATGCTGCCCGTCCATTACACATGGAGCGTTGTTTATGACCACTGAGATTCTTGTTTGCGTACTCTGCCGCCCGGCCGAATTGCCGCGAGATCATCCACGCCCTGGGCGTGCGCTGCTCGAAGCCATCGAGAACATCGCCCTGCGCGACGAATTGGCTTTCGCCATCCGCCCCGTGGAGTGCATGAGCGGCTGTCACCGCCACTGCACCGTGGCGCTGCAGGCTCCCGGCAAGACCACCTACTTCTTCGGCGACCTGCCGGCCGATGAGACCAGCGCCGAACAGGTATTGGCCTGCGCAGCCTTACACCTGGCCAGTGACGATGGTTTCATGACCCGCACGGCGCGGCCTGAGCGATTGCGCGAGGGGATCCTGGCGCGACTGCCAGCGCCACTGCCGACATCCCCACACGTACCAAGATGACTCTCGCCGCGAGCGCAGCTAAGCATGACGTCTGCCCAATGCGTGGCTTGTCTACCATCGCGCAAGACGGGTCCTTGACTCCAGAGCCTCCGGGGAGGTCGACCGAACCCGACCCTCATGCGAAGCCATCCAATTGCCCAAACCTTGGGGCAGGCATCATCGGCGCTCAGTTGCGGCCCGCTGGCGCAGCAAAGCGAGGTAAGCCATCCAGTTCGCGAGGTTCGAAGGCCTTGTCAAGAAAGAACCGCGGGTAGTAGAAATCGCGCAATGAGGCATGAAAGGTTCGTACCCTGGCCTCGTAAGCCAGCAATGTCCCCAGGTCAGTCCCCGCCAGTTTCTGCAGAGAGCGTTCCAGCAGCACTGGCGGTGCGATGACGGCCAGCCAGCCAGCCAACCGGTCACGCTCCTTGCGACCCGCGGTGTAGGCCTTCGACAGCGCCTGCGCCTTCTGGTCACCCACTTGCTGGAATGCGTAGTACCACTTCCACTCGAATGGGCGTTCGACAGCGGTGTAGGCCGCCCACTGCGGATGGCGTTCGACGAAGGCCGTCATCGTGGTGGTCTTGGGCAGGTCCCAGGCGTCGTTCACTGCTTCGCGCTGGGTCATGATGATGTCCGCACCCGATGGCACGGGCACCGCACGGTCGATGGCCATGCGGCCGGCGGCCGGGGCCACGACACCCAGCAGAATCCACAGCGCCACCAGCGTGGCCAGGATCACCTCGCCCGTTTGCTGCCAGGCCGCAAGAGCCGTGCAGACCATAGTCCAGAACAGCAGGTAGACGAACAGCAGCGCGCAGGCCGCCAGCAGCGTCGGCGCGGCGTTACCACTCAGGCCCGCGGCCACCAGCAAAGGTAGTGCAGCACAAACCAACACGCCGCCGGCACGCAGTCCAGCGCGTAGCCACCACAGCCTTGCCGGGTGACCGGCGGTGGCCGCCAGGAGGTCGTGGCGCCCTGCCGCGCGCTCGCTGGCGTGCAGGTCGTGCAGCAGCACGATCAGCACCAGCGGCAGCACGAAGGCCGCGAGGAAGGCGAAGTCGAATCGACCGATCAGGGCCAGCAAGGGATGACCGACATCGCGCTCATGGATCTGTCCTTCCAACGCCAGCATCCTCACGCGGTGTTTCCACGCCACGTCATCGCGCCGACCCAGCGCCGCGAATGCGAAGTCCGACGGCGGTTCGAAGGTAAGGTGGAAGCTGTAGTACGCGGCGCCGCCCCAGTCCTTCTGCGTCTTCAGGACGTTCAGGCGATCGGCGCGGTCGGCTTCGACCAGGCGTTCGATCGTGGCCTTCTGCTGCCGGATCTCTGACAGCCCCGCCGACACGGCCAGCACCGACAGGCACAGCACGACTAGCCACCAGGCCCACACCGACCGGTCGCGGGCCAGGAAGGCGGTCTCGCGGAGGACAGCGGGCCACGTGCCTACGGAAGCGGACGGCGCACTCATGGCGTGAGCCTTCCGCCAGCCCAGAACCCAGTGCCGACCAGGATGACGCACCAAGCGCACAACATCAGCCACTGCGGGCCCGCCCGGGCGATGCGGTTGCCTGCCGCATCGGGCTCGAAACGAAAGCGCTCCAGCAGCTGCCAGTTTGTGGAGTCCACGCGCGTACGCTCCTCAGCCGACGCATCGCCGCTGCGGCGGACGTCGTCGCTGTAGGCCAGCTTCTCGGCGTGTACCTTGTTCAGGCCCTGCACGAAGGCGTAGCGCAGCGCTTCGGCCTCCTGCAGGAAGCGGTGGTGGTGCACGAGATCGGTGCCGGCCACGGCGCGTGAAGCCTCGGCCACCGCGAGCAGCGGGGTGAACCAGCCGTGGCTGGCAAGCACCGCCGCCTGCCGGACCTCTGCCGACGCTTGTACGCGGGCGTAGCGGTTCAGCGTCTCGGTGAGCTTTTGCTCGCCGACCTGTGCCACAACGCCGCGCAGGTTCACGGGCAGGTCTTCGACACGTTGTACTCCGTGCTTGGCCAGGAGGTCGGCGCGCAGCTGGGCGAACGCCGGATCGTTGGCGTTGTGGCCGTCGCCCAGCTTGCGCAGGTCGGACAGCATCGCCAGGTCGGTCTCGAGCTTACCCACCATCGGGGCGGCATTCGACGCCCAACTGGCCGCCACCGCAGGTAGCACCAGATTCAGTGCGATCCACAGCGTCACCAGGGTCGCCAGCACGGCCGAGCGACGGCGCAGCAGTGCAGAAGCCAGCAAAGCCAGCGCGGCCCAGATGACCAGGTACAGCACGTACGCGCCGAACAAGGCCCAGGCAGCCAGCGCCTGCTCGCCCGCACGGACGGCCAGACCGGCACTGATCGCCAGCGGCACCAGCAGCAACACCACAAAGGAAAGCAGCGCTAGTGCCTTGCCCGCCAGCAGCACCCGGCCCGGCGTGCCTTGGGCGAGCAGGGTCGCCAGCGTCGCGGCCTCGCGTTCGCGCGCGATCAGGCCATGCCCCAGCAGGATCACCAGCAGCGGAGCGAACAGCTGGTAGACCGTTGCCGGGCTCAGCCAGCTGAAGCCGCCCAGATCGGCGCTGGCGCCGGACGCCGCGAACATCGCCGTGTTCTGGCGGTGTCCTTCGAGAAAGATCGACTGGCCCGTGACCGGATCCAGCCCGGGGTCGAACAAGGCCAGTGGTGCTGGCGTTCGGAAGACATAGTGGCCGTAGTGCACCATGCGGTGCGGATGGCGGGCAGGCTGCGAGAGGAAGGCCGCTTCGGCGTCGGCTTGGTGGTGCGCACGATCCGCTGCTTCGCCCTGCATGCGCAACGTGGTCAGCACCGTGGTTGCGATCAGCAGCCCGGCCAACAGAAGGGCCCCACTGAGGGCCAGGCGTGAACGCAGCCAGTAGCGCCATTCAGCGCCGGCGATGATGAACAGGCGTCTCACGCGGCCGCTTTCGCAGAAAAGGCGCGGTGCACGGTCTCGGTGTCGATGCGGTCGCCGGCGGGCGCTTGGAACTGGTCCACCAGCTGCCCGCCGCGCAGCAGGCCGATGCGGTCGGCCACCTGGCAGGCGCCGTACACATCGTGCGTCACCATCAGGATGGCCTTGCCGGCATTGGCCAACCCGCGCGCCAGATCGTGGAACTCGTCGATCGCCGTCGGGTCCAGCCCGGACGTCGGCTCGTCGAGCAGCAGGATGTCCGTGTCGCGCAGGATCGCCAGAGCAATGGCCACTTTCTGGCGCATGCCCTTGGAGTAACCACGAAGCTTGAGGCTGCGCGCGTCGGTGCCAAGCGAGACTCGGTCCAGCGCCGTGTCGATGTCGGCTTTGCTGCAGCGCACGTCCGCCAGTTGCAGGAAGTAGGTCAGGTTCTCGCGCGCGTCCAGGTGTTCGTACAGCGAGGCGGCCTCCGGCAGATAGGCCATGGCACGGCGGGCGGCCAACAGGTCGTTGCCGACATCCTGGCCGTTGACGAGCACGCGGCCGTTGGCAGCGGGCAGGAAGCCTAGAAAGGTCGCCAGCGTTGTCGACTTGCCGGCGCCGTTCCCACCCAGCAGACCGTACACCTCACCGCAGGCCACTGCGAAGCTGACACCGGCCAGCACCTCCTTGCCGCCGCGCTGCACGCGCAGTTTGTCCGCCTGCAGCCTGAGTTCGGACTCCATGTCAGTACCGACTCGCCGTTGCGACGGTACTGACAGCCCCCTCGGGAGGCAGCGAAAGACGTGAGCGTGGGGGCTTCATTTCAGAACTTGAATGAGGCGGACACCCGCGCGCTGCGTGGCGAACCCGGCTGCACCCACAGCGCCGAGAACGAGTTGGTGTAGTAGGTCTCGTTGAAGAGGTTGTCAACGTCAAGGCGCAAGGTCATCGACCGGTTCACCTCATAGGCGGCAAACGCCCGAGCCACTGTGTAAGACGGCAACTTGAAGTTGGTGGTGAACTCGCCCGAGCGCTCACCCACGTGGAGGAGACCGCCGCCGAGCTGCAGGCCGCGACCGGCCACAGCCATCGAGTTAACCAGTTGCAGGCTCAAAGTGTGCTTGGGCACGTTGAGCAAGCGCGAGCCGGCAGGCACCGCAACGCCGAAGTTGGGGTCGTTGAAGGTGTTTGAGGTCTTCGCGTCGACATAGGCATACGACGCCCACAGGCTCAGGTCTTTGGTGATCTCGCCTTGTAAGTCAATCTCCAGGCCCCGGCTTCGTGCCTTGCCGATGGCCAGCTGGGTTGCTGCGCTGGCGTCTGCGGCGACGAGGATGTTCTTCTGCTTGATATGGAACACGGCCACCGTGGCGTCAATGCCGCCCAGCGAGAACTTCGCGCCTGCCTCGATGGAGGTGGACTGGTTGGGCTCGAAGCCGTTGCCTTGGGCATCGGCCCCTGACAGCGGGCGGAAGTTCTCGCCGTACGTGGCATACAGCGACAGGGCATCGGTTGCCCGGAGCACGACGCCGATCTGCGGGCTGGTGCGCGTTTCCTTCTGCGACGACTTCTGCTTGTTCGCCCGGTTGAGAAGGGTCTGCCGGTAGTCTTCGAAACGTGCGCCCAATCGCAGCTGCAGGCTCTCGCTCAGGTTGATTTGGTCCTGCACGAACACGCCCACCGACTTCTGCGTCTCCACTCGATTGGTGAGTGGTGTTGGGGTGGGCAAGGGGTAGCTGCCGTAGATCGGGTTGAAGATGTCGATCGCTTGCTGTTGGGCCAGCGTCGGATTGCTGGCCAGCGCGGGCGCGCGGGCGCGCAGAAAGATCTGGTCGTTCTCGAAACGATCGGCATCGACCCCGAATATCAGGCGGTGCTGCAGCCCGGCCAGTTGGAAGCGGCCGTTGATCTCACCCCGCAGCACTTGGTAGTCGGCGTCGTAGTCGCGGAAGCGGCGCTGCCGGGTTAGCGTGCGGCCATCCACCAGCAGCTTCTGGCGATTGGTAGCCAGCTCCGCTTCGGTCGAGAAGCCTTCCAGTGAGGTCTCGCGCGTGGTGAGCCCCAACAGGGCGCTCCAGTCCTTGCTGAAGTCATGCTGAAACTCGAGCTGGTGACCTTGCACGTCGGCCTTCAGCGGACCGTCTCCCGGCTCGCCCAGGAAGCGGCTTCGCGGCAGGCGACCGAGCTCGCCGTTGATCGCCAGCACACCGCGGTCGAACGGGATCTCCTGATGGCTGAGCTCCAGTTCGTAGATCAGCCTGCTTTGTGGGCTGATGCGCCACGCCAGCGACGGGCTCATGCCGTACTTGCGGGTTTCGACGGTGTCGCGGAAGCTGCGTGCGTCTTCGGCAAAGCCGATCAGGCGGACGGCGACTGCATCTGATAGCGGTGTCGTCCAGTCGGCATCGGTTCGGTAGGTGTCGAAACTGCCGGCGGCGACACGAAACTCGCCGGCGGTCTTGAACGTGGGACGCTTGGTTACCAGGTTGACCGTGCCGCCAGGCTCACCGCGCCCGAACATCGCTGCGCGTGGCCCCTTGAGCACATCGACCGACTCGATTCCTGACAGATCCCGTGGCCCACCGAAGCCCCGGCCGGCATTGAAGCCGTTGACGAGGTAGTTGCTCGGCAGGTTCTCGTCGCCCACGAAGCCACGCAGCGCAAAGGCGTTCCACAGCCCGCCGAAGTTGTTCTGCCGGGCCACCGACGCCGACAGGTCCAGCGCTCGGGTCAGGTCGACCGCACCCGAAGCGCGCAGGGTCTCCGCATCGATGGACTGTTCGGTTTGCGGTGTTTCCAGTCGATTGAAATCGCCCTGGTAGGCCTGGCGAGTGCCGGTGATGGTGACGGCGTCCAGCCGCACGCCTGGGCTCGCCTCTTGGGCCACAGCGGTGAGTGCAAGTTGGGAGGAGGAGCAAAGCATCAGCGCAGCGCGCTTGTAGCGTTTCATGGGGGCTCGTCGAATCGAAGTTAGCGGGGAGCGGAGCGAGAAAAGCTCGTTCTTGCGACTATTGAATAATAACGCCTTCTCAATAGCAACAAGATGCAGGTGAGGCCCGGAGCCCGCTACAGATGGGACCTTGTGAGAGAGCCTTCATTGGTCGCGACACGCAGACCGACGAATTGCGCACCGCGGTGGCGCGGCGCGTGGTCGTCTCGTGATGAAGCCGCAACGGTGACTCGTTGAAACGTCCGATGCTGTCTGTGGGTAGGTAGAGAGTGGCGGCAAGTGCCGAGAAGAGCAGGTCAACCCGCCTTCGTGGCGCTGTAGCGTGAAGGCAGGGCCGGTAGGGAAATGCGTGACACCGCCAAAGCAAGTTTCAACACTGTCATTGCTCCTTGGAACAATCCGTCGATACCGTCATCGCGGTGCAGAACATGACCATTTCGTAATCTGAACCCCATTGCGATCCATCGAACGTTGAGATTGGTGTCGCCTGACACCGTTGAAGGTTCCTGCATCATTTCAGATGCGCCAAGAAGATGAAAAACAACGTCAGCAAACCAAAGCCGGCGCTGAAAACGACGATTCCAATGGCGTACATCTTGGCAAGCTTGTTCTTGGTTCTGTGGGCCAGCATTTCGGACATCTGCACTGCTCTGTGAAAAAGGTTCCAGCCAGTCAACAGGACTGGCTGGTGGCCTGAGAGGGCGATTGGCCCTCTTGGCAGTGCTATTGTCATCGCGGCGGGCAATGAGGGGTCAGGGACCTCGAGCCATGGTGCGTCATGTCCCGTTGCATGGCGGGGATGTTGCGCCTCTCCATCCCTTGCTGCGAGTCGATCCGGTGCTGCACGGACTGCCCTGGCAGCGCCCCGTTTGGGAACATGTTTTCACCGTTGTCGATGCGCGGCGACTGCTCGGTCCCAGGATTTCATCCGGTTCGCGGAGCGCAAGGGTCGGTCTGCACACATCCCGTACACTCTGCGCTCCCGTTGGGGAGTAGCCGGCTTTCAGCTGAAAGCGCCTGCGTCAACATACTCGGCCTGTCTCGCAGGCCGTGGCGCTGGTAACCATTCTGGTTGGCGAGACCATCGGCGCGTCAGCACGACGTAAGCCGGACAGTGCCGATGTGCCGAATTGCTCGCCCGGCCGGAAATGCACTTCCCCCGATGAGTTTTCTCTCGATCGTGCTGCTGTCGCTCGCCATGTCCACCGACGCTTTCGCCGCTGCCGTTGGCAAAGGCACTGCGCTTCACCAACCGCGCTGGAGCGAAGCGTTGCGCACGGGCGCCATTTTCGGTGTCATCGAAGCCATCACGCCGGTCATCGGCTGGGCGCTCGGCCTGACCGTCGCCAGCTACGTCAAGGCCTCGGACCACTGGATTGCCTTCGTCATCCTGAGTGGCCTGGGCCTTCGAATGGTCTACAGAGGCTTCAAGGCTTCAAGCCTGCAAGCGGGGGAAAGGCTGACCCGACACCCCTTCTGGCTGCTTGCCTTGACCGGATTCGCCACCAGCATCGATGCCATGGTGGTCGGTGTCGGACTGGCATTGATCGATGTCGATGTCGTTCCTGTGGCCGTTGCCATTGGCCTCACGACCTTTGTCGCAGTCACGTTGGGCGTGATGGTTGGACGCGCGCTCGGCAGCGTTGCTGGAAGGTGGGCAGAGATTGGCGGAGGCGTCGTGCTCGCCGCCATGGGCGTCGGGATCCTGGTCGAGCACCTCGGCAGGGCCTGAGAGCGGCCAGGGCTTCAAACGCCGTCGCTCGGCGCGAGGCGCTTTTCGTGCAGCCGGTGCAATCGCATCAGTTCGAGGGCCACCATCGGGGGAAAGCCGAGACGGCAGCCAGGCGGTTGGCAAGGCGCGAGTACATCGAGCACAACGCGAGCGGCCGTTCCCTCGCAGGCAAGCGGCGCAACCATTGCCGCGCCTGTACGGACAGCACTCTGTCAGGCGCGCTGGGCATCGTGCGTCGCTGCCGAGCGTCGAGAACGGATGGAACCGGATCAGCGGGTGCGCTGTCAACCGCGGTCAGCGTCGGCACCTGATGGGTTTTGGAGAATCTGAACGGGCTGAACATCGCGCGGCCTCGAAGTCGGTCGACGAGCTGTGAGCCGGCGGCTGGATGTCATCGCCACGAGCCCAAGGACGTCCGCTCGCTATCGGCGGCCCGCGAGAAAACTTGACCGGCTGATCCCGTCGAATGCGTCAGCCTTGCCGCCCAGTCGAAATTTCTTTGCGTCGCTGCTTCATCATCCGAAACTAAGCCAGCCCGCGCAGCATCAACACATTAGCGGGTTCTATACTGAGACGAGAATCGTATGCACAAGCCAGTTAGAGGGTCGGACATGGGTATGAAGCTCAAGATTTCAGGTTGGATCGCACTGGGTGCCGTGGCTGGAGCGCTGGTCACGATGCAGTTGCAGGCGACGGCGCGCAACTCGGTCAGCTCGCTTCCCTTGGAAGAATTGCAGCAGCTGGCGGCGGTTTTCGGGATGGTCAAGAGCGACTATGTCGAACCGGTTGACGAAAAGAAACTCATCACCGACGCCATCAGCGGCATGGTGGCAGGGCTCGACCCGCACTCACAGTATTTCGACAAGAAATCGTGGAAGGAATTCCGCGAAGGGACCACCGGGCGTTTCGTCGGTGTCGGCATCGAGATCGGCATGGAAGATGGTCTGGTCAAGGTGGTCACGCCGATCGAAGGCTCGCCAGCCTTCCGTGGGGGACTGAAAAGCGGCGACCTGATCACCAAGATCGACGACACCATGGTCAAGGGTCTGACACTGGAGCAGGCGGTCAAGCGCATGCGTGGCGAGCCGGGCACGAAAGTCGTGTTGACCTTGTTCCGCAAATCCGAGGACCGTACTTTCCCCGTCACTATCGTGCGCGAGGAGATCCGCACGATCAGTGTGCGCGCAAAGATGGTTGAGCCGGGTTATGCCTGGCTGCGCGTGAGCCAGTTCCAGGACCGCACGGTCGAGGACTTCGCCCGCAAGCTCGAGGAGATCTACAAGCAGGACCCCAACCTCAAGGGCATCGTTCTCGATCTGCGCAATGACCCGGGGGGTCTGCTCGAAGCGTCGGTGGCCGTTTCGTCGGCCTTCCTGCCGGCAGATGCCATCGTGGTCACGACCAACGGCCAGATTCCCGAATCGAAGTCGATATTCAAGGCGGGGCCCGAGTACTACCTGCGACGCGGTGGCGTCGACCCCTTGCGGCGCCTGCCGGAAGCGCTGAAATCAGTGCCGCTGGTGGTGCTGGTCAACGAAGGCTCGGCCTCTGCCAGCGAAATCGTCGCCGGAGCATTGCAGGACAACAAGCGCGCCACGGTGATGGGCGCCCAGACTTTCGGCAAGGGCTCGGTGCAGACGGTAAGGCAGCTGTCGCCGGACACTGCGCTGAAGATCACCACCGCGCGCTACTACACACCGAGCGGCAAGTCGATTCAGGCCAAGGGCATCGTGCCCGACGTGATGATCGACGAAACTGCCGAGGGCAACCTGTTCTCGGCCTTGCGCCCTCGTGAAGCCGACCTGGAAAAGCACCTGCAAAGCGGCCAGGGCACCGAGGTCAAGGACGAAGCACGCGAGAAGGCACGCGAGATTGCCCGCAAGAAGCTGGAAGAAGAAAGTGCCAAGAAAGCCAGCGCACCGATCAAGCCACCGGCCGAATTCGGCAGCAGCGAAGACTTCCAGCTCGCGCAAGCCATCAACCGCTTGAAGGGCAAGCCGGTGATGGTCAGCAAATCGATGACCGAGCGCAAGGTTGATCTCGACTCGAACTGAGGGGAGCCGCAGCGATCAGGGCAGCTCAAAGCCCGCCGTTGATGGCTAGCCATGCTCCCAGGTCTCCAACGCCCGCTGCACGCGGGCGTTTTTTCGTGCCCTCGCCCTGATGAACGACAACCAACTGCTGCGCTACTCGCGCCACATCCTGATCGACGACATCGGCATCGAGGGCCAGCAGCGGTTGCTGGCAGCGCATGTGCTGGTGATCGGTGCCGGTGGGCTGGGCTCGCCGGTGGCCATGTACCTGGGCACTGCCGGAGTCGGCAAGATGACGATCGTCGATGACGACACGGTCGAGCTGACGAACCTGCAGCGCCAGATCGCCCACTCGATGGCGAGCCTGGGCCAAGCCAAGGTCGACTCGGCTGCGGCCACGGTGCATGCGGTCAACCCCGAGGTGCGGGTGGTCGCACTGCGCGAACGTGCCGATGCCGCGCGGCTGGACGAACTGGTCGCCCAGGCGGACCTGGTGGTCGATTGCTGCGACAACTTCGCGACGCGGCAGGCGGTGAACGTGGCGTGTGTGCGGCATGCCCGGCCACTGGTGTCGGGGGCGGCGATCGGCTTCGACGGGCAGGTCTCCGTGTACGTGACCGACCCGCGCGACCACCGCACTGCCGGCCATCCCTGCTATGCCTGCATCTTCCCGCCCGATGCCACGTTCGAGGAGGCGCGCTGCGCGACGATGGGCGTATTCGCGCCGCTGGTCGGCATCATCGGCAGCGTGCAGGCCGCCGAAGCACTCAAGCTGCTGGCCGGTGTCGGCTCCTCGCTGGCCGGTCGGCTGCACATGCTGGACGCACGCCGGATGGAATGGACCGAGATGCGACTGGTCTGCAACCCGAGCTGCCCGGTGTGCGCTTCGGCACGCCGTTGAGACTGCCTTATCCAACGACACGCTAAGCTGCACCGCATGGACAAACGCAAAGAACTCACCGCCCGAAACTTCCCGACGGCCCAGGAGGACGCCAGTACGGCCGCGCCGCCGTCTCTCTACGGCGGGCCGGAGAGCGCCTATCGGCTTGCCTTCACAGACAACGATTTCCTGCTGCGCGAGGAGCTGAGGCCGGTGCGCATGCAGCTCGAACTGCTGAAACCGGAAATGGTGCAGAAGGAAGCGGGCATCCAGTCGACGATCGTGATCTTCGGCAGCTCGCGCATCCTGTCGCCCGAGGCCGCCGCCGCCGATCTGGCGCAAGCCCAGGGCCGCGACGATGCGTTCGCCATCCGCATTGCTGAAAGCCGCGCGCGGATGTCGCGTTACTACGATGAGGCCCGTCGCTTTGCCGCCCTTGTCACGCAACGCACCGCCGACATGGACACGCCGGTCTATGTGGTCACCGGCGGTGGCCCGGGCATCATGGAAGCTGGCAACCGGGGTGCTTTCGAGGTCGGTGGCAAGAGCATCGGCCTGAACATCGTGCTGCCGCACGAGCAGGAGCCGAACCCGTACATCACGCCGGAACTGTGCTTCCAGTTCCACTACTTCGCGCTTCGGAAGATGCATTTCCTGATGCGCAGCATCGCGCTGGTGTGCTTTCCTGGTGGTTTCGGCACCCTCGATGAACTGTTCGAGACGATGACACTGGTGCAGACAGGCAAGTGCCGCAAGCGGCCGATCCTGCTGTTCGGGCGCGAGTTCTGGTCGCGGCTGATCAACTTCGACGTGCTGATCGATACCGGCATGATTTCGCCTGAGGATGTACACCTGTTCCGTTATGTCGAGACCGCCGAGGAAGCCTGGGCCGCACTCGAATCGGAATACGGCTTCGAAGCACCGTCGACGCAGTCCGGCGAGTTCGCAGTCGACATCTGACGCCATCGAGCGCCTGCGCATGAACCTGCACCTGAGCCTGATAGGCGCACCGACCGACATCGGCGCCAGCGCGCGCGGGACCAGCATGGGGCCCGAAGCGCTGAGGGTCGCGAACATCGTGCCGGCCTTGCGGGGTCACGGGCTCGAGGTGCTTGACCGCGGCAACCTCAGCGGCCCGACCAACCCCTGGCTGCCAGCAGCAGACGGCTATCGGCACCTGCCAGAGGTGATCGCCTGGAACCGCCTGGTGCACGACGCGGTCTACGCCGAGCTGAAACTGAACCGCATGCCCGTGCTGCTGGGTGGCGACCATTGCCTGGGCATCGGCTCGATCAGCGCGGTGGCGCGCCACTGCCGCGATGTCGGCAAGCGACTGCGCGTGCTGTGGCTGGATGCGCATGCCGACTTCAACACGCAGATGCTCACGCCCAGCGGCAACCTTCACGGCATGCCGGTCGCCTGCCTGTGCGGTCACGGCCCCGAGGGGCTGATCGAGATCGGCGGTCAGGTTCCAGCGATCAACCCGAAGTGGGTGCGCCAGATCGGCATCCGCAGCGTGGATGCCGGCGAGAAGCGCTTCGTGCACGAGCAGGAACTCGATGTGTTCGACATGCGCTTCATCGACGAGATGGGCATGCGCCACGCGATGGAACTGGCGCTGGCCACGCTGGACGCCAACACGCACCTGCATGTCAGCTTCGACGTCGACTTCCTCGACCCCGCGGTCGCGCCCGGCGTCGGTACCACCGTGCTGGGCGGGCCGACCTACCGCGAAGCGCAGCTGTGCATGGAAATGATCGCCGATACCGGTCGGCTGGCCAGCCTCGACGTGATGGAACTGAACCCCGCCCTCGATGTGCGAAACCAGACCGCCGAAGTGGCCGTAGACCTGATCGAAAGTCTGTTCGGCAAGAGCACGCTGATGCGGCGCTGATGCGACCGCATCGCAGTCAGGGACTCAACAAGCGGCTGACAGCCGTCACATCCTCGGGTTTCAACTGGCCTGCGGCCTGACGCAGCCGCAGACCGCCGAGCAGGGTGTCGTAGCGGGCTTTGGACAGGTCTCGCCGGGTGGTGTAGAGCTGCGTCTGTGCGTTCAGCACATCGATATTGACCCGCACGCCGACGCGGTAGCCGAGCTGAGTGGCTTCCAGGGCCAGGGCGCTGGAGGATTCGGCCGCTTCCAGCGCCAGCACCTGCGCCTGCAGAGATTGCACGCCGAAGTAGGCCTGACGAGTCCCCAGCGATACCGCCCGGCGCGCGGCCTCCAGATCGTTCTGCGACTTGTCCTCGAGCGCCAGTGTTTCCTTGATGCGGTTCTGCACCGACAGCCCGGTGAACAACGGCAGATTGAACTGCACACCGATGCTGCCGGTGTTCGTGGTGCCGACACCCGACAACTGACTGCCGCTCCTGCCGGAGGAGTTGTACTGGCTGATGACGCTGGCCACCGCGTCGAGCGTGGGCAGGTGGCCCGAGCGGGCCTTGCTGGTTTCGAGCCGAGCGACCTCCAGCGACAGCTGCGCCAGCCGCACCGAAGGGTGTTGGGCGTCAGCGTTGCGGGCCCATGCATCCGCGTCGGCGGGGGTGATCGGCGGCAGGGTGACCGGCGGCGTCAGGCCCCTGGGCTCGACGTTGCTGCGGCCGACCAGCAGGTCCAGAGCAATGCGCTTGTTGCGAAGGTCGTTGTCGGCAGCGAGCTCCTGCGCGGTGGCCAGATCGAAGCGGGCCTGCGCTTCACGGGTGTCAGTGATGGTGGCGGTACCGACCTCGAAATTGCGCTTCGCCGACGCTAGCTGCTCGCTGATCGCGACCTTGCTGGTGCGCGTGGTGGTCAGTGCATCCTGCGCCGCCAGCACATCGAAGTAGGCCTGGGCCAGCCGCACGATCAGGTCCTGCTCGGCCAGCTCCAGCCGCAAGGCGGAAGCCTGGAGCTCACGCTCGGCCTGGTCAATGGTGACGCTGCTGCTGCGGTTGAACAGCGGCTGACGCGCAGATAACTGTCCCGACCGGGTGCTGAAAGATGCGTTGTTCGAGGCAGTCTCGACGCGGCCAGTGTTGGCGCTGGCATCCAGGTTCAAACTCGGGCGCAGCAGTGCGTTGGCCTGCGCAGCGCGGTAGGGAGCCGAGTCGGCGAGTGAGCGGGCCGACAGGTAGGTGGCGTCGTAGCCGCGTGCAGCGGTGTAAAGCTCGTCGAGGCTTTGCGCCTGCGCGGTGGCCAGGCAGAGCGCGGTCAGGTTCAGACCGGTGACAGCGAGCAGGCGCGCCCACCGGCGTGGTTTCGTTGCTGAATCGGCATGTCGAAGGGTGATCGGCAGGGCAGGCATGGGTGCGGCTCGGTGGGAGGATCGACGACGGGCGCTCAATAACGCGGCACGCTCGCATCAACCTCGACCGACCAGGCATCGATGCCGCCGGTGAAGTTGGTGACCGAAGCAAAGCCATGGCGCTGTTCAAGGAAGGCCGCCACCTGCGCGCTGCGCATGCCATGGTGGCAAAGGCAGACGGTCGGTCGCGCGGGATCGAGTTCACCGATGCGCTGGACGATCTCGCTCATCGGCAGGTTGACGGTGACGAGGCCATCGGCACGCAGGGACGCCAGCTCGACCTCCCAGGGCTCACGAACATCGAGCAGCAGGGGCAACGCGACTGACGACGTCGCTGTCGATGCCAGTGCATCAGCGCCTGCAAGCAGTGCCGCAAACTCCCGCGCGCCTATGTGCTGCATCAGAAGTGGAACCGGCTCGGCTCTTCGAAGCCGGTCAGCCGCGGCGCCACGGTATCGAACAGCTCGACGCTGCTGATCGCGCTGCGCTCACCCGCACCGCCCGACGCGCTGCGGGTGTACAGAACCGCCTGCATGATCGGCAGCTGGCCGACGATAGCCACCAGCCGGCCACCGGTCTTCAGTTGATCGAACAGCACCTGCGGGACCTGGGGGACCGAGCCGGAGAGCACGATCACGTCGAACGGTCCGTCAGCGGCGCTGCCCTTCGATCCATCGGCATGGCGCACCGAGACGTTCGAAGCCCCGGCGCGGCGCAGGTTGGCCATGGCGAATGAAGACAGATCGGCATCGATCTCCAGGCTCAGCACCTGTTGAGCCCGATGGCCGAGCAAGGCCGCCATGAAGCCCGAGCCAGCGCCGACCTCGAGCACCCGCTCGTGCTTGCCGACATCGAGTTCCTGCAGGAGCCGCGCCTCGACCCTCGGCGCCAGCATCGATTGCGCTGGTCCGGTGGACGTGGGCAGCACGACTTCGGTGTCGACGAAGGCCATCGAGCGAGTTGCAGGCGGCAGGAAATCCTCTCGCCGGATTACCGCCAGCAGCGACAACACCTCTGCATCGAGTACCTCCCAGGGTCTGATCTGCTGCTCGATCATGTTGAAGCGGGCGTGTTCAATGTCCATGGCGGTACAGGGCTTCGCGGCAGTGAGTTGTCATGCGGTGAGGGCAAACGAGCGGCGCTGATCGGCAGGCGGGCATTTTATTTCCCCACGATCAGAGGTGGCGTGGCCGTGGCGCGGGGGTGGCGGGACCAGCGCCGCTTGGCCCACACTGCCAGGTCATCCAGGTAGCAGTAGACGACCGGCACCACGACCAGTGTCAACAGCGACGAGGCAATCACGCCGCCGATCACTGCCTGGCCCATGGGGGCACGCTGCTCCGCCCCTTCGGACAGCGCAAAGGCCAGCGGCACCATGCCGAAGATCATCGCCAGCGTAGTCATCAGGATCGGACGAAGACGCACACGGGCGGCAAGCATCAGCGCGCTTTCACGATCCATCGCCACCTCGCCGGGCACGGTTCCTTCGCGCGCGCGGATGGCGAAGTCGATCAGCAGGATCGCGTTTTTCGTCACCAGACCCATCAGCATCACGATACCGATGATGCTGAACATGTTCAAGGTCGAGCCGAACATCAAGAGCGTCAGCACCACCCCGATCAGCGTCAGCGGCAGCGAGGTCATCAGCGCCATCGGCTGCAGGAAGCTGCGGAACTGGCTGGCGAGGATCATGTAGATGAACACCACCGCCAGGCCCAGCGCGCCGATCGCGTAGCTGAATGATTCGGCCATGTTCTTCGTGCTGCCACCGAAGCTGTAGCGGTAGCCCGGGGGCCAGGCCACGCTGTCCAGGATGCGTCGGATATCGGCAGACACTTCGCCGGCGCTGCGGCCATAGGCGTTTGCGTCCATGTTGATCTCCCGGTTCAGGTCGCGCCGGTTGATCTGGTTCGGTCCGGCCGATGCAGTGACATCGGCCACCTGCGACAGTCGCACGATGCGAGGCAACCCGTCGGCACCGGCAGCCACAGGAACAGGCAGGCGTTGCAGGTCGGCCAGAGAGGTGCGGCTTTCGGGCGTCAGCCGCACGATCACGTCGTAGTTTTCGCCATCAGGCGCGCGCCAGTTGCCCACTGTCGTGCCAGCCACCAGTGAGCGCAGCGTGTTGGCCAGCATGTTGACATTGAGCCCCAGATCAGACGCCGCCTCGCGCTTCACGTCGATCGCGACGGTGGGCTTGTCGGGCTTCAAGGTGGTGTCCAGATCGACCAGTCCCGGCACCTGTTGCAGCTGTGCGGTGATGATCTTGGACAGCCGCTCGAGTTCGCGCAGATCGCTTCCCTGGATCGAGAACTGCAGGCTCTTGCCGCCGCCCAGATCGGGCGAACCCATGTTGGTGACGGTGATGCCCGGAATGCGCTCGAGGCGCTCGCGCATGGGCACCGTCATCTGCTCCAGGCCGCGCTGACGCAGATCACGATCGACCAGTCGCACATAGGTGGAGCCGAAGATCTTGCCGGCGGCAGATCCACTGTTGATCGTGGTGACCGTGTACTTGACCTCGGGTAGCTCGCGCAGTGCCAGATCGACCTGCCTGGCGCGGGCTTCGGTCACTTCGAGCGACGAGCCGACGGGCGTGAAGAAGTTGACCGTGGTCTCCGAGAAATCGGCCTTCGGAACGAACTCGGCGCCCAGCACCGGTATGAGCAGGAAACTGCCGCCGAAGGTGGCTGCCGCGATCGCCAGCGTGGCCACCCGCTGTCGCAGCGACCAGCCCAGGATGGACTGGTAGCCTTGTCCCAGCCACACGGTGAAACGCTCGAACACCTCTGTGACGCGGCCCAGCGTGCGGTCGTAGAGGCTGGTCGTCTCGCGCGGTGTGCCGGTTCGGTGCGAAGCCTGAGGGTCGTGCCAGATGCTGGAGAGCATCGGGTCGAGCGTGAAGCTGACGAACATGGAGATCAGCACCGCGGCCACGATGGTCAGGCCGAACTCGTGGAAGAACTTGCCGACGATGCCGCCCATGAAGCCGATCGGCAGGAAGACCGCGACGATGGACATCGTGGTCGCCATCACCGCCAGGCCGATCTCCTGCGTGCCGTCGAGCGCCGCCTGATGAGCGCTCTTGCCCATCTGCACATGGCGCACGATGTTCTCGCGCACGACGATCGCGTCGTCGATCAGCAGGCCCACGCACAGGCTCAGCGCCATCATCGTGATGCTGTTGATGGTGAAGCCGAAGATGTACATGAAGCCGAAGGTGCCGATCAGTGCGATCGGCAACGTGAGGCCGGTGATGACGGTGCTGCGCCAGGAATTGAGGAACAGGAAGACGATCAGCACGGTGAGCGCCGCGCCCTCGAACAGGGTGTGCTTGACGTTCGCGACGGCGACACGGATCGATCGCGAATTGTCGCGGTTCACTTCGACCACGATGCCCGGCGGCGTCACCGAAGCTGCAGCCGCAAGAGCCTTGCGCAGGCCATCAACCACTTCGATGGTGTTCTCGCCCTGCGACTTCTGCACCGACAGCAGCACGGTTCGCTGGCCGTTGTACAGCGCCAGGCTTTCGACCTCCTGCGGGCCGTCGACCACATCAGCCACCTGCCACAGCTTGACTGGCGAGCCGCCACTGACCGTCGCGTTACCCGTTCCAGGCGTGGCCGCCCCCCGGCGGGCGACGACGATGTCGCGGAACTCCTCCGGCCGCTTCAGCCGGGCATTGATCTGCACCACGCGCTCCTGGTCGACGGAGCGAATGGCGCCCATCGGCAGTTCCTGGTTCTCGCTGCGCACCGCGTTGATGACGTTGTCCACGCTGACGCCCATCGCCTCCATGGCGGCTGGCTTCAGGTAGAGATTGATCTGCCGCGACACGCCGCCCACCACGCTGACCGACCCGACGCCCCGCACGTTTTCCAGCCGCTTCTGCAGCACCTGTGTGGCCCAGGTGGTCAGCTCCTGCGGTGTCTGCTTGCCGGTCGGCGACAGCACGGCAAGGTTGAAGATCGGCGTGCTGGCCGGGTCGAAGCGCGAGACGCGCGGCTCCTTGACCTCGTCACGCAGGCTGGGTCGCACCAGTGCGACTTTCTCGCGCACATCCTCGGCCGCCTTGCGGCCGTCGACGTTCAGGTTGAACTCGATGATCACGATCGAGTTGCCCTCGTAGGAACGCGAGTACAGCGAGCTGATGCCCGCCACGGTGTTGACCGCTTCCTCGACCTTCTTCGTGACTTCGGTCTCGACGATTTCGGGCGAGGCGCCGGGGTAGTCGAACTGCACGACGACGGTCGGAAAATCAATGTTGGGAAACTGATCGACCGACAGCCGCTGGTAACTGAAGAGTCCCAGGACGACAAACGCCAGCATGACCATGGTGGCCATCACCGGGTTGCCGATCGAGACGCGGGTGAACCACATGGTCAGCGTGCGCTGCTCGCAGCGGAAGCTGCAGCCGCAGCCAGCACGCGCACCTGCGTGCCGTCGCGCAGCGCGCCGACCGACCCACGCAGCACCACCGTGCCGTCGGAGACACCGCTGGTCAACTCGACCACCGATTCGATACGACCATCGATCGGCAACTCACCCCGCTGACCGAGGGTCACCTTCCTCTGCTCGACACGGTCCCCCACCAGTACGAGTACGTAAGGCTGCGCCTGGTCGACGCGCACCGCCGACACCGGCACTGTGAGCGCGTTACCCGAGCTGAGTTCGATCGATCCGGTCAGGAACAGGCCCTGACGCAGATTGGGGCGCGGAACGAGCCGCAGGTAGGTCAGCACCGCCCGAGTGCCGGCCTGCGTGCTCGGATTGATGCGAACCACCCGTGCAGTGACCGGACCGTCCAGTCCTTCGGCTGCGAGGCGCGCCGTCTGGCCGATGGCAACGCCACCGATATCCTCGGGCGCGATCGCCGCCTCGAGCTCGATACGCGACAGGTCGACGATCTCGACCAGCTTCGCATCGACCGAGACTCTCTCGCCCGGTTGCGCCAGCCGTTGCGACACCTGCCCCGAGATCGGGCTGACCAGCTGCGTGTCGTTGCGTGCCTTGCGGGCCAGATTGACGGCCGCCAGCGCCGCTTCATAGACG
The DNA here is from genome assembly GCA_947474755.1 of Burkholderiales bacterium. Taxonomy (GTDB): domain Bacteria; phylum Pseudomonadota; class Gammaproteobacteria; order Burkholderiales; family Burkholderiaceae_C; genus PBB1. The sequence continues at coordinate 150,752 of CANJJE010000005.1, read as the reverse complement.
GCGCGTGCCGCTGCCTCGTTGGAAATCGAGGTTTCCAGCCCGGTGGCCGAAATGAATCCCTGCGCCACCAGCGCTCGGTTGTTGTTCAGCGCGCGCTGCGCAATGTCCCATTGGGCCCGCGACGAAGCCGCGTTCTGGTCGGCCTGCTGCACTCGCAGATCAGCTTCCAGCGTGTCGAGCTGGCCGATCTTCTGCCCCGAGGTCACGGCGTCGCCTTCGCGTACCAGGAGCGTCTTGAGCTCGGCAGCGACCTTGGCTCGCACCACTGCACTGTCTACCGCCTTCAGGCTGCCGGAGATCGGCAGCGTTCGCTTGAACGGCTGCGTACGGGCCACCACGATGTCGCTCGCGCCCAGGTCCATCGCCTGCGGTGGTTTGGCCGGTGCAGCGGTTTCGGCTCGCGCCTGCGCTCGCACATAGAGCGTGCGTGCAACAAAGCCAGCGACCATCAGCACCACGACCAACCCCGCCACCCACCCCAACTTCAGGCGTCTCATCATCAGCTTTCAATCTTGCAAGTCACTGGCAGTGGGCGATGACGCCCTCGGGGTCTGCCGCCTGCGGAGTATGGAGGGAATGACACTGAACGGGTTCAGGCCGCGCATTCCACCCTTTCCGGAATTCGAAGTTCATTATCGACGGCCACGCGAGCATATCGGCGTGAGCCCATCGCACCCGGTAATCGCGCAGGCAGAATCGACTGCATGATCTCGCTGGATCGCTTTTCGTTCCACCAACTGCTGCTGGTCGCGTTCCTGCTGATCGCCGGTCTGCTCAGTGCGGCATCGCTTCGCAGCTTGTTCACGATCGAGGCTCTGATCACGCAAAGCAGCGACGGCGCGCAGCAGGCGGTGTCGCTGAGTGCCGCTGCGCAGCGGCTGGCCGAGCGCAGCGTCACGATGGAGCGAGCGGCGCGCCAGTTTCTGGTACTCGACGACCCGCTGCTGCGCCAGCGTTTTGACGAGGCGGCACAAGAAGCGCGTGAGGCGCTGGAACAGCTGGCGACCGGTACGCGCGAAGTGGAGCCAGGGTCCAGTGGATCGGAGTCGCTCGCCGACGCATGGCGCAGAACACTGCGGACACTGCACCAGCAGCTCAGCGGAGACCCCGCCTCGCTTCGCGAGCGCGAACAGACGCTCACCGCGTCCTTTCGCGAACTCGGCCAGATCAACGTCGACCTCGCCGAGCAGGTGCGGCGGGCTACCGAATCGCGCAACGCGGCGCTGCTCGATCGACTGGAATCGGGCCGAGCCGAACTGGCCCGACAGATCGTTGTGGCGATCGCGGTAGCCGTCGGCCTGGCACTGGCCTTCGGCGTCTGGCTGGCGCGTCCGCTGAAACGACTGGAGGCGGCGATCGTCGGCTTGGGCGAGAACCGGCTCGACCAAGCCATCGACATGCGGGGCCCGGCCGACGTGCGCCAGCTTGGCCGTCGCCTCGAATGGCTGCGGCTGCGGCTGGCCGAGCTCGATGCCGACAAGGCGCGCTTTCTGCGCCACGTATCGCATGAATTGAAGACACCTCTGGCCGCGCTGCGCGAAGGCGTCGCGCTGCTGGAGGACGGCGTCACCGGCCCGTTGAACGAGCCTCAGCGGGAGGTCGCACGCATCCTGCGGCAGAACACCGCCGTGCTGCAGAACCAGATTGAAGACCTTCTGCGATTCAACACCGCCGCCTTCGACGCGCGTCGGCTGGTGCGACGGCCTGTCGACTTGAAGGCCCTGATCGCCGAACAGGTCGAGATGCAGAAGCTGCAATGGCAGGCACGCAAGCTGAAGGTCGCCGTGACTGGCTGGCCCATCCAGGTGGAAGTCGATGCCGAGAAGCTGGGCACGGCCTTGGGCAACCTGCTGTCGAACGCCATCCGATTCAGCCCGATCGGCGGGCGCATCGTCCTTGACGTGTCGCTGTGGCCGGGCCGGGCGCGCATCGATGTCACCGATGAAGGCCCGGGCGTCGCAGCGGTCGACCGAGCGCGGGTGTTCGAGCCCTTTTTCCGAGGCGAGCGCCAGCCGCCTGACGCACCGCGCGGCAGCGGCATCGGCCTGTCGATCGTGCAGGAACTGGTGCGCGCCCACGACGGTCAGATCGACCTCCTGATGCCCGACGACAATTCCCCGCCGGGCGCCCATTTCCGGATTGAATTGCCCCATGTCCCTGTACGTTGAGACCGCCATGAGGCGGTGTTTGCTTCAACCATTTGCCGTTGTTCTCGTGGTCGCGGTGGCGATCGGCGTGTCGGGCTGCTCGGTACTGCGGCGAGAGCCGGCGCCGATCCCCACACCACCGCCAGCCGTGGTGGCGCCCCCAGCGCTGGTGATCGCCGCGGCACCGACGCTGCCCCACGTACCGATTGAAGCCGCCACGCCCAGTGACCTGGCAGCGCGGCGTGCGCTGGCGAACCACGAGCAATTGCGTGGCCTGCCGCCCAACGAACTGGCGCAGGAGATCGCCCGCCTGAGCGCCCTGCCCCCCACGCCGGACACCTCGATCGACCTCGCGATGGCGCTGCTGTTGACACGAAACGGCGGCGAACAGAATCGCGCCATCAGCCTGGTCGAACCTCTGGCAAGAGGTGCAACACCGGAATCGGAAGACTGGCAGCCGATCGCCAGATTGCTGCTGTCGCGCCTGCTGGAGCTACGACGCCTCGAAGAGCTGCTCGACCGCCGCAACCAGGATTTGCGCGACAGCCAGCGCGATGTCAAGCAGCTCAACGAAAAGCTGGAAGCATTGAAGGCGATCGAGCGCAGTCTGGCGCCGCGGCCGATCTCGTCGGTCACGCCAGGAACGGCTGCCAATGGCGCCACCCCGGTCTTGCCGGAGACCAGCTCGCCGCGTGCCAGGGCAGTTCCGCGCAAGGCACCTCCGTCATGAGCGCCGCACGTCAGCCAGGAGGAGCCCATTCCCGCCCTGCGGGAACGGCTGCAGGACGAAGGGGGCGGAGATGACCGCCAAGCTGCTGGTCGTTGACGACGATGCCGACCTGCTGCAATTGCTGTCAATGCGATTGACGGCGGCGGGCTACCACGTGACCGGCGTCGGCTCGGCCGAGGAAGCCCTGGCGCACCTCGAAGTCTCGCGGCCGCAGCTGGTGGTGAGCGATGTGCAACTGCCAGGGCGCGACGGGCTGGCGCTGTTCGATGCGATCCGCGCGCGGCACCCTGCCCTGCCAGTGATCCTGCTGACCGCGCACGGCACCATCCCCGACGCGGTGGAGGCCACCGCCCGCGGTGTGTTCACCTATCTGACCAAGCCCTTCGACGGCAAGGCGCTGCTCGACAAGATCGGCCAGGCGCTGGCGCTAGGCGCACCGGCCGCACACCCGCAAGGCGGCGACGAGGCCTGGCGTGCACCGATCGTCAGCCGCTCGGCAGTGATGGCCGAAGTGCTGGCCGAAGCGAAGATGGTGGCCGCATCCGACGCCAGCGTGTTGATCTGCGGTGAAAGTGGCAGCGGCAAGGAGCTGCTGGCGCAGGCGATCCACCGTGCCAGCCCGCGCGCCCCGCAGCCCTTCGTCGCGGTCAACTGCAGCGCGATCCCCGAAGCGCTTCTCGAATCGGAGCTGTTCGGTCACGTCAAGGGCTCATTCACCGGTGCGGTCACCAACCACCGCGGTCTGTTCCAGGCCGCGGACGGAGGCAGCCTGTTCCTCGACGAGATCGGCGACATGCCGCCAGCGCTGCAGGTGAAGCTGCTGCGTGTGCTGCAGGAACGTTCGGTTCGGCCAGTCGGCGCGAACCAGTCGGTACCTATCGATGTACGCATCCTGTCGGCCACACATCGCGATCTCGATGCAGCGATGGCGCAGGGCCAGTTCCGCGAAGACCTGTACTACCGGTTGAACGTCGTTGCCCTGACGCTGCCGGCGCTGGGCGCGCGGCGAGAGGACATCCCGCTGCTGGCCAACCATTTCCTGTCAAGGCTGAGCGAGAAGTACGGCAAGCGCCTGAACGGCTTCGCGCCCGAAGCGCTGAAGGCGCTGACCACCGCACCCTGGCCTGGCAATGTGCGCCAGCTGCACAACGTGGTCGAGCAGGTCTGCGCGCTGACGACCACGCCGCTGGTACCGCTGGCACTGGTGCAACGCGCGTTGCGGGTACCGAGCGTCGAAGTGCTCAGTTACGCGCAGGCGCGCGAGCGCTTCGAACGCGACTACCTGGTCGGGCTGCTGAAACTGACCGACGGAAACGTGGCCGATGCCGCCCGGCTCGCCGATCGCAACCGCACCGAGTTCTATCGACTGCTTCAGAAGCACGGCCTGACGCCGGGCCTGTTTCGCAACGACGCTCGGTCTGAACTGCCGGGCGAGACGACACCGTCGGCACCATTGTCGCCACGCGGCGACAGCGTTTAGTCCATACACATCAAGGACTTGGGCGCCGTGCCCAGTTCGTCTGTCGCTGAATCGGGACAGAAAACGCGGCTCAAGGTGGTAAAAACCCGCAATCCAGTGCCAGAAAGCGGGATTTCTCGCTCAAGTGCTTGATTCATAAAGAATTTTCGACACTGGCATGCAGGTTGCGCTAGGGATCCCATCGTCCCTTCGAGCGCCCGATGAACCACCGCCCTGTCAACCGACTGAACCGCTCCTGGACCGAAGCTGGCGGCGGCGGCGCGTACGCGCCGGACCGCACCGCGAAGCCAGGTGCCAGCATGCCACCGACGAACCGCGGCTCGATGACCGCACGGCCGTGGCGCGGTTTTCTTGGTGGTGTGCTGGATGGATGGATCGCGCTGGCGACACGCCTGGCGGGTAGCGATGACCCGCATCGCGTGCGCTTCGATGGCGAGGCACCGTTACAGACCAACGCTGCAAGCACCGCCGCCTGGAAGCGAGCTGCGACGCACCGTCGCCGCACGCTGCTGGCGCTGATCGCGCTGTCAGTGTTCAGCGCCACCGCGATGCTCGACCAGGTGCTTCCGGCCCATGGCAACGATTGGCTGCGCACTGCGCAGATCAGCTTGTTTGCGATCCTGTTCGGCTGGGTGTCGGCCGGCTTCTACACCGCGATGATGGGCTTCTGGGTGCAGTCACGCGGTGACCCACATGCCCTGTCGAGCCGATCGGTCGCACACCATCCAATCGCCGCCGATGCACGCACGGCGCTGGTGATGCCGATCTGCAATGAGCAGGTGTCGACCGTGTTCGCCGGGCTGCGCGCCACGGTGGAGTCGCTGATCGCGGCCGGTGGCGCCCGGCTGTTCGATGTCTATTTGCTCTCCGACACCAGCGACCCGGCGATTCGTACCGCCGAGCTGGCCGCGTGGGCCGAATTGCGCGACGCCATGGGCGCCAGCACCCGCATCCACTACCGCTGGCGCCAGCGCCGCACGCAGCGCAAGTCAGGCAATGTGGCCGACTTCTGTCGCCGCTGGGGCAAGAACTACCGCTACATGGTGGTGCTGGATGCCGACAGCGTGATGACCGGCGACTGCTTGCTGAGCCTCGTGCGCCTGATGGAAGCCCACCCTGATGCCGGCATCATCCAGACGGCGCCGCAAGCCAGCGGGCTGTCGACCATCCACGCGCGCGCCCAGCAGTTTTCAGGCCGCGTGACCGGCCGACTGTTCAGCGCCGGCATGCAGTACTGGCAGCTGGGCGAATCCCACTACTGGGGCCACAACGCGATCCTGCGCATGGCGCCTTTCATGAAGCATTGCGCCCTCGCGGCGCTGCCGGGCCGCGGTGGTCTGAGCGGCCACATCCTGTCGCACGACTTCGTCGAAGCAGCGCTGATGCGCCGTGCCGGTTACCACGTCTGGCTGGTCAATGACCTCGAAGGCAGTTACGAGCAGCAACCACCGAACCTGCTGGAAGAACTGCATCGCGATCGCCGCTGGTGCCAGGGTAATCTGCAGAACGCCCGACTGCTGGCCGAACCCGGCCTGCACAGCGTGCACCGCGCCATGCTCGTGACCGGCGCGCTGGCTTATCTATCCGCACCGCTGTGGCTGGCCTATGTGGTGCTCGGGGTGACCCTGTGGCTATTCGGTGGCCATCCCGCATTCAGCACCGACAGCGCCGTGCCGGTGGAGATCCTCGCCTTGTGGGCTGGTACGCTGGCCATGCTGGTGATGCCACGCGCCCTGGGCGTCGTGGCCATCGTGCTGCGCCGCGAACAGGCGTTGTATGGCGGTACCGCCGCACTGGTGCGCGGCGCAGCAGTGGAAGGAACACTCTCGGTGCTGCAGGCGCCGCTGCGGATGGTGGCGCACACGCTGTTCGTCGTCGTCGCGCTGAGCGGCCTGAAACTGGACTGGAAGTCGCCACCGCGCGAAGCCAACGACATCGGCTGGGCCGATGCGTCGAATCGCTTTGCATTGATCGGCGTGGTGATGCTGGCGCTGGGCGGCACCGCACTCATGCTGGCACCGGAGACGCTGCTGTGGCTGGCGCCGGTCGGCATTCCGCTGCTGCTCGCGGTGCCGCTGGCGGTACTGACCAGCCGCGCGGGGCTGGGCGAACGGGTGCGACAACTCGGCCTGCTCGTCACGCCCGAAGAAACACGCACGCCGACCGTGTTGCGCGAAGCAGCGTCGTATGCCCGGCAGAACGCACGCCAACAGAGCCGTTTCGCAAACTGGCGCGACGCCCTGGAGAACGCGTGGCTGTTCGATGTGGTGCAAAAGGCCATGGGACCGCGCAGCACGATGTGGGGTCAACGCGGCCGCGCCCGCCGACGGCTGGTAGGCCGCCTGCGCGCCACGCACGACCTGGACAGCTTGAGCGCCGGCGACCAGATGCGCTTGCTCAGCGAGCCGCAGCACCTGGTGCGACTGCGCGATCAGCTGATGTCACAGGCCGAGCCGCCTCACTCGGCGCACTACTCGGAAGGCGGCAAGCGTCGAGCGTCTTCGTCCAGTTGGCGCAGGAACCCCAGCTTCTCCGCGATCTTGGCCTCCAGCCCCCGAGGCACAGGCTGATACCACGAGGGCTCCTGCATGTCATCGGGCAGGTAGCTCTCACCCGCTGCGTACGCATGCGGTTCATCGTGCGCATAGCGGTACTCGTGACCGTAGCCGAGTTCCTTCATCAGCTTCGTCGGGGCATTACGCAGATGAATCGGCACTTCGCGTGACTTGTCCTGCTTCACAAAGGCCTTGGCTTGCTTGTAGGCCTTGTAGCCGGCATTGCTTTTCGCGGCGACCGCCAGGTAAATGACCGCCTGCGCCAGCGCCAGTTCGCCCTCCGGCGAGCCCAGGCGTTCGTAGGTGGTCGCAGCATCGTTGGCGATCTGCATGGCTCGCGGGTCGGCCAGACCGATGTCTTCCCAGGCCATGCGCACGATGCGGCGAGAGAGGTACTTCGGGTCAGCCCCGCCATCGAGCATCCGGCAAAGCCAGTACAACGCACCATCGGGATTGGACCCCCGAACCGACTTGTGCAAGGCCGAGATCTGGTCGTAGAAATGCTCACCGCCCTTGTCGAAACGACGGCCGCTGGCAGTCAGCGCGTTGTTGACGAAAGGCGCATCGATCGTCTGCAACGCTGCGGCACGTGCGGCCGTGTCGGTCTGCTCCAGCAGGTTCAGCAATCGCCTGGCATCGCCATCGGCATAACCGACCAGAACCTCCACCGCCGCATCTTCGAACCGAAATTGCGCCATGAATGTTTCATGCGCCCGCCTGAACAGTTGCTTGAGTTCATCGTCGGTCAGTGCTTGCAGAACGTACACCTGCGCACGCGACAGCAGCGCCGAGTTCACCTCGAACGACGGGTTCTCCGTTGTCGCGCCGACGAACACGACCAGCCCTGATTCGACGAAGGGCAACAGCCCATCTTGCTGGCCCTTGTTGAACCGATGGATTTCATCGACGAACAGGATCGTCTTCTTGCCCAGCGCGAGGTTCTGTTCCGCCTGTGCCATCGCCTCGCGAATGTCCTTCACGCCCGAGAACACGGCGGACAAGGCGATGAATTCGTACCGGAAGGCCGAAGCCGTCAACCGGGCGAGCGTCGTCTTCCCGACACCAGGCGGGCCCCACAGGATCATCGAATGCGGCTTGCCGGATTCGAACGCCAACCTCAGCGGCTTGCCCGCGGCGATGAGATGAGACTGACCGATGACCTCGTCCAGGGCCTTCGGCCGCAAGGCCTCGGCCCACGGCGCCGTCGGAGCCGCCGCGAAGAGGTCAGCCAAGCGTCTGCCCTGCCCAGCACGAACAGCGGCCTCGTGCAGCGCCGAACGACCTCACCGCGACTTCACTGTTCGAGAACATCGACGCCCTTCGGGATGATGAACCTGAAGGTCTCTGGCGGCATATCGACATTGGCGTCGAACTGCGCGAACGTCAGCCGCGAGCGCTGGGAAAAGTTGTCGGTGATCTCGACCGCGACGAGTTGCTTGCCCTTGAAGCCGATGCGTATCGATTCGAACGCTCCGTCCCCGGCTTTGGGCGTGGCCTTCGCCCAGTCGAGTCCGTCTTTCGACGGCTCGGCAAGCACGTCGAAGTCCCGTCCCAGGTCACCACCGGCCAGCAAGGCCGCCGGTGTGGCGCCGAGTGCCTGCGAGAACTTGCGGCTGCTGACCTGGTTCAGGTCGCTGTCGTAGATCCAGACCTTCTGTCCGTCAGCGACGATCAATTGCTCGAACGGCTTGCTGTAAGCGAAGCGAAAACGATCGGGGCGGGCGAATTCGAAACTGCCGCTTGATGTCCTGGTCTTGGCTCCATTGGGCGAAGTCACCGTCTGGACGAAGGTGGCGCGGCCGGTCTTCACTTGCTGCACGAAGGACTTCAGCGCATCGACGGCGTCGGCATGCGCCGACAACGGAATGAGCGCCAGCGCACTCCACACGGCAAGCCACCTGGAGGCGCGCTTCATTCGCTGCGCGCCGGGACGATGATGTCGCGGTTGCCATTGGTACCCATGGCGGATACGAGCCCCGACTTCTCCATTTGTTCCAGCAGCCGTGCCGCACGGTTGTAACCAATGCGCAGGTGGCGCTGTACCAGCGAGATCGACGCGCGCTTGTGCTGCAGCACGATAGCCACTGCGGAGTCGTACATCGCATCGCTTTCGTTGCCGGGTCCACCGCCATCGTTGACGGCGATTTCGCCAGACTCGTTGTCGAGCGTGCCGCCTTCGAGGATGCCGTCGATGTAGTTCGGCTCACCCTGGCTCTTCAGATAGGCAACGACACGGTGAACTTCGTCGTCGCTGACAAAGGCGCCATGCACCCGGATTGGCAGGCCGGTGCCCGATGGCATGTAGAGCATGTCACCCATGCCGAGCAGGGCCTCGGCACCCATCTGGTCGAGGATGGTTCGGCTGTCGATCTTGCTGCTGACCTGGAAGCTCAGCCGCGTCGGGATGTTGGCCTTGATCAGGCCGGTGATGACGTCAACGCTCGGGCGCTGGGTCGCCAGAATCAGATGGATGCCGGCAGCGCGGGCCTTCTGCGCCAGCCGGGCGATCAGCTCCTCGATCTTCTTGCCGATGACCATCATCAGGTCGGCCAGTTCGTCGATCACGATGACCACATGCGGCAAGCGCTGAAGTGGCTCGGGCGCCTCGGGCGTCAGGCTGAAGGGGTTGGGCAGCGTCTCGCCGCGCTCGACGGCTTCGTCGATCTTCTTGTTGTAGCCGGCGAGGTTGCGCACGCCCAGCTTGCTCATCAGCTTGTAGCGGCGCTCCATCTCCCCCACCGCCCAGTTCAGCGCATTGGCGGCCTGCTTCATGTCGATGACGACCGGGCACAGAAGGTGCGGAATGCCTTCGTAGACGCTCATCTCGAGCATCTTCGGATCGATCAGGATCAGCCGCACATCGCGCGCCTCGGCCTTGTAGAGCAGGCTCAGGATCATCGCGTTGATGCCCACCGACTTGCCGGAGCCGGTCGTGCCCGCGACGAGGCAGTGCGGCATCTTGGCCAGGTCGGCCACCACGGGTGCGCCCACGATGTCCTTGCCCAGGCCCATCGTCAGCATCGACGACGCGCTGTTGTAGGCCTGGGAACCGAGGATTTCCGACAGGTAAATCGTCTGGCGGCGCGCATTCGGCAGTTCGAGCGCCATCGTCGTCTTGCCAGGGATGGTTTCGACAACGCGGATGCTGACCAGGCTCAGGCTGCGCGCCAGGTCTTTCGCCAGACCCAGCACCTGAGCACCCTTGACGCCAGTGGCCGGCTCGATCTCGTAGCGGGTGATGACCGGTCCGGGCGACGCGGCAACGACTCGCACTTCGACGCCGAAATCCTTCAGCTTCTTCTCGATCAGCCGCGAGGTCATCTCCAGCGTCTCGAGTGACACGGTCTCGGTGCGGCCGGGCGCGGCATCGAGCAGATCGACCTGCGGCAACTTGGTGTCTGCCAGTTCGAGGAACAGCGGCTTCTGGCGCTCCTTCACCACGCGATCGCTTCGGGGCACCTCGATCACCGGTGCGGCAATGACGATCGGCGCGTGGTCTTCCCCGAGTTCGTGTTCGACCTCGGCGATGTCTTCGCGCTCGCGCAGCGCCTGCTCGCCCAGACGCATGTCTTCGGCGCGCTCGATGCGCTCGACGCGCTGATCGCGCCACGCATCGAGCCGCTCTCCGATCGCATCGGCCAATTGCAGCCAGGAAAAGCGGAAGGCCAGTGACAGGCCAGCCACCAGCATGGCGATCCAAAGCACGCCGGAGCCGGCAAAGCCCAGGCCTTTCATGCTGAGCGGACCGAGCAGGTAGCCCAGCACACCACCTGCGTGGCCACCAGGAAGCAGTGACTCGGCGTGGTACATCCGCGTCCATTCCAGCGAGGTGCTCGCTGAGAGCAACAGAATCAGCCCGAGCCAGGACACCCACGAGGGCCAGCCCGACCGTGTTGACGTGGCATGGGCAGCGTCGACGCCCCTGCGGCGCAGCAGGTCGGCCAGCGCAGCCAGCCAGCGGTGCAGACCCAGCGCCATCAGCCACCAGGCGGAAAAGCCGAACAGGAACAGCAACATGTCCGACCACCAGGCGCCCAGCGCGCCCACGCTGTTGCGGGCCGCATCACCCGAACCCGAGGTCGAGAACGCCTTGTCGAGCGGGCTGTGGGTGAGCAACGCGATCAGCATCAGCAGCCACAGCACGCCACCGATCAGCACGAGCGCCTGTCGCTGCAAGTCGGCACCGTGAGCGAAGGACCTCGATGCGCCGCGGACGTCATCACGCTGGCGTGAATCGCCACTGGCGATGTCCGCGGCCGATGAGGAACCTGCCGAGGAAGTACGCAGCGAACCGAGCGGAAATGTCATCCGCTCATTGTGGCCGAAGCTGCGACAGCGGACTCAGCATCCAGCGTCAGGTCAGACGCTCCTTCAGGATCACCGAGCCGTTTTCCTGCGTCGCGATCATGCCGCGCTCTTCAAGGTCTTTCATGACCCGGCTGACCATCTCGCGCGAGGCGCCGACAACCTTCGCCAGATCCTGACGCGACACCTTGTTGCGGATGATCTTGACCTCGCCGATGGTGTCTGCCATGTCGAGCAGCGAGCGCGCCACTCGGCCATACACATCGAGCAGCGCCAGCGATTCGATCTGCCGGTCGGCGCTGCGCAGTCGCGCAACAAGGCCACGCATGATCGCGTAGGACAAGCTGGAGTTCTCGGGCAGGCACCGGGCGAACTCGGGACGACCGAGTATCAGCATGTCGGTCTGGATCTCGGCGCGAACCGTGGCCGAATGCGGCTCGTTGTCGATCAGGCTCATCTCGCCAACGTAATCGCCGGACTCCAGCACCGCGAGGATCACCTCTCGACCGCGGGAATCAGCCGTCAGCACTCTCGCTCGGCCAGTGAGCAAGATGAACAAGGCATTTGACTTCTTGCCATGCTCGACCACCAATTCGCCCCGCCGATACCGCCGCTTGACGACGGCATCGGCAATGCCTTGTGCCTGATCGTTGGTCAATAGCGAAAAGATCGGAACGCGCCGGATCAGGTCGAGATTTGAAAGCATCGCCATCGTGGAACTCCTTTGCTGCGGTTATCGGCAGGGCTTGTGAGAAATTCACTGGACAAACCAAATTTCTCTATTGTCCCCATTGAATCGGCGATGCTCGCGTCTGTTGGCAACATGTCAAACTGAAAAGCTTCCCCTGTCTTTCGTCCTCCGCCATGAGCACCACACCTACCCACGCGCGCGTCCTGATACTCGGCTCCGGCCCGGCCGGCTACTCGGCCGCCATCTACGCGGCTCGCGCCAACCTCAGTCCGATGCTGATCACCGGCATCGCCCAGGGCGGCCAATTGATGACGACCACCGATGTCGACAACTGGCCAGCCGACGTTGATGGTGTGATGGGCCCGGACCTGATGCAACGCTTCCAGAAGCACGCTGAGCGTTTCAATACGAACATCGTGTTCGATCACATCAACGAGGTCGACTTCTCGCAACGCCCGCTGAGACTGACAGGCGATTCGGGCAGCTACACCTGCGACGCGCTGATCATCGCCACGGGCGCCTCTGCGAAGTACCTCGGCCTGCCTAGCGAACAAGCATTCATGGGCCGAGGCGTCAGCGGCTGCGCGACTTGCGACGGTTTCTTCTACCGCGGACAGGACGTCTGCGTGGTCGGTGGTGGCAACACCGCTGTCGAGGAGGCGCTGTACCTGTCGAACATCGCGAGCACCGTGCACCTTATTCACCGGCGCGACAAGTTCAAGGCCGAGGCGATCCTCATCGACAAGCTGATGGAGAAAGTTGCCGCCGGCAAGATTCAACTGCACCTGTGGCACACCCTCGAAGAGGTGCTGGGCAACGACGCCGGCGTGAATGGCGTGCGCATTCGCAGCACCCAGGACGCATCGACCTCTGAACTGGCGCTGCAGGGCTGCTTCATCGCCATCGGCCACCAGCCGAACACCGACATCTTCAAAGGTCACCTTGAGATGAAGGACGGCTACATCATCACCAAGGGTGGGCTCAATGGAATGGCCACCATGACCAGCGTGCCTGGGGTGTTTGCCGCCGGCGACGTGCAGGACCATGTGTACCGGCAAGCCATCACCAGTGCCGGCACCGGCTGCATGGCCGCGCTGGACTCGCAGCGGTTCCTGGAACAGTGACCAGATCCCGCGATCTGGCTCCTCCCAAGATTAGCTGGTTATACTCGCAGGCTTCGCTGTGCTTGGGGCCTCTGTCGTTCGAGGGTCGTCGTGCAGCGGCCACGTGGGCGCAAGCCACGATGCAGCCGACGCCTCAGGCGTGCCGCATCAGCGAAATCTGAAACACGAACCTATTGGAGCAGCGTCATGGCACGCGTCTGTCAAGTCACGGGCAAGCGCCCGATGTCGGGAAACAATGTTTCCCATGCGAACAACAAGACCAAGCGTCGTTTTCTGCCTAACCTGCAATATCGCCGGTTCTGGCTCGAAACCGAAAACCGCTGGGTGCGCTTGCGCATCTCTAACGCGGCACTGCGCTTGATCGACAAGGTGGGCATCGAGCAGGTCGTTGCCGACCTCCGCACCCGCGGCGAAATCTGATCAGGAGCGGATCATGGCAAAAGGTGGACGCGAAAAAATCAAGCTGGAATCGTCAGCCGGCACTGGTCACTTCTACACGACCGACAAGAACAAGAAGACCAAGCCCGAGAAGATCGAGATCATGAAATTCGATCCGAAGGCGCGCAAGCACGTGATGTACAAGGAAACGAAGTTGCGGTAAGCGCTGGCTTTCCCCAAGCAAAAACCCCGCAGGGCATCACTGTCCTGCGGGGTTTTTGTTGTGACGCCCCGGCCGGTTCGGCTTCAGGGCGTCTGGTTCAAGCGTGCGCCGCGCGAAGTTTCAGCGAGAAATCGTGCAGTACCGCGATGCCGCTGTCCTCGGCCTTCTTGCACCAGACCTGCAGATCAATCACCAACTGATCAGCGGACACGTTGGTGCGCGTCCACAGGCCACGCAACTCTTCGCGCATCGTCACCAGTTTCGACAGAACGGCACTTTGGGCACACACCGAGGCCACTCTTTCCTGCACACCCTGGGGGATCTTGTCGTGATCCCGATGCAGCCAGCGCTTGGCCAGAAGCATGTCTTTCCAGTGAACGCCACCATGTGCGCCTTCGGCCTTCAGCCGCGCCAGTTCGCTGCGGCATTCGTCTCGCAGGTGGCTGGCGTACTTCGCCATCACCTCATATCGGTTGGCGATGATCGCCTCGAGCGTCTTCGAGTCGGCGACTGGCTTGACGGCGCCGAGTTTCAGCAGGGGCGCGGTCTTGCGCACCTTGGCCCAGCCGATCATTTCCATCGCGCGGATGTACATCCAGCCGATATCGAATTCATGAGGCTTGACTGACAGCTTGGCAGAGGTCGGATAGGTGTGATGATTGTTGTGCAATTCCTCACCGCCGATCAGGATGCCCCAGGGGGAAATGTTGGTCGATGCGTCCTGCGCCTCGAAATTGCGGTAGCCCCACCAGTGGCCCAGGCCATTGATGATGCCGGCTGCAGTGATCGGAATCCAGGCCATCTGGACGGCCCATACCGCTAGGCCCGCGGCGCCGAACAACGCCAGGTCGATCAACATCATCACGCCTACGCCTTGCCAGCTGTAGCGCGTGTACAGGTTGCGCTCCAGCCAGTCGTCCGGCGTGCCGAGGCCGTACTTGGCCAGGGTGTCGGGATTCTTCGTCTCGACCCGGTACAACTCGGCACCAGTCAGCAGCACCGTCTTGATTCCTCGCGTTTGCGGGCTGTGCGGGTCTTCGACGGTTTCGCACTTCGCATGGTGCTTGCGGTGCACCGCCACCCATTCCTTGGTGACCTGGCCAGTGCCCAGCCACAGCCACAGACGGAAAAAATGTGAGGGTATTGCATGCAGATCAAGGGAGCGGTGCGCCTGCGACCGGTGCAGGAAGATCGTCACTGCTGCGATCGTTATGTGCGTCGTCAGAAGCGCATACAGAACCACCTGCCACCAGGTGGTTTCTATCAAGCCGTTGGCCAACCAGTTCAAGAGACTGTCCAACACCGTCGTCAATACATTCATGAAATCGGGTCCACGCTGAAACGAAAACAACTTCCCATTGTAGGCGGCACCTCAATCAGGGATGACCTGAAACCACGCCGACGTCCTGGGAAGCTGAGGCCAATCGCGCTCTGATCAAGCTCGTTGCCAGACCGCAGCGAAGAAGCCATCGGTACCGTGGCGGTGCGGCCACAGGCGCAGATACGGACCACTGACAAGCATGTCGGCTCGCGCCACATGTGCGTCCCCGAGCAAGGATTCCACCTCAATCGGCTTGAAATCTCGCATGCGCTCGGCGGAAAACGCGTCGGCGATGACCTCGTTCTCGCCCTGCAGCAAGCTGCAGGTCGCATAAACGAGACGCCCGCCAGGTTTGACCAACCGCGACGCACTGGCGAGGATCGCCGCCTGCTTGACGCGCAATTCATCGATCGACTGAGGTGACTGCCGCCACTTCAGGTCCGGATTGCGGCGCAGCGTGCCCAGCCCTGAGCACGGTGAATCGACCAGCACCCGGTCGATCTTGCCCGCCAGACGCTTGATGCGATCATCACGCTCGTGTGCGATCTGCACCGGGTGCACGTTGGACAACCCGCTGCGTGCCAGCCGCGGCTTCAACGATGCAAGCCGGTGGCCCGAGGTGTCAAACGCATACAGGCGTCCGGTGTTGCGCATCGAGGCGCCGAGCGCGAGCGTCTTGCCGCCCGCGCCAGCGCAGAAGTCGACGACCATCTCGCCGCGCTTCGCATCGGTCAGCATCGCCAGCAGCTGGCTACCTTCGTCCTGCACCTCGACGTCGCCGCGCAGGAAGACCTCCATCTTGTGAAGCGCAGGCTTGCCTTCGATGCGCAAGCCCCACGGCGAATACGGCGTTGGCAGCGCATCGATGTTGGCCGCCCTGAACTCGGCCTGCACCGCGTCGCGCTTCGCCTTGAATGTATTGACCCGCAGGTCCAGCGGCGCGCTCCCATTCAGCGCATGAACCAGCGGCCAGAACTCGTCGCCGACCTCAGCCTGCAGCCGATCAGCCAGCCATTCGGGAAGGTTGTGGCGCAGCTTGTCAGGCAGCGCAGAGCGATCGACCGCAGCCACCTTCTCCAGCCACTGAACCTCGTGGTCCTGCAAGGCGGCGCGCAGAAAGGCAGCGTTGCCTTGCCAGCCGAGCAGTACAAGTCGGCGCTCGATCTCGCCCTTGCCCGACTGCGCCAGATGCTGGAACAGCAGTCGCTGTCGCAGCACGGTGTAGGTAGTTTCGGCCAGCGTGTGCCGCTCGCGCATGCCGAGGCCGCGGTTCTGGCGGAAGAAGTCGGAGACAACGTTGTCGGCCGGAGCTTGAAACTGCATCACCCGATGCAGCAGTTCCGTGGCGAGTTCAAGCAAAGCGTTGGGGTGCATCGCCCCGATTATCCGGGGCGTCCTTGGCCCGAGCCGTTCAGCCGCCGATCAGCTGCTGCGGCTCGCCGCCGAGATGGACGACCCGCCCGTCGACGGTCACCTCCAGCACGCCCTCAATCCACCAGCGCAGCGCACGCGGGTACAGCCGATGCTCCATCACCAGCACCCGGGCCGCCAGCGTGTCCTCGGTGTCGTCGGGCCGCACTTGCACGACCGCCTGCGCGACGATCGGACCGTGGTCGAGTTCCGGCGTCACCACGTGCACGGTGGTGCCCGCGACCTTGCAGCCAGCCTCGATCGCGCGGCGGTGGGTGTGCAGGCCCGGGAAGGCCGGCAGCAGCGATGGGTGGATGTTGAGCATGCGCCCGGAGTAGTGCTGGACGAAGCCCGGTGTCAGGATGCGCATGAAGCCTGCGAGCACGACCAGATCAGGCTCAAACCCGTCGATGACCTGCGCCAGCGCGGCATCGAAGGCCTCACGATCTTCGAAATCGCGGTGATTGACCACCGCCGTCGGAATGCCGTTGCGCTGCGCGTAGACCAGACCTTGCGCATCGATGCGGTTGCTGATCACCGCTGCGATGCGCGCATCCCAGCCCTCGGCAGCGCAGGCCTCGGCAATCGCCACCATGTTCGAACCACGACCGGAGATGAGGATGACGAGGTTCTTCATGACGCAGAGTGTGAGGTAGCGGTGCAGCAGCGCGCCGCAGTGTATCGGTCCCGCAAGGAGTCGAAACCTACAATCGACGGACTCACCACCGAGCGTTCCCATGAAACAGAGAGTCCTGTCCGGCATGCGCCCCACCGGTGCCCTGCACCTTGGCCACTACCACGGCGCGCTGAAGAACTGGGTGCGGCTGCAGGCCGGCTTCGACTGCTTCTATTTCGTCGCCGACTGGCATGCGCTGACCACGCACTACGAAGACCGCGAGGTCATCGAGAAGAACGTCTACGACATGGTGATCGACTGGATCGCCGCCGGGCTGGAGCCCGAGCAGTGCACGATCTTCATCCAGAGCCGCCTGCCCGAACACGCCGAGCTGTTCACGCTGCTGGCGATGGGCACGCCGCTGGCATGGCTCGAACGCATGCCGACCTACAAGGACCAGATGGAAAAGCTGAAGGACCGCGACCTCGCGACATACGGCTTCCTTGGCTACCCGCTGCTGCAGGCGGCCGACATCCTGATCTACAAGGCTGCCTTCGTGCCAGTCGGAGAAGACCAGGCGCCGCACGTCGAGATCACCCGCGAGGTGGCGCGCCGGTTCAATCATTTGTATGGCCGCGAAGCGAATGCCGAAGCCTTGGCGCTGGCCGTCGTCAAGAAGATGAGCAAGAACGATGGCAAGGCATTCGCGACTGCGCGCAAGGCCTTTCAGGAGACTGGCAGCGATGAATCACTGGCGCAGGCCCGTGCGCTGATCGCTGCCAGCGGCGCCTTGAGCGCGGCCGACCGCGAACGGCTCGACGCCTTCCTGCGCGGCGCCGGCAAGACGATCCTGCACGAACCTGAAGCCCTGCTCACCGAAGTGAGCAAGCTGCCCGGCCTCGACGGCGCGAAGATGAGCAAGAGCTACGGCAATTCGATCGCGATGCGCGAGGAACCGGCCGAAGTCGAGCGCAAGGTCAGGCGCATGCCAACTGACCCGCAGCGCGTGCGGCGCACCGATGCTGGTGACCCGGAGCGTTGCCCGGTGTGGCAGTTCCACCAGGTCTATTCGGACGCCGCGACAAAGGAATGGGTCGTCAAGGGGTGCAAGACCGCCGGCATTGGCTGTCTGGAGTGCAAGCAGCCAGTGATTGACGCGATCATTCGCGAACAACAACCCTGGCGCGAGCGCGCCGAGGCTTACCTGAGCAACCCGAAACAGGTGCAGTGGATCGTCGAGGTTGGCACCGAACGCGCCCGCACGGTGGCTCGGGAGACGATGCGTGATGTGCGGGATGCGATGGGGATCAATTACTGATCGCGTGAGCGTACCTGTGCGGTGCAGACGCGGTTGCAGGGTGACTGGCCCGCAGGACATGAACGCAACACACAGGCCCGGCGCAGTGCTGCAGCTCCAGTCTCGATCGGCAGACCGCCAGCTCACGCCGCCAGAAAGTGCTCGCGGTAATAGACCAGTTCCTCGATCGACTCCCGAATGTCGGCCAGCGCGGTGTGTGCCTGGGCCTTCTTGAATCCGTCAAGGATGCCCGGCTTCCAGCGCTTGGCCAGTTCCTTCAGCGTGCTGACATCGAGATTGCGGTAGTGGAAGAACTCTTCCAGCGTCGGCATCGTCTTCGCCAGAAAGCGCCGGTCCTGGCAGATGCTGTTGCCGCACATCGGCGACTTGCCCTTGGGCACGTAAGCCTGCAGGAACGCAATGATCTGCGCCGCGGCCTGCGCCTCGTCGAAAGTCGAGGCCTTGACGCGATCGATCAGTCCGCTGCGACCGTGTGTGCCCTTGTTCCATGCGTCCATCGCGTCGAGCGTGGCGTCGCTCTGATGCACGGCGATGGTCGGGCCTTCGACACGCGCGTTCAGCTGTGAATCGGTGACGATCACCGCGATCTCGATAATGCGGTCGGTCTCCGGGTACAGCCCGGTCATCTCGAGGTCGATCCAGATCAGGTTCTGATCGCTCTTGGGCAGTGGGGTGGTCATGGTGTGTACTCCTTGCGGAGATTGTCTTACGGCCACGGCCGCGTCATGCCCTGCGCCCTACACTGCGCTCCGACACTCCCTGCCAAAGCCACCTTGAACCACCCTGCCTCGCTGCTCGCGCTGCTCTTCTCTGTAGCCCTCGTCATTTCCCTGCTGATCCGCTTCTGGCTCGCCACACGGCAGATGCGCCATGTGGCCGCGAACAGTGGTGCGGTGCCCCTGGCCTTCGCCGACACCGTGACGCTGGACGCGCACCGCCGGGCCGCCCGCTACACCCTCGCCAAGGGCAGCTTTGGCCTGTGGGCAATGGCCTTCAGCGCCGCCATCCTTATCGGCTGGACGCTGCTCGGCGGCCTCGGTGTGCTGAACAACGCCATCCGCGAGGCCGTGCAGCCGACCTACGGCGACATGGCCTACCAACTGGCTTTGCTGGCCGCCTTCGTGGTGATCGGCTGTGTGCTGGATGTGCCCTTCGATCTGTACAGTACCTTTCGCATCGAGCAGGACTTCGGTTTCAACCGGATGACCTGGAAGCTCTACCTCGTCGATGCGCTGAAGGGCTTCGTGCTCGGCGCCCTGATCGGTCTGCCATTGGCCGCAGGCATGTTGTGGATCATGAGCAGCACCGGTGCGCTGTGGTGGCTGTGGGCCTGGGGCGCATGGATGGGCTTCAACCTGCTGGCGCTGGTGCTGTATCCGACAGTCATCGCGCCGCTTTTCAACACCTTCAAGCCGCTGACCGACGCCTCGCTGGAAGCGCGGGTGCAATCGCTGATGGCGAAGTGCGGCTTCCTCGCCAAGGGCTTCTTCGTGATGGACGGCAGCAAGCGCTCGGCACATGCCAACGCCTACTTCACAGGCTTCGGCAGTGCCAAGCGGGTGGTGTTCTTCGACACCTTGCTGGCCAAGCTGCTGCCAGGCGAAGTCGAGGCGGTGCTGGCGCATGAGCTGGGACATTTCAAGCACAGGCACGTCCTGAAGCGTATCGCCTCTATGTTTGCGATCAGCCTCGCCGGCTTCGCGGTGCTGGGCTGGATGTCTCACCGTATCTGGTTCTACACCGCCTTCGGCGTGCAACCGTCCATGACGGCACCGAATGACGCGGTCGCGCTTCTGCTGTTCATGCTGATCGTGCCGGTGTTCAGCTTTTTCGTGTCGCCGCTGTTCGCCGGGCTGTCGCGACGCCATGAATTCCAGGCCGACGCCTACGCCTGCGCTCATGCCAACGGTCGTGAGCTGTCGTCGGCGCTACTGAAGCTCTACAAGGACAACGCCTCAACGCTGACTCCCGACCCGCTGTACGCCCGCTTCTACTACTCGCACCCGCCCGCCGCTGAACGGCTGGCGGCAATGCAGGCACTGGACCTGAAGCCATCATGATCCACATCCGCAGATCAGCGCCTTGAGCAAGGCAAAGGCTGGCGATGCGCCGACCACCTCCGGGCTGGTGGTCTCGGGTTTCGGCCGCCACTACGTCGTCGAATCCGATACTGGTGTGCGAACCATCTGCCACCCGCGCGGCAAGAAGAGCCTGTGCGTGGTCGGTGACCGGGTGCGCTGGCAGATCACAGGCGACGAGGGCGTCATCGAGGAACTGGAGCCAAGGCGCAACCTGCTGTTCCGCCAGGACGAATGGAAGACCAAGGCCTTCGCCGCCAACCTCGACCAGGTGCTGGTGATGGTGGCAAGCGAGCCGGTATTCAGCGAGTCGCAACTGGCTCGTGCGCTGATCGCAGCCGAGAGCACAGGCATCGCGGCAAGCATCCTGCTGAACAAGGCCGACCTGCCGCAGATCGCCGCAGCACGCGAGCGGCTCAAGCCCTATGTTGCGATGGGCTACCGGGTCGTCGAGGTCGCGCTGAGGGCTCAGCCCGATGCCTCGCGCGCGCTGCTGATGCCGCTGATGGCGGGCCAGGCCTCGCTGGTGCTCGGACCCAGTGGTACCGGCAAGAGCACGCTGATCAACCTGCTTGCGCCTGATGCCCGCGCGCAGGTTGGCGAGGTGTCGCAAGCCTTGAACTCGGGACGGCATACGACCACTTCGACACAGTGGTACTGGCTGGATGCCGAACGCCATACCGGCCTGATCGATTCACCGGGCTTCCAGGAGTTCGGCCTGAGGCAGGTCGATGCGCAAAAGCTGCCAGCCCTGATGCCCGACCTGCGTGAGGCGTCAACCCATTGCCGCTTCTACAACTGCACCCACCGCCAGGAGCCGGGCTGCGGCGTGCGACAGGCGCTGACTCAGGGCGAAATCAGCGAAGCGCGCTACCGAATCTATGGAGAGATCCGCCAGGAACTGGAAGGCACGCGCTGGTAGTACGGGCCAGGGTCACCCGACCAGGTTCGCCAGCGTCAGCAAGGCCAGCAGCAGCATCCACAGCACCACCGAGCGCCAGACCAGGCCGACGATGCTTCGCAAATGGCCGAGCACCGGCGTCATGCCAGC
Organism: Burkholderiales bacterium; assembly: GCA_947474755.1. Taxonomy (GTDB): domain Bacteria; phylum Pseudomonadota; class Gammaproteobacteria; order Burkholderiales; family Burkholderiaceae_C; genus PBB1. The sequence goes on along the minus strand of CANJJE010000005.1, from coordinate 129,325 downwards.
CGTCGAGCCAACCGCTGCCAGATCCTCGAAGCCGACGCCCTTTTCGAAAGTCTTCGATCGGTCGGGCGTCACGCCGGGCGCGGCCATGCCACCCAGTTGCACTCCCACCGCACCGGCGGCTGCCGCCAGGATGATGCCTTCGTTCGGGTGCAGCCACAGCTCAGCGTCACGGCGCCAGCCGTTGATCGCCTCTTCGAAGTTGCCAACCACCGCGAAGCCGAATGCGGTGAGGCGCGCAGGGATGCGGTCCATCAGCCCGAACAGGCGTTGCGACAGGGCCATCAGCCGCTCATTGGTGGGCTCTCCAATAGTGCGGCTGCGAAAAGCCCAGTAGCGGCTCGCGAACTCGGCACATCGATAGAGCACCGCACCGGCAGGGCCGAATCCCAGCGACGACAGCACGACGAACCAGAAGAACACGCCGAACACATGGCGGTGCGCGGCCAGCAGCGAATGTTCGATCACATGGCGCAGCAGTTCGGTGCGCGGAAGTTCGCTGACGTCAAGGTGGCGCCATTCGGTCAGCAGCCGACGCGCCTCGGCGTCATCTTCGCGGTCGAGCGCGTCGCGAATGTCGGTGAAGTAGTGACTGAACTGGCGAAAGCCCAGGGTCAGGTACAGAACCGCGACATTCCACACCAGCCCGAGCAACAGGCTGTAATGCGCGACGCTGGCATGGACCGCCCACACCAGAACGCCGGGCAACACGACGGTGATGATCCAGACGACCCAAGCGTGGCGGTCGCGGCCCGCGTCGAAATTCCGGCCGACCCAGCGCTGCCACGAAGTCATCGCAGCGTGGATCGCCGTGCCGCGCTGCAAGGGCTTCAGCTGCTCGAGCAGCAACGCCAGAAGGACCGAGAAAAGGCTCATTGCGGCCCGATCATAGCGGCCGGTCGCTTGGAGCCCGGTGCAATCAGGCTGAAAGGAAGCGGTAGAGGTTGCGGAGCATCGCCGCAGTGGCACCCCAGATGAAATAGCGCTTTGACGATCCATTCGCCGCCTGGGTGATCCACGGCATCGACAGGAATTCGCGAGCGTTGTTGCCCTCGCCGACTGCGTGGCGGCGATGGTGGGCAGGCGTCATCAGGAAAGCCAGCGGCACCTCGAACACCTCGGCCACTTCAGACGCCTCAACCCGCAAACTGAAGCCCGGCCGTACCAGCGCCACCACCGGCGTGACGACGTAGCCGGTGACGGTTGTGTAGTGCGGTTGGGTGCCGAGCACCTGAACAAAGTCCTGCGTCAGACCTATCTCTTCTTCTGCTTCGCGCAGCGCGGTGGCAATGGCAGTCAGGTCTTCTGGTTCAGCCCGCCCACCGGGAAAACTGATCTGTCCGGGGTGGTCACTGAGTTGGTCGGAGCGCTTTGTCAGCAATACCGTGATGTCACCCCCATGCACCACTAGTGGCACCAGCACCGAGGCGCGCACAGGTGGCCGCGTCGGTTGCAGTCGATCTGCCAGAAGCTCCGGCTGCCAGACCGGTGCGCGTTCAAACCGGTCACGCAACGCATCTGCCACCAGTCGATCGCGAGGCACCGCAGGCAAGTGATCGTCGATCGCGAGCACTGGGCACTGTTGCGGATCGAAACTCAGCGGCATCGATGTCCTCGGAATTGAAAAAGCCGCCTCGGGAGGCGGCTTCAGCTCAGCATGTCACCAGCCTTGAGCGAGGATGGTTACGCCAGATCGCGTCGAGAACTGGCCGCACGCTCGCGTGTGACCGTGCGTAACGCGCAAGGCTAACCCGTGGTCAGGCCAATTTCTCTTTGATACGCGCCGACTTGCCGGAGCGCTGGCGCAGGTAGTACAGCTTGGCGCGCCGGACATCGCCGCGGCGCTTGACTTCGATCGACGCGATCAGCGGACTGTACAGCTGAAAGGTGCGCTCGACACCTTCGCCGCTGGAAATCTTGCGGGCGATGAAGCTGGAGTTCAGACCGCGATTGCGCTTGGCGATGACAACGCCTTCGTAGGCCTGCACGCGCTTGCGGGTTCCTTCGACGACATTCACGTTGACGATGACCGTGTCACCTGGCGCGAAGGCCGGGATGGTCTTGTTCAGACGGGCGATTTCCTCTTGCTCGAGGGTTTGGATCAGGTCCATGGTTTCTCCGTGTGATCTTGCCCACGCTGGGTGGAGGAATTGTTCCGGACCTACAACGCGTGTGAACAACGTGCGGCCGGGCGTGGCAGAGGATCAGAAAAGCCTTCTAGTATACGTCGCGCGCAGCCAGAAAGCGCTCGTCTTCAGCGCTGAGCCGGTTCGCAGCTCGCGCCGCAGCGATCAGATCGGGCCGCCGGGATGACGTCAGCGCCAGCGACTGCTCCCGACGCCAGCGCGCAATGCGCCCGTGGTGGCCAGACAGCAGCACTGACGGGATCGACAGTGGGCCATCGTCGGTAGACAACAATTCAGGGCGGCTGTAATGCGGACCTTCGAGCAGGCCGTCAGAAAAACTGTCCTGCTGGTGCGACTGCGCGTCACCAAGCACACCGTCCTGCAGCCGCGCCACAGCGTCGAGCAAGGCCAGCGCGGGCAGTTCGCCGCCGGACAGCACGAAGTCGCCCAGACTCAGTTCGAGATCGACATGGCGGTCGAGCACGCGCTGGTCTATGCCCTCGTACCGGCCGCACAGCAGCACCGCACCGGGACCGACCGCCATCTCGCGCACCAGTCGCTGGTCAATGCGCTGACCGGTCGGCGTGAAGTGAATCACCGGAGCTCTGGGGCGGACGTCAACACCTGCATCTGCCGAATCCGACTCCCTCCCGGCGTACACCGCCGCCAAGGCGCGCTCCAGCGGCTCGGCGAGCAGCACCATGCCGGGGCCACCGCCGTACGGCCGGTCATCGACTCGGCGGTAATGGCCGTCAGCAAAGTCGCGCAGGGCCCACAACCGAACATCGACCTGCCCGGACTCATAAGCGCGACGCGTGATGCCACTGATCAGGTGCGGCCCGAAAAGCTCGGGAAACAGCGTGATGACATCGAAGCGCATGGCCGCGTTGGCTCGACGGTCAGTAATCCAGACCCCAGTCGACGGTGATGCGTCGCTCGGGGAGGCTGACCGCATCGACGAAAGCTGCCACGAACGGGATCAGCCGCTGTTCGGCTTCGTCGGTCACACCGGCCGGGGCCACACGCAACACGGTGTGCGGACCAGTGTCGATCAGGCCGACCACGTCGCCCAGCTGTTCACCCTGTCGATTGACGACCGCGAGGCCAATAAGATCGACCCAGTAATACTCGTCAGGGCCCGCTGTCGGGAAACTGCCGCGCGGCACGAACACACGGGCGCCCCGCAAGGCCTCGGCGCCGGGCCGGTCGACGACGTCCTGAGCGTGAGCAACCACCAGATCGCCGTGCTCCTTGGCGGCCACGATCTTCAACAGCGGTGGCAAGGGAACGGTGTTCAGCACCGATCTCGGTCCGGTTGCCTCGGGTGGCCTCAGCAACCAGCGCTTGGAAGAAAACAGCGCTTGCGGGTTGGCGGAGAACGCCTTGACCTTGAACCAGCCCTTGACGCCCCAGGCATCGATGATGATGCCGACCTCGATAGCGTCGTCGGGCCAGGGCGCCGTGTCGGCACCGGCATCAGCCATGGGCTGCATCCGGCGCGTCGAAAGGGGCGATAGCGCCGACGATCAATTCGGACTCAGGCCGTCGCAGCCTTGGCCTGCTCGACCAGACGCGCCACTGTCGGTGACAACTGCGCGCCGGTACTGGCCCAGTAGTCGATGCGGTCGAAGGCGACGCGCAAGGGTTGCTCACCACCGGAGGCAACCGGGTTGTAAAACCCGACGCGTTCGATGAAGCGGCCGTCACGGCGAATGCGTGAGTCAGTCACGACGATGTTGAAGAAAGGGCGCTTCTTGGCGCCGCCGCGAGCAAGTCGAATCACAACCATGGTATTTCCTTGAATGATGGGTTGCCCGCCGCATCCGGGAGACACTCCGGTCGCGCAGAACATGGAGTCGCGGCCTCATGGCCACGACGAAGATCAGTGCCGTAGATACGCCGCCGAGCCCAGGCGCGCCATAGCGCATCGAGCCCACCGACCGTCACGTGAACCTTAAATTGTAAACTGCGTGCGAGTCGAATTTCCAAGCCCGTGACATCGCCACTGCTGATCAGACCCTGCGCGCACGGCGACATCGCTGCGCTAGCGGCCGTCTATGCCTGGCATGTGCGCAAAGGCACGGGCACTTTCGAGCTGGAAGCGCCTAATGCCCAACAGTTGGCGCAACGGCATCAGCAGGCCAAGTTCCAGGGCTGGCCCTGGCTGGTCGCTGAGCGAGCTAGCCAGATGATCGGCTATGCCTGCGCTCAGTCGTTTCGGCCCCGAGCCGCCTTTGGTCACTGTGTCGAAGACTCGGTCTACGTGGCAGCAAATTGCCAGCGGCAGGGCACTGGACGGCTGTTGCTGGCGGAGTTGATTGCGCAATGCAAGGCAAGCGGGGCGACACAGATGATCGCGGTGATCGGCGACGCAGCAAATGCAGGTTCGATCGGACTGCACCGCGCCCTGGGTTTCGAGCCTGCCGGGCTGTTGACGGCCGTCGGCTGGAAGCTCGAACGCTGGCTGGACGTGGTGTTAATGCAACGACGGCTCGGCATGGGCGCAGAATCAGCACCCCGAAAGACCGTATGAACGCCATCGAACCCACTCAGTCCGCCGACAAATCGAAGACCGTCGCCACCTGGACCGCTATCGTCGCTGGCGGTTTGGGCTTGCATCGTTTCTACCTGCACGGATTTCGCGACCTGCTCGGCTGGCTCTACCCACTGCCCACGTTGATCGGCCTGCACGGCGTGATGCGGGCGCGATCACTAGGCCAGGATGACCAACTGGCGTGGGTACTGATCCCGTTCGTCGGCTGCACGATTGCGGCATCGATGCTTTGCGCCATCGTCTACGGGCTGACGAGCGACGACAAATGGAATGCCCGCTTCAATGCCGGTCGCACGGCCTCTCGCAGTGGCTGGGCCGCGGTACTCGGCGTGTTGCTGGCTCTGATGGTGGGTGCTGGCGTGCTGATGGCGACCATTGCCTTCGTAGCCCAGCGCTACTTCGAATACCAGGCCGAGACCGAGGCGCAGTCGCTCAGCCAGCCCGCCACACCGACTGCCCCGCCACCGACGACAGCAGCGTACTGACAGGCCCGAGGCCAGGAATCACCACCGTTGGCAGCAGAGCAGCCAACGGTAGCAGCACGAAGGCACGTTCGTGCATCCGTGGGTGCGGCACAGTAAGGGTGGATGTGGCGATCTGCTGATCTCCGTACAGGAGCAGGTCGAGGTCCAACGTGCGCGGCGCGTTGCGGTAAGGGCGTTCGCGCGCATGGCAGCGCTCGATACCTTGCAGCGCCTCCAGCAAGGCTTGAGGTGACAAGGTGGTGTCGAAGCAGGCAACCGCGTTCAGGTAATCAGGACCACTTGAATCGATCGGCGCGCTGGTGAACCAGGGGGAGCAGCGGTGATAGCGCGTGCCGGGCAACTGCCTTACCTGGGCATAAGCCGCCGCCAGCACTGCCCGGACATCGCCCAGATTGGCGCCGAGACCAATGCAGGCTTGCGACTCGCTCACACCGCGCCGGGGTCGCTGCCTTCAGCAGCGGCCTGGACTCCCGCTTCGGCCGGCTTGCGGCGACGACGACGGCGCTTCTTGGCCGGCTCGGCAGCGGTTGCCGGCTCCGCGTCGGATTCCGTCGCTTCAGAGGGCTTCGCCTGACGTTTGCCACCGTGGCGGGTGTCATGTCCCCGCACCGATTCCATCAAACGCCGACGCTCGTCTTCATCAGCCAAAGAGAAGTCTTCCCACCAGCGCGCCAGTTCATCCGAAGCCTCGCCCGCATCGGCGCGCAAGCGCAGGAAATCGAATCCGGCACGGAAGCGCGGCTGCTCGACCAGCGTGAACGGCGCGTTACCGACACGACGCTCGAACCGCGGCTGCATCAGCCAGATCTCGCGCATGTCACCGCCCAGCTTGCCGCGCCCCGAGATGTCGCCGATACGAGCATCGAAGATGGCTTCGACGGCCTGCTGGAGCGCGGCGAATGTGGGCTCGCCGCGGGCCTTCAGTTGGTCCCACTTCAGCTGCACGTCGTGCCACAGCATGCAAGCCAGCATGAAGCTGGGGGCGACCGGCTTGCCCTCGCCCACGCGGCGGTCCGTATCGGCCAGCGCCAAACGCACGAACTCGCGGTGCGCCGCACTGCCACGGCTGTCGTCCAGGAGCGTGTCGAGTACCGGGAAGGTACCTGCCGGCAGGCCCTGCTTGCGCAGTTCGGCGAGGCTGGCGAGCGAATGGCCAGTCTGCAGCAGCTTGATCATCTCGTCGAACAAACGCGACGGCGGCACGTTCTCCAACAGTGCCGACATCGCCTGGATAGGCGCGCGCGTCTTTGGCTCGATCTCGAAGGCCAACTTGGCTGCGAAACGTACCGCACGGATGATGCGCACCGGGTCTTCGCGGTAGCGGGTCTCAGGGTCGCCGATCATCCGCAACAGCTTCTTTTTCGCGTCCTTGATGCCGCCGTGGTAGTCGACCACCAGCTCGCGTACCGGGTCGTAGTACATGGCGTTGACGGTGAAATCGCGCCGTGCTGCGTCCTCGATCTGCGGGCCCCAGACGTTGTCGCGCAGCACTCGGCCATCGGCATCGACCACGTGACTGGGCCCGCTCGCATGACGGCCTTCGGCTTTCAGCGTCTTCTCGTTGCCGAGCACCTGCTCGGCGGTGGCTGCATCCATCAGCGCGCGGAAGGTCGAGACCTCGATGACCTCGCTCAGACCCCGATCCTGTCGGCCGCGTCCGAACACCACATGGACGATGCGAAAGCGCCGACCGATGATGAAGGCACGGCGGAACAGTGCCTTCACTTGCTCTGGCGTTGCATCGGTCGCCACATCGAAGTCCTTCGGGCGCAGGCCGAGGAGCAGGTCGCGTACCGCGCCGCCAACGATGTAGGCCTCGTGGCCACCGTCGACCAGCGTCTGCACCACTTTGGCGGCGCGCTCATCGACCAGCGACGGATCGATCTGATGTTCGCTCTTCGGGACCTCGACACGTTTGCCGAGCAAGGAGCCTGCGCTCGCTTTCTTAGTCGGCTTGCCCAGCAGCTTGTCGAAAAACTTCTTGATCATGTGAACAGATTCAACGTTGGCCAGCCGCGCTGGTGAGCGAGCGCGCGCAGCGCGGGCGTCGGATTGGTCGCCACCGGATCGGTAGCTTTTTCAAGCAGCGGCAGGTCGTTCAGCGAATCGCTGTAGACGGTGATGCGGCCACAGTCGCGCCAAGAGACGCCCTGGTCGCCCAACCACTCCTCGACACGCCGGACCTTCCCTTCCCGGTAGCTCGGTATGCCTCGGATGCGGCCGGTGATGCTACCGCGCGTGTCACGCTCAAGCTGTACCGCGATCAGCACGGGAATCCCGAACGCCGCCGCGATCGGCGCGGTGACGAATTCATTGGTCGCCGTGACCAGCGCCACCTGATCGCCTTGCGCCTGGTGTCGGCGCACCAGCTCGCGGGCACTGTCGCGCAGGGCAGGCTCGATCACCCGCTGCATGAACAGGGCTTGCGCGGCACTGAGCTCCTGCGCGGAACGCTCACGCAGAGGGCGGGTCGCGAATTCGATGTAGCCGTGGACATCGAGCTGGCCCGCCTGGTACTGGGCGAAGAACCCATCGTTATCGCGCCGGAAGCTGGACTCGTCGACCCAGCCGAGGGAGATCACGAACTCGCCCCAGGCGTGATCGGAATCGAGTGGCAGCAGGGTGTCGTCGAGGTCGAACAGGCAGAGGTTCAAGGCATCACCTCCGTTCTACTGCGGGGATCGGCTTCGGCCAGCATCTGACGCAGCAGCGGCACGGTGAGCGCGCGCTTGTGCACCATCGCGAATTCGTCGAGTCGATCAAGCTGAGCCATCAGGTGCTTCAAGTCGCGGGCGTAGCGATGAAGAAGGTGGTCGATCACGTCGTCGGACAGGAACAGGCCGCGCCGGTCAGCTTCCTGGCGCAGCGCAGCCCGAGACTCCGCTTCAGACAGCGCCTGTACCGCCATCACATGACCCCAGCCCAGTCGCGACCGCAGGTCATCGCGCAGCGGCAGATCAACCGGAGGGAGACGCCCCGACGAGGCCACCAGGGTGTCCTGCGCGGTTGCCTCGACGAACAAGGTGAACGCCGCGTGCTGCTGCGTCGCGTCGTAGGATTCGCAGCCATCGAACACCAGCAAACTCCAGCTGTCTTTATGCGGCCAGGGAGCGGGCTGCGCAGCATCGAACCAGCCGACGCTCCCGCCACGCTGCTGAAAGACGTGCACGAGGGCCCGCAGAAGATGTGTCTTGCCTACGCCCTGCCCTCCCCACAAATACAGCGGCGTCGTGGCGGCACCGGACTCGCAGGCCGCACGCAACTGAGCCAGCACCATCGCATTGGACCCGGCAACGAAGGAGTCGAATGTCGGCTGGCTGCCGGAGGCAATCGGGAGCGGAATCTGCCTCACGGCGCCAACCACTGTTTGGCTTGCAATGCGCGCCTCGCGCCTGACAACGCCCCCGGGGTCAATGCAGTCTCGGGCGTTCGCCCCGGCGCAATCGGTCCAACTGCTCGGCCGTCGCGCGACTGTCGTCGGCATCAGGTCGGTCGCGCAAATAGGCTTCGAAGTCTTCAGCCGCCTTGCTCGCCTGCCCGATTTGGGCCCATGCCCGTCCCCGATCGCGGCGCTCTTCGTGGGCATGGGGCAGCAGCACGACCAGTCGATCGAGCACCGGCATCAGGCGCAGCCAGTCTTCGGCGGTGCTGTGAATTTCCTTCAGGTTGCGCAGCATCCTGGCCAGCACCTCACGCGGCTGCGCGCTTTGCAGGAACAGGCCCAGTGGCGCGTCGAAATCGCCGACCAGCCCTTGTTTGACCTTGTAAGGACCGAGACGCTCGTCCAGTTCCTCTCGAGACAGCGACTTGCCGCTGAACGGATCGATCACAACCTCACCGTTGCCCGGCCCGTTCAGCTTGCTGACCTTGACCAGGAAGTGCCCTGGAAAGGACACGCCATGAGCACGCAGGCCGATGTGCGTGGCCATCTCGACGTAGAGGATCGCCAACGTGATCGGGATGCCGCGGCGGGTGCGAAGCACCTCGTGCACGTAACTGTTGCACGGGTCGTAGTAGTTGTTGACGTTGCCGCGGAAGCCCAGTTCATGGAAAAAATAGCGGTTCAACCAGCGAAGTCGCTGCAGAGGAACGATATCGGCCGGGATGCGGCGCCTGAGCCTGTCAGCCAGTTCATCGACCTCGGAGAGCACCGCCTGGAGGTCGAGTTGCGGATACTCGTCCAAGCCGATCGATGCCGCTGCTTCCAGCAATGGCAGAGTGGCATCGTCTGCGACCAAAGCGCTGAAATAGTCTAGAGCGGTTGGCGTCGCAAACTGAAACTTTCTGGACATTTTCGAAGTGTACGGCGGAGTCGCGGCGGCCGTGCTCGCGTCAGCCCCGGCGAGCAAAGTCATTCAGGCGGATACCCATCAACCGCAGCGCCACAAAGTAGAGCATCGCAACGCCAACCAGACAGCCCGCGAGCAAACCAACGCGCAACAAGCGCTGGCTGCCCAGGCCGACCCAGTCGATGCTGACCGACGCTGCGGCCAGTGCCGCACCCAGGAGGACACTCGCGCACAGCACCCGCAAGCTGAACCCAGGCCAGCCGGCCAACGGCACATAGGTGCCCTGACGCCGCAGCCCTACGAGCAGCCAGCCAGCATTGATCAACGCGCCCAACCCGATGGACAGCGCCAAGCCAGCGTGACCCAGTTGGGGCACAAAGACGAGATTCATCAACTGGGTCAGGATCAAGACCACGACTGCAATCTTGACCGGGGTGCGGATGTCCTGCCGCGCATAGAAGCCGGGCGCCAGTACCTTGATGCCGATCAGTCCCAGCAACCCGACGCCATAGCCCATCAGCGCGCGAACCGTTTGCTGTACGTCAAGCGCGCTGAACTGCCCGTAGTGATAGAGCACGGACACCATCGCCTCCGGAAACACCAGCAATGCAACGGCGCACGGCACAGCCAGAAGCAGCACCAACCGCAAGCCCCAGTCCAGGTGACTGGAATAGGCGGCGTGGTCGCCACTGGCCTGAGCGGCTGACAGCTGAGGTAGCAGCACCACACCGAGTGCCACACCAAGCAAAGCTGTCGGGAACTCCATCAGCCGGTCGGCGTAAGTCAACCACGACACTGCGCCCACGCCGACATGCGACGCGATCTGCGTGTTGATCAGCAGCGAAAGCTGTGCCACAGAAACGCCGATTAGCGCCGGGGCCATCTGCTTGAGGATGCGGCCCACGCCAGGGTGGCCAAGCGCGGCACGCAGCGAACGCCAGGATCCACCGATGCGCGGGCGCATGCCGATGGCATGCAGCGCGGGCCACTGCACTGCCAGTTGCAGCACGCCGCCCAGCATCACGCCGACGGCCAGTGAATAGATCGGCTCGATGCCGCGCTGCCGCAACCAGGGAGTCAACAGCCAGGCGGCGAACATCACCGACAGGTTCAATAGCACCGGCGTGACTGCGGGCACCGCAAAGCGCTTCCAGGTCTGCAGCACGCCGGCGGCGAGCGCCACCAGCGACATGAAGCCGATGTACGGAAACATCAGCCGTGTCATCAGCACCGCGACGTCGAATTCTTCGAGCCCTGAGGCCATCAACCACACCAGCAGCGGAGCGGCAACGATGCCGATCGCGCAGGTCAGCGCCAGCGCCCAGGCCAGCACGGTGGCGACTGCATCGACCAACAGACGCGTAGCGTCGTCGCCCGCAGTAGCGCGGGTGGCGGCCAGGATCGGCACGAAGGCCTGAGAGAAAGCGCCCTCGGCGAACAGGCGGCGCAACAGATTCGGAATACGGAAGGCGACGTTGAACGCGTCGGTATGGGCGCTGGCGCCGAAGCTTGCCGCGACGATCAGTTCACGGCCCAGGCCAGTGATACGCGACGCGAGGGTCAGCAGCGAAACGGTGGAGGCGGCACGGAGCAGGTTCATGGCGTCAAGGGCACGATCCGATCCAGTATAGGCAGCGCCCGATCGACCATGGGCCTTCCACGAATGGCGTTCCCCACGCCGGTGGCTTGGCTGCTATACTCGACGGCTTCGCTCTAACCGCTCACTCAAGAATCATGGCAACAGCATCCAAAGCCAAGAAGAAAACCGTCCGCATCGCTTCTGGCTTGAAGCGGGTGCGTCAGGACGTGAAGCTGAACGCAGCCAACACCGCGTTGCGCTCGAAATTCCGCACTGTCATCAAGAACGTCCAGAAGGCCGTGATCGCTGGTGACAAGGCCAAGGCTGCCGACCTGTTCAAGACCGCCGAGCAGGTCATAGACTCGGTCGCCGACAAGGGCCTGTTCCACAAGAACAAGGCAGCGCGTCACAAGAGCCGTTTGTCGGCCAAGATCAAGGCGTTGCCTGCAGCGGCCTGATTCGCGCTTTGGCTCCCCTTCAAAGGCCCGCATAGCGGGCCTTTGGCGTTTCAGGGACTCAGATTTCGGTCGGCGACGGCGGCAACGCGGTGGCGTAAACCACTTGCAACTTGTTGTCGCGCGCAAAGTTCATGACAAAGTCCCAGGCCATCGGCTCGGCGTCGCGCAGCGCCTCATTGACGATCACGCACTTCACGCCGCCGATCACCCGCGGCACGCAATACGGCGAGTAGCCGATAAACGACGAGCGGTCGGACACGGAGCCTTCCGGCCGGAAGCAGGACATCGCACCGGCCAGACGCTCCGCCCAATCGCTGGGTCGAAAAGCGTGCCCCTCGAGGGTGATGCCTCTGATGAACACTTCTCGAGCGGGGGATGAACTCATGCTTCCAGTGATGCAGACAGATTGGCAAATTCCAGAGCGTTGCTTCGCCCTTGTTTTGATGCAACGCAACACGCGTGCCGATTGTGCCGCCTGACAGCCGCCTGACGGCCACACAGTCCTTCACTTCGGCGCCTCCTTAGAATCCCTTGCCCGTGCCTCTGCACGTGCGGCCGCGCTGCGGCAAGTTACTTGCCCTCTGGCGACCTGTGGATCCCAGCCATGAACGCACCCGAAACCGTTATCGCCGATCCTGAACCGCATGTGATGCATACCTACGCCCGCCTGCCGATGGCCATGTCGCACGGACGCGGCTGCTGGGTTTGGGACACCGCGGGCAAGAGGTACCTCGACGGGCTTGGCGGCATCGCCGTCAACACACTGGGCCATGCGCATCCCAAGCTCGTACCGGCGCTCCAGGAACAGATCGGCCGCCTGATCCACACCTCGAACTACTACGCCTCGCCGCTGCAGGAAAACCTGGCATCGACCTTGTGTGAACTGTCCGGGCTCGATAGGGTGTTCTTTTGCAACAGCGGCCTCGAAGCCAATGAGGCAGCACTGAAGATCGCGCGGAAATTCGGCCATGACAAGGGCATCGCCAGGCCAGAGATCATCGTCTACGAGAAGGCCTTCCATGGCCGTTCGATAGCGACCCTGTCGGCAACGGCGAATCCGAAGATTCACGCTGGCTTCGAGCCGCTGGTCGAAGGATTCGTTCGGGTCCCCTTGAACGATGTCGCAGCAATCGACGAGGTCGCGAACACCCGGCCGAATGTGGTCGCTGTCTTCCTCGAAGTGATCCAGGGCGAGGGCGGTGTGAACCCCGCAACGACGGACTACCTGCGAGCGATCCGCCGCCTCTGTGACGAGAACGACTGGCTGTTGATGCTCGACGAGGTTCAGTGCGGCATCGGGCGCACCGGCAAGTGGTTCGCGCACCAGTGGGCAGGCATCCTGCCTGATGTGATGCCCTTGGCCAAGGGGCTGGGTTCGGGAGTGCCGGTCGGCGCGGTGGTTTGCGGCCCCCGCGCAGCCACCGTCCTGCAACCGGGCAACCACGGCACGACCTTCGGTGGCAACGCACTGGCGATGCGCGCAGGCATCGAAACACTGCGCATCATGCGGGAAGACCGTCTGCTGGAAAACGCCAGCGCGGTGGGCGCGGCCCTGCGTGCCGGGCTGGTGCGCGAGTTGTCAGACGTGACCGGTGTGGTCGAGATCCGCGGACAGGGCCTGATGCTGGGCATCGAGCTCGACCGCCCCTGCGGCGAGTTGCTTGGGCGCGCAGCCGAGGCCGGTCTCCTGCTCAGCGTCACCGCTGAACGTGTCGTGCGCCTGGTGCCGCCACTGATCCTCAATGCCCCCGAGGCGGACCAGATCGTGGCCATCCTGTGCCCGCTGATCGAATCCTTCCTGCAAGAAACCGTGCCTTCGTGAACACACCCGCCATGAAACCCGGCAAGACACTGATCCGGCACTACCTTCAGTTCAAGGACTTGCGCGCCGAGGAATACGGTTATCTGCTGGCCCGCACGACCGAGATCAAGCGGCGCTTCAAGAACTACGAGAAGTACACGCCGCTGGTCGACCGCACGCTGGCGATGATTTTCGAGAAGGCCAGTACCCGCACACGTGTGAGTTTTGAGGCGGGCATGTACCAGATGGGTGGCTCGGTGGTGAACCTGACCACCGGTGACAGTCAGTTGGGCCGCGCAGAGCCGATCGAGGACAGCGCCCGCGTGATCAGCCGCATGGTTGACCTGGTGATGATCCGCACCTACGAACAGACGAAGATCGAGGCCTTCGCCGCGCACTCGCGTGTGCCGGTCATCAACGGACTGACCAACGAGTACCACCCCTGCCAGATCCTGGCCGATGTCTACACCTACATCGAGCACCGAGGCGACGCGACCACGACAGCTGGCGCTCTCGCTTGCCTGAAGGGCAAGGTCGTGGCCTGGGTCGGCGACGGCAACAACATGGCCAACACCTGGCTGCAGGCCGCCGACATCCTCGGCTTCACGCTCCATGTCAGCACGCCCAGCGGCTACGAGATCGATCCCGCGGTGGCGGGTGTCACCAACCAGTCCTGCGTCAAGGTTTTCGACAACCCGATGGATGCCTGCCGCGGCGCGCATCTCGTGACCACCGATGTGTGGACCAGCATGGGCTACGAAGCCGAGAACGAGGCCCGGCAGAAGGCCTTCGCCGACTGGCGCGTAGACCGCGACATGATGGCCGTGGCCCAGCCCGATGCCTTGTTCATGCACTGCCTGCCCGCCCACCGCGGAGAGGAAGTCGACGCCGATGTCATCGACGGCCCGCAAAGCGTGGTCTGGGACGAGGCCGAGAACCGCATGCATGTACAGAAGGCCTTGATGGAGTACCTGCTGATCGGCCGCATCGGCTGAATCCCGCCCGATGGCCATGCCCGACTCGCTGCGCCAGACCTTGCTGTCCATTCGCGACCTGCTGGCCACCGTCGGTCCTTTCATTGCGCTGGCGCTGGCGTTGCTCGTGCCTGCTTATTACGTGCTTGACCCGACACCACCGAAGAAGGTGGTGCTGGCCACTGGCGCGGAACAAGGGGCTTACCACGCGTTTGGCAAGCGCTATCAGGCGATCCTGAAACCATACGGCATCCAGGTCGAACTGCGAAACACACAGGGGGCAGCGGAGAACCTCGCGCTGCTGCGCGACCCCTCGTCGGAAGTGCAAATCGCCTTCGTGCAGGGTGGCGCCGATCAAGCTCTCCAGAGCGCCGAGACCGAAGACGACAAGCCCACGCTGGTTTCTCTGGGCAGCATGTTCTTCGAGCCAGTGTGGCTGTTCTACAGGGAAGATGCAGCGCGGCGCCTGCTGAATTCGGACTCACTGACAAGCATCTCGCAACTGGGCGGCTGGAGGCTCAACATCGGCGCGCCTGGCAGTGGCGTGCCGAACCTGATGAAGAAGCTGCTCGAAGCCAACCGGATGGATCCGGCGCAGATCACGCTGCTGCAGGAACCACAAACGCCCGCGGTGATGGCCTTGCTCGGGGCCGAATCGGATGCGCTGGTGTTCGCGTCGGCGCCCGAGGCGCAGATGGTGCAAATGCTGCTGCAAACGCCGGGCGTAAAGCTGTTCGACTTCGCACAGGCAGAGGCTTATTCCCGCCGATTCCCGTTCATGAGCCCGGTCACGCTGCCGCGCGGTGTTGTCGATCTGGCTGCTAACCTGCCGCCACAGGATGTGCACTTGGTGGCACCCACAGCCACGCTGGTCGCGCGGGAAGACACGCATCCGGCACTGATTCAACTCTTCGTCCAGGCTGCGCAGCAGGTGCACGGCGGCGCTGGATGGTTTCAGCGCAAGGGCGAGTTTCCGACCGTTCTGAACACCGAGCGGCCGCTGGCAAAGGAGGCTCAGCGTTTCTTCCAGAGTGGCGTGCCGCTGCTCCAGCGCTACCTGCCGTTCTGGCTGGCGAACCTGGTCGATCGCATGTGGCCGGTGCTGGTAACGATCGTTGCTGTACTGTTGCCGCTGTCGCGGATGCTGCCGCCGCTGTACCAGTTCCGCATCCGCTCACGGGTGTTCCGCTGGTACGAGCAACTGCGGCAGATCGAAGGTGCGATCGGTACCAAGGCGTCGGCCCAGCTTCTGGGCGAGCTCGATGCCCTGGATGGCAAGGTGGGACAGATCACCGTGCCGCTGGCCTACACCGACGAGTTGTACGCGCTGCGCAGCTACATCGTTCTGGTGCGATCGCGCTTGACTGGCGGCGCGGCAAGTGACGCCCCAGCGCCAGCGGCGCAGGCATCGATCGGTACGCCAGCACCCCCCGGCGCGCCAACCTGAGCACGCACAGATGGAGACCGCCACCGCCCAGATCCGCCTGCGCATCGAGCGTGCGCGCGACGCACTACTGCAGCACCAACTTGCGGCCGTGCTGGTGCCATCGTCCGACCCGCACCTGTCCGAATATCTGCCTGAACGTTGGCAGGGGCGTCAGTGGCTGTCGGGCTTCACCGGGTCTGTCGGGTCGCTGATCATCACCGCCGACACCGCCGTGCTGTTCGCCGACAGCCGCTACTGGGTACAGGCCGAGGCCGAACTGGCGGGCAGCGGGATTGCGCTGGAGAGAGTCCCGACCGGTGCCTCGACGCACCCGATCGACTGGTTGGCGACGCATCTTCCTGCAGGCCGGACGGTGGGGGTCGATGGCGAGGTGCTGGGACTCGCCACCGCACAGCGGCTGCAAGGTCGCCTTGCAGCCGCCGGCATTGCGCTGCGCACCGACTTCGACGTGCTCACGCAGGTGTGGCCTGATCGGCCCGGACTGCCACAGGCGCCGGTCTACGAGCATCTCGCACCACATGCGACCGAATCACGCACCGAACGTCTCGCGCTCGTGCGACTCGACATGGCGACGCTGGGCGCCACCCACCACTTCATCTCGACGCTCGACGACATTGCCTGGCTGTTCAATCTGCGCGGCGCGGACGTCCCCTACAACCCGGTGTTTATCGCGCATGCCTTGATCGATGCGCAGCAGGCCGTGCTGTACACGGCCGATGGCAAGGTATCGCCGGCGCTCCAGGTGGTGCTGGCCGCCGATGGCGTGCGCGTCGAGCCCTATGCCTGCGCTGGCCTGGCTCTGGCCGCATTGCCCACCGGCGCGTGCCTGCTGATCGACCCGCGTCGCATCACACTCGGCCTGCGCCAAAAGGTGTGCGGCAGCAGCGACGATGGCGTGCGAGTGATCGAAGCGACGAACCCCAGCACGCTGCGCAAGAGCCGCAAGAGCGCCGCGGAAGCCGCCCACATCCGCGAGGCGATGGTGCAGGACGGTGCAGCGATGTGCGCGTTCTATGCCTGGTTCGAGCAGGCCCTGGCCGATCCGGCCCATGCTGGTCACCTCACCGAACTGACAGTCGACGAAAGGCTGAGCGGTGCGCGTGCGCAACGGCCAGGCTTCGTCGGCCTGAGCTTCCCGACCATCGCCGGCTTCAACGCCAATGGCGCGATGCCGCACTACCGGGCAACGCCCGAATCGCACGCCCTCATCAAGGCGGATCTGCAGGAACAAGGCGGTGTGCTGCTGATCGATTCCGGCGGCCAGTACGTCGGTGGCACCACCGACATCACTCGCGTCTGGGCGATCGGCGCGCCAAGCGCCGAACAGAAACACGACTACACCCTGGTACTCAAGGGCACGATCGCGCTCAGTCGCACGCGCTTTCCGCGCGGCACGCTGTCTCCAATGCTCGATGCGATTGCGCGCGCGCCCCTGTGGCGGCGCGGCCTGGACTACGGTCATGGCACCGGCCATGGCGTCGGCTACTTCCTGAACGTGCACGAAGGCCCGCAGAGCATCTCGAAAACGATGCCCGAGGCGACGATGGCGATGGAGCCCGGCATGGTCACCAGCATCGAACCCGGCCTGTACCGCCCAGGCCGATGGGGGATCCGCATAGAGAACCTGGTCTTGAACGTGCCCGTCGACACCCCCGAGGGCAGCAGCTACGGCGAGTTCCTCGAGTTCGAGACGCTGACGCTGTGCCCGATCGACACCCGCTGCATCGACCGATCACTGCTCGACGCCGGCGAGATCGACTGGCTCAATCGCTACCACGTGACTGTCTTCGAGCGTCTGTCGCCGCTGGTTTCGGGCGATGCGCAGGCCTGGCTGACCGAGCGCACCCAGGCGTTGTAGGCCAGGCCCCTGGTCGAGGCGCTGGCTTGCGACCCGGTCGCTTGGAGTGCTCGGAGCGCTGACCGCTGCGAACCACGCTCATGACATTGCGCAGACACTGGCTCGTCAAACACCAACAAGAAAGCACCTGGCGTTGCCGCCAGGTGCTTTGGTTTCCTACCGAATCTGGTAGGCGCGAATGGACTCGAACCATCGACCCCCACCATGTCAAGGTGGTGCTCTAACCAGCTGAGCTACGCGCCTGCTGAGCCGGAGACTATATCAGCCCCCAGCGGAGTCGGTGGCCTCAGAACTTCAGCAACTCCGTGCGAATGCCGCGTTCGGCGAGGATGCTTCTGGCCTTGTCGGCCTCGCTCTCGGTGGCGAACGGCCACACCACGGCTCGCCAGCCGCTGCCGACCTGCATCAGTTCGGCACGCGGAGTGCCGGGCAGATCGCCGACCGTGGCACTGGAACCCATCAACTGCTGCCTCAACTCGGACGCGACACGGGTGCGTGTGACATCAGTCACCAGAGCATAGGCTGCCAAGCCACCGACGGGAACCGCGGCTATCGACGCGGTCTTCGCCGAGGCGGCCGTGACGGGCTGGATCGATCGCGCCTGAGCTGTGGCGGCAGCAGGGTCCGACGACCGAAGCAGCTTGCCCTTTTGCTGCGCAGCGAGGCGGTCCTCGTCACTGAGCAGCGGCCGGATTTCGGGGCGCGCATGAGCCGAGCTCGCGGTCGGCGACGACATCACCGCCGGGCCGGACGAAGCGGCAGTTGGCGAACCTGGAGCAGAGGCGTTTGGAACGTCGGCGCTCGCCATCGCCGCGCAGGTCAGCAGGACCAGCGCGGCGGTCACAACCCGAGGTCGGCACCAGAACGGCGGCAAGGCAGCGCGCCGCACGCGGCTGGCCATCTGCGCAGCGATGCAGAAAACCAGTGGATGGCATTGCCAGGCCAGCATCCGGGCCACCCGATCGTCGAAGTGCGCAGCGTTCATGGATCGTCCCGATTCTCATGACGCATGGTGACCTCAATGCCCGAAAATGCGGCGCAACGCCCTGCCAATCTGCAAGGCTGGCGCGCTGCGCTACTTGCGCCGCACCGCCCGCACGCCACTGACCTGCCCCACCATGCGCAGCACCTGCGCCAGCCTTGCCGCGTCGGCCACTTCGACGGTGAAGGTCATGAACGCAGTGCTGCCGCCGCTGTCTCGCACCGACTGCGTTTTCACGCCTGTGACGTTCATCCTGTCCTTCGAGAACGCCTCGGAGATGTCGCGCAGCAAGCCCTGACGGTCAGCCGCCTCGACCACCACATCGACCGGGTAGAGCGCATCCTTGCCTGCGCGCGGCACGCCCCAGGCGACGCTGATCACGCGTTCGGGCAAGCGCTGCGCCATCTGCCTGAAGTTGCTGCAAGCGCTGCGATGGATGGCCACGCCCTTGCCCCGCGTGACGTAACCGCCGATGGCATCGGGTGGTGCCGGGCGACAGCAGCGCGACAAGGTCGTCAGCAGCGACTCCACACCCACCACAAGCACACCACCCTTGGGCGACTCACCTTCGGGCCGTGCCTTGCGCAGGGCGATCACCTCGTCGACCGACGGCAGTGGCTCTGGCGGCTTCAGCAGCGTCTCGATGGTGCGCAGCGAGAACTCGTCCTTGCCGACCACCTCGAACAAGGCATCGGCCTGGCGGAAGCCAAGCTGCGAGGCCAGGTCATCGAGCTTGACCACCGTCTTGCCGATGCGCTGCAACAGTCTTTCGACCGCCTCACGTCCGCGCGCAATGGTTTCGGCCTGCGCCCGCGCATTGAACCAGGCGCGTACCTTGGCCTTGGATCGCGGGCTGTGCAGATAGCCCAGGTCCGCATTCAGCCAGTCCATCGACGGGCCGCCTTCCTTGGCGGTGGTGACCTCGACCGTCTGGCCGTTCTTCAGCGCGGTGTTCAGCGGCACCATGGCACCGTCGATCCTGGCGCCGCGGCAGCGATGACCGAGGTCGGTGTGCACCGCATAGGCGAAATCGATCGGCGTCGCGCCGGCCGTCAGTTCGACGATGGCCGCCTGTGGCGTGAACACGTAGATGCGATCGTCGAAGGTGGCGCCAGCGTCGGCAACGGCAGGGGCGTCCAGCGGGCGGTCCTGTCCCACGAAATCGCGCTCCCAGGCCAACAGCTGGCGCAGCACGCTTTTGCGGGCCTCCGCCAACTGCGCATCGAAATCGGAATCGGCCGCCACCGAGCCCGCGTAGCCCTTGACGCCCGCTTCCTTGTAAGCCCAGTGGGCTGCCACGCCATGTTCAGCGTGTTCGTGCATCGCCCGCGTGCGGATCTGAACCTCGACTGGCCTCGCTGCATCATCGAGCACCACGGTGTGCAACGACTGATAGCCGTTCGCCTTCGGCCGAGCGATGTAGTCATCGAACTCGTCGGCCAGCGGTGGCAGCAACTGATGCACCAGACCAAGCGCCGCGTAGCAGGCCGGCACGTCGGCCACGATGACCCGCAACGCGCGCACATCAAGCACTCGATCGAAGCCCAGGCTTTTGCCCTGCATCTTCTTCCAGATGCTGTACAGGTGCTTCGGCCTACCCTGTACTTCGGCGGCGATGCCATGGCTGTTCAACTGCTCGGCGAGCCGCTGGCGGAAGGCTTCCACCTGCTGCTCGCGCTCGATGCGCTTCTCGTCGAGCAGCCGTGCGACGGTCTTGTACTGCTCAGGCTGCAGAAAGCGAAACGCCAGGTCTTCGATTTCCCACTTGATCTGCCAGATGCCCAGCCGGTTCGCGAGCGGCGCGAACACCTGCATGGACTCGCGCGCCAGCGCCTGCGGACACGGCTGCTTCTGGGCCGCGAAGTAGCGCAGCGTCTGCAGTCGCGAGGCCAGCCGCAGCAGCACCACCCGCAGGTCGCGCGAGAAAGCCAGCAGCATCTTGCGCACCCGCTCGGTCTGCAGCGCGCGTTGCTCACCATCGAACTGCGCTTCGCGGGCGGCGCGCTGGATCTGCACCAGCTTGCGGGTGTGCATCACGAGACTGGCGTACGAAGGCCCGAAAGCCTTGGACACGACCTCCTCGGGCTTTTGCAGGTAGTCACCGGCATAGACCAGGTAGGCTGCGGCCCGCATCGATGGAGCGGCACCGATGCCTTCGAGGATGACGGCAACACCATCGGCGTGTTCGAGCGCGTCTTCGCCCGTGTCCAGCGGCTGGCCGGCCAGCAACGGCTCGGCGAACGCACGAGCGCGCTGAACCTGCACTGTGTTGTCACTGGGCGCTGCAGCAGCATCCAGCAACCGATCTGCCGGCTCTGCCTCGGTCAGCGCGACGATGGTTGCGGCGTTCGCGCGCGCCGATGAAACGCTGGTCTTCATGCTGTCAGCAGGAACTCCCGCACCCGCTTGACCTGGTCGTCGGCAATCAGGGTCGGTGCATGGCCCACGCCAGTGAACTGGTGCAACTGGGCGCGGGGACCGCGATGGGTCATCTCCTGCGCATGCCCGAGTGTCAGCAGATCAGAGTCGGCGCCGCGCAGCAGCAGTGTCGGGCAGCGGACCGCGTCATAGGCAGCCCACAGCGATGCCTCGAAGGCAGCGGCTGATTCGGGCGTCGAGGTCTGGAACGGGATCGCGATCGCGGGGTCGTAGTGCAGCCGCCAGCCACCGCCTTCAGCCGGCCGCAGCATCGGGCGGGTCAGTGCGAGCCACTGCTCGCGGGTGTGCGGGCCGAAGCTCTTCGAGATGGTCCACAGGTAAGCCGCAGCCTGGTCGACGCTGTCCCAGCGCAGCGGCACCCCGAGATAGGCACTGATGCGCGCGAGCGCCTGAGCCGGCAGCACCGGGCCGACGTCGTTCATCACCAGCCTCGACACCAGCGGCTGCGGTGACAGCGAAGCCACCACCATGCCGATCAGCCCGCCCATCGAGGTCCCGACCCAGTGCAACGTCTCGGCGTTGATGCGCGCGAGCACTGTGATCATGTCGGCTGCATAACGCGGCACCCCATATTCGGCCGGGTCTGGCAGCCAGTCCGATTCACCACGGCCAGCGATGTCGGGGCACACCACACGGTAGTGGTCGCTCATCGCGGACGCCAGCACATCGAAATCGCGGCCCTGCCGGGTCAGTCCGTGCACGCACACCAGCACACGCGGATTGGCCGGGTCACCCCATTCCCAATACGCCACGCGATGCAGACCGTTCGAGTTCAGGCAGGGCACATGGTGCAGACGCGGTGTGTTCATCGAGGCATCGTAGCAATGCCCTTGATCGAAGGTGCGAATGCAGATCCTCGTTTCAGCTCGTCACTTCAACATCTGCACCGTGCCGCTGACCGTCACCGACACGCTGGTCTGACCGGCTTCGATCGGCAGCGGAGCATCGGCAGCGGCTGCGAAGACCCTCGCACGCATCATCATCGGCTCGGGTCCGCCCTGCTCGTTGCTGTTGACGCCGACCTCACGCACCGCGTAGCTGGTGTAGCCGAACTGCTTGGTGACCTCGGCCGCCTGCGCGCGATAGCGCGTGATGGCTTGCGCGGTCACGCTGCCCTCGGCCTTCTCGCGCTGCTCTCGCGACAGGCCCTGCGACACGCGGGCAATCGCCATCGACTGGATGCGGCCGGCCAGTTGCCCGATGCCAGGCAGGTCACGGCCTTCGATCACCAGTTCGGCGGTGCCTTGCCAGCCGTTCAGCATGCCCTTGGTCGAATAGCGCGGATTCATCGAGAAATTACCGGTGCGCACATCGATCTGGCCGGCACGGGCCGCGCCGCGGGCTTCGAGCAAGGCGGCGTCGAGGGCCTGCTTCAGCGCCGACTGAACCGCACTGGCATCGGTGCCTTCGCGGGTGGCAGACAGCGTGACGGCCATCAGATCGCGCGTCACCTCGACGCTGGCGGTGGCGGTCAGCGCGACCACGCCACTGGGTGACGCCGGATCGGCGGCCAGCACTGCCATGGCCGACAGCGCCACGGCACTCCCAGCAAAGGCTGAGCGAAGGCAGCGGGACGAGCGAACTGACAACGACGGACGAATGCAGATGGAGTTCATGGTGAGCAGGAGTGGCTGGCGCGAACTGCGCCAGCGAAGCCTAACGCGAGCGGGATTGCCAACGATGACGCCGAGTCGTGCCACAGCGCACGCGAGCAGCCTGCATATTTGTAACAGGTGGTCAAAACGGCACCGAACCGGCTGCGCAGGCCCACAGAATCCCGCTTGTTACATATCGGAGAGCTCCATGAATGCTGCCACCCAGGCGCGAGCCAGTCGCGTGGTTGTCGTCGACGACGACGCCCGCATCCGCGATCTGCTGCGCCGCTACCTGACTCAGGAGGGCTTCGAAGTACTGCTGGCAGAAGACGCGAAGGCCCTCAACCGCGTGCTGACGCGCGAAACCATCGACCTGATCGTGCTCGACCTGATGCTCCCCGGCGAAGACGGCCTGTCGATCTGCCGCCGGCTGCGCGCCGCCAACGACCTGACACCGATCATCATGCTGACCGCGAAGGTCGAGGATGTGGACCGCATCGTCGGCCTGGAGGTGGGCGCCGACGACTACCTGCCCAAGCCATTCAACCCGCGTGAACTCCTCGCACGCATCCATGCGGTGCTGCGCCGCCGGCCGTCGCTGGAGGCCCCCGGCGCCCCGGCGAAAGAAGCACTGACGGTCACCTTCGGCTCGTTCGAGTTCGACCTCGCCTTGCGTCGCCTGTCGAAGGAAGGCGAGCAGATCGCGCTGACCACCGGCGAGTTCTCGATGCTGAAGGCGCTGGTGCGCCACCCGCGGCAGCCTCTGTCGCGCGACAAGCTCGCGCAGCTGGCGCGTGGGCGTGAATTCGAGCCCTTCGATCGCAGCCTCGATGTGCAGATCTCGCGCCTGCGCAAGATGATCGAACCCGACCCTGCCCAGCCGCGCTACATCCAGACGGTCTGGGGTGTCGGCTATGTGTTCGTGCCAGACGAAGCGACTTGAGCGAGCGGACTTCGGCTGACGGCGCGCGCCACGGCACCGTGGCGCTGCTGATGCGCTGCGCGCCCGAATAGATCAGCCATGACGCGCAAGCACATCGCGCTGAGCCTGTTCTGGCGCACCTTCGTTCTGCTGGCACTGCTGCTGTTCGGCGGGGTGTACGCCTGGACGCAGACCTTCCGCGCGCTGGAGTTCGAGCCGCGCGCCGTGCAGGCCGCGCAGCAGATTGCCAGCCTCGTCAGCCTGTCCCGCGCGGCGTTGAGCGGGCCCGACGGCATCCACCGCCTGACCGTCATCAAGAGCCTTCCCGACGAGGGCGGCGTCAAGCTGGCGCCGCGCGAGCCGGGCGATCGCTGGACGCCTTACGAAGTCGATCGCTTCTCGCGTGCCATAGGCGCTGGATTGCGCTCGCGGCTCGGGGCTGACACGCTGGTGGCGAGCGAAGTCAACGGAGCCGCCGGCCTGTGGGTTGGCTTCGCAATCGACGGCGACCTTTATTGGCTGCAGGCCGATCCGACCCGCCTCGGGCCGATGGCGACCAGCACGCTGGTGATCTGGGTCGGCATTGCGCTGCTGGCCACGGTGATGGCCTCGGTGGCGATCGCGCGCGCCATCAACAAGCCTCTGCGAGACCTGTCGTTCGCCGCCAGCCGCATCCGCGAAGGCGAGTTCGACTCACGGCTCGACGAGAGCACGCTGACCAGCGAGATCCGGCAGGTCAATATGGGCTTCAATCGCATGGCGCGCGAGCTGGCCAAGCTGGAAGAAGACCGAGCGGTGATGCTGGCCGGCATTTCGCATGACCTGCGCACCCCGCTCGCCCGCCTGCGGCTCGAAGCCGAGATGAGCGTGCAGGACGAAGAAGCCAAGAACAACATCGCCCTCGACATCGACCAGCTCGACGCGATCATCGACAAGTTCATGGACTACTCGCGACCGGGCGAGGTGCGGCTGTCGCCGGTGCACCTGAGCAGCATCGTGGACCGGGAGATCGCGGCGTTCCGCGATCCGACCAGCATCCGCATCACCTCGCGGGTGGCGATCGACACCATGGTGATGGCTGACGACACCGAACTCGGCCGCGTGCTGCAGAACCTGTTCGAGAACGCGCGCCGCTACGGCCGCAGCGCCGACTCCGGCATCGCCGAGGTGGAGATCACCTATGCCCGCGAAGGCCCGTGGGTGAGCTTGAGCATCCGCGACCACGGCAGCGGCGTCGATCCGAAAAAGCTCGCGCAGCTGACCACACCGTTCTTTCGCGGAGACGCCGCACGCACTGCAGCCACTGGCGCCGGCCTGGGCCTGGCAATCGTCGACAAGGCCATGCAGCGCATGGGCGGCACGCTGGAACTCGGCAATGCGACCGACGGCACCGGTCTGGTGGCGCGCATCCGGCTCAAGCGGGCACTGTGAACGCCGATCAGGCCCGGCGGTAGACCAGGCAGACCGCGCGGGTCTCGATCGATTCCCCACGCCCGACCGGTCCCATGCGTTCGGCCGTCTTGGCCTTCACATTGATCTGATCGAGTTCGATCGCCAGTGCCTGGGCCAGTCGCAAACGCATTGCCAGGATGTGGGGCGCCATCTTCGGCGACTGGGCAATGATGGTCGCGTCGATGTTGCCGATCTCCCAGCCGGCCGCGCGCACGCGCCGCACCGCCTCGGCCAACAAGGCCACCGAATCGGCCCCGCGGAACTGTTCGTCGGTGTCGGGGAAATGGCGGCCGATATCACCCAGCGCAACGGCACCGAACAGCGCATCGGTGATCGCATGCGAGAGCGCATCGGCGTCGGAATGCCCGAGCAGTCCGTGGGTGTGCGGGATGTTGACCCCGCCGAGGATCAAGGCACGGTCGACCACCAGCGCATGCGTGTCCCAGCCTTCGCCGATGCGAAATGCAGGGCCCTTCATCGGTTTGTTCATCGCGCGGCTTTCGGGATCAGGTCAGCGGGTACGCAACAGGCGCTCGGCCAGTGCGAAGTCAGGAGGAAATGTCACTTTGAAATTCTCCGCGGGGCAACGCACCAGGCGGGGCGCATGGCCCATCGCTTCGATGGCGCTGGCTTCGTCGGTGACGTTGGCACCACTGCGCGCCGCCGACGCGAGCGCATCGCGCAGCAGGCCGAGACGAAACATCTGCGGCGTCTGCGCCTGCCACATCTGCGCGCGATCGACGGTGGACTCGACGCGGCCGGCCCGCTCGCGCTTCAAGGTGTCTGCCACGGGCAGCGCGAGCAAACCACCGATGTCTTCGTCGAGGCAGGCATCGATCAGCGCATCGACCCATTCGGCGCGGATCAGGCAGCGAGCGGCGTCGTGCACCAGCACCCAGTCGGTGGGTTGTGCGCCGCGTTCGACCAGTTCGCGCAGTCCTGCAGCGACGCTGTCGGCGCGGGTGACGCCGCCAGTGCGCGTCACCCAGCCATCGAACTGCGGGACGCAAGACTCGAACACCTTGTCGGCCGGACTCAGCACCACCAGCACCCGATGCAGCCGAGCCACCTGGTGCAAGGCCGCCAGGGTGTGGCCGACCACCGTGCTGCCGGCCAGCGCTTCGTACTGCTTCGGGCCGACGGTGCCAGCTCGTTCACCGTAACCGGCACAGGGCACCAGGCCGTAGAGGCGGGGCGAGGCGCGCGGTGGTTCTGTGACGGGTTGGGTGTATGACATCGTGGGTAAGAAAGGCTGCGAATTCTATAATTCGACATTGCATCGCCCCGTGGGTATCGTCTCCCGGGGCGCTTTGCTTTTTGCGCCACGCACCTCGTGCAGACACCCTCGATCGCCGCTGGCAAACGCCACACCCTGCCCCGTCCGCTCGGCTCGGCCGACGCCCTGCTGCTGGCCCGCCATGCGCAGGCACAGGCCGCACAGAAGCGGCTGACCGCCATCATCACCGCCGAACCTGCGGACACGCAACGCCTTGAAGGCGAGCTGGCCTTCTTCGCGCCCGAGTTGCGCATCGCCGTCTTCCCCGACTGGGAAACGCTGCCCTACGACACCTTCTCGCCGCACCAGGACCTGATCTCCGAGCGCTTGGCCACGCTGTGGCGCCTGCTGAAGGCGCACAAGGACGGCGACCTCGACGTGGTGCTGATGCCAGCCTCGACCGCACTGGTGCGCCTCGCGCCGCCAAGCTTCCTGGCTGCCTACACCTTCCACTTCAAGCAGAAGGAGAAGCTCAACGAGGTGGCGCTGAAGTCGCAGCTGACGCTGGCGGGCTATCAGAATGTCAGCCAGGTGGTGTCGCCCGGCGAGTACGCGGTCCGCGGCGGGCTGATCGACCTGTTCCCGATGGGCTCGCTGGTGCCCTACCGCGTCGACCTGTTTGGTGACGAGGTCGATTCGATCCGTACCTTCGACCCCGACAGCCAGCGCAGCCTGTACCCGGTGCCCGAGGTGCGGCTGCTGCCCGGCCGCGAGTTCCCGATGGACGAGGAGGCGCGCACGGCCTTTCGCGCCCGCTGGCGCGAACGCGTCGAGGGCGACCCGACGAAGGTGCGGCTGTACAAGGACATCGCCACAGGCATTGCGACCGCCGGCATCGAGTACTACCTGCCGCTGTTCTTCGACCAGACGGCAACGATCTTCGAGTACCTGGGGGCTGGCACGGACCGATCGGCAGCCCTGGTGCTGCACGGCGAGGTCGACGAGGCGCTGAAGCGCTTCTGGACCGACACCCGTGAACGGCACCGCTTCCTCCAGCACGACCGCGAGCGGCCGATCCTGCCGCCAGAGGACCTGTTCCTGAAGTCGGAGGAGTTCTTCACGCTGGCTGGCACGCACGCCACGCTGAGCCTGCGCGGCCGCAGCGCCGAGGGAGCAGCCGACACACCCTGGGCGCGGCCGCTGCCCGACTTCGGTGTCGACCGTGGCGCACCGGAGCCGCTGAAGAAACTGCAGGTTCACGTCGGCACGACTGCGCATCGCGTGTTGATCGTCGCCGAGACGCAGGGCCGCCGCGAGAGTCTGCTGGAGCTGTTGCGCGACAGCCGCATCGAGCCACCAAGCGTCGCGTCGCTGGCTGAGTTCCAAGGCGGCGATGAGCGCTTTGCCATTGCGGTGGCACCGCTGGCCGAAGGCTTCTTCTGGACCGATGCCGATGAAGACATCGCGATCGAGTTCGTCACCGAGACCGAACTGTTCGCCACGTCACCCACCGCACGCCGACGCCGCAAGCAGGAGCAGGTCAGCGACGTCAATGCGCTGATCAAGGACCTGTCGGAACTGAAGGTCGGTGATCCGGTGGTGCACATGAACCACGGCATCGGCCGCTACGTGGGGTTGCGAATCATCGACCTGGGGGATGACGCAAGAGAGGGCGCCAGCGAATTCCTGCACCTTGAATACGCCGACAAGGCGACGCTGTACGTTCCGGTCGCGCAGCTGCACCTGATCAGCCGCTACACCGGTGTCAGCGCCGAAGAGGCGCCGTTGCACCGCCTGGGCTCGGGCCAATGGGAAAAAGCCAGGCGCAAGGCCGCTGAACAGGTGCGCGACACCGCCGCCGAACTGCTGAACCTGTACGCCCGGCGTGCCGCGCGCGAGGGTTATGCATTCCGCTTCTCCGCGCATGACTACGAGGCTTTCGCCGCCAGCTTCGGCTTCGAGGAAACGCCCGACCAGAAGGCAGCGATCCACGCGGTGATCCAGGACATGATCAGCCCGAAACCGATGGACCGGCTGGTCTGCGGCGACGTCGGCTTCGGCAAGACCGAGGTGGCCTTGCGCGCAGCGTTCGTCGCAGTCACGGGTGGCAAGCAGGTGGCGATCCTCGCGCCGACCACGCTGCTGGCCGAACAGCATTACCAGAACATCGCAGACCGCTTCGGCAAGTGGCCGATCAAGGTGGCCGAGATGTCGCGCTTTCGCTCGGCCAAGGAAATCAGGCAGGCGCTCGAAGGCCTGGAAGACGGCACGATCGACATCGTCGTCGGCACCCACAAGTTGCTGAGCCAGGATACGAAATTCAAGCGGCTTGGCCTGCTGGTGATCGACGAGGAACACCGCTTCGGCGTGCGCCACAAGGAGGCGATGAAGGCACTGCGCGCCGAGGTCGATGTGCTGACGCTGACCGCGACACCGATCCCGCGAACCCTGGGCATGGCATTGGAAGGCCTGCGCGACTTGAGCGTGATCGCGACGGCGCCACAACGTCGCCTGGCGATCAAGACCTTCGTGCGCAGCGAGTCCAGCGGCACGATCCGCGAGGCGGTGCTGCGCGAGCTCAAGCGCGGCGGGCAGGTGTACTTCCTGCACAACGAGGTCGAGACGATCGAGAACCGGCGCAGCAAGCTCGAAGAGCTGATCCCGGAAGCGCGCATCGCTGTCGCGCACGGCCAGATGCCGGAGCGCGAGCTGGAGAAGGTGATGCGCGATTTCGTCGCGCAGCGCCACAACGTCTTGCTGTGCTCGACCATCATCGAGACCGGCATCGACGTGCCGAGCGCCAACACCATCGTGATCAGCCGTGCCGACAAGTTCGGCCTGGCGCAGCTGCACCAGTTGCGTGGCCGCGTCGGCCGCTCGCACCACCAGGCGTACGCCTACCTGCTCGTGCCGGATGTCGAAGCACTCACCAAGCAGGCGCAGCAGCGTTTGCAGGCGATCCAGGACATGGAGGAACTCGGATCCGGCTTCTACCTCGCGATGCACGATCTGGAGATTCGTGGCGCCGGTGAGGTGCTGGGCGAGAACCAGAGCGGCAACATGATGGAGGTCGGCTTCCAGCTCTACAACGAGATGTTGTCCGAAGCGGTACGCTCCCTGAAGGCCGGCAAGGAACCCGATCTGTTGTCGCCGCTGTCCGTGACGACCGAGATCAATCTGCACGCGCCGGCGCTTCTGACTGCAGACTACTGCGGCGACGTGCACACGCGACTGAGCCTGTACAAGCGCCTCGCCTCGGCCAGCAAGAACGAGCAGATCGACGCGATGCTGGAAGAGATCACCGACCGCTTCGGCAAGCTGCCGCCACAGGGCCAGACGCTGTTCGATGTGCACCGGCTGCGCGTGCTGGCCAAGCCCTTCGGCGTCAGCAAGATCGATGCAGCACCTAACCTGATGGTCATCAGCTTCCGCCCGAACCCGCCGATCGACGCGATGAAGATCATCGAGCTGGTGCAGAAGAACCGCCACATCAAGCTCGCCGGCAATGACAAGCTGCGCATCGAGCGCGCGATGCCCGAGGCCAAGGACCGGGCGCAATCGATCCGCGAGGTGCTTCGTGCGCTGGGGCAGCCGAAGGTGGCCGAGCCGGCGGCGGGCGAGCCCGCGAAGTCAGCGGCCCGATGAAGCCCATGATGCTTCGCGACGCGGTTCGCAGCGCGCACCCCATCGCATCGAACCAACCCGACTTTCACCCTCATCCCTGACTTCCATGAGCAATCCATCAGGTCTCACGCTGCGCGGTGTCACTCCTCCTCTGCGGCTTGCCGACTTCAAACTGATCGCGTTCGACATGGACTCGACGCTGATCAACATCGAGTGCGTCGACGAGATCGCCGATGCGGCCGGTCGCAAGGCCGAGGTGGCGGCGATTACCGAGGCCGCGATGCGCGGCGAGATCACCGACTACAAGGACAGCCTGCGCCGGCGGGTCGCGCTGCTGCGCGGCGTGAGCGTGGCGCACATGGAGCAGGTTTACACCGAACGGCTGCAACTCAACCCCGGCGCCGAGACGCTGGTGGCCGCATGCAAGGCGAGCGGGTTGAGGATGCTGCTGGTGTCGGGCGGCTTCACCTTCTTCACCGACCGCATCCGAGACCGGCTCGGCATCGATTTCACCCGCTCCAATGTGCTGGAGATCGAGCCGGGCGCGAACGGCGGCCAGTTGACAGGCCGCATGGTCGACCAGACCTGGGGCGACATCTGTGATGGCGCCGAGAAGCGCAGGATGCTGCTGGACACCTGCGCACGGCTTGGCATCAGCCCCTCACAGGCGATCGCGGTAGGCGACGGCGCCAACGACCTGCCGATGATGGGAGCTGCAGGTCTGTCGGTGGCTTATCACGCGAAGCCAACCGTGCGCGAGCAGGCAATGGTCTCGATCGAAAGCGGGGGGCTCGATCGGCTGCTGGAGGTGGTTCAGCCCTGAGGGCTGCCGACCACCGTCACCAGGCTCGAAGGTCCGACACCCGGTCGACGATGGCGGCGTACAGGTCGCGCGTGGACGCGATCGCCGCATCCTGCACCTGCTGCGCGCTCAGCACCTGGCCGTTCGCGCCTTCGAGCGCACGGGTGGCCGTGGTGCTGGCTACCACCGTCGGCGCGTAACCCAGGTTGAATCCGCCATGCGCCGTCGAGTTGATGCACATGTGCGTCATGAAGCCGGCCAGCATGATCTTCTGGATGCCGACGGCTTTCAACCGCTCGTCCAGATCGGTCTGCACGAAGGCATTGGGGTAGTTCTTCGTGATCACCGGCTCGCCAGCGATCGGAGCCACCTCGTCGGCGATCGCTCCCAGCTCCGAACCGATGTCGTATGGCGTGCCCGCACCGCCGTCGTGCTGGATATGGATCACCGGCACCTTCAGATCGCGCGCGATCTCCAGCAGTTTCGAGGCTTCGGCAATCGCCTGCTCGACCCCGCTCAGGCGCATCACGCCCCGCCGATAGGTATTCTGCAGGTCGATCATGATCAGCGCGCAGTCGTGCAACTGCCCTGGCTCCTGGCCGAGGCCGACGATGTCTCTGAGCGATGGAGATGCGGTGGTCATGACAGCACGGTGGTGATCTGGATCGACTGCACGCCGTCGCGCAGAGCCCGGTGACTATGCCACGCCAGGACCTGGTCAGACCACCGCAGCCGAGGCCGGCGATCGTGTCGCCCGCGTGCGCTGGATGGCCTGGCCGACCACCGCAGCCGAGGCCACGCCTACCGTCAGCGCCAGTGCCGAGCCGTAGAACACGGCCGACGGCGAACCATGATCGAGCAGCGCACCGAAGACCGGCGCGGCCATGGCGAAACCCAGGTCCAGGCCCGAATACACCATGCCGTACACACGACCGGTGGCGCCCGGTGGCGCCGCCTGCTTGATCAACATGTCGCGAGACGGTCCGGCCAGCCCGGTGCCGAAGCCGGCCAGTGCGGTCAGCACCACCGCCACCATGCCCGGGAGCACACCGCTGCCGACCAGCACCAGCAGTGCGGCTGAGGCGAGCAGGCAGCAAGTGATGATCTTTTCGAGCCGATCGCTGCGCGCCGCCAGAAAGCCGCCAATGACGATGCCTACCGCACCGAACAGCATGTAGCCGCTGACGACCAGCGAGGTCAGCGTCAATGGAAGTCCAGACAACTGGTGCAGGGCCGGGCTGGCAAAACTCTGGATGGCGCTGAGCGCGCAGGTCGACCAGAAGAAAAACGAGAAGCACATCCACACCGAGGGCAGACGCAGGAAGGCCATCGGATGCTCGGGCGCCAGGGGCTGTCCGCCCTTGCCGAGGGCCGGGGGCAACGGCGCCCACTCGCCCTGGCGGTCGTCGATCGCGTCACGCTGCCACCACAGAATCGCCATGACGCACACCACCATTACCGACGCGCAGGCCGTGGCCGCGCGCCAGGAACCGAAGACGGCGGTCAGCCCGGTCAGGAACAGCGGTGCGGCGGCCCAGCCCAGGTTGCCACTCAGGCCATGCGTGCTGAATGCATGGCCGAGCCGGGCGGCCGAGACACGCCGGTTCAGGATGGTGAAGTCAGCGGGATGAAATGGACAGTTGCCAAGACCGGCCAGCGCCGCCGCCAGCATCAGCCCGCTGTAGCCAGTGGCCAGCGACACCGCGACGCCGGCCAGCGCAAAGCACGAGAGCGCGGCAAAAAGCACCGGCCGCGCACCGATTCGGTCGACGACGAACCCCGCCAGCGCCTGCCCTATGCCGGAAATCACGAAGAAGGTGGTGACCAGCAGGCCCAGCTCGGCGTAGCTGAATCCGAAGTCTCGGATGAACAGCGGAAACAGCGGCGGCAGCAGCAGGTGGAAAAAGTGCGAGGTACCGTGCGCCAAGCCGACCAGGCCGATCGTGCGGGCGTCTTGCCGCAAGGAAACGGTGGCGGCGGCGGCTGAGTTGGAGGCGTTGGGTGTCATCGCAGGCATCTGTAGTGTCGACTGTTCACCGACCGCGAGAGTCCCGAGTATTGTCATCGCGTACGTCGCGGTGGCGATGCTCGGACAACGGTTGTCGATTTCCAGACAAGCCTGTGCGTCGTGCCAAAGTCGTTCATCGCGAAAGGGAGATGACAGCACCGAGCGCTGAGTCGGGATGTGGCCGGGCGGCCTGCCGGGGTGATGCGGCCTGGTGCTGATTCGCCCAGTGCGACTTCAAGGGCGGCGCAAATGTGCAGGTACAGACAACGATAATTCGGCAAGCTGCGCGATCCACGCCTTCATCCGACTTCCCTCATACCTCTGCATGACCCAGGTTCTCTACGACTTCACACGCCAGGACGCGCGGGGCGTCAGTTGCACCGCGCAAGCCTGGGCGAAGGTACCGGCAGCGTTGACGCCGCCCGAGCGCACCGCGCTCAAGGCCCGCGCCGCAGCGCTGCTCAAGCAGCACGGCGCGGTGCTGGTCGCCCATTACTACGTCGATGGCGACCTGCAGGATCTGGCACTGGAAACCGGTGGCTGCGTCGCCGACTCGTTGGAAATGGCGCGCTTCGGTCGCGACCACGCGAGCCAGACACTGGTGGTGGCCGGGGTACGCTTCATGGGCGAGAGCGCGAAGATCCTCAGCCCGGCCAAACGAGTGCTGATGCCCGACCTCGAAGCGACCTGCTCGCTCGACCTCGGCTGCCCGGCCGACGCGTTCGCCCAGTTCTGCGACGCGCATCCCGACCGTACCGTGGTCGTCTACGCCAACACCAGCGCGGCAGTGAAGGCCCGTGCCGACTGGATGGTGACGAGCTCCTGCGCGCTGGCGATCGTGGCGCACCTGAAGGAACAAGGCCAGAAGGTGCTCTGGGCACCCGACCGGCACCTGGGTCGCTACATCCAGCAGCACACTGGCGCCGACATGCTGATGTGGAACGGCGAGTGCATCGTGCACGACGAATTCAAGGGCCTCGAATTGGAACTGCTGAAGGCCAGGTACCCGGACGCCAAGGTCCTGGTGCATCCCGAATCGCCCGAGGCGGTGGTCAAGCTGGCCGATGTGGTCGGTTCGACCACGCAGCTGCTCAACGCAGTGACGACGATGGACGCACAGACCTTCATCGTCGCGACCGACAACGGCCTGATGCACCGGATGCGTCAACTCGCACCGACGAAGACCCTGCTCGAAGCGCCGACGGCTGGCGAAAGCGCCACCTGCAAGAGCTGCGCGCATTGCCCGTGGATGGCGATGAATGCGCTGCAGGGTGTGATCGACTGCCTGGAATCCGGCCGTGGAGAGATCACCGTTGACGAGCCGGTGCGGGCCCGGGCGCTGGGCTGCATCGACAGGATGCTGGACTTCGTCAAGGCGAATCCAGCCGCGACGCAGAAGCCCGGCTTGGTACCGCACCTCGGCGCGGCCTGAAGCCATGCCCATCCCCACGCGCCTTCGGAACTGCCCCCCGGGGAGGCGCTCAGGCCCCTTGGGGCGGCCCGGCTCAGCCTGAGATGTTCGACACCAACGAAAGCCTGGAAGAAGCCCGCGCGCGCAACGTGCGCGACGCATTGCACGAGGACATCGGCCAGCGCGACTGGACAGCCGAACTCGTGCCGGCCGACCAGCGGGTGGCCGCGCGGGTGCTGGTGCGCGAGGAGGCCGTGCTGTGCGGGCGCGACTGGTTCGATGCCTGCGTGCTGGCGCTGGACCCCGGCGCGCGCATCACCTGGCATGTGGCCGAAGGCGCGTTGATGGCGGCAAACACCCACGTCTGTCACATCGAGTCGAACGCCCGCGCGCTGCTGTCGGCCGAGCGTCCTGCGCTCAATTTCCTGCAGCTGCTGTCGGGCACCGCGACGCTGACGCGGCGCCACGTCGATGCGATCGCCGGCGCCTCGCCAAACCCTCGCGGCTGCGTGCTCCTCGACACCCGCAAGACGCTGCCCGGCCTGCGCCAGGCTCAGAAATACGCGGTGCGCACCGGCGGCGGCCACAACCAGCGGATGGCGCTGTGGGATGGCATCCTGATCAAGGAAAACCATATCGCGGCGGCCGGCGGCATCACCGCCGTGTTGCGCAACGCACAGGCGCTGAACGCAGGCGTGGCCATCCAGATCGAGGTCGAATCGCTGGCCCAGGTGGCCGAAGCGCTTGCTGCCGGTGCGGCAAGCGTGCTGCTCGACAACTTCGACCTTGCCGGCATGCGCCAGGCGGTCGCGCTGACTGCCGGGCGCGCGCTGCTGGAAGTCTCTGGAGGCGTGCAGCTGGAGCAGGTGCGCGAGATCGCCGCCACGGGCGTCGACCGGATCTCGATCGGTCGGCTGACCAAGGATGTGCAGGCCACCGACTACTCGATGCGGGTGCTGAACATCCTCTGAATCGATGCCCGAGCGACTCCCGGCATCGATCTGGACTGCACTTCCGGTGCATTTCTCGCGCTGGGCAGTGCTGCGGCGATCGGACACTGTCGCCTGAGCTCCACAAAGGAGCGGAGACCGCCATGAGCACCGAGTTCGCTTCGATCCACAACCACCATGAGCGTGCGGTGTTCGACGCGGTGCTGGCTGCTGCGCCGCGCTTCGCGCACCTGAGCGATCCGCAGATTCAGGCCGACGTCGCCTGCGTCGCGCTGAACCGGCTGCCACCGCGCTATATCCGCCATGCCATCGATTTCTCCTTCTACCTCACGGATCCGGAGCGCGCCGAGAACGAGGCTGCGATCAGAGAAGCCGTCGATTTCGCTTACCAGTTCGTGCAGGCCAAGATGGCCATGCGCGCACGGCGCTGAAGCATGCAGCTAGGCGCCGATGCCGCGGGTCTTCGGCTTCTTGCCCGCGCGCGCGCCCCGCATCAGCACCGTCGGGAAGCTGACGGGCAAGGCATACGGGTAGTCGCGGCTGTAGTGCAGCCCGCGACTTTCGTGGCGCATCAGCGCTGAGCGGACGATCAGCTCGGCGCAATCGACCAGATTGCGCAGCTCCAGCAGGTCGCGGCTGACACGGAAGCTGCCGTAGTAGTCATCGATCTCGCTGCGCAGCAGCTTGATACGGTGCAACGCCCGCTCGAGGCGCTTGGTCGTGCGCACGATGCCGACATAGTTCCACATCAACAGCCGCAACTCGTCCCAGTTGTGAGCGATGACGACCTGTTCATCGGCGTCCTCGACCTGGCTCTCGTCCCACATCGGAAGAGTTGGCTCGCTGCGTTCGGGCTGCGCCTCGATGTCCAGCGCGCAGGTGCGTCCCAGCACCACGCATTCGAGCAGCGAGTTGCTCGCCAGGCGATTCGCGCCATGCAGGCCGGTGTAAGTGGTTTCGCCCACCGCATACAGGCCCGGCAGGTCAGTGCGGCCATGCAGGTCGGTGACAACGCCGCCGCAGGTGTAGTGCGCCGCCGGCACCACCGGGATCGGCTGCCGCGCGATGTCGATGCCCAGCGCCAGGCAGCGCGCATGGATGGTCGGGAAATGCTCCTTCAGGTAGGCCTCGCCCAGGTGCGTGGCATCCAGCCACACATGGTCGAGGCCATGCCGCTTCATCTCGAAGTCGATCGCGCGGGCCACGATGTCGCGCGGCGCCAGCTCCATGCGCTCGTCGTGCGCTGCCATGAACCGCTTGCCACCGGGATCGCCCGGCCCCAGGCTGGGCAGCTTCAGGTGCGCGCCCTCGCCACGCAACGCCTCGGTGATCAGGAAACTGCGTTCCTGCGGGTGGTACAGGCAGGTCGGGTGGAACTGGATGAATTCCATGTTGCCGATGCGGCAGCCGGCGCGCCAGGCCATCGCGATGCCGTCGCCGGTGGCGGTGTCGGGGTTGCTGGTGTAGCGGTACACCTTGCCGACGCCGCCGGTGGCCAGCACCACCGCACGCGCGGGCAGCGTCTCGACCCGCTGGCTGTCGATGTCGAGCGCGTAGACGCCGTAGCAGCGCGGTGGCTCGTCGCGTCTGAGTTGTCGCGAGGTGATCACGTCGACCACCATCCAGCGCTCTCGCATGTCGATGTTCGGGTGACGCTTGACCTCGTCGAGCAGCACGTCGTGGATCGCCTTGCCGGTCGCATCGGCCGCATGTGCAATGCGGCGCACCGCATGGCCACCTTCGCGCGTCAGGTGCAGTCCCAGCGGGCCGTCGGGATCAGCCGAGAACGGCACGCCGCGATCGACCAGCCAGCCGATCGCATCGGCGCTGTGTTGGGCGATGAAACGCGCGGTGTGCTCGTCGACCAGGCCGGCGCCCGCATCCTGCGTGTCGCGCACATGGGAATCGATGCTGTCGTCATCGCCCAGCACGCCGACGATGCCGCCCTGCGCCCAGGCTGTCGCTGCCTCGTCGAGATCGCGCTTGGCCAGCACGATGACCGGGTGCTCGGCAGCCAGGTGCAGCGCCACCGTCAGCCCGGCCAGACCAGCGCCGACGATGACCACCGGCAAGTCTTCGCGCACCGAATCAGCCTCGGACATGGCGAGAGACGCCATGGCGTCGGCGGTTCAGATGACAACATGGTGACATCGAACGATTCTATCGACGCCCCTGTCGCAGACCCCGCACCGGTCGCCCATGTGGCATCCAGGGGATGGCTTCCAGTGCGCGTCTGTGCCAGCATCCGCGGGTGCGTGTTTCGAGTCAGATGCAGCGCCACCCTGACCACACGTCTCAGCCACCCGCAGCCTTTGCGACGAGGGCCCCATGAGCACCTTCAGCAGTCGAACCGGCAACTCGGACGCCGACTTTCGCGAAACGGCGCCGATGGAGAACGCCGGATGGGGATCGACCCGCGCGCAGACCGCGCTGGTGACTCAGGTGGCGAATCGCGAAGACCCGGCACGCAATGCGGTGCATCGGGACATCGGCCGCCCCGTTGACGACCTCGTGCGCGAGCTGTTGGTGTCGTGCGCGCCCGGCGAGGCGCTGCAGCAGCAGTTCGAGCACCTGCAGACGGAGTTCATCGCGATACACGATCTGGGCACGCGCTGGTCGCGGCAGTTGCTGAGCGGCATTGCCGCGGCCTGCAGCCGACCGGTGCACAAGCTGGTGCTGCGCCGGCAGGGGCAAGGCACGCCGCTGGCCTCGATCGACTACCTCGACGTGCCGCTCGCTGCCCAGCAGGTGCTGCGGCTGTATTCCACTGACGTGGCCGACACTCCCGACGCAGCCGCCGCCCACGGCGTGGCGCGCACGCTGCTGGCCTTCAGCCGACTCGGCGTGATGATGGCCGGCTCACTGCCAGCCGCCACGCTGGAGAACACGCTGCAGCTCTGGCATGAGGAGGTGATCCGCGGCCCCTGGCACAACCGCCAGCTTCTGCTGCTTCCGCTGACCAACAGCACCACGCTGGTGACGCAAGCGCAGGAGATGGTGCGCGGCACCGCGATCACGCTGCGCACGACACCGGTGGTGACCCGCTCCGCCGACGCGTGGAACTTCATCAACGGAACCTGGAACCGCATGCACGGCTCGGTCGCCACATCGCCTCGCAGCCCTGCTGCAACGTCGGCGTCGGGGTCGGCACCCACCCGGGCACCAGCGATGCAGGTCACCCAGCCGACAGGCATCAACAGCACTGTTTTCGTGCCGCCCGACACGCGGCCGATGCCCGATGTGTCGGCCAGGCCAGAGCCCGGGCACGATGAGGTGCTCGATGTCTATGTGCACCGGGTCTGCGAACTCAATGGCGTGGTCGGCTGCTGCGTGTTCGACATCGGCTCTGGCCTGCCGGTCGCCAATTCGGGCTCCGGCGCACCCCCTGCCGAGCTGGCGCGCCACGGCCGCACGCTGCTGTCGGCAATGGGCAACAGCAGCCGGGCGCTGGGCCTCGGTCACACGCCGCTCGAGGCCACGATCACGCTGGGGTCGCACCACCTGCTGCTGCGCCCCGTGACCAGACACAGCGGCATGGCGCTGATCACCGTGCTCGACCGGGCGAATGCCAACCTGGTACTCGCCCGGCTGCAGATCGAGCGGCTCGATCCGCTGCTGGACCGCTGAGCCGCTCGCTCTTTTCAGTGCACGTCAGTGCACCACGCGGTCGAAGACGAACTCCCCGTCTTCCACGCCGACCGGAATCACATCCTTCGGGCCGAACTTGCCCTCGAGGATCAGCTTCGCGACCGGGTTCTCGATGCGCTGCTGGATCGCGCGCTTCAGCGGCCGTGCGCCGAACACCGGATCGAAGCCGGCCTTCGCCAGATCGGCCAGTGCCTGCACCGACACATCGAGCTTCATGTCCATCTTCTCCAGCCTCGCCTCCAGCACCTTCAGCTGGATCTTCGCGATCGCTGCGATATTGCCGTGGTCAAGCGCGTGGAACACCACGACCTCGTCGATGCGGTTCAGGAATTCCGGACGGAAATGCTGCTTCACCTCGACCCACACCGCGTCGCGGATGTCCTCGCTCGGCTGCCCGGCCATCTGCATGATCTGGTGGGAACCCAGGTTGCTGGTCATCACGATCACGCAGTTCTTGAAGTCCACGGTGCGGCCCTGCCCGTCGGTCAGCCGACCATCGTCGAGCACCTGCAGAAGCACATTGAACACGTCCGGGTGCGCCTTTTCGACCTCGTCGAGCAGCAACACGCAGTAGGGGTTGCGGCGCACCGCCTCGGTCAGGTAACCACCCTCGTCGTAGCCGACGTAACCCGGGGGCGCGCCGATCAGGCGGCTCACCGAATGCTTCTCCATGTACTCGCTCATGTCGATGCGGATCAGGTGCTCTTCGCTGTCGAACAGGAAGCCCGCCAGCGCCTTGCACAGCTCGGTCTTGCCCACGCCAGTCGGGCCCAGGAACAGGAAGGAGCCGGTCGGCCGGTTCGGGTCGGAAAGGCCTGAGCGCGAGCGG
The DNA here is from genome assembly GCA_947474755.1 of Burkholderiales bacterium. Classification (GTDB taxonomy): domain Bacteria; phylum Pseudomonadota; class Gammaproteobacteria; order Burkholderiales; family Burkholderiaceae_C; genus PBB1. The sequence goes on along the minus strand of CANJJE010000005.1, from coordinate 89,879 downwards.
CGGATCGCGTTCGCGACCGCGGTGATCGCTTCGTCCTGACCAATGACGCGTTCGTGCAGGCGCGATTCCATCTGCAGAAGCTTCTCGCGTTCGCCCTGCATCAGCTTGGCCACAGGGATGCCGGTGGCTCGTGCCACCACTTCGGCGATTTCCTCGGCACCCACCAGCGTGCGCAGCAACTGCGGCTTGCCGCCAGCCTTGCCCGCCTTGCTCTTGCCCTGCTCCTTGGATTGCGCTTCGGCGAGCTTCTTCTCCAGCTCGGGCAGCCGGCCGTATTGCAACTCGGCGACCTTGTTGAAGTCACCCTTGCGCTTCCAGTCCTCGATCTGGAAGCGGATGCGGTCGATCTCTTCCTTGATGTGCGCCGAGCCCTGCGCGGCAGCCTTTTCCGCCTTCCAGATCTCTTCCAGATCGGCCGCTTCACGCTGCAGCTTCGTGATTTCTTCCTCGATCAGTGCAAAGCGCTTCTGCGAAGCCTCGTCCTTTTCGCGGCGCACCGCCTCGCGCTCGATCTGCAGCTGGATCAGACGGCGGTCAAGCTTGTCCATCACCTCGGGTTTCGAGTCGATCTCGATCTTCACCTTGGCTGCCGCCTCGTCGATCAGGTCGATCGCCTTGTCGGGCAGGAAACGATCGGTGATGTAGCGGTGGCTCAGCTCGGCCGCAGCAACGATCGCCGGGTCGGTGATCTCGACGCCGTGGTGAACTTCGTACTTTTCCTGCAGGCCGCGCAGGATCGCGATCGTCGCTTCGACGGTCGGCTCGCCGACCAGGATCTTCTGAAAGCGCCTCTCGAGCGCCGCATCCTTCTCCACGTACTTGCGGTATTCGTTCAGCGTGGTCGCGCCGATGCAGTGCAACTCGCCACGTGCCAGCGCGGGCTTGAGCATGTTGCCGGCGTCCATCGCGCCCTCTGCCTTGCCGGCGCCGACCATCGTGTGTATCTCGTCAATGAAGACGATGGTCTGACCCTCGTCCTGCGCCACTTCCTTCAGCACGCTTTTCAGCCGTTCCTCGAACTCGCCGCGGAACTTGGCACCGGCCAGCAGCAAGGCCATGTCGAGTACCAGCACCCGCTTGTTCTTCAGCGATTCAGGCACCTCACCAGCCACGATGCGCTGCGCCAGCCCTTCGACGATGGCCGTCTTGCCCACGCCCGGCTCGCCGATCAGCACCGGGTTGTTCTTGGTGCGGCGCTGCAGCACCTGGATCGCGCGGCGGATTTCGTCATCGCGGCCGATCACCGGATCGAGCTTGCCCAGGCGGGCACGCTCGGTCAGATCAAGCGTGTATTTCTTCAGTGCCTCGCGCTGGCCCTCGCCTTCGGCGCTATCCATCTTCTGGCCGCCGCGCACCGCCTCGATGGCAGCTTCCAGGGACTTGCGGGTGATGCCGTGTTCCTTCAGCAGCGGGCCGATGGGGCTCTTGCTATCGGCCGCGGCCAGCAGAAACATCTCGCTGGCAATGAACTGGTCGCCACGCTTGGTGGCCTCTTTCTCGGCTGCCTGCAACAAGCCAACGAGTTCGCGGCCGGGCTGCACCTGTTCGCCGCCTTGCACCTGCGGCAGCTTGTCCAGGGACGCATCAAGCGTGGTCTGCAGCTTCGCGGTGTTGACACCCGCGCGCGACAGCAAGGCCTTCGGCCCGTCGGCCTGAGAGAGCATCGCGCTCAGCAGGTGCGCCGGCTCCACATATGGGTTGTCGCGGCCGTTGGCCAGGCTCTGCGCATCGGACAGAGCTTCCTGGAAGGTAGTGGTGAATTTGTCAAGACGCATGGACATGTCCTCCTGTCCCGTCAAAGTTGAGGGGACGCCGTCGCATTTCAAGGCTTGGCGAGGTTCGCAGCTTGATCTGGGTCAAGTGTGCGCCGTTTTCCCCCACCGGGCACGAGCGGTCAGGCCAGCAGGAACTTGGCCAGGCGGAAACCGATCGCACAACAGGCCAGCGAGCCCAGCAGGTGCGCCGCACCATGGGCCAGAGCCCACCCAACGTTGCCGCGCTGCAGCAGCGTCAGCGATTCGCCGGTGAACGCGGAGAAGGTAGTGAGGCCGCCCAGGAAACCGGTCACCAGCAGCAAGCGCAGCAACTCGTTCGGCGAGCGTGCGAACCAGGCCAGCGCGACGCCGACCAACAGCCCCCCGACGCAGTTGACCAGCAGCGTGCCCGGCGGAAATCCGACCCAGCGCGCGTTCAGCCACAGTTGCACCGCCCAGCGCAGCACGCCTCCCATGGCGGAGCCGAGCGCGACGGCCAGCAGTTGTGCCCAGGGGGAGGCGGCGTTCACGGGGCGCGCCCGATGGAGGCGTCGGCATCAGGCAGTTGCCATCGCGCCATGGCCACATCGTCACTGACCCGCGCATCGACCCAGCGGGCGCCGTCGGGCGTGGTTTCCTTTTTCCAGAATGGCGCCTGTGTCTTCAGGTAGTCCATCAGGAATTCACAGGCCTGGAATGCGCAGGCACGGTGCGCCGAAGTGACCGCCACCAGCACGATCTGGTCCGTTGGCCGCAGCAGACCGACGCGGTGGATGATGCGCACGCCGCGGATGTCGAAGCGCTGACGCGCAGCATCGATCATTGCCTCGATCGATGTCTCGGTCATGCCGGGGTAGTGCTCGAGTTCCATCGCACTGACCCCCGTACCTTCGTTGCGGTCGCGCACGCAGCCGACGAAGGACGCAACGGCACCGACGCCAGGATCGGCCTCGCGCAGGGCGGCAACCTCGGCGCCGAGGTCGAAGTCGGCAGTCTGGATGCTGACGGTCATGGGCATCAGCCGCCCGTCACCGGAGGGAAGAACGCAAGTTCGGAGTCTTCCTCGGTGAGAACCGTCGACTCGTCACAAAGCACCTGATTCAGCGCACACCTCAGCGCCTTGCCGCGCACCAGTGCGGCGGCATGTGCAGTGCTGGACATGGTCAGTTGGTCACGCACCCGGGAGACAGTGGATCCCGGGGACACCTCGATCAATTCCCCGGCCCCCAGCGCCTCGCGGATCGATGCGAAATAGCGCACCCGAACCCTCACGACAACAGCTCCGAGAAGGGGAGGTAGTCGACCCTGTCTCCCACGCGAATGGCCTGGCTGGAGGGGTTATCGACCACGCCGTCGCCCCAGACGGCCGAGGTCAGCACGCCGGATCCCTGACTGGGGAACAGGTCAAGGCCGCCGGCATCGTTGCGGCGCACGCGCAGGAATTCGCGGCGCTTGTCGGGGCGCGGCCAGTCGAAATCGGCGCGCATTGGCACGGGCCGTGGCTGCCAGTCGATCACGCCTTGCAGATGCAGCAGCACAGGCCGCACGACCAGGAAGAAGGTGACGAAACTCGACACCGGGTTGCCGGGCAGACCGACGAAGTACGCAGGCCGCTGCGCGAGGGATGGTGCGCCTCGGTGCACGACGCCGAACGCAAGCGGTTTCCCGGGTTTGATCGACATCTGCCAGAGGTCAAGGTGCCCTTCGGCCTCGACGGCCGGCTTGATGTGGTCTTCCTCGCCGACCGACACGCCACCGCTGGTGACGATCAGATCGTGGTCCTGCGCGGCGCGACGCAAGGCCTCGCGGGTGGCGTCGAGCCGGTCGGGCACCGTGCCAAGGTCGGTGCACTCGCAGCCCAGCGCCTGGATCAGCGCGCGCAGCGTATAGCGGTTCGAGTCGTAGATCGCACCCGGCTTCATCTGTTCTGGCGCCAATTCGCCCGGCATCACCAGTTCATCGCCGGTGGAGAACAGCGCAATGCGCGGCCGCCGCGCGACAGCGAGCGTCGCCGCACCGACCGATGCAGCCAGGCCCAGAGCCTGCGGCCTGAGCCTGGTGCCGGCAGGCAGCACGATCGAGCCGGTGCGCACGTCTTCGCCCCGGCGGCGGATCGATTGCCCGTGCTGCGGCACGGTGTCGATGCGCACAGCACCACCGTCGACAGCCGTGCACTGCTCCTGTTTCACCACCGCGTCGGCGCCAGGGGGCACCTGGGCTCCGGTGAAGATGCGCGCCACCGTGCCGGGCACGAGCGGCTCGCCAACCACGCCAGCCGGGGTGCGCTGGCTCACCGGCAGCATGGTGCCGGCGGCGGGCACGTCGGCACAGCGCATGGCGTAGCCGTCCATCGCGGTGTTGTCGGCCGGCGGCACATCGACCAAGGCGCGCACATCGGCAGCCAGCACGCGCCCGAGGGCATCAAAGGTCGACACACGCTGCGCCTGCGCGGCATCGAATGGCCTCACCACCTGCATCAGCCTGGCCAGCGCCTCGTCCAGGCTGAGCAGCGGCGCATGGGCCGGTGGCTGCGTTGCTGACGGCAGGGGCGGCTGGCTCATGGCCGTCAGATATTGGCGCTGAGGTAGGTCTTCACCGCCTGCGTGTCCACCGGCATCACGACGAAGCGTTTCGGCAGGTCTTCAATGCCGCGCATCGCAGCGGGGCGATCGGGCTGCACGCCGATCGCCAGGGCGATGGTCTCGGCAAACTTGGCCGGCAAGGCTGTCTCCAGCACCAGCATCGGCTCGCCCGGTTCGAGGTGCTCGCGGGCGACCTTCAGACCATCGGCAGTATGGGTATCAATGACCACGCCGAAGCGCCGGTAGGTGTCGCGGATCGTGGCAAGGCGGTCGGCATGGGTGCTGGTGCCCGAGACGAAACCGAAGCTCGCGATGTGGGCGAACTCGTCGGCGCTGACGGTGAACGAGCCGTGCTGCTCGACCTCGGTCTTGAACAGCTGCTTCGTGCGTGCAGCATCGCGGCCCAGCAGGTCGAACACGAAGCGCTCGAAGTTGCTGGCCTTCGAGATGTCCATGGACGGACTGGACGTTTCATGCGTCTCGGCGCTGCCGCGCACGCGGTAGGTGCCGGTGCGGAAGAACTCGTCGAGCACATTGTTCTCGTTGGTGGCCAGCACCAGTCGGCGGATCGGCAGGCCCATCATCCGGGCCACATGACCGGCGCAGATATTGCCGAAGTTGCCCGAAGGCACAGCGAAGCTGACCTGCTCCGGCGTGGCATGGACGCGAGCGGAGGTCGCTTGAAAGTAGCCGGCAAAGTAGTAGACCACCTGGGCCAGCAGCCGGGCCCAGTTGATCGAGTTGACGGTACCGATGCGGCACCGCCGCTTGAATTCCAGATCATTCGACACCGCTTTCACGATGTCCTGGCAGTCGTCGAAAACGCCGTCAATGGCGATGTTGTGAATATTGGCATCCTGCAGGCTGAACATCTGTGCCTGCTGGAACGGACTCATCCGGCCGTTCGGGCTCAGCATGAAGACGTTGACGCCTTGCTTGCCGCGCATCGCGTACTCGGCGGCGCTGCCGGTGTCGCCCGAGGTGGCGCCGAGGATGTTCAGCGTCTCGCCGCGGCGCCCCAGTTCGTACTCGAACAGGTTGCCGAGCAACTGCATCGCCATGTCCTTGAAGGCCAGCGTCGGGCCGTTGGACAGCGCCTGCAGGTAGACATCGGTGCCGTCCGGGGCGTTCGCAGCACGGTCCAGCGCTTTCAGCGGCGTGATCTCGGACGTGCCGAAGATGGCCGGCGTGTAGGTCTTGCGCACCATCGCGCGCAGATCATCCGCAGGGATGTCGGTGATGTAGAGCGACAGGATCTCGAACGCGAGATCGGCGTAGCTCAGACCGCGCCAGCGGCCGAGCGTGGCGTGATCGACCTTCGGGTAGGACTCGGGAAGATACAGGCCACCATCGGGGGCCAGGCCTTCCAGGAGGATGTCGGAAAAACCTCGGGGTGTTCGGTCGCCTCGCGTGCTGAGGTAGTTCAACTGAGTTCTTCCTTGCGGATGCGAACGATCGGCGCCAGCACCGTGGGCAGCGCCTGCATCTGAGAGATGGCGCGGTTCATCTCGCCTTCGACGGTGTCGTGCGTCAGGATGATCACGTCAGTGCGAGCCTCGCTGCTCTGCGCGGCACCGCCGTCGTTCGGCCGCTGCAGCAGGGCGTCGATCGAAATGCGGTTCTCGGCCAGGATGCCAGCGATGCGCGCCAGTACGCCGGCTTCGTCGGTGACCTGCAGACGCAGGTAGTAGGCGGTGACGGTGGCATCCATCGGAAGGATCGGCGTGGCGCTCAATGCGTCGTGCTGGAACGCGAGATGCGGCACGCGGTGGTGCGGGTCGGCAGTGTGAAGACGGGTGATGTCGACCAGGTCGGCAATCACCGCTGAGGCGGTCGGCTCCGAGCCAGCACCCTTGCCGTAGTAGAGGGTGCTGCCCACCGCATCGCCCTGCACCATCACCGCATTCATCGCACCTTCCACATTGGCGATCAGCCGCTTGCCAGGCACCAGCGTCGGGTGCACGCGCAACTCGATGCCGGCATCCGTCTGCTTGGTGATGCCCAGCAGCTTGATGCGGTAGCCCAGGTGCTCGGCATAGGCGATGTCGGCGGCGGCCAGCTGGGCGATGCCTTCGATGTGTGCGCGATCGAACTGCACCGGGATGCCGAAGGCGATCGCGCTCATCAGCGTCAGCTTGTGGGCTGCGTCGACGCCTTCGATGTCGAACGTCGGGTCGGCTTCGGCATAGCCGAGTTCCTGTGCCTGCTTCAGCACCACGCCGAAGTCCAGGCCCTTGGCCCGCATCTCGGAAAGGATGAAATTGGTGGTGCCATTGATGATCCCGGCGATCCACTGGATGCGGTTGGCGGTCAGCCCTTCACGCAGCGCCTTGATGATCGGAATGCCGCCGGCCACTGCAGCCTCGAACGCGACGACCACCCCCTGGTCGCGCGCCGCGGCGAAGATTTCCGTACCGTGCACCGCCAGCAAGGCCTTGTTGGCCGTGACCACATGCTTGCCGGCGGCGATGGCTTCCAGCACGAGCGTGCGAGCGATGCCGTAGCCGCCGATCAGCTCGACGACGATGTCGATCTCGGGGTCGGCGATCACCTCACGCGCGTCGGCGACGACGCGCACTGCGTCACCAACAACCGCCCTCGCCCGCGCGGTATCGAGGTCGGCGACCATCGTGATCTCGATGCCTCGACCGGCTCGGCGCATGATCTCCTGCTGGTTGCGCAGCAACACCTTGAAGGTGCCGCTGCCCACGGTGCCGATGCCCAGAAGGCCAACTCGTATCGGTGTCATCTTGATGGCCCTGAAGGGCTGGTGCTTTGCAAGGAAAAAGAAATCAGGTCTGGCTGCGCGGTGCCCGTCGTCACCGCGAATGCCGCTTGCGGTACTGGTCGAGGAAGCGCGCGATGCGCCCGATGGCTTCGGTCAGATCGTCGGAATTCGGCAGGAACACCAGGCGGAAGTGATCGGGAGTCGGCCAGTTGAAGCCGGTGCCCTGGACGATCAGCACCTTCTCGGAGGCGAGCAACTCGTAGGCGAACTGCTGATCGTCAACGATCGGGTACATCTTCGCATCAAGCTTGGGGAACATGTAGAGCGCGGCCTTCGGCTTGACGACGCTGACGCCCGGGATCTGGCTGAGCAACTCATAGGCCAGGTCGCGCTGGCGGCACAAACGCCCGCCGGGCGCAACCAGGTCCTTGATGCTCTGGTAACCCCCGAGTGCGGTCTGTATCGCCAGCTGGCCCGGCGTGTTCGAGCACAGCCTCATCGAGGCCAGCATGTTCAGTCCCTCGACATAGTCGCGTGCGTGGGCCTTCGCACCCGACACCACCATCCAGCCGGCGCGGTAGCCGCAGGAACGGTAGTTCTTCGACAGGCCGTTGTAGGTGACGAACAGCACGTCGTCGGCCAGCGAGGCGATGCTGGTGTGCGTCTCGCCGTCGTAGAGGGTCTTGTCGTAGATCTCGTCGGCGAACACGATCAGCTGGTGCTGGCGCGCGACCTCGACGATCTCCCGCAGCAAGCTCTCGGGGTACAGCGCACCGGTCGGGTTATTCGGATTGATGACGACGATGGCTCTGGTGTTCGGCGTGATCTTGCTGCGTATGTCGGCGATGTCTGGATACCAGCTGGACTGCTCGTCGCAGAGGTAGTGCACCGGCGTGCCACCCGAGAGCGCGACCGACGCAGTCCACAGCGGGTAGTCTGGCGCTGGCACCAGCACCTCGTCGCCGTCGTTGAGCAGGCCGTTCATGCTCATCGTGATCAACTCGGAAGCACCGTTGCCGAGGTACACGTCGTCGACAGTCACGCCCTGGATGTTCTTTTCCTGCGAGTAGTGCACCACCGCCTTGCGCGGCGCGAACAGGCCCTTGCTGTCGGTGTAACCGGCGCTGTTCGGCAGGTTGCGGATCATGTCCTGCACGATCTCGTCGGGGGGCTCCAGCCCGAACACCGCGAGATTGCCGATGTTCAGCTTGATGATCTTCTGCCCCTCTTCCTCCATCTGCCGGGCCTTGTCAAGCACCGGACCACGGATGTCGTAGCAGACGTTGGCGAGCTTGCTCGACTTGGCAACAGCTTTCAAAGCGGGGCTCCAGCACCGCGCCGACACGGCACGCAGCCTACAATTTTAGGCTGAGTGATTTCATGACTGTCGCCTTGAAACTGCACGCCGAACGGATCGAAGGAACCAATGCCATCGCTCGCCACGGGCCTGACGGCGTGCTGGTCAACGGTGTGCAGCACACCCACAGCGTGGTGGTGCCATGGGCGGGCCTGGTCACCGCTTGGCCCGTGACCCGTTTTGATGATCTGACGGCCGACCATTTCAAAACCCTGGCCGAGAACGCGCCGGAATTGGTGATCTTCGGCAGCGGCGCGCGACTGCGTTTCCCATCGGCCGGCCTGCTGCGGCCGTTGATAGAGCGGCACATCGGCGTCGAGACCATGGACACCGCCGCGGCCTGCCGCACCTACAACGTGCTGCTGTCCGAAGGACGCACGGTGGTCGTCGCGCTGCTGTTCGAGCGCTGAAAACGGGTGGGCTTTCTACGCACCAACGCTCGCAGCCGAGGCGCAATGGCCCCGTATAATTAGAGGTTACGCGCAGCGACCGCGCAACACTCCAGCCTTCCCATGACGCCAGCCCTCAACAAACCCCTCCCGGACTTTGAAGCGCTCGCCACCAGCGGAGTGAGGTTCACTCCACAAGCCTTCGCGGGACGGATCGTGGTGTTGTACTTCTATCCGAAAGACAACACTCCGGGCTGCACCACCGAGGCAATGCAGTTCCGTGATCATCATCAGGAATTCGTCGCTGCCGATGCGGTGGTGTTCGGTGTGTCGCGAGACAACATGGCATCGCACGAGAAATTCAAGCAGAACCTCGAACTGCCTTTCGACCTGATCGCCGACACCGAGGAGAAGCTGTGCCACATGTTCGGCGTGGTCAAGAACAAGATCATGTACGGCAAGAAGGTCAAGGGCATCGAGCGCAGCACCTTCCTGATCGATGGCTCCGGAGTATTGCGTGGGGAATGGCGCGGCCTGAAGGTAGCCGGGCACGTCGAGGAAGTACTGATCGCCGCCCAGGCCCTGAAAGAGCAAGTCTGATTCGCGACTCGCCATCACAAAAGCCGCACACCGCCCTGTGCGGCTTTTTTGTTTTCCGATACGCTGTCCTTCCAACTTCATTCGTCGCCGCCCCATGCCACTGCCCAAGCCGCCTGCCAAACGTGCCTCCTTGTTGTCCGTCGCCGATTTCGAGTCCCAGGCTGCCACCAAACAGGCGAAGCGATCCCCGCGCGCCAGCGTCGAAGCCGAGCCCGCGGCGCCCCCCGAACTGAACTTGTACGACCCGGCTGCACTGGTGCCGACGCGTGCATCGGTTACGGCCCCAATCACCGTCGCAGCGCCTGAAGCGGCCAGACGAACGGAACCGAAACCACGCACGGCGAAGCCGCGCGGCACCGGTCCGGCCAAGCTGTTCGTGCTGGACACCAACGTGCTGATGCACGACCCGATGAGCCTGTTCCGTTTCGACGAGCACGATGTCTACCTGCCGATGATCACGCTCGAAGAGCTTGACGATCACAAGAAGGGCATGACCGAGGTCGCCCGCAACGCCCGCCAGGTCAGCCGCGACCTCGACGCCCTGGCTGCGAACATGAGCGCGCGCAAAGCGCATGGCTCGACGGACGGGCTGGGCGAGGGGTTGCCTCTGGCGCAGACGGGCCACCGGGAGGCCGCGGGCAAGCTGTTTTTCCAGACCCACCTGGTCAACGTGACGCTGCCGGATGGCCTGCCCCAGGGCAAGGCCGACAACCAGATCCTCGGCGTCGTCCAAGCGCTGCGTGACCAGCAGCCGGCGCGCGACGTGGTGCTGGTGTCGAAAGACATCAATATGCGCATCAAGGCGCGCGCCCTGGGCCTGCCGGCGGAAGACTATTTCAACGACAAGACGCTCGAGGACGGCGACCTGCTCTACACAGGCGTGCTGCAATTGCCGCCCGACTTCTGGGACCGCCACGGCAAGACCATGGAAAGCTGGAACCAGGGCGGCTTCACCTACTACCGCATCAGCGGTCCGCTCGTGCCAGCGCTGCTGATCAACCAGTTCGTCTACCTCGAAGCGCCGGGCGCTGCGCCACTGCATGCCAAGGTGACCGAGATCACTGGCAAGTCGGCCGTGTTGCGCACGCTGCGCGAATACACGCACACGAAGAACGCGGTGTGGGGCGTGACTGCGCGCAACCGCGAACAGAACTTCGCGCTGAACCTGCTGATGGACCCGGATTGCGACTTCATCACGCTGACCGGCACGGCCGGTACCGGCAAGACGCTCATGACCCTGGCCGCGGGCCTGTCCCAGGTGATGGACGATCGCCGCTACACAGAGATCATCGTCACTCGGGTGACGGTGCCGGTGGGTGAAGACATCGGCTTCCTGCCCGGCACCGAGGAAGAGAAGATGGGGCCGTGGATGGGCGCGCTCGACGACAACCTCGAAGTGCTCTCGAAGACCGATGGCGGCGCCGGTGAGTGGGGGCGCGCGGCGACCAACGATCTGGTGCGCAGCAAGATCAAGATCAAGAGCCTGAACTTCATGCGCGGACGCACCTTCCTGAACAAGTTCGTGCTGATCGACGAGGCCCAGAACCTGACACCCAAGCAGATGAAGACACTGATCACGCGCGCCGGACCGGGCACGAAGATCGTGTGCCTGGGTAACCTCGCGCAGATCGACACACCCTACCTGACCGAAGGTAGCTCGGGCCTGACCTATGCCGTTGACCGATTCAAGGGCTGGCCGCACAGCGGCCATGTGACGCTGGCGCGCGGCGAGCGCTCGCGGCTGGCGGACTTCGCCAGCGAGGTGCTCTGAGGCTGGCCGCCCTACACGTCGGCGTTGTGCGGGCGCCAGAAGCTTGCGAAGCGCGGTACCCCTGACGGCGTCAAGCCGTGGTGGGTGTAGCTGATCCAGCTGCCCACCGGCGGCGGATCACGGCGCTGTGCATCGCTGAAGCCGGTGCCGATGCGGAACTCGACACCGTTGGCCGCGCGCACCCGCAGGGCACCCATCATGTCCACCAGGCGCCCTCGGCCCGGTTCGTGCGCCAGCACCTGCGCTTCGGCATCCTGCAGGGGCTTGACCTTCCACAGCGCGCGGCTGCGCCCTGGCGCCCAAAGCGCATCCGCTCGGTGCAGCACCAGGCCTTCGCCGCCGCCACGCACCACGCTGGCGAGCCGTTGCTGCAAGGCGGAACTATCGGGCAGGTGAATTTGTTCCACGGCCATCCAGACCGTCGACCGCGATGCAGCCGCCAGCGCGGCAATGCGTGCGGCGCGCGACGCGAAGTGCCCCTGCGCACCGGGCAGATCAAACACCATCAACCGAAGTGCCCGCCAGCTGGCGTCGTCCGGTGCGGACCTTCGTACCGTGCCGGACACGACGTCGAATCGCTCGCGCCCGCCCCACAGCTCGCCGTCCAGCGCGATCGGCGGCAGGGCGTCGGTGAACCAGTCGGGCGCAGGGACGATTCGGCCACTGCGAAAGCGCAGTCGGCTGCCGTCCCAGATCGCGCGCACACCGTCGAGCTTTTCACTGACGAGGTGGCCGAGCGGATCGATGTCGGGGGTCGCCGGCGACAGCAGCGCGAGGCGTGGCACCTCGAGTGCCGCGTCCGCGCGAGGCTTGGCATCGACAGGTGTGACCGGCCACGCCACGGCCAGGGCGGCCAGTGCATGGCGGCGAGTGCAAGAGATGTCGAACGAGGTCATGGCCTGGGCTCCGTGCTGGTGGGGCCGCCAGTCTGTGGATCCCATCCGCATTCGGCCATCCCCACGAGCGCGGACAGCCATTCGGGGGACGGCCTGAGCGCGATGCGTTGGCGAAGCTCCTCAGCCCACCAGCGTGTCCCTGATCTGCTGCAGTGATTCCGGATCGTCGATCGTCGTCAGATCGCCGGGATCGCGCTGCTCGCACACCGCCTGGATCGCGCGGCGCAGCAGCTTGCCGGAGCGGGTCTTGGGCAAGGAAGTGACGAAGTGCACGCGAGCCGGCCGGGCGAGTGCTCCGAGTCGCGTGTCGACAACCTTCATGACCTCGGCCTCGAGACGGGCGGCATCGGCCGTCGCAGCCGCCTTGGCCGACTCCTTCAACACGACGAAAGCCATCGCGACCTGCCCCTTGAGCGCGTCGGCGACGCCGACGACTGCGACCTCGGCCACTGCCGCATGGCTGGAAATGCTTTCCTCGATCTCGCGTGTGCCGAGGCGATGGCCGGCAACGTTGATCACGTCGTCGGTGCGGCCGAGGATGAAGTAATACCCATCGGCATCCCGTACCCCCCAGTCAAAGGTGCTGTAGACCAGCTTGCCCGGCGCACCGCTCCAGTAGGTCTTGACGAAGCGCTCGTCGTCGCGCCAGATGGTCTGCATGCAGCCTGGCGGCAGCGGGCCGTCGATGACCAGCATGCCCTTCTGACCGGGCTCGGTCAGCTCCAGGCCGGTCAGCTCGTCCATCACCTTGACGGCATAGCCGTACATCGCAAAGCCCGGGCTGCCCAGCTTCGACGGTGCGGGTTCGACGCCGCGGGCGATGGTCAGGATCGGCCAGCCGGTTTCGGTCTGCCAGTAGTTGTCGATGACGGGCTTGCCCAGCGCTGTCGAAATCCACGCTGCGGTCGGCTCGTCCAGCGGCTCCCCGGCCAGAAACAGCGCACGCAGCGACGAGAGGTCATGCTGCGACAGGTACTTCGGGTCGGCCTTCTTCAACACCCGGATCGCGGTCGGCGAACTGAACATCACCGAGACGCGGTACTTCTCGACCAGGCTCCACCAGATGCCTGCGTCCGGTCGTGTCGGCAAGCCTTCGTAAAGGATGGTGGCCATGCCGTTGATCAGCGGCGCGTACACGATGTAGCTGTGACCAACGACCCAGCCGATGTCGCTTGCGCTGAAGAAGGTTTCGCCGGAGTGGGCGCAGTAGATGTGCTTCATGCTGGCCGCCATGGCGACGGCGTAGCCACCGGTGTCGCGCTGCACACCCTTGGGCTTTCCTGTGGTGCCACTGGTGTACAGGGTGTAGCTGGGGTGCGTGGAATCGACCCAGGTGCAGGGCACCACGGCAGCGCTGTGCTGCTCGCGCAGTGCCTCGTAGCACGCGTCCCGACCGGGGACGAGTTCCATCGGGCTCAGCCCACGATCGATCAGCAACACCTGCTGCGGCTTGTGTGCAGCCAGCCGTATCGCTTCGTCGAGCAGCGGCTTGTAGGGCAGCAACTTGCCCGAGCGACTGCCCGCGTCGGTACTGACGATCACGGTCGGCTGCGCGTCGTCGATGCGGCTCGCGAGGCTGCCGCTGGCGAAGCCGCCGAACACTACCGAGTGAATGGCGCCGATTCGCACGCAGGCCAGCATCGCGAACACCGCCTGCGCCACCATCGGCAGGTAGATCAGCACCCGGTCTCCCTGCTGCACACCGAGCGACAAGAAGATCGCCGCCATCCGCTGCACCTCGTCGTGCAGCTCGCGGTAGCTGTAGCTGCGCTCGGTGCCGGTCTCGGTCGATACACAGATCAGCGCCGCCTGATCGCCACGCGTCGCCAGGTGCCGATCGACCGCGTTGTGGCACAGATTGGTCTGGCCGCCGACGAACCAGCGCACGAATGGCGGCTTGCTGTGATCGCAGACCTGATCGAACGGTCGGTGCCAGTCGATCAGTTCGGCCTGTTCGGCCCAGAAAGCGTCGCGCTCGGTCAGCGAGCGCTGGTGGAAGTCTGCGTAGCGGGTCATGGGGATGTATCCAATCTGTCGGGCCTAGATCTCCGACGGGGCGCCTGCGGGATCAGGCGATGTTGACGATCAACCGGCCGCGTACCTTGCCGTCGATCAAGTCTGTCGCACGCGCCACACAGTCGTCGAGCGTGATGTCCTCGACCATCGATTCCAGCAGGGTCAGGTCGATGTCGCGCGCCAGCCGGGCCCAGGCCTGTTCGCGCAAGGTCAGCGGTGCCATGACGCTCTCGACACCGGCCAGCGTCACACCACGCAGGATGAACGGCATGACGGTGGCTGGCAGATCAGCACCCTGCGCCAGCCCGCAGGCAGCAACGACGCCGTTGTAGCGCGTCTGCGCCAGCGCATTGGCCAGCGTGTGGCTGCCGACCACATCGACCACCGCGGCCCAGCGCTCCTTCTGCAGAGGTTTTCCGGGTGAGGACAACTCGGCGCGATCGATCACGGTCGCGGCACCCAGCCTCTTCAGGTAAGTGACCTCGGCCGCCTTGCCGGTAGCGGCCACCACGGTGTGACCCGCCTTCGCCAGCAGCATGGTTGCCACACTGCCGACACCGCCAGTCGCGCCGGTCACCAGCACGTCGCCGTCACCCGGCTTCACGCCGTGGCGCTCGAGTGCCAGCACGCAGAGCATCGCGGTATAGCCCGCGGTGCCGAGCGCCATGGCCTGCCGAGGCGTGAAGGCCTCGGGAAGCCTGACCAGCCAGTCGCCTTTCAGGCGCGCCAGCTCGGCCAGGCAGCCCCAGCGCGTTTCGCCCAGGCCCCAGCCGTTGTGGATGAAGCGATCGCCCGGCTTCCACTGCGGATGGCTGCTCTCCAGCACCGTGCCGGCGCCATCGATGCCGGCGACCATCGGCCAGCTGCGCACCACCGACCCGCGCTGGGTGATCGCCAGGCCGTCCTTGTAGTTCAGCGTCGAATGGGAGATGGCGGCCAGCACATCGCCCTCGGGCAGCTGGGCCTCATCCAGCGATTGGAGCGAGGCGGTGAAGCCGGCCTCGGACTTTTCTAGCAGCAGCGCTTTGAACATGGACATGTCGATGGTTCCTGATCATTCCTCGGCGGATCGCGAGCATCGCGCATCTGGCTGTCTGGCATCTTGACAGGGTGCCGGCCAACCCGTCGACGCGCAATTGACGCCTCCCGGTGCGTCCCCTATCCTGCGCCGCATGCCAAAAACGCCCGCCGCGCTCCCGACGTCCCCACACGCTGTGCGGGTTTGGTTCCGGGGGACGGCGGTGACCTGCATCGCCATCGTGGTCGCCTGCTTTCAGCCGCTGGCGCTGGCCGCGCCCGACGCTTCACCCGATGCCTCACCCAACAGCACGCCCGATGCCCTGACCCGACTGCTGATCGATCGCGGCCTGCTGCCCGCCGATACGACCCATGTGATGAGCAGCGTCGCTCCGACGCTGGCGCAGAAGGTGCGCGATGGCGCCTCCGACATGGTGCTGACCGCGATGAACTTCCTGGGCGTTCCCTACCGGCGTGGCGGCTCGAGCGAATCCACCGGTTTCGATTGCAGCGGCTTCACCCGCCACATCTTCGAGATGAGCCTGGGCCTGGTGCTGCCGCGGCGCGCCGACAAGCAGGCGAATGCCGCCGGCCTCATGGAGGTCAGGCGTGACGAACTGCGCCCGGGCGACCTGGTGTTCTTCAACACGATGAGGCGCACCTTCTCGCACGTGGGCATCTACGTCGGCGATGGCAAGTTCATTCACTCGCCGGCCACTGGCGGTGCAGTGCGCATCGATGACATGCGCTACGCCTACTGGAGCCAGCGCTTCGACGGCGCGCGACGTGCCGGGCCCGCGAGCGATCTGGCGCCCAAGGCCGAGGCACAGAGCGGGGCCAACTCCCACTGAGTCACCAGTGCAGAGGGTCGCCATGGCCGTGCCGTGGGGCGGTGCGTTCACAATTCGGCGATGGTTGACAAAGTGATTCCACTGGCCGATCACCGCTACGCATCGGCCGTGCCGATCATCCCGGCTGATATCACCGCGCCCACCGGATCACTGCACGATCAATTCTCCCGCCCGCTGCGCGACCTGCGCATTTCGGTCACCGACCGCTGCAACTTCCGCTGCAGCTACTGCATGCCGAAAGCGGTGTTCGACCCGCACTACGACTTCCTGCCACATGGATCGTTGCTGGGCTTCGAGGAGATCACCCGGCTGGCGCGGCTGTTCATCGCCCATGGCGTGCACAAGATCCGCCTGACGGGTGGCGAGCCACTGCTGCGCAAGGACCTCGACAGGCTGGTCAGCATGCTGAGCAAGCTGCGCACGCCCGATGGGCATGCCATCGACATGACGCTGACCACCAACGCCTCTCTTCTGGCGAAGAAGGCACAGGCCTTGCGCGATGCGGGCCTGCAGCGCATCACCGTCAGCCTCGATGCGCTTGACGACGCGGTGTTCCGGCGCATGAACGATGTGGACTTCCCGGTGGCCGATGTGCTCAAGGGCATCGAGGCCGCAGAGCGCGCGGGCCTCGGACCGATCAAGGTCAACATGGTGGTGAAGCGCGGCAGCAACGACCACGAGATTCTCCCGATGGCCGCGCGCTTCCGGCACACCAAGGTAATCCTGCGTTTCATCGAATACGTGGATGTCGGCGCCTCCAACGGCTGGCGCATGGACGAGGTGCTCCCTTCAGCCGAGATCATCGAACGGATCAACGTGGCGTATCCGCTGGAACCACTGGAGGCCAACGACCGAGGCGAGACCGCACAGCGCTTTCGATACCGTGACGGTGGCGGTGAGATCGGCGTGATTTCGAGCGTCACGCAAGCCTTCTGCCGCGACTGCAACCGAGCGCGGTTGTCGACTGAAGGCAAGCTGTTCCTGTGCCTGTTCGCCACCCGCGGCCACGACCTGCGCGCGCTGCTGCGCGGCGGGGCGAATGATCTGGAAATCGCCAGCGCCATCGGCCTGGTGTGGCAGCAGCGGGAGGATCGGTATTCGGAGTTGCGGTCTACGGGTTCGGCATCTGCGCAGGCCCTGGACAGCGGTGAGCCCAAGCGCATCGAAATGCATTACATCGGCGGGTAGGCATCTCGTGGAACACAGAGTGTGGCGTTCTGGTCGCGAGCAAGTGTCTTGTCAAGAGGGTTCGCTCCACTGCCACTTCACATGCCCAGATCAGGGGAAAGTTCAGCCTCAATGTCTCTATCTCGGTGACCAGGCCACCTTGGTGGTCACCTGCGGCAGGTTGCACGCCAATGATCCCCACTGAACACATCACCGGCCTCGTTCTAGCCGGTGGCCGCGGCAGCCGCATGGGTGGCGTAGACAAGGGCTTGCAGAGCCATCTCGGCATTCCGCTGGCTCTGCACGCGATGCAGCGGCTGTCGCCGCAGGTCGGCACGCTGATGATCAGCGCCAACCGGCACCTCGACACCTACGCCACGTTCGGCGCGCCGGTGTGGCCCGATGCGATGGCCGACCACACCGGGCCGCTCGCGGGCTTTCTGGCTGGTCTGGAACACTGCAGAACGCCCTACCTGGTGACCGTCCCCTGCGACACGCCGAACTTTCCGATCGACCTGGTCGCGCGGCTCGCAGAGGGGTTCATTGCGCAGGGCGCGCAGATAGCAATTGCCGCCACCCGCGAGACTGAAGGCGTGCAGGTACAGCCTGTCTTCTGCCTGATGGCCTCCTGCCTGAAGGACAGCTTGATCGAATTCATTCGAAGCGGCCAACGCAAGGTGGAACGCTGGACCACCCGGCACCGCTGTGCCACTGTGATGTTCGATGACAAAGCCGCCTTCACGAACGTCAACACGGCGCAAGAACTGCATCAGTTGCAGGAGACCTTGAAGCCACCGGGCGTGATGCCGACCGTCGACCGGGCCGATGCGCACCCGGTCGACGGCCTCGGCTGAAGGGCGTCAGCCCTTCGCCAACCGTTGCCAGGTCTCGACGACGGTGTCGGGGTTCAGCGAGATCGACACGATGCCTTCGGCAGCCAGCCAGTCGGCAAAGTCAGGGTGATCGCTCGGGCCTTGACCGCAGATACCCACGTACTTGCCCACGGCCCGGCAGGCAGCGATGGCGCGTGAGATCAGGGCCTTCACGGCCGGATCGCGCTCGTCGAAGTCGCGTGCCAGCAGTTCCATGCCGGAGTCGCGGTCCAGGCCCAGCGTCAGCTGCGTCAGGTCGTTCGAACCGATCGACATGCCGTCGAAGTACTCGAGGAACTGCTCGGCAAGGATCGCGTTGCTCGGGATCTCGCACATCATGATCACGCGCAGGCCGTCGGTGCCGCCGAGCGCCGCCCGCTTCAGACCACGCTCGGCCAGCATCTCGGTGACTCGCTTGGCCTGAGCCAGTGTGCGCACGAACGGGATCATGATCTCGACATTGCTCAGGCCCATGTCGTTGCGCACGCGCTTGAGCGCCTCGCACTCCATCGCGAAGGCCTCGCCGAATTCCTCGCTGACGTAGCGCGAGGCGCCGCGAAAGCCGAGCATCGGGTTTTCTTCTTCCGGCTCGTAGCGCGAGCCGCCGATCAGCTTGCGGTACTCATTGCTCTTGAAGTCGCTCAAACGCACGATGACCGGCTTCGGCCAGAAGGCTGCAGCGATCGTGGCCACGCCTTCGACGAGCTTGTCGACATAGAAGGCCCGCGGCGATGCGTGGCCACGCGCCACTGATTCGACCGCCTTCTTCAGGTCAAGATCGATGTTCGGGTAGTCGAGGATCGCCTTCGGGTGGACGCCGATGTTGTTGTTGATGATGAATTCGAGCCGCGCCAGGCCGACGCCGCTGCTGGGCATCTGCGCGAAATCAAACGCGAGCTGCGGGTTGCCCACGTTCATCATGATCTTGATCGGGCAGTACGGCAGTTCGCCGCGCACCACGTCGCTGATCTCGGTCTCCAGCAGGCCGTCATAGACGTAGCCGGTGTCGCCCTCCGAGCAGGCCACCGTCACCAGCGCGCCGTCCTTCAAGACATCGGTGGCGTCGCCGCAACCGACCACCGCCGGCACACCGAGTTCACGGGCGATGATGGCCGCATGGCAGGTGCGACCGCCACGGTTGGTGACGATCGCGCTGGCGCGCTTCATCACCGGCTCCCAGTTCGGATCGGTCATGTCGGCGACCAGAACGTCGCCCGGCTGCACGGTGTCCATGTCGGCCAGGCTGTGCACGATGCGCACTGGTCCGGTACCGATCTTCTGGCCGATCGCGCGGCCTTCGGCCAGCACCGTACCGGCCGACTTCAATTTGTAGCGCTGCTCGACCTTGCCTTCGGACTGGCTCTTCACCGTCTCAGGCCGAGCCTGCAGGATGTAAAGCTTGCCATCGCCTCCGTCCTTGCCCCACTCGATGTCCATCGGGCGCTCGTAGTGCTGCTCGATGATCAGCGCGTACTGCGCCAGCTCGGCCACATCGGCATCGGTCAGCGAATAGCGGTTGCGCTGCTCGGGGGCGGTGTCCACCGTGGTGACCAGCTTGCCTGACACCGCTCGGTCAGCGGCGCTGGCGAACTCCATCTTGATCAGCTTCGAGCCCAGGTTGCGGCGGATGATGGCCTGCTTGCCTGCACGCAGCGTCGGCTTGTGAACGTAGAACTCGTCCGGATTCACCGCGCCCTGCACCACTGTTTCGCCGAGACCGTAGCTGGAAGTGATGAACACCACGTCCTTGAAACCGCTTTCAGTGTCGATGGTGAACATCACGCCGGCCGAGCCGAGATCAGAGCGCACCATGCGCTGCACACCGGCCGACAAGGCGACTTCGGCATGCGCAAAACCCTTGTGCACCCGGTAGCTGATGGCACGGTCGTTGTAGAGGCTGGCGAACACCTCCTTCATCTTGTGCAGCACTTCGTTGATGCCCACGACGTTCAGGAAGGTTTCCTGCTGTCCGGCGAAGCTGGCATCGGGCAGGTCTTCGGCAGTGGCCGACGAACGCACCGCGAAAGACGCACCAGGGTTGCTGGCGGTCAATGCCTCGAAGTGGCTGCGGATCGCCTGATCGAGGTCGTCGGGAAACGGCGTCTCCTCGATCCACTGGCGGATCTGCGCCCCGGCCTCGCCCAGCGCCCGAACGTCGTCGGTGTTCAGGGTGGCCAGACGCTGTTCGATCCTCGTGGCCAGCCCGTTGTGGGCCAGAAAGCGCCGGAATGCATGCGCGGTGGTCGCGAAACCGCCAGGGACACGCACGCCTGTGGCAGCCAGTTGGCTGATCATTTCGCCGAGCGAGGCGTTCTTGCCGCCCACCGACTCGACGTCGGTCATCCTCAAGTGTTCAAACGGAACGACCAGGGCGGTCGCCAGGTTGTGAGTTGACATGAAAGAGCTCCGTGATGTGAAAAAACCGGTGCAATCTGCGTGACATGTGCCAGGCCCGAGCAAGGCTTCGAGGGCGGCCACCCGCCGCCGCGCGCATCGAATGCAGCGACTGCTTGCGGTAGGTGGCTCAGCGGCAACAACATGGGCAGGAAAATTCGCTCTGAGTTTACGGTTGAAATCCCTATGATGCGGCTGGTTATCCACCCGAGAGGCCGTCCTGCATGTCGAACCGCACAGTCTTCTTCGTCTCCGACGGCACAGGCATCACGGCCGAAACCTTCGGCAATTCGATCCTGAACCAGTTCTCGATACGGGCGCACCATGTGCGCAGACCCTTCATCGACACCATCGACAAGGCGCACCAGGTGATGCGCGAAATCAACCATGCAGCGGAAATCGAAGGCAACAAGCCCATCGTCTTCGTCACGCTGATCGACCCGGCAGTGCAGGCAATCGTCCGGGAGAACTGTGCCGGACTGGTGCTTGACCTGTTCAACACCTTCATCGAGCCACTCGAAGCGGAATTCGGCGTCAAGTCCAACCACCGGGTGGGGCGCTTCTCCGATGTGTCCAGAAGCCAGGAATACGCCGACCGCATCGAGGCGATCAATTTTTCGCTCGCCCACGACGATGGGCAGTCGTCGAAGAACCTGCAGTCGGCCGACGTGATCCTGGTCGGCGTCAGCCGCAGTGGCAAGACGCCGACCTCGCTGTACCTCGCCATGCAGCACGGCATCAAGGCGGCCAACTGCCCGTTGATCCCCGAAGATTTCGACCGTGGCCACATTCCACCGGCCCTGGAGCCCTACAAGAAGAAGTGTTTCGGCCTGACGATCGATCCGGTTCGGCTGAACCAGATTCGCACCGAGCGGCGGCCCGACAGCAAGTACGCATCGCTCGAGAACTGCCGCGAGGAGGTGCGCGCCGCTGAAGCAATGATGCGCAAGGCGGGCATCGCCTGGCTGTCATCGACACACAAGTCGATCGAGGAAATCGCCACCACCATCCTGCGCGACATCCGGCCCGACCGGCTGATGTATTGATTTTCTGACCCGTATCATCCGCGCCGATGCAGCATGTCGACGCGGTCATCATCGGCGCTGGCGCCGCCGGGCTGCATTGCGCGGCGATCGCTGGCCAGCGCGGCGTGCGGGTTCTGCTGATCGACCATGCAGAACGCGTCGCCGAAAAGATCCGCATCTCCGGTGGCGGACGCTGCAACTTCACCAACCGCGACACCACGCCGGCCCAGTTCCTGTCGGCGAATCCCGCTTTCTGCCGCTCGGCACTCGCCCGCTACACGCCTCAGGATTTCGTCGCGCTGCTGCACAGGCACCGCATTGCCTTCCACGAGAAGCACAAGGGCCAGCTGTTTTGCGACGAGTCCAGCGAAGAGATCATCGCCATGCTGCTGCGCGAGTGCGAGGCAGGGGCGGTGACGCGCTGGCAACCGTGCGCGGTGCACACCGTTGCCCACGGCGCCAAAGGTTTCGAGATCGCCACCGACCGCGGCACAGTGCACAGCGCACACCTGGTCATCGCGACAGGGGGGCTGTCGATTCCAAAGATCGGCGCAACCGACTTTGGTCACCGCCTGGCACGGCAATTCGGCCACGGGATCGTCGAGACGCGGCCGGCGCTGGTGCCCTTGACCTTCGACGCCGCTGCCTGGCAGCCGTTCGTGGCGCTCGCCGGCCTGTCGCTACAGGCGGTTGTGTCCACGGGCAGTGGTGGCGGAAACGGCAAGGGACGTGACAAGCACGGCGGCGAGTTCACCGAAGACCTGCTGTTCACCCACCGGGGCCTGAGCGGACCTGCGGTGCTGCAGATTTCAAGCTACTGGCGACCTGGCGCGCAGCTGACACTGGACCTCGTCCCGCAACATGACCTGAAACATGCGCTGACATCGGCCAAGGCGACCTCGCGCCGCAAGCTGTCCAACGAGCTGGGCGAGTGGGTGCCGCGGCGCCTCGCAGACACCTGGCTGCTCAGCCGCCCGGACATCGCCGAACGAACGATGCCCGAAGTCCGCGACCGTGATCTGACCGCGCTAGCTGCCAGCCTGAAGCAATGGCAACTCGTGCCGAGCGGCACCGAGGGCTACCGCAAGGCCGAGGTGACCGCTGGCGGCGTCGACACCCGTGAGCTCAGCTCGACCGCACTCGAAAGCAAGCATGTTCCCGGCCTGCACTTCATTGGCGAGGTGGTCGATGTGACGGGCTGGCTGGGCGGCTACAACTTCCAATGGGCCTGGGCGAGCGCGGCAGCCTGTGCCGGCGCGCTGCCGGTGTCGAGCGGCTCATCGGCCGCCTGAAAGCGCCCGGATTGCCAGTCGCGGGTTGGCTGTCTATAATCTCGCGCTTTGCTGGCAAACTCGCTTTGAATCGGTTTGCTTGCGCGTCCCGGGAGTCCGGACCTCCCGTTTCGATGTCGAGCACTCCGCCCCAAGCACATTCAATCTGGATTCAATCGATACATGACTACGATTCGCGTGAAAGAAAACGAGCCATTCGACGTGGCTTTGCGCCGCTTCAAGCGCACCATCGAGAAACTCGGCCTGCTGACCGACCTGCGGGCACGCGAGTTCTACGAGAAGCCGACCGCCGAGCGCAAGCGCAAGAAAGCAGCGGCAGTGAAGCGTCACTTCAAGCGTGTGCGCAGCATGCAGTTGCCGAAAAAGCTGTTCTGACAGCCTTCTCGCTCCACCGAAAGGCCCGCTCTTTGCGGGCTTTTTCTTTGCCCAGCGGGCTTTCTCGCCCGATCAACACCCAAGGGACGCGCCCACCATGAGCCTGAAAGACCTGATTACCGAGGACATGAAGACCGCCATGCGCGCCAAGGACGCGCCCCGGCTGCTGACCATCCGTGGGTTGCTGGCCGCCTGCAAGCAACGCGAGGTCGATGAACGCATCGTCCTCGACGATGCAGCCGTGGTCACCATCATCGACAAGCTGATCAAGCAGCGCAAGGACTCCATCTCGCAGTTCAGCAGCGCGGGTCGCACAGATCTGGTCGACAAGGAAACCGCCGAGTTGAAGGTGCTGGAGAGCTACCTGCCACAGCGTCTGGGCGCCGATGAGATCGCAGCCCAGGTGCAGGCCATCGTGGCGCAACTCGGCGCCACCGGTCCGGGCGACATGGGCAAGGTGATGGCCGCGGTCAAGGCCCAGCTTGCCGGCAAGGCCGAGATGGGCCTGGTGTCGGCCGCGGTCAAGCAGGCCCTGACCCGCTGAAATTGCCCCCCCAAGGAGACCGCTGATGAGCCTGCCCCCACTGCAACCGCTGAGCGCCAATGTCAGTGCCGCGCCTCAGCTCGAACCCGCCGCGATGGCACTGCTGGCGCAGGCTGGTTTCAAGAGCGTCATCAACAACCGGCCCGACCACGAAGGCGGGGCCGATCAGCCCACCAGCGCAGCGATGGAAGCCGCAGCCCTGGCCGCCGGGCTGGCTTACCGGCACCTGCCGGTCGCTCCGGGTTACCAGAGCGCGCAAGAGATCGCGAGCTTCCGCGAACTGCTGGACGCGATGCCCAAGCCGATCCTGGTGTTCTGCCGCACCGGTACCCGCTCGGGCAAGCTGTTCCAGGCCGCCACATCGGCCTGAGCCGAGCCTGGTGCCGAACCTGCTCAAGCTGTCGCGCCTGATCGACCGGCTGAACGCCGCAGTGGGGCGCTGGATGGCCTGGCTGGTGCTGGCCGCGGTGCTGATCAGTGCGGGCAATGCGGTGGTGCGCAAGCTGTTCAACAGCAGCTCGAACGCCTTTCTGGAAATCCAGTGGTACCTGTTCGCTGCGGTCTTCCTGCTGGTCGCCGGGGACACGCTGCGCCGGCAGGCGCATGTGCGCATCGACGTGCTGTCGGCACGCCTGTCAAGACGCACGCAGGCCTGGATCGACATCTGCGGTGTGCTGCTCTTTCTGCTGCCGCTGGTGGTGATGGTGATCTCGCTGTCGTGGCCGATCGTGGCGCGTGCCTACGCGACCGGCGAGATGTCCAGCAACGCCGGGGGCCTGATCCGCTGGCCGGTGCTGGCGCTGCTGCCGCTGGGCTTCGCGCTGCTGGGGCTGCAGGGCCTGTCTGAACTGATCAAGCGGGTGGCCTGGCTGCGCGGCCTGATCGCAGATCCCGCGACAGGCCAGCAAGTCGCCATGGCCGGCGAGGACACCCGCTGATGCAGGAGTTGACCGCCGCCAACATCGCGCCGCTGATGTTCGGCTCGCTGGTGATCTTTCTGCTGGTGGGCTACCCGGTCGCGTTTTCGCTGGGCGCATGCGGGCTGTTCTATGCGCTGGTGGGGATCGAGCTGGGCCTGCTGCCGGCGTCGCTGATGCAGGCGCTGCCGCTGCGCATCGTCGGCATCATGCAGAACGACACGCTGCTGGCGATCCCGTTCTTCACCTTCATGGGGCTGATCCTCGAACGCTCGGGCATGGCCGAGGA
Source organism: Burkholderiales bacterium (assembly GCA_947474755.1). Taxonomy (GTDB): domain Bacteria; phylum Pseudomonadota; class Gammaproteobacteria; order Burkholderiales; family Burkholderiaceae_C; genus PBB1. The sequence goes on along the minus strand of CANJJE010000005.1, from coordinate 65,043 downwards.
TCTGCTCGACACCATCGGCCAGTTGTTCGGCAGGATCCGCGGTGGCCTCGCCTATGCAGTGATCTTCGTCGGTGCGATGCTGGCGGCTACCACGGGCGTGGTCGCGGCTTCGGTGATCTCGATGGGGCTGATATCGCTGCCGATCATGCTGCGCCATGGCTACGACCGGCGTGTCGCCAGCGGCGTGATCGCGGCATCGGGCACGCTGGCACAGATCATCCCGCCCTCGCTGGTGCTGATCGTGCTCGCCGACCAACTTGGGCAGAGCGTGGGCGATCTCTACCACGGCGCCTTTGGCCCCGCCTTGCTGCTGACCGGTTTGTATGTGCTGTACGTGCTCGTCATCAGCGTCGTGCGCCCCGGGTGGGTGCCGGCGATGCCCGCCGACGCCCGCACGCTGGGCGGCCGGCCGCTGGACTCGCGCTGGCAGTCACAGGCGCAGCTCTACGGGCGCGTGGCTCTGGTGCTGGTGCCGCCGCTGGTTCTGATCTTCCTGGTGCTCGGCACGATCTTCCTCGGCATCGCCACGCCGACCGAAGGGGGTGCCATGGGGGCGGTCGGCGCGCTGCTGATGGCAATCCTGCGGCGTCGGCTCGACATGCATCTGCTGCGGCAAGCAATGGACAGCACGGCCCGGCTGTCGTGCTTCGTGATGTTCATCCTGATCGGCTCGACGGTGTTCAGCCTGGCGTTCCAGGCGGTCGATGGCCCGAAGTGGGTCGAACACCTGTTGACCGGGCTGCCAGGCGGCGTGGTGGGCTTCCTGATCGTGGTCAACGCACTGGTCTTTCTGCTGGCTTTCTTCCTCGACTTCTTCGAACTCGCCTTCATCGTGGTGCCGCTGTTGGCCCCTGTCGCCACCGCGCTGGGCATCGACCTCGTGTGGTTCGGAGTACTGCTGGCAGTGAACATGCAGACCTCGTTCATGCACCCGCCGTTCGGCTTCGCGCTGTTCTACCTGCGCAGCGTCGCCCCCGAGCGGGAGTACACCGACACCGTGACTGGTCAACGCATGGCGCCAGTCACCATGGGACAGATCTACCGCGGTGCGATCCCGTTCGTGCTGATCCAGCTGACGATGGTCGCGCTGATCATCGCGTACCCGCAGCTGGTGTCGCGCGGCAGCACGGAGCCGACCAAGATCGACGCCGAGGCGGTACTGCAGCAGATGCACACCGACCAGAATGCAGCGGACACCGCAGACGCGGCCAGTGCTGCCGAATCACACGACCCAACTGCCGCCGATGAAGATCCGTTGAAGGCTTTGCAGGAGTCGATGGAGGCCGACCGCAAGGCCGCGCCGAGGTAAACCGAGGGGTCGTGAAGATTTCGTCGCGAGCGGGCTGAGGTCGCATTGAGGCGCGGAGCCGTGCATGCATACGGTGATCACTGCAGATGCGAGATCAGCCCGCGCAGCAGCAAGATTCGCGGCTCTCTCAGAGCTTGACGCTCTGCATGTAGCGATCGAAGCTCGCCTCGGCAAAACGGAACCACAGGTTCTGCTCGCGGCGGAAGGCCGAATAGTCGTCGTAGACCTTCTTCCAGTTCGGATTCCTAGCTCTCAACTCATCGTAGAGCTGCATCGACTGCTTGAAAGCCTCGTCGAGCACCGGCTTCGGAAAAGGCAACACCTTCACGCCGGCTTTCACCAGCGACTTCAGCGCGGCCGGGTTGTTCACGTCGTAGCGGGCCTGCATGTCGATGTGTGCGACCGCACAAGCCGCTTCGACAATGGCCTTGTACTCGGCAGACAGCCCCGCATAGGCCTGGGTGTTGATGAAGAAGTCGATCTGAGGACCGCCCTCCCACCAGCCGGGGTAGTAGTAAAAAGGCGCTACCTTGTAGAAGCCGAGCTTCTCGTCGTCGTAGGGCCCGATCCATTCGACCGCGTCGATCGTGCCTTTTTCCAGCGCCTGGTACACCTCGCCACCGGGGATGCTCTGCGACACCGCACCCATGCGCTCAACGATGCGACCGGCAAAGCCGCCGATACGCATCTTCAGGCCCTTCATGTCGGCCAGCGACTTGATTTCCTTGCGGTACCAGCCGCCCATCTGCACCCCGGTGTTGCCACCAGGGAAGTTGATGATGTTGTATTTGGCGTAGAACTCGCGCATCAGCTTCAGGCCATTGCCCTGGAAGGTCCAGGCGCTCATCTGGCGTGAATTCAGGCCGAACGGAATCGCAGCGCCGATGGCGAAGGTCTCGTCCTTGCCGAAGTAGTAGTAAGGCACGGTGTGTGCCATCTCGATCGTTCCCGCCTGCACACCATCGACCACCCCGAATGGCGGCAACAGTTCACCTCCCGGATGAACGCTGATCCGGAACTTCCCGCCGGTCATCTCGCCGACCTTCTTCGCAAACAGCTCGGCAGTGCCGAAGATGGTGTCCAGCGACTTCGGAAAGCTGGAAGCAAGACGCCATCGCAGGTTGGCCTGGGCGTGGACGACAGCAGGTGCAGTGCCAGCCGCAAGCACACCGGCCAGGCCGCCATGGCGGAGGAATCGACGACGTTGCACGCTGACGCTCCGCAGAAATGGACGGGGTTGAGGCAGCGAGACGAGCTCAGCTACCGGCAATCTTCATCGAATCGATCAGTACCGAGCCGATGGTCTTTCCACCCGTGGTGTAGGCATCAGCCCCCACGGCGACGATGCCCTTGAACATCTGCTTCAGGTTGCCGGCGATGGTGATCTCGTTGACTGGATGCACGATGCGACCGCGCTCGACCCAGAACCCGGCCGCGCCGCGTGAATAGTCGCCGGTGACCGGGTTGACCCCCTGCCCCATCAGCTCGATCACGAACAGCCCGCGGTCAAGCTTGCGCAGCATCGCCGCCAGATCGTCACCGGGTTGGGTCAGACGGCTGGCGAGGGTCAGGTTGTGCGAGCCGCCGGCATGCCCGGTGGTGCGCATTCCGAGCTTGCGTGCCGAGTAGCTTGACAGGAAGTAGCCCTGCGCCACGCCACCCTTGACGACATCACGCGCGTGGGTCGTCACACCCTCGTCGTCGAACGGCGCGCTGGCCTTGCCGCGCAACTGGTGCGGGTCCTCGTGTATGTCGATGTGCTTTGCGAGCACCCGCTTGCCCAGACTGTCGAGCAGGAAGCTCGACTTGCGGTAGAGCGCCCCGCCGCTGGTGGCCTGCACATAGGCGCCGAGCAGCCCGGCGGCGACGGTCGATTCGAACAGGACGGGGACTTCGCAGGTCTTGACCTTGCGCGACTTCAGCCGCGACAGCGCACGCTCGGCGGCGTAGCGACCGATCGCCTCAGGCGAGGCCAGCTGATCGGCCGAGCGCATCGAGCTGTACCAGGCATCGCGCTGCATGTCGTCGCCGTGGCGGCCTGGCAGCGAGGCGATCGGTGCCACCGACAGCGAGTGCCGGGAGCTGGCGAAGCCGCCGCGAAAGCCGCGGCTGTTGCCGGCGAAGAAATGCGACTGCTGCGCCGAGACACCTGCACCTTCGGAATTGGTGATGCGCGGATCCAGCGTCAGGGCGGCCTGCTCGCAGCGCCGTGCGATCTCGGCCGCACCGGCTGCATCGATAGCCCACGGGTGAAACAGGTCGAGATCGCGCGTGGCGGCCTCACCTGCGGCGAGATCGGCCGCTTCCGGCAGGCCGGCGGCCGGGTCGTCAGCGGTGAAGCGGGCGATGTCGTGCGCCGCACGTACCGTCTGTTCGAGCGCCGCGCGCGAGAAGTCGGAGGTGCTCGCATTGCCACGCCGCTGACCGATGTAGACCGACACGCTGATCGACTTGTCGCGGTTGCGCTCGACGTTCTCGATCTCGCCCTTGCGCACCGACACCGACAGGCCGACGCCCTCGGACACCTCGGCGCCTGCATCGGTGGCACCGATCTGGGCGGCGAACTTCAGCGCGTCATCGACCAGTTGCTGGAAGTCGGCGCGGGCGTACGCGAAGCCGGTGGACGCGGATGACGGCAAGGTCTTTGGGGGCATGGGTGGGGCGTCGGTTGGTGTGCGGCTCAGGCCGCATCAGGAACAGGGGATCGGGATCTCGGTCGCGTCCAGGCGGCATCTCCTGCCACGGGGCTGAACAATCCCGTAGCTATGATACCGAGCGGTTTTTCAGCGGCGACCGCATTCTTCGCTTCGCCCTGCGCCTCGCTTACACAGCCGACCCATGCCACAGACCGAGCCCCCAGATCCCGCCGATGCCGAACCGATTCCGGCCTGGCTGACTCGCCCGAGCAAGACACGGCGCAAGAAGGATTCTCACGATCTGCAGGATCTGGGCGTGGCGCTGGTCGAGATGCCGGACAACCGGCTGGTCGGAATGCCGATGGACGAGATCCTGCTCGACGCGATCCGCCAGTACCGGAGCACCAGAACGCACGAAGGAAGGCGCCGCCAGATGCAGTACATCGGCAAGCTGATGCGCCGCACCGACCCTGAACCGCTGCGCGAAGCGGTCGCGGCAATGCAGCTGGGTCATGCGAAGGACTCGCTTGCGCTGCACGACGCCGAGCGCTGGCGTGCCGAGCTGATCGCCAGCGACGATGCGCTGACCGCATGGACCGCCGAGCATCCGCAGGCCGATGTGCAGCAGCTGCGCAGCCTGATCCGTGCAGCACGCAAGGACGCCTCGGTGCTGCCCGAGCAGCGCAGCGGCAAGGCCTTTCGCGAGCTGTTCAAGTTCATTCGGCAATACCCGATCGCGCCAGCGGCATCGACCGCCGACGGCGGTTGAGTCGCTTCGTCGACGTCGACGTTGCCGTGAACGAGCCAGATACCGAAGCCCTGGAAACGGTGCGCATCGGCATCGTGTCCATCAGTGACCGGGCTTCGGCGGGCGTCTATGAGGACAAGGGGGTGCCGGCGCTCAAGCTGTGGCTGTCACGCGCGGTGCGCAATCCGGTGCACTGGGAAGCGCGCCTGATTCCCGACGACCAGCCCGGCATCAGCGCCGCCCTGTGCGAGTTGATCGACGATGCCGGCTGCCACCTGGTGCTGACCACTGGCGGCACCGGCCCCGCAGCTCGCGATGTGACCCCGGAGGCCACGCTCGCAGTCGCACACAAGGTGATGCCGGGCTTCGGCGAACAGATGCGCAGCATCAGCCTGCACTTCGTGCCCACCGCGATCCTGTCGCGGCAGGTTGCAGTGATTCGAGGCCAGGCCTTGATCATCAACCTGCCAGGCCAGCCCAAATCCATCGCCGAGACTCTCGAAGGCCTGCCGACCGCTGCGCCGCCCGTGCCGGGGATCTTCGCTGCCGTGCCGTACTGCATCGATCTGATCGGCGGGCCGTACCTGGAAACCGACCCGGCGCTGTGCAAGGCGTTCCGGCCCAAGTCGGCGCTGCGGTCATCGGGGCCTACTTGACGAGTTGGCTCAGCGCTGCGGCGTCGAACTGGTCGGTGGTCTGGGCGTCGGGGGGCACGCATTCGGCTGACGTGCGCTCACCGAGGCGCGCCGACAACGTCTCGATGGCGTGCCAAAGCAGCGTGATCTGATGCTCCTGGGTCGCGGCATTGTCGATCAGCCCCTTCATCGCCTGTGCCACCGGGTCGTCGCCCTGCGTGATGCCGTAGGCCGAGAAGCCCATCCTGGCTGCCGTCGCCTCGCGCGCCGCATCAGCCTGCGCATCGATGATGCGGGCCGGATTGCCGACCGCAGTCGCTCCAGCAGGCACTGGCTTCAGGACGACCGAGTTCGAGCCCACGCGCGCGTTGTCGCCCACGGAGAAGCCACCCAGCACCTGCGAATTGGCACCGACGATCACGCCGCGCCCGAGCGTCGGGTGACGCTTGGCGCCTTTGGCCAGCGACGTACCACCGAGCGTGACGCCCTGGTAGATGGTGCAGTCGTCACCGATCTCTGCGGTCTCGCCAACGACCACACCCATGCCATGGTCGATGAAGACCCGCCGGCCGATCCGGGCGCCGGGATGGATCTCGATGCCGGAAACGAATCGAGCCAGGTGCGAGATGAAGCGGCCGAGCCAGTGCCAGCCGTGCTGCCAGAACCAGTGCGCCCGACGGTGCAGTACCAGCGCATGCAGGCCCGGATAGCAGGTCAGCACCTCCCACGAACTGCGCGCAGCAGGGTCGCGCTCGAGGATGCATGCAATGTCTTCGCGAAGGCGCTGGAACATGGTCTGTTGGGTATAGCCAGCAACCAGTCTAGCCGCACGCCCGCCGAGGTGCTGCGCTCAGCGGCCGCAAACACAGCATGGTTGCCGGTTTCAAGCGCATTGCCGTCGAGGATGAATTCGATTCGTTGGACTGCTCGTCCAGTCCCGCCCGGAAGTTCACGGTGAAAGAAATCGGCATTCACATGCGCTTTTGCACGGCCTTAGCGATGCCCCGCAGCAGGTGAATCTCCTCCTCGGTAACCTGCAGGCGGTTCAAGGCCTGGTTCAGTCGCGGCATCAGCTTCTGCGGCGATTGCGGGTTCAGGAAGTCGATGTCGATCAGCACCTGGCGCCAGTGCTCGAGCGCGCCCTGTACAGCCACAGCATCGGCCAGCGCCGGGACGGCGCTGCGCGAGGTGACCTCGAAGCCGCCCAGCGCCTGCCGCCAGTCGTAGGCGATCAGTTGCACCGCCTGTGCCAGATTCAGCGAACCATAGCCTGGTGCGGTGGGGATGCTCAGGCAGGCATGACATTGGTACACATCGTCGTTGCTCATGCCGTAGCGCTCGGATCCGAACACAAACGCGATGCGCGGAGGCTGCGCCGCCAGCGTGGCAAAGAGTTCGCGCGGCGCATGGGTGGGCGGCCCGAAGTCGCGCGGCGTCATCGCGGTCGCGCAGGCATAGGTGACACCGTCCAGCGCTTCGGCCAGCGTGCCGACGACCCGAGCGCCCTCCAGCACATCGAGTGCGCCGCTGGCCAGCGAGATCGCATCGGCCTTGGCCTTCACGTTCGGATAGCGCGGCGCCACCAGCACCAGGTCCGAGAAACCCATCACCTTCATCGCGCGCGCGGTCGACCCGACATTGCCGGGGTGGCTGGTGTGCAGCAGCACGAAACGAGTCGAGTCGGCGGCCGCGGCCGACCGGTGATCCAGGGTTTGCATGGGGCGCCCGCTAAAATCTCGATTATCAGAAGTCGATGCGCAGCACCCGCCTGTGGTCGCTGTCGACGCGCTCTTTGTCCCTGCCAGTCCGAACTCCGCCCCTGAAGGTTGCCCCATGTCGCAAGCGCTCCATCCCATGCTCAACATCGCCATCAAGGCGGCACGAACGGCGGGCGCACTGATCAACCGGGCCTCGATGGATGTCGACCTGCTGCGCATCAGCAGCAAGGCGCCGAACGACTTCGTCACCGAGGTCGATCAGGCGGCAGAGCGAGCCATCATCGAGGTGCTGCTGACCGCCTACCCCGGTCACGGCATCCTGGCCGAAGAGTCGGGGCGCGAGCACGGCGCCAAGGACAGCGACTACCTGTGGATCATCGATCCGCTCGACGGCACCACCAACTTCATCCACGGCTTTCCGGTCTATGCCGTGTCGATCGCGCTGGCCTTCAAGGGCCAGGTGCAGCAGGCGGTGGTCTACGACCCGTCGCGCAACGACCTGTTCTATGCATCGAGAGGCCGCGGCGCCTTCCTCAATGACAAGCGGCTGCGGGTGTCCAAGCGCATCCGCATGTCCGAATCGCTGATCGGCACCGGCTTCCCGTTCCGCAAGGGCGACAACTTCAAGCGCTATGTGCGGATGTTCGAGGCGGTGATGCAGAACTGCGCCGGGTTGCGACGCCCCGGTGCGGCTGCGCTCGACCTCTGCTATGTGGCTGCGGGGTACTACGACGGTTTCTTCGAGACGGGCCTCAGCCCCTGGGACATCGCCGCGGGCTCGCTGATGATCACCGAGGCGGGCGGCCTGATCGGCAACTTCACTGGCGACGCCGATTTCCTTTACCAGCGCGAAGTGGTCGCCGGCAACCCGAAGATCTACGGCCAGCTGGTGCAGACGCTGGCGCCGTACACCAAGGTGACCAAGGCCGAGACGGCGTCCACGGCTCCAGCAGCGCTGACTGCGCCAGCGGGCGAGGCAGACCTGACGCCGGAGGCCGCGTTGTCGGCCTCGCTGGGCGTCACGGAGGTGGCCGTCGATGCGCCCCCTGCCGCGCCGACGAAGCCACTCGCCCTGCGCATCCGCAAGGCAGACGTGAAACAGACCTGAACGCGACGGACGACGTGGTCGCGTGCGTCGTCATGGCGCCGACCGGATCGTCGTCGCGTCCTGGCCGAACAGCAGCTTGCGTGAGGCCTCATCGACCACCGGCGAATTGCTGAATTCCTTCGCCCGCGCGTAGGCGCGCTCGGTAGCGGGGCGCCCTTGGATGCGCTCGAACCAGGCAGCCAGGTGCGGGAAGTCTTCGAGCTTCTGCTGCTGGCGCGCGTGCGGCACCACCCACGGGTAGCAGGCCATGTCGGCGATCGAGTACTCGCCCGCGATGCAGTGCTGTCCCGCCTCGGCCATCGCGCCCAGATGCTTGTCGAGCACCGCATACAGCCGCGCGGTTTCCTTGACATAGCGGTCGATCGCGTACGGCAGCTTCTCCGGCGCGTACTGCACGAAATGGTGGTTCTGCCCGGCCATCGGGCCGAGCCCGCCCACCTGCCAGAACAGCCACTGCAGCACCCTGTTGCGGCCGCGCAGGTCCTGCGGGATGTAGCGGTGCGTCTTGTCGGCCAGATAAAGAAGGATGGCGCCTGACTCGAACACCGACAGCGGCTCGCCGCCATCCGCCGGCGCGATGTCAACGATGGCCGGCATGCGGTTGTTCGGCGCAATTCGCAGGAAGTCGGGCTTGAACTGCTCGCCGCGGCCGATGTTCACCGGCACGATGCGGTACGGCAGGCCCAGTTCCTCCAGGCACATCGTGATCTTGTGGCCATTGGGCGTGGGCCAGTAGTGCAGCTCGATCATCGCGAAATTTCCTAGTAAGGGGATCAGAACGCCGCGACTTCGCCGCGGCCTCAGGCCAGGATCGCTCGGCGCACTTTGGCCAGCGGCGCCTTGTCGTCCAGCATGCCGCCGGTGGTACCGAGGTCGCGCCACAGGCTGCTCAGATCGACCGGTTCGCTCGAGTCCTTCATCCGACCATACAGCTCGGTCAGCGTGGTCTGGCCCACCGCAGCATCGCCGGCGGCCAGGATACGCTCCACCGTCCACGGCACACCGTACTGGCCGCCGGCGGCCAGCACGCCCTGAAGCGCGTCCTGCAGCCCGCTGCGCAGCCCGCTGCGCTTGAGCAGTTCCACATCGGCGAGCAGGCAAAACATCGCGCCACCCCAGTGGGTGCGGCCCCAGGTCGACGTGTGGTCGAGCCCGGCATCGCCGGGTTGGGGCTGACCCTGCGGCATCGCTGCGGCCCAATCACGCCACACCGTTTCCGCGCTGACCAGGCCGACACGGCCGCGTGCCACGCTGGCGACATAGTTCGCAATGCCCTCACGCAGCCAGTTCTGCGCGCGAGGAATGCGCGGGATGGCCAGGTGCACCATCTCGCGAACCAGCACCTCATCGTCGATGAACTGCGCCTCGGTGGTCTCGCGGCCGAGGCGGATGCGCATGAGCAACGAGGGCTCGCCATAGGTCACGACACTGCGCACCCCGCTGCCCTGTTCGGACACCAGCGCCAGTTCGACCTTCCGCACCGGGAAGCGGCTGAAGTAGCGCGCCACCGCGTCGGCCGAGGTGATCACCCAGGTGCGCGCAGCCGCCTGCAAGGGCTTGCCGAAGCCGGGCGCGAACTGCAACTCGATGCGCGAGCGCAGGATGCGCAGGGTCTCGGCCTCGGGCAGCGCGCTCCGGGAATCCGGCAGATCGACCGACCTCGCGGCTTGCGATGCACCCAGCATGAACGCAGCACAGCCGATACGCGACAGATCGACGAGCAGCGCGCGCCGTGATGGCGCCGCGAGGTTTGTGGAGTTCATCGTCGATGCAGTCGAAAGGCGGATGGTTCGGTAAGCATGCCAGAGACCTGAGCGGCATCGTGACGCCCTTGCCTGACCTCGACGCGTCAGCGCGCCGATCAGAATCGCCGGCATGCCGATCGCGCCACGCCGCCTCATCGCCCACCTCGACATGGACGCTTTCTATGCGTCCGTCGAACTGCTGCGCTATCCCGAGCTGCGCGGGCAGGCGGTGGTGATCGGCGGTGGGCGCGAGCGGCAGCCGATGCTGCGGCACGATGGCACGCGCCGCTACGCCAGCCTGCGCCACTACGTCGGCCGAGGCGTGGTCACCACCTGCACCTACGAAGCCCGCGCTTTCGGCATCCATTCGGCCATGGGCCTGATGAAGGCCGCACGGCTGGCACCCGATGCCGTGCTGCTGCCGGTCGACTTCGATGAATACCGCCTCTATTCGCGTCGTTTCAAGGACGCGGTCAAGCGCATCGCACCGCAGATCGAGGACCGTGGCATCGACGAGATCTACATCGACCTGAGCGAGGTGCCCGGGGCACAGAACGATGCCGGCGCCGCGGCGGCGCGTGCGTTGAAGGACGCCGTGTTCGAGGCCACCGGCCTGCGCTGCTCGATCGCGGTGGCACCGAACAAGCTGCTCGCCAAGATCGGCTCCGAGCTCGACAAACCCGACGGCCTGACCCTGCTCGCCGAAGCTGACATCACCACGCGCGTGTGGCCGCTGGCCGCGCGCAAGGTCAATGGCATCGGCCCCAAGGCAGCCGAGAAGCTGGCGGGCTTCGGCCTGCACACCATCGGCGATGTCGCGGCTGCCGACCCGCATTGGTTGCTGGCGAACTTCGGACGCAGCTACGGCGCCTGGCTGCATGCGGCGGCACATGGCCGCGACGAACGGGCCATCGTCACCCACAGCGAACCCAAATCGATCAGCCGCGAAACCACCTTCGAACGCGACCTGCACGCGGTGCACGACCGCCATGCGCTGTCGGCACTGTTCACCCAGCTGTGCGAGCGGCTGGCCGGCGACCTGCAACGCAAGGGCTACGCAGCGCAGACGCTCGGCATCAAGCTGCGTTTCGACGACTTCAAGCGCGTGTCGCGCGATGTGACGCTGGCCGCACCCGTCGATGCGCCACAGGCCATCCGCACTGCGGCCGGATCCTGCCTGAAGCGCGTGGATCTGTCGCGGCGGCTGCGGCTGATCGGAGTGCGGGCAACAGGCCTGGTGCCCGCCGCCCGCGCGGCATCCGCAGAACCACCGACACCCGGCGATCGAGGTGCAGCGAAGAGCCCTTCGCCAACGAGGCACAAGTGGCAGGTCGATCTGCCCTTCTTCAGCGCATCAGACGACGGCGCGGTCTGAAAAGTACGGGCTGCTTGAACATCGCTGCCCGCGCAGGCCGCACCGCGAGACGACGATTAGCATGCAGGGACCGCTTGCCTGCTGCCGATGCCACCGATCACCCATATCGAAGAACTGCGCCGCCTCGCGAAGAAGCGGGTGCCGCGGATGTTCTACGACTACGCCGATTCGGGCTCGTGGACCGAAGGTACCTACCGTGCCAACGAGGCCGACTTCCAGCGCATCCGGCTGCGCCAGCGGGTGGCGGTCGACATCGCCCAGCGCAGCACTCGGGTGCAGATGATCGGCATCGACGCCGCAATGCCCGTGGCCATCGCGCCGACCGGGCTGACCGGCATGCAGCACGCTGACGGCGAGATCCTCGCGGCGCGCGCGGCCGAGAAGTTCGGCGTTCCGTTCACGCTGAGCACGATGAGCATCTGCTCGATCGAGGACATTGCGGCTCACACCCGCGCGCCGTTCTGGTTCCAGCTCTATGTGATGAAGGACCGTAGCTTCATCGAGCGGCTGATCGAGCGCGCCCGCGCCGCGAAGTGCAGTGCGCTGATGCTGACGCTCGATTTGCAGGTGCTGGGTCAGCGCCACAAGGACATCCGCAACGGCCTGAGCGCACCACCGAAACCCACGATCGCCAACCTGATCAACCTCGCCACCAAGCCGCGCTGGTGCCTGGGCATGCTCGCCACGAAGCGCCGCAGCTTCGGCAACATCGTCGGCCACGCCCAGGGCGTGGGCGATCTGTCGTCGCTCAGTTCATGGACGGCAGAGCAGTTCGACCCGGCATTGAGCTGGGCCGATGTCGAATGGGTGAAGAAGCGCTGGGGCGGCAGGCTGATCCTGAAAGGCATCATGGACGCCGAAGACGCGCGCCTGGCGGCCGACAGCGGCGCCGATGCCTTGATCGTGTCGAATCACGGGGGCCGCCAGCTCGACGGGGCGCCGTCGTCGATTGCCGCGCTGCCAGCGATTGCCGAAGCGGTCGGCTCTCGCATCGAGGTCTGGATGGACGGCGGCATCCGCAGCGGGCAGGACGTGCTGAAGGCCTGGGCGCTCGGCGCCCGCGGCACGCTGATCGGCCGCAGCTTCCTCTACGGCCTGGGCGCCATGGGCGAGGCCGGCGTGACGCGCTGCCTGGAGATCATCCGCAACGAACTCGACCTCACGATGGCGTTCTGCGGGCACACTGATCTGCACACGGTGGACCGGGGGATCCTGCTGCCCGGCAGCTACTGAACTGCTGATTCGGGGCGTCAGCCCACCACCTCGCGCAGCACCTCGACAGACACCTCGTAGCCATCGAGCACCGCCTCGGCGTGATCGCTGAACACGAGGCTGGCCTCTTCATCGTGGAAGAACGACAAGACCGCCGGACCCGGCTTGCCGTCATAGACCGTGGCGTATGTGTGGTCGTCAAGCAGCAGCCACGTCTTGCCCGCAGCGTCTTCCTGGATCTGCTGGTGGATTTTCCGGCTGTCGTTCCAGGTGCAGTGGTGCAGCTCGTGAATGCGAGCCACCAGCAGCTGTTCAGTGGTGATCGTTGCCATGATGACTTCCTCCGGCGCTTCCTCGCCTGCTCGATCCAGGACCAAAATGTAGCGCGCCCCGCGCGGATTTTGACGAGCCCCCGTCGCCGACACCATGTGGGTTTGCCATCACGGGGGTTCGTGCATCAGCCCTCAGCCGCGTCGCGCCAGACCGATCTTCGGCACGATCGTCCGGGCATCGGGATGCGGCACCACAGTCGCCAATGACATCTGCGTAACGGTTCAGCAGAACCCCCGATGTCGATATCAAGAATGTCCCGGCAAGTGGGCTGCAACCCATGGCTTTGTGCGGCCACGCAACTGGCAGTCGCGTGACCGACGAGACGACCGGTTACGGCCCGAACCGGCTCCTGTTGATCCGCTCGGGATTTCCCGTGCCGGTCAAGAACTGCCGCCCGCGTGCAGCTGTCCTGTGGGGCTCGTATGCGCGCCAGCGTACAGACTGCCCAAACGCTCGGTCCTAGGCTGCGTCAGACGTATTGCGTCTGACATTGCCGAGGCCACCCATGACTCAATCACCCGAACCGAGCTGTCCAGTTCTGTTTGATTTCGTCGCGGCTTGCTTGACCTGCGCCGCGCACATGCAGCGCCTCGATGTGGTGTTCATGGATACCTTCAATCGTCTGTCGGCAGCCCGCAGACAGGCAGGTCCATGCATGACGCTGGCTGCGAAAGAACCAGAACATGTTTGAGCGCAAGGTGGTCGAGAAGGTGAAGCGAATGGTCTGGCGGATGAGTGCGACAAACCCCGCAGGGGAGTTTGTCTTGCATTGCGAGCCGCAATCGAAACGCCCGGACCCCGGGGACGTTCATGAGCGAGGGGTTCACGCATCGTCGTTGGACCTGTCGACTGGCTCGGACGTCATCGAGACGGACATGGACACGCTGCCGGGCGAGCTTGTCGACGAGTTCCTCAAGCGCACTCGATGAAATGCGAATGGCCTGATTTCGAGGGTGCGAAGTTCCGTTCTCGAACGGTTCGTCTCGGATTGTTCAGAAGCCAATACACCGCTGCAAGTGCAATGAGCGATTGAACCAGTCTGCCCGGTCATCAGGGCTGCGGGTTCTGCGCGCGAGCCAGATCGAATCTCCTGTTTCTCTGATGCTGCCAACAACGAAGAACACCGATGAACAGTGTGAAGTGCCGCGTCATCGGCTGTCGGAGCGCATAGCCAGAGCTTGAAGGGTACTGCTGATGCAGGGGGCGTCCTGGTACCCGACGCCGGTACCGAAGAACCACGCACCCCGATCGGTGATGATCTCGGTAAAGAATGCACTGGAGCCCCTCAGCGGGCAGCTGCGGGTGAACATGGTGGCGCGCGAGCTCACCGCCCGCATCGGCCGCAGCATGCCCTCGCGGGCGGGCGGACCTCGCGTCGGTACCTGCTTCGTGCGATTTCTTACCGTGAAGCCGCATCGGTGCCTCAATCGCCGTCACGGCGCGCCGATATCCTCTGGGCGTCACGGTATCGGCCCGGGGTCGCCTTCCGGGCGTGATCTCCCTCGTCCGAGTCCCCGTCGATGCGAGGGGCGCTATTGCCCGATCCCCTGCGAGGTTCCACCGTTCAAATGGCGACCACACTCAGACTGCCGGCTTGCCGTACCCAGGCGTGGCACGACTATTGGCTGGCGGCTGCGCACGCCCTGACGGCGCACCGTTTGCCATGAATTGGCTCTTCTCACCTGCCCTCAGGCCCTTCGTGCTGGTCGCCGGCGTCGCGAGCCTGGTGCTGAACCTCGCGCTGCTCGTGCCTTCGCTGTACATGCTGCAGGTGTTCGACCGCGTGTTCTCCAGCCGCAGCATGGAAACCCTCACCATGCTGACCCTGATCGCGGTCGGCAGCCTGCTCCTGATGTTCCTCATGGACACTGCTCGGGCGTCAGCGCTGCACTGGGCCGGCAAGGTGCTGGACGGCCGCCTCGGCCCCCTGGCGATCCACAAGCTGCTCGAAGAAGCTACCCAACCCCAGCTCAAGAAGAACGACCACGCGGCTCGTGACGTCACCCTCTTGCGCGGCTTCATCACCGGCAACGGCATCTTTGCGCTGTTCGATGCGCCCTGGTTGCCGATCTACCTGCTGGTGATCTATCTGATGCATCCGGTGATGGGTGCCTGCGCTACCGCGGGCGCCCTGTTGTACTTCTTGCTGGCCTGGCTGAATGAGCGGCTGACCCGCGAGCCCACGGAGACGATGCTGCTGAACTCCCGCGCTGCATCACGGTACATCGACGCCGCGGTCCGCAATGCCGAGGCCGTGGCTGGCATGGGCATGGAGAAGGGCGTGGTGGGCCGCTGGGAAGAGCTCAATCGACTGGTCCAGGCCGATGCCACACGACTCGCGGCCTCGGGATCTCGCATGGGCGCCCTAGTGCGGGCACTGCGCTCGGGCATGCAGGTGCTCATGCTGGCGGTCGGCGCCTGGCTGGTGGTGTCGCAGAACGTGTCGCCCGGCATCATGGTGGCGGGCACCATTCTGCTGTCCAAGGCCCTGCAACCCGTGGAACTGCTGATCACCGGCTGGAAGAGCTTCATCGAGGCTCGCGCAGCCTGGGCCCGGCTGTCCAATCTTCGCCAGTCGCGGGGCGGCCGCGGCGACGCGTTCAGCCTGCCGGCACCCCGCGGCGCCCTGGACGTCGAGCGCCTGGTCCACGGCGGGTTGCCGGGCGGTCTCCCGTTCATCAAGGGCATTTCTTTCAGCCTGCGCCCGGGCGAGATGCTGGGCGTGATCGGCCCGAGCGCCTCTGGCAAGACAACCCTGGCGCGACTGCTGCTCGGCATCTGGAAGCCGCAGAGCGGCCACATTCGCCTGGACGGCGCGGACACCAGCCAGTGGCCCCGCGACCAGCTGGGTCCCTATGTGGGATATCTGCCGCAGGACGTGGAGCTGTTCTCCGGCACGGTCGCCGAAAACATCGCCCGCATGGGCGTGGCGGACTCCGACATGGTGGTGAGTGCCGCCCAGGAGGCCAAGGCCCACGACATGATCCTTCGACTGCCACATGGCTACGAGACCCAGATCGGCGAAGGCGGTGCCGTCCTCTCGGGCGGGCAGCGGCAGCGCATCGGCCTGGCCCGGGCGCTGCACGGCGACCCCCGGTTGGTGGTGCTGGACGAGCCTAACGCGAACCTCGACCGGGAAGGCGAGATCGCGCTGGTGGCCGCGCTGACCAGCCTGAAGCAACGCGGTGCCACGGTGATCCTCATCGGTCACCGCCCCAGCATGATGTCCCTGACCGACAAACTGGCCGTGCTCCACGACGGGCAACTCAAGGCCTTCGGCCCCAGCCGGGAGGTCATGGCCCAAGTCTCCGGGCAGCCGCAGCCGGCGGCGTCGAGCGTCGAGCCGCGTAGCGAAGGGATGAGATGAACTCCTCAACATCGGCGCTCACGCAGCTTCCGGACGACGGGCCGGGCCGGCAACCCACCCCACCGGCGGTCAAGGGCCGGCGCAACTCAGGCGCACTGACCGCGCCGCTGATGCAGCCCCTGACTCCTGAGTCGGAGCTCGTGGCCTGGAAGCGTCAGGCCCGAAGCCTTGGCCTGGTGCTGGCCGTTTTTGCCGGCGCGTGCGTGCTGTGGGCCGGCCTGGCTCCGCTGAGTGGCGCGATCATCGCAACCGGTGTTGTGAAGACTGAACACAACCGCAAGACCCTCCAGCACCAGGAGGGTGGCATCGTGGCCGCCATCCTGGTGAAGGAGGGACAGCGGGTGAAGGCCGGCGAACCGCTGGTGGAAATCGGCGATGTTCGCGTCAGCGCCACCAACAGCATCTTCGTCGACCGGCTGGCCTCCGAGTCGGTGCGTCGCGCCCGGCTGCAGGCTGAACTGGTGCTGGCACCGGCTTTCAGCTTTGCACCGCCTGACGGCGGTACCGAGGCCACGGCCGAGTACCTGGCCCGTGAACGCACCCTGTTCACTGCCCAGCGGCGAAGCCTGGAGCAGCAGGAGGCGGTGTTGCACACCCAGGTCCGGGAAACCGAGCGGCAGATGCAGGCCCAGGGGTCCCAGATCGTCGCCACCCAGGCCGCACTGGACTCGGCACGCGAAGAGCTGGAGATGAACCGAAACCTCGTCAAGGATGGCTTCATCCAGCGCACCCGTCTGTTGGCGCTGGAGCGGGGCGTCTCGGACTACGAGAGCCGGCTCGGTGAATTCCAGGGCAACCTGGCCGAGGCCAGGCAGCGCATCGAGGACTATCGCTTGCGCATCGTCCAGGCGCGCAACCAGTACCAGCAGAGGGCGGCCGCCGAGCTGAAGGAGGCCGTGGCAAACATCGACGAACTCCAGCAACAACTGCGCGCCACGACAGACCAGGTGGATCGCATGGTGGTGCGGTCGCCTGTGGACGGCGCGGTCATGGGGATTCGGGTCACGGCACCGGGCCAGGTCATCGGTCCCCGGGATCCCATCCTGGACGTGGTTCCGCTGCAAGAGAAGCTGGTGGTGGAAGCGCGCGTCAAGCCCGACGACGTGGACCACGTGCGGGCCGGCAGCGATGCCGAAGTGCGGTTGACCGCCTACGAGCAGCGCAAGATGCCCAGGCTGACGGGCAAGGTCGTCTCGGTCTCACCGGACCGGGTTACTGATCCGCAATCGGGCATGAGCTGGTTCACCGCCCGGGTGGAGGTCGACCTCGGCCCCTTGAAGGACACGCCCAACGTTGGCATGCAGACCGGCATGGCAGCCGAGGTGTTCGTCACCACCCCGAACCGCTCCCTGCTGGACTACCTGCTGCAGCCACTGCTCGACACGGCACGGCGGGGCATGCGCGAACCCTGAGGCACACCGGGCGGCGCGATTTGGATGCAGCCAGGTTCACCTGGGCACCAACCAGAGTTGACCCAAGCCGTGGAGCCTGCCGGAGGAAAGTGCGGCAGAGCGGACGGCCCACGTGCCGACAAAAGGGCAGAAAAAAAAGGCCGGCCCGGGCAAAGCCCGGGCCGGCCACATATAAACCCGACCGGCCCGCCCTGCCCCGGCATGGGCAAGGGCATACCGATCGACACGCTTAGGCGAAGAGGTCGCCGACCGTGAGGCCGCTTGTCGTCAGATTGAAGTTCTGCAGCACGATCTCTGCCATATCGAGGTAGTTCAGGACGGTGTCGCTGCCGACAAGGGTTGCAGTGACATCAGGAACCCAGTTAACAGAGTCAAGAGCCTTCAGACGGTCGCCGCCGGCGTAGTTGAAGTCGAGGATGGTGTCGACACCCCAGCCGGCAGACGGGGAAAGGTTGAACTCGAACGCGAAAGTGTCCGCGCCATCACCGCCGCTCAGCGTGTCGTTGCCCCTGCCGCCGTAGATCAGGTCCTTCCCGGAACCACCGACGATGCTGTCGTTGCCAGCGCCGCCGTCGAGCACGTTGCTGAAGGAGCCCGAGAGGCCCTTGACGGTCCAGTCAGCGCCCGCACCGGTTTCCACACCCGCCATGTCGCCGCCATAGAGCTTGTCGTCACCGGCGCCGCCGGACAGCCAATCGCCGCCGTTGCCGCCCACCAGGGTGTCCGCCCCAGTACTGGACCACAGCATGTCACGGCCGTCCCCGCCGAAGACCAAGAAGCTGTCAAGGGGGGGCGTGAATGTCGACGCCGTGGCCGGCGTGGTCAGGTCGACGATGTCGTCGCCCGCGCCCATGTCGAAGATCTCGATGCCGGAGAAGAGCTCGCCGGTGCGGGTGCCGTTATCGTTCAGCGCATAGCGGAACAGCACGTCGTGGCCGCCCGTGCCCAGCAGCGTGTCGGTGCCGGCGCCACCCTGGAAGGTGTCCAGGCTGCCGAAGAACTTGCTGCCGGCCTCGTTCAGCTTGACGCCCGTGCCCCCGGTGAGTTCGCCATCATTGTTGTAGGCGAAGACGTCTTTGCCGCCGATCTGGCTGAAGGTGCGCTCGGCCTCGAACATCAGGATGTCGTCGCCCGCACCGCCGTCCAGCGCGTCCTTCCCGGCGCCACCCGACAGGATGTCGATGCCGTCACCACCGTTGACAATGTCGTTGCCCGCCTCGCCGAAGAGGACGTCGTTGTCCGCGCCGCCGTCAAGGGTGTCGTTGCCGCTGCCGCCCATCAGGACGTCGTCGCCGGTGTTGCCCTCAAGCTGGTCGTTGCCAGCGTTACCCAGCAGCGTGTCGTTGCCGGCGTCGCCACGCAGCACGTCGTTGTCGCTGCCACCGTCCACGGTGTCGTCGCCCGCTCCGCCTTCGAGCGTGTCGTTCCCCGCCTGGCCCACCAGCACGTCGTTGCCGGCCTCGCCCTTCAGCGTGTCGTTCCCCGCGTCGCCGACCAGGCGGTCATCGTCGGCGCCGCCTTCCAGCAGGTCGTCGCCGTCACCGCCGGAGAGCACGTCCGCACCGGCACCGCCGTACAGGCTGTCGTTGCCGGCGTCGCCGTTCAATGCATCGTCGCCATCGCCACCGCGGATCTCGTCGTTGCCGGCCTCGCCCCAGACGCTGTCGTTGCCGGCCATGCCGCGGATGACGTCATTGCCATTGCCACCCCAGATGCGGTCGTTCCCCGCTCCGGTGGTGACCGTGTCGTCGCCGTCGCCGGCGTAGACCGCCAGGTTCTGGCTCACACCGGCCGCGATGGTGAGGTTGTCATTGCCGCCCAGCAGGTCGATCTGTTCGACCGCCACGATCGACGCCGCAGCGAAGCTGAGGGTGTCGGCCGCGTCGCTGGCGACGATCTTGTCCCAGCCCGCGCCGCCATCGAAGACGTCGTCGCTGCCGGAAGCGAACATGGTGTCGTTGCCGTCACCCCCCTGCATGGTGTCGGCGCCCTCGCCGCCGTCCAGGATGTCGCTGCCGGCGTCGCCCTTGAGCACGTCGTTGCCAGCCTGGCCGTAGAGTCGATCGACACCGTTGCCGCCGCTGATCACGTCGTCAAGGCCGCGCCCGTAGACTCGGTCGTCGCCGTCACCCGCCTTGAACTCGGTGCCCAGCGCATAGCCGGCAGCGGCTGCGGCCGTCGCGTTGGAGGCCAGGAACACGCTGTCGTTACCGGCCAGGGCGTCGTACTGGGTTCCCTGGAGGTACGTTCCAGCCTTGACCACGTCGAAATCAACCCAATCGGCCGCAACCGTGAACAGGCCAGGGCCTTGGCCCGGGCCGCCGCTGCCGCCGATGGTGGTGCCCGCATAGTCCACGAAGAACTCGACGCGCTCAAAGCCACCCGCCTTCAGCGCCATGTTGCTGAGGCTGAAGAGGTTGCCGTTGGTGTCGTTGTACAACGCGAGATTGTTGGCGTAGGTCTGGATCTCGGTGCGAATCGCGGCGTTCTGGAAGTCCGCGCTCGACAGGTACATCCGCAGCGTGTCGGTGCCTGCACCGCCAACCGCCACGTCGAACTGGCCCGCGTCGAAGTTGATCTTGCCGTTCTTCAGTTCTTCGCCGTTGATCGGGGTCGCAGCCGCAAACTCGCTGGCGCTCATGTGGATGTGCGCGACGATGTCGTTGCCGTCGCCTGCGTTGACGTCGTCGAAGCCGGCGCCGCCCGTGATCTGGTCATTGCCGCTGCCGCCACTGACCACGTCGTCACCGGCACCCGCGTTGAGCGTGTCGTTGCCGTCGCCACCGGCGACCACGTCGTTGCCGTTGCCGGCGAAGACGGTGTCATTGCCGGCACCCGCGTTCACCACGTCGTTGCCATCGCCCGCGTCCACATAGTCGGCACCGTCACCAGCGCCGATCGTGTCGTTGCCCGACTCGCCGAAGATGCGGTCGTCGCCCAGGCCCCCGGAGATGTCGTCGTTGCCAGCGCCACCAGCCAGGTGGTCATTGCCTGCGCCGCCGCTCATGACATCGTTGCCGCTCTCGCCCCAGAGCGCGTCGTTGCCGTCGCCGCCGTCGAGGACGTCGTCGCCAGCGCCACCGGCCAGATGGTCATTGCCATCACCGCCGGCCATGACGTCGTTGCCGTTCTGGCCGTGCAGCGAGTCGTTGCCGGCGCCACCTTGCAGGTCGTCGTCGCCGTCGCCGGCCACCAGCGTGTCGTTGCCGGCATCGCCTCGCAACTTGTCGTTGCCAATCCCGCCGTCGAGGTAGTCGTTGCCCTCGCCGCCGAAGAGCACATCGTTACCGGTCTGGCCATACATCCAGTCAGAGCCCTTCGAGCCGACCATCACGTCGTTGCCCGTTCCGCCGTAGACCCAGTTGCGCTCGGTGGCGCTGCTGTCGTCGGCGAGCAGGCTCTCTGCGGCCGTGATGTCGCTCTCGGAGACGCCGTCCGCCAGCAGGGCCATCAGCGCCTGGACATCGGTGACGACCGCGCTGTTGAGCACGCCGTTGGCCATGATGTCGCCACGCAGCGAGCGACCGGCGAACATGAGGTCGTCGCCGGCGTCGCCGACCAGGGTGTCGTTGCCGCTGCCGCCGAGCAGGAGGTCGCGGTCATCGCCACCACTGAGGTAGTCGTCGCCGGCGCCGCCGTTCAACAGGTCGTTGCCCTCGCCGCCCGACAGGGTGTCATTGCCCAGGCCGCCATCCAGGATGTCTTCGCCGATGCCGCCGCTGAGCACGTCGTTGCCGGCGCCGCCGAACAGCCAGTCGGCGCCCGCGCCGCCGTTGAGCACGTCGTTGCCGGCACCGCCGTCGACGATGTCGTCGCCCGCGCCGGCGTTGACGATGTCGCGACCGTCGCCGCCGACGATGACGTCAGCACCTGCGCTGCCGTTGGACACCGTGGTGGCGATCGCAGCAATGACGGCCGATGCAGCGCCCGTGGACGCTGCGGTGGCGAGTTGCGTTGCCGCGGTGACTTTGCCGATGCCGGCAGTGAGTTGCATGGCCATGGAAAATTTCCTTGAGAAGAAAAAAGTCGTTGAATGTTGTTTCCTGGCTCTCGCGGCCGGGCAGACACCGCTCGTGAGCAAACGGCGCGCCAGAAAACCGATCGATCGCGGAAGGTTGCTTCCAGCCCTCTTACCGGGCAAAAAACCGTGCATTCTTTCACGTTTGAGCCGCAGCAGGCGGCCTGGCGAGCCGCGTGCCAGACCGGCCTATGCGGTGCGGCGTAAGAGGATGTAAAGAACTTCGACATGCGCTGCTGATGCGCCTGCCGCCATGGCGGGGCCCCGGGGCAGGCGCCACACGAGGCCCCTCAGCGGCGACGCCTGTCAACGGCAAGCCGGGCCACTTGCTTCTGCGTGCTGTAAAGAAAGCCGACACGGGTCAGCACGGCGAAGTGGGTGGAGCCGGGGCCTGGACCCGCAGGCGCCGCGGAGCAGGCATCTCTTACGGTGACTTCGCCCGAATGACGCTGCCGGCGCGGGCGAAATTGCCCCCGCCCAGGTGATGGATGGTGTGAAGTGGCTGGTTGTCTTCTCGAACAGACCAGTGACCCTGGGCGAAGATCCTTTCGTCGGCTGCTGCAGCCACGACCTCGGCGAAGCAGGTGTCATAGGCCTCCTCCGCATGCGGCTCCCTGATCAGCCGGCATTCGAGCCAGGCGGCACAACCCGCCTCGATCAGCGGCACGCCCAGCACTGCTCCGACGGTGGCAACAATGCCATGGCGCATGAACTTGTCGTCATCGCGGCCGCTTGCGCTGCCCACCGCGTAGGTGAGGTCGGCAAGCCCGGCGCCAGGGATGCACAACCCGAAGGCGCCGCTCGCCATGACGAGTTCCCGGGTCCATGTGTTCTTGTCGATGACGACGGCGATGCGCGGCGGTGTGAACTCCACAGGCATCGACCATGCCGCCGCCATCACATTGCGCCGCCCCCCGGCCGCACTCGTCACCAGGACGGTCGGGCCGTGATTGATCAAACGACTGGCGTGCTCCAGCGCCACCGGACGGAAATGTTCATTCATGGCTCGACACCGGGCATGGGAAAGTAGTGGCCAGTCGCGACACCTGCGCAATGCGTGGCTTGAACCTGCGGCTCAGGTCTTCGGCAGGGTCACGCCTTTCTGGCCCTGGTACTTGCCGCCGCGGTCCTTGTAGCTGGTCTCGCAAACGTCGTCCGGATCGCTCTCGAAGAACAGCACCTGCGCACAGCCCTCGCCCGCATAGATCTTGGCGGGCAGCGGCGTGGTGTTGCTGAACTCCAGCGTCACATAGCCCTCCCATTCGGGCTCGAACGGCGTGACGTTGACGATGATGCCGCAGCGCGCATAAGTCGACTTCCCCAGACAGATGGTCAGCACATTGCGCGGGATGCGGAAGTACTCGAGCGTGCGCGCCAGCGCGAAGCTGTTGGGCGGGATGATGCAGACATCGCTTTCAATGTCGACGAAGCTCTTCTCGTCGAAGTTCTTCGGGTCGACCACGGTGCTGTAGATGTTGGTGAACACCTTGAATTCCGGCGCGCAGCGGATGTCGTAGCCATAGCTGCTGGTGCCGTAGCTGACGATCTTCTGGCCATCGGCCGCGTGCCGCACCTGACCGGGCTCGAAGGGCTCGATCATCCCGGTCGTCTCGGCCATGCGGCGGATCCACTTGTCGCTCTTGATGCTCATGCGTCACACCGTCGCGGTGCCTGTGAGGGGTTGACTGTTGGAGTGTCGACCAACGAAACGATTGTAGGAAGCATGGCTGCACCACCGAAGATCGACTGGATCGATGTCACTCGCCATGTGCTTTCATTGTGCTGACAACTAACATACATTATTGCGTTACAAATAGATCATACGGAGCTCTCCATGTCGCAGACTCAAGACCCGGTCACGATCAGCATTCGGGCCAAATCAGGCCAGCGCGACCTGATCGATCAGGCCGCCGACCGCCTGGGGCGCAGCCGCTCTGATTTCATGCTCGAAGCCGCCTGCAGACAGGCTGAAGTCGTGCTGCTCGATCAGACCTACTTCGCACTCGATGCCACGAGTTTCGCTGCGTTCCAGGCGATGCTCGACAGGCCACCCGCCCCCACCGACCGCCTGCGCCGCACACTCAAGGCCCGTGCCCCCTGGGACAGCGGCAAGCGCTGATGACGTCAGCGATCTCGGCGCCAGCGCCGCTGGCAGATCACCACCAACTGGCCGACTTCGACAGCGGCGAGTCTTCGCTCGACGACTGGCTCAAGCGCCATGCCACCAAAAACCAGACGAACGGGTCATCGCGCACCTATGTCGTCTGCGAGGGCGACACAGTGATCGGGTACTACTGCCTGGCGGCGGGCGCGATCGGCCACACCGAGGCGCCGTCGTCGTTGAAACGAAACCGGCCCAACCCGGTGCCGGTGCTGATTCTCGGCCGCCTCGCAATCCACAAAGACCATCACCAGAAAGGCATCGGCACGGCCTTGCTGCGCGATGCCATCCTCCGTGCGATTCAGGCCGCCGAGATTGCCGGTGTCACCGCGCTGCTGGTGCATGCCTTGTCGGAGTCGGCACGTCGCTTCTACCGCTCACGCGGTTTCATCGAGTCGCCCGTCAAGCCGATGACGCTGTGCTTGATGCTGGACACCGCGAAGCAGGTCTTGCGCGAGCAGTAGCGCCGGAAGCTGGCGCCAGCTTCCGGCGGCATTCACGCTCAGGGCACAGGCGGCATCGCTTCCAGCCGCCGCTCCATGCTGCGCAGCGGGCCGCGGATCGCCGCGCCGACAGCGATCTGGGGGTTCGAGTAGCCGTCGGTCTTGCCGGCCTCTTTTTCGCGCTGCTCGATCACGGGCCGTACCGCGCCAAACGCCTCCTCGAACGAATGTGTGCGGCGCAGCTGTTCGTCGTACATCGCGCGGCCGAAGAAGGTCAGCTGCGACAGGCTGCCGCAGCCGTAGGAGGTGTGGTCGGCGTCCGCCGCGGTCATCACCAGGGTGCCGGGACCGGACAGCGGCGCGATCCACGAGCCCGAGTAGCAGGCCGAGACCGAGAGCACCCGGTAGCGCACGCCGGCCTCATTGAGCCAGTTGTTCAACTGCTGCGGGGTGACCGAATCGATTGCCAGCGGATCGAAGCTGACGGCGAGCTGGCCGTCACGTGCGCCGTGCGAGGTCAGGTGGATGAACAGGATGTCCTCGTCGCGGTTCATCACCGCGGCCATGCTTTGAATGGCGCGCTGCAGGTTCAGCGGCGTGGCCCATGGCAGCTCGGCCACGCTGCGCGCATGGTTCTGCAGCTGCAGCACGCGCTGCGGCGCGTCGAAGCGGCTGCGCATCAGATCGCTCACCAGCGTGGCCTCTTGGCTGAACACGTCTTCATCGGCATACGGGGCAAAGCTGATCGCGTACAGGTCGACGACACCGGGGCGGCCTGGGGCCAGTGCGTCAAGGGCGGCGGGCAGGGTGCGCGCTTGCGCTTCGATCAGTTCCTGGCTCAGCGCCAGCCGGGCCGGGCCGTCAGAGCCGTCGGCTTCGGCCTGTGAGCTGCCGTCCGCGCCGGCGACCCAGAAGCGCGCCTCGGGGGTCGTGACCTGCAGAGCGGCACCGAGCACCCCGTAAACGACAGCAGCCGCCTGCGCCACGAGGCGCCGCGGCGCCTCGCGCCACAGCAGCACCACCGCGCCCAGCACGAACCACAGCAGCGACGTCAGCCACGCGCTTTCGAGCAGCACATCGATGTCGACGGATGCCGGCATCGGCATCCACGACACCACGCCGAGGTAGAGCAGTCCGAGCAGCGCCGACAACCACAGTTGCTGCGCGAGCAGCAGCGCGAACAGCGTCGCCACGGTGGGAGCGTCCGGTGACAGACCGGACGCGCCGCGGCTGCGAACGATGATCCAGCAGGTGCCCAATGCCAGCAGTGTGGACAGCCAGCCGCTGTGGATCGCGGTGAGGTCGAACCGCGCCGACCCTTCGATCGCCAGCCGCTGCACGCCGCTGACGATGCCGACCAAAAGTGCCAGCAGCACGGCCACCGTGCTCGGGCCGGCCTGCAGCGCGGCGGTGCGCGGCGGCCTGAAGCACAGCGTGCGCGCACCCTCGCGCAGGCAGGACCCGAGGCTCACACGAACTGCACGGCAGTCGAGACAAATGGCTCGAACATGAGAGTGGCTCCTGCGAAAAATCAGCGAACGACCGACGCGTTCAGGTGTCCCTGGAAATCGTGATCGACGGGAACTTGGCCGAGAAGTCCTTCGCGCGCTCGGAGATCTTCACCGCCACCTTCCGCGCCACCGCCTTGTAGAGGCCGGCGATCTCGCCGTCAGGCTCCGCAACGACGCTCGGGCGACCGCTGTCTGCCTGCACCCGGATGCTCAGGTTCAGCGGCAGTGCGCCGAGGTAGTCCGTCTTGTAGTCGGCCGCAAGGTGCTTGCCGCCGTCCTCGCCGAAGATGTGCTCGATGTGGCCGCACTGCTCGCAGACATGCACTGCCATGTTCTCGACGATGCCGAGAATCGGCACGCCGACCTTCTCGAACATCCGGATGCCCTTCTTCGCGTCGAGCAGTGCGATGTCCTGCGGCGTGGTGACGATCACCGCGCCGGTCAGCGGCACCTTCTGCGACAGCGACAGCTGGATGTCGCCAGTGCCTGGCGGCATGTCGACGAGCAGGTAGTCGAGGTCGCCCCAGTTCGTCTGCCGCAGCAACTGGTCCAGCGCCTGCGTGGCCATCGGACCGCGCCAGACCATCGGGCTGTCGGCCTCGACCAGGAAGCCGATCGACATCACCTGCACACCATAGTTCTGGAGCGGCTCCATCGTCTTGCCGTCGGCGGAGTCGGGCCGCGCATCGAGGCCCATCATCATCGGCTGGCTGGGGCCGTAGATGTCGGCGTCGAGGATGCCCACGCGCGCGCCTTCGGCAGCCAGCGCCAGCGCAAGGTTGACCGCTGTCGTGCTCTTGCCGACGCCGCCCTTGCCCGAGGCCACGGCGACGATGTTCTTCACGTTCGGCAGCAGTTGCACGCCACGCTGCACCGCATGCGCAACGATCTTGATGCCGAGGTTGACGTTGACGTTTTGAACACCGGCTACGGTCTGGCCCGCGGCGATCAGCGCCGTGCGCAGCGCCGGAAACTGACTCTTGGCCGGATAGCCGAGTTCGACATCGAAGGTCACGTCGCCGCCGTCGATGCGCAGGTTCTTCAGCTGCCTGGTGCTGACAAAGTCCCGGCCGGTGTTCGGGTCGACCACCGAGGTCAGGGCTTCGAGCAAGGCAGTTTCGGTGGCGGACATGACGGTTCCAGGCAGGGGAAAAGACCGTGCGGCACCGCAGTGCGGCAGGGGCGGCGGCAGTCTAGCGCAGGGGGCCTGGCCTCCGGATCGGGCAGGTTTCAGGAAAAGGTACGCGGCCTAGAATCACCGGCTGCCCGACGCTGCCGTGCGCCACGACAGCGGGGCTGGACCACCTGTGCTCCCATGACCCGCAAGCTTTTCGTCACCACTGCCCTGCCTTACGCCAACGCGCCCTTCCACATCGGGCACATGATGGAGTACATCCAGGCCGACATCTGGGTGCGGCATCAGCGGATGCAGGTCAGCGACGACGGGTCCCCCGTGGAAGTGCATTTCGTCGGTGCCGACGACGCACACGGCGCGCCGATCATGATCGCCGCGGAAAAGGCCGGCAAGACACCGCAGCAGTTCGTGGCCGAGATCGCCGCTGGTCGCCAGCAGTACCTCGACGGCTTCCACATCGCCTTCGACCACTGGCATTCGACCGACTCGCCCGAGAACACAGCCCTCGCGCAGGACATCTACCGACAGCTGCGTGACCGCGCCGACGGCTCGCTGATCGCCACCAAGACCATCGAGCAGTTCTACGACCCGGTGAAGGCCATGTTCCTGCCCGACCGCTACATCAAGGGCGAGTGCCCGAAGTGCGGTGCGAAGGACCAGTACGGCGACAGCTGCGAGGTGTGCAGCGCGGTCTACGCGCCCACCGACCTGAAGAACCCGTACTCGACGCTGAGCGGCGCCACGCCGGTGATGAAGAGCAGCGAGCACTTCTTCTTCAAGCTCAGCGATCCGCGCTGCGTCGAGTTCCTGGAAGCCTGGACCGGCGGCGAGCGGCTGCAAAGCGAGGTCGCCAACAAGATCCGCGAGTGGTTCACGAAGGACGAACACGGCCAGGGCGGCCTGAGCGACTGGGACATCAGCCGCGACGCGCCGTACTTCGGCATCGAGATCCCGGACGCGCCGGGGAAATATTTCTATGTGTGGCTCGATGCGCCGGTGGGCTACCTGGCGTCGTTGAAAAACTACTTCGACCAGGGCAAGGCGAAGGTGCGCGGCGAGTTGCGCAGCTTCGACGAGTTCATCGCCGACCCGGCGGTCGAGCAGATCCACTTCATCGGCAAGGACATCACCTACTTCCACACGCTGTTCTGGCCGGCGATGCTGAAGTTCTCGGGTCGCAAGGTGCCGGATCGCGTCTACGCCCACGGCTTCATCACGGTCAGCGGCGAAAAGATGAGCAAGAGCCGCGGCACCGGCATCTCGCCCCTGAAGTACCTCGAACTCGGGCTGAACGCCGAGTGGCTGCGCTACTACATCGCGACCAAGCTGAGCAGCAAGGTCGAGGACGTGGATTTCAACCCCGATGACTTCGTCGCGCGGGTGAACAGCGACCTCGTCGGCAAGTACATCAACATCGCCAGCCGCGCGGCTGGCTTTCTGACCAAACGCTTTGCGGGCAAGCTGTCGTCCGACGTCGGCGTCGAGGGCCGCGTGCTGCTCGACCACCTGCGCAGCGGCCAGGCCGAGATCGAGCGTCTGTACGAGGGGCGCGAGTACGGCAAGGCGCTGCGCGAGATCATGCTGCTGGCCGATCGCGTCAATGAGTACGTCGACCAGAACAAGCCCTGGGAGCTGGCAAAGCAGGACGGCCAGGACGCGGTGCTGCATGACGTGTGCACCGTCTGCATCGAAGCGTTCCGGCTGCTGACGATCTACCTGAAGCCGGTGCTGCCGGCACTTGCCACACAGGTGGAGGCCTTCCTGAAGATCGCGCCGCTGGTGTCGGCCGATGCGCACCGTGCGCTGGGCGCGCACACCATCGGCGAGTACCGGCACCTGATGCAGCGCGTCGATCCGAAGCTGCTCGATGCCTTGTTCGAGCCACCTGCCCCCGCTGCCGTCGAGCAGCCCAGGCCGGGCGGAGAAGACATCGCCGAGAGCATCGGCATCGACGATTTCGCGAAGATCGACCTGCGCATCGCGAAGATCGTCAACTGCGAACACGTGCCTGGCTCCGACAAGCTGCTGCGGCTGACGCTTGATGTCGGCGAAGTCGACGCCTCTGGCCAGCCGCGCACGCGCAATGTGTTCAGCGGCATCAAGGGCGCGTACCAGCCCGCCGACCTGATCGGCAAGCTGACGGTGCTGGTGGCCAACCTGGCACCGCGCAAGATGAAGTTCGGTGTCAGCGAAGGCATGGTTCTGGCTGCCAGCCACGCCGACGGCAAGGCGCATCCTGGCTTGTACGTGCTTGAACCCGGGCCAGGTGCGACACCGGGCCTGAGGGTGAGGTGATTCGGTGAGGGCCGCCCGAATGCGGCTACTTGCCGGCTGACTTTTTAGGACGCTCACGCCAGAAGCGCACCGATCCGACGAAACGCTTCAGGTCCGGCTGGCAGGCGGCCAGCGCGCGCTCCCGCTGCGACGCCAACCAACCCAGTGCAAACAGCGCACGCGCATCGGCAGGTACCACCGCCGAGTACAGCGCAATACCGACGGCGACATCGTTGACGGCCCCCAGCCGCTCCTGAACGGCACGCAGCGCCTTCAGGTAGTCGCGCACCGCGCGATCGTCGAACAGACTGGCCGAGAACTCCACCGCGTAGCGCAGACGTTTGATGCGCTTGCGCAAACGGTGGCGGCCCTCGTCGTCGAGCGTATCGAAGGCCTGCGCATCGACTTGCACCTGGCGGTGCCAACGGTTGAGCCGCTTGGCGAGTCGGCTGCGAATCGGTATCAGGGGAGCGTGCGCAACGGCGTCGGATGCGGGCGAGCCCTGGGGCAAGGCCGCGGTCCGGGCCGAAGCCGCTGGCATCGCCTCGGGATCGTCGCCCTGCACCTGCGAGATCAGGCTCAACATCAGACGCTGCGCGACAGTCTGACGAACCAGGAGGGTGGGGTCGATCTCTTCGGCTGATGCCGGCAGGCGCGGTGGTTCGCCCGATTGACCCACTGCAGCCAAGGCACGCGCCAGTTCGATCACCAGCGGCTCGGCCACCGCCGCACGATCGCGTGCCTGGCCCAGCTGTCGAAACAACGTGGCGGCATCGACGGCCAGCTGCTCACGCATGGCTGCATCGATGGCATCGGCCAGCTGTGCACCATCGAAGAACCGCAGCGCGGAGCGCAGGCGGCGCAGGCCGACGCGCAACTGGTGCGTGTGCTCGGGCGCATGGCGGCCACTGGCGATCTGGCTAGCATTGGTGCTGATCTGTACCAGACAGGAGCGCAGCACCACCTCCAGCGCGGCGGCCGGCGTCATGGATTTCGACAGCTTCACCTCGCTGGCACGGCATGGCTCGGCCATCGCGTCGTCACGCGACAGCAGGTGGCCGAGTTCGGCCTTGCTGCGGGTGTCCAGCCACAGGGCGTGGCGTGCGACCCAGCGCTGCGCAGTGGCCACCACCGCCTGCGGGCTGCCTCGCTTGAGTTCGATCTCGAGTTCGCACACCGGCAGTTGCCGTGTCGGCACCGAGGTACCGGCCTCGATCACGCCGACGTCGAACGCCAGCTCGACCACGCCACCCGCAGCCCGCACCGTGCGGGCGCGCCGCCAGATGTCGGTGGCGATCACCTGCGCCAGAGTGCCGTCGGCGCCCTGCAGCAGCTTCAACAGCGCAGCGCCAATGGGCGTGTCGGCATGCAGCTGCGGATCGATCACCGGCACGGCAGCACCGGTCACGGCGCGCGGCACGTTGTGCTCGGCCCGGATCATGCCGCTGCCTCCGGGCAGCGTGCCCTTCAGCGTCTGCACCCAGGCGCGGCCCTCCTTGCGCAGCCGCAGCGCCAGGCCTGCGGCTGCCAAAGCACCGGTCGGGGTGTCGAAATAGGCGGCCCGCAAGCGGATGCGCCGGGCCGCCCGTGGCCCGGCGACCGCCGCTTCGACCGCCTTGCGAGCCGCGGGCGGCACCTGAAACTTCAACTCGACTTCTTTCATGCCGCTATCGTGACAGCCGACCCCTTCGAATTTGATGAATCAGCATTCAGGGAAAGGCCGGGTTGCGGCACTGGGTGCAGCAATGTGGGCCCCACATGCCCCGGTAAACTCCGGGTTTCCCCGTTTTCACTCACGCCCCAACTGCACCATGCCGCTGTTCTGGAAGCCCTACAAATCGGACGTGACCGCCTTCATCGAATCGCTGAAAGCGAAAAAGCCGACCTTGGAGAGCGAGCAGCGTGCCGGGCGCGCCTTGTTGTGGGACAAGCGGGTCGACCGCGATGCGCAGGCCGACGATGCCGAATCGCGCGTGCCGCAGCAGCCCTATGTGTATCAGACCGGGCCGAAGTGAGGCGCGGCTGCCGGCCTGAATCTCGCCCATGAACCTGCCAGGCCCTGCGCTGCTGGAGCCGCCCGAGTTGCAAGCCCTGATGGCCGAGACAGCGGCGCACGTGGTGCCGTTGGCCGTCGACAGCGTGGCAGTGGCGCGGCTGTACGGCGAACCGCTGTTCAAGCTGCCTCACGATCTGTACATCCCGCCCGACGCACTGCGACTGTTCCTCGAAGCCTTCGAGGGGCCACTCGACCTGCTGCTGTACCTGATCCGCCGACAGAACTTCAATATCCTCGATATCCCGCTGGCCGACGTGACGCGCCAGTACCTCACTTACGTCGAGCAGATCCGCAAGACCAACCTCGAGCTCGCCAGCGAATACCTGCTGATGGCAGCGATGCTGATCGAGATCAAGTCGCGCATGCTGCTGCCGCCGAAGAAGGGCGCCGACGGCGCCGAGCCGGAAGATCCGCGCGCCGAGCTGGTGCGCCGCCTGGTCGAATACGAACAGATGAAACTCGCTGCGGCGCGCCTCGATGCCATGCCGGTGATCGGCAGGGATTTCCTGCGCGCGCAGGTGCACATCGAACAATCGCTGGCGCCGCGCTTTCCCGATGTCGCGCCCGACGATCTGCGCGCCGCCTGGGCCGATGTGATGAAGCGCGCCAAGCTCAACCAGCACCACACGATCAACCGTGAACAACTCAGCGTGCGCGAACACATGAGTATCGTGCTGCGGGCGCTCCAGGGGCGAAAATTCGTTGAATTCCACGAGCTTTTCGATGTGTCGCGCGGCCAGCCGGTGCTGATCGTCACCTTCATCGCGATGCTCGAACTGGCACGCGAAAGCCTGCTGGAAATCACCCAGGCCGAGGCCTATGCACCGATCTATGTTCGTCTGGCTTACCAGACCGTTTGACGACATACAACCCATTTCCTTGCAATCCGACGCATCATTGCTTCCGCATTCACGCGAGACCCTGACCATGTCCACAGCCTCCATCCACGCAGCGCCCATCCAACTCGTTCGTCCTGCCGCAGCGGCCATTGCTTCGCGTCCCGATAAGCAGCGCTGGCAGGTCGAGCAGATCGAGGCGCTGTTTGCACTGCCGTTCACCGAACTGCTTTACCAGGCGCAGACGGTGCACCGCGCGAACTTCGATCCAGCCGAGGTGCAGCTGTCGACGCTGCTGTCGATCAAGACCGGCGGTTGTGCTGAAAACTGTTCTTACTGCCCCCAGTCGGCCGCCTACGACACCGGCGTGGAGGCGACAGCGCTGATGAAGGTCGACGAGGTGCTGGCCGCCGCGCGCGCGGCGCAGGCGGCAGGTGCCACCCGCTTCTGCATGGGTGCTGCCTGGCGCGGCCCGAAGGACCGCGACATCGAGAAGGTGGCGCAGTTGATCAGTGCAGTGAAGGGCCTGGGCCTGGAAACCTGCGCCACTCTGGGCATGCTGGGCGACGGCCATGCTGAAGCCCTGCGCGACGCCGGCCTTGACTACTACAACCACAACATCGACACCGCGCCGGACAAGTACGCCGACATCGTGCAGACGCGCCAGTTCGAGGACCGCATCGATACGCTGCAGCGCGTACGCGGCGCGGGCGTGAAGGTCTGCTGCGGCGGCATCGTCGGCATGGGCGAATCGCGCACACAGCGCGCCGCGCTGATTGCCGAGCTGGCCAATATGGAGCCCTACCCCGAATCGGTGCCCATCAACCACCTGGTGCCCGTCGCCGGCACACCACTGGCAGAACAGGCGCCGCTCGACCCGTTCGAGTTCGTGCGCACGATCGCCGCCGCGCGAATCACGATGCCACGCACCCGTGTGCGGCTGTCGGCCGGCCGCCAGGCGCTGGGCGATGCAGTGCAGGCGCTGTGCTTCGTGGCCGGAGCCAACTCGATCTTCTATGGCGACAAGCTGCTGGTCACCGGCAACCCCGACGTGACAGCCGATCAGGCGCTGCTGGAAACGCTGGGCATGCGAGCCGGGTGAATCAAGGCATGACCACCAGCTCATGAGCGTCCACCCGTCCTCCCACGCGGCACCGTCAGGGCGCAAGCCCATCACGCTGCACCGGCTGCGCGAGATGCACGCGGCCAGCGAGCCGATCAGCATGCTGACTTGCTACGACGCCGCCTTCGCCCGCGTGCTTGACCACGCTGGCGTCGATTGCCTGTTGATCGGCGATTCGCTCGGCATGGTGTTGCAGGGGCTCGACAGCACGCTGCCAGTGACGCTTTCCGACATGGCGTATCACGTGCGCTGCGTTTCGCAGGGCAATCGCAGCGCCTGGATCATCGGCGACCTGCCGTTCGGCAGTTACCAGCAGTCGCCTGCGCAGGCGATGGAAAGTGCCACTGCGCTGATGCAGGCGGGCGCACACATGGTCAAGCTCGAAGGCGGTGACTGGACCGTGGACACCGTGCACTTCCTGACGCAGCGCGGCATCCCGGTCTGCGCACACCTGGGGCTGACGCCGCAATCGGTGCATGCCTTGGGCGGCTACCGCATCCAGGGACGCGACGAGCAGGCGGCGGCCACGCTGCGACTGCATGCGCGACAACTGGCCGAGGCCGGTGCGGCGATGCTGGTGCTGGAGTTGATGCCGTCGGCAGTCGCTGCGGCTATCACTGCAAGCCTGCCGATCCCGACGATCGGCATTGGAGCCGGCGCAGACTGTTCGGGCCAGGTGCTGGTGCTGCATGACATGCTGGGACTCGGCCACGGCAAGCAGCCGCGCTTTGTGCGCGACTTCATGCAAGGTTCGGGGTCGATAGACGCGGCGATACGGACCTACGTCTCCGATGTGAAAGCGCGCCGATTTCCGGACCCGAAGCTGCACGCTTACCTTTGAGTCGTCTGGCCATGTTGATCGTGCACACCATTGCCGCGCTTCGCGCCGCCCTGCCGGTGCCCGGCACCTGCGCCTTCGTGCCGACGATGGGCAACCTGCACGACGGACACCTGGCGCTGGTACGGCAGGCGGCAGGGCACGGCCTGCCGGTCGTCGTCAGCATCTTCGTCAACCGGTTGCAGTTCGCGCCCCACGAAGATTTCGAGCGCTATCCGCGCACGCTGGAGCGCGACTGCGAACTGCTGCAGCTGGCGGGCTGCAACATCGTGTTTGCGCCCGACGAGCACGAGCTCTACCCGGAACCGCAGACATTCAAGGTGCTCCCCGACCCGGCCCTGGCCGACATTCTCGAGGGTCGCTTCCGGCCAGGCTTCTTCACCGGCGTCAGCACCGTCGTGATGAAGCTGTTCAACGCCGTGCAGCCGCGCATCGCCTTGTTCGGCAAGAAGGACTACCAGCAGCTGCTGGTGATCCGCAGAATGACGCAGCAGTTCGCGCTGCCCATCGTCATCGAAGCTGCCGAAACTTCACGCGCCGACGATGGCCTGGCGCTGTCGTCACGCAACGGCTACCTCAGCGCAGCCGAGCGCGCCAGGGCCATCGAGCTGTCGTGGGCGTTGCGCACGCTGGCCGGGCGTTTCGGCGATGGCGTGGCGCCACTGGAATTGCTGGAGGCGCAGGCACTGGAGGCGCTCGCCGCCCAAGGCTGGCAGCCTGATTACCTCACGGTGCGCCGTCAAGATGACTTGAGCTCGCCCAGCGATGATGACGAGCGCGAAGGTTCATGGGTCGTGCTGGGCGCTGCGCGGCTTGGCGCCACGAGGCTGATCGACAACATCGAGTTCAAGGCCTGAGCCGCTCGGGCCAGGGTCAGTTTTCGGTGCGTCTGCGATGGAGCAGCGGCTGGGCGGCATGCCACAGCAGCGCACTGGTTGTGAAGCACACCCAGGCGGTCCACATCGAATGGCTGGGGAAGTGTGCGCCACGCGCGGTCTGCGCCATGCTGAAAAGGATGCCGAAGAACCAGACGCCCGCCAGCCAGCGGTGGGCGGCTCGGGGCGAGGTGCCGCGCAACGCGAACCAGCCGCCGAACAGGCTGAATGCCGCCGAGGCGTGACCCGACGGGAAGCAGCGCCCGGGCCCGCCGTCGTCGACGCCGAACGCCCAGTGCGACACATGCCGAGCGGAGCGGCCGAACTCGGCCAGATCCCAGGGGCAGCTGGTGGTGCTGAGTTGCTTGAGGGTCGGGATCAGCAACAGGCAGATCACCGTGACCGCAAACCACCAGCGCCTGGTGGCCGCATTCATGTCGCGGGCGCAAGACCAGGGCCTGAACACGTTGACCAACACAGCGATGACCGCCACCGCGCTGACCCAGCGGCCGCCTGCGTGAAGCACTTGGGCAAAGAGCCAATGGCTCTTCAGGCTGAAGCCTTGCGCAGTGCCAAACCAGCGTCCGACGATCAGGTCGAGCCCGGACAGGTCCCAGGCCAGCAAGGCCAGCAAGCTCAGTACGATCCAGGCAGCGTCACGCCCCGCAGTCATCGGTCGAAGGTTCATTTTTCTTCGACCCTCAATCGCGCGTGGCTCGGCGCCGCACTGCTTCAATGTATCGCTCACCGTCAGGGGGCAGGCCGCTGCGCTGCGAGGCCCACATCATCTCTCCCAGACACTCCATCACTTCGTGGTGAGCGTTGTGCAGCGAGCCACGCCGCGCGGCCAGCAGCTCGACCGCCTGCCGGATGCCGAGTGGTTGATCGATTGACACCTGCTCGCTGATCGACAGGTGCATGGACAGGTGCAGAAACGGATTGGTGCGACCGCCCTCGACGTCGTACACGGCAGCCAGTGCTTGATCGACATCGGTCAGTGCGGAGTGGTACTCGGGATGCAGGGCGATCCAGTCGGTGGCGACGAGTTCCAGCGCCGTCAGTGGCATTCCACTGCAGGCTTTCGCATGCGCTTCGCAGAAGAAGCGCCTGACATCATGCTGAGACGGGGAAAACATGGCCTGATTGTCAGCCTGTCCCTGGCGGGCACCTTCGTGTGCGGCGGGGGCGGGGGGCGGCAAAGGCGTCCGGCTCGAATCCAAAGCACAACAGCGCACCTGCCGAAAGCCAGTGTTGCGCCGGGGGAAAACGCCCATAAAATTTTGGAGTCGTCTACAGGCACTGGGAGCAGTACCGTGAGGTATTCAGAATCAAAGGACCGAAGCGCGGAACTGCTCCGATTGGCACTGGGCCAGATGGGCAAACACGAAGCCGCCTTCAACCCGATCTCCTTCACGCTGTGGTACGAGTACGTGGGAGGCATCAACCCTGCGCTGACTGCCGCCATTGATGAGTCGTTGAAAGAGGGCAAGGGCATTGATGACCCGGCTGTCATCGCGCTGTACAAGAAGTACATCGCCCCGGCCGATGAAGCGCTGATGGCGCACATCAGCGGCGAGATGGAGCGCCTGTTGGCCAGCGTGGCTCAATCGGCCTCTCATACCGGCAGCAAGGCCGGCAATTTCGGCGACCAACTCAACGGCCTGAACAGGGCGCTGGCATCTCGCGATGTCGAGCAGTTGAAGCCCCGACTGACCGAGGTGATGGCGGGCACCGCCGAGATGAAGAGTTCGGTCGAAGCGCTGCAGCAGAAAGTGTCGATCAGCCAGGAAGAGATCAGCAAGTTGCGCAGCGACCTCGATCGCGCCACGAGCGAGGCCTTGCTGTGCCCGATGACCGGCATCCTGAATCGACGTGGTTTCGAAAAGAAGATCGAGTCGCTCTTGTCACAAGAAACTGCCGACGGCAACAGCCATTGCCTGGTGATGCTGGACATCGATCACTTCAAGCGCGTCAACGACACCCACGGTCATCTGATGGGCGACCGGGTGCTGCAGGCAGTCGGTGAAATCCTGCGCACTTCGGTGAAGAACGACAATCATTCCGCCGCACGCTACGGCGGGGAAGAATTCGCGCTGCTGCTGCCGCAGACCTCGCTCGACCAGTCCATCGAACTCGCCGAGGTGGTGCGCAACCGCACCAAGGCCATCAAGATTCGCGACCGCACGACGCAGGAGGTGCTGTCGACGGTGACCATCTCGGGTGGCGTCACCGCGGTGAAGCCGAACGACGATGCGGCCTCGCTGATCTCACGTGCCGACGAGGCCTTGTACGCGGCCAAGAACGGTGGCCGCGATCGCGTCGTCAGCCACGCCTGAACGGCCGACGCATCACTTCGATTCGACGTAACGCTCGACCACCACCGCGTCCATGCGGTAGCCGCTGGCGCCCATGTAGCTGTCGCTGCGCAACGTCTTCAGTGTGCCGCTGACCCACACCGTGTCCATCGAGCGAAAGCCTTTCGGCGGCTTCTCGGCTTTCACGTAGATGATCTGGTTGGCCGGCGGCGGTGGCGTGTGGATGCAGGCGCCGAAGTACGGCACCAGCAGGAACTCCTTGAGGCCATCCTTCGTGTCCTCCAGCGGCACCAGGTAGCCGGGAATGCGCACCGACGCGCCGTCCATGTCGTTGTTCGTCGGCGCGTTGTCCCAGGTCTCGCGCATGCGCTTGAGCATTTCGTTGGCACGCGGATCGCTGTCATTCATCAGACTGAAGTTGATGTTCTTGAACTCCTTCAGCGGGTCCCAGTCCTTGGGCACCAGGTCGTCCCACTTGATCTCGCGAAACACGCCGTTGGCCGTCGGCTTGCTGACGCCAGTGCCGCCGATCGGCTGGCTGGCCGAGGTGGTGACGGCGCGCGCCGTCCCTGGGACGATGCCCACTGCAAAGCCCAGCGACAGGACCCAGGCCGTCGACCACTTCAGCCACGATCTGCTCAACATGTTCACACCCTCGGGGACAGGCCATCGGCCAGGGACAATCGATAGGCACGCCAGGCCGGGATCAGGCTGGCGACCGCGCCCGCCCCCACGACAGCCGCAAACAGAATCCATTGGGCCTGGCTGGGGGCGGAAAGTTTCAGGTTGATGCCGTAGTGCATCTGCGCCCACGGCGCGGCGAGCGCAATGAAGAAGCCCGTTGTCAGCATGCCCAGCAACGCACCCAGCAGCGTGACAAGCAGCCCTTCTCCGGCCAGCAGCATCAGCACATGGCGAGGCGCGGCGCCCACCGCGCGGAGTACCGCCAGCTCCCGGCGCCGCTCGTTCAAACCGGCCATCACCACCGCGACCAGGCCCGCCAGGCTGACCACGCCGACCATTGCCGACATGCCGATCAGTGCTTTCTCGCCCACGCCGACCACGTCCCATAGCTCGTCGAGCGCCACGCCGGGCAGCACGGCCATCAGCGGCTCATCGGCATGGTCGGCGACGAAACGCTGCACATTGAACACCGCTGCCCGGCCCTTCAGGCCCACCAGCGCGGCAGTCACGACCTTCGGCCTCAGGTCGAACTTGCGCGCCTGATCCGGCGCGATCGACACCCCCGGCATCGGTGCGCCACCGGCCCAGTCGATATGGATCGCCTCCAACGATTCCAGGCTGATGTGCACCGTGCGATCGACCGGAGTGCCCGTGCGTTTCAGGATACCGACCACGGTGAACGGCTTGTCGGCATGCTCTGCACCAGGCAGGCCACCGGCGCCGTGCGTCAGCGTCAGCTGGCTGCCGAGCCGGTAGCCCAGGGCATCGGCAACCTCGGCGCCCAGCACTGCGCCATACAGCCCATCGATGCCGTCGCCAAACGCGCGGCCCTGCGCCAGCACCAGCGGCTCGCGGTCGCCGTAGAGGAAGCGGTTGAAGTAATCAGCCGTCGTGCCCAGCACCGCGTAGCCCTTGTGCGAATCGCCGAGCGACAGCGGCACCACCCAGGCGACCGCGCGGTGTTTCGCGATCGCCTCGACGCTGCTCATGCGGATGTTGTTGGTGGCACTGCCAACGCGGAACACCGAATACAGCATCAGCTGGACCGAGCCAGTGCGGGCACCGACGACGAGGTCGGTGCCGCTGACCGATTGCGAGAAGTTTTCGCGCACATCGGTACGCACCTGCTCGAAGCCAAGGAGCAGGAAGGTCGACAACGCGACCGACAGCAGCACCAGGGACAGCGTCGCGCGTCGGTTCCAGGCACTGCGCCACGCCAGCGTCAGCAGCGCCCTCACGCGATGCCCTCGGCTGACGCAGGCGAAACGGCTCGGTTGATGGCGGCCAGCGACAGCCGCTCGTCGAAGCGTGCCGCCAGGCGCTCGTCGTGGCTGACGAACACCAAGGTGCCGCCGGAAGCGCGACATGCGTCCAGCAACAGATCCATGAAGCTGTCGCGCAAGGCCGCATCGAGCGCCGAGGTCGGCTCATCGGCAATCACGACCTCGGGCCGACCAATCAGGGCGCGCGCTGCGGCCACCCGCTGCTGCTGGCCGACCGACAGTTGCGCAGCAGGCCGCGCCCACAGTTCCTCTGCCAGACCGACTCGCCGCAGCAGATCGCGCGAGGCAGCACCGGGCGAGCCACCATCCTGCGTCGCCCTCTCGCGGCGCAAGGCCGAGAAGCGGCATGGCAGCAGCACGTTGTCGAGCACGCTCAGGTACGGCAGCAGATTGAACTGCTGGAAGATGTAACCAAGATGGTCGGCGCGGAAGGCATCGCGCCGTGCGCCCGACAGATCAGACCAGCAGGTGCCAAGCAGACTGACCGAGCCGGTGCGAGGCACCAACACGCCAGCCAGCAGACCGAGCAGCGTGCTCTTGCCACCGCCGCTCGGGCCGAACAGGAAAACCGTTTTGCCCGCAGCGATGGTGAGCCTGTCGATGACGACGCAATCGACCGACCTGCCATGGCCCGAGGGGGCAGGCCACGCAAATCGCAGATCCTGAACGTCAATCACCCAGTAGCCTTCAAAACGAGGGGTCCGAAACCAAGACACCGTGTTGAGAGCACCCAGTTCACCCGAGGTTCAATGGACGGCTGCTGCGACCCGCGAAATAGAACCATTCGTTGCCCGGCATCGCCTTGGTGTTGGGAAACACGATGAAGCCATCGCCCTGCGCACTCACCACGGTGCCATCATGGCGATGGCCGATGGGCTCGCCGGCTTTCACCGGGTCGAAGCTGGCCCAGGCCTTGACAAAGGTGTCTCCGGTATTCAAACGATCGGTCACGTGGAGGAGCCGCAGCACCTCGACGTCGGGGCGCGGCGCGGGAGCAGGCACGTCGATCATGCGCAGATGCGCCATCGCGTTGATGATGGCGCGGTAAGCCACTTCAGGCCCCGCCGGGTCGTCGTGCTGACCACACTCCAGGGTGATCGCCATGCCTCCGACACTGCGCATGTATTCGGTGGTGCCGATGCCGTAGCGCGGGTCGGTGTTGAGCAGGCGCGCGCGCGCGAGCTGCGGATCGTCCGAGTGTTCGGCCCGCTTGACGCGCGCGGCCACGCCCTCGGCGTAGGTCTCCAGCCAGCCTTCGACCAGGCGCCTGGGGCCCAGTCGAACCGCCAGCGCCTCTTCCTGAGCCGCCAGCGCGAAGGGCTGCAGGGAGCCTGTGTTGTCCGTCGGGCCGACCATCGCGAATGGCTCGCCGGGAGAATGGAACGAGTGCAGGTCGATCAACACATCGTGCTGGCCCAGCAGGGGGCACAACGCGTTGGCGATCTGGTCCTCGAAGTCCTGCGGATGTTCACTCGGGCCGAGGTTGCGGTTGAGGTTGCGATCGCCTTCGCGTTGAACCCGCTCGTAGGCTTTCTGGTTGGTGATCGGCACGAAGGTGACATGACCGCGCAGCAGGCTCAGCTTTCCGGACCCGAACTCGGCCAACACCCGCTCGATGGCGCGCGGCCCGCAGATTTCGTTGCCATGCACCGCCCCGAGCACGATCAGGCGCGGACCTGAACCCTCCGTCTTGATGGTGACGATGTTGAAGGGTGCGGTGCTGCTGGGCGCGGCGTTCGGCATGGTGATGAGGGGTGATGGCTGGCGTGATGAGGTCAAGGAGGAGCGGCGAGCGTTGTCAGGCGTGGAGCCCCCGATTCGCGCCCGGTATTCTGTATGCAAGGGCCAAGGTAGCCCCCCGGTAGAATGAGGTTCCTGCAAACGCATTCCTTCGCCCGACGGCTGTCCAACGGACACGGCGCCACGCACCGCCGGACCTCGCGCGATCGAGTTTGAGGCTGCGGCAACGCGTGCGGGCCCGCTGCCGCCGCTGGTCACCTGGATGAGAGCCCGCATCGATCGGCGCCTTCCGGCGTGCCAAACATCTCCTGTCTTCTGCCGACGCGCCCACCGCGAATGCCACCTGTCGAGAACCAAGCATGCCCACCGAAAAGTCCTCTGCAAACGTTCCCGGCGCTGACCCCTCGGGCCTGCGCGCGACGCTGAACCTGCCGGACACCTCATTCCCCATGCGCGGCGACCTGCCGAAACGCGAGCCCGCCTGGGTGCAGCAGTGGGATGACGCAGGCACCTACCGGCAACTGCGCGAGGCCCGTTGCGGCGCGCCGAAGTTCGTGCTCCACGACGGCCCTCCCTACGCCAACGGCCAGATCCACATCGGTCATGCGGTCAACAAGGTGCTCAAGGACATGATCGTCAAGGCGCGCCAGCTCAAGGGCATGGATGCGACCTACATCCCTGGCTGGGACTGCCACGGCCTGCCGATCGAGAACCAGATCGAAAAGACCTTCGGCCGCAAGCTGCCGCGCGCCGAGGTGCAGGCAAAGAGTCGCACCTACGCAAGCGAACAGATCGCGCAGCAGATGGCCGACTTCAAGCGTCTGGGCGTGCTGGCCGACTGGGCGCACCCCTACCGCACGATGGATTTCGGCAACGAAGCCGGCGAGATCCGCACGCTGAAGCAGGTGATGGAGCGCGGCTACGTCTACCGCGGGCTGAAGCCGGTGTACTGGTGCTTCGACTGCGGGTCCTCATTGGCTGAGTTCGAGATCGAATACGCCGACAAGAGCTCGCAGTCGCTCGACGTTGCCTTCCTGTGCGCCGAGCCCGATCGGCTCGCGGCGGCGTTCGGGGTGCCATTGCCGTGCAAAGAAGCCTTCGCCGTCATCTGGACCACCACCGCGTGGACGATCCCGGCCAACCAGGCGCTGAACCTGAACCCCACCCTCGAGTACAGCCTGGTGGACACCGAACGCGGTCTGCTCTTGCTGGCGTCGGCGCGCGTCGAGGACAGCCTGGGGCGCTACGGCCTGCAAGGCAGCGTCATCGGCACCGCACTGGGCGAGAAGCTCGATGGCATCGCATTCCGCCATCCACTGGCCCACGTCGATGTCAGCTACGACCGCGTGAGTCCGGTCTACCTGGCCGATTACGCGACTGCCGACGACGGCACTGGTCTCGTGCATGCAGCCCCGGCCTATGGCGTGGAGGACTTCAGGTCCTGCGTCGCCCACGGCATGGCGATCGACGACATCCTGAATCCGGTCACCGGCAGCGGCGTCTATGACGCGAGCCTGCCGCTGTTCGGCGGGCAGCACATCTGGAAAGCGTGCGCGGTCATCATCGACGCACTCCGCGATGCGAACCGCCTGCTCGCCACCGCCACCTTCCAGCACAGCTACCCGCACTGCTGGCGGCACAAGACACCGGTGATCTACCGCGCTGCCGCGCAGTGGTTCGTCCGCATGGACGAGGCCACCGACGACACCGCCGGTGTGTTTGCCACCGATCCTGCGCCACAGACGCTGCGCCAGAGCGCGCTGGCGGCGATCGACGTCACGACGTTCTATCCCGAGAATGGTCGAGCCAGGCTGCGCGACATGATCGCCAACCGGCCTGACTGGTGCATCAGCCGCCAGCGCAACTGGGGCGTACCGCTGCCGTTCTTCCTGCACCGTGACAGCGGTGATTTGCACCCGGACACATTGGCGCTGATGGACCGCGCCGCCGCACTGGTCGAACACGGCGGTGTGGAAGCCTGGTCGCAGCTCGATCCGCGCGACTGGCTGGGTGACGACGCGGCGCACTACACCAAGAGCAACGACATCCTCGATGTGTGGTTCGACTCGGGCAGCACCTTCAATCATGTGCTGCGCGGCTCGCACCCAGGCGCCGGTCAGGCGGAAGGTCCGGAGGCCGACCTCTACCTCGAAGGCCATGACCAGCACCGCGGCTGGTTCCACTCTTCCCTGCTGATCGCCTGCGCGATCGAGGGCCACGCGCCTTACAAGGGCCTGCTGACGCACGGCTTTGCCACCGACGGCCAGGGTCGCAAGATGAGCAAGTCGCTGGGCAACGTGGTCGCGCCGCAATCGGTCAGCGACAAGCTCGGCGCCGAAATCGTGCGGCTGTGGGTTGCCGGTACAGACTACTCAGGCGACCTGAACATCGACGACAAGATCCTCGCGCGAGTGGTCGATGGCTACCGTCGCATCCGCAACACGCTACGCTTCCTGCTCGCCAACACCAGCGACTTCGACGTGTCGAAAGACGCTGTG
The DNA here is from genome assembly GCA_947474755.1 of Burkholderiales bacterium. Lineage (GTDB taxonomy): Bacteria > Pseudomonadota > Gammaproteobacteria > Burkholderiales > Burkholderiaceae_C > PBB1. The sequence goes on along the minus strand of CANJJE010000005.1, from coordinate 21,655 downwards.
CCGCTGACGGAAATGCTGGAGATCGACCGCTACGCGCTGGCCCGTGCGGCGCAGTTCCAGGCCGAGGTGCTGGCCCACTACGAGGTGTACGAGTTCCACCCGGTGGTGGCGAAACTGCAGGTCTATTGCAGCGAGGACCTCGGTGCGTTCTACCTCGACGTGCTGAAGGACCGGCTCTACACCACCGCGCCGAAGAGCCTTGCACGCCGCAGCGCGCAGACCGCTCTGTGGCACATCACGAGCGCGATGCTTCGCTGGATGGCGCCCTTCCTCAGCTTCACCGCCGAGGAAGCATGGTCGATCTTTGCGCCGGGCACGTCGTCGTCGATCTTCGTCGAAACCTACAGCGACACCGAGGCGTGGGCCAACGACGCGCTGCTCGCGAAGTGGTCGCGTATCCGCGAAGTGCGTGAGTTCGCCAACAAGCAGATCGAGGCCGTGCGTGCTGCAGGCCAACTCGGCTCGTCGCTGCAGGCCGCGATCTCGATCACCGCGACCGCCGACGATCATGCGCTGCTGGCCTCACTGGGCGACGGGCTGAGGTTCGTCACGATCACGTCGCAGGCCAGCCTCAGCGAAGGCTCGGAACTCGCGGTGAGCGTGACGCCATCGGCTGCGATGAAATGCGAGCGCTGCTGGCACTACCGTGACGATGTCGGCCACGACGCCTCGCATCCGACGATCTGCGGCCGCTGCACCAGCAACCTTTATGGTGCCGGCGAAGTCCGCCGGGTGGCCTGAGATGGCAGCCAAGAAAGCCGCAGGCTCCAACCTGCTCCCGTGGCTCGGCCTGGCACTGCTGATCATCCTGTCGGATCAACTCACCAAGACACTGATCCTCGGCAGCTTCCAGCTCGGCGACAGCCATACCGTCACCTCGTTCTTCAACCTCGTGCGGGTGCACAACGCCGGCGCGGCGTTCAGCTTTCTGGCCGACGCTTCAGGCTGGCAACGCTGGTTCTTCGTCGGACTCGGGTTGGTGGCCACGGTCTTCATCGTGTGGATGCTCAAGCGTCACGGCGAGCAGCGGCTGTTCAGCCTAGCCTTGTCGCTGATTCTCGGCGGGGCGCTGGGCAATGTGATCGACCGCCTGCTGCACGGCCATGTGATCGACTTCCTGCAGTTCCACTGGGACTGGCTGGCTCCGATCTTCCACGGCGGCTACTTCCCGAGCTTCAACATCGCGGACAGCGCGATCACCGTCGGTGCGGTGCTGCTGATCCTCGACGAGCTGCTGCGCGTGCGCCGCGGCTGAACCCGCAGACGCTGGATCAGGGCAGCAGGATGCTGCATCCCGTCGTGAGGCGCGCTTCCAGGTCGCGGTGGGCCTGCGCTGCATCGGCCAGCGCATAGCGACGTTCGACCGGGATCTTCACCGCGCCGCTGCTGACCACCGCGAACAGGTCATCGGCCATGGCCTGCGTCGCTTCGCGGGTGGCAATGTGGGTGAACAGCGTCGGCCGCGTCACGTACAACGAGCCCTTGGCCGCGAGCACCCCCAAATCCACCAGCGGCGCCTTGCCGGATGCGTTGCCAAAATTGGCCAGCAAGCCGAAGGGCTGAAGAACATCAAGCGACTTCTCGAAGGTGTCCTTGCCCACCGAGTCATAGACCACCTTCACGCCCCGGCCACCGGTGATGTCCTTCACACGCACGACGAAATCCTCGCGCCGGTAGTTGATCGCGTGCGCCGCGCCGTTCTGTAGCGCTAGTGCGCACTTCTCGTCGCTGCCGGCGGTGCCGATCAATTGCAGCCCGAGTGCCCGCGCCCACTGGCAGGCGATCAGCCCGACACCGCCCGCAGCGGCGTGGAAAAGGATGAAGTCACCGGGCTGAAGGCCCGCCTGCGGCAACGTCTTCTTCAGGAGGTACTGCGCGGTCAGGCCCTTGAGCATCATCGCTGCGCCCATCTCGAAATCGATGCCGTCGGGAAGCCTGACCACACACTTCGCCGGCATCACGCGCGACTCGCAGTAACTGCCCGGCGGCGTGCTGGCATAGACCGCACGATCGCCTGCGCGAAGATGGGTCACGCCCTCGCCCACCGAGTCGACGATGCCGGCCGCCTCCATGCCCAGCGACGCCGGCAACGGCAGCGGGTACAGACCGGTGCGGTGGTAAACGTCGATGAAATTGAGCCCGCAGGCGTGATGGCGGATGCGGATCTCGCCTGGCCCGGGCTCACCGATCGGTACCTCGACCAGGTGCATGGACTCGGGACCACCTGGTTGGTCGATGCGGATGGCGCGGGTGGTAGGCGAGTTGGGGGCAGGCATCTGAGGGCTCCGGGAAAGACAGTGCGCTATCGTGCCCGAAGCCTGCGACATTGACATGGCCAGGTGTTTTCGATGAAGAAGCTCACCACCGCTCCGAACCTTGCGATCGCCACGCTGTGGGCAGACATGCTGTGCCATGCCGGCGTGCCAACGACGATCCAGCGCGCCTACAACAGCAGCCTGGCGGGACAGGTGCCACCCGACCAGACATTGCCTGAACTGTGGTTGACCGATGCCGACAATTTCGAGCGCGCCGAAAGACTGCTGGAAGAGTTGCGCCAGCCGGTATCGCGAACGTGGCTGTGTGCCGCCTGCCGCGAGCTGATCGAAGGACCGTTCGAGCAGTGCTGGAACTGCGGCGCGGTAATGCCTGGTTGATGCGCTACCGAGTTGGCGCCGACGGGTTCAGGTGATCCGGGTCAGGGCGCTGCCACGGATCCAGGTGGGTCATCAGCGTGAGTACGCGGTGTCGCTGCAGGACCCGATCGCGTGCGGCGACCGTGATCTCGTGCCCGTCCTCGATGCTGAGCTTGGCGTCGACCTCGATGTGGGCATCGACGACGATCATGTCGCCCATCTTGCGGGTGCGCAGGTCATGCACGCCGCGGATGCCCGGCGTTTCGGCCAGCGTTTGTCGGATCGCCTCGACTTCCTGCTCGTCGACCGAGCGGTCCATCAGATCGTGCAGCGCATCCCAGCCGAAGGACCAACCCATCCTCACGATCATGAAGCCCACGATGGCCGCGGCAATCGGGTCGAGGATCGGATAGCCGCACAGGTTGCCGACGATACCGACGCCGACCACCAGCGACGACGCTGCATCGGAGCGCGCATGCCAGGCATTGGCGACCAGCATGCTCGACTTGACCTGCTTGGCGACCGCCAGCAGGTAGCGAAAAAGCAGTTCCTTGGCGATCAGCGCGCCGCCCGCGACCCACAGCGCCACCACATGCACCGTGGGTACCGATTCCGGCGACTGGAGCTTCGCAGCCGCCGACCACAGCATGCCCGCGCCGACGGCGAGCAGCAGGCAACCCAGCGCCAGGGAAGCGGCGGTTTCAAAGCGCTGGTGGCCGTAAGGATGCTCGGCGTCGGCATCCTTGAGGCTGTGACGTCCGGCAACCAGCACGATGAAATCCGACACCAGGTCGGACAGCGAATGAATGCCATCGGCGATCAGGCCCTGCGACTTCGACAGGATGCCCACCACGATCTGCGTGGAAGACAGCAGCAGATTGACGCCAACGCTCACCCAGGTGCTGCGCGCCCCGGCGACTGCCAACTGGGCACGACTGAGTGGCGAGTCTTCCGGATCGTCTGGATGAGTACTGAGTGGCATGGTGCTGTGGGTTGGGTCGATTCTCGGCTACAGCTTGCTGATCCGCACTTTGGAACGCAGTGGGCCGAAACTCGTTGTCAGATTGCGGTCACCCTCTACTTCTGCAGTACTGGTTTCATGGAAGAAAGCGATGTCATCGTTGCGCTGGCTGCGCTGGCCCATCCGGCACGGCTGCGGGTGTTCCGGGCACTGGTGGTCGCCGGCCCGAAGGGCATGACGCCGGGCGCGCTGGCCGAGGTGCTGGATGTGCCCGCGTCGACGCTCTCGTTCCACCTGAGGGAGTTGATGCGCGCCGGACTGACCACACAGCAGCGCGACGGCCGCAGCCTGATCTACCGCACAGCCTTCGACCGGATGAACGGCCTGATGGGATACCTGACAGCGAACTGCTGTGCGGGAGAGTGGTGCGTCGAAGCGGGTGAATCAGAAAGACTTCTGCGTCGGTTCGCCTTGCAGGGTCAATCAACATACCGTATAAACGATTTGTCTTGATTCCAGGAATGGCAACATGAGCGATTCAATCCTCGCAAGCGAGGCAGCGGCCACGCCAGCCTCGGTCGGCACATCAGTCACCGCCTCGGCTCCGAAGAAAGCCAGAAGCCCGACGACTGCGCACGACACATCGAAATCAGCTGCCAAGCCGACGAAGAAGACAACGTCCACGACTGCAGAGAAGCCCGTTGTCAGAAAGTCGGCAGCGTCGGCCAAGGCACCTGCCGCACCACCCGCCAAAGTCGCGTCCACGCCAGTCGGCAAACCGGTGAAGACCAAGCACAAGCTGGTGCGCGACAGCTTCACCATGCCGCAGTCAGACTTCGAACTGATCGACCTTCTGAAGCAGCGCGGGATGAATTTCCGCCGTGCCGTCAAGAAAGGTGAGCTGCTGCGGGCCGGTCTGCAGGTGCTGGCCGCATTGCCCGATGTACAGCTCGAAAAAGCGCTGGCGCGCATCACCCCACTGAAGACGGGGCGCCCGAAGAAGGCCGACTAAACCGCGCTGCATTCAGCGCCAGGTCGCCAGCAGCCAGATACCGGCGACCACCAGCACCGTACCCGCGGCCAACCCGACGGTGAAGGGTTCGCCGAGCAGCAGAACGCTCATCAGGATGGTCGATATCGGGCCGATCATCCCGGTCTGCGCCGCCAGCGTCGCGCCGATCCTCTCGATGGCCAGCATCACCAGCAGCACCGGTGCGAAGGTGCACAACACCGCATTCAACACCGACAGCGCGATGACCTCGGGCGCCACCACCATCGCGGACAGGGGCCGCAGTGCGGCGAACTGCGCGATGCACAGCACACAAGCCACCGTGGATGCCAGCCCCGTGAGACGCAGGGCGCCAAGCCGCCGAACCTCTTCGCCGCTGAGCACCAGGTAGACGGCATAGCTCATCGCGCTGCCGAAGACCAGCGCGGCACCGAGCAGCGCATGCGGGCCGACGTGCGTGATTTCCTGGCCGAACACCAGCAGCACACCGCCGTAGCTGACAGCCAGCGCCAGCATCTGGCGCGCAGTGACGCGTCGCTTGAACAACAGCACCCCCATGGCCAGCACCAGCGTCGGGTTGAGGTACAGGATCAGTCGCTCCAGGCTGGCGCTGATGTACTGCAGGCCCAGGAAATCGAGCGTGCTGGCCAGGTAGTAGCCGCTGAAGCCGAGACCGATCACGACCCACCAGTCGCGTCGCTGCAGCGCCGGCTTGCCGCGGCTCGCCCAGACGCTCAACAAGAGGAACAGCGGCAGCGCGAACAGCATGCGGTACGTGACGAGCGTGATCGCGTCCACACCGTGACGGTAGGCCAGCTTGGCGATGATGGCCTTGCCGGAGAAACCCACCGCCCCCAGCGCAGCCATCAGCAGGCCTGGCCACAGCGTGGCCACCAAGGAACGCTGCAACCCGAGGTTCAATCCCACGCGGGGGTAGCGCTCAGCACTTCCTGCAGCGTCGTCAGGCCTTCTGCGACCTTCATCGCGCCGGCCAGGCGTAGCGGCCGCATGCCGTCCAGCAAGGCCTGCTGGCGCAGCTTCAGGGCATCGGGAACCGGCTGGATACACGGTCGCGCAGCGTCGGTGACCGACAGCAGTTCATACAGTCCGGTGCGACCACGAAAGCCGGTCATCCGGCATTCCAGGCAACCCACGGGCTTGTAGGGCCTGGCCTGGCCACTGAGACGCCAGGGTTTGACGAACTCCACCAGGTCTTCGGTGGTCACTGACTCGTCGGGTTGCTTGCAGGCCGGGCACAGCGTGCGTACCAGCCGCTGCGCCAGCACGCCGATGACGGTGGCGCCGATCAGGTAGGGCGCCACACCCAGATCGACCAGCCGGGTGATCGCGGAGGCCGCGTCGTTGGTGTGCAGCGTGCTGAACACGAGGTGGCCGGTCAGCGCGGCCTGAATCGCCATTTCGGCAGTTTCCAGGTCTCGCACCTCGCCGACCATGATGATGTCCGGATCCTGCCGCATCAGTGCCCGTACGCCTTCGGCAAATCCGAAATCCAGCGCCGGCTGGACCTGGGTCTGATTGAACGCCGGCTGGATCATCTCGATCGGATCCTCGATCGTGCAGACATTGACCTCCTCTGTAGCCAGACGTCGCAAAGTCGAGTACAGCGTGCTGGTCTTGCCCGAGCCGGTCGGCCCGGTCACCAGAATGATGCCGTTCGGCCGCGCCACCAGCGCCTCCCAACGCTTCGCGTCATGGGTGCCGAAGCCCAGGGCTTCCAGCGGCTTGACGGTGGTGTCGGGGTCGAAGATGCGCATCACCATCTTCTCGCCGAAGGCGGTGGGCAGCGTCGACAGCCGCATCTCGACCTCGTTGCCGTCGGGGTTGCGCGTCTTGATGCGACCGTCGAGGGGCCGGCGCTTCTCGATCACGTCCATGCGGCCCAGCAGCTTGACGCGCGCGATCATCGCGTTCATCACGCCGGGCGGCAGCTGGTAGACGGTGTGCATCACGCCGTCGATGCGAAAGCGGATCGCGCTCAGGTCACGCCGCGGCTCCAGGTGGATGTCCGAGGCGCGCTGGTCGAAGGCGTATTGCCACAACCAGTCGACGACTTGCACCACGCCCTGATCGTTGGCGTCGAGCTGCTTGTTGGTGCGACCGAGCTCGACCAGCTGCTCGAAGCTCGAGATGGCTGAGCTTTCCCCTTTGCGGATGGCAGCGCGCACCGATCGCGCCAGGGTATAGAACTCGGTCGTGTACTTCTGAAGCTCCAGTGGACTGACCACGATCAGCTTCAGCGGCTTGCGGATGTGCGCCTCTATCTCGGGCACCCAGTCGGTGGCGTAAGGCTCGCAGGTTGCCACCGTGACATCGTTCGGGCCGACCTGCAGCGGCAGGGCGCTGCGCCGCTCGGCGTAGGTGATCGACATCACGTCGGCAACGCGGCCCACGTCGACCTTCAGCGGGTCGATGCGCAGGTACGGCAGCCCGCAGCGACAAGCCAGCCATTCGGTCAGGGCCTCGGTATCCAGCGGCTTGCCAGACGGGCCCTTTCGCACCAGGCCCACCGCGCCCAGCCGCACGAGCGGGTGCTGCGCACTGTGTGCCGAGCCGAAGCGCTTGATCGTGCGCTCGGCGTCCTCGTGCTCGATCAGGTCGTCGTCCCTCAACCAGTCCAGCAAGCGGCGCCACTCCAGCTTGCCAGTGAGCACTGGCTCCAAGGGGGTGTCGGCCTGCGCGGTCGGGCTGGTCTGACGTTTGGCAGGTCGTTCGGCAGCGGACATGACAGGTTTCTCCGAGGCGACGGTTCGAGGACGGGCCATCAAGCCGGCCCTTCCGAGGCCTTCGGCAGCGCGCGCAGCATCTTCAACCATTTTCGCGCAGGCAAGCCGACGTTTGACTCGATGTGGTCCGCGCGCATCGCCAGCACGTCGTGCGGGGGCCATGCAGCGCCCTTCATTGCGACGACGATGGTGTTGCCTTCGCGCGTCGGACGCAGGCTCAGCACCTGATCCGCACCAAAAACCGCAGCGATGCGTTGTGCGCTGCGCTCAAAGCTCGCATCACGGCCGAACAGGTTGACGGTCATGGCGCCGCCATCGCTCAGCAGACGATGGCAGTCTGCATAGAAAGCATCGCTGTCGAGCACGGGACTCGCCGCATCGTGGTCGTAGAGGTCGACGCAGAGCACGTCGGCACTGGCCACGTTTTCCGGATCGGCCGCGTAGACGCCGGCGTCGGCCTCGATCACCTTCAGCCGCACCCCGGACTCGACGTGGAAGTAGGCGCGGCACGCAGCGATGACACTGTCATTCAACTCGACCGCCGTGGTGCGCAGGCGCAACACGCCGTGACAGTAGCGGGTGATCGCGCCGGCACCCAGGCCGAGCTGCACCGCGTGGCCGTCTGACAGCGTCTCGATGGGCCTCAACAGCAGCCAGACCATCATCCGCTGCACGTACTCCAGCTCGATTGCCAGCGGCTTTCGGATGCGCATCGCACCCTGCACCCAGGGCGTACCGAGGTGCAAATAGCGCACGCCATCGGCTTCGGAAATGGTGGCAGGAGCCAGCTCAGGACGCTTTTTCTTCTGGATCATCGTGACAGGGATGTTGCCACCCCGCGCAGCCGGTGGTGAGGCAGGGCCTGACCGCGCGTGGCATCATCGCCGCCCGGCTGAAAATGCCGTTCGAACTGCCCCACAACCATGCAGTTCCAAACCATCGGAATCCCAAAAATGCGCAGCTACTCCTACCTCAAAGAACTCGATGCCGACAGCTTGACCCTGCACGAAAGCGACGTACCACGGCCTGGCCCCGGACAGGTGCTTGTGCGACTGAAGGCCGCGTCACTGAACTATCGGGACCTGTTGATCATCACCGGCCGTTACCCGGGCATGAAGTCGCAAGGGCTGGTCCCGGTATCGGACGGCGCCGGCGTGGTGGCCGAGGTGGGCGCCGGCGTGACACGGTTCTCCGCTGGCGACCGCGTCACCGGCTGCTTCTTCGAGACCTGGCTCAGCGGTCCGATGCTGCCCGCCCACTACAACCACGCCCTCGGTGGCTCGGTGCCCGGCGTGCTGGCCGAATACCGTGTTTTCCCGGAGCAAGCGCTTGTCGCTACGCCTGCGCACTTGAGCGACGAAGAAGCATCGACCCTGCCCTGCGCCGCGCTGACCGCCTGGAACGGCCTGTTCGAAGGCAAGCAAGTGACGCCCGGCGAGACGGTGCTGGTGCTGGGCACCGGCGGCGTGTCGATGTTCGCGCTGCAGTTCGCCAAGGCCGCAGGTGCAGTGGTGATCGCCACTTCGTCGAGTGACGCCAAGCTGGCGCAGGCAAAGGCGATGGGCGCCGACCACCTGATCAACTACAAGGAGCACCCCGACTGGGACAAGAACGTGCGCGAGATCACCGGCGGCGTCGGGGTCGACCATGTGGTGGAGGTCGGCGGTCCGGGCACGCTGCAGCGGTCCATCTCCGCGGCGCGCCACGGCGGATCGGTGCACCTGATCGGCGTGCTGACAGGCGGCGAGATCAACCCGCTGCCGATCCTGTTCAACACGACGACCGTGCGTGGCGTGTTCGTCGGCTCACGCGACATGTTCGAGGCGATGAACCGCTTGATCAATGCGCGCCAGATCAAGCCAGCGATTGACCGCGTGTTTGGTTTCAGCGAATCCCGCGAGGCGCTGCGTCACCTGGAAGGCGCCACGCATTTCGGGAAGGTCGTCATCCGCATCGAGTGACGCACCTGTCCTGATCGCGGCGCGATAAAAAACCGGACATCAGGGTCAACCCGATGTCCGGCGTTTCTATGGGTGGATGCCGTCAGTGCGAGGCGTTCGCAGGCATGGGCTTGGTCTTGATCGACGTGTTGGCGCATTTCTCGGAGCGGACGCGGTGATAGACGAGGCTGTCCTCGACAGAGCGCAGCACCATTTTCTTCGGCGCCATGTTGACGATCTCGTCCTTCAGTGACTTGCCCTCGGGGAACTCCACGACCAGCGTGCCGTCCCAGACGTACCACTTCGAGCTGATGGCCGCCGACACCCGCGAGCAGGCGTTGTCCTCGAACTCGGTGTAGGTGTAGGTCCCGTCTGCGTTGAAGACTTCCTTGCTGGGAACACCCTCGTAGTCGGCGCTGTCCGGCGGATTGACCCAGGTCCCGACGAGCATCGCCGACAGGGCTGCATCGTCCTTCTTCGTGGGCGCCGCCGCCTGCGAAGGCTGCCCACACATAGCCCCAGCAGCTACGCATGCCATTGCCAGTTTTGTCATCACAGTGGTTCCTTATGAAGTCGGAAAGTGCCTAGCAGTCGAGCTTTCGGTACTTCCAGTTTGGCTGCCGGAGAACCGGACGTCTCCGCCATCCGGAAGGCTTTGCAGCTTACAGAGTTTCCGCCGTCATGGTAAGCAGAAACCTGCGTTTTGGATGCCCCGGGGCGTCGATCAGGCCATCCCCTCGGCGGCAAACGCGTCACGCCAGGCGGCCAGCTTGCGCTCGAAACTCCAACTCGCATGGGCTGCACTGGTGGACGGCAGCCGGATCACCGCCACACCCAGTGCCTGGGTATGACGCATCGCGCGGGCCGACTCCGCCCCGTTGTGCGCAATCGCCCGCAACCCCGGGGCCTGCTGCCTCAGTCTGGACAGATCGTTGAAGACGGCATCACGGATCGCGCTGTCGAGGCTGCCCAACCGTCGGCAGCTCGCATAGACATCCCAGAGCCCCAGACCGCGGGCGCTGGCTTCGGCCACCCGTCGCTCGTACGGCAGGGCGACCAGATCAATGCCCCACAGCGCCGACAGCAAGGGCCAGAACTGGTTGCGCGGGTGCGCGTAGTACTGCTGTGCGCGCAGCGACGCCGCGCCGGGAAAGCTGCCAAGCACCACCAGCCGGGTTTCTGAAGTCAGTACCGGCGCCAGGCTGTCGAGCAGGGGTGCCGCTGGCGGTACGGAGGACGGCAGGCCGGGGACGGCTGCTGGCTGCCGCTTCACGCCTCACCTGCCGAGGGCCGCAGCGACACCAGCTTCGGCAGCGCCGCGCGAGCGTTGCGAGATGTTGCCTCGGCAATCTCGACGAGGCTGATGCCGCGCAACACGGCCAGCGTCTCGGCGATGCGCGGCAGCTGCGCCGGCTCGTTGGGCACCACCGCACCGGGCTCGGACAGGCGCTCGGCCGCGGTGCGGTAGAGCCACTGAGGCGGCATGTCTGGCGCATCGGTTTCCAGCACGATCGCCTCCAGCGGCAAGGTCTGCGCGAGGTGCCGCAGTTGCCGCGCGCGCTCGAAGGTCATCGCGCCGCCGAAGCCCAGCTTGAAGCCCAGGGCGACGAAGGCCAGCGCCTGCTGGTCGCTGCCGTTGAAGGCATGCGCGATGCCGCCTGGCACCGGCGTGCGACGCAGGTGCTTCAGCACGGTATCGGCGCAACGGCGCACATGAAGGATCACCGGCAGATCGAGCTCGCGGGCGAGCCGCAATTGCGCAGCGTAAAAGCGCTCCTGGCGCACCCGATCGGTGTCCGGCACGAAGTGGTCGAGGCCGATTTCGCCGACCGCCACCAGCCGTGGATCGCGCCGGTTCGCCTCGAGCGCCTCGGCCAGACGATCGAGATCGGCCTCGTCCGCCCGATCAACGTACAGCGGATGGATGCCCAGCGCATACGCCAGTTCATGTGAGTCGGCCAGACTGCGCACGGCGTCGAAATTGGACCTTTCGACCGCTGGCACCACCACCTGCACCACTTGCTCTGCCCGTGCGCGCTCGACCACGGCTGCAGCGTCGCCGCCGAACTCGGGCGCATCCAAGTGGCAATGGGTATCGATCCAGCGCATGCGCCGATGACCCGATCAGGACACGAGTCGGCCCAGCCTCAGGCGCAGCACCCGGTCGCAACGCGCGGCCAGTGCCTCGTCGTGGGTGACCAGCACGAATGCCATCTGGCGACTGCGCGCCAGCGACAGCATCAGTTCGAACACGCCGTCGGCGGTTTCTCGATCGAGGTTGCCGGTGGGCTCGTCGGCCAGCACGCAGGCGGGTTGCCCGGCCAGTGAGCGCGCGATCGCGACCCGCTGGCGCTCACCACCCGACAGCTGCGCCGGCCGATGGCCGATGCGGTGTCCGAGCCCCACTTGCTGCAGCACCGCCTCAGCAGACGCACGGGCCTCGGCCTGCGGGACCCGCCGGATACGCAGCGGCATCGCGACGTTGTCGAGTGCGGTGAACTCGGGCAACAGATGGTGGAACTGGTAGACGAAACCGAGGTACCGGTTGCGCCAGACACCCTGCTCCTGCGTGCCCATCTTCTGCAGGTCGCGCCCCATCAGCGTGACCCGGCCCTGCGTGGGCGCGTCCAGCCCACCCATCAGATGCAGCAGCGTGCTCTTGCCCGAGCCCGAGGCGCCGACGATCGCGACCGTTTCACCGGCCGCGATGTCGAGGTCGACACCCTGCAGCACATGCACATCGAGTGCGCCCTCGCGGAAGCGCTTGTGGAGCGCCACGGCTCGAATAACCGTGGCGTCGTGCGTCACGGCCTCACTCATAGCGCAGCGCCTCGGCCGGCTGCACGCGGCTGGCGCGCCAGCTCGGGTAGATGGTCGCGACGAAGGCCAGCGCCAGCGAGATCAGAACGATCGGCACGATGTCGCCGCTTTGCGGATCGCTCGGCATGTGGCTGATCAGATAGACGCTGCTGGGCAGGAAGCTGGTGTGCAGCGCGCGTTCGATCGCCGGCACGATGACATCGATGTTGAACGCGACCCCCAGGCCCAGCACCACGCCCGCCAGCGTGCCCATCACGCCCGAGGCTGCGCCCTGCACCATGAAGATGCTCATGATGGATCGCGGGCTTGCGCCCAGCGTGCGCAGGATCGCGATATCAGCCTGCTTGTCGGTGACGGTCATCACCAGCGTGCTGACGAGGTTGAAGGCTGCCACCGCGACGATCAGCGTCAGGATGATGAACATCAGCCGCTTCTCGATCTGCACCGCCTGGAACCAGTTGCGGTTGGTGCGGGTCCAGTCGTTGACTCGTACAGCGGACCCGAGGCGCACCTGCAATTCATCGCCGACCTCGCGTGCCTGCTGCGCGTCCTTCAGGCGCAGTTGCACGCCGGTCGGTCCGGCAACGCGGAACAGCCGTGCGGCATCGTCGACATGCATCAACGCGAGGCCACTGTCGTACTCAAAGTGTCCGGCATTGAAGGTGCCCACCAGCATCAGCTGCTTCAGCCGCGGCACCACCCCCGCTGGCGTGACCTGCCCGCCGGGCGCGACGATGGTCACCTTGTCACCCACCTCCACGCCCAGACTGCGGGCCAGCTCGCCGCCCAGCACGATGCACCAGCAACCGGGGAGCAGTCGGGCGAGCGTGGTGTCGCGCAGCTGCGCCGCGAGGTCGGTGACCGTGGCTTCCTCTGCCGGCGAAATGCCACGGACGATGGCGCCGCGCATGTCATCGCCGCGTGCGATCAGGGCCTGTGCGGCAATGAACGGAGAAGCGCCAATGACCTGGGGGTTCAAACGCGCCTGGGCCACTGTGGCCTGCCAGTCGGGCAAGGCCTCGCCACGCGACTGGTAGACCTCGACATGCGAGACCACCGACAGCATGCGGTCACGCACCTCTTTCTGAAAGCCATTCATCACCGACAGCACGATGATCAGCGCCGCGACGCCGAGCGCGATGCCGAGCATCGACACCCCCGAGATGAAGGAGATGAATCCGTTGCGTCGACCGCTGCGACCCGCGCGGGTGTAGCGCCAGCCGATCTGAAGTTCGTAGGGGATTTGCATTGCGGGGGCATGCTACACGGCACGGTCGATTGCCTTTCGCCGCAGCGCGCCGGGTCTCGGCCCGGCTGCCGAGTAACTTTCATTTGCGGGCCCAAATGAAAGTCACCAAAGCAAAGGGCCCGAACACCAGCCCATTTGGCCGACTCGCTTCGGCTAGCGGCCTACTTCAGCGGCTCTGGCTCGAGAACATTCCCCGAGCTACTGCCCCGGTTTCCTCGCTCAGGTTCAAACAGTCGGTCTCGCTACGCCTCGACCCTTCGGGTCATCGGTAGGAGTTCTTGTGCCAGAGCCTCGGCCGTTCGCCTCTCGCCGAAGCGTGGTCACCAGATGGGCTGGTGTTCAAGGGCCTCTTTTGGGTTACTTTTTCTGGCCCCGCAGAAAAAGTGACTCGCCCGCCGGGGCGAACACCCGGCGCGGTCGTCCGCAGCGCTCTAGCCCTGCGCACAAGCGAACCACGACGCTCTGCCAGCCAAGCACACCCAAAGGTCACTCGGACCAGTTCACCCAACCCTGCCAGGCAGTCAGCAGCACGATGCCGCCGAACACGATGCGGTACCAGGCGAAGACGACGAAATCGTGCGTGGACACGAAGCGAATCAGCCAGCGGATGCAAAGCAGCGCGCTGAAGAAAGCGAACATCAGGCCGACCGCGAACATCGGCAGATCGCTGACATGCAAGGCCTCGCGCTGCTTCCAGAGTGCATAGGCCCCGGCGCCCATCAACGTCGGGATGCCCAGGAAGAAGCTGAATTCGGTTGCGGCCTTGCGCGAGAAGCCGAGCACCATGCCGCCGATGATGGTGGCGCCTGAACGGCTGGTGCCAGGGATCAGTGCCAGACATTGCACCAGGCCCACCTTTAGCGCGTCGATCGGTCCCATGTCATCGACCGTCTGGATGCGGGCGCGTCGCGTACCTTCGGTATCTGCGGCGCCGTACAAGCGCTTCTGCCGCGCTTCGACCCAGAGGATGATCACGCCCCCCACGATGAAGGCCATCGCCACCGGCACCGGGTGAAACAGGTGCTCCTTCACGGCCTTGCCGAAGGCCAGACCCAGCAGCACCGCCGGTATGAAGGCGATCAGCACATTCAGGGCGAATCGCCGCGCAACCGGATCGCTGCCCAGGCCGCTGAGAGTGGCCTGCAATCGCACGCGGTACTGCCAGATCACGGCAAACATCGCGCCGGTCTGGATCGCGATGTCGAACACTTTCGCGGTTTCGCCAGTGAATTCGAGAAGTGATCCGACGAGGATCAGGTGCCCGGTGCTGGAGATGGGCAGGAATTCCGTCAGGCCTTCCACGATGCCCATCAGGGCGGCTTTGATCAGCAGTGTGATGTCCAAGATGGCGTCCGGTAAAGAGCGCGGTCGATCATAGGGGCTGAGGTTGACGCTCAGCGTTGCGCCGGCTTGTCGGCTGTGCGCTCGGCATCACGAACGATGCGCGCCAGCCGGTCGGCGAGTTTTTCGGTCGTCAATTTCTCGCGCAGGCGCTCGACCATCAAGGGCAGGCTGAACGGGCTTGGCACCTTCAGGTCAACGCGCTCTGTGACCAGTCCGGCCATGCGATGCAAGGTGGCACGCAAGCGCCCGATGTCCAGCTCCTGACTCAGCACCTCGGTCTGCGCCTGGGTCAGCAACAGGTTGCCGGCGTCGTACTTCCTGAACACCTCGAAGAACAGGCTGCTTGACGCCTGCAACTGCTTGGTGCTCTTCGGCGCACCGGGGTAGCCGGTGAACACCAGACCGGCCACCCGTGCGATCTCGCGAAAGCGCCGCTGCGCGAGTTCGCCACTGTTCAGACTGTGCAGCACATCGGCGAGCAGGTCGTTTTCGTCGAACAGCCGGCCGTTGAACAGTGGTGCCAAGTCCACCGCTTCGGCGCTCAGCAGCTCGAAACCGTAGTCGTTGACGCTGACGCTGAAAGTGTTCGGCACATCGCGCGCCAGCCGCCATGCGAGCAGACTGGCCAGCCCCAGATGCACGTTGCGACCGGCAAATGGGTACAGGTAGACATGGTGTCCCTCGCGCGAGGTGAACAGCTCGATCAACAGCGTATCGGGTGTCGGCAACCTCGACAGCCGTGCCTGCGTTTGCAGCATCGGCAGTGCGGCGAGCATTTCAGGCTCGTTCGCCACCAGGTGCTTGTCGGCCTTCGCGGCCAAAGCCAGCAGGGCGAGCACCGCATCGGCCAGCTCACTGGACAGCGGCATCTTGCCGCCAGCCCAGCCAGGCACCACGCCTTTGTTCTTCGTCGCACGCTTCACATAGGCAGTCATGTCCTGCGTGCGCAGGTACTCGAGCACGCGACCGGCGAACACGAAGCAATCTCCCTTGCGCAGCCGCGCGATGAAGCTTTCCTCGATGCTGCCGATGGAGCCGCCGCTCAGGTACTTCACCTGCATCGAAGCATCGCTGACGATGGTGCCGATCGCAAGCCGGTGACGCCTGGCGATACCGCGGTCGGGCACACGGTAGACACCGTCGACGTTCTTCACACGGTGGTACTCGGGATAGGCGGCCAGGCTGCCACAGTCACCTTCGACGAAACCCAGGGCCCAATCGAATTCGTCGCGGCCGAGCGCACGGTAGGCGTACGTCGAGCGCACCTCGTCGAACATCGCGTCGGCGGCAAGGCCGCCACTGGACTTTGAATCGGCGTCAAAACCACCACCGAGGGCAACCGTCACCAGGTGCTGCACCAGCACGTCGAGCGGCTTGTCGGGTGTGAGGCGCTTCTCGATGCGACCGGCCAGCGCCGTACGGCGGGCCGCGACGGCCTCGACCAGCTCCAGCGTGTTCGTTGGCACCAGCGTGATGCGGCTGGGCCGCCCCGGCGCATGGCCGCTGCGGCCGGCGCGCTGCAGCAGCCTCGCCACGCCCTTGGCACTGCCGATCTGCAGCACGCGCTCGACCGGCAGGAAATCCACGCCGAGGTCCAGCGAAGAGGTGCAGACCACTGCCTTCAGCCGCCCCTGCTTCAGGCCGGCCTCGACCCACTCGCGCACCGACTTGTCGAGCGAGCCGTGGTGCAGCGCGACGATACCGGCCCAATCCGGCCGCTCGCGCAGCAGCAGCTGGTACCAGATCTCGGCCTGCGAACGGGTGTTGGTGAACACCAGCGTGGTCGAGGCGGTGTCGATCTCGGCGATCACCGGTTGCAACATCTGCGCACCGAGATGGCCGCCCCAGGAAAAGCGGCCAGGGTTCTCAGGCAACAGCGTGTCGATCCGCAAGGTCTTCTCGACACGGCCCTGCACCGTGAGACCTTCGTCACCGCCATTGCAAGCGCCCATCAGCACCCGCTTCGCCTCGTCAAGATTGCCGAGCGTCGCACTCAGCCCCCACACCACCAGCCCCGGGTTCCAGCGCCTGAGACGCGCCAGCGCGAGTTGCACCTGCGCGCCGCGCTTGTTGCCCATCAGTTCGTGCCATTCATCGACGATCACCGTGTGCACATGGGCCAGCTGCTCGGCGGCGTGTTCGCGCGTCAGCATCAGGCTGAGCGACTCGGGCGTGGTGACCAGCGCGGCCGGAAAGCGCCGGTCCTGACGCGCACGCTCGGCCGATGCGGTATCACCGGTACGCTGACCGACGCTCCAGTGCGGCGCGACCTCGGACAGGGGCAGTTGCAGCGCGCGCGTGGTGTCAGCGGCCAGTGCGCGCATCGGGGTCAGCCACAGCACGCCGAGCGCAGGGGCTGCAGCCTTGCCCGATGACAGGATGGCCAGGCCGCGCAGCAACGCGCCGAACCACACCGCATAGGTCTTGCCGCTGCCGGTGGTCGCATGCAGCAGTCCGCTGCGGCCTGCCGCCATCGCTGCCCAGACCTCGCGCTGGAAAGCGAAAGGCTGCCAGCCCCGCGAGGCGAACCAGGCGTCAGCCAGATCGGCGTTGAGCGAACGCTCAGGCGCTCTCGCGGTTTCAGAGCTTCGCTTTGATCTCACCGGCTCACACGGCCCCGGCCGTCACGATCCAGCCTTCCAGCGGATCGGCATCCGCCGGGCGGCCGTAATCCGGCTGCGTACGTGCCCAGGCGGCCTGCAACAGGCACAACACCGCATCGAGCCGGTCGCCGCTGGCATCGGCGACCAGCGCATCGCGCTGGGCATGACTCAGCCGCAAACGGAGTCCGAGTGGCGTGCGGCCCTGCTCCAGCGCATCGACCAGGTCCTTGCGAGCGATCAGCCGCTCCGGTGTCTGCTTCGCCTTGTCATCGCTCTTGTAGGACCGATGACTCAACACCCCGCGCGCCAGCAGCCCCGGATAGCCTTCGACGGCCACGCGTCGGGTATCGCCAAGATGCAGGCCCGGCAGATGCACACCGGCCCCGATCAGCAGCGGCATGCCCGCATGCAGCATGAAGGCAACCGGCGGGTTCACCCACTTCATCGAAGGCGACGACCCCGCCGGCCCGTCGCAGGCACGGTGCGCGAACTTGCCGCCGACCGGCCGGGCGTGGCAGAACGCGGCGAAGGTATCGCGGATCTGCTCGCGCGACAGTGCTGCGTAATGCCGCATCAGCGGCAGCCAGTCGGTCGGCCAGCCCAGTGTCTCGACCAGTTCGCGCGGCAGGCCGAACGGCAGGTCGAAGGCACCCACCCAGTCGCCCGGCGCGTTCAGCCAGGTGATGAACTCGTCGACTTCGGTGTGAGGCTGAAGTGCATCGAGCCGAACACTCTGGCCATCGAATCGGCCCAGCGCAACGACGATGGGTTTGCGCTTCGTGGGACGGCTGGTGAAGTCGACGCCAGCGACGCAGCCAGGACCAGCGCTGAACGTCAGTTCCGCAGCGCGGTCGAGGCGGATGGGGACGGCACTCACAGGCGGGTCTCTTGCAGCCGGTTCATTGCGGTGTTCCTGGGGCGTCAAGCGAGTCCGAACTCATGCTGAACTGTCTGTCGCATCAGGAGTTCAGTGAGTACAGCGTCAGTATCGTCTCGTTCGATCTGCTGCCGCCCACATTGACCATGCAGGAGCACGTCACCTTGCTGGGCGCGTTCAAGCCCTGTGCTGGCATCGGTTTCGGCTCATGATTCTGGGCCTCAACCGTCATGGGCTTCCGGCGCTGTGGGGTGGCGATCAGCCATGGGCGCCAGCCCAACTGCGAGTCTCTCTGCGTCTACCGCCTCGGCGTTCCAGGCCTGCCGCCAATGCAGTCTGGCAGATGCTGCTCGCTTGGGGGTGGCTGCGTAGCGCCGTCAGACGGCACTACGCAGCAAATCATCGGGCAAGATCACCTTGCCCGCGTTGCAGCCATTGCTGCTGTCAATGCATCAGGGGATCAATACCGCACGGCCCTTGACCTTGCCGTGATGCAGGTCGAGCAACGCTTGGTTTGCGTCCTTGAGCTTGTACTCGCGCGTGGCGAGATGCACCAGACCACGATCGGCCAGTGCCATCAGTTCGACCAGTTCCGGATAGGTACCGACCAGGCAACCGACGATGTTCTTCTCGGCCGTGATCAAGTCCAGCGCCGGAATATCGATCTTGCCGCCGTAGCCGACGATGTAATAGCTGCCGGCAGTGCTCGTCATCGCCAGACCCTTGGCGATGGCATCGCCCTCGCCGACGAAGTCGATCACGGCCTGGGCACCCTTGCCACCCGTGAGTGCCAGAACCTGGTCCACTTCGGTGCCGTCGGCCTTGACCAGGTGATGCGCGCCGCACTCCTTGGCGAGTTGCAGCGCCATGTCGCCACGGTCAACGACGATGATCTCGGCAGCGCACAGCGCAGCCAGCACCTGGATGCCGATGTGGCCCAGGCCGCCAGCGCCGATTACCACGGCGTATTCGCCCGGCAGCAGGTGGCGCGAAGCCTTCTTGGCTGCGCGATAGGCGGTCAGGCCCGCGTCGGTGTAAGGGGCGACATCCTTCGGTGACAGCGTCTTGGGCAGCTTGATCAGCGAGCGCTGACCGGTGCGCAAATACTCAGCATAGCCGCCGTTGGCGTTGATGCCAGGAAAGCTGCTTTCCTCGGCTTGCATGTCGGCGCCGCGACGGCAGGCCAGACAGTGACCGCTGGTCACCAGCGGGTGGCAGATGACCGCATCGCCGACCTTGACGCCGGTCACGGCCGAACCAATGGCCTCGACCCAGCCAGCGTTCTCGTGGCCCATGATGTAGGGCAGCTTGACATCAACCTTGCCGCGCCAGATGCCTTCGACCACGTGCAGGTCGGTACGGCACACACCAGCGCCGCCGATGCGCACGATAACGTCAGTGGGGTTCTCAATCTTCGGGTCGGGTACATCTTCGTAATTGACGAAGGAGTCGCCCGTCAGTGTCTCGTTGTACTGGTGCAGTACCGCAGCTTTCATGTAGGGTCCTCGAGTGGCTTTTGAGAGGACGTGAGTGTACTGTCCGCGCAAGGCAGACGCAACGGATGGATGGCGAGCACGCCCCCAGCCAGACCGAGCCAGTCCGACCGAACAACTTGCAGGGGCGGCGGCGGCGGGGGAAGCCATGCCCCGCCACCCCGCGCGATCAGCGCAGCACTCGGGATGTCAACCAGCTACCACTAGCGCTAGGTTTTATCGCCACTTCACAGAGTTTGAATCGTTGCTGGTAGCAACTTGTCCTTGTGATTGACGCTTGTGCGTTAGGAGGCTTGCATGGTCTCTCCCGGGAGCCCGCGTCCCGACTAGAACATCACCACATCACCTCGCCGCCGTTGGGCGAAATGCACGAGCCATGAAAGAAACTTCCCCCGGGCGAGGCCAGCAACACCACGGCCGGCGTGATCTCGTCTACCTCGCCAAAGCGGTGCATCGGGATTGCCTGCTTCAGTGTGTCAAGCAGTTCTTTTGACAGAGGCGTCAGCAGGTCTGTGTGGGTCACGCCAGGGGCCACTGCGTTCACGCGGATGCCGGTTTCCGCGCACTCGAGTGCCAGCGCTCGGGTAAAAGCGCCATTGGCCCCCTTTGCCGCACAGTAGTGAGTCAGCGTACCCGCGCCTTTGTAGGCCAGTTGCGACGTGATGTTGATGATCCGGCCTGCATTGCGCTTTTTCATGTCGCGATAGACCGCCTGCGTCATGAAGAACGTGCCTTTGACGTGAACGTCCAGCATCCTGTCAAAGTTTTCTTCGGTTATGTCCTCAAAGTTCTGGGTGATGTTGTGTCCGGCGTTATTCACCAATACACCGATATCGCCTAAGGCTTTGACCGCGTCGGCATAGAAGGCCGCCACCGCCTTGGGCTGTGACACATCGCATTCGGCTGCAAACGCTCGGCGTCCCATTGCCTCGATCTCTTTGACGGTCGCAGCCGCACGCTCGAAATCTTTGTAGTGGTTGAACGCCACATCAGCGCCCTGGGCGGCGAAGGCGAGGGCGATACCCTTTCCGATGCCGCGAGAGCCGCCAGTCACGATGGCGGAGATACCCTTCAGATTCTGTTCGGTCATGTTGAAAAGCCCTTTAGATGCAACTGGATTACATGTTTGATGTGTTGTCACTCGGTCGTGCCACGGCTGAAAACCGGCTCATACGATAACGAGTTATTACTATCATAGCATGGTCGCATGTGCTTGCGATGGAACTCGCGGAAACGTTCCTTCTGAAATCCTTGGGTTCAGCCGCGGCGTTGAATGCGATCCGCGCCAGCGCCACAGTCAGCACCGATTTCACGAGTTCCACACCATTACGAGTGCTGCCCGGAGCAGGTACTTGCCAGATCGGCCAGTGACGAGGCTGCGCGGGTCGGCGCCACGCCTACGCCTAGAGCGCCCTCTACTGCCAGCCGCGCGGGCAGCATTCAGTGATGTCTTCGCCCAGCGAATCATCGACTGGTGTTTCAGCACCTCGATGCGAACGGACTTCGTCCTCGGCGCCCCTGAGCAGGCGATGTGTGCAAGGCACCCCGAGCCCGAGAGCAGCCTGGTTCATCAGTCCGATTGCGGAGCGCAATACACCAGCACCGCTACACCGAGCGTCTGGCTAAGGCGGGTGTCGAGTCTTCAGTGGGCAGCAAGGGCGACAGCTGCGACAACACCCTGGACGCGCTGAAATGGGTCTGCTGTTTAAACGACCATCGATAGCTGGCACGCGCCGGCTACATCCTTCCCGCCCAGGACGAGGCAGACTGGTCCAAGCAACTCGCCGCTGAGGCATTGAGTTGATAGCTTCAAACCGTCCAACTCCTGGCGGTCTGAACCGCCCCGGGTTTTGAGGAGGCTCCAACTCTTGAGAAGATGGAGCCATGAACAAGTCGAAGAAGTTCTCACCTGAGGTCCGTGAGCGGGCCGTGCGGATGGTGCAGGAGCACCGCGGGGAATATCCGTCGCTGTGGGCGGCGAT
>CANJJE010000004.1 GCA_947474755.1 Burkholderiales bacterium | reverse complement strand
TTCACCCCGTGCACTGCAAAGACGTTCTTGGCGAGATCGATGCCGACGTACAAAATGGCCATGGGCTTCCCCTTCCGGATGAGTTGATGAGATTCGCAACCCCATCGTGGCACTCGTTGCCGACCACCGCTACGCGGTCAGTTCGGGACAGGGAAGTCCCTTCCATTCGTTAGGCGTCATAACCTCCCGTGTCATTGCGCGTCAAACGCTTCGCACTCCAAACTCGGCTCCTTCGTCCTACCTCGAAATGTGCCCGTGTCTGCCAACCCACCACCATCAACCTTATGGATCAACTGGCTCCTGGCCGTCGCGGGAGGTGTCGTTGCCTTCGGACTCGTGCTTGTTCTGGCGCCGTCCATTGCAAGGCAAGGCTTCTCATTACTTGTCTACGCCTCTACCGGTCACATTGATTCGTTCGGTCAAGAACCAGTGAGGTACATATCTTTGGCACACGCGGTGATCGGCGGAGTCATGGTCGGCTGGGGTGTGGCGCTCTTCTATGTCACAAAGTCGCTTCTTGCGCGCGGGGAACGCATCGCCTGGAATCTTGTTGCCCTGTCAGTGGGTGCTTGGTTTGTGCCCGACACGTCGTACTCCCTGCTATCTGGCTACTGGCAGAACGCCATGCTAAACACAGCCTTCTTAGCTCTGTTCGCGCTTCCACTGTGGGCTACGCGCGGCGTGCGGCGCAATGACGGCTCTCAAGAAACTCCTTCCAAGTGATTGATTTGGAACGACGTTTTCAGGCCGGTTGTGCGATGGGGACCATCTGCATGCCCAGCTTGGCAGCGCGTTGCGACAAGGCTCGCAGCACGCGCTCGCGATATCGCTCCTCGTAGTAATCCTGGCCCTGGTCGGTGTACTCCTGGCCCTTGGTCAGCATCGTGTAGATCAGCCGCGCGAGCTTGTGGGCGGTGGCTGTGACGGCCTTCGGTTTGTCCATGCGTGAGCACATCCTGCGGAAGTAGGCACCGAGTGCGGACTTGCTGCTGCGCAGCGCCGCCGCGGCCAGGCGCAATGATTGGGCGGCGCGGTTCACCACCCGCTTGGTCTTGCCGCTCATCACCTTGCCGCCGGTGATCTTGGTGCCTGGGCACAGGCCGAGCCACGACGTGAAGTGCTTGATGGTCGGGAAGCGCGACATGTCCGTGCCGACTTCAGAGACCACCGCCAGCGCAGTGGTCACGTCCACCCCATCGATGCGCGTGAGGTCCACGCCGCACATCTGGAACAACTGCGTGCGCAGGTCGAACTTCGGTGCGTTGCGGGCGCGCCCGCGCTTCTTGCCCTTGGCGGGGTCGCCATCGTGAGCCTTGAGGCTTTGCAGCTGCCGCTCGATCTCGCAGTCGCACTCGGCCAACTGCGTTCCCACGAAGTCGAACGCGCCCAGCGCCTGCTTGAGCGGGAACAGGTACTCGGTGCGCCACGTGCCCTGCAGGCTGCTGGCGATCTCGGATTCGATAAACCTGGCAAGTCTTCGAGCCGAAGCGCCGCACCGTGGCTGCCTTCAGCGGCAGCACGATGCCGACCTCGCTAAGCAGGCCACGGATGCGGTTGAGGGTGGCGGTGCGTGCTTCGACAAACGCCTGGCGAGCACGGTGCACGCACAACTGCGCTTGCCCGACAGCCGGTAGGGCACGACGAACTTCGGGGCCATCAGGCGCACCGTGTGGCCACGGGAATCCGGGAACTCACCCAAGGAGCTTCGTCAAGAGTTCAATTGCTCACTTGCTGTCTTCCTTGAGGTGCGCGCCACCGCGCTGCATGTCGTCTCCGTGATGACTTCCCCGTTCCGCTCAGATTGAACTTCCGCGAGTCAATCCTGATACCTCGATACCTGTCACAGGACAGGCGGAATCCCTTCGTATTCGCACAGGCCCCTCACTCATCGCTGCGGTCGGCAAGGTCAGGAAACAGCACTTCGGTGTAACCGAGGCGCCTGAGATCGCGCATGCGCATCGGGTACAGCACGCCGACCAGGTGATCGCACTCGTGCTGGACCACGCGCGCATGGAAGTCGGTCGCCTCGCGCTCGATCGGCGCGCCTTGCGGATCGAAGCCGCTGTAGCGAATGTGTGCGGCGCGTGGCACCAGGCCGCGCAGACCGGGCACTGACAGACAACCCTCCCAGCCCTCTTCCTCGGCATCGCCGAGGTGCACGATCTTCGGGTTGATCAGCACCGTCTGCGGCACTGCCTCGGCATCCGGGTAGCGCGTGCTGTGCTTGAAGCCGAAGATGACCACCGCCAGATCGACGCCGATCTGCGGCGCCGCCAGCCCGGCCCCGTTGGCTGCTTCCATGGTGTCGAACAGATCGGCGACCAGCGCGTCGAGCTCGCGCGTGTTGAAGGCTGCCACCGGTTGTGCGACCCGCCACAGACGCGGGTCGCCCATCTTCAGAATCTCGCGCACGGCCATTGCTCTCTCCGCAGTGAAACAGCCGCGATGATGAACCTGTCTGCTGACCGTGGCCATCGATGCTCGGCTGCAGGCCCGCCCTGGTCGACAATCGACGGGTGCAATCCACCACGGCAAACATCGCGGGCAGAGACCGACACCCGGAGCCCGGCCTGCCCTCGCCAATGCATGGCGGTCTGACTGGCGTGCTCTGCCTGGCTGGTGCCACCGCCTGCGGCAAGACCGCCGCAGCACTGGCCATCGCGCAGGCGCTGGCGAACGAACAGCCGGCACGGCCCGTGGAAATCATCAGCGTCGACTCGGCGCTGGTCTACCGCGGCATGGACATCGGAACCGCCAAGCCCACGGCGGCCGAGCGCGCAGCGGTGCCGCACCACCTGATCGACATCCTCGATCCGGCCGAGGCTTACTCGGCTGCGCGATTCGTGGGCGATGCGCAGCGGCTGATCGGCGAGATCCGCTCGCGCGGCCACCTCCCCTTGCTGGTCGGCGGCACGATGCTGTATTTCAAGGCACTGTTCGAAGGTCTGGACGCGATGCCGGCGGCCGACCGCGCAGTGCGCGCAGCCCTCGATGAACAATGCGAGCGCGAAGGGCTTCATGCGCTGTACCGCGAGCTCCAGCGCGTGGACCCGGTCACCGCCGCACGTTTGCCCCCGGGCGATCGGCAGCGCATCCAGCGCGCGCTCGAAGTGCAGCGTGTGAGCGGCCTGCCCTTGTCGTCGTTCCATCACCAGAAAGCCGCAGTCGAGACACCCCCGCTGATCTCGCTCGAGCCCAGCGACCGCGCCTGGCTGCACCATCGCATCGAAGAGCGTTTCATGCAGATGCTCGACGCCGGCCTGGTCGACGAGGTGCATGCGCTGATGCGGCGTGGCGACCTGCATGCTGATCTGCCGTCGATGCGCTGCGTCGGCTACCGGCAGACCTGGGAGGCGCTGGAGGCCGACGATCTGAGTGACCTGCCCGAGCGCGGCATCGCTGCGACACGGCAACTGGCCAAGCGCCAGCTGACCTGGCTGCGCAGCATGGCGCAGCGCACCGTGGTGGCCTGCGATGCGCCGCACGCGCAGGCGCAGGTGGTGGCCATCGCACTGAAAGTCGCCGGTGGTGCTGGCGATCCGGTAGCCAGCCGCTGACGCTCCGGCACCCGTGTGGGTGGGGGCGACAAGGCGTCGCCGCTGCAGCGCTTCAGGGGCATGCACGCGCCACAGCGTCGTCAAGCGTCGATGCGCCGACAATCTCGCCGCGCCATGCCGTACCACCCGACCCCCACCTCCTCACCGCTGCTCGATGTGCGCGCGCTGTGCAAGCGCTACATCGACGCGCCGGTGTTCTCGCATGTGGACTTGCAGGTGCAGCGCGGTGAGTTCGTCGCGATCCTCGGCGAATCGGGCGTGGGCAAATCGACGCTGCTGAACTGCATCGCCGGGCTGGACACGGTGCAAGAGGGGTCGGTGCAGATCGCCGGGACCGACATCACGTCGCTGGGCGAAGCGGCGCAGGCGTTGTTTCGCCGCGCGCACCTGGGCTTCGTGTTCCAGGCCTTCCATGTGCTGCCGCACCTGAGCGTGGCCCACAACGTCGGGCTGCCGCTGTTGTTGCAATCCCAGCCCGATGCAGCGCGGGTGCACGCGGTGCTGCGGGCCGTCGGCCTCGATGCGCTGGCCGATCGGCTGCCGCAGACACTGTCGGGCGGGCAGTTGCAACGCGTCGCGATCGCGCGCGCGCTGGTGCACCGGCCCTCGCTGATCCTGGCCGACGAGCCGACCGGCAACCTCGACCCGGCCACCGCCGACAAGGTGATGGACCTGCTGTCAACGCAAGTGCGCAGTCACGGCGCGGCCTGCGTGCTGGTCACGCACTCGCAGGCCGCGGCAGCGCGGGCCGACAGGGTGCTGACGCTGACCGCCACAGGCATGGTGACGCTCAACGGGCTAGCCTGAGGCTGAGCCCATGCTCGCGCTGCTGACGCACCTCACCTGGCCGGAGTGGCGACACCATCCGTGGCGCCAGGGGGCAGCGCTGCTGGCAGTGACGCTGGGCGTGGCGCTGGCGTTCTCGGTGCAGCTGATCAACCAGTCCGCACTCGGTGAGTTCAGCGCGGCGGTGCGATCCATCAATGGCGAACCGGACTTCGAATTGCGGGGCCAGCGCGGCGGGTTCGACGAAGCGCTGTACGCGCGAGTGGCAATGCATCCCGACATCGCGCTGGCCAGCCCGGTGGTCGAGGTCGAGACGCAGGCGCTGACCGGCGATGCAGCCAGCGGCGGCGACATCAAGGCGAAGCGGGCGCCGCTGCGAGTGCTGGGCATCGACGTGCTGGTCGCCGCGCCGATGTCGCCCGCACTGCTGCCGAAGCTGTCCACCTCGGGCAAGGCGGGGCGGCCCGAGCGCCTCGGCCTCTTCGACCCCGACGCGGTCGCCTTGAACCCGTCGGCGCGGCTTCGGCTCGGTGCAGCAGACACCCTGCGCTTGCAGACGCCGGACGGCATCGTCGCGCTGCGGGTGCATGGCAGCGTGTCGGCCGGTGGCCCGCCACTCGCGGTCATGGACATTGCCGGCGCGCAGGCGCAGTTCGGCATGCTGGGCCGGCTGAGCCGCATCGACGTGCGACTGAAGCCAGGCGCCGATCGCGAGAAGGTGGTCGCCTCGCTGCGTTTGCAGGACTTTGCCTCGCAAGGCGTGCGCGCGACGACGCCGGACGAAGCTGCGCAGCGGGTGTCGAACGTGTCGCGCGCCTACCGGGTCAACCTGACGGTGCTCGCGCTGGTGGCGCTGTTCACCGGCGCCTTCCTGGTGTTCTCGATCTTGTCGCTGTCGGTCGCCCAGAGGCAGCCTCAGTTCGCCTTGCTTGGCGTGCTGGGCCTCGGCGCCGCGCAGCGCTTGCGCCTGGTGCTGGCGGAATCGGCCCTGCTCGGTGTGACCGGCAGCTTGCTGGGTCTCGCGCTCGGCACGGGCCTCGCCGCTGCCGCCCTGCGCCTGCTGGCCGGTGACCTCGGTGGCGGCTATTTCCCCGGTGTCGCACCGACGCTGCACTTCAGCGTTCCGGCCGCGCTGGCCTATGGCGCGCTGGGCGTGGCAGCGGCCCTGGTCGGCGGCTGGCTGCCTGCGCGTGAGGCGCAGCGGCTGGCACCGGCCCAGGCGCTGAAGGGTCTGGGGAATGCCGCTGGCAGCGATCGCGCACGGTGGCTCGGGCCGGCGTTGATCGCCTTGGCGCTGGCGCTGCTGGGGGTGCCTCCGGTCTTCGACATGCCGCTCGCGGCCTACGTGTCGGTCGCGCTGCTGCTGCTGGGTGGCATCGTCTGCGTGCCCGGCGGCATCGGCCTGCTGCTGCGTGCGATCGCGCCACCGCAGCAGGCACTGGCGCTGCTGGCGGTCGAGCGCGCACGGCACCAGCGCCAGATCGCCACCGTCGCGGTGGCCGGTGTGGTGGCGAGCCTCGCGCTGTCGGTGGCGCTGACGGTGATGGTCGCCAGCTTTCGCGACTCGATCATCACCTGGCTCGACACCGTGCTGCCGGCCGATCTGTATGCGCGCGCGGGCGCCTCGACGGGCAGCAGCGACGTGATCACACTCGCGCCCGGCTGGGTCAGCGACGCCGCCCGCATCGACGGCGTCGTCCGCATCGAAACACTGCGCGTCTCCTCGGTGCAGATCGACGCGGCGCAGCCCGCTGTGGCCTTGATCGCGCGGCCGCTCGCCGACCCGGCGCGTTCGCTGCCCTTGGTGGGTGAGCTCGCTGCGCTTCCCCCGGGCGAGACCGCCGCCTATGTCAGCGAGGCGATGGTGACGCTGTATGGCGCGGCGACGGGCACGCGACTGACGCTGCCTCTGCCGAATGGGCAACGAGCCACGGTGTTCGTGCGTGGTGTGTGGCGCGACTACGCGCGCCAGCACGGCGCGGTCGTGCTGGCGACCGACGACTGGCAGCGGCTCACGGGCGACACGCGCATCAACGACCTCGCGCTGTGGCTGCAGACCGGCACAGACGAGGCGTCCGTGCAGCAGCAGCTGCGCGCACTGGCGACGCGACACGGCATGGACGGCGAACTGATCGAATTCGCCTCGGCGAGCGAGATCCGCGCGATCTCGCTGCGCGTCTTCGACCGCAGCTTCGCGGTCACCTACTGGCTGCAGGGGGTGGCGATCGCGATCGGCCTGTTCGGCATCGCGGCCAGTTTCTCTGCCCAGGTGCTGGCACGCCGCAAGGAATTCGGCCTGCTCGCGCACCTGGGGCTGACGCGGCGCCAGGTGCTGACCGTGGTGACAGCCGAGGGCGCGGTGTGGACGGCGGCGGGGGCACTGCTGGGCCTGGCGCTCGGCATCGCGGTGAGCGTGGTGCTGGTGAAGGTCGTCAACCCGCAGAGCTTCCACTGGACGATGGACCTGATGCTGCCCGGCTCGCGCCTTGCCGCGCTGTGCGCCGCAGTCATCGCGGCGGGCACCTTGACCGCAGGCCTGGCCGCACGGCGCGCTGCCGGTCGCGACATGGCCCTGGCGGTCAAGGAAGACTGGTGACGTCCAGGCGCCACCACCGTCCGCTCAGCCCGGCGGTGCGGTGAAGAGCTTGGCCGCGCGGCCCTTGAGTTCCAGCAGCTCACTCGGTGTCACCGAGTACTTGCCGGTCAGCACGTCGACATCGACACGGAACTCGATTTCCTTGCCACGGTGCGACAGCGTGCCCGAGGTGAACTCATAGTCCTCGTTGTCGGCAGGCAGACCCTGCAGATCGATGTCGTGGTCCTCGTACTGGATCGAACGAATCTCGCCACTGGCCAGATCCAGCGTTCCGGTGGACTTGATGATCGACTCGGTCAACTCATCGAACAGCGTGATCGGCACCATCAGATTCAAAATCGGCTCTCCCGGCACATGACAATTCGCCTGCCGCAAGGCCTGTCCGACCGGACGGCCCTGCGAGGCGCGGCCGCCATTGTCGTCGCTTCGGCGTCGGTGCCGACGCGCTGATCGACTGCTCAATTTCTGCGAACACGCCCACTCCTGATGGCACAGATCACTTACACCCTGAAAGAAGCCGTCCACGGCGAACTGTGGATCAAGAAGAGTCAGTTCATCACCTGTGTGCAACCCGTCACCGGCCGTCCCGAGGCCGTGGCGCTCGTCAACGACTTGTGGGCCTTGCACCCGGAGGCCACGCATATCTGCTGGGCGCTGATGGCCGGCGGCGAATCGGCGGCCGTCGACGACGGCGAGCCCGGCGGCACGGCGGGCCGACCGATGATGGAGGTGCTGCGACACCAGGGGCTGGAAGGCGTGCTCGCCACGGTGGTGCGCTACTTCGGCGGCATCAAGCTGGGTGCGGGCGGTCTGGTTCGCGCCTACAACGGTGCGGTGGCGCAAGCGCTGATCGGCGCCGAGAAGGTGCCGCTGGTGCGGCGCAAGACCCTGCAATGCAGGGTGCCGTATTCCATGGAAGGGCTGCTGCGCCGTGAGATCCAGACGGGAGGGCATGTGCTGCAGGGGATCGTGCATGGTGACGACGTCGAGATGTCCATCAGCGTGCCCGATGAGCTGAGCGGCGCCTTCGTTCGACATATCGGGGAGGTCTGCCAAGGACAGGCGCGCTGGGGCCGAGCGGCCGACGACGCTGTGGCACCGCCTTGAGACGGCACTGAGTGCCTGAGCTCACCCCCCACCTATGGGGGTGCTGTATCGAGGTGAGACTTTTCCCCCATCGCAATCCGGCGTTCGTTCGTGATAATGGTTTTCCCGGTCGGAAATATCGCGGGTGCACCGGTCAACGCGGTGTCCCGGCTGCTCCGGTTCAGACTGCAGGGGATTCTCGGAGCCGCGCTTGGATACCGAAGTCAAGAGTTCCAGTCCACGCCGAAAGGGCAAGAAGGGCTCCCGGGAAAAGGGGCTGACGGAACGCACTCTGCTGGGCCGTCTGGTTCAACGAGCTCTGGAATCGATCGTCCCTGCTGCGCCGACGATTCGGACTGCGCCGCTGGTCGAAGCGCTCGAACCGCGGGTTCTGCTGTCTGGCGATACGGTTGTACCGCGCGTCGACGGGCGCATCGACGTCCCCGGCGAAGTCGACAAATACAGCTTCAACCTGAAGAACGATGTGCGCATCGTCTTCGACTCGCTCACTCCTGACAGCAACCTGCAGTGGTCTCTTGACGGGCCGACCGGCGCCGTCGTCGCGCCGACAGCGCTGGACAGCGCCGACGGCGCCAATTTCAGCGGGCGCGCTGCGCTCGACCTCAAGGCGGGCGACTACACCCTGTCGGTCGACGGCGTTGGTGACAAGACGGGCGACTACAGCTTCCGCCTGCTGGACCTCAGCAAGGCGCAGGGCCTGACGCCCGGTGTCACCGTCAACGGCCAGCTCAGCCCTGCCAACGAAACCGATGCCTACAGCTTCACCGCGAATGCGGGTGACCGCTACTACCTCGACAGCAAGTTGTCCCAGGGAGACAACCGGTGGCGCCTGATCGCCCCTGATGGCAAGACCGCCTGGGGCCCGAGCTCGGCCAACACCGACGTCGAGAACTTCACCACCACGCAGTCGGGCACCTACACGCTGCTGCTCGAAGGGCGGGTCGCGGCCACCACCGGAGCTTCGAACTATTCGTTCAATCTGCAGCCTGTCGTCGACACCCAGCGCACGCTGACCCTCGGCCAGCCGCAGCGTCGGCTGCCGCCCGACTGGGTGGCCGGTA
Source organism: Burkholderiales bacterium (assembly GCA_947474755.1). Classification (GTDB taxonomy): domain Bacteria; phylum Pseudomonadota; class Gammaproteobacteria; order Burkholderiales; family Burkholderiaceae_C; genus PBB1. Next base: position 224,562 of record CANJJE010000004.1, on the reverse strand, counting down.
CATTGGGTGGCGCCCTGAGCGTCGATGGCGTCCACTGGATCGAAGCGACCAGCACGCCGGCCCTCGATGCCACGCGCACGGTGACGATCGAGGCCTGGATCAACGTGTCCCGGTTCACCAACAGCTACATGCCGGTGATCTACAAAGGCGCGGACGACGCCTCCCTCGGCGCCGGCCGCACCTACGGCCTGTTCGTGACCAATGGCGGCGATCTGCTGCTGAGCACCGGCGACGCCAACGGCGAGCAAGCCCTGTTCACCAGCGGCGGTCCGATCAAGCTGGGCACGGCGACTCACGTCGCCGCGACCATCGACCGCAATGCGCGCGTGATGAGCATCTACGTCGACGGGGTGCTGGTCTCCAGCCGCGCGATGAACGCCAGCAATCTGAGCGCCACCTCCAGCACCAGGCCGCTGCTGATCGGTCGCACCAACGAGCCCTTCAGCGGCTTCGGCCCGCTGGTGGGTACCGTCGATGAAGTACGCATCTGGAACCTGGTGCGCAGTGCGGCGGAAATCGCAGCAGCTCGTTCGTCGGCCCTCAACGGCAGCGAAGCCGGGCTGGCGCTCTACTACAAGCTCGACGACGGCGCGGGCACCTCAGCCACCGACAGCAGCCCGAATGGCAACACCGGCCGGATCGTCAGCCGCAACGACAGCCTGCCCGACGCGATCGAAGGCCGCATTGCGACGCCGGGCCAGCAGGCGATCTACACGCTCGATGTCACCCAGCCGCGCACAGTCGTCTTCGACTCGCTCGCCGACACCAACTTCACCTGGAGCCTGACTGGCCCGCGCGGCAATCTGGTCGTCGGGCGCAGCTTCCAGGGCAGCGACTCGCAAGACTTCGGCGGCTTCAACGGCTACAGCAGCGACCCGGCGCGCAGCGACCGCATCGTCTACACGCTGGCACCCGGGCGATACACGCTCAGCGTCGATGCACCGGGCGATACGGTCGGCGACTTCGCCTTCCGGCTTGTCGATCTGGCCACGGCCACTGCCATCACACCGGGCACGGTGGTCACCGGCGCGCTGAACCCGGGGAATTCGACGCAGGCCTATCGCTTCAACGTGACGGCTGGTGATCGCTACTTCTTCGACAGGTTGAGCGCATCGACCACTGACGCCCTGTGGCGGCTGATCTCGCCGACCGGCGAGCAGCTGTGGAGCAGCGGTTTCAGCTCTGATGTCGCCGAAGCGACCTACCTTCAGGCCGGCGTCTACACGCTGCTGATCGAAGGCCGCCGCTACAACGCCACGCCAAACGTCTTCAGCTTCAATGTGGTGCCGCGGGGCAACACGCAGGCCGAGCGCGTCACCGGTTTCAATCAGGAATTCGCCGGGCCGGCACTCGATCCGTCATGGCAGGTGGGCAGTGCTGCCAACAGCGGATGGGTCGCTCCGATCACGCCACGCTTCGAAACGCTGGACGGTGCGACCGTCATGCGACTGCAGGGCAGCCTGACAGCCCAGAACCAGGCAGGCGGCTTCATGCAGTCGGCCAACTCGGCGAGCCAGGGGTTCAGCTATGAGGTGCGGTTCAACACACTGGTGCAGTCCGCCGCCGCCGGTGTCGACGAATTGCTGGGTCTGGTGGTTTCCGACACCACGAACGATCCGAACCGGTACAGCTACGTCAACCTGTTCAGCGACGCCAACGGCGCAAACCGGCAGTTCCGCTCGGGCACCAATGCGATCGGCGGTTTCGGCGCCGTTCAGTCGCCCTTCTCCTGGGCCGACAACACCTGGTACCGGCTGAAGCTGGAGGCGCCAGCCAACGGCAACATCCGAGCGGTCCTGCTTGCAGACGATGGCATCGAGCTGATCAGCCGCGACCTGGGCGTGACCACCGATGCCTATGCCAACGGCATCCGTGTCGGCATTTACCAGTACAAGAGCCTGGGGGGGCTCACCAAGGCGGACGTCGCGATCGACTGGGCCCGATTGACGACGACCCCGGCTGCACCTCAGCCGCTGGTGCTCGGCCAGTTGACCAGCGGCAACCGCACCGTGAACACCCAGCGAGACCTGTACACCTTCACCGTGTCGCAGGACACGCAGGTGGTGATGGACACGCGCAACGACGTCGGCGCCCTGCGCTGGACGATCACCGACGCGCGCGGCGTCATCGGCTCGCTCAACTTCCAGCAGCGCAGCTCGGACATCAGTGGCAACCCGGTCGTATCGCTGAAGGCCGGCACCTACACCCTGCGCGTCGACGGCAACACGACGGGCGCCTACGCCTTCGCCTTGCGCGACCTCGCCTCGGCGACGGTTTTCACGCCGGGCACCGTGCAATCCGGCGCGCTGAACCCCGGTAATTCGACCGCGCTCTACGCCTTCAACGCCACTGCCGGCGACAAGGTGTTCTTCGACATGCAGGCGGTGGACAACGGCGACTCGAGCTGGCGCCTGATCAGCCCGACCGGAGACCAGCACTGGTTCGCCGGCCTGAGCACCGACGTCGACGTGATCACGCTCGACCAGACCGGCCGCTGGACTCTCATCCTCGAAGGCCGCCGCTACCAGGCGGCCTCGGTCAACAACTTCCGATTCAACGTCCAGCCGGTGGTCGCGACGACAGCCGACATCGTGCTCGGAGAACAGGCGGGCGTGGTGCCGCGCTGGGTGCCTGGTGCACCCGCACTGGGCAGTGGCAGCGCCCTCGCCTTCGACGCGATGCGCGAGGTCACGGTGAGCAGCAGCCCTGCCACCAATCTGCGCACCGACATGACATTCGAGGCCTGGATACGGCCCGATCGCTACCCTGCCACCTGGACGCCGATCGCCTACAAGGAAAGCCCCCAGGGCGGCGGCACCTACGCGATGTGGCTCAACAGTTCAGGCTACATCGGCCTCTACACCGCCGATGCCAGTGGCAGCCAGAGCGTGCCCACGGCCAGTGGCTCGATCCAGCTGGGCCGCTGGACCCATGTGGCGGGCGTCATCGACCGCAGCAGCGCGACGCCCCAGATGCTGATCTACCTCGATGGCGTGCTGGCCGCGTCGCGCAGCATCCGTCCGACCCCCGCCGTGGATGTGCCCGACCCCTTGCGCATCGGCTCTTCCAGCTTTGTCGGCATGGGCAACGGCAGCAATGACCGCTTCGACGGCGTCATTGACGAAGTTCGGCTCTGGAACGTGGCCCGCAGCGGCGCACAGATCGCGGCCAGCCGCAACATGGCCATCGCGACCCCAGCCACCGGCCTGGTGCTGCGCCTGGGGTTCGATGAAGGCACCGGAAGCACCGCGGCGGACAGCAGCGGCAACGGCGCGAACGGCAGCATCGGTCACCTGTTCAGCAGCACGGCCGGCGCGATCGCCGGTGTGATCGCCCTGCCCGGCCAGACCGACAGCTACCGCTTCACGCTGGCCAGCGATCGCCGCATCGCGATGGATTCACTCATCAGCGCCCCGGGCGGCATCAACTGGACGTTGACCGGGCCTCAAGGTGTGGTGGCCTCGCGCAGCTTCAACAGCACCGATTCGTCCGACTTCTACCCCGTCTACGACCTCAAGGCGGGCAGCTATGCGCTGACCGTCGACGCGCCGGGTGAACAGACTGGCAACTACGCCTTGCGGCTGCTCGATCTGTCGGCGGCCACGCCGCTCACCCCGGGCACCGAGGTGTCGGGCACGCTCGCCCCAGGCAGCGAAACCGAAACCTACCGATTCACCGCGACAGCGGGGCAGCAGTTCTTCTTCGACCAGTTGTCGGTGGCCAACGGAGATGGGCAGTACCGCCTGATTTCACCGACGGGTACGCAGGTCTGGGCCACAGGCCTGTCGAGCGACGTCAGCACGTTCGCTGTGCCCCTGAGCGGCGTCTACACCCTGCTCGTCGAGGGCCGGCGCTACAACCAGCTCACCAGCAACGCCTACCGCTTCAACCTCCGGCCGGTCGTCGACACCACCACCGACTTCACGCTCGGCCAGTCGGTCGGCCTCGCCCCGCGTGTCGTGGCCGGGCAGATCGGCAACGCCATCTCGCTCGATGCGCTCAACCGTATCGAGGTGCCGGACAGCGCCGCGACCGACCAGCGCGGCAGCGTCACCGTCGAGGCCTGGATCAACCCGGCCCGCTTTGCCAACACCTGGATGCCGATCGTCACGAAGGATGCATCGGGTGCACAGCGCACCTACTCCCTCTGGCTGAACTCGAACGGCTCGCTCTATGGCGATTCGCGGGATGCGTCAGGCCTGCATGGAGCCAGCACAGCCGCGGGTGTGGTCACCACCGGAGCCTGGACGCACGTCGCGCTGGTGGTCGACCGCAGCAGCGGCACGCCGCAGATGCGCATCCTCATCAACGGTGTGGATGCCACGGCATCGAACAGCGGCGGCCCGCCGAACCCGGCCGGGAGCATCGGGACAGGCGGGCCGCTGCGCATCGGCGGGACGGGCGACCCGAACTCGGCGTACTCGCCCTTCGATGGCGCGATCGATGAAGTGCGCATCTGGTCCGTCGCGCGCAGCGCCGCACAGATCGCGGCCTCGAAGGACGCACCGCTCGCCGGCAACGAGGCCGGGCTCGCGGTCTACCTGCCGCTCGACGCCGTGACCGGCACATCCACCGCGAGCGGCATCGCTGGCGGTGCAACCGGCACGGTGGTCCACAGCTTCGCGCAGGTCGCGGGCACGCTGGCCGGCAATCTGAGCAGCGCCGGCCAGGTGGACCGCTACCGATTCACGATCGCCGAGCGCAAGCTGATTGCCTTCGACAACCTGGGCAACAGCTATTGGGTGATGAACTGGCGCCTGACCGGCCCGGGTGGGCTGAACATCAACAAGCCGATCACCAGCACCGATTCATCCGACGGCTCGACGGTGCTCGACCTCGCGCCCGGCACCTACACCGTCAGCCTGTCGGCCAGCGGCGACAGCACCGCGCCTTATGGCCTGCGTCTGATCGACCTGTCCACGCTGCCCACCCTGACGCCGGGCACAACCGTCAACGCCGTGCTCGACCCGGGCAGCCGCACCGATGGCTACCGCTTCACCGGCGCCGCAGGCGACCGGTTCTACCTGGATGTGCAAGCGGTGGCCAACACCGACGGCCTTATCCGCCTGCTGTCGCCGTTTGGCGATGAGGTCTGGAATACGGGACTCGGCACCGACGTCGACACCTTCGCGCTGCCGTTCAGCGGCGCCTACACGCTGCTGGTCGAAGGCCGCCGGTACAGCACCGATGTTCCCAACGCCTACCGCCTGAACCTGCAGCCGGTGGCCGATGCAAAGGCAACGCTGGTCATCGGTCAGCCGGATGCCGTGCAGGGCCGCATCGCGACGCCCGGGCAGCAGACGGTCTACACGCTCGATGTCACGCAGCCACGCACCGTGGTCTTCGATTCGCTGGCAGACACCAACTTCACCTGGAGCCTCGTCGGCCCGACAGGCAAGCTCGTCACCAACCGCAGCTTCCAGTCGAGCGACTCGCGCGACCGCGGTGGCTTCAACGGCTACAGCAGCGACCCGGCGCGCAGCGACCGAGTCGTCTACACGCTGGCACCCGGGCGTTACACGCTCAGCGTCGACGCGCCAGGTGATGCCGTCGGCGATTTCGCCTTCCGCCTGATCGATCTGGCCACCGCCACCGCGATCACGCCGGGCACGGTGGTCAACGGCACGCTGAACCCGGGGAATTCGACTCAGGCCTATCGCTTCACTGCGGTGGCCGGCGATCGATTTGCCTTCGACCACCTGAGCGCCGCCAACGCCGACATGCAATGGCGGCTGATCTCGCCCACGGGTGAGCAGGTGTGGAGCAGCTACTTCGGCTCCGATGTGGCCGAGCGGACCTACCTGCAGGCCGGGACTTACACCCTCCTGGTCGAGGGGCGGTACTACGCCATCGCAGCGAATGCCTTCAGCTTCAACGTGCTGCCGCGCGGCAACACCCTCGCCGAGCGCGCCACCGGCTTCGATCAGGAGTTTGCCGGTCCGTCGCTCGATGCCCTGTGGACAAGCTCGGGCGGCGTGCCGCCGACCCTCGCCGACCGCGGCGGACTCACCACGAGCTTCGAGACGCTGGACGGCGCGTCGGTGCTCCGGGCGCAGAGCACTTTCGCCTCGGGCAATGCCGGCTACAGCCTGCTCAGCAGCAGCAATGTCGTCGGCGCAGGCATCCGCTACGAAACACGCTTCAACACGCTGACCCAGGCAGCGGGCGGCGCCAGCAACGAGTTGCTGGGCCTGATGCTGCGCGACGTCGCGGACCCGAATGTCTGGCTTGCCACCGCGCTGGGCAGCGACAGTGCCGGCGCCACGCGGCAATTGCGCATCGACGCGCGCGGCCTTGGCGGCAACAACTTCTTCCAGTCGACACCGGTCGCCTTCGCCGACAACACCTGGTACCGGCTGCGGCTGGAGGCGGTTCCCGGCGGCGGCTTCAGGGCGGTGCTGGCCAGCGACGGCGGCGCCGAGCTCGCGACGCTGTCCTTCGGCGCATCGAGCGCCGCCGACTTTGCCAACGGCGCGCGGGCGAGCCTGTACCAGTCCAACGCCATCAGCGGCGGCGCGGCCACACGCACCGATGTCGCCATCGATTGGGCGAGGCTGAGCACCACCCCGACAGCAGCGACCCCGCTGGTACTGGGCGCGCTGGTCAACGGCAACCGCGCCACCCTCACGCAGCGCGACCTGTACAGCTTCACGCTGTCTCAGGACACGCAGCTCGTGATGGACACACGCGAGAACACCCAGTACTGGGAACGACAGTGGACCATCCTGGGCGAGCGGGGTGTGATGGCGTCGGGCAACTGGTTCGACTGGCCGATCGTCAAGCTGGCGGCCGGCACCTACACGCTGAGCATTGATGGCAGCGCGACCGGCGCCTACGGCTTTCGCCTGCTCGACCTCGCAGCGGCGAGCGCGCTCACGCCGGGCACGCCCCAGTCCGGCACGCTCGATCCGGGCTACGGCATCGCCGCGTACAAGTTCACCGCCTCCGCCGGCGACCGGGTGTATTTCGACGCCCAGCAAAACAGCGGCAACGCCGACTGGCGGCTGGTCAGCCCGAGCGGCGACGAGCGCTGGACCAACTACATCTCGACCGACAGCGAGACGGTGCTGGACCAGAGCGGCACCTGGACGCTGCTGCTCAATGGCTACAACAGCCAGACCACGCCTCAGACCTTTCGCATCAACGTCCAGCCGACGCAGCCGACAACCGCAGAGCTGACGCTGGGCCAGCGCATCGCTGGTGAACTCAAGAAGAGCGGCGATCGATCGAGCTACACCTTCAGCCTCGCCCAGCGCTCGCGTCTTCTGTTCGATGCCCTGTCCGATTCGACCACGCTGTCGTGGTCGCTCACCGGGCCACGCGGCATCGTCATTGGTCGCGATGACGCCAATCGGCTGGGTTTCCTGGGCGAAGCACGTGCGCTGCGCTATTCGGATTCGGCCGACTTCGGGGGTGGCAACCCGTCGCTCGATCTGATCGCCGGCAACTACACCCTCACCATCGACGGGGCGGCCGACGCCACCGGGACCTTTGCGTTCAGGCTGCTCGATCTGAGCTCGGCGGCAGACCTCACGCCGGGTACCGCGCAGACCGCATCGCTCAACCCGGGCAACGAGACAGACCTCTACAAGTTCAGCGCCGCTGCCGGTGACAAGTTCTTCTTCGACGCGCAGACCTCGACCAACGCAAGCAATGCAATCTGGCGCCTGCTCGGTCCGTCGGGCAATGTCGTCTTCTACGACTACCTCTACGCGGACCAGGACGTTCTGACGCTCGCCGAAGCGGGTACCTACGTGCTGGCGATCGAGGGTCGCTACAACCAGACCGCGGCCAACGACTACACCTTCCGGGTCCAGCCGTTGCCCGATGCGCCGCCGGTGCGCATCACCGCGCTCGAGGTCACGCCGGCGCCCGACCTGAAACCGCTCGACCTGCAGGTCACTGCGGCAGGTGCTATCGAAGCGGGCAGCAGCATCACCGTGTCGTGGATCGATCGCAACGATGGCGTGCTGCCAGCAGTCACCAATTGGCGCGACAGGGTCGTCATCTCCCGCGTCGACACCGGCGAGGTGCTGTCCAGCACGGTGCTGCCCTACGACGTGGCCGCATCCGGTGCGCTGGCGGCGGGCACGCAAACCAACCGCTCGCTACTGATCGCCCTGCCCGACGGCGCCCGCGGGGCTGGCTCGCTGCGGGTTACTGTCACGCTCGACATCGACAACGCGCTCGCCGAGCAGAACGCGGCGGGCGACGCCGAAACCAACAACGCCGCGAGCACCGTCATCACCTCGGTGCTGCCCACCTACGCCGACCTGCAACCGAGCCTGCTGCAGGTTCAACCAGCCAACGGATGGAAGGCGGGCGACACCGTCACCGTCACCTGGCGCAGCAGCAACACCGGCACGCGCGCTGCCTCCGGCGCGTGGAAGGAAACGCTGCTGGTCATCAACACCTCGATCAACCAGACGGTGCAGGCCATCGACGTGACGCACGACGGCAGCACGCTGGCCGCAGGCAGCGGCTTCATCGATCGCAGCGTCACCCTCACCTGGCCCGCGGGCAACCTCGCCACCGGCACCTACAGCTTCAACGTGGCGCTCGACACGACCGGCGCGGTGTTCGAGGCCAATACCGGTGGCACGGGTGAATCGAACAACAGCACCACGTTGAACGTCGTCTCGGCGCCAGACCTGATCGTGGGCGGTCTCGCGCTCGACCCCGGCCCGGTTCAGGCCGGCGGCACGCTGACCCTGCGATGGAACACCGTGAACACCGGCACCGCAGCGGTACTCGGGGGCTTCTCCGATCGCGTCGTGGTGGTCAACAAGGCAACCAATCAGACCATCGTCAACACCTCGGTGCTCTACGACGCGGTGGCTGGAGGGAACATCGGTGTCGGCGAATCGCGCGCCCGCCAGGCGACCTTTGCCCTGCCTTTCGGCGCCTCGGGCGCGGGCGCGCTCGAGATCACCGTCTACGCCGACGCCACGACCAACGGATCCGGCAGCGTCCTCGAAGCGAACGCGACCAACTCGGCTGAAGGCAACAACACCGCGTCGATCACCGTCACCTCGGCCGCGGCCGCCTACGCCGACCTGAACATCGAAGCGTTCACCGTGCCACCCACAGCCCGCGGCGGCGACAGGGTGACGGTCACCTGGAAAGTCACCAACATCGGTGCGGCGCCTGCGGTGGGCAACTGGATCGATCGCGTCGTGCTGTCGACCGACGGCGTCTTCGGTAATGCCGACGACACGCGCACCGTCGACAAGCCACGCAGCGGTCCGCTGGCCGCAGGGGCGTCCTACACCGAGAGCGCCGAGCTCACCCTGCCGATCAACTTCGACGGCACGCTCAACGCCATCGTTCGCACCGATGTGGGTCAGTCCGTCCTCGAACCCGATACCCGTGGCAACAACACCAGCGCAAAGCCGATCAGCGTCGCTGCCCCCTACAGCGATTTCCTGGTCGAGGCCGTCACGGCCCCGACTACCGCGCTGTCGGGCACCCAGGTCGAGATCGCCTGGCGGGTGCGCAACCTCGGCGACACCACCGCCGCCGGCAGCTGGCAGGACCGCGTCGTGCTGTCGCAGGACGGCGTCTTCGGCAATGCCGACGACATCGTCCTCGCCACCGTCAATCGCAGCGGTCCGCTCGCCCCCAACGACGCTTACACCGTCCGCCAGACTTTCCTGATCCCGGCCGACCTCACCGGCTCGTGGCAGGTGCTGGTGCGCACCGATGTCAACAGCCTGGTGTTCGAGGGCGGCCGCCTCGGCAACAACCTCGGCACGACACCCGCACCACTGATCATCAGCCCGGCGCCGTCGGCCAACCTCGTTGCCAGCTCGCCTGTCGCGGCGTCTCCCGCTTTGGCGGGTGCATCGGTCACCGTGGCCTGGAAGGTCACCAACGCCGGGGAAGCTGATGCCGTCGGACCGTGGGTCGATTACGTCTATCTCAGCACCGATGGGCAGGTCGCTGGGGCCACGCTGCTGGGCAGCAAGGCACGCACCTCGTCGCTCGCCCAGGGTGCCAGCTACGACGCCAGCCTGTCGGTCACGCTGCCCGACTGGGCCGACACCGACACTGCACGCCTGCTGGTGGTCACTGACGCCGCCCGTCAGGTCTACGAATCCGGTCGCGAGGCCGACAACACGGCCGGCAGCACGCTCGCGCTGCGCCGCGTCGACCTGCGTGCCGACACGCTCAGTGCGCCCGGCACCGCGACCTCTGGAGAGACGGTCACCGTGTCTCTCAAGGTCACGCAGGCAGGCACCGGATCGCTCAGTGGTACCTGGGTTGATCGCCTCTACCTGTCGCGCGACGCCGTCCTCGACGCGAGCGACCGCCTGCTGGACTCGCGCAGCGTCACACGCACGCTGGACCCCGGTGCAACCTACAGCAGTGACTTCAACGTTCAGTTGCCTGTCGATGCCTCGGGGTCGTGGTTCCTGATCGGCCAGACCGACAGCGGCAACGTCGTCAAGGAAGTCGGCTTCGAGAGCAACAACACTGCGGTGTCGGCCATCAACATTGCGCTGCGGCCCTACGCCGACCTCGAAACCACCGACGTCGTCGCGCCTCCGCAGACCATCGGCGACCCGGCACGCCTGACCGTCAGCTGGAAGGTCGCCAACCGGGGCACGGGCGTGGGCCTCACCACGGCGTGGACGGAGTCGATCATCGCCTCGCGCGATGCCGTGCTCGGAAATGGCGACGACATCGTCCTCGGCACCTACGCCAACGTGCGTGCGCTGGGGGTGGGCGACAGCTACAACCAGTCGCAGACGGTGCTGGCGCCGGCCGGGCTGTCGGGCCGCTTCACCCTGTTCGTGCGCGCGGACAGCGGCAATGCGGTGTTCGAGAACGACAGCGAGGCGAACAACACGTCGAGCACCGCGCCGGTCGACGTCATGCCGATCGCGTACGCCGATCTGCAGGTGGTGTCGGCAGGCACCGCCACTGCGGCGCAGTCGGGCGGTACGGTCGCTGTCAACTGGCGCGTCGAGAACCGCGGCATCGGCCGCACCGACGCCTCGCAGTGGTCGGACCGGGTCACGCTGGCGCGCAACGCCGACGGCACCGACGTGGTCGCGTCTGGCGACTTCGACCACCTCGGCACGCTGGCCAAGGACACCGGCTACGACCGCGTCGGTCAGGTTCAGCTGGCTGACGGGCTCTCGGGCACTTTCTATGTCTTCGTCGAGACCGGCGGGGCCTACGAGTTCATCTACGGCAACAACAACCGCGCCCTCGCCGGCCAGGTCACCGTCACCGTCGCACCGAGCGCCGACCTGGTGGTGCAGTCCATCTCCGCACAGCCCACCGCCACCGAAGGCGAGAACATCGAGATCAGCTGGACGGTGCTGAACCAGGGCGATGCCAACGCCACCGGCGCGATCACCGACACCGTCGAACTGTTCAAGCCGGCCGACCTGACGGTGCGGCCGATCAGCCTCGGCTCCTTCACTTATGCCGCCGGCCTGCAGGCCGGCAAGGCCTACACCCGCACCGAACGCGTCAACCTGCCGGTGCGCATCGAGGGCGGCTGGGTCATCCGCGTCACCACCAACGTCAGTTCCCAGGTGTTCGAACTGGGCACACGGGCGAACAACAACACCACCGTCGACGACCAGTTGCTGCTCGTCAGCACCAAGACCCGTCCCGACCTGCAGGTGCAGACCATCGATGCGCCGTCCACGGTCACCGCCGGCTCGGGTTTTGCAGTCAACTACCAGGTGGTCAACCGCGGCCAGGTCGGCACCAGCGGCCGCTGGAACGACAAGGTCTACCTGTCGATCGACAACAAGCTGAGCGCAGACGACCTGCTGCTCGACACCGTCGAGAACCCGCAGGCGCTGGCCGTTCAGGAGAACTACTCGTCGGGCACGAAGACCGTGTCGGCGCCCACGCGCCTGCAGGGTCAGGCCTACCTCATCGTCGTCACCGATGGCAGCAATCAGGTCGACGAACACCCGAACGACTTCAACAACTCGGCGGTGCGGGCGATCACCATCAACCCCTACCCGCCGGCCGATCTGGTCGCAAGCAACGTCAGCGCGCCGGCGCAGGCGGTCTACGGCAGCGAGATCGAGGTCCGCTTCAAGGTCACCAACAACGGCGTCAACCAGACCGACAAGACCACCTGGGTCGACTCGATCTGGCTCGCCCGCGACAAGACCCGCCCAACCCCGGGTCTGCGCGACGAGAAGACCGGCGTGGCCCTCGGCAATGGCGGCATCTTCCTCGGCAGCGCGGTGCACACCGGCCTGCTCGCGAAGGGCGAGAGCTACGAGGCGGTCATCAAGGTGCGCATCCCGGCGGTGATCGAGTCGGGCAGCTACTTCATCACGCCATGGACCGACGCCTACGACGCGGTGCTCGAAGACACCTTTGTTGCGAACCCCGACGACCCGGCCGAATTCGACAGCAACAACTACAAGGCGCGGGCGATCGACATCATCGGCAACCCCTCGCCGCCGAAGCCCGACCTGCAAGTCACCGAGGTGGTGGCCGATGCGACCGGCTCGGTCGATGCGCCGTTCAAGGTCAGCTGGACAGTGCAAAACCGCGAGGACGGCGCGGCCGACGTGGACTGGTCCGACAGCGTATGGGTGTCCGACCTGCCGCCCGACGCCCCGAACGCGAAGTGGTGGTTCCTCGGCAGCGTGGCGCGGCCCAAGCCGCTGGGCCGACTCGACAGCTACACCAGCAGCCTGAGCGTCAACCTGTCGCCCGCGGTCAAGGCAAGCTACGTCACGGTGTTTGCAGACCAGGACGAGTACCGGCTGCCGGCCGTCGACGAGACGAACGAGCTCAACAACAGCCGTTCGACCACCACACAGATCATCCCGCGCCCCGCCGATCTGGTGCCGATCTCGATGACCGCGACGCAGCAGAACTTCTCGGGCGAGAAGACCACCGTGTCGTGGACGGTCCAGAACCAGGGCCAGGCGGTGTGGAGCGGTACCAAGCGCTGGGTCGACACGGTGTTTTTCTCGCCCGACCCGGTCTTCGGCAACCGCGCCATTGCCCTCGGCTCGGTGGTGCACGACAACAAGGCCGGGCTCGCCGCAGGCGCCAGCTACACCGAGACCGCCGAGTTCACCCTGCCCGCCGGCACCGACGGGCCGTACTACCTGCACCTCGTCGTCGATGGCAGCAGCACCCCGGTCGACGAGGACCAGAATGGCAAGAGCTGGCGGTCTATCGCCAAATACAGCGGCACCGCCTACGAACCGCCCGACCTCGCCAACAACCGCTTCGTCACCACCATCCCGGTCACCTACCGCGAATCCGACCTCGTCATCTCGAACCTCCAGTTCGATGGCGCAGCCAGTTCCGGGCAGAAGGTCGACGTCAGCTTCACCGTCAAGAACCAGGGCACGCGAAACACCCGCGAGGGGTCCTGGATCAATAGTCTTTACCTGTCGCGCGACGCATCGCTCGACAAGACCGACCTGCAGGTCGGCCAGGTCGTCACGGCCCTCTGGTTCATAGGCGACGGCGGTCTGGGCGCCGGCAAGGAGCTGTCCTACACCACCCAGATCCAGATCCCCGAGGGCGCAGACGGCTCCTGGTACCTGATCGCCTATGCCGATGCGGACGTGCGCGGCATCGACCTGACCGGTCCGTCGCCGACCGATGCGGATGCCGGCAGGGGTGGTCTGGACGTTGATTCGGTCAAGGAATTCCGCGGCGAAGGCAACAACATCACCGTCAAGCCAATCGCCATCACCCTGCGACCGAGTGCCGATCTCAAGGTCAGCAAGGTCGAGGTTCCCGAGCGTGTGCTCACCGGCCAGGAACTCCAGGTCAAGTACCGGGTGGTGAACGCCGGCGCCGGTGCGACGCCGGCCGGCCAGTTCCGCTGGACCGACAGGGTCTATCTGTCGGCAGACGAATCGCTCGACCTCAACGCCGACCGCTACCTTGGCCAGGTCGCCCGCGAAGGTGCGCTGGCCACCGGCGCCGGCTACGACGTGACGACCACCTTCCGCCTGGGCAACGACCTCGTCGGGCCGTACTACGTCTTCGTGATCACCGATCCGGGCGAAGGCGGCCGCCCGCGCGGCGCCGTCTACGAGGGTGCGAACGAGGCCAACAACGCCACGCCGTCTGCGCAGCCTCTGCTGATCGAACAGCCGCCACCGGCCGACCTGGTCGTCACCGACTTCACCCTGCCCTCGGGCGGCACGGTCAACCAGGACATCACCCTCAGCTGGACAGTAGCCAACCAGGGCCAGTTCGCAGCACAGGGCAGCTGGACAGACTCGGTCTATCTGTCGAGCGACGGCAGCTGGGATCTGGGCGATGTGCTGCTCGGCCGGGTGCGGCACGACGGCACCATCGACCCGTCGGGCAACTACACCAGCCCGCCGACCAGCTTCCGCTTGCCGCCGATGAAGGCCGGCCAGTACCGCGTCATCGTGCGGCCGGACATCTTCAACCAGGTGTACGAAGGCAGCAATGAGGGCAACAACACCACGGCGTCAAGCAGCGTGATCAGCGTGACGGTGCCCGAGCTGCAGCTCGGCGTGGCACGCGACGCCAGCCTCACTGTGGGCCAGGGTCAGCTCTACAAGGTGACCGCAGCAGCGGGGCAGACGCTGCGCTTCAGCCTCGACACCGACCGCGCCGATGCAGCCAACGAGATCTACGTGCGCTGGAACGAAGTGCCGAGTGCTGCGAAGTTCGACGCCAGTTTCAACACACCGCTGCAGCCCGACCAGGTCGCCGTGGTGCCGACCAGCCAGGCCGGCGACTACTACGTGCTGGTGCGCTCGCTGTCGGCTGGCGCCAGCGTCTTCCCGGCGAAGGTGAAGGTCGAGGCGCTGCCCTTCCAGATCAGCAACGTGACGCCCGATCAGGGCGGCGACGGCCGCTGGGTGACGATGACGATCAGCGGCGCGCAGTTCAAGGCCGGTGCCGTGGCCAAGCTGGTGCGCCCGGGCATCAGCGAAATCGAGCCCAGCCGGGTCCAGGTGATCGACGCAACGACCATCGTCGCCATCTTCGACCTGCGCAGCGCGCCGCACGGCCTGTACGACGTGCAGGTCATCAACCCGGGCGGCGCCGTTGCGGTCGTGCCCTATCGCTACCTGGTCGAGCGCGCCTTGCCGATCGATGTCACCCTGGGCCTGGGAGGCACGCGAGCGCTGTCACCGAGCACTTCCGGCCTGTACCACGTCACGCTCGAAAACGGCACCAACGTCGACACGCCCTACGTCTACTTCCAGGTCGGCGTGCCCGAGATGGGCGACAACGGCAGGGTGCTGGGCCTGCCCTATGTCAGCTTTGCCAGCAATGTGCGCGGCGGCCCGGACGCGGCCGACGACCCCAACGCCGCGTGGGCCAGCCTCGACTCCGAGGTCAACACGAGCGGCTACAACCTGGCCCCGGGCTACGTGCTCGACCTGCAGGCGGGCGGCTTTGCGGGCCTGAACTTCACCGCGCAGACCTACCCCGGTTTTGCGGCGATCCTCGCCCTGGACCGCGTGCAACTGCGCACCGTCCTCGCCGACGCCCGCCCCGAATGGATCACCGATGGCAGCTTCGAGACGAAGCTGAAGGCGCTCGAAGACTTCATCCAGCTCGGCATCGACAAGCCAAAGTCTTTCCTCAAGGCGATGGCGAACTTCTACAAGTACATGCCCTTCCGCTTCAACGTGGCCGCCTCGGCGACCGCGCTGACGCGCGACGACTTCGTCAGGCGCCAGAGCGCCGAGGCCGAGGCGCTGCGCCTGAAGGTGGTGGCTGACAAGACCGCGAGCCGTGCACTGGCCGACCTGGCCAGCGACGCCGAGACCTGGACGCAGAGCTACTTCGCCGCGCTGGAACAAGGCGGCCTGCTGCGCCCTGAGAACCAGGCCCCACCGATCCGCCTGCAGCCGCGGGTGGCCGGCATGCTGGCCATCCTGACCAGTGGCGTGACGCTGGGGCGCGCCGGCCAGTCCGTGCAAAGCGACGGCGACCTCATCAACTTCTTCCAGCAGGTCAAGACCTGGTACGGAGACCAGCGGGGCAAGCTCGCCCCGATCGCGAGCTATGACCGGCTGATAGTGGCGGAAGACGGCGTCGAGGAGGTGATCCTGGTGCCGGTGCCGGCGCTGCCCACGCAGGCCGATGCGGACCTGGGCCTGGCACAGAAGACCTACCTCAACGCCTTCAATGTCTTCGCCAAGGGAGGCCTCAACCCCGCCTCTGCAGCGGTCTCGGCAGATCTGGCGCTGCTGGGCCTGCAGGCGCTGTTCGACCTGGCGGCGAGCGCCACCGCGCAGGCATCGGTCACCGGCCCGAGCGGCTTCGGCAGCCAGCAGTTCCTGCCGGCCGACCAGCCGCTGCCCTACACCGTCAACTTCACCAACCCCGGCACGGCCAGCCGCAGCGTCAACGAAGTGCGCGTCGTGCAGAAGCTCGATGCGGGCGTCACGCCGTACAGCTTCCGCCTGGGAGACATCCAGCTCGGTGACGTGACCGTGCACATCCCGGCCGGACGCGCCAGCTACCAGGGCGACATCGACTTGCGCAATTCACGCGGCTACATCCTGCGGGTATCTGCAGCCGTCGACCCGAACACCTTGATCGCCTCGTGGGTGCTGCAGGCCATCGACCCGCTGACAGGCGAGGTGCTCACCGATGCCACCCGCGGCCTGCTGTTGCCCGACGACGCCAACGGCCGCGGGCAGGGCTTCGTCAGCTACAGCGTCAACCCGAAGTTCGGCGTGGCGACCGGCCAGCAGATCAAGGCGAGCGCGCGCGTGACCTTCGACGGCCAGGGCACCTTCGACACCGCCGAGGTGGTGCACACCTTCGACGGCGAAGCACCGGTCACCACCCTCACGGCACGGCCGCTGTCGGGCAACGCTTTCGACGTGCGTTGGAGCGTCACCGACGAGCCTGGCGGCTCGGGTGTGCGGCACACCAGCATCTTCGTGTCCATCGACGGAGGCGCGTGGGAGATCTGGAAGCGCCAGACCACCGAGACCAGCGGCGTCTACCAGGGTCAGGCCGGCAAGCGCTACGAGTTTGCTGCGCTCTCCACCGACAACGCCGGCAACCGCGAGCTGGCGCGCGCGACGCAGACGCTGCCCGACGACGGCACGCGCACGAACCTGGGCGATGTGCCGAGCGCCGGCAAGACGACCCTCGACACTGGCAAGCCGCCCACACCGAGCAACGCCACCTCGACCAACCCGCTGTTCGCCGAGGCCGAGAAGGCTCTGCCTGCCGGCGCTTCCGACCGGCCGTCGCAGTTCACCCAGGTGCTCGCGCCGTTCTCGGGTGCGGTGTTTGGCACCGGCATCGCGCAGAGCAACGCCGGCATCGGCCCGCTCGCGCTGCTCGAGCGACCCGACGGCAGCTTCATCGCGAGTGGTGGCCTCAATCGCGGCAGCCTGTACGTCTATGCACAAGACGGCGGCAAGGCGCTCAACCCGAAGGTGGTGCTCGACACGCCCGTGTTCGACCTCGCCTACGACAACCGCGGCGGCCTGTGGGCCACCAGCGGTGGCGGGCAACTGCTCGAACTCGACCCCACCAGCCTCGCCATCCTCAACCGCTACGGCGACAGCCTGACGCAGTCGCTCGCATTCGACACGGTGAAGGGCGTGTTCTACGTGTCGTCGGGCGACGGCATCGAAACCTTCGACATCGCCACCCGTCGCTTCGCGCACTTCAGCGACCTGCGCGTCGACGATCTGGCCATCGCCCCCAACGGCCAGCTGTGGGCCAGCCGCTGGCCCAACCGCGGCGAGATCGTCAGCTTCGATGCGCAAGGCAAGCCGAGCGCGCAGATCGTCATCAATGCCGATCTCGACTCGCTCGCCTTCGGCCGCAAGGGCACGCAGCTCGAAGGCCTGCTGTTCATCTCGGCCCGCAAGCGTTCGGGCTACGACACCCCGGTCAGCCTCTACATGGTCGACCTCGCCACGCTGCGCGTGCTGCAGGTGGCCAGCGGCGGCCCGAGCGCCGAGCAGCTGCTCGCCACCAGCGACGGCCGGCTGCTGATCGCCAACAGCGCGCAGGTGGATGTGCTGGCGCCGGTGGTGGCGCCGAAGGTGCTGCGCACCGATCCGCCCGCCAGCAGCCTCGTCGCACTGCCGACATCGAAGATCGGCATCACGTTCAACGTCGACATGAAGCGCGGCTCGCCGCGCGCTGGCGACTCCGTCTTGAATACCGCCAACTACAAGCTGGTCGACTCCAGCGGCAACTCGGTGATCATCACCGCCGTCGATTACGACGCCGCCTCGCGCACCGCCACGCTGCGCTTCGAGTCGCCTGCAGCCGACGTCTACACCGTCACCGTCAGCAAGCGGCTGCAATCGTCGGCGAACCTTGAACTGGGCACCGACTACGTCTTGAGCTTCACCGCCGTCCAGGACTTCTCGTCGCTGGTCGATATCAGCTTCGTGGCGACCCGATCCGACCGCGCCACCGGCACCGTCGCATTCGACGTCAAGGTCAGCAACCGCACCGATTACCAGTTGCGCGTTCCCGTGATGCTGGCGCTCGACCCGGCGCGCTATTTCGCCGGCAAGCCCGTGGGGGCGTCGCTGACGGGTGGCCTGTGGTTCCTCGACATCGGTGCCGACCTGCCCTCGGGCATCCTGCCGCCGGGCGGCTCGACCACGGTGCGCACCGTCACGCTCACCAACCCGCAGGCGCAGCACATCGAGGTCGGCAGCGGCGTGTTCTCGGTGCCCTATCCGAACCAGCCACCGAAGTTCACCAGCGCACCGAACGTCGATGCCACCGCAGGCTCGCCCTATCGGTACCAGGCCACCGCACAGGACCCGGATGGCGCAGTGCTGTCGTATGTGCTCATGAAAGGGCCGGCCGACATCGTGCTCGATGGCACCACCGGTCTTCTGTCCTGGTCACCGGGAACCACGACGCCAGCGAAGACGCCGATCGTCCTGCGTGCCTACGACACCCGCGGCGGCTACGCCACCCAGTCATTCACCATCACGGTCGCAGGCGGCAACCGCGCGCCCCAGCTCGACATCCCGCCCTCCGTACGCCTGTCCGAAGGACAGCCGTTCTCTCTCGAGATCCTCGGCAGCGATCCCGATGGCAACCGCCTGTCGTACTCGGTGGCCAACCTGCCGCCCGGCGCGACCTTCAACGCTGATCTGGCCACACTGACCTGGACGCCTTCGGGCACGCAGGCCGGCACCTACGACAACGTGCTGGTGTCGGCGACCGACGGCGTGAACATCACCACCCGGTTGCTGCGCCTGATCGTCGAGCCGACGAACGTGGCGCCCGTGCTGCAGGGCATCCCGGACCGTTCGGTGCGCCAGGGCGACCCGGTTCGCTTCGCGCTGCGAGCCACGGATCCTGATTCGACGACGCTGCGCTTCAGCTCACCGCACCTGCCGTCCGGTGCCACGCTGAACCCGATCACCGGCGTCTTCGAGTGGATACCGGCCTTCGACAAGGCCGGGCCGACGCAGATCCAGTTCGTCGTCAGCGACGGCATCGCCATCGGCGAGCGCACGGTGGTCGTCAACGTGCTCAACGTGAATGCGCCGCCGGAGTTCGAGCAGACCGATGGCATCCAGGTGCTCGAAGGTCAGCCGCTCACCCTGCGCCTGTTCGCCTTCGACCCCGACAACCCCGGCTTCCAGCCGCAGGTTCGGCTGCTCGACGGTACGCTGACGGCACCCGAGTCGACCGATCCGTCGGTCACCTACAGCATCGCCAACCTTCCGACTGGTGCCACGTTCGACCCGGTCACCAGTCTCCTGACCTGGACGCCGGGCTACAACCAGTCGGGCAACTACAGCGTACGCATCACCGCCACCGACAACGGCGACGGCACGGGTGTCGCCCAGTCGAGCACCGCCACCGTCCAGCTCCAGGTGGGCAACGCGAACCGACCGCCGGTGGTGCCGGAACTCAACGCGCAGACGGTCGCGAGCGGCGAGGTCCTGAACCTGCCGATCACCGTCACCGACCCCGATGGCAACGCACTGGCGCTCAGCTTCCAGAATCTGCCGAGCTATGCGTCCTTCACCGACAACGGCAATGGCACTGGTGTGCTGCGCATCGCCCCCGCAGCGCGCGACCGGGGCGCGGTCACCGTCACCCTCGTTGCGCGCGATGATGGCGACGGCGAAGGCATCGGCCGCGCGCTGACCAGCACGCGCACCTTCGTCATCAGCGTCACCTCGCCGGCCGCCCCACCCCTGCTGGAGCCCATCGGTCCCAAGGTTGCCCTGATCGGCCAGCCACTCAGCTTCAGCCTGCGCGCGAACGACATCGACCAGGACCAGACACCCGATACCGCCCCGCTCGTCTTCAGCGCGACCGGCCTGCCTGCGGGCGCCATCATCACCCCCGGCGTCTACGGCCGAGCCAGCTTCAACTGGACGCCGACCGCCGCTGACGCTGGCGTACGCGACGTCACCTTCACCGTCACTGATGCAACCGGTCTGACCGACAGCCAGACGATCCAGATCACCACACGCACGACCAATGCCGCGCCGGTGCTGCTGCCCGTGGGCAACCGCACGGTGGCCGAAGGCGCGACGCTATCGATCCAGCTGGCTGCGCTCGACGCCGATGGCGACACCATCACCTACGCAGTCAGGCGCGACACGCTGCCACCGGGTGCGCGGTTCGACGCGGTCAATGGCGTGCTGACCTGGACACCCAGCTACGAGTCGGCGGGCACCTACGGCGGCATCGTGTTGTCGGCGACCGACGGCGCTGCCACCAGCAGTGAAACCATCGCGATCACCGTCACGCCAACCAACCGGGCACCCTTCCTGGTGCCGATCCCGTCGATCGGCGGCCAGGAGAACGCACCGCTGCAGTTCAACCTCGTGGGCTCGGACCCCGACGGTGATCTGCTCGTCTACCGCAGCATGTCGAATCTGCCCGCGGGCGCGAGCTTCGACGTCAAGACGGGCTCGTTCAAGTGGACGCCGAACTTCAACCAGGCCGGCGTCTATTCACTCGACTTCACCACCGTCGACGCGTCAGGCGCCTCCTCCCAGCGCACAGTGGTCATCACCATCGACGACGTCAACCGCGCGCCGTCCATCGCCTTCACCAACCACCGCGTGGCGCTTGGCGACACGCTGCGCTTCAAGGTCACCGGCAGCGACGTCGACAGCAACGAGACACTGCGCTTTGCTGCGTCCGATCTGCCGCAGGGCGCCACCCTCGACGCGGTCACGGGCGAGTTCGTCTGGACGCCGAGCGCAGGGCAGGTCGGCGACTACCTCGCCGTGATGTCGGTGACCGATGGCAAGGCCACCACGAAGCGCGGACTCGCCATCATCGTGGACCCGCTGGCTGTCGGGCCACAGGTGTCGATCGTGCTCACGCCGAGCTTCCCGTCGGTGCCGAACCAGCCCGTTGCCATCACCGTGCTGGCCGATGCCTTCTCGGCGGTCGCCTCGCGCACGCTCACCGTCAACGGCGTGGCGCAGACGCTCGACGAGCGCAACCGCGCAACCTTCGTCGCAACAGCTACCGGCCTGTACACGCTGGTCGCCACGGCGACCGATCTGGACGGCTACACGAGCACCGTCACTCAGACGCTGAAGGTGCGCGACCCGGCCGACACCGCAGCGCCGGTCGCGGCGCTGGACCCATCGCTCGCCGGTCGACGTGTGGACGGCACCTTCGGCATCCGCGGCACCGTCGCCGACACCAACCTCGAGTTCTGGACGCTCGAGATCGCTCCGCTCGGCACCAACGCCGACAGCACCGCCTGGCGCACGGTCGCCAAGGGAACCGCGCCGGTCGACGGCGTGCTCACGAACTTCGACGCCAGCCAGTTCAGCCGCGGCTTCTACCAATTGCGGCTGACGGCCCAGGATGTGGCCGGCCGCCGTGCCGAGGCCGGCACCGACATCGAGATCACCGCAGCGCCGTCGGCCAGCCGCTACCTGCGGCAGACCACCGACTTCAGCCTGGCGCTCGGTGGGCACGCACTCGACTTCACCCGCCGCTACGACCCGACCGACATCCCGACCTCGGCCAGCTTCGGCCACGGCTGGCGCCTGGCGCTGGTCGACTTGAGCGTGCAGACCAATGCACCGATCACCGGCGCGGAGGCAAGCGGCGTGTACGGGCCGCTGCGCGAAGGCTCGCGGGCCTACGTCAAGACGCCGGACGGCCAGCAGGTCGGGTTCACCTTCGCGCCCCAGCAGGTCAAGGGCATTGGCTACAGCTACTTCACGCCCGCATGGGTGGCCGACACCGGCGTGACATGGAAGCTCGAATCGGCGCCGGTCAAGCTGCAGCGCGCGGCAGGCAGTTTCTATTCGCTGACCGACGGATCACCCTACAACCCCGCGTCCTTGCAAGGTGAGGCTGCTCAGTACACGCTCATCGGCACCGACGGCACGCGCTACACCATCGCCGACGGCCGCGGGCTCACCGGCGTCACCTTCGCCGACGGTGTGCGCTGGACGGTGGCCGACAGCGGCATCGTCGGCCCGAACAACGAGGCGATCGGCTTCGTCAAGGACACCGAGGGGCGCCTGACCCGCGTCACCACGCCTGACGGGCGCAGCTTCGATTACCGCTACGACGCGCAGGGCAACCTGGTGTCGGCGCGCAACCTGTCTGCCGGAACCTCCGAGCGCTATGGCTACGCCGACCCGGCGTCGCACCTGCTGACGCTGGTGACAGGCGGCAGCGGCGGTGGCCAGGTCATCTCGCACACGCCTGCAGGCGCCCAGCTTCGATCGGTGACGGGCGACCTCGGCGCCGCGCTGTCGTACGTCAATCGCACGGTCAGCGGCAGTCTGGCCGCAGGAGCGAGTGACGTCTACACGCTCGCCGTGCGCGACAGCGAAGTGCAACTGCCGCAGGGCGGCGGCTTCCTGATGGGTGTCGAACTGAAGGCCGCCAACGGCTCGACGCTGGCGCCGGGCCTGCCGCAAATCGACGGCGCGACCGCCATTGCCTCGGGCACGAGTAACGGTCGATCGTTCGCCATCTTCCGATTCAGCGAGGCCGGCCTGCGCACGCTGCGCGTTGCGGGAGCCGGCAGCGGCGCGTACGACCTGCGCGTCTATGCGGTCGGCGACATCGACAACGACCAGCGCGTCGATGGGGTCGATGCCAGTCTGCTGGCGGCAGCGCGGGGCTCGCAAAGCGGTGACCTCGCCTTCCTGCCCGCCGCCGACCTCAACCGTGATGGCCGCATTGATCTGGCCGACAGCCAGTTGCTCTACGCCAACCTCGGCTCCTCCCCCAATGCAGCCCCGGTCATCGGCGCCGGCTCGGGCTTCACCCACGTCGAGCTCGAGACCGAGGTGCCGGTCACCTCGTTCCTGAGCGACCCCGAAGGCGACCCGCTCACCTTCCGCATCGTCGGCAGCAGCCACGGCACCGCGACGCTGTCGGGCGACGGCAGCCAGGTCATCTTCACCCCCGATGCCGGCTTCTTCGGCGATGCCAGCTTCACCGTGATCGCCGACGACGGCTACTCGTCATCGGCCGCCAAGAGCATCACCGTCAAGGTCAGCAACGCGCCGTTGCTGCGCATCGACTTCGCCAACCGCCGTCCGCAGATCAACCTGGGCAACGCCTGGCGTGCGCAAGTTATTGGCGACTTCGCGGACCAGACCGGCGTTCGCCTGCCCAAGTCCTACGTCACCCTGTCGACCTCGGATGCCGGCGTAGCCGGCCTGATCGGCAATGCCGCGCTGGTCGGTGCAGGGCAGGGCTTCGGTGCGTTGATCGCCAAGCGTGGCGACATCACTGGCGCGACGGCGGTGGTGGTGGGCACCCCGAACCAGTTTGTCGAGACGCAGTTGTTCACCGGCCTGGACATGTACCCCGAAGCGCTGACGCTCGTGCCGGGAGGTTCGAAGCCGCTATCGGTGCGCGTGAAGGACGGCGACCTGTTGTCGCCCGCCTCCCTGGTGTCCGCAGCGTCCAACGGCACGCTGTATTTCGCCGGCAACTCGACGGTCGTTTCGGTCAGTGCCGACGGCCTGATCAGCGGCATCGCCGGCGGACAAGCCGACGTGACCGTGGTCTACCGGGGCGTCGAATACGTGGTGCCGGTGCGGGTCGCTGTGCCACAGCTGGAAACGGCCACGATCGGCGCTGCTGGCGGTGCCTTGCGCAACACCGATGGGGCTGTCATCGCCATCCCGCCGAACGCCATCGACGGCACTCAGGAGGTGACCTTCAAGCCCCTGGCCGAAGCGGCGTTGCCTCAGGCCACCCCCGAGGGCTGGAAGTACCTGGCGGGATTCGAGCTCGACTTTGCTGGAGACAGGCTCAACGCGGCAGCACAGGTCGCGATCCCGGTAGACGCCTCGGTGCCGGCGGGCACGCAGGTGTTCCTGATGCGCTCCGGCGTCATACCCACCGTCGAGGGCGGCCTGAAGCCCATCTGGTGGCAAGACGAGATCGCGATCGTGGGGGCGGATCACATCGCCCGCACCAGTTCTCGACCGTGGCTGGGCGTCTTGTCGATGGGGAGTTACGCTGCATTCGTGAGCCTGAGCAACGTCACCTTGGTCCGCGGGCAAATGACGGTCACGGTGCCCTTGAGCGCGGTGTTCCCGAGTTGGATGCTTCAAGCGCAAGGTGTCGCTGCAGAGACGCCGCTGTTCGCCGCCACGATAAACGTCAGCAGCGTCCAGGTGCTCGCCATTCCGGCCACAGGATTGCCGATCTCGACAACGGTCGGGGTGAAGCTCGACCCCGGCGCCATCGTCGACGTCACGGGAACGCTCGCGCGCCCCGAGTCGCTTTCGCCCAAGGCGCCGGTCATCGAGGAAGCCCGTTTCGAGTTCCGCAACGACACGTTCGGTTCGACCAAGGTCCCCGTGGCCGTCGTGACCGGTCGACAGTTCTCTGCGATTGCCGGCACGAGCACCGGCAGCCAGTTCAAGGCCATCTGGATTCAAGGCGGCAAGGACTTCGAGGCCGGCGTGATCGGCACCGTCCAGCCGATCGCCGGCGGGCGCGAGGAACTGGTACTCAAGGTGCCGCAGAACGTGATTGCCGGCACCGCCCAACTGAAGATCGTCCGCGTCGACACCGTCCCCGGCCTCGATTTCGCATCAGGTAACTGGATCGGCAATCTCAAGGTCCCCTTCGTCAGCAACGCGATCAAGATCGAAGCCAGGAACAGCTACGTGGTGTCGGTGGCCTCCGCGGTGAAGGAGGTCAACGGCACGTTCTTGTCGCAGTCCGAACTCGAGGTCTTCACGCAGGGCAATCCGCGTGCGGGGGAAACCGTCGACCCCACCACGGGCGCGACGGTCCCGGGGCAATACCTCGACGCCATCAATGCGTTGAAGCTCGTTGCGCGCATTCCGATCGGCATCCCGCCGAACGCACCGGGGTTCGGCACCCCGGTGCCGTTCGGTTCGGGCAAGGCGACCGCGCTGACCGACGACCACACCCGCGCCTACGTCACCCTGCGCGGTCAGGCCGCGGTGGCCGTCGTCGACATGGTGGCGCTGCAGGCGGCGGACGCCAAGGCGGGCAACCTCGATGCCACGGGCGTCGATCCGGTCGATCCGATCCTGTTGCCCGATGGCGCGCGCCCCTTCTGGATCGCCATCGACAAGGCGAACCGCTATGCCTACGTTTCCGACGAGAACACCTACGGCACGTCGACCTCGCCGAAGGGCCGTATCTATGTCATCGACATCGACCCGAACTCGTCGACGTTCAACCAGTACCTGCGCACGATCGAGGTCGACGCCGCCCGCAAGGGCTTGCGGGGCCTGACTATCTCGAACGACGGGCGCCGCCTCTACGTCGCCGCGCCGAATCGCGACGGCAGCGCCTTCTTCAGGTCGGTAGCGCAGGGCGGCGAGGACTTCGAGAACAGCCGGATCGCGGTGGTCAACATCGATGCTGCCGACAAGCCTGCTGCTTCAGATGCGGACCTGAGCGATTCCAGCGCGAATCCTCGTCGCTACTGGAATCAGATCGCCGGTTTCCTGACAGGCCAGGAAACCTACGCGATCGAAGCCACGACCGACAACAACCGCCTGCTGTTCTCCAACCGGTACCTCGACACGACCGACATTCCACCGTCGGCACCCATCCCGAGTGAAGCGCCACCCCCGGGTGGCGTGTGCGAACTCATCATCGAGAACGACGACCCAGTCGCCACCGATGCCTTCAATTGGGCGAAAGTGTCGAACACCTACGGCACGACCAAGGGATTCGCCAGTCTCAATCTGGGCGTTGCCTTCGACACCTTCGATGTCAACAACGCCAACTCGATGCTCGTCCTTCCGGCGGATTCGCTGAAGGCAACGATCGGTTCGCATCCCGAGTACGTGTTCGTCGGTGGTTACAACCGTTTCATCTCCGGCAATCCTTCGCATGACCCGTCGGCATTCGCCGACACCCCGATCACCACGGCCCCGCTGCCCGGCGGCAGCAACATCGGCGTCATCCGCGACGGCAAATTGATTGCCGCGACGCTGTCGATCCCGTTCGCGGCCATCGACAACATGGCGTTTGCCAGCGGCAAGAACTACCTGTTCGCCGGGATGCGCGGCATCGGCTCCGTGTTCGCCTACAACGTGGTCAACCTGATCGGTCAGATCGAAGAGGCCCTTGCGCCGACGGTCCCACTGATTGACCTCAACTACAACCGTGACCTCCTGAGCAAGCGTGCGATCGACAGCCTGTACCTCCCTCGGGACCCGGGCGACCCGAACTACGACCCGGCCCGTCCATCCCGGCTCAAGATCCTGCCGCCGCAAGAGGATCTGAACGGCCTAAACACGCCCATCGACATCAAGGCCGATTACCGGATCGTCGGCTTCAACCGCGCTGCACTCGGGTTCGTTTTCGGTGTGCCGTACGTGATGGATGGTCAGGGTCGATATGTGTCGCGTACCGGCGACGTGCTGCCTTACATGAAAGATCAGCAAGGCAACTGGTACCAGCGCATCGAGATTCCGCCGGCCACGCCTGGAGGGCTGGTGACAGTGCAGCGCGGTCCCATGATCGTCGAGACCGTGACCTTGCCGAACGGTACGACCGTCGAGAGGCCGAAGATTCCTGACGATGTCTTCATTTCGCCCGCGGCGCCGTTCGGCATCGGCGGCACGCCCCAAGGCCTGAGTGCGCATCCGACCGAGACCGCGCCCGGGCCCCGCGTCTACAACGGCTTCGACAAGGGCCGGGGGCCGGGTATCCCGAGTCGCGACGACCTCGGTAAGCTGGACATCCTAGATAGCCTGATGGATCCGCCGGACTGCCCGGCGGCCGATTTCGGCTCGACGGTGGAAGTCGACAGCGGAGCCGTGGTCGAGACCCATGACCTGCTGAGCTACCAGTCGCTCGGCCAGGAGCAGAGGCTCAGGCTCGTCTACAACTCGACGACAGCCGACGCGCGCCCGATCCGCATGATCAGCTTCGAGAACATCCGTTCGGAAATGCAGGCCTACCTGGAGAAGGCTGACCCGCAGGAACTCGCCATCAGCGGCAGCAACCGCAATGCCGTGCTCGAGGCGAGCATCACCTTCACCGGCCCGGGCGGCACGATCACGACACCCACGCAGTACTGGCAGATCGAGCGGTTCGCCGATAACGTGACCGTCGCCATCCAGGCGGACATGAGCAAGCTGCCTTCCGGGTTCTACAACTACACCGTCAACGCCAAGCTGTTCGGCAAGCCACGCACCCAGGTCGGCACCCTCATCCTAGACAACAGGGTCGACAGCAGCTTCGGCAGCGGCTGGTCGATCGCCGGATTGCAGGAGGTTCATGCCGGTATTGCGCCCAAGACCATCGTCAACGGAGTCGAGGTGCCTGGCCCGGCCAGTTGGCTGCAGATCGTCGATGGCAACGGCGCGATCAACGCGTTCCAGCGCATCCCCGAGACGGCCATGGCCGCATTCGCGTCGTCGTATCCGGGTGTGGTGGCCCTGTACGCGCCGCAGGCCCCGGCCAGCCGCGACAACGGCGGGAGCCCGCCACTCGCCGAAATGACCAACGGAACCCTGCAACGGCGCGTCCCTGACGGAACGCTGTACGTCTACAGCAAGCCGACAACGAACGCGGCGGGCAAGCCGGTGTCTGGCAAGTTGCTCTACGTCGAAGACCGCTACGGCAACCGGACGACCTATGGCCGCGACGCCACCGGCAAGCTCATGTACATCGAGGACAGCACCAACCAGAAGACGCTGTTCGAGTACCAGGGTGAACGTGTCTCGAAGATCATCCACCCGATGAATGGTCAACCGGGGCAGGTCACGGTACTGAGCTACAACGACAAGAACCTCACCCAGATCACAGACCCTGATGGCACCTCCCGCACCTTCGGCTACGAAGATGCGGGGCGGATGAATTACGAGAAGAACCAGTACGGTGCCGAAGAGCGCGACTATTACGACCAGATCAACGGTCGGGCCATTCGCGCCGTGCGCTCGGACAACACCACCGTGGAAGTCACCGCGCGCGATGTCGTCGCCCTGAAGGACCCGGCCACGACGGCAGACCGTCACGCGCCTGCCTTTGCGAACATGGAGAAACTCGACGACCTGAAGGGAACCTTGAAGAAAAGCAACGGCAAGGTTCAAAAGGCAACCTTCAACGAGCGAGGCCAGACGATTCAGGAGTGGGACCAGGAAAACGACGGCACGCTCGACGCCCTTGAGTTCAAGAGGCGAGACGAACGAGGCAATGTCGTCGAGTCCGTCGCGGAAGACGGGCGCAAGACCTACTCGGAGTTCTACGAGCGGGGCAACAGGATCCGTACGTGGGACGACGAGTCGGTCATCAATCCGGTCACTGGGCAGCTGGGTACTTCGTTCACCTACGAAGGCAAGTTCAACCGCATGACCAGCATGATCGACGAGCTGGGGCGAACGACCACCTACACGATCGACGGCAGGGGCGACGTCATTGCAGTAACGAAGCCCGACGGCAGCCTATGGCAGTCCAGCTACTACCCGCAGGGCCTGATGAAGAGCGAATGGCTGACCGACACGGTCACCCAGACGATGCTGATGCGCTCCACCTACGAGTACGACGATCTGGGTCGCCTGACCAAGCTCACGCATCTCGACGGCACCTTCAGCACCTACAGGTACTCGACCAATGACGTGGGTGCGCTGCAGCAGGTGTACACCGACGAACAGGGCCGCGTCACCACGACCACCTATGACTCGATGAACCGGGTTGCCCGGGTAGAGCAACCCGAGATCACACTGGCCGGCGGTCAGTCCGTCAAGCCGACCATCGTCTACGGCTACGACGCCGCCGGTAATCGGCGCACCACCACCGATGCCAACGGGCACACCACGACCCAGAACCATGACGACCGCGGCCGCCTGGTGAGCGTCGTCGATGAGCTGGGCGGCACCACAACGACCCACTACAAGACGCTGGGGTCAGGCGGCACAGACCTGAATGGCAACGAACTCGTCGACTGGAAGGAAGACGCCCTCCACAACCGCACCTACTACTTCTATGACGAGGATGACCGCCTGATCGTCGAGCGCGATCCCCAGGGCGTCGAGACCCATTACGAGTATGTCGAACCGTGCGGGTGCGGCCCGGGTGGGGACAAGCCGGTGCGGATCATCACTGACGCACTCGGCCGAGCGCTCAAGACGGACTACGTGTACGACGAGCGCAATCGCATGACGAAGCGCATCAATGACGACGGCACGTTCATTCGGTACTTCTACGACGCAGCCAACAACCTGATCAAGACGATCGACGAGCGGCAGAAGGTCACCCGCTTCGAGTACGACGGCCTGAACCGTCAGACGGCAGTGATCCATGTCGTCGATGGCGTGGAGCAGGTCACGCGCACCTACTACGACGCCATGGGCCGCATCATTGCGGTGACCGACGCACGGGCGACCAACCCGCAGCCGACTCAGGCTGGCATGCGTTCGTGGCTCAAGACGAACGCCACCGGAGCACCCGCGTACACCACTGTCAGCCGCTACGACGCACTGACCGGCCGCCTGGCCTCGACCACTAACGCCCTCGGCCAGACGACTCGCTACACGTTCGACAACGTCGGCAACTTGCTGAAGGTCGAGGACGCGCTGGGGCGCATCACCTCGTTCACCTACGACGCGCTCAACCGAAAGACGAGCGTCACTCAAGCCGATCCCGATGGCGCCATCGGCCCGCTCGCAGCCTCGGTCACGCTCATGGTCTACGACCGCGTGGGCAATCTGGTGAAGGAAACCGACGCTCTGGGTCGTGTCACCACCCACGAGTACGACGAACTCAATCGCCGCACCGCAACAGTCAAGACCGTCAACGGGCAGACCGAACGCAGCGAGACCCACTACGACGCGGTCGGCAACATCACCTACACACTCGATAACCGCAACCGGATCACAAGCTTCAAGTACGACAAGCTCAACCGGCTGATCGAGACGTGGATGCCGGACCCCAACAACCCGCTCGCGGGTAGCCCGGGCCAGTTGTTCGACGCGCCCCGCTTTGCGATGTCGAAGCGCCAGTACGACGCCAGCGGCAACCTGCAGTGGGAAGAGGATGCCAACGGCAACCGGACCGACTACCTCGAGTACGACCGACTCAACCGTCTGACGAAGACACGCGATGCATCGGGCGCCATCACGCAGTTCGGCTACGACGAAGCCGGCAACCGTACCGAGATCGTCGACGCGAAGAACCAGATCACCGTCATGGCTTACGACGATCGCAACCGCGTCGTCAGGATCAGCGCGCCATCACCCGGTCCAATCGACGCCGCTCCGGGCCAGACGGGGTCAACCCTCCAGCATTTGCCCCCGGTGACGGTCTTCCGTTACGACGAGGTCGGCAACCTCGTCTACAAGAAAGACCCGCGCCGCAACGAGACGACCTTCGAGTTCGACGAACTCAACAGGCTGACGGTTGTCACCGACGCACTGAATCACAAGACGACGACGGTGTACGACGAAGTCGGCAACGTCATCCAGCGCATCGACGAGCGCGACAAGGTCACCACCTACGAGTACGACGATCAGAACCGCCTGATCCGCGAAACCCGTCCTGACCCGGATGGCGCCCTTGGCGCACAAACACCACCGGTGACCGAATTCGGCTACGACGCGGCGGGCAACAAGACCTGGGTCAAGGATGCCGAAGGCCGCGTCACCCTCACGCGATTCGACGAACGCAACCGTGCGGTGGAGTTCGCCGACGCCCTGCAGGGCACCGCGTCGGCGCAGCGCGACGAACTGGGTCGCGTCATCGGTTGGGGCACCCGCTTCACCGTCACCTCGTCATTCACCTATGACGACCTCGGGCGCTTTGTCGCGAGCACCGATGAGCTGGGCCGGACCACCACCTACGAGTACGACGGGCTCGACCGCAAGCGCAAGGTCACCTACCCGGACCCTGACGGCGCTGGCGCGCTCAGGGCCTCGGTCGAGCGTTACGACTATGACCGGCAGGGCAACCTCAAATCCTTCACGGATGCGCGCAACCACACCGAAACGACCAGCTATGACAAGCTCAACCGTCTCTCCGAGACGGTCGACGCCAGCGGACGCAAGGTCACCAACATCTACGACGCCGTCGGCAATCTGACCTTGCAGCGCGTCACGCCTGCGAACACCACCGTCGCGTTGCTGGAGACCTCGTTCGCCTACGACGCCCTGCGCCGCGTGGTCAAGACCACCAACACCTACCTCGAAGGTCCGAACGGCGGGGTGCGCAGCGAGTCGGCCTTCGACCGCTACGACGAGAACGGCAACCGCGTCCGCCACATCGATGCACTCGGCCGTCTCACCCAGTACAGTTACGACGAACTAGATCGCCTGTCGTCGGTGACCGACGCCACCCTGGTGGTTGCAGCTGTCAGGACCTATGACGCAGCCGGGAACCTGAAGTCGGAAGCCGACGCCCGTGGCAACACCACCGATTACGAGTACGACGCCCTCAACCGCTTGACCCGTGTGGTGCGCGCGGCGCCCGACACCCGACCGGCAACGGTACGGCCAGACGTGCTCTACAGCTATGACCGCGTAGGCAACCGCACCAGCGCCACCGACGGCGAGGGCAGCACGACCAGGTTCACCTATGACGCGCTGAATCGGCTCGTCAAGGTCACGGACGCTCTCGGGAACGTCACGACCAACCGCTATGACGCGGTCGGCAACGCGATCGCGATCGTCGACGCACGCGGGAACGAGACGGTCATGGTCTACGACCGCATGGATCGACTCATCAAGACGACCGCCCCCGACCCCGACGGCGTTGCGGGTCCGCAGAAGGCGTCCTCGATGACGCGCGAGTACGACGCCAACGGCAACCTCGTGGTCGCGACGGATGCCCGATTGCAACCGACTCAGTTCGTCTACGACGAACTCGACCGCCGCATCGAGTCCATCGACGCCTTTGGCCATTCGAGCTTCTGGCGTTATGACGATGCCGGTCGGCTGAAGGAGACTGAAGACGTTCGGGGCTTCGTCACGAAGTACGAGTACGACGGTCTTGGGCGCCGTGTGGCGGTCATCGCACCACCCGTCGAGGTGACCAACCCGACCACCGGACAGAAGGTGCAGCGCACCGACATCACACGCACCGGTTACGACGCGGTGGGTAACGTGGTCAGCATCATCGACGCCCGCGGCAACGAAACAACGATGGGGTACGACGCGCGCGACCGGCTGATCACCGTCACCAGTCCGGCGCCGGACGCTCAGGGCCTGGGCGCGAAGTCGGTGACACGCCGCGAATACGACGCCAACGGAAACCTCACGGCCCTCATCGACCCGCGTGGCAGCGCAGCTGGCACGCCGTACAAGACGACCTACGAATACGACCGACTCAACCGCAAGATCAAGACGACAGACGCCGAAGGCAATGTCACGTCGATGACCTATGACCGTGCCGACCAGATCGTGACCACGCGCGATGGACGACTGAATGCGTCCGGCGCTGCGGCATCGCTGTTCACCACGAAGGCCATCTACGACGCCGTGGGGCGCGTCACCTCGATCATCGACGCGGACGGCAAGACTTCGAGCACGACCTTCGACGAGGTGGGCAACGTCCTGTCGACCACCGATCGTCTCGGCCGCACGACGCGCTTCGCCTACGACAACGCCAACCGGTTGGTACGCCGTGCCCTGCCTGATCCGGATGGCACTGGCGCCTTGCGCAGTCCGGTGCAGCGATTCACCTACGACGTCAACTTCAACCTGCTGTCGGTCCAGGACGCCGAACAGGTATCGGCCAGCTACGACGCCAAGGGTGTGCTCGTGACGGCCAACGACGCCAACGTGCGCCCGGCCACCGAGTACGAGTACGACATACTCAACCGTCAGGTTCGTGTCACCGACCCTGCCGGCCAGA
Source organism: Burkholderiales bacterium (assembly GCA_947474755.1). Classification (GTDB taxonomy): domain Bacteria; phylum Pseudomonadota; class Gammaproteobacteria; order Burkholderiales; family Burkholderiaceae_C; genus PBB1. Next base: position 191,301 of record CANJJE010000004.1, on the reverse strand, counting down.
CCACGCTGACCGACTACGACTTCGCCGGCAATGTCGTGCGAGTTCGCAACCCGCGGCAGGTACTCGACGCCACGCTCGGTGCGACGACCTACACCTACGACAGCCGCAACCGCGTCTCGACGATGACCGACGCCATCGGCACGGTCACGGCAACCGAGTACGACGCGAACGGCAACACGCAGTTGGTCCGAGTGACCTCGGCCACCGACCCACTGACCCGGGTTTCGTCCTACGGCTACGACAACCTCAACCGCCGCACGTCGATGAAGTCGCCGGACCCAGATGGGGCCAACGGGCCACAGGCAGCATCAACCACCACCTACGCCTACGACCTCAACGGCAATCTGGTCAGCGTGAAGGACCCCCGCCAGACGCTCGACGCGTCGCTCGGCGCGACCACCTACACCTATGACCGGATGAACCGGCGCCTGTCGACCACCGACGCGCTGAACCGCACCAGTTCAGTCACCTACGACGAGAACGGCAACCAGAAGACGACCACCGACGCGCGCCAGAACAAGACGATCTACGAGTACGACGCGCTCAATCGCCTGGTGTTGGTGAAACAGCCTTCGCCCTACACAGACACGACCGGCTTGCCCGCCGACACGCTCGCCAAGCTGCCGCCGACCACGTCTTACAGCTACGACGAAGTCGGCAACCTGCTGAGCACCACCGACGCCGAGCGACACACGACCGCCTACGAGTACGACACCCTCAACCGTCGCACTGCCATGGTGGATGGGCGCGGCGGCCGCTCGACGATGGCGTACGACTCACTGGGCAACTTGGTAGAAAGTGCGGACGCACTGAATCAGGCGACCCGCTACGAGTACGACGCGGCCAATCGGCTGGTCAAGACCACCCAGGCCGATCCGGACGGAGTCGGCCCGCTGGCGTCGCCCGTGCTGCGCTATGCCTACGACGCGGCGGGCAATCTGACGTCGACGTTCGACGCACGCAACAACGAGACGCGTTACGCCTACGACGCGGTCGATCGGCGCATCGCCACCCAGTTGATCGCAGCGGGCAACCCGGCGGCCCAGACGACCAAGGATGCGCTAGGCCGAGACTTCGCCACAGGCGACGCCGCGGTCCGACTGCTGCTGGTCAAGTACGACGGTTTCGGCAACATGATCGAAAGCCGCGATGAGCTGAACCGCGTCAGATCCTTCGAGTACGACGCGCTCGACCGGCTGGTGCGCAGCGTCGCCCCGGCATCCAACGGCTTCAACCAGCTCCCGGCACTGGTCACGACCTATGCCTACGACCTCAACAGCAACCTGGTGCTGGCGACGCAACTGACGGCGCCGGCCAACCGCGCCACTGCCTACGAATACGACGCCCTGAACCGCCGCGTCAAGACCATCGAGGACGCCGGCGGATCGCTGCAGCGATCGACATCACAGGGCTTCGACGAGGTCGGCAACGTCGCCTACACCGAAGACGCGCTGCAAAAGCGCACCGTCTTCAGCTACGACGCGATGAACCGCCGCACCAAGGTCGTCGATGCGCGCAACCAGACCGCCACGCTGGCCTACGACCTGGTCGGCAACGTCACCCGCACCGTCGACGCCAGCGGCCGCAAGACCGACTACCGCTACGACGAACTGAACCGGCGCGTTGCGGTGATCGACAACAAGGACCAGACGGCGACCATGTCCTACGACGCGGTCGGCAACCTGAAGTCGACCACCGACGTCCTGCAGCGCACGACGTCCTTCGAGTACGACCGTCTGAACCGCCGAGTCAGCGCCACGATGCCCGACCCCGACGCCGGGGGTTCAGTGCTCGCGTCCACCATCGGCTATGCCTACGACGCGGCGGGCAACCTGACGTCGACCACCGACGCACGCGGCTTCACGACCACCTTCGAATACGACGCGCGCAATCAGCGCACCAGGGTGACCGATCCGCGGGGCGGCATCACTCAGAGCTTCTACGACGCCGCAGGCAACCGCATCGCCGTGAGCGACCCCATCGGTCGCATCACGCGCTTCGCCTACGACAGCCTCAACCGCGCGATCGCATCCGCGCAGCCGGACCCGGCAGGCAGCAACGATGCTGCCAAGGGTCTGGTCACTTCGTACGAGTACGACCAGGTCGGCAACCTGATCAAGACGACCGATCCGCTCGGCCACTTCAGCACGCAGGCCTATGACGTGCTGAACCGACGCATCGAGTCGGTCGACGCCAACCTCGCCAAGACGGCATACGAATACACCGCACGCAACGAGCTGAAGGCGCTCGTCGACCCGAGCCTCAACCGCACCGCGTACCTGTACGACGAGCTCGGTCGCATGACGTCACAGACCGACGCACTCGGCGTTCGCAGCTTCGACTACGACGAGATCGGCAACGTCACCAGGAGCGTCGACGCTCGCGGCCTCGTCATCGAGAAGCACTACGACGAACTCAGCCGCAACGATGTCGAGACCTGGCGCGACCAGACCAACGCGCTTCAGCGGACGATCACCCGCACCTTCGATGCTGCCGGCCAGCTGCGCACCGTGACCGACCCGGATGCGACGTACACCATCGATTACGACCGCATGGGTCGCATGGTCAGCATCGACAACCAGGGCGCCGCCGGTCTGCCTGCGGTCAAGCTGAGCTATGGCTATGACGCTTCGAGCAACCTGACCCTGACCATCGCCACCATCGGCGGCGTGGAGAACTGGCGCACCGTCGCCGCCCACGACGAACTCAACCGCACCACCAGCCTGCGCCAGTTTGGCGGCAGCGCAGTCGACAAACGGGTCGAGTACACCTACGACGCCGCCAGCCAACTCAAGGCGCTTGAGCGCTTCGATGCCACCGGCGCTGCGGCCGACGTCACCACGACGATGGATTACGACGGCGCCGGCCGCACCAAGTCCATCACCCACAGCGCGGGCGCGAACACGGTTGCCGCCTACACCTACGTGTGGGACGCCGCCAGCCGCCTGCGCGGCATGACCTCGCCCGATGGCCCGAATGTCTACACGTACGACGACCGCAACCAACTCACTGGGGCCGACTACAGCAGCACGTCGGGCAACCCTGCCGACCAGACCTTCGCCTGGGATGCCAACGGCAACCCGGTGCGCGCGGGCGTCACCGTGGGCACCGGCAACCGCGTGCTGTCGGACGAGACATCCACCTACGCCTACGACGCCGAGGGCAACCGCACGCGCAAGACCGACAAGGCCACGGGTGGCTACACCGAATACGTCTGGGACCACCGCAACCGCCTCACCGGCGCGACCGAGCACACGTCGTCGGGCACGGTGACGGGCACGCAGAGCTACCGCTACGACGACTTCGGCTGGAAGGTGGGCGCCACCCGCGACGCCGACGGTGCGGGTGGGCAGGCCGCCGTCACCGAAAGCTACATCCACGACCGCGACGACATCTCGATGGTGTTCAACGGCAGCGGGCAGCTGACCGAGCTGATGTTGCACGGCCCGGGCATGGACGCGGTGCTGTCCGAGCAGCGCGGCAATCAGCTGCGCTGGAGCCTGGCCGACCACCAGAACAGCGTGCGCGATGTCGTCGGCGCCAACGGCCAGGCGATCGACCACATCGTCTACGACAGCTTCGGCAAGATCAGTTCGCAGACCCAGGCTGGGCAGTCACCCCGCTTCGGCTACACAGGGCGAGAGCTCGATATGCAGACGGGCCTGATGGACTACCGCGCGCGGTGGTACGACAACTCGCTCGGACGATTCGTGAGCCGCGACCCGATCGGCTTTGCGGCGGGCGATGCCAACCTGTACCGCTATGTCAGCAACCGGCCGCTGGACCGGATGGACCCGACCGGCAACAGCGAACTCGGTAGCGTGATCGGGCAGACCATCAGACAGACCGCGTACGACATCGCGATAGCGCCGGTCAAGATGGGTGTCGCGGGCGTCGCGGGCACCACGCACTTCGGAGTCACCTTCGTCACCGGGATCGCCGATCTGGCCTGGTTTGGCTTCGACACAGCGGTTTTTGCAGGCGAAGCTGTGGCAGGTCGAGTATTCGAGAACGTGCACGGGGTTACCGGCTCGGAATGGTCCAAGAGACTGTCTGATACTTTCTACGACAGCTCGATCAACAAGATCAAGGCGCAACTGAACAATCCCTGCGCAGGCGCCCTCGACGCCTTCATCCAGGCGCCCACCACCATCTCGCCCTCGAAGGGGCTGACCACTCGCTGGGACGAGCAGGTGGCCGAACTCCGCAAAGTCATGCCTGAAGACCTCAGGGGTTCGCTCGATGTTGGCGTCACCGTCGCCAATGTGGCTGGATTGTTCGTCGATCCATTCATGATCGCGGGTGCGGCTGGAAAACTCAGCAAAGGGTTTGCCCTGGCAGAGCGTTTTGCCGAAGGGGCGCAGGGGCTGAGCAAAGTGAGCAAAGCGACTGACCTCGAACGCAGCGTCGCCACGGCCGGAAAGCTTGAAACGGCCATGTCCGCCAGCCGGGGCGAGCGGGCCATCGCCGAAGGCTCGCGCGGCGCCGCAGCCGCCAGCAACACCGAACGCGCCACCCAATTGAACCGCGGCGCGGGAGAAGTCCGCAACGCCCGGGTTGCCGAGCAAGCGCAAGCCACCGCCCGCACGCGGGAGTCGATGCGGATCGACTACGAGATTCGGCAGATGCAGGAGGCACGCAATGCCGCCGAGGCCAAGCGCGCTGCCACATCGGATGCGGCATCCGGCATGCGGCAGGAAATGGAAGCCAGCGGCCTGACACCGAAGACCGCCGAAGTCAAGCAGGCATGGCTCACCAAAGGCATCGAGCCACCTCGTTACACCGGCATCGAGAGCGTTCTGGCGAATACCACCCCGCCCAAGCCGAAGAGCTTCACGGATGGCGTCAGCGACGCGATCAAGAACTGGTCGATGGAAAAGTGGGGCCCCGTGAGCGGTGCCACCGAGCGCCAGCAGGCCGTGATCAAGGCGTTCGCCAAGGAAAACAACCTCGAGATCGCCATCCGCGCCACGGATCGCGTGACTGCCGCTGGCACGGGCTTCGGCGTGGCCCGGGGCTGGGCAGGCAAACCCGAAGCGGTCAAGGCCAAATCTGTCCTCGGTTTGCTGAAGGGGCCGGACGGCCAGTGGCTGCGCAGCGACCTGGATCTGGGCTGGGTGCGTGACCGCACCACCGGCAAGTACCTGACGAACGACGATATTCTGACCAAGGTCGTCGATCCGCTGAACCGCAAGCTGATGCAGGCTGGAGACGCCAAGCCGTCGATTTACCACGGTGCTCATTTCACGATGGGTGCCGAAAAGGGGGGCTACGTCAGTCGCGCAGAAATCGCAAAAATCGGAGACCCGGGCCCTGTCAATGTGTTCACCGGCGATGGCATGACCACGCTGAAGAATCGCAATGAGGTGCGAATCAGAGTTGCTTCCACCGACGGCGGGCTGCAGTGGGCCGAAGGATGGAAAAAGTCGACCACCGCCAGCTACGAAGGCGCGAGAACGTTTTACGCTGAACGCGCCGGCGACTACCGCCAGGCACTCAAAGCCGCAGAAGAAAGCCGCGCGGCGCGCATGGCGGAGAACGGATCGGCTGTCTCACGCGCGCCGGCATCGTTGGCGACTCCGCCCATGCGAGATCCCCTGGAACTCGATCTGGACGCATTGATCGCCAGCACGCCGGTGTCCACCAAGCCTGAGATGGTGTTCTCGGATGGTCGCTACATCCCGGCGTCGGAGTTGAGGGTGGCGACCCCAGGCGTCCCGACGCCAGCGCCCAGCGCGGCACGACAGGCCCAGATCGACCAAGTGCTGGAGTTCGCGAACAGCGAGCAACTGAGGCGCGGTCACATCCAAACGTCAATGGGTGGCGTTGCCTCACCGAATCCCGTGTCGCTGGAACAGGTTCCCGACGAGCTGCGAATCGCCGAGATGGTGCGTCGCGCAGACGCCATGCAAGTGGCGCGCGTTCAGGCCCGTGGCGTCGCCGGCACCTTGGCTGAGGATGGGATCACCTTCTTGTTCCCCCCGATCAAGCCCAATGGCAACATGTATATGAACCCAGAGTGGGTGGTTGCGCAGGGCGGGGTTGCGCCCGGAAAGTCGGTTGCCCTGCCAGAGCGAGTGTTTGCGCCAGGACAACTGGATGCTGATGGCGGCCTCTCACTGCAGTACTTCAGGGACCAGGGCGCCCACCTTCAGCTTGATAACGTGCCGCTTCCGCAACCCATGCCTCTAACCAACGTGGCGCCGCCTGGCAGCGTCGCGGGCTCGGGTGGCCGCTTGGCTGCCGGTGACAGGGGCGGCGCCACCTCTGCCGCTGGATCGCCGGGCATCACTGCAGCACTGTCGATGGTCAACATAGCCGGAGCTCTGTGGACCCAAGCCGCCGAACAGTCTGGATCTGGCAATTGGCGCCTCTCCATCGCCGATCTGCCAGCCGGCCAACTCGGCCAGGCCTACATCACCCAGCTGGACGCCAATGGCAAGCCTTCGGAAGGCCGCATCGTCCTCGACGTCAACGCCGATGGCCACGGCTGGTTCGTCGACCCGACGCCGCTCGACGCGTCGGAGTTCAGCGACCCGAACTCGGCCGCCGCCGGCAAGTACGACCTGTTCACTGTCATCGCGCACGAGCTGGGTCACACGCTGGGCTTCCTGAGCGGCTATGCAGGATTCGACCGCTACGTCACCACCACCGCCGATGGCTCGAAGGTGTTCACCGCCCCCGGCGTGCGCGTGATGTTGACCAACGACGGCAACCACCTGAGCGACAGCGACCACGCCGGCGACCTGATGGCCGACAGCTTGGGCTTGTTCCAACGCAAGCTGCCATCGCAGCTCGATGCAGCGATCCTCGCGGCAACGCTGAGTGGCGGCTTGGGAACGGGAACAACCACCGACGTGCAGATCGGCCCGGCGAATGTCAACGCCGACCCGCCGCCAGTGGGCATCACCAACGGTTCGTTCGGGGTGTCCGATGCCATCCTGCCCACCTTCGGCTGGTCGGCTACGGGTGGCGCCAGCGTGGTCAATGGCCAGGGCGTGCTCAGCGAAAACCCAAGCCTGGCCTCGCGCCTGAGCCAGTCGTTCACGCTGCCAGCGTCGTCGAAGACGCTGTCGTTCAAGCTCACCGGCGCGCAATTCAAGAGCAATGGCAGCGGCCCGCAGGACGCCTTCGAGGTTGCCCTGCTCGATCCGTCGACCATGTCGGCCCTCGGCGGCGTCGTCGGCCTGAGCGGTACCGACGCGCTGCTGAACATCCAGGCCGACGGCACGGTGCGCGCCGGCGCTGCGGTGACGGTCAGCGGCCTGGTCGGCGGCAAGCTGCCGGCGGATCTGTTTGCTCCGGTCACCGTGACCATCGATCTGTCGGGCCTGCCTGCCGGCCAGGCGGCGACGATCTACTTCGACCTGCTGGGCCTCGGCAGCTTGGGCAGCCAGGTCACGATCGACGATGTGGCCTTCGATGCCAACCAGGCCCCCACGCTCGCAGCCGTCGCGCCGATCACCGTGAACGAAGGCAGCACCATCACCGTGCCGCTGGTCTCGTCCGATCCGGAAGGCGACGCGATCACCTACGTGCTCGACGCTGCACCGGCAGGCGCCACGATCGATGCGCAGGGCCGCATCACCTGGGCTGCAGTCGACGGCCCGGCCTCGGCCGTGTTCACCGTGCGCGCCGTCGACTCGAAGGGCGCCTCATCAGCCGCCCGCAGCTTCACCGTGAATGTCGTCAACGTGTCGCCGACATTCACGGTGGAGGTGCCGACGACGATCCGCGCCGGCGAAGCTTTCAGCATCAAACTGTCAGCCACCGACCCGGGTACAGACACGATCTCGCAGTGGCGAATCGACTGGGGCGATGGCACGCAATCGACGGTGGCCGGCACGGCGACCAGCACCGGCCACACCTACGCTGCAGCGCTGACGGCGGCCGTCATCACCGTGCAGGCCATCGACGAAGACGGCACCTGGACGGCGCCGGTGATCACCCGCGAGGTGCTGCCGGTCAATCCTCCGGTCAACCACCCTCCGATCGCACGGGCCGACAGCGCGCTTACGCTGCGCAATCAGCCGGTGACCATCGATGTGCTTGCCAACGACGCCGAGCCCGATGGCCAGGCGATGACGGCTGAGGCCGTCACCCAGCCGGCACACGGCGCGCTGACCCGCGACACCGCCGGGCGATTCATCTACACGCCGACATTCGGCTATGTCGGCGCGGATAGCTTCAGCTACCGTGCCGGGGATGGCCAGTTGTTCAGCGATCCGGTCACGGTCGAGATCAAGGTCAGCGCGGTCAACGACGCACCGGTGGCTGCAGGCGAGAGCTACAGCACCCCGCGGGACACGGCCAAGGTGCTCGCCGTGCTGGGCAACGACAACGACCCCAACGGCGATGCGCTGTCGGTGGTGGTGGTCAGCGGCCCGGCCCACGGCGCACTGGTCACCAACCCCGATGGCACCCTCACCTACACCCCGGCACTCGGCTACAGCGGCCCGGACAGCTTCAGCTACCGCGCGAGCGACGGCCTGCTGCAAAGCGATGCCGTCATCGTCAGCCTCGCCGTCACCCCGGTCAACCACCCGCCGGTGCTGGCGCCCGTGGCCAATGCGAGCGTGCTCGAAGGCACCATCCACTCCGTGGCCCTGATCGGCACTGACGCCGACGGTAATGCGCTGACGTACGTGCTCGACCAGGCACCGCCCGGCGCCAGCATCGACGCGGCTGGCGTGGTGCGCTGGAATGCCGTCAACGGCCCTGCCGTGGGCAACTTCACCGCCCATGCGGTCGATGCGGCCGGTGCATCTTCAGCACCGGTCAGCTTCGTCATCACCGTGGCCAATGTCGCGCCGGTGATCGCGGTGTCGGCGCCCGCCACGGTGCGCGCCGGCACGCCGGTGACCCTGAGCCTGTCGGCCACCGACCCGGGCGCAGACACCATCAGCCAGTGGCTCATCGACTGGGGTGACGGCACGCAGTCCGGCGTCGCAGGCGCCGGCGCCGGAGCCGCGGTCAATGCCAGCCACACCTACAGCGCCGCGCGCGCCGCCACCGGCATCGTGGTGCGTGCCGTCGACGCCGATGGCACCTGGACCGCACCCACGGTAACGCGCGAGGTGCTGCCCGCGGCATCGGCTCCGTCACAGCGCCCACGGGTTGAGGACGACGGCCGCGGGCGGCAGAAGGAGCGCGAGCGCGAATCCCGCGAACGCGACAGCGAACGCGAGCGCAGCGAATCGGACAGCCGCCGCCCGCGCCTCGAGACCCGGGCCGCCGAACGGCCGGGCTTCAACCTCGGCGTCGACCTCATCGATCAGACCGCCCACCGCTCGAACCGCGTCGTCGCGGTGGTGGTCGCAGACGGCCGCCCAGGCATCAATGCCGACGGCAGCGCGCCGCTGACTGCCGAGGCGATGCAGGCATTGATCGAATCGAACCCGACGGCCGCCGGTGTGGCGGGCCCGTCTTCCACGGCCGCACTGCAGATCAATTCGATGGTGGCCACCGAACTTGGCCTGCGGGTGCGCTTCAACCAGGCGCTGGCTGCTGCGGCCTTGCAAGCGGCCTCGGGCTCGGCCTTGCTGCTGATGCGCGGCGACCAGGTGGTGCCGGGCAAGCTGGTGATCGACCCGGATGGCGAAGGCCTGCGCTTCGACACCGACGCGGGCACCTTGCCGGCCGGCGAGTACCGCGTGCTGCTGCGCTCGGACTCCGGCGCCTTCGTCACGCCCGAGGGGTCTCGCCTGGATGGCGACTACGACGGCCGCGCCGGCGGAGACTTCCAGGGCCGATTTACCGTGCCGGTGTCTGCAGGCCTCGGGGCCGCGGACGCGAGCAGCGAGCTATCGTACGAAGCGCAGGCCATCAAAGACTATGCCGACATCTTCGCGGCGCTGTCCGGTGGCTGGGGCGGAGCGATGAGCGCCGCTCTGGGCCCGCTGGCCAACAACAGGCGGCGTCGCGGTCGCACGATGTGCGATCAGGCGGTACGAGTCGAAGGACTGGATCGGCTGCACACTGAGGATCTTGACTTTGCGGTGCAAGCGGTGGTGCCGACAGCAGTGGCTGCTCAGGCGGGCCGCGCGCGAGCTTCGGCGAACGACTGGGAGATTCGGATTTGAAGTTCACAGCAGCTCGGTACTCGATCACCCCTCGCCGCGCATCGCACCCCTGGACGGTCGCGATGTTCGTGATGCTCGCCAGTGGTGCTGTCTTGGCCGAGGACGCCGTGCTCGCAGCGGCTGCGCCGGCCGCCTCGGCAGCAACGAGCCGGGGGACCGGCCTCGGTGCCATCCTCGACATGGCGCGCGCCAACGACGCGCAGTACGCGGCAGCAGTGGCCGCAACAGACGCCGGGCGGGAGAAGCTCCCGCAGGCCCGCGCAGCCAACCTGCCCAGCATCAACGCCACCTACAACCCCAAGCGCAGCAACAATCGATCGTCGGAGTATTCGGGCGGGCGCACCTTCAGTGCGAACAGCGCCGCACTGACCCTCACCCAGGCACTGATCCGGCCGGCCAACTGGGCGGGCACCGACCAGGCCGAATTGCAGGTGCAGCTCGCCGAGCAGCAACTGCAGCTGGCCGAGCAGGATCTGCTGCTGCGCGTGTCGCGCGGCTATTTCGATGTGCTGCAGGCGCAAGACGAATTGGCCGCCGCCACGGCGCAGCAGGATGCGATGGTCCAGCAGCTCGCCCAGACCAAGCGCAGCCTGGAGGTCGGCACGGTGCCGATCACCGATTTCAACGAGGCGCAGGGTCGCCACGACCTGGCTGTCGCGCAACGCATCGCCGCCGTCAATGAGCTGGAGTCGAAGAAGCGGGTGCTCGAGCGCTACATCGCGCAGCCGCTTCCGGCGCTGGCCAGCCTGGGCGCAGCCGCCAGTGTGGATCAGCTGACGCCGGAGATGCAGCGCCAGATGGTGGCCGATGCGCCGAACAATGCATTGCAGGTGATCATTGCGCGCACCACCACGCAGGTGGCCGAGAAGGAGATCAGCCGTCGCGAAGCGGGGCATTACCCGACGCTCGATCTGGTGGGCACGGTGCGCGATGACCGCAACCAGAACTACGGGCAGTTCGGTGGCAGCAACACCCGAGAGGCCAGCATCGGGGTCGAGCTGACGATCCCCATCTACCAGGGTGGCGTGGTGAGTTCTCGCACCCGCGAGGCGATCGCCGACCGCAACCGCGCCCTGCAGGAGTTGAGCAACGCCCAGCGGCAGGCCACGCTCGATGCGCAGCAGGCGCAGCTGGGGGTGCAATCGGGCAGCGCACTCACGCAGGCCCTGAAGCAGGCGCTGATCTCGAGCGAGACGCAGCTCAAGAGCACGCAGCGCGGGCTGCAGGTGGGCGTGCGCACCCGGGTGGACGTGCTCAATGCGGAGCAACAGCTGTTTGCCACGCGCAAGGACCTCGCCGCGGCGCGTTACAAGACGCTGGTGGCCGCCTTGCAACTGAAGGCTGCCGCGGGCACCCTTGCTGACGCCGATCTGCGCGCGCTCGATGCGCTGCTGACCGATTGAGGGCCATACCGAGGGCGCTGTTGCAGGGATTACGCGGCATCTTCCCGGTTCTGCCTGCAGCCAGGCGGTTCCCGAGACGCCGAGGATGGTGCATCCTCGCCACCCATGGCTGCAGTGATCGATAACACCCCGGACATCCCCACCGGCGACCCCTGGAGCGCACTGGCTCAGGCGCTGACCGCCGATGCGCTGTGCCGCTCATGGCTCGAGGTGCTTTGCCAGGATCTCGTCCATGCCGACGCCGGCCTGCTGCTGATGGCACAGGCCGATGGCGCCTACGCGCCGGTGGCAGCACACCCGGCCGACAGGGATCTGAGCCACCTGCGCGAGATCGCCACCGAGGCGCTGAAAACCCGCGACGCCGCATTGCGTCGCGATGACCTCGGCCATGTGGAGATGGCGTTCCCGCTGCTCAGCGGCGAGCAGTTGCAAGGCGCGGTCGTGCTGCAGCTCGGCCGCGTTCAGCAGACCAGCGTGGATCAGGCGCTCAAGCTCGTCAACTGGGGCGCCGGTTGGCTGGTGGGCCTGCTGCACCAGCGCGAGCTGGCAAAGCAGCGTCAGTGCCTGCAACAAGGCAGCTTCCTGCTCGACACCCTGCTGGGCCTGCTGGCCGAGCGCTCGCCGCGCGAAGCCGCGCTGGCGCTGGTGAACCGACTCGGGCGTGAATTCGACAGCCCGCAGGTGCATCTCGCGGTGACACGCGGCAAGACGCTGCAGCTGCTGGCGTTGAGCCATGCGGCCTGGTTCGACGAAAAGGCGGGCGTTCTGCGCCAGGCCATACAGGCCATGCACGAGGCCATGGATCAGCGTCGGCGCATCGTCTGGCCGCCCGGCGACGGGTCGGCCGATACCGGCGTGAGCACCGCGCATCGGCGCTATGCCGAGGAAGTCGGCGCGCACACCTTGCTGAGCGTGCCACTGCTGCATGACGGCCAGGTCTCGGGCGTGCTGATGCTGGAGCACCGCACCGCCTTCACGCCAGCAGCAATCGAATATCTGGAAAGCGTTGCCATCGGGTTGGCTCCCGCACTGATGCTGCAGCGCGAGGCACACGAGGGCGCAGTCGTTCGCGCCCGACGCACCGCCCGGCACAGCCTTGAAGTGGTGCTGGGGCCGCGCTATCCGGCGATCAAGCTGGCTGCGGCGACGCTGGGCGTGGTGCTGCTGTTGCTGGCGGTGATCCCGGTGCCGTTCCGCATCTCATCGCAGGCTCTGGTCGAAGGCTCGGTGCAGCGTGCAGCGGTGGCGCCGTTCGAGGGCTATCTGCGCGAAGCACCGGCGCGCGCGGGTGATGTGGTGAAGGCAGGTCAGGTGCTGGCCACCCTCGACGACCGCGACCTCAAGCTCGAAAAAGTCCGCTGGGAGTCGGAGCTGGAAGTCTCTCTGCGCAAGGAGCGCGAGGCCATGGCCAACGGCAATGCGGTCGAGCAGAGGCTGGCGGGCGCACAGGCGAACCAGGCGCGCGCGCAGATGGATCTGGCGGTATCCAAGCTCGAACGCGTCAACATCATTGCGCCCTTCGACGGCACGGTGGTCAAGGGCGACCTGACGCAGCAGCTCGGCTCCCCTGTCGAGCAGGGCAAGGTGCTGTTCGAGCTGGCGCCGCTGGACGCCTGGCGGGTGATCCTGAAAGTCGACGAGCGCGACATCGGCCATGTGAAGGTCGGTGCCGCAGGCGAGCTGGTGCTGGCCAGCCTCCCGGGTCAATCGTGGCCTTTCAGCGTCAAGAAGCTGACGCCGATCTCGGTCGCCGAAGACGGGCGCAACCATTTCCGCGTCGAGGCGGAACTCGGCCCGGGCGCGCCACGCCTGCGGCCCAACATGGAAGGCGTGGGCAAGGTCGATGCCGGCCACGCCAGCCTGATGTGGATATGGACACGCCCGCTGGTCGACTGGGTGCGTCTGACCTGGTGGAAGCTGCTGCCGTGAGGCAGTGCCCAGGCGCCAGATGAGCGGCCCGCTGCTGTCAGACAACTGGTACCGCATGCGGCAATTGCGGCCGCGTCTGCGTGGCCATGTTCGCATCCACCGCCACGAGTACCGCGGCGAGGTCTGGTACGTGATCGAAGACCGCATGGCGGCCAAGCACCAGCGTTTCAACTTCCAGGCCTATCGGGTGATCGACCTGATGGACGGCAGCCGAAGCATGGACGACATCTGGGACGCGCTGTGTGCCGAACTCAGCGACGAGACACCGGCGCAGTCCGACGTGCTGCGGCTGCTGTCGACGCTGCACGCAGCCGACCTCGTGCAGATGGATGTCACGCCGGACGTGGCCGAACTGCTGCAGCGTCGGCGCAAGCAGCTGCGCAGCAAGTGGTTCGCCCGAGTCGGCAATCCGCTGGGCCTGCGCATCCCGCTGTTCGACCCCGATTCACTGCTGAGCCACATGGTGCGGGCCGCTCGCCGGTTCGCCCGCCACGCCGGCGCCCTGCCCTGGGTGCTGACGTGGCTCGCCGTCGTGCTGCCGGCACTGCTGATGGTGCCGGCGCAGTGGTCACAGTTGTCGGCCAACTCCACCGATCAGCTGCTGGCGACCGACAACCTGCTGATGCTGGCACTGCTGTTTCCGCTGGTGAAGCTGGTCCACGAGTTCGGCCACGGGCTCGCCTGCAAGGCCTTCGGTGGCGAGGTGCACGAATCAGGCGTCATGCTGCTGGCGCTCTACCCGGTGCCATATGTCGACGCATCGAACGCCTCGACCTTCGTCAACAAATGGCAGCGGGCTCTGGTGGGAGCGGCCGGCATGCTGGCCGAGCTGTTCGTGGCGGCGCTGGCCTTCTATGCCTGGCTGCTGCTCGAACACGGCACACCGCGCGGCATTGCCTACAACGTGGCGGTGCTGGCCAGTGTCACGACGCTTTTCTTCAATGCCAACCCGCTGCTGCGCTTCGACGGCTACTACATCCTCATCGACATCATCGAGGCACCGAACCTCGGCAGTCGCGCCAACCGCTACTGGCAGTACCTGGCCGAACGCTTCGTGTTTGGCGTCAAGCGCACCGACGAGCCGCAGGCCACGCCGGGCGAGAAGCGCTGGTTCGTGCTGTATGCGCCGGTGTCATACGTGTACCGGCTGTTCATCTCGTTCACGATCGCGCTGTTCGTGGCCACGCAGTTTTTCGTGGTCGGCGTCATGCTGGCGGTCTGGACGGTGACGCAAAGCGTGCTCTGGCCCCTGTTCAAGGCCATCAAGGCACTGGTGACCGGGCCGCAGTATGCCGATCGCGGCCCTCGCGTTCGCGGCGTGATGGGCACGGGGCTGGGTCTGGTCGTCCTGTTGCTCTTCGTCGTGCCGCTGCCGCATCACACCATGGCCACCGGCGTGCTGTGGCTGCCCGAACATGCGATCGTGCGGGCAGAAAGCGCAGGCTTCGTGCGCCGCTTGCTGGCCCAGCCGGGATCAGAACTGGATTCGGGCGCCGCGGTGATCGACATGGTGGAGCCCGAACTGGCCGCACGCATCGCGGTGCAGGAGGCCAAGGCCGACGAGGTGCGGGCTCAGTACGACGCCGCCTGGGGCCAGTCGCAGGCGAAGGCGCAGCAGCTGGAGCAGCAACTGGCCCGCGAAACGGCCTCGCTGGAGCGCTTGCAGGACGACGCTCGACGCCTGACCCTGCGCACGCATGCTGCCGGCACCTTGCTCGTTCAATCACCGGAAGACCTGCCCGGGCGCTACCTGAAGCAAGGCGATGTGGTGGGCTATCTGCACACGCCCGAGGCGCCACTGGTGCGCCTGGTGGTGCCGCAAAGCGAGGTCGACCCGGTGAGGCTCGACACCCGGGCAGTCGAGGTCCGGCTGGTGCAGGACACCGCGTCGCGTTTCGATGCCACCCTCACCCGCAGCACGCCGGGCGCGGTGCACCAGTTGCCCAGCCCGGTGCTCGGCAGCAAGGGCGGCGGCCCTGCGCAGACCGATCCGCGCGACGACAAGGGCCTGACCACGCTGGAGTCGGTGTTCGAGTTCGAGTTGCTGCTGCCGGCGAACGTGCCTCATGACTTCCTGGGCAGCCGCGTGCATGTGCGCTTCGAGCACGACCCCGAGCCGATCGCGTGGCGCATGGGCCGCGCGGTGCGGCGCCTGTTGCTGTCGCACTTCGACACCTGAGCCTGCCCCGATGTCGACCGTGCTGATGACCCCATCGCTGCGACTCGCGCGCACCGCGTTTCCGGAGCGCGAGGACAGGGCGGTTCACATGGCCGATCAATGGGCACTCGGGGTCATGGCAGGCGCACGCCGGCTGTTGGCAAGCAACCCGGCGCGCGAGATCGCCGAACTCGACCGCCTGATGGCACAAAGGGCGAGCGAACTGGCTGCACTCGACGATGGCGATGTGGTCAGCCGGCTGCGTGCCGCGGCCACGACCGCCTTGCAACACAAGCACCGAGCCGCGCTGCACGATGCGTTGCTGCTGGTGGCCGAAGCCGCATCCCGATCACTGGGCATGCGTCCCTATCCCACCCAGCTGGTGGGTGTGGCCACGCTGGTGCGCGGGCGCCTCGCGGAAATGCAGACCGGCGAAGGCAAGACGCTGACCGCCGGTCTGGCCGCCTGCCTGATCGCCAGCGCCGGTGTACCGGTGCATGTGGTCACCGTCAACGACTATCTCGCCGAGCGCGATGCGCAGAAGCAAGCCCCTCTGTTCGGCTTCGCGAGCCTGAGCGTCGGTGTGGTCATCCACGGCAAGGCACCCGATGAAAAGCGGGCGGCCTACGCTTGCGACATCGCTTACTGCACCGGCAAGGAAATGGTGTTCGACTACCTGCGCGACAGGGTCGCCGAGGGCGGCCGGGCCAGCGTGGCACAGCTGCGCGGGCGGCAACTCTTCGGTGCTTTGTCGACGCCACCGGCGCTGCGAGGCTTGCACTACGCCATCGTCGACGAGGCCGACAGCATCCTGATCGACGAGGCGCGCACACCGCTGATCCTCGCGGTGAAGGCCGGACCGGTCGAGAACGCCGATGAGCTGCCGCGCGCCCTCGCACTGGCGGCCACGCTGACGCCCGACGAGGACTACCTGATCGACGAGTCGCGCCGCGAGGTGCGTCTGACACGCACCGGTCGCGAACGCGTCATCGCGGCCACCACGGGCTGGGGCGGGCCGTGGCGCGCGTTCCATGTGCGCGAACACCTGATGACGCAGGCGCTGCGTGCGCTGCGGTTGTTCCTGCGCGACCAGCACTACCTCGTCGACGCAGAGGGCGCGGTGCAGATCATCGACGAGTACACCGGGCGCGTGCTGCCGGGCCGCACCTGGGAGCAGGGCCTGCACCAGATGATCGAATGCAAGGAGGGCCTGGCCCTTTCCGAGCGTACGCAAACGCTGGCACGCATCACCTACCAGCGCTTCTTTGCGCGCTACCTGTGTCTGTCGGGCATGACGGGTACCGCGCGGGAAATGGCCGGCGAGCTGTCGGTCGTGTACCGCCTCGACACGGTCACGATACCGACCCATCGTCCCAGTGCCCGGCGCCGTCTGCCCGATGTCGTCTGTCGCCACAGCGGGGAGAAATGGCAGGCCGTGGCCGAGGAAATCGCGCGGCGACAGGCCCGCGGTCAGCCGGTGCTGGTCGGCACGCGATCGGTGGAAGCCTCCGACGCACTGAGCCAGCGGCTGAAGTCGATGGGCGTGGCGCATGCAGTGATCAATGCCCGCCAGGACGCCGACGAGGCCGAGGTGGTGGCACAGGCCGGGCAACGCGGCGCGGTCACGGTGGCCACCAACATGGCCGGCCGCGGCACCGACATCTCTCTCGGCGAGGGCGTGGAGGCGCTGGGGGGCCTGTTCGTCATCCTGACCGAGTACCACGAGTCACCGCGGATCGATCGTCAACTGCTGGGGCGATGCGCCCGCCAGGGACAGCCTGGCGAGTGCGTGGCCATGATTGCGATCGACGACGACCTGTTCACGCAGCACGGCGGCACCTCGCACGAAGGCCTGGTGCGCTGGACGAAACTCAAGGGTGCGGTTCCTGTCGGTTGGGTGGTCCAATGCCGGCGAGCGGCGCAGAGCCGTGCCGAACGCATGCATGCCCGCACACGACGCGACACCCTGCGTCAGGACCGCGAACTGGAAAGATCGATGGGGTTTTCCGGCGACCCCCTTTGAGCGTCACCCTGATTCCGACACCATGACATTCCACACCCCCACCCCCCTCATCCACACCGCGCTGTGGGTGGCCTGCGCAACGACGCACACGGCCCACGCGGCACCTGCCAGCGGCTATGCCTGCCTCATCGAGCCCTCGCAGCGTATCGAGTTGCGCAGCGTGGTCGAAGGCCGCATCGATGCAATCACCGTGGACCGTGGGGCCGAAGTGCGCAAGGGTCAGGTGCTCGTCGAGCTCGAAAGCGCCACAGACCGGGCGGCGCTCGATGCGGCACGCTATCGCGCGGTGATGGAAGGGCAGGTGAAAACCGCCGAGAGCCGCCGCGAGGCCGCGAAGATCAAGCTGACACGCCGCGACGACCTGGTTCAGGAGAAGTTCATCGCCGCCCAGGACCGTGACGACACGGCCGCCGAACTGTCGCTGGCCGAGGCCAGCGTGGTCGAAGCGCAAGACAACCGCAGGCTCGCCGAGCTGGAACAGCGACGGCTGCAGGAAACGCTCGAGCAGCGGCGCATCCGCAGCCCGATCAATGGCGTGGTGACCGATCGCCTGCAGCAGGTTGGCGAGATCGCGCAGACCGGCGAGAGCGCGCGCGCCATCCTGAAACTGGCGCAGGTGAACCCGCTGCGCATCGATGTGGTGCTGCCGGTCGGGCTGTTCGGCAAGGTCAAGGTGGGCGCGCCCGCGAAGATCGCGACCGAGGCACCGCTGTCAGGCCAGTACACCGCCACGGTATCGGTGGTCGACCGGGTCGTCGATTCCGCCAGCGGCACCTTTCGCGCTCGACTCGACCTGCCCAACCCCAAGGGCGAAATCCCCGCCGGCGTGAAGTGCTCGGTGCAGTTCTAGTGACCGGGAGTCGAGTCTGCCCGTGCAGGGCAGGTGCCTGAACGGCTGCTCGCGGAGCAGCATCCCGAACCGTTTCGTCCTACTGCACAAGCGCAGGGAGACTGACGCATGCGGGTCGAAATACAGTTTCCTCCAAGTGTGACGATATGAACGAGAGGCGCACTGAACGCAGGCGCGGTTGCTCAGGGGAAATACATGCAAAAGTGGCCCGTATCGAATCGGCTGACTCTGATTGTCGGCGTCGCCATCTCGGTCATGCTGATCATTGGATCGGTGAACTGGATCGTTCTGTCGAAGCTGGCCAAGCTGCAGGATCAGGCCGGTGTCCTGGCCAGTGCCGCGAGCAGGGTCAACCATGACACCTATCTCGGTGCGCAGGCTTACAGAGTGGTGGCCGACAGCTTCATCAATCAACAGTTCGACGAGGCCCAGCAGCGATGGGCAGAAGTCAACAAGGAAATTGACGAAGCGCTGGACTTTGCCGACAGCGTGGCCGTCACCGCCGAAACAAGAGCCGCTACGCAGGCCGGCCGCGCGGCGGCAGGTGAAATACGCAAGCTCTACGACGAGCAGTTTCTGCCTCTGGCGAAGAGAAATGCCAAGCGCGACGAGATTGCTGTCGTCGACGACGAGATCGACAAGCAGATAGACAGATATGCAGCTGGCTTCGACAAGCTGGCTGAACTCCTCTCGGCCGAAGCGAAGGAGATCGATGCCGCGTACGACAGCGAAGCCAAATCCGCCCGGCTCACAGTCACCGCGTTGATCATCCTCGGCGGACTGTTGCTCACGGGTTTGACCATCATCGTGTCTCGCAGCATCACCGGCCAGTTGGGGATGGAGCCAGCCGCTGCCAGTGATCTGGCCCACCGCATTGCCCAGGGCGACTTGACTCACGTGTTCAGGCAGGGGCGAAACGACAAGGACAGTCTGGCCAGCGCACTCGACAACATGCTGAGCACCTTGAAATCGGTTGTTTCAAGCGTCAGGCAAGGCTCGGAAAGTGTGGCCACCGCCAGCGCGCAGATCGCGCAGGGCAACCAGGACCTGTCCAGCCGCACCGAACAGCAGGCCAGCGCCCTTCAGCAGACGGCGGCCACCATGGAAGAGCTGGGCACGACCGTGCGCAACAACAGCGACAACGCCAGGCAGGCCAACCAGCTCGCGCAGGGCGCCTCGGCGGTGGCGGCGCGAGGCGGCGCTGTGGTCGGTCAGGTCGTGACCACGATGCAGGACATCAATGACAGCAGCCGCAAGATCAGCGACATCATCCGGGTGATCGACGGCATCGCCTTCCAGACCAACATCCTCGCGCTCAATGCGGCTGTGGAAGCCGCCCGCGCCGGCGAGCAGGGTCGGGGCTTCGCTGTGGTGGCCTCGGAGGTACGCAGCCTGGCCCAGCGCAGCGCCGAGGCCGCCAAGGAAATCAAGAACCTGATCGGCCACAGCGTCGAGCAGGTGGAGCAAGGCACGGCCCTGGTCGACCAAGCCGGCAAGACGATGGAAGAGATCGTCGCCTCGATCCGGCGTGTGAGCGACATCGTGGCCGAAATCAGCTCCGCCAGCGCAGAGCAGGACTCTGGCGTGCATCAGGTGGGCGAGGCCGTCAGCCAGATCGACCAGGCCACGCAGCAGAACGCTGCGCTGGTCGAAGAGAGTGCCGCGGCGGCGGAAAGTCTGAAGAGCCAGGCAGAGCAACTGGTGCAGGTCGTGGCGATGTTCAAGTTGTCACAGCAGGAGCGCGCGACGAGCGCTGCCCATGCCGCAGCACCAGCGGCAAACGCTCCCAGAATCGAGCGCCGCAGCCCGCAGCGGGCCACGAACGTCACCCGCCCCAATTTCGAGGCCAGGCAGGCGGCTGCCATCACCCCAGGCCACCACGCCAAGACCGGCACGGACGACTGGGAGTCGTTCTGAGCGCGATCAGCCGAGGCTGCCGTCACGGAACAAGGCACGCCACCAGCGGCGACCGCCAGGGCGCCGCGCTTCATCGAGGGCGTGGTCAGGCCTGAAGCGCCCGGACGGGCCTGACGCGCCGCCCTCTGGTCGAATCGAGGCATGCCATGCCCGATCACCCCATGACGAACCCGCCCGCCCTGCCGCGCAGCGCGCCCGTGCCCGAAGGCCGCGCTCGGCGGCTGTGGCACTTCGGCCGCGCGATGGGAGAGATGGCCGCGAGCGCCGCCGCCGAGGGCCTGGGCCAGCTGGCGCGCGGCCAGCGCCCCGAACTGGCGCAGCTGATGCTGAGCCCGGGCAACGCGCATCGGCTTGCCGAGAGGCTGTCGCAGATGCGCGGCGCCGTGATGAAGGTCGGTCAGCTGATGTCGATGGACGGCCACGGCGTGCTGCCACCGCATTTCGCCGAACTGCTGGGCGGCCTGCGCGAGCAGGCCCATGTGATGCCTGCGACGCAGCTGGCCGAGGTACTCGAGCGCGAATACGGCCATGGCTGGCACCGGCGTTTTCGCCGCCTGAGCTACGAGCCGGTGGCTGCAGCATCGATCGGGCAGGTGCACCGCGCCGAGACTCACGACGGCCGCGTGCTGGCCTTGAAGATCCAGTATCCGGGCGTGCGCAACAGCATCGCCAGCGACATGGCCAACCTCGCGCTGCTGGCGCGCACGCCCGGCCTGGTGCCGGCAGCCCTGGATGTAGCGGCCTTGCTGGCTCGCCTTCGGGCGCAACTCGAGGACGAGACCGACTACCGCGCGGAAGCGCGCGCCGCCACCGAGTACCGTGTGCGGCTGGGCGACGATTCGGTGCTGAGCGTGCCGGCAGTGGTCGAGGAGCACTGCACCGACCACATCATTGCCACCGACTTCGCCCATGGCCTGCCGGTCGATCGCCTGGCGAGTGGCGGCGGCACCCAGGCGCAGCGTGATCACGTCGCGACGGCGCTCGTCCGGCTGGCCGTGCACGAGTTCTTCCGCATGCGGCTGGTGCAGACCGATCCGAACTTCGGCAACTACCTGTTCGATCCGGCCACCGGCCGCATCGCGCTGATCGACTTCGGTGCCACGGAGCCCGTCACACCCGAGCGCGTGGCCCAGTTGCGCGAGCTCGGTCGCGCGCTGCGCGAGGACGATGTGCCGCGGCTGGTCGCCGCATCCACCGCCGCCGGCTTCACCGCCACCGTGGACCCGCCCGCGCAGACGCGCGGTGTCATCGACATGATGCGCATGGCCGGCGAGCCGCTGCGCCATGCCGGGGCCTACGACTTCGGCGCATCGGACCTGTTCGCGCGCAGCTTCGCGCAGGGTCGGGCCCAGTTTTTCGGCGAAGGTTATGCGCGTACCCCGCCGCCCGACCTGCTGTTTCTGCAGCGCAAGTTCGCCGGCACCTTCATGCTTTGCACCCGATTGCGCGCGCGGGTCGACCTGGCGGCTGCCTTCGAGGGCGAGCTCTGACAAGGTCAAGGGCATGGGCCATGTGCGGGGTGACGCTGTGCCTGGGGCGCGGCCGACCCTGCAGGGGGTCGGTTAAGCTCTCCCCGGCCCGGCGCGCAGGCACGCTATCTGCATGACAGGATTGACTGGCGGGGCGAGGACGCGCTCGCCACCCGGACCCCTCGAAAGACAAGGAAGTTTCCATGACCACGCGACCAGCGCACGACGCCGAGGGCGCCCTTTCCCACCCGCCCGGCGAACAAGGCTCGCCCACGGGCCCCGACCCGCTGCAAGCCCGTGTCGAGCGCGAATCGGGCATGGTGCCCTCGCATGCATCGCCCTATATGTGGATGCGCGCGGCAGCTCACGCCAGCAGGGCGCAACTGGCCGAGCGCATGAACCGCAGCCTGCGGGAGGATCGTCGCAGCGAAGCCAAGCGGGTGCACTACCTGTCGATGGAGTTCCTGATGGGCCGCGCCCTCGGCAATGCGCTGGCGGCGCTGGGGCTCCATGGCGACTTCGAGGCGGCAGCCCGCGCCGCAGGCAAGCAGCCCGGCGACATCCTCGAGGTCGAACCCGATGCAGCGCTGGGCAATGGTGGCCTGGGGCGACTGGCCGCCTGCTTTCTCGATTCGCTGGCCACGCTGGGCGTACCCTCTTTCGGCTACGGCCTGCGCTACCGCTACGGGATGTTCGCGCAGCGCATCTATGACGGACAGCAGGTCGAGGAGCCCGACGACTGGCTGCGCGACGGCAATCCGTGGGAACTGGAGCGCCCGGAGATCCGCCACCCCATCGGACTCGGCGGCCGTGTGGTCAGCGACGGCCCCGGTCGGCGCTGGCTGCCTGCAGAGCAGTTGTTCGCCGACGCCTACGACTTCATCGTGCCCGGTCATGCCACCGAGCGGGTTTCGGTGCTGCGCCAGTGGCAGGCCAGTCCGACACGGCCGATCGACTTTGCGGCCTTCTCGCGCGGCGATTTCGCGACAGCCGGGGGTGCCAAGTTCTCTGCCGAAGTGATCAACTGGGTGCTCTACCCGGACGACTCGACCCATGCGGGGCGCGAGTTGCGTCTCAAGCAGGAGTACTTCCTGGTCAGCGCGTCAGTGCAGGACATCGTGGCCCGTCACCTGGCCGACTATGGCCGCCTCGACAGCCTGGGCGACAAGGTGTCCATCCACCTCAACGACACGCACCCGGCGCTGGCAGTGCCCGAGCTGTTGCGCATCCTGATCGACCTGCACGGCATGAGCTGGGACGCGGCGATGGTGCAATGCCAGAGGGTGATGAGCTACACCAACCACACGCTGATGCCCGAGGCCCTCGAGACCTGGCCGGTGCCGATGCTGGAGCATTGGCTGCCGCGGCATCTCGAGATCATCTACGAGGTCAACGACCGCTTCCTGCGATATCTCCGGCTGCACTTCCCCGGCGACGAGACCCTGGTGCGGCATGCCTCGGTGATCGACGAGAACGGCGAGCGCCGCGTGAAGATGGCGGCACTGTCGATCGTGGCCAGCCACCGCGTCAACGGCGTGTCGCGGCTGCACTCGGACCTGATGGTCGAGACCATCTTCGCCGACTATGCGCGTGTGTTCCCCGACCGCTTCTGCAACGTGACCAACGGCGTCACCCCGCGCCGCTGGCTGTCGCAGGCCAACCCGGCGCTGTCGGCAACGCTCGATGCACAGCTCGGCCCGCAGTGGCGCACCCACCTCGAGCAGCTCGCACAGCTCGCGCCGCTCGCCACGGATGCGAGCCTGCGCAGCGCGGTGCAACTCGCCAAGCGCGCCAACAAGGAGCGGCTGGCGCTGCTGGTGCGGCGCGATCTCGGGCTCACGATCGACCCGGCCAGCCTGTTCGACGTGCAGATCAAGCGCATCCACGAGTACAAACGGCAGTTGCTGAACGCGCTGCATGTGGTGGCCCGCTACCAGGCGATCGTGGCCGATCCGAATGCCGATTGGCAGCCGCGCACGGTCATCTTCGCGGGCAAGGCGGCATCGGCCTATGTGACGGCCAAGACCATCATCCGGCTGATCCACGACATCGCGCGCACCGTCAACAGCGACCCGCGCGTGCGCGACCGGCTGAAGGTGGTCTATCTGCCCAACTACGGCGTGTCGCTGGCCGAGACGATCATCCCGGCGGCCGACCTCTCCGAGCAGCTCTCCACCGCTGGCACCGAGGCCTCGGGCACCGGCAACATGAAGTTCGCGCTGAACGGTGCGCTGACCATCGGTACCTGGGACGGCGCCAACATCGAGATGGCGCAGGCGGTGGGCCCCGAGCACTTCTTCATCTTCGGCCTCAAGTCCGAGGAGGTGAAGCAGGTGCGCGCGCTCGGCTACGACCCGCGCCTGCACTACGAGGGAAACGCACAGCTCAAGGCGGTACTCGACGCCATCGCGGGTGGCGACTTCTCGCCCGGCGAAAGGGGCCGCTACCGTGATCTGGTCGGCTCGCTGCTGCACCGTGACTCCTACCTGCTGCTGGCCGACTTCGCCGCCTACGTGGCCGAGCAGCAGCGTGCCGACGCGCTTTATGCGATGCCCGAAGCCTGGGCCGACAAGGCCATCCGCAACATCGCCGGCATGGGGGCCTTCTCGTCAGACCGCACCATCCGCGACTACGCGCGGATGATCTGGAATGTCAACGTGCAGTGAGCCACCGTCTGCGCGATGCGCCCCCACCGGAGGCCGATGCGCCACCGCCCCCTGAATCCGGACCTCACCACCCCTGCCGATGATCCCCGAGGCTGAGCTCGACGCCCTGCTCGAAGGTCGCCACAGCGATCCGTTCGCCGTGCTCGGGCCGCACCCGGATGGCGCGGGCCGGGTCTGGGTGCGGGCGCTGCTGCCGGGCGCCGAGCAGGTCGAGGCAATCGATGCCGCCACCGGGCAGAGGCTCGCGACGCTGGTCGCGCGCGTACCGGGCGTCTTCTTCGAGGCGCCCGTGGGCACAAGCTGCCCGGATTACCGACTCCGCGTCCAGTGGCAGCACGGTGTGGCGGGCGACCATGCCGACCCCTACGCCTGCGGCTCGGTCATCGGCGCGCAGGACATCCACTACCTCGGCGAAGGTTCGCACCTGCGGCCCTGGCAGGTGCTGGGCGCGCACCCGATGACCCTCGGCACGGTGGCAGGCACCCGGTTCGCCGTCTGGGCGCCCAACGCGAGCCGCGTCAGCGTGGTCGGCGACTTCAATGCCTGGGACGGTCGCCGCCATCCGATGCGCGTGCACCATGGCGCGGGCGTGTGGGAAATCTTCCTGCCGCAGGTCGGCCCGGGCGAGCGCTACAAGTACGAGATCCGCTCGCGCGATGGCCGCGTGATGCCGCTCAAGGCCGATCCGTACGCGTTCGCGATGGAGCGGCGGCCGTCGACCGCCAGCATCGTCGCGCCGCCGGCGCAGCGCAGCCTCCCCGCCATCCGCGCCCGGTCCAACCGGCATGACGGTCCGATGTCGGTCTACGAGGTGCATCTGGGTTCATGGCGGCGTGCAGCCGATGGCGGCTTCCTTGACTGGGACGCCCTCGCCGAACAGCTGCCTGCCTATGCGGCCGATCTCGGCTTCACCCACCTCGAGCTGCTGCCGGTGGCCGAGCATCCGTTCGATGGCTCCTGGGGCTATCAGGTGATCGGCCTGTTCGCCCCGACCTCGCGCTTCGGCGATCCTGCCGGATTCGCGCGCTTCCTCGATGCCTGCCACCGGCAGGGCCTGGGCGTGATCGTCGACTGGGTGCCGGCGCATTTCCCGACCGACGCCCACGGCCTCGCGCACTTCGACGGTACAGCGCTCTACGAGTACGCCGACCCGCGGGAAGGCTTTCACAACGACTGGAACACGCTGATCTACAACTTCGGCCGCCACGAGGTGCGCAACTTCCTGATCGGCAATGCGCTGTACTGGCTGCAGCAGTGGGGCGTGGACGGCCTGCGGGTGGATGCGGTGGCCTCGATGCTGTACCGCGACTACAGCCGCAAGCCCGGCGAGTGGGTGCCCAATGCCCAGGGGGGCCGCGAGAACCTGGAGGCGATCGCCTTCCTGCGTCGCATGAACGAGGTGGTCGGCGCCGAGGTGCCGGCCAGTGTGACGATCGCCGAGGAATCGACCGCCTGGCCCGGCGTATCGCGCCCCACTTCAGGTGGGGGCCTCGGCTTTCACTACAAATGGAACCTGGGCTGGATGCACGACACGCTGCTGTACTTCAGCAAGGAGCCGGTGCACCGGCGCTGGCACCATCAGCAGCTCACCTTCAGCCTGCTCTACGCCTTCGACGAGAACTTCGTGCTGCCGATCTCGCACGACGAGGTGGTGCATGGCAAGGGCTCGCTGCTCGGCAAGATGCCTGGCGACCGCTGGCAGCAGTTCGCGAACGTGCGCCTGCTGCTGTCCTATATGTGGATGCACCCCGGCAAGAAGCTGCTGTTCATGGGCTGCGAGTTCGCGCAGCACAGGGAGTGGAACCACGACCAGGCGCTCGACTGGCACCTGCTCGGCGCACCCGAGCACCGGGGCGTGCAGTCGCTGGTGCGTGACCTGAACCGCCTCTACACCAGCCGACCGGCGCTGCACCGCCGCGACCACGACGGCAGCGGTTTCGAATGGATCGACGCCGACGATGCCGATGGCTCCACGCTCGCCTTCCTGCGCAAGGATGATGAGGGGCGCGTGCTGCTGGTGGTGTGCAACTTCACGCCGGTGCCTCGCCACGCGCATCGCGTCGGCGTGCCGCGCGGTGGGCTTTGGCGCGAGGTCTTCAACAGCGATTCGGATTTTTATGGCGGCGGCAACCTCGGCAACGGCCCTGCGCCTCTCGCGACGCAGGCACCCGGTGCACACGGCCGCAGCCAGGCGCTGTCACTGACCCTGCCACCGCTGGCCCTGATGGCGTTCGAGCCCGCGTGAGCATGCTGTCCGACACATCGTCATCGCCCGGCATGACCGCTCTGCCCCCCGGGCGCCCCTATCCACTGGGTGCCAGCCTGCGAGACGGTGGTGTCAACTTCGCGGTGTTCGCCGGAGATGCGCAGGCGATGGAGCTGTGCGTGTTCGATGCGAGGGGCCACGAGACCCGCCATCCCCTGACCCACTGCGATGACGGCGTCTGGCATGGCTTTCTCGTCGGCGCTGAGGCCGGGCTGGTGTACGGTTACCGCGCCCACGGTCGCTACGCGCCCGACGAGGGCCTACGCTACAACCCCCACAAGCTGCTGCTCGACCCGTATGCGCAGGAGATCGTCGGGCGCTTCAGCTGGCGCGATGAACACTACGGCTACCAGTACGGGCATCCCGACGGGCACCTCTCCTTCGACCGCCGCGACAACGCACCGTGGATGGTGAAGGCCCGCGTGGCCGAACCGCTGCCGCCGCTGGCAGATCGCTTGCCTCACACACCGCTGGCCGAGAGCGTGCTCTACGAGATGCACGTCAAGGGATTCACCAAGCTGCACCCAGGCGTGCCGGAAGCGCTGCGTGGCACCTATGCCGGCCTGGCGCAGCCCGCAGCCATCGACCACCTCGTGCGCCTCGGTGTCACGGCGGTCTCGCTGCTGCCGGTGCACTACGCGATTGACGAGGCCCGGCTGGCCGAACTCGGGCTCGTCAACTACTGGGGCTACAACACGCTCGGCTTCTTTGCGCCCGACCGGCGGCTGTCCGCCACGCCCGATGATCCGACGGCCACCCGCCACGAGTTCCGCGCCATGGTGCAGGCGCTGCATGCGGCCGGCATCGAGGTGCTGCTCGACGTCGTCTACAACCACAGCGCCGAGGCCGGTGAAGACGGCCCCACGCTGAGTCTGCGCGGACTGGACAACGCCGCAAGCTACCGACTCGCGTCCGAGGACCGCAGCCGCTACGACAACTACACCGGCTGCGGCAACACGCTGAGGCTGTCGCACCCGCGAATGCTGCAGTTGGTGCTCGACTCGCTGCGCCACTGGGTCAGCGAGTTCGGCGTCGACGGCTTTCGATTCGACCTCGCGCCGGTGCTGGGCCGGGTGGAGCGTGATTTCGAGCCGGGCAGCGCCTTGCTGACGGCCCTGCTGCAAGACCCGGTGCTGGCACGCTGCAAGCTGATCGCCGAGCCCTGGGATGTGGGCCCGCACGGCTATCAGCCCGGCCGCTTTCCGGGCCGATTTGCCGAGTGGAACGACCGTTTCCGCGACAGCACGCGCCTGTTCTGGACCTCGCGCGGCGTGGGCCGGGGAGAATTCGCGCGGCGGCTGCTCGCCTCGAACGACCGCTTTCACCATGGTCGCCGGCGACCGAGCGCGTCGGTCAATTTCATCTCCGCGCACGACGGTTTCACGCTGCGGGACCTGGTCAGCTACAACCACAAGCACAACCTGGCCAACGGCGAGCACAACCGCGATGGCCACCACGCCAACTTCAGCACCAATTGCGGCGTCGAAGGCCCGAGCAGCGACCCGGCCGTGCTCGCGCAGCGGGCCCGGCTGGTGCGCGCGATGCTGGCCAGCATGCTGCTGGCGCAGGGCACACCGATGCTGCTGGCCGGCGACGAACTCGGCCACGGCCAGCGCGGCAACAACAACGCCTACTGCCAGGACAACGCCATCAGCTGGATCGACTGGACGCGCGCCGATGGTTCACTGATCGACTTCACCACGCGCCTGATCCGGCTGCGCCTGGATCATGTCGCGCTGCGCCAGGACCGCTGGCTGGGCGACGGCACGACGTCGGACGCCCTGCCGGACGCCCGCTGGCTGACGCCCGATGCCGAGCACTGGCGCGAGATGACCGTCGACGACTGGCACGACAACCACCGGCATGCGCTCGGGCTGTGGCTGTCGCCGCCGAACGGGGCGGCCGTGCTGATCTGGGTCAACGCCGAACCGGCGCCGCTGCGCTGTGCGCTGCCGCCGGGCCGCTGGATGCTGAAAATCGACAGCAGCCGCGACCCTGACAAGGCGCTGCCGGTGGACACGAGCATCGAGGTGCCGACGCAGTCCGTGCTGGTGCTGATCCGGGAGAGCTTTGCATGACACACGCACGCCGCTCCGGCATCCTGCTGCACCCGACCTCCCTGCCCGGCCCGCACGGCAGCGGCGACTTCGGGCCCGCGGCGTACCACTTCGTCGACTGGCTCGTCAACGCGGGCCAGCGCATGTGGCAGGTGCTGCCGCTCACGCCGATCGGGCCTGGCAACTCGCCTTACGCCAGCGTGTCGGCCTTCGCGGGTTCGCCGCTGCTGGTGGCACTCGAGCCGCTGATCGACAAGGGCTGGATCGATGCCGCCGATGCGGCCACCGGGAGCAGCCTGCCCGCCGGACATGTCGACTTCGAGCGCGCCGTGCCGTGGCGAATGGCGAGGCTGCGCGAGGCGGCCAACCGATTCGCACGCCTTGCGGGCAGCGACGATCGCGCCGCCTTCGCCGCATTCTGCGCGGCCGAGGCCCACTGGCTGGACGACTACGCCCTCTTCATGGCGCTCGACGGTCACTACCAGCAAGAGCAGATCTGGAGCTGGACCGCCTGGGATGCCGGATGCGCGCGGCGCGATCCCGCAGCGCTCGCCGCCGCGCGTGCGCAATGGCGTGAAGAGCTCGTCTTCTGGTGCTTCGTCCAGTGGTGCTTCTTCACGCAGTGGCGTGCCCTCAAGCGCTACGCCAACGAGCGCGACGTGCAGCTGGTCGGCGACCTGCCCATCTTTGTTGCTCACCATTCGGCCGACTGCTGGACACGGCCCGACCTCTTTCTGCTCGACGCCCAGGGCGAACCCCGTGTGGTGGCCGGTGTGCCGCCGGACTACTTCTCCGCCACCGGGCAGCGCTGGGGCAATCCGCTGTACGACTGGCCGGCCATGCAGCACGATGGCTTTGCCTGGTGGGTAGCCCGCATGCGGCATGAACTGGCGCGCGCAGACGTGGTGCGCATCGACCATTTCCGCGGCTTCGCGGCCTGCTGGGAGATTCCGGCCGCCTGCCCGACAGCGGTCGAGGGACGGTGGGTGCCTGCTCCCGGGATGGCGCTGTTCGATGCGCTGCAGGCCGCGCTGGGCCGCCTGCCGGTGATTGCCGAGGACCTCGGCGTGATCACCCCTGACGTGGAGGCGCTGCGCGATGGCTGCGGCTTCCCCGGCATGAAGATCCTGCAGTTCGCCTTTGGTGGCGATGCCACGCATGCCTTCCTGCCACACAACTATCCGGCTCATTGCGCCGCCTACAGCGGCACGCACGACAACGACACCGCGCGGGGTTGGTACGAAGCCGCGCCCGGGCACGAACGCCACTTTGCCGAGGCCTACCTCGACACCGACGGATCGGACATCCACTGGGCCATGATCCGAGCCATCTGTGGCTCGGTCGCCGAACTGGCGGTGTATCCGATGCAGGATGTGCTCGGTCTCGGCACCGAGCACCGGATGAACACGCCGGGCCGGCTCGACTGCTGGACGTGGCGCTTCGGCTGGGAACAGGTTGGCGGCGCACCGGCGCGGCGGCTGGCATCGCTTTCGGCTGCCTTCGGGCGCGCCCCGATCACGCGGCTGCAAGCCAGCGAACGCCACGCCGATCACTCGCCGGGCACCTGAGTCGTCCGTCCCCGCTGATGCCGCTCGCTGCAACTTATGCCCAAAGATGTGTGGATATGCCCTACACGGAGCTCGATCCTTCGGTTACAACCACAACATCTTTGATCGTCGGTGGAGCACACTCGCATGTCGAATGAGGTCTTTGACCGATCGCAACTGACGCGTCGCGCCATGGCGCTGGTTCTGGCAGGTGGCCGCGGCAGCCGCCTGAAGGAACTCACCGACACCCGCTCCAAGCCGGCGGTTTACTTCGGTGGCAAGTTCCGCATCGTCGACTTCTCGCTGTCCAACTGCCTGAACTCCAACCTGCGCCGCATCGGCGTCGTCACGCAGTACAAGTCGCACAGTCTGCTGCGTCATGTGCAGCGCGGCTGGGGCTTCATGAAGGCAGAGATGAACGAGTTCATCGATCTGCTGCCGGCGCAGCAGCGCCTCGACGATGAGAGCTGGTACCGAGGCACCGCCGATGCGGTCTACCAGAACATCGACATCATCGAGTCCAACGGCCCGAAGTTCATCGTGATCCTGGCCGGCGATCACATCTACAAGATGGACTACGGCCGCATGCTGGCCTACCACGTGGCCAAGGGCGCCGAATGCACCGTGGGCTGCATCGAAGTACCGTTGGCTGAAGCCACGGCTTTCGGTGTGATGGCGGTCGACGCCGCCGGGCAGATCACAGATTTCATCGAGAAACCGGCCAACCCGCCGCCAATGCCCGGCCGCCCGGACATGGCCCTCGCCAGCATGGGCGTGTACGTGTTCAACGCGCAGTACCTGTACGACGAGCTCCGGCGCGACATTGCCGACCCGAACTCGGCGCACGACTTCGGGCGCGACATCATTCCCGCTGCCGTTCGCAATCGCGTGGCCTGCGCGCAGCCGTTTTCCAAGAGCTGCGTGATGAGCGAAGGTGACGAGTCGCCCTACTGGCGCGACGTCGGCACCATCGACGCCTACTGGGAAGCCAACATCGACCTGACTGCGACCAAGCCGCAGCTCAACCTGTACGACAACGACTGGCCGATCTGGACGTGGCAGGAGCAGTTGCCCCCGGCCAAGTTCGTTCACAACGAACCCGGCCGCCGGGGGGAGGCGATCGAGTCGATGGTGTCGGGTGGCTGCATCATTTCGGGCGCGCTGAATCGCTCACTGCTGTTCTCGAAGTGCCGGGTTCATTCGCACTCGACGGTGAACTGGTCAGTGCTGTTGCCGCACGTGGAGGTCGGCCATCACGTGCGGCTCAACCGTGTGGTGGTCGACCGTGGCTGCCGCCTGCCGGACGGACTGGTCGTCGGCGAGGATCCGATCGAGGATGCGCGCCGTTTCCGCCGCACCGACAGCGGCATCGTCCTGATTACCCAGACCATGCTGGACCGGCTGGCGCAGACAGGCGAGTGAGCACGCCCCCCGTTCGCATACTGCAGGTCGGCTCCGAGATCTACCCACTGGTCAAGACCGGTGGTCTCGGTGATGTGCTCGGTGCGCTGCCAGGGGCGCTGGCGCGACTGGGTATGGCGGTGCGACTGCTGCTGCCTGGCTACCCGGCCCTGCGCAAGCCCTTGACGAACGTGCGCCTGGTGTGCCGCTTCGGACCGGCCTTCGGTGCGGCGAGCGTGCA
Source organism: Burkholderiales bacterium (assembly GCA_947474755.1). Classification (GTDB taxonomy): domain Bacteria; phylum Pseudomonadota; class Gammaproteobacteria; order Burkholderiales; family Burkholderiaceae_C; genus PBB1. The sequence goes on along the minus strand of CANJJE010000004.1, from coordinate 159,292 downwards.
GGTGCTGCTGGGCCGCCTGCCCGACATCGACGTGCCTGTGTACTTGATCGATGCGCCGTCCCTCTATGACCGGCCCGGCAATCCTTATCTGGACAGCACCGGTCAGGCCTGGGCGGACAACCCGCAACGCTTCGGGCTGCTGGGCTGGGTGGCCGCCTACCTCGCGCTGGGTGACATCGATCCCGGCTGGCGGCCGCAACTGGTGCATGGCCACGACTGGCATGCCGGTCTGGCGTCGGCTTATCTGGCGCTCCATCCGCACACCGATTGCCGCACGGTGTTCACGGTTCACAACCTGGCCTTCCACGGCTTGTTCCCGCGCGAGCTGATGCCAGCACTGCAGTTGCCCGAATCGAGTTTCTCCAGCGACGCACTGGAGTTCCACGGCGAGGGCTCGATGATCAAGGCGGGCCTGCATTACGCCAATGCGATCACCACCGTCAGCCCGAGCTACGCGCGCGAGATCCAGACGGCCGCCTTCGGTTGCGGACTCGAAGGCGTGATCACGCAGCGGCGCGCGCAACTGCACGGCATCCTCAACGGCGTCGATTACGCGGTGTGGAATTCCAGCACCGACCCGCGGCTGGAAGCCCGCTTCGACGCTGCGCATCCCGAACAGAAGGCCGCCGCCAAGGCCGCACTGCAACGCCAGCTGGGCCTGCGCATTGACCCGGGCGCGATGCTGATCGGCGTGGTGAGCCGGCTCACTTCCCAGAAAGGCATCGACCTTCTGCTCGAGGTGCTGCCCGCTTTGCTGGCCGAGAACGTGCAGCTGGCCCTGCTGGGCAGCGGCGAAGCCGAACTGGAGGCCGCGTGCCGGGCTCTGGCTGCGGCAGCGCCGGGGCGCGTCCAGGTCAGCTTTGCGTATGACGAGACGCTGGCCCACCGGATCGTCGCCGGCGTCGACGTGATCGCCGTGCCGTCTCGCTTCGAGCCCTGCGGCCTCACGCAGCTCTACGGCCTGCGCTACGGCAGCCTGCCGCTGGTGCATCGGGTGGGCGGACTGGCTGACACCGTGATCGATGCCGATGACCAGGCCCTGGCCGCCGACACCGCGACCGGCTTCGTCTTCAACGCACCCACCACCCAGGCGCTAGAGCAGGCTGTGCGGCGAGCGTTGACGCTGTACCGCCAGCCCGATCGCTGGAAGCAGGTAATGCACAGGGCCATGGTGCAGGATTTTTCCTGGGATGGCGCGGCCGCCGCCTATGCCGATCTGTATCGCCGCCTGCTGGAGGCCAAGCCCGCCAGGCTCACCAACAGGCCCTAGTCGGTGCATCGCGCTGTTTCCCGCAGGCATTGGTCTGCGCGAGCGGAGGCTACCGGGTGACCGGCTCCGCTCATGCCTGGGGGCAGTGCCCCAGGCGCTCGCCAGGCACAAACAGTCCTCAGGACTGTTTGTGTCCGGGCTTGCTCCCCCGGGCCGGTTCACTGCCCAGGGGCTTCTGGTCAAGCCGATCCGGCCCTCCACCTTTACTTCACTGCGCCGGTCACCCGGCATCCTCCGCAAGGAGCCACAGTTACAGTCAACGGCCTTCGACCGCCACGGTGACGCCCAGAGCGGTGTGGCGGGGTGCCGTGTGGAGTGAAGTAAAGGTGGAGGGCCGGCGGGAGTTGAGCCGAAGCGAACGATTGGTGAACCGGCCCCGGGGACATGAACGCAACACGGCACCCCGCCGCGCCGCTCTCTCGCGACACGAGGCCTGACTGACGACCGACCTATTTCAGGCGCTGTCGCACGCTTCAGTGCAGCTTCACCAGCGGTTCGGTGCGCCGGACGATCAGCCGCGCAAGGGTGTCCAGCGCCACCTTCACCGCGCCGTGCAAGGCCAGCTCGTGCATCTTGTACAGCGACAGGTACATCAGCTTGGCGAAGTAACCCTCGACCATCAGAGTGCCACCAACGAGGCCGCCCATCATGTTGCCGACGGTGCTGAACTGACCGAGCGACACGAGGGAGCCGAAGTCGCGGTACTGCCACTCCTGCAGCGGCCGGCCGTCGATGCGACGCTTGATCTGACGCAACAGGTGCTTGGCCTGCTGGTGCGCGGCCTGCGCCCGCGGCGGCACGATCTTGACGCCATCGTGTTCGCGCGCGCCGCGCTCCGGTGCCACATCCTTCCAGACGCAGGCGGCGCAGTCGCCCATCGCGAAGATGGATTCGTCGCGCGTGGTCTGCAGCGTGCCGGCGACGACGAGCTGGTTGATCCGGTTGGTCTCGAGCCCGCCGATGTCCTTCAGGAAGTCGGGCGCCTTCACGCCCGCTGCCCAGACGATCAGCTCTGCAGGCAGGCTGCGGCCGTCGGCCAGATGCACTTCGCCGGCGCTGACGCTGGCCACCTTGGCGTTGACGTGCACCGCCACGCCAATTTCCTTGAGCAAACTCTCGGTGGCACGGCTCAGTCGCTCCGGTAGCGCCGGCAGCACGCGCGGCGCGGCCTCGACGACGGCGACCTGGATATCCTTGTCGGGGTCGACGCTGTCCAGGCCGTAGGCCACCACTTCGCGCGTCGTGCGATGCAGCTCCGCCGCCAGTTCGACCCCCGTCGCACCAGCGCCGATGATTGCCACGTGCAGTTGCTCGGGCCGCAGGGGATCGCTTTGCGCATGGGCGCGTATGCAGGCGTTGACCATGCGCTGGTGAAAGCGCTGCGCATCGGCGGCAGACTCCAGCCGCAACGCATGTTCGCGCACACCCGGCGTGCCGAAGTCGTTGCTCTGGCTGCCCACCGCGATGACCAGCGTGTCGTAAGGCACCGTCCGCGCCGGCACGACCTCGACACCTTCCTCGTCGAGGTACGGTGCCACCAGCACCTCGCGGCGTTCGCGATCGAGTCCGATCATCTCGCCGACACGGTACTTGAAGTGATGCCAGTGGCTTTGCGCCAGGTAGCCGACCTCGTGATCGCTGATGTCCATGCTGCCGGCGGCGATCTCATGCAGCTTGGGTTTCCAGACATGGGTGCGGTTGCGCTCGATCAGCGTCACCTCGGCGCGCTTGCGTTTGCCCAGGGTATCGCCCAGCCCCGTCGCGAGTTCCAGGCCGCCCGCACCACCGCCGACGATGACGATGCGATGCGGGGTGCCGGGCGTGGAAGGCATGTCTGTGGGGCCTCTCACACGCCCCAGCGCAATGCTGCAGTGTGCAATGGTGAATCCCACAGCGTGAGCCATTCGTGATCGACGGCTGTGACAGTGATCGAGCAGCCGGCCATCTCCAGCGAGGTCACGTAAGACCCCGTCAGGTGCCGCACCACCTTGATGCCCGCAGCATCCAGCACCTTCGTTGCCGCATGCACCATCAGATACAGCTCGAGCATGGGCGTGCCGCCGAAGCCATTGACGAGCAGGATCACCTGCTGCCCGGGTTTCAGGGCCAGATCTTTCAGTATCGCGCCCACCAGCTCGGTGGCGATCCCGTCGGCATCGGTCAACTGGACGCGCCGTCGGCCAGGCTCACCGTGGATGCCGACACCCACCTCCATCTCATCGTCGCCGAGCTGGAAGGTCGGCTTGCCCGACGCCGGCACGGTGCAGGAGGTCAGAGCCACACCCATCGACGCGGTGGCCTTGTTGACCGCATCACCCAGCGCCTTCAGCTCGGCCAGCTTGTCGCCGCGTTCGGCCGCAGCGCCCACGATGCGCTCGACGATCAGCGTGCCGGCCACGCCGCGGCGGCCGGTGGTGTAAGTCGAGTTCTCGACCGCCACGTCGTCATTGACCAAAACGGTGGCGTTGTCCAGGTCCAGCATCTCCGCGGCCATCTGGAAGTTCATCGTGTCGCCGGAATAGTTCTTGACGATGAACAGCACCCCGGCGCCGCCGTCCACGGCCAGCGCCGCAGCCAGCATCTGATCCGGCGTGGGTGAAGTGAAGATCTGTCCGGGGCAGGCGGCATCGAGCATGCCGTGACCGACGAAGCCCGCATGCAGTGGCTCGTGACCCGAACCGCCGCCCGAGATCAGCACCACCTTGCCAGGCGTCAGGTTGCACCTGCGAACGAACTGGCGCTCGGCACCCAGGGTGACGATGTCCGCATGCGCTGCGGCAAAGCCGTCCAGCGACTCGGCCAGCACGGCATCGACGTGGTTGATGAGTTTCTTCAAGCGTGGCTCCCGTTCAAGGTTTCAGAAGTTTTCACACACAGCGCCGATGATCAATGCCATCGAACGCGAACCCGGGTCCACATGGCCCCATGCACGGTCGCCGAGAAAGGACGCCCGGCCCTTGATCGCGTGCATGGTGGCGGTGGCCTCGGCGGCGTCGGCGGCCCCCAGTTTCACGCGTGCGATCAGGTTGTCACCGCCCGTCTCCAGCACGGTGGCCACCGGGTCGAGCACATCGAGCAGAGTCTTGTGCCCCACCTCGGCCTTGCCCAGGCGAGTGAGGGCGGCGATGCCCGCACGCAGTGCACGCCCCAGATCCGCGGGGCCGGGTGCCGCGGGCAGTTCCTTGGAGAGCGTGACCAGCAGCGTGCCGAACACCGGGCCCGATGAACCGCCAATGGTGGACATGCAGGTCATGCCCATCGTGCGCAGCGCCTCGTTCAGCGTCTGCGCGGCCAGGGCTTCGCGCTTGGCCTGGATGGCCTGTGCGCCGCGCCGCATGTTCAGGCCATGGTCGCCGTCGCCGATGGCCTGGTCGAGCGCGGTCAGTTCGTCCACATGGTCGATCAGAGTCTGCGTGGCAGCCTGGATCACGGCGTTCAAATTCATGGGATTCGTGTTGCCATTCAGCAGGTGAAGAGAAGGAGCAGCGTCAGGCCCTCGCTCCGGACATGCGTGACGCGCTCAGGGTCGGAAGGATAAATCGTGCAGGCACACTTGCGCTTTCCGGTTCAACTTTCATCACGAGACCCCCATGTCCAACACTCATGCACTCCAGATCTCGGTTCTCGGCCTTGGCCAGATGGGTGCCCCGATGGCCCGTAACCTCGTCGCCCGCGGCTTCGCCGTTCGGGTCTGGAACCGAGATGCCGCCAAGACCGCCACCGTCCCCGGCGCGACGCCGTGCGCGACCATTGCCGAAGCCGTTTCCGGAGCCGATGTCGCTCTCACCATGCTGGCCGATGACACCGCCCTGCGCGACGTGACCCTGGGCGCGGGAGGCGTGCTCGAGGCACTACCGCGCGGCGCGGTGCACCTGGGGATGGCCACGGTCTCGCTGGCGATCGTGCGCGAGCTCGCCCTGGCGCATGCCGCGCGCGGCCAGCAGTACATCGCCGCGCCCGTCTTCGGCAGGCCGGATGTGGCGGCTGCCGCCAAGCTCTTCGTCGTGCCGGGCGGCCCCGCCGAAACGCTCGAGCGTCTGGCTCCGGTGTTTGCCGCCATCGGCCAGGCTACCTTCCCCATGGCAACGCCGGAACAGGCGGCCCTCGCCAAGCTGGCGGGAAACTTCATGATCGCCGGCACGCTCGAAATTCTGTGCGAGGCGCTGGCCTTCGGCGAGAAGGGCGGCATCGACCCCGAGAAGCTGATGGGCCTGTTCACCGGCACCGTGTTCGGTAGCCCGATAGTGAACCGCTACGGCGGCATGATTGCGCGCGCCGAGTTCGAGCCCGCGGCCTTCGCGCTGCGCCTGGGCCTGAAGGACGTGAACCTGGTGCTCGCCGCCAGCCAGCAGCTCGGATTGCGGATGCCGGTGGCGAGCGTGGTCCAGCAGCACCTGGTGAGCGCGGTCGACAAAGGGCGGGGAGACATCGACTTTGCCGGCGTGTCGACCATCGTGCGTGAGGACGCGGGTCTCGGCGCACCGCGCTGACAACAGGTTCGTGCGGGCGGCTGGCCCGTCGCCGATCAGCCCTTGTCGTCCACCAGTGACCGCACGGCATCGGCCACGCTGAAATGCATCCGGCTGGCGTCGCCTACCCCTTCAGGTTGCCAGCGGCTGAGCAGTTCCCGCACCGCATCCTTGGCGCGCGACAGCACGAGCACGACACCCGCTTCGCGCAGCCGTTGCTGGAGTTCGACCAGGCATTCCACCGCTGTGCTGTCGAGGTCCACGCTCTCTTCGAGGCTCAGGATCACCGCTCGAATGGTGCCCCTCGGGTGAGCCTGCACGCGCCGCACCACATCGGCCACCACCCGCTCTGCATTGGCGAAGAACAGGGGCTCCTCAGGCCGCAGGATCAGCAACCCCGGAACGCGCGACGCATCGGAATGGGCTTCGATCACCACGTAATTGCGCGAGCTTCCCAGTTCGCCCAGTTCGTGCACCACGGGCAGGCTGAACCGGCGCAGTGCCGCCACCAGCGACAGGCCGATCGCCACCAACATGCCGTGCAGCACACCGAAGAACAGCACGGCCAGCACGGCGCCGACCAGCAGCACCTGATCGCGCTGCATCCGCCACACTTCCAGCAAGGGCCGTGGGTTCAGCGCGTGCCACAGTGCCGCGATGACGGCCACCGCCAGCACCGGCCGCGGCAGCCAGTGCAGCTGTGATGAAGCGAAGACCAGCACGGCGGCGATGACCACCAGAGCGAATCCGCCGGCCCATTTGCTGCGAGCCCCGGCGGCCGCGTTCGCGGTGCTGGCCGAGAAACCTGCACCGACCGGCATGCCCTGCAGCAGCGCTGCGCCGACATTGCACGCGCCCAGCACCATCAGTTCACGATTGGCGTCGACCGTGTCGCCGTGCGCCATCGCCAGGCCTCGAACGCTGCCCCAGGATTCGGCGAACACGAGCACCACGAGGCCGAAGGCCAGCTCCGCGATCCGCAGCCATTCGGTGATCGGCAGAATTGGCAGCGCCAGCTTGAACGCAGGGCGCTCGAAGCCCCCGACCTCCGCCACGCCTATCGCGTCGAGTCCAAGAACCTGCGCGGCTGCAATGGCAAGCACGATGACCAGCATCGAGGCCGGTAGCTGGGGCCAGCGCCGTAGCGCGACCATCAACCCGGCCGCGAGCAAGGCCACGACCATCGTGGGCACATGCCATTGCGCGCCATGCGTGGCAACGTAGAACAACAGGCGCAGCGGGTCGGCGCCGACGTCCGCAGGCAACTTGCAACCCAATGCATCGGGCAGCTGCCTGATCACGATGGTGATGGCCAGCGCAAACGCAAAGCCGCGCAACACCGGACGTGACACATAGGCCGACAACTGCCCTTGCCGCACGGCCCCCAGCAGCATCAGCAGCACCCCGCACAGCAGCACCAGCGCCAGCAAGGCCTGGGCATAGACGGCAGGATCTGCCAGTGCGGTGACGCCTCCCAGCGACACCGCCGCCGCGGCCGACAGCGTGGCAGTGGACGATGTCGGCGAGACGATGGCGAAGCGGCTGCCGCCGAACACCGCATAGATGGCCAGGCCCACCAGCATCGCGCTCAGCGCATGTTCGACGGGCAGGCCGGCCAGGCCGGCGTAGGCGACGGCTTCGGGAAGCAGCAAGCCGGCCACACACAGCCCGGCGATCAGGTCACGCCAGCGCGGCGGCCATCCTTGCGCCGCAGCCTTGTCGCCCTCCAGGTCAGGGGTGGTTGCCGGCTGCTCAGACATCGAAAGCCTTGTCTTCAGGCGCGGTGTCACGCTCCACCCAATGAGCCTGGCCGACCGACAGCAGCGACTTCAGACTGAACGCATTCACTGATCACCTCCCATCACGTGTCGCTTCACGATCCGGCTCAGCCGTGACAACCACATCATGCTCGCAGTGATCTCGGCGGTCACGCTCTGATTCACCCGATGCCTTCGAGGTGTCGCAAAGCTGCCGTCCAGGCCAACCAGACGCGGCGTCCGCCTACACGGTGGCAGGCAGCGAGATGACAGGCCGTCATGGCCGCAGGACACGCCTTGCAAATAGCATCGTTTCCGGGTTCCTGCATCTCCTTCCTCCCACCCTCCCATGCCACCAGACCGTAGCCACTCACGCCGCGAACTCGCTCTGCTCGCCGCCTTGCTGCCTTCATTCGCCTCGGCTCAAATGACCCCCCAGGCCGGTGCGCCAACCAGCAAGGAACCCGCGCTCGAACATTGCGCCTCGATCGGCGCCGCCTCCGACCGTCTCCTTTGCTACGACAAGCTCGCAGGCCGCGCACCCGCGCCCGCCGAGGCCGTCGCCGAGCAGGCTGCGCCCGGCGCCGCCGCAGTGCCGACCACCTCGCGCCTTGAAGCGAAGAACGCGCCGCTGGCCACCGGCTTCAGCGTTCAGCCTGACACCGGGATCCTGTCCAAGTACTGGGAGCTGGAACCCTCGGACAAGCGGGGCGTCTTCAACTTCGTCGGTTACCAGCCCAACTACGTTCTGCCGCTGCATTACTCCACCCGCATCAACCGCTCGCCGCACTCGCCAACGCAGGCGGCCGTGGCCAAGCCCGGCTACCGTCACGAGGAGGCCAAGTTCCAGTTCTCCATGCGCACCAAGGTCGTTCAGGATGTACCGCTGATCAGCGGTGATGTATGGGTCGCCTTCACGCAACAGGCGATGTGGCAGATCTACAGCCGGGCTGATTCCAAGCCCTTTCGCAACATCGACTACCAGCCCGAGGCGATCTACGTGCTGCCAACGCCGCGGGGCCTGCGCGACCTGCCGCTCGGCTGGCGCTGGAGCTACACCCAGCTCGGCATCGCGCATCAGTCGAACGGGCAGTCGAACCCGCTCTCGCGCAGCTGGAACCGCGTCTACCTCGGTGCCGGCATCGAGCGCGGCGACTGGTCGCTGACCGCCAGGATCAACCAGCGACTGAAGGAGTCGATCAGCACCGACAACAACCCCGATCTAATCCGCTACCGCGGCCGCGCGGAGTTCCAGCTGAACTGGTCGCACGGCCTGCACACGGCTTCGCTGCGGTACCGCAATACGCTGAAAAACGTCAGGTATGGCGGGGTGCAGGCTGAGTGGACCTACCCGATCTTCGATGACCACCCGAACGGCCTGCGCTGGTTCGTGCAGGGTTTCAGCGGGTATGGCGAAACGCTGACGGACTACAACTTCCGCCAGAGCAGTCTGGGTGTCGGCGTCGCGTTCCTTCAGTTCTGAAGAGGCCTGCTCGACATCCGTATCTCCGCCATTCCCCTGCGCAAGAACCCGCCACAGGCTCAGCGCAACGCATCGGTCGCCGAGTCTTCAATCAGGCCCCGACAGCCTCCACGCCTGTGCATCGCCGACTTCCATAATCCCCTGCGGTGAATGGCTCGCCTATGACGTGCACACCACTTAAGGAACCCTCATGAAACGCTTCGTGTTCACGCTGGTGCTGGCTGCCTGCCCGGTAGCTCATGCCGAGCACATTGGCTCGGTTGACACAGCCTTCATGCTCATCGGGCCCGACCACAAGATCGTGGTCGAAGCCTTCGATGATCCGAACGTGAACGGCGTGACGTGCTACGTGTCGCGCGCCAAGACGGGAGGCATCAAGGGCGCGCTCGGCGTGGCCGAAGATAAGTCAGAGGCCTCCATTGCATGCCGGCAGGTCGGTCCGATCTCGATTCCAAAGGCCTTGCCTGACCACGAAGAGATCTTCAACGAACGCATCAGCCTGGTGTTCAAGAAACTGCGCATCGTTCGAATGGTCGACAGCAAGCGCAACGCGCTTGTTTACCTCACCTATTCAGATCGACTGATCGATGGGTCGCCACAGAACGCCGTCACCGCCGTGTCCGTGGACCGGGCCACGGCCATTCCGACCAGGTGATGGCGAGTTTCGCCTCTGCTGTGACCACCTTTCGAGCCAATCCGTGCTTGCGAGACGGCCAGCCTTGCACAGCGTGTTTGAATTTCCTATGCTCAGCATATGGTTCGGCCGTGGCCCGCGAGCGTGCGTTGTACTCACTGATCGGCGGCAGGGCTTCTGCGTCCTCGACATGAGCTGCGTAGCCGACGTTGGCCCACAGGCCAGCTTGGCCTCACCGTCGTCGGCAATCACCTGGGATGAGCGCGAGCGACAGCGCCGGTATCGGCGATCACCTTGTGCCCCGCTAGTGGAGTTTCAATGATTCAAATTGTGTATATCAGCAGCGCGGTGGAGTCCTGGTCGACCGAGCAGTTGCTTGAGCTGCTTCAGCAGTGCCTGAGGAACAACGCGGCCCGCGGCGTGACCGGCATGCTGCTGTACGGCGAGGACACCTTTTTGCAGGCGCTGGAGGGCGAAGACGCAGTGATCGACGAACTGGTCGAGAAAATCGCCCGGGATCCGCGCCACGCCAAGGTCCAGTTACTGCACCGAAGAGAGGTCGAGCACCGCCAGTATTCGGACTGGAGCATGGGATTCAAGCGGATTTCCGACCAGGAACTCACCAGTATCAAGGGTTTGAAGAATTTTGGAGCCAAGGATTTCAACTTCGACTTCCTGGTCCGAAACGACGACATCGTCGATACCCTGATGGAACATTACCGGGCCCCGCACTGGGATCCGCTGGTGCGCGAACTCGATGCCAAGGACAAGGTCATCGAGCACCTGGAGAAAGCATTGCTGCAGTCCAGGGGCAGCGTCGAAATCGCCACATTGGTGCTGGAGAGCATTGCCGATGCCGGCAAGGGCGGCACCTTGAGCGATCGACACTTTCGCCTTTGCGAGTCCGCACTTGCCGATTTGCGCGGCGCCTCGGGAGCGTCGCGTCCCGCCACGGGGAGCTAGGCTCCGGTTACCGAAACGCGGTCTTGCGTCTTCGTCTCGAAATCACTCGCGTCGTGGCGCTCATGGAGTTGTTCGGATAGGTCGCCCCAGGTTCGGTTGACCATGCGCCCACGCTTCACCGCAGGCCGCGCAAGGATCGCATCCGCCCAGCGCTGGACATGGCGATAGTCCTGAAGGCTGAGAAACTCTGTCGCGCCATAAAGCCAGCCCTTCACGAGCGCACCGTACCAAGGGAACGCCGCGATATCGGCGATCGTGTAATCCTGACCGGCGAGGTATTCGTTTTCGGCAAAGCGACGGTCCAACACGTCAAGCTGCCGTTTCACCTCCATCGTGAAGCGATCGATCGCATATTGGATCTTGGTGGGCGCATAGGCATAGAAGTGACCGAAGCCGCCACCCAGATAGGGAGCGCTACCCATTTGCCAGAAAAGCCAGTTCAGGGTTTCGGCACGCCCTGCGATGTCCTTCGGCAGGAACGCGCCGAATTTTTCGGCGAGATAAAGCAGGATCGAGCCGGACTCGAAGATGCGGATGGGGCTTGGCGTGCTGCAATCGAGCAGAGCCGGGATCTTCGAATTCGGATTGACCTCCACGAAACCCGAGCCGAACTGATCACCCTCGTTGATCTTGATGAGCCAGGCGTCGTATTCCGCGCCCGCATGGCCTGCGGCAAGCAACTCCTCCAGCATGATCGTGACCTTCACCCCGTTCGGCGTGGCCAGCGAGTAGAGCTGCAGCGGGTGGCGGCCTACCGGCAGCGACTTTTCATGGGTCGAACCCGCCACCGGCCGGTTGATGTTCGCGAACTCTCCGCCATTGGATCTCGCCCAGGTCCAGACCTTGGGAGGCGTGTAGTCAGTTGAAGTGGCCACTTGTTTTTCCTTGATCTTTTGAGCATGGATCAGCTTCGGAGGAGGCTGTCCGGCGCATTGTGGATAACAACCGGGCAGCTTGCAGCGAAACAAGCGCTTGTCGGATTCGATTCAAAGGCTGGCCGGATCAGGTACGGCTGGACGGGCTGACGGGTGTGAGGGCAATACCTGATCGCTTGCGCCCATGTCGCGCCCGACCCTGCGGTTTCCAACGCCGGGGAGCTCTTGCTTTCCTTGCAGATCCCCCCGTCGGCACCATGACGGCACCATCACGGGGAGAAAGATCGAAAATACCCTTGAAATTTATGCTGCGTTGTATTTTGTGACTTTATTTAATATAAAAATTCCTGTTGAATAGAAACACAGCAAAAATTTTATTCAGGTCCGCTATGGATATACCAGCATATCGAATCCAGTCAAACCACCGAATGCAACTCGCTCAGCGCGCTGACCGCGAAACACAGAAAAATCACTGACATAGACAGCAGCACGGGACAGCGCATTGCCGCCCTGGGGGAGGGTTTGCTCTGAAGGGTTTACTCCACAAGCAGCAGTTGGTTATTCGTTGAAATCAGGTGGCCATCTTTCTACAATCCCGCCGGGTCTGGAAGCCGATTTGCGGCCAGACCAACCCACAAAACCGGTCCACTCGTTTCAAACGGAGAGCTAGAAATGAATCTCAAGAATATTCCCCTGTCCATCAGCGTCGGAATTCTGGCCGCTCTATGGACCTATATTTCGATCAAGATGAGTCTGCCCACTTGGTCGTCCTTCGTGAGCTGGGGTTTCTTCTTCGTGGCTGGCGCGGACACGAAAGCCTTCGTCAAAGCCGGCGCCCCGATTCTTGCCGGCGTCGTTTTCGGCTACCTCACGCTCTACGGCCTGAAAGTGGGCACAGACGGAACGCCTGTCATTGCCCTCGCTCTGGCAGTCGGCCTGGCGGCCTTGCTGCTGGTGATCATGATGAGCTGGGAATCGTTTGCCCTGGCACCGGCAGCCTTCGGTGCATTTGCCGTTTTCTACGCCTATGTATTCGGCAAACCGGCGGTTGAGGACATCTACAGCCTGACCAACGTCTGGATCGTGATCCTGACGCAGGGCATCGGCCTCGTGCTGGGTTATCTGTCGGTGTTTCTTCCGACTCTGTTCGCGAAGAAAAGCTGAGTCGGGGCAGCAAGCACGGCGTCTCGGGGTTTGACCCGCATCAGACCACGGTCATGAACGACACGCCGTGCGCGCCCACGAATCGATCGGCGCGGCCCGGCCCCTCACCGATGCCGCCGTAATCGGCCGAATGGACCCGTGCGACGCGGTTGCGTCGCCAGGTCACGAGCAGTTCAGACAGCGGAATCACGGCGCACGCACCTTCGCCGTAAAGCTCGCGATGCAGCGTCGGCAAGCGATACCAGGGCACGGCCGCTCGTTCGTGATGCGCGTTGTGATATCCGAAGTTGAGCGTGAGCAGATTGAGCACCGGCCAGCGGCCCGAGACCAGGTTCGAGAAGGTGTGGGCCTGCTCATAGTCGCGGTCGCGCCCCTCGAGAGGGACCGCGACGTCGGCCTCGGTGAAGTACTGCTCGAAGGTGTGGTGGAACGCATCGAAAAAATTGGTCACATGCAGCAGCAGCCCGTACGCCAGGAAATAAAGCACCAAGGCCTTGGGCGACCACCACGCGAGTGCGGCGAGCAAAGCAAGCCGCAGAGTCAGCATGGCAGCGGCACGCGGCAGGTGCGGTCGCTGCGTCGCCACGAAGAATGGTCGCCACACGACCTGAAGATGCATCAGGATCTCGGTGGCAGGGACGTAGGCCCATTCGAGTATCTCGATCGCCCGGCGCAGCACCGGCCGACGATGCATCAAACCCTTGAAGTCGAAGCAGGTGACGTCAGCGCGATCGCGGTGATGCCGCAGGTGCATGTGGCGGATGCGCTCGAACGATGCATAGCAGCTGCCTGCGATGAAGTTCACCCATTCCCCAGCGGTGCGGTTGAGCGCCGGCGAGGCGAACAGCGTGTAGTGCGCCGCTTCGTGGATCAGGTAGGCCGCGATCACCATCGCATGGGCGCATAGCAGCACGCCGATGACATTGAACGCGACAGGTTCGGCGCCCATCAGCGCAAACGATCCAAGCCATGCGAACGAGGCATAGCCCAACGCCAGCGTATTGGGCACTGCGCCAGCGGATTCGCGGAAGACTGTTGATCGGGCGAGCGTTGCCATGGCGCGATCCTTTCGAGATATGGCGATACAAGTATGAGTAAATTTGATTGTAAATGAATAAATAAAATACTCACATGAAGACCGCCATGAAGAGGTCAGCCCCGCCTGACACCGATACCTCCGCCGAGCGCCGCCTGCGCTTCGTGCTGGCCCTGCGCGAACTTGATGACGCATGGGTCGAGACCTTTCACGAAACGGGCTTCTCCGACGTGTACTTCTCGCGCCTGTTCTCGGAGCTGTGGCTGCGCGGCAGCGCGGCCGTGTCGAAGACCGATGCCTACGGCTTCGTCACCGGGGTCGGCACCCAGACCGCGATGAAATACGTGCGCAAGGCCATCTCGGAGGGCTACCTGATCGAGGTCGACAACCCGGCCGACGCGCGGTCGCGCCTGATCCGCATGTCACCCACCCTCACGCAGCGTTTCGAGCAGCTGATCGATCGCGCCGATGCGGCGTTTGCTCAAGCGTTCGGTGCCGAGCGCTGACCCGCGGGCATGCAAACGGAGGCGGCTCTCGATCCGGTTTGGTGTCCGCCTAACTTCGCATCGTGAAGTGAGCGCCCCTGGAGCGGGGCTGTCCAGCCCCGGGGCCGCAGCGCATTGGTCGGACGAGGCTGCTCAAGCGGGTTTTGACTTCGGCATGCGGCGTTGCCCGAAACGCGGCAGCGGGGAACTCAAGACCATTGCCGCCGCAGTCTCAACGAGAAATGGTGGGTAGAAATGAAAAACGGGCCGCTGGGGCCCGTTTTCACTGAATGGTTGGCGGAGTGGACGGGACTCGAACCCGCGACCCCCGGCGTGACAGGCCGGTATTCTAACCAACTGAACTACCACTCCAATACGCACACAGTGCGGAGCGAATTCCAGCATTCTCTTTTCAGATACTGCTGCAAGCTTCGCTCAAGCTTGGCGTCCCCTAGGGGATTCGAACCCCTGTAATCACCGTGAAAGGGTGGTGTCCTAGGCCTCTAGACGAAGGGGACAAATCCTGCGTCGTGACTTGAACTGCGCGCCGCCTTCAACCGGCGATGAACTGCCCGTCGTTGGTGGAGGTAAGCGGGATCGAACCGCTGACCTCTTGCATGCCATGCAAGCGCTCTCCCAGCTGAGCTATACCCCCCTACGCTGCCAGTTACCAACCTCTGGCATCACTCGGGGAAGTGACGTAGAGGTCAATTTCTACATCGCTTCGCGCTGTTCAAGCGAGACGAAGAGTATAGCCAGCTTTTCAGGCAATCCGCAATCTGGCGAGCACGACATCACGAGGAAACAGCTCAAGCACGGCATCGATCGACGGCGTCTGCGCACGACCGCAAACCAGCACCCGAACCGCGTGCGCGAGCATGGGCATCTTGATGCCGTGTGCAGCGATCACCTCCTTGATCGCGGCACTGATCGCAGACCTGGTCCACTCGATGTCGGAGAGTCGTTCGCTCAGGCTTTGCAGCGCAGGTTGCACCGATTCGGTGACGTGCGTGGCGAGGTCTTCTGGACGCGGGGCGACGTCCGAAAAATACATCGCCAGCCAGTCGCACAGCTCCAGCGTCGTCGCGCAGCGGTCCTTGAAGAGTGCGCACATGCGGCCCAGCCAGTCATCGGCCACCGCCGCGATACCGCGCTCGGCGAATCGAGCCACCACGTGGGTTGCCAGTACATCGTCAGGCAAAGCCTTCAGGTAATGGGCGTTGACCCAGTTGAGCTTGGCCGCATCCCACTGCGCCGGACTCTTGGCCAGATGCTGGCCATCGAACCACGACACCAGTTGCTCGCGGCTGAACAGCTCGTCGTCGCCATGGCTCCAGCCCAGGCGCGCCAGGTAGTTGAGCATCGCCTCGGGCAGGTAGCCGGCCGTCTCGTACTGCGTGACGCTGACCGCACCGTGGCGCTTCGACAGCTTGTCGCCATCGGGCCCGAGGATCATCGGCACATGGCCATAGACCGGCAATTCCGCGCCCAGGGCACGCAGGATATTGATCTGCCGCGGGGTGTTGTTGACGTGGTCGTCGCCGCGAATGACATGGCTGATGCCCATGTCCCAGTCGTCGACGACGACGCAGAAGTTGTAGGTCGGTGTGCCGATCAGCGTGTCGGCATCGGCGCCGGGGCGCGCGATGATCAGGTCGTCGAGTTCCGCATTCGAAATCGTGATCTGGCCCTTGACCATGTCGTCCCAGCTCACCACACCGCTCGGGGGGTTGCGAAAGCGGATCACCGGCCTCACGCCCTCGGGAATGGCCGGCAGTAACTTTCCCGGCTCGGGCCGCCAGCGGCCGTCGTAGCGTGGCTTGTCCCCGCGCGCCCGTTGCGCCTCGCGCATCACATCGAGCTCGGACGGAGTGCAATAGCAAGGGTAGGCCGTGCCGTCGCCAAGCATCTGACCAATCACCTCCCGGTAACGTTCGATGCGCTGCATCTGGAAGAACGGGCCCTCGTCGTGCGCCAGGTTCAACCACTTCATCGCAGCGATGATCTGATCGACCGCCTCCTGCGTCGAACGCGCCTCGTCGGTGTCCTCGATGCGCAGGATGAAGTCACCACCGTGGTGGCGGGCAAACGCCCAGGAAAAAAGTGCGGTGCGGGCGGTGCCCAGGTGCAGGAAGCCAGTCGGCGACGGCGCAATGCGGGTGCGAACTTTTCGGGTCATGTGGGGTGATGCGTCAGGCATTGTCAAAGTGAACTCAGGCCGCGCAACAGATCGTCCTTCAGGTCTTCCACATCGTCCAGCCCGACCGCAACGCGCACCAGGCCCTGCGTGATGCCGGCCGCCTGACGCTGCACTTCGGTGAGTCGGCCATGCGACGTGCTGGCCGGGTGGGTGATCGTCGTCTTGGTGTCGCCGAGGTTGGCGGTGATCGAGCACACGCGGGTGCTGTCGATCACATGGAAGGCCGCCAGGCGCGCTGCATCGGACGCAGTTTCATCATCACCCGGCGCGCGCGCCTTCACGGTGAACGACAGAACAGCGCCGCCGCAGCCTGATTGCTGGGCCATCGCCAGTTCATGCTGCGGATGGGACTGGAGACCGGGGTAGAACACCTGATCGACCCGCGGCTGCTGCTCCAGCCAGGTGGCCAGTTTCAGCGCGCGTTCGCTTTGCGCCTGCATGCGGATCGACAAGGTTTCCAACCCCTTCAGCACCACCCAGGCGTTGAATGGCGACAGCGTCATGCCGGCACTTCGCATCACCGGAACGAATTGATCGTTGATCAATTGCTCTTTTCCACAAATGGCGCCGGCAAGCACTCTGCCCTGTCCGTCGAGGTACTTGGTGCCCGAGTGGATGATCAGGTCGGCGCCATGCTCGAGTGGCCTTTGCAGCGCTGGCGTGCAGAAGCAGTTGTCCACCGCCAGCAGCGCATTCGTGCTGCTGGCGACCTCGGCCAGCGCGCGGATGTCGCAGACCTCGGTCAGCGGGTTGGTCGGCGACTCGGCGAACAGCAGCTTCGTCGTCGGCCGCACCGCGCGCTGCCATTCGCCCACATCGGTCTGCGAAACGAAGGTGGTTTCAACGCCGAACTTGGCAAACTCGCGACCGAGCAAGGAGATGGTCGAACCGAACACGCTGCGCGAGCAGATCACGTGGTCGCCCGCCTTCAGCAGCGCCATCGCGGTCAGCAGGATCGCCGCCATGCCGCTCGATGTGGCGATGCAGGCCTCGCTGCCTTCGAGGGCAGCAAGACGTCGCTCGAACATCGTCACCGTCGGGTTGGTGAAGCGGGAATAGATGAAGGCCTCTTCCTCGTTCGCGAAACGCGCGGCGGCGGTAGCCGCATCGGGCTGTACGAAGCTGCTGGTCAGGAACAGTGCTTCGGAGTTTTCGCCCCATTGGGTGCGTGGCAGGCCTTCACGTACCGCCAGCGTGTCGATGCGCAGTCCCTCCGGCAGGGCCGTGCGGGGAATCGTCTTCTTCGTCGTCATCAGGTCTGCTCCGCCACGCTCTGCAGCGCCAGCCGCGACCTCGCCGGAGAATCGTCCTCTTCGCCCTGCGACAGTCGCTGCGTGGCGATCGCGTCGAAGTCGGCAGCCGAGATGTCACCAGTGATGTAGTTGCCATCGAAGCACGAGGCCTCGAAGCCGCTGACGCGCGGGTTCAACGCGCCAACCACCCGCTTCATCGCGTTGACGTCCTGATAGATCAGCGCGTCGGCGCCGATGAACTGGCGGATCTCCTCGATGCTGCGGTTGTGCGCGATCAGCTCGGAGTTGGTGGGCATGTCGATGCCATACACATTCGGGAAACGCACCGGCGGAGCGGCCGAAGCCATGAACACCTTGCGCGCACCGGCCTCGCGCGCCATCTGCACGATCTCTTTCGAGGTGGTGCCGCGAACAATCGAGTCATCGACCAGCAGCACATTGCGGTCCCTGAACTCGACGCCGATCGCGTTGAGCTTCTGGCGCACCGACTTCTTGCGCACGCCCTGCCCTGGCATGATGAAAGTCCGGCCGACATAGCGGTTCTTCACGAAGCCTTCGCGGTAGGGCTTGCCGATCTTCTGCGCGAGCTGCATCGCCGACGGCCGGCTCGATTCGGGGATCGGGATCACCACGTCGATCTCGCTGGGCGGCATGGTCGAGATGAGCCGCTGCGCCAGCGTCTCGCCCATGTTCAGGCGCGCCTGGTACACCGAGATGCCGTCCATGATCGAGTCGGGCCGTGCGAGGTAGACATACTCGAACATGCAGGGGTGCAGGCTTGGGTTCTCGGCGCACTGCTGCGAATAGACCTGCCCATCCGAGGTGATGAAGATCGCCTCGCCGGGCGCCACGTCGCGCGTCATCACATGACCAGTACCTTCGAGCGCCACTGACTCGCTGGCCACCATCACCTGCCGACCCTCGGGCGTGTCGCCCTCGCCGAAACACAGTGGCCGGATGCCGAACGGATCGCGAAACGCCAGCAGGCCAAAGCCAGCAATCAGCGCCACCACGGCGTACGAGCCCTTGACGCGCTTGTGCACTGCTGCCACGGCCTTGAAGACGATCTCCGGCGACAGCGGCAGGTCGCGCGCCGCGGAGGCGAGCTCATGGGCCAGCACGTTGATCAACACCTCGGTGTCGCTGTCGGTGTTGATGTGGCGGCGGTCAACGGTCGCCAGTTCGCGCTTCAAGGCCTGCGCATTGGTAAGGTTGCCGTTGTGCACGAGCACGATGCCGAACGGTGCGTTGACGTAGAACGGCTGCGCCTCTTCCTCGCTGTAGGCATTGCCAGCGGTCGGGTAGCGCACCTGGCCCAGCCCGACCGTGCCTGGCAAGCCGCGCATGTTGCGGGTGCGAAACACGTCGCGCACCATGCCCCGTGCCTTGTGCATGAAGCAGCGCGAATCCTGCATCGTGACGATGCCGGCAGCGTCCTGGCCACGATGCTGCAACAGCAGCAAGGCGTCATAGATCAACTGGTTGACCGGCGCCTTTGAGATCACCCCGACGATGCCGCACATGAAAACACTCCCGGTTCAAACTGCTTTGCGGCCCAAGGCCGATTCGACTGCACCCCGATTGTCGGGGGTCGGGGCCCACCTCAGATCAGAAGGTGATCGGTGATGCTCGTCGGCAGTGCCGGTTTCAGTCCGGTGATCAGGGCTTTCAGCCACGCGGCACCGACGGAATGCTGCCAGGTCGGCGCCTCCACCCACGGCGTGTGCGTGACGACCGTCGCCACGGCAAGCAGCAGCACCACACCGCGCAAGACACCGAAAGCGGCGCCCAGCAGACGATCGATGCCACTGAGAGGTGTGGCGTGAATCAGCATTTTCATCAGCCGGGCGAGCAGACTCCAGGCGATCAGCGTCGCGATGAAGGTCAGCGCAAAGGCCGCGGCATGGTTCAGCGGCGAGCCCGGTGAACCGATCGGCACATGGGGTGCGACGGCAAGACTGAACCACTGCGCGGCCAGATAAGCGGCGAGCCAGCCCAGCAGCGACATCAGCTCGAAGGCCAGGCCACGCCAGGCGCCGACCGCCATCGACAGCAGCAGCACGGCCAGCATCGCCAGGTCGGCCGCGTTCCGGGGTTCGGTCATCGCGCACGGTTGGAAACAGCCAAAGCACGCAACTGCGGCTGGGCAGGACTCAAAGCTTCAGTACCACCGCCGCAATGCCCGCCTCCTTCGACTTCGCTTGCGCCTTGTCGGCCTCGGCGCGGGTCTCGAACGGCCCCAGGCGCACCCGTATTCGTTTGCCAGTGGACGTCTCGGCGACCTGGGTGTATGTCTTCATGCCCAGTTTTTCCATCTTCAGGCGAACCCCGCGCGCCGACGCTGGATCAGCGAATGCGCCGACCTGCACGACAAAGCGGGGCGAACCGCCGGCTGCGGATGCCACTTTGGCAGAGGGGGTGGCCGAGGCAGCTGACTCGGTGGCCACAGCAGGTTTTGACGCAGCGGTAGCCACCTTGGCTGCTGATGCGCTCACTGCGGCAGCAGCCGCCGACGCAGCGGGCACGACAGATGGCGCGCTGGCAGGCGTCGAAGCCGCTACTGATTCCGGAGCGGGCATGGGCTCGGACGGCGCGTCGCGGGTCACGATACCTGAGGCCACCGTGGACTCGGAAGCGGCCTGCGGCAATGCGCTTGCTGAATCGGCGCGCGGCGTCGGCAGGGACAGCGCGGGCGCGCCGTCAGGCTTCGGGATCTCGATCGGGATGTCCAGCGGAATCGGCCGTGGCTGCGATTCGAACAACAGCGGGAAGCCGATCACGCCGAGGGTCAGCAACAGTACGGCACCGATCAGGCGCTGGCGGGTGCGGGTGCGCACTTTCTCGACCGCATCCATCGAGCCCGCGAGCCGTGCACTGCTGCCGGATGCCGCGTCGGCGGCGGGCTTGCGCTTGAAGAAATCGGACGGTGCCATCGGTACGGGCTCAGACGCTGTGCGAGCTGCCCAGCCGGGGCAAGCCGTGTTGGAGGACGCCGCCCACGGTGAGGAACGACCCGAAGACAACGATTCTATCGGCCGGTTCGGCACGCCCGATCGCGTGGTGCAGCGCAGAATGCGGGGCGCTGTGCACCGACAGCGTGACCGCTTCCACGCCCGGTTTCCTGAAGCCTGGCGCCAGCGATTCGAACAGTGACTGCAACTGCAAGGCGGTCGCCGCGCGCGCGGAAGGCAGGTCGGTGAAGCACCAGGAATCGACGATCGGCGACATGCGCTGGAAGATCGCGCTCAGATCCTTGTCGTGCATCGCGCCGAACACGGCATGGGTGCGCGGATGAAAGCCCATGCGGTCGAGGTTCTGCGCCAGCGCAGCGACTGCATGCGGGTTGTGCGCGACATCCAGCACCAGTGTCGGCTGGCCCGGCACGATCTGAAAACGGCCCGGCAATTCGAGCATCGCGAAACCCTGTCGCACGGCCTGCGCGGAGATCGGCAACCGATCTGCGAGCGCCTCGAATGCAGCGAGCGCGCCCGAAGCATTGATCAACTGGTTGGCGCCGCGCAGACCCGGGTACGCAAGGCCGTTATAGCGCTTGGCGCGGCCGGCCCAGGCCCACTGCTGCTGATCGCCGGAGTGGTTGAAATCGACGCCGAAGCACCGAAGGTCGGCACCGAGTTCGCGCGCACGGTCGATCACGCTGCGCGGCGGCACGGGATCGCTGACAACCACAGGTCGGCCGACGCGCATGATGCCGGCCTTCTCGCGGCCGATGGACTCGCGGTCATCACCGAGGTATTCCATGTGATCGAGGTCGATGCTGGTGATCACCGTGCAGTCGGCATCGAAGACATTGACCGCATCGAGCCGGCCGCCGAGGCCGACTTCGAGGATCACCAGATCGAGCGGTGCTTGCGACAGCAAGCGCGCGATGGCGAGCGTCGTGAACTCGAAGTAGGTCAGCCCGATGTCACCGCGCGCCTGCTCGACCGCTTCAAAATGCACCAGCAGCTGCGCCTCGGTCGCCATCTCGCCG
The DNA here is from genome assembly GCA_947474755.1 of Burkholderiales bacterium. Classification (GTDB taxonomy): domain Bacteria; phylum Pseudomonadota; class Gammaproteobacteria; order Burkholderiales; family Burkholderiaceae_C; genus PBB1. The sequence continues at coordinate 137,712 of CANJJE010000004.1, read as the reverse complement.
TTGACCCTGCAGCGCTCCTCGAAATGCACCAGGTGCGGTTTCGAGTACAGGCCGACGCGGTAGCCGGCGCGCAGCGCGATCGATTCGAGCATCGCGCAGGTCGAGCCCTTGCCATTGGTGCCGGCCACTGCGATCACCGGCACGCTGAACCGCAGGTCGAGGCGGGCACGCACCTGCTCGACACGGTGCAGGCCCATGTCGATTTCCTTCGGGTGCAACTGCTCGCAGCGGGCCAGCCAGCCGACCAGCGTCGTGGGGAGTGAGGACAAGCGCGTTGGGGTCCAGGCTCGGCGTCAAGCGATCGCGTCGGCGCTCTGACGCTGCAGCATCGCGATCATCTTGGCGATGGAACTGCGCAGTTCCCGACGGTCGACGATCATGTCGACCGCGCCGGTGTGCAGCAGGAACTCGGCACGCTGGAAACCCTCTGGAAGTTTCTCTCGCACGGTGTTCTCGATCACGCGCGGACCCGCAAAGCCGATCAGCGCCTTCGGCTCGGCGATGACCACATCGCCCATGAACGCGAAGCTGGCCGACACGCCGCCCATCGTCGGGTCGGCCAGCACGCTGATGTAGGGCAGTTTCGCTTTCGCGAGGCGGGTCAGCGCAGCATTGGTCTTGGCCATCTGCATCAGGCTCAGCAGCCCTTCCTGCATGCGGGCACCTCCCGTGGCGGTAAAGCTGATGAACGGCGTCTTCTGCTCGACAGCAGTCTCGACGCCACGCACGAAGCGTTCGCCGACCACCGAGCCCATCGAGCCGCCCATGAACTGGAACTCGAAGCACGCCGCGACCACCGGGATACTGTGGATAGCGCCGCCCATCACCACCAGCGCATCGGTTTCGCCGGTGGCCTCCAGCGCTTCCTTCAGCCGTTCAGGGTACTTCTTGCTGTCCTTGAATTTCAGCGCATCGACAGGCACCACTTCCTGGCCGATCTCATAGCGGCCCTCGGGGTCGAGGAAGGCATCAAGCCGGATGCGCGCGCCGATGCGGTGGTGGTGAGCGCATTTCGGGCAGACGTTGATGTTCTGTTCGAGGTCGGTCTTGTAGAGCACCGTCTCGCACGAAGGGCACTTGACCCACAGGCCCTCGGGCACCGTGCGGCGTTCGTTGGGGTCCGTTGGCCGTATCTTCGATGGCAACAGCTTTTCGAGCCAGCTCATGCACGTTCTCCTGTCTGGGTGTCGAGAGCGGCGTTGTCCAGGGCCGCACGTATTTCGGCAATGAATCGCCCCGCCACGAGCGGCGCATGGTCGGGTGTCTCGCGCTCCAGCAGTTGTACCAGTGCCGAGCCGATCACCACCGCATCGGATACCGCGGCCACCGCCTTCGCGGTCGCCGCATCGCGGATGCCGAAGCCGACGCCGACGGGAACATGCACATGCTCGCGAATGCGCGGCAGCATGTCGGCCACGGCGCCGATGTCGAGGTGGCCGGCGCCGGTCACGCCCTTCAGCGACACGTAGTAGACATAGCCACTGGCAATACGCCCGACATCCTTCATGCGCTGCACCGTCGAGGTCGGCGCCAGCAGAAAGATCGGGTCCAGCTGGTGGCTGTGCAGCGTGCGTGCAAAAGCCTCGCACTCTTCCGGTGGGTAGTCGACGACCAGCACGCCGTCGACGCCTGCGGACTTCGCATCGGCCACGAAGCGGTCGATACCGTAGCGCTCGACCGGGTTCGCGTAACCCATCAGCACCACAGGCGTGATGGTGTTGCGCTCGCGAAAGCGCCGCACGTAGTCCAGCACCTGCGGCATCCCGATGCCCTTGGCCAGCGCGCGCTCGGCAGCCTTCTGGATCACCGGGCCGTCGGCCATCGGGTCGGAAAACGGCACCCCGAGTTCGATCACATCTGCTCCGGCGTCAGCCATGGCGCACAGGATGTCGACCGTGCTCTCGACGTGGGGGTCACCGGCGTGGATGAACGGGATCAAGGCCTTGCGCCGACCGCGCTGCAGGGCCTCGAAGGTGGCGGCGATGCGTCTCATCGTGCGGCCTTCGTGGATTCGGGGCCCTTCACCGGCGTCGCGCCGCTCTTTACCGCTTCACCACGGCAGGAGGGTCGGCAGTAGAAGTTCGCACCGGACAGGTCGGCCACCGTGCCGATGTCCTTGTCGCCTCGGCCAGACAGGTTCACCAGCAGGCTCTGGTCCTGACGCATCGTCGGAGCTATCTTCATCGCATGCGCCAGCGCATGGCTCGATTCGAGTGCGGGAATGATGCCTTCGGTGCGGCACAACACGTGGAAAGCGGCCATGGCCTCGTCGTCGGTGATGCCGACGTATTCGGCACGGCCGATGTCCTTCAGGTAGGCATGCTCCGGGCCGACGCCGGGATAGTCGAGGCCGGCAGACACCGAATGCGTCTCGATGATCTGGCCGTTGGCGTCCTGCAGAAGATAGGTTCGATTGCCATGCAGCACGCCCGGCGAGCCGGCCGAAAGCGAAGCCGCGTGGCGGCCCGTCTCGATGCCAAGGCCCGCCGCCTCGACGCCGATCAGCCGCGTGCCGGTGTGCTCGATGTAAGGGTAGAAGATGCCCATCGCGTTGCTGCCGCCACCGACGCAGGCGATCACCGCATCAGGCTGGCCGCCGATCATCTCGGGCATCTGCACCAGGCATTCGTCGCCGATGACGCGCTGGAAATCGCGCACCATCATCGGATACGGGTGCGGGCCAGCCACGGTGCCGATGATGTAGAAGGTGTTCTCGACATTGGTGACCCAGTCACGCAACGCTTCGTTGAGCGCATCCTTCAGCGTCTTGCTGCCCGATTCGACCGGGACAACGGTGGCTCCGAGCAGGTTCATCCGGTAGACGTTCGGCGACTGGCGCTTGACGTCCTCGCTGCCCATGTAGACCACACACTCGAGGCCGTAGCGCGCGCAAATGGTCGCAGTGGCAACCCCGTGCTGACCGGCGCCCGTCTCGGCAATCACCCGCGGCTTGCCCATGCGGCGTGCGAGCATCGCCTGGCCGATGGTGTTGTTGATCTTGTGCGCGCCGGTGTGGTTCAGGTCCTCGCGCTTCAGGTAGATCTGCGCGCCGCCGAGCTCGCGACTGATGCGCGCTGCGTGGTAGACGGGACTCGGCCGGCCGACGAAATGCGCCAGCTCGCTACGGAACTCGGCCATGAAGGCCGGGTCGGCCTGCGCCACCGCGTAAGCCTCTTTCAGCTCGTCGAGCGCGTGGATCAGCGTTTCGGCGACGAAGGTGCCGCCGTAGGGGCCGAAGTGCCCGGTCGCGTCGGGCTGGTGGTAATCAAACGGAGTGGCAAGCATCGTGGTTACTCTTCAGGTTTCATTCGCGGCGATGCGGGCGTCCGCTTCTCGCACCCGCTCGCAAAACCGGCGTATCGCCTCAGCGTCCTTGACGCCTTTGGCCAACTCGACGCCGGAGCTGACGTCAACGGCCCAGGGCCGTACCCGAAGGATGCCTTCGATCACATTTTCGGCATGCAACCCACCAGACAAAACGAGGTGATGGGGCACGTCTCGCGGAATCAGCGACCAATCGAAGACCTTTCCAGCGCCACCGTAGCCATCGACATGGGCATCGAGGAGGATGGCTTGCGCATCCGGGTAGCCTCTGATGAATGTTAGCAAATCGAACCCGGACGCCATCCGCGCCGCCCGAAGGTAAGGCCGACCCGGCGCCTGACAGTCGGCCGGCGCCTCATCGCCATGGAATTGCAGCAGCAGCGTCGGTATCGCGTCGGTCGCCTCGGTGATCAGTCTGGCGCTGGCGTTGACGAACAGACCGACCGGCGTCACGAAGGCTGGCAGGCGCCGTGCGAGCGCGGCAGCACGTGGCACATCGACATGGCGCGGGCTCTGGGCATAGAGCACAAAACCTATCGCGTCGGCGCCGGCCGCCACGGCGTCATCGACGTCCTGTTCACGGGTCAGGCCACAGATCTTGATGCGGGTGCGTGCGTTCATCGTAGGAGGCTGTCAGGGCAACCAGTCGCTCGCGGATGGCCGCGCAGGTATGGCATATCGAGCATCGTAGTCCGGACCGACGAAATACAGGCCGTCCGGCGAGAAAGTTGGTGCGGCACGCGCTCGGTCGCGCGCGGCCAGCACCTCGCTGATCCACGTCACCGGCCGGTTTCCGGTACCGACCGCCACCAGGCAGCCGACGATGTTGCGCACCATGTGGTGCAAGAAGGCATCGGCGTGGAAATCGATGCGCCAGTAGGCGCCTCGGCGACTGATGTCGATGGCGCGCATCTGCTTGACGGGCGAGGCAGCCTGACATTGCGACGATCGGAAAGCCGAGAAATCGTGCTCGCCGACCAGCAACTGCGCCGCCTGCTGCATGGCCTCGACTTCAATCTTGCGAAACGTCCAGCCAACAAGCCCGGCTTCAAGCGCCGGGCGCACCGGCGACTCCAGCAGCAGGTAGCTGTAGCGGCGGCCGATGGCGGCGAAGCGAGCGTGGAAGCTGTCGTCGACCCGCAGGCACCACTGGATCGCCACGTCGGCCGGCAGGTAGCGGTTGGTACCGCGCACCCAGGAAACGTCTTCCCGTTCGACCGGCGCATCGACGTGGATCACCTGATTGATCGCGTGCACGCCGGTGTCCGTTCGGCCTGCGCAGGTGACGGTGAGCGGCACGGCTGCGAATTTCGACAGCGCTTGCTCTACACGGGCCTGCACCGTGTCGTCATTGGCCTGACGCTGCCAGCCGCAATAGGCGCCGCCACGGTAGGCCACGCCCAGTGCCAGCCGGGTCACTGGGGGTAGCCGATCAGGCGCCTGCCGGGAACTCTTCGCTCGCTCGATCAACCGAGGTCGTTCAGCATGTTCTGCGCCTTCACCTTCAGCGCACCTTCGGCCTTCGCCGCCACTTCCTGCAGCAGATCGCGCGCGCCTTCGGCGTCGCCGATCTGGCGGAACTCCTCGGCCAGTTCGAGCTTGCGGGCCAACGGATCGATGTTGGTGTCGTGGGTCTCGTCGTCCATCAGCTCGCCCGGCATGCTGTCGATGCTGCTCCGACTACTTTCGGCCGGTGCATCGAGATCGAGCGAAATGCTCGACATGTCGAAATCGAGCGGAGCTCTCGTCCCGGGACTGGTGGCCGCAGGTGCAGGTGCGGATGACGGCAAGTAGGGCTGGGCCGAAGCGGGTGTCGGGGCGGCATCAAAGTCGAACGACTTGAAAGGCGGCGACTGGGTCGCCGGGCGCTGAGCCGCCGTGTCGTCTGCGCTCAGATCGAGGTCGAAGTCGACGTCCTTCACCGGCTTGGTGGTCGGAGGTGTCATCTCCTCGGACAAGGAGTCAGCGAAACCGGATGAGTTCGGCGACGCCAATTGCGGCATCGTGGTGGGGGCCAGCAGCTCGGCCATCTTGGCTGCGGGATCGGTCGAGGTAGGTGATGCCTCAGGGAGTCCGCCCGGCTGATACAGCGGGTTCTCTGAATCGATCTCCAGACCCATTTCCTGGGCCTTCTGCCAGTCCTCGCCCTTGCCGCCGGTCAAGGAGAACAGCTGCGTGGCCAGCAGTTCATAGCCCTTGGTATCGCGGCGCTTGGCGTAAACCTCGAGCAGCTTGGTGCGGATGGCGAGGCGATCAGGGCTGCTGCGCATCGCCTCCTTGAGGATTTCCTCGGCCTGCAGATCGCGGCCATAGGCCAGGTAGACGTCGGCTTCGGCAACCGGATCGACATCGCCAATTGCATCGAGCTGACTCAGCGAATAACTCATTGACGACTGCGCGCCCGCCGCCGACTCACGAGTGTCGATGCGCTGGCCACCGCTGGAACCGAAGAAGGAATCAGGCTGCAGACGGCTTTCGAGGAATGAGGTCTCCCCTGTATCGAGCTTGGCACGCCGCGCACGGTAGACACCGAAGCCGAGCAAGGCCAGCACCACACCCGCGCCACCGGCCAGATAAAGCGGGTTGATCTCGAGCAGGGAGTCGAGGAATCCCGGACCGTCGGCCGGCGCAGGTTCGCTGGCGGGCTTCGCAGCAGCCACGGGGGGTGGCAGCGCAACCGGTGCGACAGCCGCACTCGCCGCCGAGGTGGGAGACGCATCGGCCACAGCGGATGCCGTGGAAGACGGCGCGGCCGCCACAGGCACCTCAGGAACGGGCACCGGAGAAGGTGCGGAGGCCTGGGGCGAGACTGCCGGGGGAGCAGGAACCGCCGCAACAGTGGCCGCGCCCGACAGCTTTTTCAGCTCTTCTACGTTCTTCGACAATTCAGCCACGTGCACCGCCGCGTCCTGCTTTTCCTTTTCCTTCGAAAGCTTGACTTCAGAGGCCCCTGACTTCGCCGCAGAAGCGGACTTGCTCAGCGTCAGCTTGTCTGAGGCGACGGGAGCGGTGTCCTTGCGATCGTCGACCTCGGCGCGGACCTTGCCAGCATCCTTGCGCGTCGGGGCTTCCGCAGCGGCGGGTTGCACCGCACCAGCAAGTCGCTGACGGAAGCTGCCGAAATCAGCACTCTGGGCCAGTATCAGCTGACGCGCCTCAGCCGAATCGACCGTAGCGGCAGCCTCGGCCGACGGCACCTTCAACACCACGCCCGCCTTGAGCCGATTCATGTTCTCGCCAATGAACGCCTGCGGGTTGCCGCGGTAAAGCGACACCAGCGTCTGGTCGAGAGACACGGTGCCTTGACGGGTGCGTGACGCGATGCGCGTCAGCGTGTCACCGGGCTGAACAAGGTAGGTGTCACCGGTCGAACCGCCCACAGCCGTTGTCGGTGCAGACGGTGGCGGTGGTGGCGCCTTGGGGACACGGTCGGCAGCCGATGCCGGAGCAGGCGCAGGGGATGGGCGCTGTGAACGGGGGGCCGCCGGTGCTGGTGCCACAGGCGCCGAGAACACGGGCGCCGTGGCCACAGCAGGTGCCGGCGGCGCTGCCGGCGCCTGGGCCGCTGGCGGGTCGAAGAGCAATGTGTATTCGCGCACCAGCCGACCGGTGGCCCACGACAGTTCGAGAATCACATCGACGAAAGGCTCCTGCACCACACGATCACTGGTCAGTCGCAGGAAAGGGCGGCCATCAGCTCGCTTCAGCAGTGATGCCTGGGTGGTCGGCAACACGTTGTTGTATTCGACACCCAGCGAACGATAGGACTCGGGCGGAGCGATGCGGATCCTCAGGTTGGCCGCCTCTTCAGGTGTCATGCTGGTGACGTCGATTTCAGCCCTCAGCGTCTCGCCCAACGCAGATTGCACCGCGAGTCGACCCAGCCCGATCGCCCAGGAATCTGTCGATCCCAGGGAAAGCGCGGCAACGGCCACACTGGTAAGAGCGAATCGCCCGAGTTGCTGCGTCGTGTTCTTCAAGGCGTCTCCCAACCAGGCGGTCGAGCCGTCATTCAGCTCCACCAGACGATCGAAGCCGATTTCACAGGCGACGATCACGAAGATAAATTCAACAAATCACAATAGCATCAAGCAGATACGGTGACAAGCTCATCCATCGCCTGAAAAGGCGCCATCAGCGTTGATCCAACCGACGCGTGTCAAGTGATCGTACCGAGACAATGACCCTGCCTGAGCTCGCGACGCTCAGGCCTCGAGCAGGATTCGCAGCATCCGACGCAACGGCTCCGCCGCCCCCCACAACAACTGGTCACCGATGGTGAAGGCGCCGAGGTATTCCGGCCCCATCGCCATCTTGCGCAGACGACCGACGGGGATGTCCAGCGTGCCGGTGACGGCCACTGGCGTCAGATGCCGGATGGTGTCTTCCCGGTTGTTCGGCACCACCTTGACCCAGGCGTTGTCGTTCGAGATCAACTGCTCGATATCGGACAGCGGCACGTTCTTCTTGAGCTTGAAGAGCAGGGCCTGGCTGTGGCAGCGCATCGCCCCGACACGGACGCAAAAGCCATCGACCGGTACCGCAGCTTGGTCGAAGCCGTCTCCCTGCCCCAGTATCTTGTTGGTCTCGGCGCCGCCCTTCCACTCCTCTCGACTGACGCCGAAGCCATCGTCCTCGCGGCCCTTGCCGAGTCCCAGGTCCTTGTCGATCCACGGAATCAGCGAGCCGGCCAGCGGCACGCCGAACTGCGCGGTCTCGGCTTCGCTCAACGAACGCTGCCTGACCAGCAGGCCGCGGTCGATGTCGAGGATCGCGCTCTTCGGATCATCGAGCAGGGCACGCACCGCGCCGTTGAGCGTACCGAACTGCGTCAGCAGCTCGCGCATGTGCTGCGCCCCGCCGCCCGATGCCGCCTGATAGGTCTGCGTGCTCATCCACTCGACCAGCCCGGCCTTGTAGAGCGCGCCGACCCCCATGAGCATGCAACTGACGGTGCAGTTGCCGCCAATCCAGTTGCGTCCGCCACGGGCGAGCGCGTTCTGGATCACCGGCAGATTGACCGGATCGAGCACGATCACCGCATCGGACTTCATCCGCAGCGTGGATGCAGCATCGATCCAGTGCCCTCCCCAGCCTGCCGCGCGCAGCTTCGGGAACACCTCGGTCGTGTAGTCGCCGCCCTGTGCGGTGATGATGATGTCGCAGCGCTTGAGCGCGTCGATGTCGTGCGCATCCTTCAGGGTCGATTCATGGCGGGCCTGCGCCGGCGCCTTGCCACCGGCATTGCTGGTGCTGAAGAACACGGGCTCGATCAGCGGGAAGTCGCCCTCCTGCTGCATCCGATCGAGCAACACCGAACCCACCATGCCACGCCATCCCACCAATCCGACGAGCTTCATCGCCCTACCTTTCAAAACCGCATCTCTGGATGTTCAACCTAAGCCGCTTTCACCGCAGCGACCACTGCCGATCCCATTTCCCGGGTGCCGACGCGTCGAGTGCCTTCGGACCAGATGTCCGCGGTGCGCAGACCAGCCTCGAGCACTTGCGTCACCGCCGCTTCGACACGCTGCGCTGCTTCAGGCTGATTCAGCGAGAAGCGCAGCATCATCGCCAGCGACAGGATCGTGGCCAGCGGGTTGGCGATGTTCTTGCCCGCAATGTCCGGCGCGCTGCCGTGGCTGGGCTCGTACAGCCCGCGATTTTCCGCGTTCAGCGATGCTGACGGAAGCATGCCGATCGAGCCGGTCAACATCGCTGCTTCGTCGGACAGGATGTCGCCGAACATATTGCCGGTGACGATCACATCGAACGCCTTCGGCGCCTTGACCAGTTGCATCGCCGCGTTGTCCACGTACAGGTGGTCGAGGGCGATATCGGGGTACTGGGCATGCACCTCGGTCACCACGTCACGCCAGAACTGGAAGGTTTCCAGCACATTGGCCTTGTCGACGCTGGTCACACGCTTGTTCCGCTTTCGCGCCGCCTGGAACGCCACGTGCGCGATACGCTCAATCTCGGGGCGCGAATAGCGCATGGTGTCGAATGCCTCGGGTTGACCTGCAAACGCACCGTCGGGCGACAGACGACGTCCCCGCGGCTGGCCGAAATAGATGTCGCCGGTGAGCTCGCGCACGATCAGGATGTCGAGGCCTGCCACCAGTTCGGGCTTCAGGCTCGATGCATGGGTCAGCTGCGGGTGGCAGATCGCCGGGCGGAAATTGGCGAACAACTGCAAGTGCTTGCGCAAGCCAAGGATCGCCTGCTCGGGCCGCAGTGCACGCTCGAGCGTGTCGTACTTCCAGTCGCCGACGGCGCCGAACAGGACCGCGTCGGCGTCTTGCGCCAGCTTCAGCGTCGCATCGGGCAGTGGGTGACCATGGGCCGCATAGGCTGCACCACCGACGAGCGCCGACTCGCTGTCGTAGGGCAGGTCGAGCACGTCTAGCACTCGCACTGCCTCAGCCACGATTTCAGGGCCGATGCCGTCTCCGGGCAGGATCGCAATGTTCACAGGTCAAGGTCCTTGGAAGTGTCAGAGGGTGTGTGCCAGCCAGGGCTTCTTCAATAGACGCTCGGCTTCGTAGGCCTTGATCTTGTCGGCGTGTCGCAGAGTCAGGCCGATGTCGTCGAACCCGTTGAGCAGACAAAACTTCCGAAACGCCTGCACCTCGAAGGGCAGTTCGGTGCCATCGGCCTTGACGATGACCTGGCGCTCCAGATCGATGGTCAGGCTGTAACCGGCGAAGGCCGCGACCTCGTCGAACAGCCGGTCGATCTGGTTCTCGGGCAACACGATCGGCAACAGGCCGTTCTTGAAGCAGTTGCCAAAGAAGATGTCGGCGAAGCTGGGGGCGATCACGGCACGAAAGCCGTACTGGTCAAGCGCCCACGGCGCGTGCTCGCGCGACGATCCACAACCGAAGTTCTTGCGCGCGATCAGCACCGAAGCACCTTGGTAGCGCGGCTGGTTCAGGACGAAATCGGGGTTGGGCCGGCGCGAAGCCGGATCCTGACCCGGGTAGCCCGCATCGAGGTAACGCCATTCATCGAACAGGTTGACGCCGAAGCCCGACTTCTTGATGGACTTCAGGAACTGCTTCGGAATGATCGCGTCGGTGTCGACGTTCTCACGGTCCATCGGGGCAACCAGCCCCCTATGCACACGAAACGGGGTCATTGGTGGCTCATTTCTTCTTGGCCACGTCTTCGACGGCTTCGCCCGCTCTCTGGACGTCCTTGCCGATGCCGGCGATGGTGTTGCAGCCGGCAAGAAACACGACCACGGCTGCGATAGCAAAGACAGTGCGCTTCATCTGGGGAGTTCTCCTCGGGATCAACAACGGTTCAAAGCAGGCGTCGCACGTCGACGAAATGTCCCTCGATGGCCGCTGCAGCGGCCATCGCCGGGCTGACCAGGTGGGTGCGGCCGCCAGCGCCCTGCCGACCTTCGAAATTGCGGTTCGAGGTCGAGGCACAACGCTCTCCAGGCTCCAGCCGGTCGGCATTCATCGCCAGACACATCGAGCAGCCGGGCTCTCGCCACTCGAAGCCCGCGGCCTTGAACACCACATCCAGCCCCTCGCGTTCTGCCTGCGCCTTGACCAGACCGGATCCGGGCACGACCAGTGCCAGCTTGATGTTCGCTGCCAATTTGCGGCCAAGATGGCGCACCACCGCCGCGGCTTCGCGCATGTCCTCGATGCGCGAGTTGGTGCAGGAACCGATGAACACCTTGTCGATGGCGATGTCGGCAATCGGCTTGTTCGGCTCCAGCGCCATGTAGGCCAGCGCGCGCTCCATCGCCCCGCGCTTGTTGGCGTCCTTCTCTCGCCCTGGGTCTGGCACGCGATCCTCGATCGACAGCACCATCTCGGGAGACGTGCCCCAGGTGACCTGCGGGCGGATGGCCGTCGCGTCCAGTTCAACCACCGCATCAAACACGGCATCGGCATCGGAGTGCAGCGTGCGCCAGTAGGCGACTGCATGCTCCCACTCGACGCCGACCGGCGTGTAAGGACGTCCCTTCACATACGAGATGGTGGTGTCGTCGACGGCGATCAGCCCGGCGCGCGCACCAGCCTCGATCGCCATATTGCACACCGTCATGCGGCCTTCCATGCTCAGCGCGCGGATGGCGGAACCAGCGAACTCGATCGTGTAGCCAGTGCCTCCGGCAGTACCGATTTTCCCGATGACAGCCAGCACCAGGTCCTTGGCGCCGCAGCCTGGGGGCAACGTGCCGTCGACGCGGATCAGCATGTTCTTCGCCTTCCTGGCCAGCAACGTCTGCGTGGCCAGCACATGCTCGACCTCGCTGGTGCCAATGCCGTGCGCCAGCGCACCGAAGGCACCGTGCGTCGAGGTGTGCGAGTCGCCGCAGACCACGGTCATGCCGGGCAATGTGGCCCCCTGCTCCGGCCCGATCACATGCACGATGCCCTGACGACTGTCGTTCATCTTGAACTGGGTGATGCCGACGCGGTCGCAGTTGGCGTCGAGCGTGTCGACCTGCAACTTCGACACCGGATCGGCGATACCGTGGCTGCGGTCAGTGGTTGGCACGTTGTGATCGCTGACAGCCAGGTTGGCCGACAGGCGCCATACCTTGCGACGGGCCAGGTCAAGCCCCTCGAAGGCCTGGGGGCTGGTCACTTCGTGGACCAGGTGGCGATCGACGTACAGGACCGTCGTGCCATCGTCTTCGGTGTGAACGACATGCTCGTCCCAGAGTTTGTCGTAGAGCGTGCGGCCCATGGGTGGCGATCTCTTGAAAACAGAACTCTCGATTTTAGGCGTGCCGTTTGGTGCGCAGCAGCAAACGCTGCCAAACGCGGCACGCCCAAACAAGAAACCCGGCGCCAGGCCGGGTTTTCGACCGACAAACCGGCCTGCTCAGCGTTCGGAAACCGGCTTCACGTCCCGGGTTTGCGAGCCGTTGAACAACTGTCGCGGGCGTCCGATCTTGTACTCCGGATCGCTGATCATCTCGTTGAGCTGAGCGATCCAGCCTACCGTGCGGGCCAGCGCGAAGATCGCGGTGAACAGCGACACCGGGATGCCGATCGCTCTCTGCACGATGCCCGAATAGAAGTCGACGTTCGGGTACAGCTTGCGCGAGACAAAGTAATCGTCTTCCAGCGCGATCTTCTCCAGCGCCATCGCCAGCTTCAGGATCGGGTCGTTGTTCTTGCCCATCGCGGTCAGCACTTCATGACAGGTTTCGCGCATCAGCTTGGCGCGCGGGTCGTAGTTTTTGTAGACCCGATGTCCAAAGCCCATCAGCTTGACGTTCGAGTTCTTGTCCTTGACCTGCTTGATGAAGTCGCCGATCTTCTCGACACCGCCCATCTTCTGGACCTCTTCGAGCATGTTCAGAGCGGCCTCGTTGGCACCTCCGTGAGCCGGGCCCCAGAGGCAGGCCACACCGGCGGCAATCGCTGCAAACGGGTTGGTGCCCGACGAGCCGCACAGGCGCACGGTGGAGGTGCTGGCGTTCTGCTCGTGGTCGGCATGGAGGATGAAGATGCGATCCATGGCGCGCACCAGCACATCATCCGGCACATATTCCTCGCACGGCGTGGCGAACATCATGCGCATGAAGTTGCCTGCGTAGCTGAGGTCGTTCTTCGGGTAGATGTAGGGCTGTCCGATCGAATACTTGTATGCCATGGCGACGAGCGTGGGCATCTTCGCGATCAGGCGGATCGCCGAGATCTCGCGGTGTTCCGGGTTATTGATGTCGGTGCTGTCGTGGTAGAACGCCGACAGACCGCCCACCAGCCCGGTCATGATGGCCATCGGGTGCGCATCGCGGCGGAAACCACGCAGAAAGAACTGCATCTGCTCGTTGACCATGGTGTGACGGGTCACGAGCTTGGTGAAGTCCTCCTTCTCGGTCGCGTTAGGCAGCTCACCACGCAGCAGCAGGTGGCAGGTTTCCATGAAATCGCATTTCGTGGCGAGCTGCTCGATGGCGTAGCCGCGGTAGAGCAGTTCGCCCTTGTCACCATCGATGTAGGTGATCTTCGACTGGCACGACGCGGTGGACAGGAAACCGGGGTCGTAGGTGAACTTGCCGGTTTGCCCGTACAGCTTTCGGATATCGATCACGTCCGGTCCGACCGACCCCTTGAAGATGGGCAGGTCCATGCTCGGGCTGCCGTCAGAGAACGAAAGGGTGGCTTTGACGTCGGATGGGGTCATGGTCGGTCCTTGGGGCTAGGTCGTGGGATTGGGGGCGTTACAGCATGCGACTCATCGAGGTTCACGCATCAGGCGCAGCACTTCGATGGTGCCGTCGTCCAGCAGGCCTTCTTCCGGCTCCCGGCGCGCGAGCAGCAGGTCCAGAAGATCGTTGTCCGACAGGTCCATCAGTGCCAGCAGGCCGTCGGCCTGACCCTGCGTCAGGCTGGATTCATGGCGCGAGAAGAAGCGTTCGATGAACAGATCGTTCTCCAGCAACCCCCGTCGGCAACGCCAGCGCAGCTTGCTCAAGGCACGTTCGTCGATCGGAGCATTCATGGCGTGGGATCGATGGCAGGGGTGTCAGACCGCGCGGCGGATCATCATTTCCTTGATCTTGCCTATGGCCTTGGTCGGATTCAGGCTCTTGGGACAGACATCAACGCAGTTCATGATGGTGTGACACCGGAATAAACGGTAAGGATCTTCAAGATTGTCGAGGCGAGCTTCGGTGTCCTGGTCGCGGCTGTCGGCGATGAATCGGTACGCTTGCAAGAGTCCTGCCGGGCCGACGAACTTGTCCGGGTTCCACCAGAAACTCGGGCAACTGGTCGAGCAACTGGCGCACAGGATGCATTCGTACAGGCCGTTGAGCTCTTCGCGCTCCTCAGGGCTTTGCAGGCGCTCCTTCTCCGGCGGAAACTCGTCATTGACCAGATAAGGCTTGATCGAGTTGTACTGCTTGAAGAACTGAGTCATGTCCACGATCAGGTCGCGGATCACCGGCAGGCCAGGCAGCGGCTTCAACACCACCACGCCGGGCAGTGTGCGCATATTGGTCAAGCAGGCCAGGCCGTTCTTGCCGTTGATGTTCATGGCGTCGGAACCGCAGACGCCTTCGCGGCACGAGCGGCGAAACGACAGGGTGGGATCGAGCGCCTTCAGCTTGTTCAGTGCATCGAGCAACATGCGTTCGGTGCCGTCGAGTTCTACTTCCAGCGTCTGCATCCGAGGCTTGGTGTCGGTATCGGGGTCGTAGCGGTAGATCTGGAACACGCGCTTGGTCATGACTGCTCTCCGTCGCGGTGGTTGAGGTGGTGGTTCATGGGTGCACGGCGATCAGAACGTGCGCACCACAGGAGGGATCGACTCCGCCGTCAGCGGCTTGAGATTGACCGGCTTGTAGTCGAGACGATTGCCTTCGCGGTACCACAGCGTGTGCTTGAGCCACACCTTGTCATTGCGGCCGTTCGGGAATTCGGTCGAGTCGGCGTAGTCATCGACGGTGTGGGCGCCGCGACTTTCGTGGCGCGCTGCGGCGGACACCATCGTCGCCAAGGCGGCCTCGATCAGGTTTTCGACTTCCAGCGCCTCGATGCGCGCGGTGTTGAATACCTTCGACTTGTCGGCCAGGTGGATGTTCTGGACGCGTTCAGCCAGTTTCTTGATTTCGACCACGCCCTCGTCCATCGTCGCCTGCGTGCGGAATACACCGGCGTGGCGCTGCATCGAAGCGCGGATGTCATTGGCCACGTCTTGGGCGTACTCGCCGCCGGTGCTGGCCTCGTACTTGTTCAGGCGGCCCAGCGTGAAGTCAGCGGCGTCGGTCGGCAGCGGCTTGTGGGTCCGCGTCTTCAGCGCGCTGTCAACGATGTGGTTGCCTGCTGCCCGGCCGAACACCAGCAGGTCGAGCAAGGAATTGGTGCCGAGGCGATTGGCACCGTGCACGCTGACGCATGCGCATTCACCGACCGCATAAAGGCCATTGACGATGTCGTTGGGCTGCCCATTCTTCGGCGCGACGACTTGCCCATGGATGTTCGTGGGGATGCCGCCCATCTGGTAATGGATGGTCGGTACCACGGGAATCGGCTCCTTGGTGATGTCGACGTTGGCGAAGTTGTGCCCGATCTCGTAGACCGAGGGCAGACGCTTCATGATGGTCTCGGCACCCAGATGGGTCATGTCAAGCACCACGTAATCCTTGTTCGGACCGCAGCCGCGCCCTTCCTTGATCTCCTGGTCCATGCAGCGAGAGACGAAATCGCGAGGAGCCAGATCTTTCAGCGTCGGGGCATAACGCTCCATGAAACGCTCGCCGTTGCAGTTGCGCAGGATCGCGCCTTCGCCGCGACAGCCTTCGGTCAGCAGCACACCGGCACCGGCCACACCGGTCGGATGGAACTGCCAGAACTCCATGTCTTCGAGCGGGATGCCGGCGCGCGCCGCCATGCCCAGGCCGTCACCGGTGTTGATGAAGGCATTGGTGGACGCAGCGAAGATGCGCCCGGCTCCGCCCGTGGCCATCAAGGTGATCTTGGCTTCGAGGATGTGCACATCGCCGGTTTCCATCTCCAACGCCGTGACGCCGACCACGTCGCCATCGGCATCACGGATCAGGTCCAGCGCCATCCACTCGACGAAGAAATTGGTGCGCGCCTTGACATTCTGCTGATACAGCGTGTGGAGCATCGCGTGGCCGGTGCGGTCCGCCGCGGCGCAGGCGCGCTGCACTGGCTTTTCACCGTAGTTGGCGGTGTGGCCGCCAAACGGTCGCTGGTAGATCGTGCCATCCGGGTTGCGGTCGAACGGCATGCCGAAATGTTCGAGCTCGTAGACGACCTTCGGCGCCTCGCGGCACATGAACTCGATGGCGTCCTGGTCGCCCAGCCAATCACTGCCCTTGACCGTGTCGTAGAAGTGATAGTGCCAGTTGTCCTCGGACATATTGCCCAGGCTCGCGCCGATGCCGCCTTGCGCGGCCACGGTATGCGAGCGAGTCGGGAACACCTTCGACAACACCGCGACGTTCAAGCCGGCACGCGCCAATTGCAGCGACGCCCGCATGCCGGACCCGCCAGCTCCGATGATCACCACATCGAACTTGCGCTTCGGAATCGACGAACTCAACGTACTCATTGCAGACGAGCCCACTTGCATTACAGCCTCCACAGCACTTGGATTGCCCAACCCGCACACCCGACCAACCAGGCGATGGTGAATACCTGCAAGGCGAGTCGCACAGCGACCGGCTTGACATAGTCCATCCAGACATCGCGCATGCCCACCCAGACGTGGTACAGCAGCGAGACGATGACGACAAAGGTCAGCACCTTCATCCATTGGGCAGCGAAGATGCCGGCCCACTTGTCGTAGCCCATCTCGCCAGGCAACAACACCTGCACGATGACGACGATGGTGAAAAGAGCCATCAAGCCGGCGGTGACCCGCTGCGACAGCCAGTCGCGCAAGCCGTAATGCGCACCGACCACGATGCGCTTGGATCCGAAATTCTGTGCCATGAGTCGGGGATCTCAGAGAAAGAGCTTGGCGCCGAGCAGCACCGTCAGCACGACGCTCAAGCTGAGGGTTACCAGCGCAGATCCGTGACCGAATTCCTTGGTCACTGCGTGCGTCATGTCCATCCACAAATGGCGCAGGCCCGCGATGAAGTGATGCAGGAATGCCCAGATCAGTCCGAGCGCGATCAGCTTGAAAAACATACCGGGGAAGTACCCCACGCCGTAGGCGAACACCGACGTGAAAGATGCGTAACTGATCTCGGAAGTGACACTGGCATCGAACATCCAGATGATGAACGGCATCAGCAGGAACATGCCAACGCCACTGACGCGATGCAGGATGGACACGATCCCGGCCGGCGGCAGGCGGTACTTGACGATCTGACTGACATGGATATTGCGGTGGGTGGGCCGCGGCTTCAGTGTGTCTGACATCTACAACCTTCTCGTGTGCGCTCGAACGGGACCGGTGAGTTTATTGCAACGCAACAAGCAGGAATTCCCGCGGCTTTCGCGAGCCATCCGGCGGGGCGTGGCAGAGCGCCTGCTCAGCAGGTATCAACTGAGTGCATTGCGATAGTGATAACCCGCAGTGTTGTACAGGCCGTGGCGAAATTCGACCGGCTTGTCGTCGTAGGTGAAGGACAGGCGCTCGACGCTGAGCAGCGGATGGCCGATCTCGACGCCCAGCGGAAGTGCCGACACCGCATCGGCCGCGACGGCGCGGATCTTTTCGTCGGCGCGGATCATGTGCACGCCAAACTCGCTTTCGAAGAGCCCGTACATCGGCCCCTTGTACTCGCTGAGACGCTCGGCGGTCAGCCCCTTGAACAATTGCCCCGGCAGCCAGATGTCGTCGAACACCACCGGCGTTCCGTTGAAGGTGAGCACTCGCCGCACATTGACCGCCGTGTCGCCCGGCTTCAATGCCAGCGACCGGGCCACGTCGGCTGGCGAACGCACCCTGCGGCAGTCGATGAAGCGGCGCTGCACCCTGACAGCGTCCTCGCCGTCGGGCCTCAGGCGCAAGAACCGGTACTGACTCTTCTGTTCGGCGTGCGTGGCAACGAAGGTGCCCTTGCCCTGGCGACGTACCAGCAGATTCTCCGCCGATAGTTCTTCGATGGCCTTGCGCACCGTGCCCTGGCTGACCTTGAAACGCGCCGCCAGATCCATTTCGCTTGGAATCGCTTCGCCGGGGCGCCATTCACCCATGCGCAGGCTACGTGTCATCAGCGTCTTGATCTGCTGGTAAAGCGGACTGAAGGCTGGCGAAGCGCCCTCGCCCGGCCGGGCCGCAGCAGCGGAGGGCGGCTCGGTGGCGGGAATGGCGGCGCTGGGCATGACTCGATTGCAGCACAGGACCAGAGCGATCGTCCAGCCAATAACGTTGATTATCGACAGACATCTTATGTAAGACACAGGACTTTTGACCTGCGACGGGTTAAACCCTACACTCGGCAGCCCGGGTGAATACAATTTCCGCGCCCGCCGCCGAGTTGTCGCCCCAGGCCCAGCGTCCCTCCAAGCCCCTCTACGCCCTTCCATCTCCCGGAGATTCCGACATGACCAAGTCCCCCGTTCGCGTTGCCGTCACCGGCGCTGCAGGCCAGATCGGCTACGCCCTGCTGTTTCGCATCGCCTCCGGAGAAATGCTCGGGAAGGACCAGCCGGTGATCCTCCAGCTGCTCGAAATCCCCGATGAGAAGGCGCAGAACGCGCTGAAGGGCGTGATCATGGAACTCGACGACTGCGCGTTCCCGCTGCTGGCCGGTATCGAGGCGCACAGCGACCCGGTCGCCGCATTCAAGAACACCGACTACGCCCTGCTTGTCGGTGCACGGCCGCGCGGCCCGGGCATGGAGCGCTCCGACCTTCTGGCGGCCAACGCGCAGATCTTCACCGCTCAGGGCAAGGCGCTGAATGCGTCAGCCTCACGCAACGTCAAGGTGCTGGTGGTCGGCAACCCGGCCAACACCAACGCCTACATCGCGATGAAGAGTGCGCCCGATCTGCCGGCGAAGAATTTCACCGCCATGCTTCGTCTGGATCACAACCGCGCCGCGTCGCAGATCGCCGCGAAGACTGGCAAGCCGGTGTCGAGCATCGAGAAACTGGTCGTCTGGGGCAATCACTCGCCAACGATGTATGCCGACTACCGCTTCGCCACCATAGCCGGGCAGTCGGTCAAGGCGATGATCAACGACGACGTGTGGAACAAGGACACCTTCCTGCCCACCGTGGGCAAGCGCGGTGCGGCGATCATCGCTGCGCGTGGGGTGTCGTCGGCCGCCTCGGCGGCCAACGCCGCCATCGACCACATGCGCGACTGGGCGCTGGGCACCGGCGGCAAGTGGGTCACGATGGGCGTTCCGTCGAACGGCGAATATGGCATTCCGAAGGGTGTGGTGTTCGGCTACCCGGTCACCACCGCTGGTGGCGAATACAAGATTGTCGAAGGGCTGGAGATCGATGCCTTCAGCCAGGAGCGCGTCAACATCACGCTGAAGGAACTGACCGAAGAGCAGGATGGCGTCAAGCACCTGCTTTGACCCCGGCTCCTCGTTGCGACATGCGCCACGCGCAGAAAGCCGGCCACCCGTGCGGAGGTCGGCTTTTTTCATGCGGCGCGCCCTTCCGTCTACTCCCATGAGCTCGGGCACGTATCCGATGGCACCTTTTTCTTCCTTGCTCATCGGCCTGAACGTGGCCGCCCTGCTGGTCGCGTCCGCTGCCTTCGCGGCCGAGGCGGCCCAGACCGCGCCGCAGCCTGCCCGCAAGCCAGCCAAGGTCGCGACAAAGCCCAAAGCAGCCGCCCCGCCTGCCGAATGGGTGGCAGAACCCGCGACGCCAGAACAGGTCAGCGCCTCGGAGCGCGTCTACTACGGCGATTACGACTGCGACTTCAAGCAGGTCATCCAGATCACGGCCAGCGAACGCCACCCCTCGTATGTCGAATTGCGCTTCGCGAAGAACACCTACCTGATGAAGCCAGTCCTGTCGACCACGGGCGCCGTACGGCTCGAGGATGTGAAGGGCCAGACGCTGATGATCCAGATCGCCAGCAAGTCGATGCTGATGAATGTGAGAACCGGCACCCGCCTGGTGGACGCCTGCGTCAGCCCCAGCCAGCGTGTCGCCATGGACTCGAGCAAGGCAGCCCCAGCGACAGAGAACACCCTGCTGACGGCGCCCCGCCCCTGAAGCGACTGAATTGCCCGACCGTGGTGCGTTTGCGCCGTTCATCGGCGGCGCAGAGGCACACCACTTGCATCCCCCCATCGACTTTCCGAAGGAGCCCCACCATGCTTGAAGCCTATCGCCTCCACGTCGCCGAGCGCGCCGCGCTCGGCATCCCGCCGCTGCCACTGTCGGCGGCGCAGACCAGCCAGCTGATCGAACTGCTGAAGGCACCGCCTGCCGGCGAGGAAAAGGTGCTGGTCGATCTGATCACCCACCGCGTGCCCGCTGGCGTCGACGATGCCGCCCGTGTCAAGGCCAGCTACCTGGCGGCCGTGGCACATGGCACCGAAAAGTGCGCGCTGATCAGCGCCGAAACCGCAACCCAGCTGCTGGGCACGATGCTTGGTGGCTACAACATCAGTCCGCTGATCGACCTGCTCGACAGTCCGACAGTCGGCGCAGTCGCCGCGGCGGGCCTGAAGAACACGCTGCTGATGTTCGACCAGTTCCATGACGTGAAGGACAAGGCCGACCAGGGCAACGCGCACGCCAAAGCTGTGCTGCAGAGCTGGGCCGATGCCGAGTGGTTCACCTCGCGCCCCGAAGTGCCGCAATCGATCACCGTGGCGATCTTCAAGGTCACCGGCGAGACCAACACCGACGACCTGTCGCCAGCGCCCGATGCCTGGAGCCGCCCGGACATCCCGCTGCACGCCCTGGCGATGCTGAAGAACGCACGGCCCGGCATCACGCCGGAAGAAGACGGCAAGCGCGGCCCGGTGCAGTTCATCGAGGAACTGCGTGCCAAGGGAAACCTCGTGGCCTACGTGGGCGATGTGGTCGGCACCGGCTCGAGCCGCAAGTCGGCCACCAACTCGGTGCTGTGGTTCACAGGCGAAGACATCCCGTTCGTGCCGAACAAGCGCTTCGGCGGTGTATGCCTGGGCGCCAAGATCGCGCCGATCTTCTACAACACGATGGAAGACGCCGGCGCACTGCCGATCGAGCTCGACGTGAACCAGATGAACATGGGTGACGTGGTCGAGCTGCGTCCCTACGAAGGCAGGGCCCTGAAAGATGGCCAGGTGATCGCCGAGTTCAAGGTCAAGAGCGAGGTGCTGTTCGACGAGGTGCGCGCCGGAGGCCGCATCCCGCTGATCATCGGCCGCGGCCTGACCGCCAAGGCGCGTGAAGCACTCGGACTGCCGGTCAGCACGCTGTTTCGACTGCCGCAGAACCCGGCCGACACCAGGAAGGGTTTCAGCCTCGGCCAGAAGATGGTTGGCAAGGCCTGCGGTCTGCCTGTCGTCAACGGCCAGCAGGTCGGTGTGCGCCCCGGTACCTACTGCGAACCACGCATGACCTCGGTCGGCTCGCAAGACACCACCGGCCCGATGACCCGCGACGAACTGAAGGACCTGGCCTGCCTGGGCTTCAGCGCCGATCTGGTGATGCAGTCGTTCTGCCACACCGCGGCCTATCCGAAGCCGGTCGACGTGAAGATGCACCACGAACTGCCGGACTTCATCAGCCACCGTGGCGGCATCGCGCTCCGCCCGGGCGATGGCGTGATCCACAGCTGGCTCAACCGCTTCCTGCTGCCCGACACCGTCGGCACTGGCGGCGACAGCCACACCCGTTTCCCGATCGGCATCAGCTTCCCGGCCGGCTCCGGTCTGGTGGCTTTCGCGGCCGCCACCGGCGTGATGCCGCTGGACATGCCCGAGAGCGTGCTGGTGCGATTCAAGGGCCAGATGCAACCCGGCGTCACGCTGCGCGATCTGGTCAACGCCATCCCGTTGTACGCGATCAAGGCCGGCCTTTTGACCGTCGAGAAGAAAGGCAAGAAAAACATCTTCAGTGGCCGCATTCTCGAGATCGAAGGCCTGCCTGATCTGAAGGTGGAACAGGCCTTCGAGCTGAGCGACGCCTCGGCCGAGCGCAGCGCGGCGGGCTGCACCGTGCACCTGAACAAGGAGCCGATCATCGAATACATCCACAGCAACATCACGCTGATGAAGTGGATGATCACCGAGGGCTATGCAGACCCTCGCACCTTGGCCCGCCGCATCGCCGCACAGGAAGCCTGGCTGGCCGACCCGCAGCTGCTCAAGGGCGACGCTGATGCCGACTACGCCGCAGTGATCGAGATCGACCTGGCCGACATCCACGAGCCCATCGTCGCCTGCCCGAACGACCCGGACGACGTGAAGACGCTGTCCGACGTGGCCGGCGCGGTGATCGACGAGGTGTTCATCGGCAGCTGCATGACCAACATCGGCCACTTCCGCGCAGCCAGCAAGCTGCTGGAGAACAAGCGCGACATCCCGGTCAAGCTGTGGGTCGCACCACCGACCAAGATGGACGCGAAGAAGCTCAGCGACGAAGGCCACTACGGTGTGCTGGGCAGCGCTGGCGCACGCATGGAAATGCCGGGCTGCAGCCTGTGCATGGGCAACCAGGCCCAGGTGAAGGAAGGCGCGACGGTGTTTTCCACCAGCACCCGCAACTTCCCGAACCGCCTGGGCAAGAACAGCAACGTCTACCTCGGTTCCGCCGAGCTGGCCGCCATCTGCTCGAAGCTCGGCCGCATCCCGACCCGCGAGGAGTACCTGAAGGACATGGGCGTGCTGACCGCGGCCAGCGACAAGGTCTACCAGTACCTGAACTTCGACAAGATCGAGGAGTTCACCGACGCGGCGGAGAAGGTGCCAGCGTCGGTTTGATCGGCTGTTGATCAACAAAAAGGCCCGCTTGATGCGGGCCTTTTTCTTGGCGTTGCTCGTTTGCGCAGCCAGCCGATCAGCGGCAGCGTGAATCAGGCGATCTGGCCCTGGAGCAGCGCCAGCAGCGCCGTCTCATCGAGCACCATCACCCCCAACTCATTGGCCTTGTCCAACTTGCTGCCTGCTTCGGTACCGGCGACCACGTAGTTCGTTTTCTTCGACACCGAGCCGGTCACCTTGCCTCCGGCGGCTTCGATCAACTCCTTGGCCGCATCGCGGGTCAGCGTCGGCAGGGTGCCGGTCAGCACGAAGGTCTTGCCGGTGACGCCTGCAATGCCAGTCGCCTCGGGTGCTACAACAGCCACACCTTCGGTTTCTTCCCAGGTGATGCCGACGGCGCGCAACTGTTCGACGATCTCGCGGTGGTGTGGCTGCTCGAAGAAGCTGCGCACGCTGTGCGCGACCACCGGGCCGACGTCGTTGACCTCCAGCAGCTGAGCTTCGGTCGCCTCGATGATGCGATCGATCTTTCCGAAATACCTTGCCAGGTCTTTCGCGGTCGTCTCGCCGATGTGGCGGATGCCGAGCGCGTACAGAAAGCGGCCGAGCGTCGTTCGCTTGCTGGCCTCCAGCCCGGCCAGCAAGTTGGCCGCGCTTTTGTCGCCCATGCGGTCGAGCGCACACAGCTTGGCCAGACCCAGCGTGTACAGCTCGGGCAGCGTGCGGATCAGGCCACCATCGACGAGTTGATCGACCAGCTTGTCGCCCAGGCCTTCGATGTCCATCGCGCGGCGACCAGCGAAATGCAGGATCGCTTCCTTGCGCTGCGCCGGGCAGGTCAGCCCGCCGGTGCAGCGCCAGTCGACCTCGCCCTCCTCGCGCCCGATGGGGCTGCCACAAACGGGGCACACACCACCGAGACGCTGGTACAGATCGAAAGGCTCTCCGCGTGAAGCTTCAACCGCAGCCGGATCGTGCACCACGCCGACCACCTGCGGGATCACATCGCCCGCGCGGCGCACGATCACCGTGTCGCCCACGCGCACATCCTTGCGACGCACCTCGTCCTCGTTGTGCAGCGTCGCGTTACTCACCGTCGTGCCGCCGACGAACACCGGCTCCAGCTTCGCGACAGGCGTCAGCTTGCCGGTGCGGCCAACCTGGATGTCGATGCCGAGCAGCTTCGTCATCTGCTCCTGCGCCGGATACTTGTGCGCCACCGCCCACCGCGGCTCGCGGGTCACGAAGCCCAGGCGCTGCTGCAGCGCTCGGTCATTGACCTTGTAGACCACGCCGTCGATGTCGAAGGGCAGCGCATCGCGCCTGGCTCCGATCGCCTCATGGAAGCCGACCAGACCCTCGGCACCCCGCACCACCGTACGCTCGGTGCTGACTGGCAATCCGAAGGTGGCCAGCGCGTCGAGCAGCGCGCTGTGTGTGGTGGGTAGTGCGCCGTTGTCGATGCCCCAGCCCTGTACCTCGCCCAGACCGTAGGCAAAGAAGCTCAGCGGGCGTCTTGCGGCGATCGCGGGGTCCAGCTGGCGCACCGCACCGGCAGCCGCGTTGCGCGGGTTGACAAAGGTCTTCTCGTTTTTCGCCCCGTGCGCGATCAGCGCGCGCTGGCGCTCGTTGAGTCCCTCGAAATCGTCGCGTCGGATGTAGACCTCGCCGCGCACTTCGAGCACCGCCGGCGGCGCATCGCTGCGCAATCGGCGTGGGATCTGCGCGATGGTGCGGATGTTCTGCGTCACGTCCTCGCCGGTTTCGCCATCGCCACGCGTGGCTGCCTGCAGCAGCACACCGGCCTCGTAACGCAGGTTTATCGCCAGTCCGTCGAACTTCAACTCTGCGGCGTATTCGATGGATGGATCGGATTCGGTCAGTGCCAGCTCTCGGCGCACCCGGGCATCGAAAGCGACCGCGCCGCTGGGTTCGGTGTCCGTCTCGGTGCGGATCGACAGCATTGGCACAGCGTGCCGCACCGCGACGAAGCCGTCGAGCACGCCACCGACCACCCGCTGCGTCGGTGAATCATCGCGACGCAGTTCGGGGTGAGCCGCCTCGATCGCTTCCAGTTCCTGGAACAGCCTGTCGTATTCGGCATCGGGAATCTGCGGCGCATCGAGCACGTAGTAGTTGTGCGCATGCTGTTGCAGCAGCGCACGCAATTGGGCAGCGCGTCGCGCGTGTTCAGGCTCGCTCATCGCGCTCGGAGGCTGCGGCCGCGTGGACCGTCAGCTGAACAGGCGCCGCGCCACCGCAGAGCCTGCGGCCAGATCGCGCGCCTGCAAGGCGGCATACAAGCGCACCAGTTCACTGTCGATGAAGGCGAAACCCTCGGCCGTCAACGGCTGGCCACGGTCGTCGACGATGTCGGCATCGAGGTCCTGCGACAGCCCCAAAGCGCTGACCTGCCAGGCCGCAAACGGCGCCGCCGAGGGAGCGGTCTGCGCCACATCGAAGCCCAGCGCCAGCTCGCGCAGGGCCGCGGTGTTCGGGTCGTCAGACAGCGCGGCCTGCGAATCGAAACCGAGGGTCAGCACTGGCGGTGCACCGTCTTCAGCCGACGGCAGGATCAGCCGGCCCGGCAACACACCGGGCACGAAGCCGTGGCGCGAGGCCTGCTGCACCACGTAGCCGATGCTCCAGGCAGCGCTGCGGGCGCGCAGTCGCACGGCCATCTGCGCATCGTGATCACCGGCAAAGGCGTCGAGCTCGCGCGCGCGCGCTGCGACCTCGCGCATGTCGGGGAAGTCTGCCATCGCGCCAACCGCGTCGGCAAAGACTTCGAGCTTCTGCACGAATTCCGAGTACTCGATCTCGTTCAGGGCGCCGATGCGGTTGGCCAGTTGCAGGCCGGCCTGCAGTTCGCCGTAGCGCTGTCCCGCCAATGGCGGCTCCCACTCGCCGCTGTCGGCATTCAGGCCCTCGATCAAGAACGGCTTGCTGCCCGCACGTCGGCTGCCGGGCAAGTGCGACAGCACGGCATCGCCAGTGACGGGTGCCTCCAGAGTGATCGGCACGATCACATCGATCAGCGCATCGACCCGCGGCGCGGCGCGGCGCAGCAGCGAGCGGCCGGCCACGGCGCTGTCCAGCGACTGCGAGGCATCGCCGAGATGTGGCGCGACGCGGCCGTTCGGCTCGTCGTGCGGCGCGTACTCGCCAGGCACCATGTCTTGGGGAACCGCACCCAACACAGGCTCGCGGGGCTCGGCGCTCGCAGTCGTCAAGTCAGCCTTCTTCGGCCCGGCCTTGCGCGCCTGCCACGCGCCGTGGACGACCACACCGATCAGCACCGCGCCTGCGAGCACGGCCAGTGCCAGCGTGAGGTTGTCTGTCATTGGGGCACCTTTCGCACTGCGTGCGGTCTCGCCAGGCGGGAGCCAGAGACCCGGAACCCACGAGGTTCCTTTCGTGAACCGTGGCGGCCGGGTGGTCTCACGCCGCCTCCGCCAGACCGACCGCTTCGGCCATGTCCACCGCGACGATGCGCGAAACGCCCTGCTCCTGCATCGTCACGCCGATCAGCTGCACCGCCATCTCCATCGCGATCTTGTTGTGGCTGATGAACAGGAACTGCGTGCCCTTGGCCATCTCCTTGACCAGCTTGGCGTAGCGCTCGGTGTTGGCATCGTCGAGCGGCGCATCGACCTCGTCGAGCAGACAGAAAGGCGCCGGGTTCAACTGGAAGATCGCGAACACCAGCGCGATCGCAGTCAGCGCCTTCTCGCCTCCCGACAGCAGATGGATCGTGCTGTTCTTCTTGCCCGGGGGCTGCGCCATCACCTGCACCCCGGCATCGAGGATCTCATCGCCGGTCATCACCAGTTTCGCCTGGCCACCACCGAACAAGGACGGGAACATCCGCCCGAAATGCTCGTTGACCTGGTTGAAGGTGGTGCCGAGCAGATCGCGAGTTTCGAGGTCGATCTTGTGGATCGCGCCTTCGAGCGTGCCGATCGCGTCCATCAGGTCGGCGTTCTGCGCGTCAAGGAAGGTCTTGCGCTCGCGCGCGGTGGTCAACTCTTCCAGCGCGGCGAGGTTGACCGCGCCCAGCGCGGTGATCTCGCGGTTGATGCGGTCGATCTCGGTCTGCAGTCCGTGCAGCCGGACACCCTGGCTGTCGATGCCTTGCGCCAGAGACTCAAAGTCAACGTTGGCTGCGGCCAGTTGCTCGCGGTACTGCGCACCACCCAATTGCGCTGCCTGCGCTTCGAGCTGCAACCTGGTGATGCGATCACGCAATGGCTGCAGGCTCTGCTCGTGCGCCATCCGCAGCTCGTCGGCGCGACGCAGGCGCAGCGTCAGGTCGTCGTACGCGCTGCGCTGCGCGGCCAGCGCCGCTTCGCGCTCCAGCTTCAGCGCCAGCGCGTCCTGCAGGCCAGCCTCGGCCGACGCGTCTGTGAAGCGCACCAGCTCCTCGTTCAGCTGCGCTTGTGCCAGCGCGTTGCTGGCCAGCTGCTGCACAGCGGTGTCGATGCCGCGCTGCAACTCGCCGCGCCGCGCCGCCAGCGAGCGCGAGGCGAACTGCGATTCCTGCGCCTGACGTTCCAGGGTGCGCAGCTGCTCGCGGGCCATGGCCAGCTTGCGCTCGGCCTGGATCACCGCATCATCGAGTTCAGCATGGCGTTCCTGCATGGCAGCAAGCTCGATGTCGAGATCCTCGAAGCGCGCTTCGCCAGCGGCACGGCGCTCGTTCAGTTCTTCCTGCTGCGCATCGATCTCGGCGAGTTCGTCGTCGAGCTGCGCCGATCGCGACTGGGCCTGCTCGGCCTGCTGCGTCAACCGCAGCAGCTCGACCTGCAGCTGGTGCGCGCGGCCTTGTGCCTCGGAAGACTCACGGCGCGCCGTGGCAAGGTGCTCCGACGCATTGCTGTACGCCGCTTCGGCGCGGATCAGCGCGCTGCGCGCTTCCTCGGCAATCAGCGTCTGCGCACGCAGCTGGCGATGGAGGTTCTCGATCTCCTGTGCGCGGGCCAGCAAGCCGGCCTGCTCTGAATCCGCTGCGTAGAACGAGACCGCGTGCGCGCTCACGGCATGGCCTTCACGCGTCATCAGCACCTCGCCGTGCTGCAAGCGCGACCGCGAAGCCAGCGCATCGTCGAGGCTGGCTGCGGTGTAGACGCCTTCGAGCCAATCGGTCAGCAGCGCCTTCAGTCCGGCATCCCCGATGCGCAGCAGGTCGCTGAGCCTCGACAGCGTGGCGTTTGAGGTGGCCTGAGGTGTGCCGGCCACCGGCGGCGTGTAGAACACCAGCTTGGCCGGCGGCGCATCGGCAGCAAAGGCACGCACCGTGTCGACACGGCCGACTTCGAGCGCGTTGATGCGCTCGCGCAACGCCGCTTCCAGCGCAGACTCCCAGCCGGGTTCGATGTGGATGCGCGTCCACAAACCGGCGAGCCCGTCAAGGCCGTGCCTGGCCAACCAGGGCCGCAGCTTGCCTTCGGTCTGCACTTTTTCCTGCAGCGCGCGCAAGGCGTCGAGGCGAGCACCGAAATCAGTTTGCCGTCCGGCTTCGGTGTTGAGCTCGGCCTGGCGCGCACGCCGTGCGTCGTCGAGTGCCGGCACCTGCTCGCCCAGCTCGGCCAGGCGGGCCTCGACGATTTCGCGCGCGGCTTCAACGCTGCCGCACTGCTGCTTCAGCTGCGAGATGCGCTCGGCATCGGGTGCGGCGAGCTGGCGCTTCTCGCCGGCCAACCTGTCGCGACGGGCGGCGAGCTGGCGGCTCTGGTCCTCGATGTTGCGGCTGTCACTGGCCAGCACCTGGATCTGCTGCTGAACGCCGGCCACCAGCGTGCGCTGCGCACTGGCCGCTGACTGCGCTGCGCGCACCGAATCCTCGAAGCCAGGAAGCCGATCGGCCTGCTCCTCGGCCTGCGCGAGCAGTACCTCGCTGTGCTCGTCGGCGCTGGCGACCTGTTCAGCGAGTTGTTCGAGTTCGGCCTCGGCCTGGGCTCGGCGATCAGCCCATTGGGCGGTTTGCAGCACCAGCTCGGCCAGCCGCTGCTCGGCGCGCTGTCGGCCTTCCACCACGTATCGGATGCGCTCCTCGAGCCGGCTGACTTCCAGGGAGGCTTCGGCCAGGCGTCCCTGCGAGGCATGCAACTCGTCGCTGGCCGCGTAATGCGCCTGGCGGATGGATTCGAGTTCCGCCTCGCCCTGGCGCAGCTCGGCGGTCTTCGATTCGAGTGCCAGCACCGCTGCGGCGACCTCTTTCTCGATGCGCTGCTGCTCACCGGCCGCATCGCGATGGCGCAGGAACCACAGCTGGTGCAGCTTCAGCGTGCCATCGTCCTGCAGGCTGCGGTAGCGCCCGGCCACCTCGGCCTGCTTTTCCAGCTTGTCGAGGTTGCCGTTCAGCTCGCGCAGGATGTCTTCGACACGCGTGAGGTTGTCACGGGTGTCGCGCAAGCGGTTCTCGGTCTCGCGGCGGCGCTCCTTGTACTTCGAGACGCCAGCGGCTTCTTCCAGGAACATGCGCAGCTCTTCGGGCTTGCTTTCGATGATCCGGCTGATCGTGCCCTGGCCGATGATGGCGTAGGCACGCGGGCCCAGACCGGTGCCGAGAAAGACATCCTGCACGTCGCGGCGGCGCACCGGCTGATTGTTGATGTGGTAGCTGCTGCTGCCGTCGCGCGTCAGGATGCGCTTGACGGCGATCTCGGCGAACTGGTTCCACTGCCCCCCGGCGCGCGCGTCTTCGTTGCTGAACACCAGTTCGACGCTGGCACGGCTGGCCGGCTTGCGCTGACCCGAGCCGTTGAAGATCACGTCCTGCATCGACTCGCCGCGCAACTCGCTGGCCTTGCTTTCGCCGAGCACCCAGCGCACCGCATCCATGATGTTGGACTTGCCGCAACCGTTAGGCCCGACCACCCCGACAAGCTGGCCTGGCAGCTGGAAATGGGTGGGATCGGCGAACGACTTGAAGCCGGACAGCTTGATGGAATTCAGGCGCATGGACGAGAGCGGATTCCAGCGCGCCCCATCAGCCGATAGAGCACGTAAGTCGTTGATTTTTCTACTGAAAACCCGAGTTCACGGGGCTTGCAACAGCGCAGGATCATAGCATCGACGGTGTGAGAAATTCCCGCTCTGACCGCGCGTTACCGGCCGTCACGAATGCCACGGCCACCCCCTGATAATTCGGCGATGAACCCCCTGCTCGGCTCGCTGCAGCCCTACCCTTTTGAGCGCCTGCGAGCACTCACCCGACAGATCACCCCGAACGCTGCCTTCAAGCCGATCAGCCTGGGGATCGGCGAACCGAAGCACCCGACGCCCTCGCTGGTCACCGACGCCATGATCGCCAACCTGAAGGGCCTGGCCAGCTACCCGGCCACCGCCGGTGAACCCGCGCTGCGAACCGCGATCGCGCAATGGGTCACCCGCCGCTATGGGGTCACGGTCGATGAAACACGCCAGGTGCTGCCAGTGAACGGATCGCGGGAGGCGCTGTTTGCGCTGGCGCAGACGGTGATCGACCCGACACGCGAGGGTGCCACCGTCGTCTGCCCGAACCCGTTCTATCAAATCTATGAAGGCGCGGCCTTGCTGGCCGGAGCCCGAGTGGCATTCGTCAACAGCGACCCGAGCCGCCAGTTTGCGGCGGACTGGGCCTCAGTGCCCGAGTCCACCTGGGCGCGCACGCAACTGCTGTACGTCTGCTCGCCCGGCAACCCGACTGGCGCGGTGATGCCGCTGGCCGAATGGCAGAAGCTGTTCGAGCTGAGCGACCAGCACGGCTTCGTGATCGCATCGGACGAGTGCTATTCGGAGATCTATTTCCGCGACGTGCCGCCGCTGGGCTCGCTGGAAGCGGCGGTGCATCTGGGCCGCAACGACTTCCGCAGGCTCGTCGCGTTCACCAGCCTGTCGAAGCGCTCGAACGTGCCCGGCATGCGCAGCGGCTTCGTCGCTGGCGATGCCGACATCCTGAAAGCCTTTCTGCTGTACCGCACCTACCACGGCAGCGCGATGAGCCCAACGGTGCAGGCGGCCAGCATCGCGGCCTGGAACGACGAGGCGCATGTGATCGCCAACCGCGAACAATACAGGCAGAAGTTCGCTCAGGTCACGCCGCTGCTGTCCACGGTGATGGATGTGTCGCTGCCCGACGCAGGTTTCTACCTGTGGGCTGATGCCTCGCGACTCGCGCCCGGCGGTGACGACGTGGCATTCGCACTCGAGTTGCTCGCTCAATACAATGTGGCGGTGCTGCCAGGCAGCCTGTTGGCCCGCGAGGTCGATGGGGTGAATCCGGGTGCCGGGCGAATTCGCCTGGCGCTGGTGTCTGAAGCGAGCGACTGCCACGAAGCCGCCCAGCGCATCGTGGCCTGCGCCAGATCGCTGCGCAGCCGCTGAGCTCACCGTCTCGCGACGCCCTACTTGAACCCTTTTGAACCGCCCATGACCGCCAACCTCCAGAGCATCATCGAAGCCGCGTGGGAGAACCGCGCCAGCCTGACCACCACCAGCCATCCGGAGGTCAGCGAGGCCGTCGAGTCGGTGCTCTGCGACCTGAACGAGGGCCGCATCCGCGTCGCCGACCGTCAGGGCGTCGGCCAGTGGACGGTGAACCAATGGGTCAAGAAGGCGGTGCTGCTGTCTTTCCGCCTGAACGACAACGAACTGATGCACGCGGGCGATCTCACCTTCTTCGACAAGGTGAAGACGAAGTTCTCGCACAGCGACGAAGCCGTGGTGCGCGCATCGGGCGTGCGCATCGTGCCGCCGGCGGTCGCGCGGCATGGCAGCTTCCTCGCCAGGAACGTGGTACTCATGCCCAGCTTCGTCAATATCGGCGCCTATGTCGACGAGAACTCGATGGTCGACGCCTGGGCCACCGTGGGCTCCTGCGCGCAGATCGGCAAGAACGTGCACCTGAGCGGCGGCGTCGGCATCGGCGGCGTGCTGGAGCCCTTGCAGGCCAACCCGACCATCATCGAGGACAACTGCTTCATCGGTGCGCGCTCGGAGATCGTCGAAGGCGTGATCGTCGAGGAAAACTCGGTGATCAGCATGGGGGTGTACATCGGCCAGAGCACCAAGATCTACGACCGCGCCACGGGCGAGGTCAGCTACGGCCGTGTGCCGGCGGGCTCGGTGGTGGTCAGCGGCAACCTGCCCAGCGCCGATGGCACCCACAGCCTGTACTGCGCTGTGATCGTCAAGAAGGTCGACGCTCAGACCCGCGCCAAGACCAGCCTCAACGACCTGCTGCGCGCCTGAACATCGCAGCGTCGACCAGGAGACACTCGATGAGCGGAAACATGGAGCGTGTGCTGAAGCTCATGTCGGAGAAGAAAGCCTCCGACATCTACCTGTCAGCCAACACGCCGATCCTCATCAAGATCAACGGTCAAATGACCCAGCTGAGCGACCAGCCGCTGACCCTGGGGCAGCCCCGCCAGTTGCTGGCCGAGGTGCTGACGCCCCTGCAACTCGAGGAACTCGAAGACACCGGCGAATTGAACGTCGGTATCAGCTTGCCGGGCGTCGGCAGCTTCCGGGTGAGCGGCTTCAAGCAGCGCGGCTCGATCGCCGCGGTATTCCGCTGCATTCCATTCCACATCCCCACGCTGGAAAGCCTGCAGGTGCCGCCGGTGCTGAATACGCTGGTCATGCAAAAGCGCGGCCTGATCCTGATGGTCGGCTCGACCGGCGCGGGCAAAAGCACCACGCTGGCCGCGATGCTGGAGCAACGCAACCAGCAGATGGCCGGCCACATCCTCACGATCGAGGACCCGATCGAATTCCTGTTCACCAACAAGAAATCGGTGGTCAACCAGCGCGAGGTCGGGCGCGACACGCAGTCGCTGCAGGTCGGACTGCGAAATGCCCTGAGGCAAGCGCCGGACTGCATCCTGATCGGCGAAATCCGTGATCGCGAAACGATGACGGCAGCGATCTCGTACGCGCTGTCGGGTCACCTGGTGCTGTCGACTCTGCATGCGAACAACAGTTACCAGGCGCTGGGCCGCATCCTGTCCTTCTACACACCCGAGTCACGCCCCGCGCTGCTGTCGGATCTGTCATCGGGACTGCGTGCCATCGTGTCACAGCGGCTGGTGCGCGCCACGGTGGGTGGGCGGATTCCCGCAGTCGAGGTGATGCTGAACACCAAGCTGGTTTCCGACCTGATCAATGCCGGCGATTTCGGCGGCGTGCGCGAGGCGATGGAGAAATCCCTCGCCGAAGGCTCGCAAACCTTCGAGCAGGACCTCGCACGCCTGATCACGCAGGGCACGATCTCACGGGAAGAGGGCCTGGCCTTTGCCGACTCTCCGACCAACCTGATGTGGCGCCTGCAGAACGACATGTCGCCGGTGTCGCGCATCGCCGCCAAGAAACCCGAACCGGAAGACGGTGCCAGCTTCACCGAAATCACGCTCGACGTCCGCCCGGAGCAGCTGACCATCCGCCCGCCACCACGGCAGGGCTTGTGACGCCTCGGCAAACGCTGACAACATGACACTGGACGCAACGACTCGATGACCCTCCTCGACCTGATCACGCGCGAAGCCGCCCGCCTCAAAAAGGCGGGCGTTTCGTTTGGGCACGGCACGGCCAACGCCTTCGACGAGGCTGCCTGGCTGGTGCTGTGGAGCCTGGGCATGGACCTTGATGCGCTGGAATTGCACGCGAAGCGCGAGCTGTCGGCCGACGAGGAGGCAAAGGCGGCGCCACTGGTGACGCGCCGCATCGAGACCCGCCAGCCAGCCGCCTATCTGACGCGCGAAGCGTGGCTGCAGAACGTGCCGTTCTACGTCGACGAGCGCACGATCGTGCCGCGCTCGTTCATCGCCGAACTGCTGGTCGACGGCGAAGAGCAGGGCACGCTTGACGCCTGGCTGTCCGACCGCACCCAGCGCGTGCTTGACCTGTGCACCGGCAACGGCAGCCTGGCGGTGATCGCGGCGCTTGCCTATCCCGAAATCGAGGTCGATGCCTGCGACCTGTCCGACGACGCACTCGAGGTCGCGAAGATCAATGTCGACAAGCACAAGCTGGGCAAGCGCATCTCGCTGATGAAGTCGGACCTGTTGAACAGCGTGCACGGCCCGTACGACCTGATCCTGTGCAACCCGCCTTACGTCAACGCCAGCAGCATGGCTGCGCTGCCCGAGGAATACCGGCACGAGCCCGCGCTGGCGCTGGCGGGTGGCGAGGACGGCATGGACCTGGTGCGCCGCATCATCGACGAGGCCGCAGCCAAGCTCAGCGACATCGGCGTGCTGGTTCTCGAGGTCGGCAACGAGCGCCGACATTTCGAGGCGGCCTTCCGGCGCCTGGAAGCGGCCTGGCTGGAGACCAGTGCCGGCGATGACGCCGTGTTGCTGGTCACCCGCGAGGCGCTGATGCGCTGGTCCAGGCGCAGCGAAACCTGGAGGGCGTGAGGCCATGATCACGCTGAAGGATGTGACGCTGCGCCGCGGCACGAAACTGGTACTCGACGCCGCTTCGGTGACGATCCAGCCAGGAGAGAACGTCGGCCTGGTCGGCCGCAACGGTGCCGGCAAATCCAGCCTGTTTGCTCTGCTGACCGAGCGGCTGCAATCCGATGGCGGCGAGGTCTACATGCCGCCGCGCTGGCGCGTCGGCGAGGTCGCGCAGAACATGCCCGAGACCGACGACGGCGCCACCGATTTCGTGCTCGAAGGCGACACGCGTCTGATGGAGGCGCAAGCGCAGCTGTTAGCCGCCGAGCAGAGCGACGACGGCCACGCGATCGCCGATGGCCACCAGGCACTGGCCGATGCCGGTGCCTTCGATGCGCGCCCGCGAGCGCAGGCACTGCTGATGGGCCTGGGCTTCAAGAACGAGCAGCTCGATGCACCGGTCAACAGCTTCTCGGGGGGATGGCGCATGCGACTGCAGTTGGCCCGCGCACTGATGTGCCCGGCCGATCTGCTGCTGCTCGACGAGCCGACGAACCACCTGGACCTCGATGCCCTGGTCTGGCTGGAAGCCTGGCTGAAGCGCTTCGAGGGCACGATGCTGGTGATCAGCCACGACCGCGAATTCCTCGATGCGATCACCAACGTCACGGTGCACCTCGAAGACGCGAAGCTCACGCGCTACGGCGGCAACTACACCGCCTTCGAGGAGATGCGCGCCGAGCGGATGGTGCTGCAGCAAGCCAGCTTCGAGAAGCAGAAGGAGAAGATGGCCCATCTGCAGAAGTTCATCGACCGCTTCAAGGCCAAGGCCAGCAAGGCCAAGCAGGCTCAGAGCCGCGTGAAGGCGCTGGACCGGATGGAGAAGCTGGCGCCGGTCCTGACCTCGCGCGAGTTCTCGTTCGAGTTCCGCGAGCCGCTGAATCTGCCGAACCCGATGCTGTCGCTGAAAGATGTCGAGTGTGGCTATCCAGCACTCGATGAGGGTGGGCCCGACAAGATCATCGTCAGGAACATCAACCGTTCGGTGCTGGCCGGCCAGCGCATCGGCATCCTGGGTGCCAACGGTCAGGGCAAGTCAACGGTGGTGAAGACCATCGCGCGCGCCCAGGCCGCGCTCGGCGGGACGATCACCGAAGGCAAGGGGCTTGCCATCGGCTATTTCGCGCAGCAGGAAATGGACGTGCTGCGCCCCGGCGATTCGCCACTGAACCACATGATTCGTCTCGCGCGCGAGGTCAGCCCTCAGGCGCGCGAGCAGGAATTGCGCAACTTCCTCGGCCAGTTCCGCTTCGCTTCCGATATGGTCAACCAGGCCGTGGGCACACTCAGCGGCGGCGAGAAGGCGAGGCTGGTGCTGGCGATGCTGGTGTGGCAGCGCCCCAACCTGCTGCTGCTCGACGAGCCGACCAACCACCTCGACCTCGACACGCGTGAAGCGCTGTCGATGGCGCTCAACGAGTTCGAAGGCTCGCTGATGCTGGTCAGCCATGACCGCGCGCTGCTGCGCGAGGTCTGCGACGAGTTCTGGCTCGTGGCCGATGGCGGCGTGCGCCCCTTTGACGGTGACCTCGACGACTACCAGAAGTACCTGCTGGACACGGCCCGCGCGCAGGCCAAGGCGCTGCGCGAGGCGGGCAATGCCAGCAAGAAATCCGCTGTGCCCGCAGCGAGTCCAGCGCCTGCGGCGGCGGCGCCCGCTGCGCAGCCTGTAGCCTGCGCGACAGTTGCAGCACCGGCCCGCCGCGACGACCGCAAGGCCGATGCGCAGGCGCGCCAGCTGAAGTCCGATGAGCTGAAGCCGCTGCGCAAGGAGCTGAACCGGATCGACAACCGCCTCGGCGTGCTGTTCGTCGACCGCGACTCCATCGAGGCAAGCCTGGCCACCGGCACGCTGACACCGGCCCAGCTGGCCGACAACGGCAAGAAGCTCAAGACCATCACGGAAGAGATTGACCGACTGGAAGGACAGTGGCTTGACTTGAGCACCCAGGTCGATGAGCTGTCAGCAAAGGCGGGATGAAGCGTCACGATGGCGCGAAGCGGAGATGCGACCAAGCGGCCCGACACGCTGCAACATCGACGTGACGCCGAAAGTCGCTTGATTCCGCCAGTGGCCCGGCAAGACCGCGCGGGCGGCCGAGACCGGCGGCCGCACTCGCCTGGGCCATGCGCACATCCGATGGTACAAACGCAGTTTGACCGCGCGGGGGATGCGCCCAATCCGTCGAGCCCCTGACTCATCCGTAGAGGAGACCATCATGAAATACCGCTTCCATGTGGCTGCGCTGACAGCAGCTTTGCTGACTGCCACCACGGTTTTTGCCCAGACCGCGCCCGCCGAAGAACCCTTCTGGGCCAAGGGGCGGCCGAAAAACCAGGTGGCCGACAAGATGGCGCCCGTGCCGGCCTTCCCGATCCCGACCGCGGCCGACCAGTTGCCGATCGACAAGATCAAGCTGCCGCCGGGCTTCAAGGCCGAGATCTTCGTCAGCAACATCCTCGATGCACGCAGCATGCGCGAGGGCGACAAGGGCACGATCTTCGTCAGCAGCCTGTTCGTCGCCGGCAAGCTCTACGCGGTGGTCGACAAGGGCGGCCAGCGCGAGGTGAAGACGCTCGCTGAGAAGCTATTCCTGCCGAGCGGCATCGAGTACCACAAGGGCAGCCTGTACCTGGCGACGCCGAAGGACATCGTGCGCTATGACGACATCGAGGCGCATCTCGACAAGCTGCCGGCGCCGGTGATGGTCTACGACAAGCTGCCGGGTGACGTGCCACACGGCTGGAAGTTCATCAAGGTCGGCCCCGACAACAAGCTGTACGTGCCGGTGGGCG
This sequence comes from Burkholderiales bacterium, assembly GCA_947474755.1. GTDB lineage: Bacteria > Pseudomonadota > Gammaproteobacteria > Burkholderiales > Burkholderiaceae_C > PBB1. The sequence continues at coordinate 100,791 of CANJJE010000004.1, read as the reverse complement.
CGCCGTGCAACATCTGCGAGAGCGACGACCGCTACACGAAGATCTTCCGCATGAACCTCGATGGCTCAGGCGTCGAGGTGGTGGCACACGGGATGCGCAACACGGTGGGCTTCGATTTCCAGCCCAAGACCGGTCACCTGTGGTTCACCGACAACCAGCGCGACTGGCTGAGCGAAGACCTTCCGGAAGACGAACTGAACGTCGTCACGCAGCCTGGCAAACAGCACTTCGGCTACCCCTACTGCCACTCCGGTGACTTTGCCGATCCCGAGCTGGGCTGGGGCAAGAACTGCAGCGATTACGTGAAACCCGCCGCCAAGCTGGGTGCGCACTCAGCACCGCTGGGCATGCGCTTCTACAGCGGCAAGATGTTCCCGGCGAAGTATCAGGGTGCGATCTTCATCGCCCGCCACGGCCCGTGGAATCGAACGCTGAAGAATGCCGCGGATGTGGTGGTGGCTTTCCCTGATGGCAAGGGCGGTGTGTCGCGTGTCGAGCCCTTCCTCACCGGCCTGGTCGAAAACAATCAGTTCCTCGGCCGGCCGGCCGACGTGCTGGTGATGAAGGACGGCTCATTGCTGGTGAGTGACGACCACAACGGCGCGATCTACCGCATCACCTACGCCGGTAAATGAAGCTCCGCTGCAAGGCAAGGCTGTGGCGGTGGACAGCGCTGCTGAGCGTCATTTCGATGGCTTCTGGAACGTGGGCGCAGCAGCCAGCGCCCAAGCCCGAGGCTTCCAAGCCAGTGGCAGTCCGCAATGCAACGCCGTCACCCGCCACGGCGTCGAAGCCGGTGGTCGACTACAGCGAGCGATACGCCACGAACTGCGCGGCCTGTCACGGCAGCGAGGGCCGCAGCGAGCTGCCGCTGGTGCCGTCGCTGGCCGGTCAGCACTCGTTCTATGTCATCACGCAGCTCTTCTTGTTCCGCGATGGCCGGCGCAACGACCACCCGGCGAGTGCGGCCATGAGCGCGCTGGCCAAGGGGATGAGCGACGCCGACCTGCGCGGCTACTCGGAAGCCGTCGCAAGGCTGCCAGCGGCGGCGCTGGCAGCCTCGCCGGGGGAGCAGGCCACGTCGACACCGCGTGATGCGGTCCGCTTCGAGCGGGGCCGACAACTTGCCGCCGCACACCGCTGCGGCTCCTGCCACGGCGGCGATCTCGCGGGCGGTGGCCAGGTCCCGCGCCTGGGCGGTCAGCGCGAGGATTACCTGCAGATCGTGCTGAAGGGCTTTCAAAGTGGCACGCGGCTCGGCTACACATCGGCGATGAACGAGGCGCTGTCGGGCCTGAAGGCAGAAGACCTGGACGACCTTGCGCACTACATGGCCGGCAGCCTGCGCGAAGGCCAGTAAACCGGCGTAGTGCCTACGCAGAGCTTCGGCAGGCGATGAACGACGGTCCTTCGGGGCCGTTGTTCATGGTGCCCCGGACGGCATCAACGCGAGCATCAACTCGATGCGCGCCTTGACCGGACTGAGATCGCTGGCTCCGGGCAGGCCTTGGGCTGCGGGTGGGAGTACGCGCCCGTTGCCACTGCGCGCGCTGCGCCGCACAGCCACACCCTGGGCCTGGGCCGTGAGCAAAGCGGCTTCAAGCTCATGGTGCAGGGTTCCGTTGCCTGTGGCCGCGACGACCAGCCCCTGCACGCCGTCGGCGCACAAGGCGCGTACCACCGCACCACTGGCTCCAGCATGGCTCACGACGATCTCGACCCGAGGCCATTGCGTCACACTGCGCGTGAGTGCTGCATCGAGCGGTGCGTCGGCACTGGCTGCCACTGGATGGGCGGGGTCTGCGAGCCAACTGACGTTGCTGCCCTGCACGACACCCAGCGGACCGGCCTCGCCGGATCCGAACGCATCCAGCCGCGTCGGATGCGCCTTGCACACCTGCCGCGCACCGTGCACCGTGCCGTCCATCACCGCGACGACGCCTGCACGACCGACGCGGCTTGATTCACGCGCCACCATCACTGCATCGCGCAGGTTTCCCGGGCCGTCAGCCTGCGCCGAAGTGGCCGGGCGCATCGCACCGGTCAGCACCACAGGCTTGGCCGGTGCCAGCACCCGTTGCAGGAAATATGCGGTTTCTTCCAGCGTGTCGGTGCCATGGGTGATGACGATGCCGGCCACCTCCGCACGCGCCAGGTGGTATGCGACGCGCAGCGCCAGAGCCTGCCAGATCGCATGGCTCATGTCCTTGCTGTCGACCTGCGCCACCTGCTCGCTCTCGACTGGCGCTGCGGTCAACCCGGGTACCGCAGCCAGCAGTTGGGCAATGCTCAACTGCGCCGCGGTGTAAGCGCTGTCATCGGCAGACGACGGCGCCGTGCCGGCAATCGTTCCGCCAGTGCCAAGGACGACGATGAGGGACGCACTGTTTTGCATTTCGGAGGAAGCTGGATGAAAATACAGTTACTGGATAGGCGACCAGTGAATTCACGGAATCCTGTCGTCGCGAACACATTCCTCAAAGGACCGCCATGCAAGACGCCCCGAAGCTGACCGACCGGCAACAGCAGGTTCTCGACCTGGTGCAAAGCGCGATTGAGCGCACCGGCGCCCCACCAACCCGCGCTGAAATCGCCACCGAGCTCGGTTTCAAGTCCGCCAACGCCGCCGAAGAGCATCTGCAGGCGCTGGCGCGCAAGGGCGTGATCGAACTGGTGGGCGGCACCTCGCGGGGCATCCGTTTGAAGTCTGACACATTGCGCGCGCTGAACCTGATGCGCGGCAAGCAGTTCAGCCTGCCCTTGCCCAGCCTGGCCCAGCTCACCTTGCCGCTGGTCGGACGGGTGGCAGCCGGCAGCCCGATCCTGGCGCAGGAACACATCGACCAGACCTACCTGATGGAGTCCAGCATGTTCCCGCGCCGGCCCGACTACCTGCTGAAGGTGCGCGGCATGAGCATGCGCGATGCCGGCATCATGGACGGCGACCTGCTCGCGGTGCAGAAGGCAAAGGATGCGAAGAACGGCCAGATCGTCGTCGCGCGGCTCGGTGACGAAGTCACTGTCAAGCGCTTCAAGCGCACCCGCACGACCATCGAACTGCACCCTGAAAACCCTGACTTCCAGACCATCGTGGTCCCGTTCGGCGATGTCGACTTTGAGCTCGAAGGCTTGGCCGTCGGGCTGATTCGCAACAACATGATGCTCTAGCGGGCCTGCACACCGCTCGACTCGGTCTCGAGTCATGCGCCAGGCAGTTGCCCGGCGAACACCGGTCTTTTCAGCGGATGGCCGCGGGGCTCGGCAACAACAATCCGGTCGAACATCACTCCCGACCCGGACGCCGCTGCTCATGCCGATCGACTGGATACAAATGGTGCGGTCCATCTGGCAAGCGCGTGTGCGCTGTCAGCCGGAGCCGCAGCAGGTTCAGCAGCCGCTGTGGTGCATGGCCACGCTGAACCCTTGTTTACTGCTGCGCGCACGGTGCGCCGGACGGTGGAGCCGCTGAGATGCAACTGCAGCCCCGCGTACAGCACCCCGAACCCGAACTGTGGCTTGCGCTTCACGAGGCGCCTGGCGTCGCGCTGCAGCGCGACGACGGTGAAACCAGGGGGTGGACCGCACCGGGGCATGGCATGCCTGCGGATCGGCTGGCCATGGCTGCGAGTCGGCACCCTCAGGATGGACCGCGGAGCGAACGGCCTGACTGACCCGCACTCGACAGTCGCGCCCGAGGTCATCGATCTGGTCCGAAGGCACCCCGTTTGTGGCGCAGCATCCCGCAGGCTGTGGTGAGGTGGAAATAGAAGTTCGTCGATACCCAGTGTTTAAGGCACGTCTTCCCGGGGAACGTCAATGACGAGCTGCCGAAAGGTGGACCGGATTCAAGCACTCGCGACCCATGCCGTTTCGAACGCATGTTCGATGTCGGCAGTCACAATGACAGGGTCTTTGCAGCCCTTCACGCCGTGAACATCATCATCCTCGACGACTATCAGGACGCGGTGCGCAAGCTGAAATGCGCTGAAAAGATGGAGGCCCTGCATGGCAAGGTCTTCACCAACACCGTCAAGGGAATCGCGCAGTTGTCGGTGCGGCTGCGCGACGCCGAAGTCCTGGTGCTGATTCGTGATCGCACACATTTCCCTCGCCAGCTGCTGGAGAAGCTGCCGAAGCTGCGGCTGATTTCGCAGACCGGCGAGGTCGGCGCGCACATTGATGTGGAGGCCTGCACACGGCTGGGCATTGCAGTGGCCGAAGGCGTTGGCTCGCCGGTGGCGCCGGCCGAGCTGACCTGGGCGCTGATCATGGCGTCGATGCGCCGCGTGCCGCAGTACATCGGCAATCTGAAGCACGGGGCCTGGCAACAGTCGGGCTTGAAGGCCTCGTCGATGCCCGCCAATTTCGGCATCGGCATGGTGCTGCACGACAAGACGCTGGGCGTGTGGGGCTATGGCCGCATCGGCCGGCTGGTAGCGGGCTATGCACGCGCATTCGGCATGCGGGTGATCGTGTGGGGCAGTGAAGCCGCGCGTGAGCGGGCCGAATTCGATGGCTACGCGTCGGCGGCAACTTGCGAGAGCCTCTTCGACGAGTGCGACGTGCTGTCTCTGCACCTGCGGCTCGGGAAGACGACACGCGGCATCGTGAAGATCGAGCACTTGTCGCGGATGAAGCCAAGCTCGCTGCTGGTCAACACCTCGCGCGCGGAGCTGATCGAAGACGGCGCACTGGTATCAGCGCTGAACCGTGGCCGGCCCGGCATGGCGGCCGTCGATGTGTTCGAGAGCGAGCCCATCCTGCAGGGACATCCCTTGCTGCGCCTGGAGAACGCCGTGTGCACGCCGCACATCGGCTACGTCGAGCAGAACAGCTACGAAGAGTACTTCAGCGCCGCCTTCGACAACGTGCTGCATTTCATCGAAGGCGCGCCGACCAATCTGGTCAACCCCGAAGCCTTGAAGGTACAGCGCTGAGCTGAGCTGAACTGCTGCCGGGCTGGCACGCTCAGCGTGCCGCGATTGATCTTGTCCTATCGACGGCTCCGCGTTCGTGCCGCCGTCTCGAACCACGCATGCCTGTTCGCCGATCCCCTCTGTCGCTGGGTCCAGCCCCCGGGGTGTTGGCATTTCGCAGCGTTGAACCGGGCAACTTTTGATTGACAAGTTCCCCCGTTGTGTCAACATGCCCTGACACGTGGTAGTGTTAATTCATATTTACACTCACACGTGGAGGAATGAAATTCCTGGCCGGCAGGCCATCAATAACCCTCGTGCGGGTTCAGCACGACAAGAACTTCTTGCAAGGAGAAGACGTTATGGCAGACGACAAAGTTGGGATCACCGGATTGACGGTGGCCGAATCAGAGGAAATTCACCGCAATCTGATTCAGGGCACGCAGATCTTCGGGATCATCGCGGCGCTGGCACATTTGCTGGCGTACATCTATTCACCCTGGCTGCACTGATCACACAAGGAGACAAACATGATCTACGGAAAAATGTGGACAGTGGTCAGCCCCAAGGTGGGAATTCCTATCTTCCTCGTGGCCGTTGCCGTCGGGTCGTTCTCTGTTCACCTCGCCTTGACGACGAACACACCTTGGATCAAGGCCTTCTTCAATGGGTCGTATGACCGGGCAGCCCCCGCGCCCGCGATCGCAGCGCCTGTAGCAGCGCCTGCTGAAGCACCGAAGTAAGCACCGCCTGCTTCCTCAAGGTCCGGAACCGTCCGATTCCGGACCTTTTTTCGTGTCTTGACTTGACGGCGTTGGCCGCTCAAGAGCGGGCTTTCACAATCAGGCCCATCGCGACAAGATCTGCTGTCGTTTCGTCGTGCAAGTAAAGCAGTTCCGCCAGAAGATGATTTCCGCGTGGGCCGAGCTGGGCCCGCGCTTTCTGCCGTTCTCCGACGCGGCAACGCCAGATTTGCCGCTGTCGAGGTTGCTGCGCCTGTCTCTGTTTCAGGTCTCGGTGGGTATGGCGCTGGTGTTGCTGATCGGCACGCTGAACCGCGTCATGATCGTCGAACTCAGGGTCCCGGCATCGCTGGTGTCGATCATGCTGGCGCTTCCGCTGGTATTCGCACCGTTCCGGGCGTTGATCGGATTCCGATCCGACACCCACCGCTCCGAGCTCGGCTGGCGCCGGGTTCCCTACATCTGGATGGGCACCCTCGTGCAATTCGGCGGCCTGGCGATCATGCCGTTCGCGCTGCTGGTGTTGTCAGGCGGCGGCCAATCGAGCAATGCGCCGGCATGGATCGGCCAACTTGGCGCCGCGATCGCATTCCTGCTGGTCGGCGCCGGCATGCATACAACGCAAACGGTGGGCCTGGCGCTCGCCACCGACCTCGCACCCGTGGAATCTCAACCGAAGGTCGTTGGCCTGATGTACGTGATGCTGCTGGTCGGCATGATCGTCAGCGCACTCGTCTTCGGCGCCTTGCTCAAGGATTTCAGCCCGGCGCGCCTGATCCAGGTGATCCAGGGCGCGGCCCTGATGACAATGGTGCTCAACGTGATCGCGCTGTGGAAACAGGAACCCCGCACGCGCAACCGCAAGCCCGCCACGCAGGGTGGTTTTCGCGAATCATGGGAACTGTTCAGCAAGGGCGAGGGCGCGATCCGCCGGCTGGTGGCCATCGGGTTGGGGACCATGGCGTTCAGCATGCAGGACGTGCTGCTGGAGCCTTTCGGAGGGGAAATCCTCAAGCTCAGCGTGTCCACCACCACCATGCTCACAGCAACTCTGGCGGTCGGTGGGTTGACCGGATTCACACTCGCGTCGAATGTGTTGAGCCGAGGCTTCGACCCGTTCCGCATGGCCAGCATCGGCGCCATGGTCGGCGTGCCGGCCTTTCTCGCGGTGATCGCTTCGGCCGCCTTCAACTCGCAGCAGCTGTTCATGCTTGGCGTGCTGATGATCGGCTTCGGCGGTGGCCTGTTCAGCCATGGCACGCTGACTGCAACGATGAACCTCGCCCCGAAGAACATGAGCGGCCTGGCGCTCGGCGCATGGGGCGCGGTGCAGGCCACGGGCGCGGGCGTGGCCATCGCCCTCGGCGGCGTCATTCGCGATGTGGTCGCGGCCTACACGAACCCAACCGCTGGTTATGTCTCGGTATATGCCCTAGAGATTGGCCTGATGGTGGCCGCGATGATCGTGATGGCACCCCTGATTGGCCGCAAGCGGGAGCCGAACCCTGTTTGACGCCCGGCAACGCCATGGTGTCCGTCACGTTGCGCGTTAAAAAACTCAGGACCGTTAGTGTTTTTGGCGATAATTTTCAAGTCCTTTCCCTATCACTCATCAACCGAGGTATCCAGAATGAAAACTGAAAGCATTCTTATCCTGCTGTGGTTCATCTTTGTCGGCATCTGGTTGGTGAATCAGTTCACAGCGCAGCAAGTGCGCGCCGAGAAGGAAAAAAAGGCGCTGAAGAACAACACGCCAAGCTGAGATCAGCCACGCGCTGAATCCCGGTGCAGAGCCCGACAGGCGCGATCTTCGCGCCTGTTTGCTTTACAGCCGCTCGCTCACCCATGGGCCGACCGATGCCAGTGCATCGGCCAAGCCGCTCGCATCGGTGCCGCCTGCCATCGCCATGTCAGCCTTGCCGCCACCCTTGCCGCCCACCTGCCGGGCCACGAAGTTGACCAGCTCGCCGGCCTTCACCTTGTCGATGGCATCGGGCGTCACGCCCGCTGCCAGCTGAACCTTGCTGCCGTCGACGCTGGCCAGCACCACGACAGCGCTCTTCAACTTGTCCTTCAGCTTGTCCAGCGTCTCGCGCAGTGCTTTGGCGTCCGCCCCTTCGAGCCGCGCCGCCAGCACCTTCACGCCGCAGATGTCGATCGCCTGGGCAAGCAACTCATCGCCTTGCGATGAGGCCAACCTGCCCTTGATCGAGACCAGTTCCTTCTCCAGCGCGCGCAGCTGATCCAGTACCTGCGCCAGACGATTCGGCACCTCGGCAGGTGCGGCCTTCAGCGTTCCGGCCAGTTGCCGGACCGTGCCTTCGAGCGATTGCAGATACGCCAGGGCGTTGTCGCCGGTGATCGCTTCGACGCGCCGCACGCCCGCCGCCACACCCGCCTCGGCGACGACCTTGAACAGGCCGATGTCGCCGGTGCGTGCGACATGCGTGCCGCCGCACAGCTCGCGACTGCTGCCGATGTCGAGCACTCGCACCTCGTCGCCGTACTTCTCGCCAAACAGCATCATCGCGCCCGTCTTCTGCGCATCGTCGATGGCCATCACCCTCGCCTGTGTGGCCGCATTGCCCAGGATCTCCGCATTGACCAGTGCCTCGATCTTGGCGATCTGCGCCTCGGTCATCGGAGCGTTGTGCGCAAAGTCGAAACGGGTGCGCTCAGGCGTCACCAGCGAGCCCTTCTGCTGCACATGAGCGCCCAGCACCTCACGCAGGGCCTTGTGCATGAGGTGGGTCGCCGAATGATTGCGCACCGTCTTCGCACGGCGTTCAGCGTCGACGCGCGCGGTGAAGCTGTCGCCAAGTGCGACATCGCCTTCGACGATCCGTCCGTGGTGTCCGAACACGCTGGCCTGCACCTTGATCGTGTCTTCGACCAGCACGCGCGTCGTCGGATTGCGCAGCTCTCCGGCATCACCCACCTGCCCCCCGCTCTCGGCATAGAACGGCGTGTGATCGAGCACGATCACCACGTCGTCGCCCGCATGGGCTTTGGGCACCGAGCTGCCATCGAGGTAGATCGCAGTGACCCTTGCCCCTTCACGCACCAGTTGCTCGTAGCCGTGGAAGGTGGTGGCCGCGCCGCTGTAATCCAGCCCCTGTGCCATCTTGAACTTGCCGGCCGCGCGGGCCTGTTCACGCTGGCGGTTCATCGCGATGTCGAACGCCGCGCTGTCCACGCTCACGCCGCGTTCGCGACAGACATCGGCAGTCAGGTCCAGCGGGAATCCATAGGTGTCGTGCAGCTTGAACGCCAGGTCGCCATTGAGCGCCTCGTCTTTCGGCAGCGACGCCAGCGCCGCTTCGAGGATTTCCATTCCGTTCGAGATGGTCTGGAAGAAGCGCTCCTCCTCCTGCTTCAGCACCTCGGTAACGCGCTGTTGCTGCTGGCGCAAGTCGGGGTATGCATCACCCATCTCGACCGCCAACGCAGTCACCAACGTATGGAAGAACGGCGTGCGCGCACCCAGCTTATAGCCGTGGCGGATCGCGCGGCGGGTGATGCGGCGAAGCACATAGCCGCGACCTTCGTTGCCGGGAATGACGCCGTCGGCGATGGTGAACGAGCAGGCGCGTATGTGGTCTGCAATCACCTTCAGCGACGGCGAATCCTTGTCGACTCCGACGTCAGAGGCGGCGGCTCCTGCTACGCCGGCACCAGCCGCGTCGACCGCTCGCTTGGCGGCCGCCAGCAGATTGACGAACAGATCGATCTCGTAATTGCTGTGCACATGCTGCAGCACCGCGGTAATGCGCTCGAGACCCATGCCGGTGTCCACGCTGGGCTTGGGCAGCTTGTGCATCACACCGTCTTCAGTCCGGTTGAACTGCATGAAGACGTTGTTCCAGATCTCGATGTATCGGTCGCCATCCTCGTTCGGCGAGCCGGGCGGGCCGCCGGCGACCTCGGGGCCGTGGTCGTAGAAGATCTCGGTGCAGGGGCCGCAGGGGCCGGTGTCGCCCATCATCCAGAAGTTGTCCGATGCATAGCGCGCGCCCTTGTTGTCGCCGATGCGCACGATGCGCTCGGCCGGCACGCCCACTTGCGTGTTCCAGATTTCATAGGCCTCGTCGTCCTCGGCGTACACCGTCACCCACAGCTTCTCCTTCGGGAGCTTGTAGACCTCGGTCAGCAGTTCCCATGCGTATGCAATGGCTTCCTTCTTGAAGTAGTCGCCAAAGCTGAAGTTGCCCAGCATCTCGAAGAAGGTGTGGTGCCGCGCGGTGTAGCCCACGTTGTCGAGGTCGTTGTGCTTTCCACCCGCGCGGATGCACTTCTGGCTGGTCGTGGCGCGGGTGTAGGGCCGCTTGTCGAAGCCCAGGAACACGTCCTTGAACTGGTTCATGCCGGCATTGGTGAACAGCAACGTCGGGTCATCGCCCGGCACGACCGGCGAGCTGGCGACGATGGTGTGACCCTTCGATTCGAAGAACTTCAGGAAGGTCTGGCGGATGTCGTTGGCTTTCATGGGGCGCTGGTCGAGGATGGGATCTGCCGATCCAGCAACGCTGCGGGCGAAGGTCGCCAGTACGCATGGAACCGGGGCATCCTCGAATGGGAGGCTGGTGGGAGCCTTCAAGTTTATCCGCCGGCCTCTCGGTCAGACGGGAAGGGGTAGAGTGAGAGTCCCGAGGTTCCAGGCTGTGCTGTCTCAGCATCAGACACTTGATCCCTCACCAATCGAGTACGCATGGACATGCACACATCCCCGCTGGCGGCGCTCACCGACCCGTCTTTGCTGAAGACTGATGCCCTGATCGACGGCGTGTGGATCGGCGCTACGCAGCGTTTCGCCGTCGACGATCCGGCCACAGGCGCCACGCTGGCGCAGGTCGCCAACCTCGGCGCCGCCGGAGCTGAATCGGCCATCGCCGCCGCCAACCGTGCCTGGCCGGCCTGGCGCAGCAAGACCGCAAAAGAACGCGCCGCGATCCTGATGGCCTGGTTCCGCCTGCTGCACCAGCATGCTGACGATCTGGCGCGCATCATGACCGCCGAGCAGGGCAAACCGCTGGCCGAGGCCAAGGGTGAAGTCGCCTACGGCGCCAGCTTCATTGAATGGTTCGCCGAGGAAGCCAAGCGCGTCTACGGCGAAACGGTGCCGACCACCGACGCCAACAAGCGCTACCTGGTCATCAAGCAGGCGGTGGGCGTGTGCGCGGCCATCACGCCGTGGAATTTCCCGATCGCGATGATCACCCGCAAGGTAGCGCCCGCGCTGGCCGCGGGCTGCACGGTGATCATCAAGCCGGCCGAACAGACACCGCTGTCGGCCCTCGCCGTGGCCGAGTTGGCCCAGCGTGCGGGGATACCGCCTGGCGTGCTGAACATCGTCACCGCCGACAGCGAGCAGTCGATCGCCATCGGCAAGGTGCTGTGCGCCAGCGACACCATTCGCCACCTGTCGTTCACCGGCTCGACCGAGGTGGGCCGCATCCTGATGAAGCAATGCGCGCCGACAGTCAAGAAGCTGTCGCTCGAACTCGGCGGCAATGCGCCGTTCATCGTGTTCGACGATGCCGACATCGACAGTGCGGTCGAGGGCGCGCTGGTCAGCAAATACCGCAACGCCGGCCAGACCTGCGTCTGCGCCAATCGGTTGTATGTGCAGGACAGTGTGTACGACGCCTTCGTCGACAAGCTCGCCGCGAAGGTGCGCGGCATCAAGGTTGGCAACGGCTTCGAGGCCGGCGTGACGCAAGGTCCGATGATCGACGCCAACGCGATCGCGAAGATCGAAAGCCACGTGTCGGATGCACTCGCAAGGGGTGCGCGGCTACTGGTCGGTGGCCACAGGATCGGCAGCCAGTTCTATGAGCCAACGGTGATCGCCGACACCACCGCCGACATGCTGTGCGCCCGAGAGGAAACCTTCGGCCCGGTGGCTCCGGTGTTCCGCTTCCACACCGAGGCCGAAGTGATCGCCGCGGCCAACAACACCGAGTTCGGCCTCGCCAGCTACTTCTACAGCCGCGACATTGGCCGCATCTTCCGCGTCGGCGAAGCGCTGGAATACGGCATGGTCGGCGTCAACACCGGTCTGATCTCGACCGCCGAGGTGCCGTTCGGTGGCGTCAAGCAATCGGGGCTGGGCCGCGAGGGATCGCACCACGGCATCGACGACTACGTCGAGATCAAGTACCTGTGCCTGGGCGACATCCAGCGCTGAGCTTCCTCCACACGACTCGCTGCACCGCACATGCTCGAAATCCGCCACTGGGTGTTGCTGATATTTGTCGGCTCGGCGCTGTACGTGCATCTGCGTGGCCGGGTGCGCTTCAAGCTGTCGCGCGCGCTGACCGACTTCACCGTGCTGCTGGCGCCCGTCAACCTGCTGATGTACGCGTTCTCACGCACACCCCGCGGTGCCTACATCGATGTCGCGCAGTTCCCGGAGCTGGTCGAGTTGCAGAAGCACTGGCCGACGATCCGCGATGAGGCGCTGCGGCTGAACAACGAGGGTTACATCCGTGCGGCCGCGGGCTACACGGACATCGGCTTCAACTCCTTCTTTCGCACCGGCTGGAAACGCTTCTATCTGACCTGGTACGGCAAGGATCTGCCCTCGGCGCAGGCGCTGTGCCCGCAGACGGTGGCGCTTCTGAAGAACATAGGCTCGATCAAGGCAGCCATGTTCGCCTCATTGCCGCCCGGCGCACGGCTGGTCAGGCACCGCGACCCCTACGCCGGCTCGCTGCGCTTTCACCTCGGCCTGCAGACGCCCAATGACCCGGGCTGCTACATCGAGGTGGATGGCGAGCGCTACCACTGGCGCGATGGCGAGGCAGTGATGTTCGACGAGACCTACATCCACACCGCGGCCAACACCACGGACCAGCAGCGCGTGATCCTGTTCTGCGACATCGAGCGGCCGCTGTGGGGCGGCCCGCTGCGCGCCTTCAACCGATTCTTCGCGAAGCACTTCATGGCGGCTGCCTCGACACAGAATGTCAACGGGGAGCCGATTGGCGGCCTCAACAAGGTGTTTGCCCACGCCTACAAGCTGCGCGCCATCGCCAAGGAATTCAAGCGTGGCAACTACCGCGCCTACTACGTGCTGAAGTGGATCGCGATCCTCGCACTGGTGTGGGCGATCTTCTGGTGAAGGTGCGCTGCGCGTTCGAGTGGTGAGCCGCGCCGCAGGACTGTTTCAGCGGGAGTCCTCATCGTTCGCCGCCGTTGCTGCGCCCCGCTCGAGCCGGCTCGCGTAGCCCGCCCGGCCGGTCGCCTGTGCAGAGGCCGCGAGTCCGGCCGCGCGGCGCATCAGCATGTCGGGCTGGCTGCCATCAGCCGGATACGACGCGATGCCGAGGGCGGTCGCCACCGCGAGATCGGCGCCGCCAACCTTGAAAGTTTCTCCCAGCGAGCCCAGCAACTTGCGACCGACACGGTCGGCATCGGCCGGCGTGTCGATCAGGGACAGCAGCACGGCGAACGCGTCATCGCCAACCGAGGCGACCACATCGCTGGCGCGCACGCCAGCGCGCAACCTCACAGCCACCTTGCGACGCAGGCTGCCGGCAGCCTCTGGCCCCAGGCGGGCCATCGTCGTCGCCAGACCCTCGATGCGCAGCACCAGCAGCGCCATCGGCGCCGGCTCTCGCTCGCGCAGTGCGAGCAGATGGCTCATGTGTTCGATCAGCTGGCCGGCATGTGGCAGGCCGGTGTGCACATCCGTCGCGAAGGCCTGTCGTGTCACCGCCCGTACCCGTTGCCGCTCGACCGCCGCACGCAGCCTGCGCGGCCAGCCGGGCTGGGTCAGCTCGTCGGTGCTGACGATGTCCTGCGCCCCATCGCGCAGCCAGCGCAGGCAATCGGCCGCCGCCGGCGCATCGGCCACGATGATCACCGCCACGTCCGACGCGCAGCGCGTCCATCCGTCCCAGCTGCCTTGGACCAGCAGCACGTCCACTGCGGTAGCAGCCAGCCGAGCCCAGGCTTCATCGGCGGTGCAGGATGCGATGTCGAAGGGGCCGAACGCGTCGCCGCCAGGCGGGAATTCGCTGCGCGCCCATGCCGCCACAGCCTCTGCCGGGCCAATCTGCAGCACATGCACGCTCTCGTCGGTCATCGGGTTCGTCCTCGCCACTATCTCCCGCTGGATTGTGGCGTCGACAAGGGCAGCAGAGTGCCCGATACAAAGCCTGAAAATGCCTCTTGTCCTGCGTTACCCATGTGGCCCGATGCACACCCTTGAACCCGCCGACCCGCGACTGTCGCTGCTGGCCGCAAGCCACCATCGGCTCGTCGGCAGGCCCTTGGTTGCCATTGGCGGCGATCTGCCTCGCGCCCTTTGGGAAGCCGACACGGTGATCGTGGCGCATGGCACCGAGCCCGACCCCGTTTTCTTCTACGGCAACCGGCGAGCGCTGGCTCTGTTCGAGATGGACTGGGCCTCGTTCGTCCGGCTGCCATCGAGGCTGTCAGCCGAACCCCTTTTGCGCGACGAACGTGCGCGCCTGCTGGAGCGCGTGGCCCGCGACGGCTGCATCACCGATTACGCCGGGGTCCGGGTTTCAGCGACCGGTCAGCGCTTCCGCATCGAACAGGCAGTGGTCTGGAACCTGATCGACGAGAGCGGGCTGTGCCACGGTCAGGCTGCTGCATTTGACCTCTGGAAGCAGTTCCCCGATGCGGTCGAACGCTAGAATGCGCTGCGTTTGCGGGTGTAGTTCAATGGTAGAACGGCAGCTTCCCAAGCTTCATACGAGGGTTCGATTCCCTTCACCCGCTCCATGAGTTGATGTCTGACAACGGCCCCCTCAGGGCCGTTTTTGTTTGCCCCCCGTCCCTGTGTCCATGAGTTCCAAGGTGTCCTTGCCTCCCCACGAGACCGACTTCGCCAATCCGGCGGGTGGGGGCGCGGTCCACCGCCCGATCAAATCTTTCGTGCTGCGAGCCGGGCGCATGGGCCCGGGCCAGACACGGGCCATGAACGAATTGGGCCCTCAGTTCCTCGTGCCCTATGCACCACAGCCGCTGGACGCCGCAAGAACTTTCGGTCGCAATGCGCCGCTGATCGTCGAGATCGGCTTCGGCATGGGGGATGCCACGGCAGCCATTGCAGCCGCGCTGCCCGAGTCCGATTTCCTCGGCCTTGAAGTGCACGGCCCCGGTGTCGGCGCGCTGCTCAAGCTGATTGGCGAGCGTGGCCTCGCCAATGTGCGCATCATCAGACACGACGCGGTCGACGTGCTGGAGCAAATGATCTCGCCCGCCTCGCTGGCCGGCGTGCACGTGTTCTTTCCCGACCCGTGGCACAAACTGAAGCACCACAAGCGACGCCTGATCCAGCCCGCTTTTGTCGCACTGCTGGCGTCGCGGCTGGCGCCGGGCGGCTATCTGCACTGCGCAACCGATTGGCAACCGTACGCCATCCAGATGCTGGAGGTGCTGACGGCTGAGCCAGCCTTGCACAACACGGCCATCCATGCCACCGATGGCTACGTCCCCAGACCCGGCTACAGACCGCTGACCAAGTTCGAGAACCGCGGACTGAGACTTGGCCACGGCGTCTGGGACCTGGTTTTCCGCCGGGCGTGACAGCGCCGGTCCCGACGTCGGCACCGGCCAAGCACGATCGCATGACTTTCGTTATCGTCATTCGGTTGTCACTGAGTTCCGGCCCGTGGCAGTGGCCGGGTACTCTTCAGGAATCCCTGCTCCTGTGCCGCAACGCCGTCAGACGCCCACGGACAACGTCCCCACAACCTTGATCGGATCAGGCCTCTGTCGGAGCCGGTCATCATCTGCACGCGCCCATGAAGACCGACTCTTCCCGCTCTACCCTTGCCCTCGCCGGCTTTGCCGGGCTGCTGATGCTGACACTTGCCGGTGGCTGCACGAAGCCCGGCCCCGCCAGCGGCCCGCCCGGCGCGCCACCGGTGTCGGTGGCAGCGGCGGTGCAGCGCACCGTCACCGACATCGAGGAATTCACTGGCCGGCTCGAAGCGCCACGCCTGGTCGAGGTGCGGCCGCGCATCGGCGGCACGATCGACAAGGTGCATTTCCGCGATGGGCAGCGAGTGGCGCAGGGCGCGATGCTGTTCACCATCGACCCCAAGCCATTCCAGGCCGAGCTGTCGCGTGCGCAATCGCAGCTGGCCTCCGCTCGTTCACGTGCCGCGCTGGCCACCTCCGATCTGGCACGCGCCAGGAAGCTGCTCGATTCGAAAGCGGTATCGGCGCAGGAGTTCGACCAGCTCACCTCCGGTGCGGCCACCAGCAGCGCCGACATCGCAGCAGCTGAAGCGGCGGTGCGCATGGCACAGCTGAACCTGGGCTACACCAGCGTGCGCGCGCCGATGGCCGGCCAGCTTTCGCGCGCCATCATCACCGAAGGCAATCTGGTCAATGACCAGAGTGTGCTGACCACGCTGGTGGCCACCCAGACTGTGTACGCCTACTTCGACGGCA
The DNA here is from genome assembly GCA_947474755.1 of Burkholderiales bacterium. Classification (GTDB taxonomy): domain Bacteria; phylum Pseudomonadota; class Gammaproteobacteria; order Burkholderiales; family Burkholderiaceae_C; genus PBB1. The sequence goes on along the minus strand of CANJJE010000004.1, from coordinate 84,698 downwards.
GCGAGCAGACTTTCCTGCGCCTGCGCAAGGGCGATCCCGGTCAACGTCTGGTGCACATGGGCCTCGCCGACGAGACTGGCTTTCCGCATGAAGGCAAGGTCGATTTCATCGACAACCAGCTGAACCCGCAGACCGGGTCGATCCGCATGCGTGCGGTGTTCGACAACCCGAAGGGCGAGTTCACGCCGGGCCTGTTCGCCCGCATCCAGCTGGCCGGCGGCGCCGCCTACCCGGCGGTGCTGACGCCCGAGCGTGCGATCAGTACCGACCAGAGCAAGAAGCTGGTGTTCGTCATCGGCGAAGGCAATGTGGCGCAATCGCGCGAAGTGCATCTGGGCAAGCTGATCGATGGCATGCGCGTGGTCGCCTCGGGTCTGAAGGAAGGTGAGTTGGTCGTCGTCGATGGGCTGCAGCGGGTCCGCCCGGGCACACCGGTGCAACCGATCAAGGTCGAGACCGACGCGCGCGGCATGCCGATCGCGACGCCAACGGCTGGCGGCCCTCCTGGCGCAGCCCCTGCGGCCTCGACTGCCCAGGCGCCAGCCTCAGCGGTCAAGCCTTGAGCCGCCTGGTGAACGAGATCCACGAATGAACATCTCCCGCTTCTTCATCGACCGGCCGATCTTCGCGGCGGTGCTGTCGGTTGTCATCACGCTGGTCGGCGCGATCGCGATGTTCACGCTGCCGATTTCCGAGTACCCGGAAGTCTCGCCGCCACAGGTGGTGGTGCGAGCGCAGTTTCCGGGCGCCAACGCGCGGGTGATCGCCGAGACGGTGGCCACACCGCTCGAAGAGCAGCTCAACGGCATCGAAGGCATGCTCTACATGAGCAGCCTCGCAACGCCGGATGGCACGATGACGCTCACCGTCAGCTTCAAGATCGGCACCAACGCCGAGGCCGCAGAAACCGCAGTGCAGAACCGTGTGCAGCGCGCGTTGCCGCGACTGCCAGAGATCGTTCGTCAGGTTGGCGTGACCACCGAGAAGAGTTCGCCGAACCTGACCATGGTCGTTCACATGGTCTCGCCAGACAACCGCTACGACGCGCTCTACCTGCGCAACTACGGGACGCTGAACGTTCGCGACCAGTTGCTGCGCATCAAGGGCATGGGTTCGGTGCAGACCTTCGGCTCGGGCGACTACGCGATGCGCATCTGGCTCGACCCGCAGAAGCTCGCCGCGCGCAACCTCACCTCGAACGACGTGGTCGCGGCCTTGCGCGAGCAGAACGCGCAGGTCGCCGCCGGCGTCGTCGGCTCGATGCCAGCGCCACAGGGCACGGAGTTCCAGCTCTCGGTGAACACCCAGGGACGGCTGTCGACCGAGGAACAGTTTGCCGATGTGATCGTCAAGAGCGATCCCCTCGACCGCTCGATCATCCGGATCAAGGATCTGGGTCGCGTCGAGCTCGGCCCCAACACCTATGCGCTCGGCTCGCTGCTCAACAACAAGGAAGCCGCAGCGCTCGCGATCTTCCAGGCGCCCAACTCGAACGCGCTGCAGTTGTCCGCGGATGTGCGCGCCACGATGGAGCGGCTCAAGCCCGACTTCCCGCCCGGCGTCGACTACGACATCGTCTACGATCCGACGCGCTTCGTGCAGACCTCGATCGAGAAGGTCATCTCGACGCTGGCCGAGGCGATCGCGCTGGTGGTCATCGTCGTGGTGATCTTCCTGCAGACCTGGCGTGCGTCGCTGATCCCGCTGCTCGCAGTGCCGGTGTCGATCGTCGGCACCTTCGCGGTGCTCCTGCTGCTCGGTTTCTCCATCAACACGCTGACGCTCTTCGGGCTGGTGCTGGCCATCGGTATCGTCGTCGACGACGCAATCGTGGTGGTCGAGAACGTCGAGCGCAACATCGAGGCGGGCCTGAGTCCGCACGACGCCAGCGTCAAGGCGATGCAGGAGGTCTCGGGCCCGATCATCGCCATCGGCCTGGTGCTGTGCGCGGTGTTCGTTCCGCTGGCCTTCGTGAGCGGGCTGTCGGGCCAGTTCTACAAGCAGTTCGCAGTGACCATCGCGATTTCCACAGTGATCTCGGCGTTCAACTCGCTGACCCTGTCGCCCGCGCTGAGCGCCATCCTGCTCAAGCCGCACAACGCGCCCAAGGATCGGCTCACCCGCGCCATCGATGCAGTGCTCGGCGGCTTTTTCCGCTGGTTCAACCGCTTCTTCAACCGCAACGCCGACCGCTACAGCGGCGCGGTCACCGCCACCGTCGTCAAGCGCAAGACGATCTCGGTGCTGATCTACGCGGTGCTGCTCGGCGCGACGGTGTTCATGTTCACCAAGGTGCCGCCGGGCTTCGTGCCGCAGCAGGACAAGCAGTACCTGATCGGCATCGCGCAGCTGCCCGATGGCGCGAGCCTCGAGCGCACAACCAAGGTCATCCGGCAGATGAGCGATATCGCACTCGGCGTGCCCGGCGTGCGCGACTCGGTCGCCTTCCCTGGCCTGAGCATCAACGGCTTCACCGCCGCGTCGAACGCCGGCATCGTGTTCTTCGGCCTCGACGATTTCGAGAACCGTCTCACCCCCGAGCGCAGCGCCAACGGCATCGTCGGCCAGGTCAACCAGAGGCTCGGGGCGATCCAGGATGCATACCTGTTCGTTCTCAACCCGCCACCGGTCAGCGGTCTGGGCAATGCGGGTGGCTTCAAGCTGCAGATCCAGGACCGCAACGGCAACGCCGGGGAGGCGGGGCTCAACGGCGTGGTCAACCAGCTGATGGGTCGCATCTACGGCAACCCCGACAGCTCGATCACACAGGCCTTCAGCAGCTACCAGATCAACGTGCCACAGCTCTTCGCGAACGTCGACCGCACCAAGGCGAAGGAGATGGGCATCCAGCTCAACGACATCTACGACACGATGCAGACCTACCTCGGGTCGCTCTACGTCAACGACTTCAACCGCTTCGGCAAGACCTACCAGGTGATCGTTCAGGCCGATGCGCAGTACCGCTCGCGCGCCGAGGACATCGGCAACCTGAAGATCCGCAACGGCGCCGGCCAGATGGTGCCGCTCAGTGCCGTGATGAAGGTCGAGCCGACCTTCGGCCCGGCCGCGGTCGGACGCTACAACAGCCTGTATGCCGCCGACTTCAACGGCGCGCCCAAGCCGGGCTTCAGCTCGGGCGAGGCTCAGGCCGAGATGGAGAAGATCCTGAAGGAAACGCTGCCGCGCGGCATGTCCTACGAATGGACCGAACTCGTCTACCAGGAAAAGATCGCCGGCAACACGATGGTGATCATCTTCCCGCTGTGCGTGCTGCTGGTGTTCCTGGTGCTGGCGGCGACCTACGAAAGCTGGACGCTGCCGCTCGCCATCATCCTGATCGTTCCGATGTGCATCCTGAGCGCGGTGACGGGCGTGTGGCTCAGCGGCTTTCTCGGGCACCCGGCCGACAACAACATCTTCACCCAGATCGCCTTCGTGGTGCTGGTGGGGCTGGCGTGCAAGAACGCGATCCTGATCGTCGAGTTCGCGCGCGAGCTCGAACTGCAGGGTCGCACGCCGGTGCAGGCGGTGGTCGAGTCCTGCCGACTGCGGCTTCGCCCGATCCTGATGACCTCGATCGCCTTCATCGCCGGCGTCGTGCCACTGGTGCTCTCCAGTGGCGCCGGCGCCGAGATGCGACAGGCGATGGGCATCGCGGTGATGAGCGGAATGCTGGGCGTCACGGTCTTCGGTCTGGTGCTGACGCCCGTTTTCTACGTGATCCTGCGCAAGCTGTCCCCGGGCAAGTTGCACCACGCCGGCCGAACGCCGACACCGCCGCCACCAGCCCTGCCTGCAGGCGCCACGGGAGACAGTCATGCGTGAAGCCCCGTCCAGGCTGATTCGCTGCGCAGGAGCATGCGCCGCGCTGGCGATGCTGGCTTCCGGTTGCGCCTGGGTCGGGCGCGACTACCAGGCTCCGCCGGCGCAGCTGGACGCCGGCTTCATCGGCGCCGGTGCGGCCAAGGTCAACAGCGAACCGGCTGCAGATGCCATCGCGTCCTTCTGGCGTGGCTTCAACGATGCCGAGCTGACCGCGCTGGTCGAGCGTGCCTTGCAGGCCAATGGCGATGTGCGCGTCGCGCAGGCGCGGCTGCAGGAGTCGCGCGCCAACCGCAGCGAAATCGACACCCAGACCCTGCCCAGTGTCAGCATCGAGGCGAACGCCAAGCGCTCGGTCTCGCCGCCATCGTCGATCTTCCGGTCGACACGAGGCCAGCGCACAGGTGCGAACTTCGACGCCGGCTTCGTCGCGAACTGGGAACTGGATTTCTTCGGCGTGGAGCAACGTGCCAAGGAATCGGCCAACGCGCTGGTCGGCTTCAGCATCGCAAGCCTGGGCGCGGCGCAGACCAGCGTCGCGGCCGAAGTCGCGCGCAACTACCTCGAGGTGCGCGGACTGCAACTGCGCTACGCCGTCACGCAAGCCTCGCTCGCGAACCAGCGTGAATCGCTGACCATCGCACAAGCCCGCCTCGATGCCGGCCGCGGTACGCAGCTCGACCTGGAACGCGCGCTGAGCCTGACGGCCAGCACCGAAGCGGCACTGCCCGCCCTGCAAGCCGGGATCGACCTGGGCATCTACCGCCTCGCGACGCTCGCCGCCCGGCCCCCGGCCGAGTTGCGCGCACGGCTCGCGGCCCCCGCCCCGTTGCCCGGCCTGCCAGTGACCGACCTCGCGGCACTGCCGATCGGCACGCCTCAGCAGTGGATGGCACGCCGCCCAGATGTCGCCGCGGCCGAGCGACAACTGGCCTCGGCCACCGCCGAGATCGGTGTGACGGAGGGCGACCTGTACCCGAGCATCACCGTCAGCGGCCTGCTCGGTCTGGCATCGACCAAATTCGTCAACCTGACCGACGCCCAGTCGCGGCGCTACTCGGCCGGGGCCGGCATCTCGTGGACGCTGCTGGACTTCGGTCGCGTTCGCGCTCGCATCAAGGCCAGCGAGGCGCGTGCGCTTCAGGCGCTCGCAAGCTACGAGCAGACGCTGGCAACCGCGCTGGAGGAAACAGAAGGCTCGTTCGCCCAGTTCAGCCGCAATGCGCAACGGCGCGAGAGTCTGGCGCGAGCCGAGCGCAGCGCGGCCGAAGCCTCACGACTGGCGCGGCTGCGTTACGAGGCTGGTGTCACCGACTTCCTGGCGGTGCTCGACGCTGACCGCGAAGTGCTGTCGGCGCGCGATGCGCTGGCCCAGGCTGATACCGCGAACGCGACTTCGCTGGTGGCGGTCTATCGCGCCCTCGGCGGCGGGTGGGCGGTGCAGGCGCCGACGAGCGTGGCTGCTGACGCAGCGCGCTGAGTTCCTCTGCGAAGGGCTTTTGCACTTGCGTTGCAGCGCGCCGGGTCTCGGCCCGGCTGCCGAGTAACTTTCATTTGCGGGCCCAAATGAAAGTCACCAAAGCAAAGGGCCTGAACACCAGCCCATTTGGCCGACTCGCTTCGGCCAGCGGCCTACTTCAACGGCTCTGGCACGAGAACACACACCGAACTCCGTCCTCGGTTTCCTCGCTCAGGTTCAAACATTCGCTATCGCTACGCCTCGACCCTTCGGGTCATCGGTAGGAGTTCTTGTGCCAGAGCTTCTGCCGTTCGCCTCTCGCCGAAGCGTGGTCACCAAATGGGCTGGTGTTCAAGGGCCTCTTTTGGGTTACTTTTTCTGGCCCCGCAGAAAAAGTGACTCGCCCGCCGGGGCGAAACCCGGCGCGGTCCACCGCAAAGGCAAACCCCACCTGCCGGTCACGGGACAATGCAAGCCCATGCACCTCCTCATCCCCCACGCCAGTGCCTTGTCGGAAGCCAGCGCCCACACCCTGCGCGACCTGAGCCTGCCGAATCTGGGGCGCCTGATGACGGTATTGAAAGCGGGCGCGCCGGACATCGACGACGAGTACACGCTGTCGCCACCGCACGAACGTGCGCTCGCCCATGCCCACGGCTGGCAGGGCGGAGACGGTCGCTGGCCTTGGGCGGCGCTGCAGGCTGCGGCTGATGGCATCGATATGGGTAGTCGCCCCTGCGGCCTGCTGACGCCAGTGCACTGGCATGTCGGGCGCGAACACATCACGCTGGCCGATCCGGCCGCGCTGGACTTGTCGGCCGATGAGTCGCGCGCGCTGTTCGATGCAGTGAAGCCCCTGTTCGACGACGATCAGGGCACGCTGACCTGGGGCGCGCCGCTGCGCTGGTACCTGACGCATGAGCACCTGGCCCACCTGCCGTGCGCGTCGATCGATCGGGTGATCGGTCGCAACGTCGATCTGTGGCTGCGTGGCGACCCGCAGGCCTCGGCGGACCAGCTGGCGCACACGCGCTGGGTGCGGCGATTGCAGAACGAGGTGCAGATGCTGCTGCACCAGCACCCGGTCAACGAAGCCCGCGAGGCGCGCGGCGCATTGCCGGTCAATTCGTTCTGGCTGAGCGGCTGTGGTCGGGCGCAGCCAGCCACGGCCGTCGTCACGGTGGATGACCGCTTGCGCGCGCCATTGCTCGCTGAAGACTGGGCCGGCTGGGCCGATGCGTGGAGTTCGCTCGATGCCGAGGTCCTGCAGCCGCTCGTGTTGCGCGTCGATCGGGGCGAGCCGCTCTCGATCACGCTGTGCGGCGAACGCGGTTGGCAGCGCCACGATGCGGCACCGCGTTCGCTGTGGCAGCGTCTGGGCGATCGATTCAAGAGGGTCGAACCGCACGTGGTGCTGAGCGCCTTGTGATGAGTACACCGACCTTGACATTAAGACCCCAGGCGCCGCGCAGCGCATGGGCGCTCGAACAGGCGGGCGTGACACCGCTGCTGGCGCAGCTGTTCGCGTCGCGCGGTGTGCGCGGGATCGACGAACTCGACGACGCTCTGGTACGACTGCTGCCGCCGTCCGAACTGCTCGGCGCCGCCAAGGCCGCCACGCTGCTGGCCGATGCCCTGCGCGACCAGCTAAGGGTGTGTGTCGTCGCCGACTATGACTGCGATGGCGCCACCGCCTGCGCAGTCGCGCTGCGCGGCCTGGCACTGCTCGGTGCTTCGCCCGAACAGCTCGGCTATGTGGTTCCCGACCGCGCGGTGCACGGCTACGGACTCACGCCCACCATCGTCGACCTCGCGCTGGCGCAGGGCGCGCAGGTTCTGCTGACCGTGGACAACGGCGTCGCCAGCCTCGCGGGTGTGGCCCACGCGCGAGCGCACGGCCTCACGGTCATCGTGACCGACCATCACCTGCCGGCCCAGATCGATGGCGAGATCGTGCTGCCCGACGCCCATGTGATCGTCAACCCGAACCAGCCGGGCTGCCGCTTCGCGAGCAAGAACCTGGCAGGTGTTGGCGTGATCTTCTACGTGCTGCTGGCCTTGCGCATGGAGCTGCGCGCGCGTGGTGTCTATGCCGACACTTTGCATGGAAACCATGACGCGCCAGCACAGCCGAAGCTCGACGCCCTGCTCGACCTGGTGGCGCTCGGCACCGTTGCCGATGTGGTGCGGCTCGACGCCAACAACCGTCGTCTGGTCGCGCAAGGCCTGAAGCGCATCCGTGCCGGCCGCATGCAGCCGGGAGTCGCCGCGCTGTTCGCGGCGGCCGGGCGTGATGCATCACGTGCCGCGGGTTTCGACTTCGGCTTCGCGCTCGGCCCCCGCATCAACGCGGCCGGGCGCCTGTCGGACATGACGCTCGGTATCGAGTGCCTGCTGACCGACGACCCGGCGCGCGCTGCGCAGCTGGCGCAGCAGCTCGATGCCATCAACCGCGAGAGACGCAATGTCGAAGCGGGAATGCGTGAGCAGGCCGAAACGCTGTTGAACGCGCTGCTGCAGCAGTTCAATGATGCGCAGACCACACCGCCCGCCTTCGCGATCTACGGGCGCGATTTCCACGAAGGTGTGGTCGGCATCGTCGCGTCACGCCTGAAAGACCAGGTACACCGCCCGACTTTCGTTTTTGCACGCGGGCAGGACGGGCTGTTGAAGGGCTCGGGGCGCTCCATCGAGGGGTTCCACCTGCGCGATGCGCTGGACCTCGTCAGCAAGCGTCACCCGGGCGTGCTGAAGAAATTCGGGGGCCACGCGATGGCCGCCGGCTGCACGCTCGATGAGGCTGATTTCGCCACCTTCCAGACGGCGTTCCAGCAGGTTGCACGCGAAGGGCTGGATGCCTCGACGCTGGAGCGGCGTTTGCTCAGCGACGGACCCTTGGGCATCGAGCACTTCACCATCGACACCGTGCAGTCGCTGAACGCCCAGGTGTGGGGGCCGTCCTTCGAGCCGCCGCTGTTCAGCGATGAGGTCGAAGTGGTCAACCAGCGGCTGGTTGGCGAGAAGCACCTGAAGCTGAGCATCAAGCACGGGGGCACACTGCGCGACGCGATCTGGTTCGGCCGAGTCGATCCGCTGCCGCCACACGTGACACTCGCCTACCGGCTGAGCGTCGATGAGTACAACGGCCGCCAGCGGCTGCAGATGATCGTCGAGTCCGCGCAGGCAGTAGGTGCATGAACCGACGTCACCAGCACACCCCATGGCAGGAACCTGAATCGCGCGCTGCGATACCCGATCCCCCAGTCCCCGCGCCCGCCAACAACCATCGTCGCCAACTGATCAACGCTGCGTGGAAGCTGGCCGCTCTGGCTGCTTGCAGCACTGGTGCCCTGGCAGTCGTGTCTGCGTATGGAGGCCTGGGGGGCGGCTCGGACAGCGCCCCGCCGGCGCCTCCTCCGGCAGGCGCCCCACGCGCCGTGGTGCTGACGAGTGCGCTGTCGTCCCCGTGGGGCTTCGCCTTCCTGCCCGATGGCCGGATCGTGGTGACGCAAAGGAGAGGCACCATGGTCATCGTCAGCGCCGACGGCACCACGAAATCGGCGCCCCTGAGCGGCGTGCCGGCGGTGGACTCGGCCGGAGAGGGCGGTCTGCTCGATGTGGCGATCGACCCCGATTTCGAGATCGATCCGTGGGTGTACTGGACCTACGCCGAGTCCGGCAGCGGTGGCAGCGGGACGGCAGTGGCGCGTGGGCGCTTGTCAGGCACGGCGCTGGTGGACGTGCAGGTGATCTTTCGGCAGCTCCCCAAGGTGTCGGGCGAGGGTCACTTCGGCTCGCGGCTGGTGTTTCGCAGCGACAAGACCTTGTACGTGACCCTGGACGAGCGCGCAGAAGAGCGTCCGGCGCAAGACCTGACCACGCACCTCGGCAAGGTGATTCGCATCGAGCGCGATGGCAGCGTGCCCACCGGCAACCCCGACCTCGGCGGGACCGCGCGGCCCGAACTGTGGAGCCTGGGTCATCGCAATCCGCAAGGCGCCGCGCTGCATCCCACCACCGGCGAGCTGTGGCTGGTCGAGCACGGCCCGCAGGGCGGTGACGAGTTGAACCGCGTGACGCCAGGCGGCAACTACGGCTGGCCGGTCAAGAGCTATGGCTGCAGTTACGGCGCCCCGGTCGGCACCGCTTGCCGGATCGGTGGCGGCACGCACGCGCCGACCTACATCGAACCGGTTTCATACTGGGTCCCTACCTCGATCGCGCCCGCCGGCCTGGTTTTCTACACCGGTGCGGGCTTCCCGGAATGGCAGGGCAACGCCTTCCTCGGCGCACTGGCCGGCCAAGCCTTGTGGCGGGTGGTGCTCAGCGGCGCGACGGAGGTGTCGCGCGAGCAGCTGTTCGCCAGCCTTGGCGAGCGCATACGCTGCGTTCGGCAGGGGCCTGACGGCTGGCTGTACCTGCTGACCGACAGCGGCAAGCTGATCCGCATCGAGCGCTGAGCGCCGCCAGGCGCGGCGGTTCGTGAACCAGTGCGCCGATGCCCCTGCGGCGCGTCGGGCGCCCGGGCTGTCGCCCTGACCCCTTGCCTACAATCGTTTGGTGAATCCCACCGCCTGGACCAACGCCGACCTGCACTGCCACTCCTGCGTGTCAGACGGCACGCTGGAACCTGAAGTCCTGGCTGCCAGGGCGAAAGCGAACGGAGTCGAATTGTGGGCGCTCACTGACCATGACGAGGTCAGCGGGCAGCGGCGTGCACGCGAGGCCGCCCATGCGCTGGGGCTGCCCTATCTGAGCGGCGCCGAGATTTCGGTGACTTTCGCCGGCGTGACGGTGCACATCATCGGACTCGGCATCGACCCCGAAAGCCCCGCACTGATTCAAGGCCTGGCAGACACCCGCGACGGCCGCATCCTGCGTGCGCAGGAAATGGCCGACGGGCTGGCCAAGGTCGGCATCCCCGACGCGTTCGAGGGTGCGCTGAACTACGCGGGCAACCCCGAACTGATCGCCCGTACCCACTTCGCCCGTTACCTGGTCGAGACCGGTTATTGCGCCAGCACCCACGAGGTGTTTCGCAAATACCTGGTTGAAGGCAAGCCGGGCTACGTGGAGCACCGCTGGGCGCGATTGGGCGACGCAGTGAACTGGATCACGCAGTCCGGTGGCATCGCGGTCATCGCACACCCGGGCCGCTACAAATTCACCGTCAACGAGGAATACGCGCTGTTCACGGAATTCAAGGCCCATGGCGGTCGCGGTGTCGAAGTGGTCACCGGTAGCCACACCAGCGCCGACTTCGCCAAGTACGCCGACATGGCCATCGAGTTCGACCTGCTTGCCTCGCGCGGCAGCGACTTCCACAGCCCCGAGGAGAGCCGCACCGACCTGGGCACCCTGCCGGTGCTGCCGGCGCGGCTCAAGCCGGTGTGGGAAGCACTGATGGATCGGGTGCAGCGGGCGGCCTGACAGCCAGCCGTCGCCGTCGGACTCACATCAGTCGGGCCCCGGAGCGGATCAGCGGCGTGGTGGCGACTGCGATGAGAGCGCGCCGACAATCCGGCGATGTCCAAACACTTCGAGTTCCACCCCGACAACCCGCAGTCGCGTCTGCTGAAGCAGGCCGCGCAGATCCTGCACGACGGCGGCGTGGCGGCGGTACCGACGGATTCGAGCTATGCGCTTGTGTGCCGGCTCGACGACAAGGCGGCGGTCGAGAACCTGCGGCGCATCCGCGGTGTCGACGACAAGCACCACCTGACGCTGCTGTGCCGAGACCTGAGCGAACTGGCCAGCTACGCGCGCGTCGACAACCGGCAATACCGACTGCTGAAGCTGGGCACGCCGGGGCCGTTCACTTTCATCCTCGAGGCGTCGAAAGAGGTACCGCGCCGCATCTCGCACCCATCTCGACGCACCATCGGCCTGCGCGTGCCGGATCACAAGATGCTGCAGGATCTGCTCGCGGTGTACGGCGAGGCACTGGTCGCGACCACGCTGATCCCGCCCGATGAGACCGAAGCCCTGAACGATCCGGACGATATCCGTGAGCGCTACGACAAGCGGGTGCAGGCGGTGGTTGATGCGGGGGCCTGCGCGGCACAGCCCACCACGGTGGTCGATCTGACCGGAGACACCCCGGTGCTGCTGCGTCTGGGCCGAGGCGATCCGGCACTGCTGGGCTTGCAGACCGATCCCGATTGACTCAGCGCCGCGTCAGGAGATGAGGCCATGCCTCAGGCGCCACCCAGCGCCTTCGCAATGCGCGCGGGGTCGAAACCGACCAGTCGCTGCCCACGCACCAGCAGCGTCGGCGTGCCTGACGCCTGTTGCGCGCGATAGCTTTCGGCGCAGGCAGCATCGGTTTCGATGAAGCATTCGCTGAAGGGAATCTGGTGCTGGGTCATGAAGCGGCTCGCGGTCTTGCAGTAGGCGCAGGTCTCGGACGAGATCATCACGATGTCGCCAGGCTTGGCGAGCGCAGCCAGCGCCACGCCGGATTTCCGATCGCTGTACGACTGCCAGCTCTGCAACACCACCCAGGCCGCCAAGGCGATCAGGAGAGGGCGTATCCAGGAGCGGCTGCGCCAGGGCGTTGCCAGTGCGGGGGTGGGGTTCGGGTCGTTCGACATCCCGGCCTCAGGCACCCGCCGAGATGGCCGCGGTGATGACGATCTCGATCTTCCATTCAGGCTTCGCCAGCCGCGCCTGCACGGTGGCGCGCGGCGGAGCGTCGCCCGGCGGCACCCAGTCGTCCCAGACAGCGTTCATCGCGTCGAAGTCGGCCAGATCGGCAAGGTAGATGTGGGCCATCAGGATGTGCGCGTTGTCGGTGCGAGCCTCGGCCAGCAGGCGATCGACCATCGCCAGCACCTGTCGCGTCTGGCCGGCGATGTCGTGCGTGGGGTCGCTGGGCACCTGGCCCGCGAGGTAGACCACGTTCTGGAAGATGGCCATCTCGGAGAATCGATCTCCGACATGAAAACGTTTCAGACTTTGAGACATGGCTTTGGATTCCTCGTCGAAGGATTGCGTCAGCGCTTCGTGCCTTGGCGAGGCGGTGGGGCGGCGGTCACCGAACTCGGCTTCTGCCCCAGCTTGCTCTCCGTGCCGCTGAGCAGCTTCTGGATGTTGGCCGCGTGCCGCCAGATCAGCAGCAGACCCATCACGCTCGCGGCGATCGCCGTCGGCCCGGGGCCCCAGATCAGCAATTGATAAAACGGCGCGAACACCGCCGAAACGACGGCCGCCAGCGACGAGTAGCGGAAGAAGTACGCGATCATGAGCCACGTCACCAGCGTGCCGATACCCAGCCATGGGTTCAGGCCGATCAACACGCCCGCAGCCGTGGCCACGCCCTTGCCGCCCTTGAAGCTGAAGAACACTGGCCACAGGTGCCCGAGGAACGCTGCCACGCCAACGACGGCTGCCGTGCCCTCGCCGAGGCCCCAGGGGCCGCCGAACGCGGCCACAGCCCACACCGGCATGAAGCCCTTCAAGGCGTCGAGCACCAGCGTCAACATAGCGGCACCCTTGTTGCCCGTGCGCAGCACATTGGTCGCGCCCGGGTTGCCCGAGCCGTAGCTGCGCGGGTCGCCCAACCCCATCGCGCGGCTGACGAGCACAGCGAAGGACAGGGAGCCGATCAGGTAGGCCGCCAGCGCGGCGATGAGGGGAATGAAGGACTCCATGCGGTTTGTGATGCGGAATTGTCAGTCGGCGTGGATCCGATTTTGCGCCCTGGTCTCTCCCAGCCCGCTTCAGCGCTGCGATTTCAGCGGCCCTTGCGCCACCACCCCCCCCCCGGTCGCGCACTGCACCGGCCGCGCACCGAGCAAGGTGACCAGCACCTTCGGGTCGATACCGACCAGGTAGCCGCGCTGGCCACCGTTGATGTAGACGCGCGGCAGTTCGAGTACCGTGGCCTCGACATAAATCGGCATCGTCTTCTTCGTCCCGAACGGCGAGGTGCCACCGACCAGATAGCCGCTGTGTCGCTGCGCCACCTCGGGCTTGCAGTTCTGCACCTTCTTCACGCCGATCTGACGCGCCAGGTTCTTGGTGCTGACCTGCAGGTCGCCGTGCATCAGCACCACCAGCGGCTGTGCGCGCTCATCCTCCATGACCAGCGTCTTCACCACATGGTGCTCGTCGACATCGAGCTGACGCGATGACTCGGCCGTACCACCATCTTCCACGTAGTCATACAGGTGCTCTGTGTAGACCACCGCCCTGCGCTTGAGCAGCTGGGTTGCCGGGGTTTCGGAGGCGTGTTCTTTGCGGGTCATCGAATCTCTTCAGGTTTTTCGACGCAAGTCGAGGGGGCTTTTCAACCGGCGCTTGGCTTGTTTGAACGGGCACACATCACGCATATCGCCCATCAGGCTGCGAAACGCTGCAGCGCGTCCCCAGTGACTCGGCAGATGCGCCAATCGGGCATCACGGTCGCGCCCATCTTTTCGTAGAAGCGGATCGCGCTGGCGTTCCAGTCGAGCACGCTCCATTCGAATCGACCGTAATCGCGCTCCACTGCCAACCGACCGACGCGGCTGAGCAGCGCCTCGCCGACACCGCGGCCCCGCTGGCTGGGTTGCACGTACAGGTCTTCAAGATACAGCCCGGGCTGCGCGAGAAAGGTCGAGAAATTGGTGAAGAAAAGGGCAAATCCCACCACATCGCCGGCGCTCTCGGCCACCAGCGCCTCGACAACGGCACGTTCGCCAAACAGATGCGGGCGCAGCTTCTCTGGCGTGACCTGCAGCAGGTGCGTCAGGTGTTCGAACTCGGCCAGTTCACGGATCAGTTGCACGATGGCGGTGACGTCGCGCAGCTCGGCGGCGCGGATGGAAAAGGATGCACAAGCGTCTGTTCTCATTCGGGATCGTGGTCATCTTCGGCCAGGCCGTTCTGGTGGTCGAGTCGTTCCTTCTGGCAGGCGTGGTGGACGTCGATGATGACGCAGACCAGGAACGCACAGGACCAGAAGCCGATGGCCCCCCGAGGAGGCTGAAATTCAGCTCGCAGGCATGGGAGGTCATGACGAACCAGCTCGCCAGCAGGATAGCGGCAATGTTGAGGTTCTTGCGCCGCTGCGCCTGGTGTCTTTCGGTCTGCGGCCTCGTATCGGTTTCTGGCGGTTCGGCTGTGCCGAAGGCTCATCACGGCGGGGGGCGCATGAGAGAATGGACGCTGTCATTCGAACAGGGTTGTCACTTCATGGACGTCGAACACATCAATGCGATAGGCAATCGTTTGGCCGACCTGAGCCGCCGCACGGTCGACCTCCGGGGGTATCTTTGACTACGATCGCAAAGCACTGCGGCTGAACGAAGTCAACGCGGCGCTCGAGAACCCCAGCGTCTGGAACGAGCCCAAGCGGGCGCAGGAACTGGGTCGCGAGAAGCGCACGCTGGAGGCGGTGGTACAGACCATCGATCACCTGAACGGCAACCTGGCCGACAACACCGAGCTGTACGACATGTCGAAGGCCGAGGGCGACTTCGACGGGCTGCTCTCGATCGAAGTCGAGGCAGCGAAGCTCGAGGAAATCGTGGCCCAGCTCGAATTCCGCCGGATGTTCAACAACCCGGCCGACCCGAGCAACTGCTTCATCGACATTCAGGCCGGTGCCGGTGGCACCGAGGCCTGCGATTGGGCAGGCATGCTGCTGCGCCAGTACCTGAAGTATTGCGAACGCAAGGGCTTCAAGGCCACGCTGGAAGACGAAACGCCCGGCGACATCGCCGGCATCAAAAGCGCCACGATCAAGGTCGAGGGGGAATACGCCTTCGGTCTGCTTCGCACCGAGACCGGCGTGCACCGATTGGTGCGCAAGAGCCCGTTCGATTCGGCGGGTGGTCGCCACACCTCGTTCGCGAGCCTTTTCGTCTACCCCGAAGTCGACGACACGGTGGAGATCGAGATCAACCCGTCCGACGTTCGGACCGACACCTTCCGCGCCTCGGGCGCCGGAGGCCAGCACATCAACAAGACCGATTCAGCGGTGCGCCTGACGCACATCCCGACAGGCATCGTCGTCCAGTGCCAGGACGGCCGCAGCCAGCACAGCAACCGCGATGTCGCCTGGAAGCGCCTGCGCTCACGTCTGTTTGACTTCGAGATGCGCAAGCGGATGGAAGAGCAGCAGAAACTCGAAGACACCAAGACCGATGTGGGCTGGGGCCACCAGATCCGCAGCTATGTGCTCGACCAGAGCCGCATCAAGGACCTGCGCACCGGCTACGAGGTATCAGCCACGCAGAAGGTGCTCGATGGCGACCTCGACCCATTCATCGAAGCCAGTTTGAAGCAAGGTGTGTGATGCGTGAAGGTACTGCCCCCCTGATCCGTCGCGAGGACTACAGCGCGCCAGCGTTCTGGATCAAGACTGTCGATCTGACCTTCGACCTCGACCCGGTGCGCACGCTGGTGACGAGCCGGATGCAGCTTGAGCGCAACCCGGGCGTGCCCGCACAGCCGCTCAAGTTGCATGGCGACGAGCTGTCGGTGCTGCGGGTGCTGGTCAACGGCGAGAGCGTGTCGTTCCGCCATGAGGACGGCCTGCTGGTACTCGACAGCCTGCAGAACGTGCCCGAAGGCCCGTTCTCGCTGGAGATCCGCAACACCTGCACGCCCGAGCGCAACACGCAGCTGTCCGGCCTGTACACCTCGAACGGCGGCCTGTTCACCCAGTGCGAGGCCGAGGGGTTCCGGCGCATCACCTACTTCCTCGACCGCCCGGACGTGATGGCGATCTACACCGTGACCTTGCGGGCCGGCAAGGCTGCGTACCCGGTGCTGCTGTCGAACGGCAACCTGCTCTCGCAAACCGACCTCGACGGTGGCAGGCATCAGGCCGTCTGGCACGACCCGTTCCCCAAGCCCAGCTACCTGTTCGCGCTGGTGGCCGCCGATCTGGTCGCCCGCGAGCAGCACATCCGCACCCGTGCCGGGCGTGATCACCTGTTGCAGGTGTACGTGCGCCGAGGCGATCTCGACAAGACCGAGCACGCGATGAACTCGCTGATCGCGAGCGTGGTGTGGGACGAGGCGCGCTTCAAGCTGCCACTTGACCTGGACCGCTTCATGATCGTCGCGGTCGGCGACTTCAACATGGGCGCGATGGAGAACAAGGGGTTGAACATCTTCAACACCAAGTTCGTGCTGGCCACGCCGGCCACGGCCACCGACGTCGACTACGCCGGCATCGAGAGCGTCGTCGGCCACGAGTATTTCCACAACTGGACCGGCAACCGCATCACCTGCCGCGACTGGTTCCAGCTCAGCCTCAAGGAAGGCCTGACCGTCTTCCGCGACCAGGAATTCAGCATCGACATGGCAGGCAGCGAGAGCGCCCGCGCCGTCAAGCGCATCGAGGATGTGCGGCAGCTCAGACAGTTGCAGTTCCCCGAAGACGCGGGCCCGATGGCGCACCCCGTGCGCCCCGACAGCTACCAGCAGATCAACAATTTTTACACCGCCACCGTCTACGAAAAAGGCGCAGAGGTCGTGCGCATGATGCAGACGCTGGTCGGCCGCGACGGCTTCGCGCGAGGCATGACGCTGTACTTCGGGCGCCACGATGGCCAGGCCGTGACCTGCGACGATTTCGCCCAGGCGATCGCAGATGCCAACCCTGGCAGCGCCTTGGCCGAACACCTGGCGGCCTTCAAGCACTGGTATGCACAGTCCGGTACGCCGCGCCTCACCGCCAGAGGTCACTATGACGCACAAGCACGCAGCTACACGCTGACCGTCGAGCAGGTGCTGGCCCCGGGTCAGGAGCCCTTTGTCGTGCCGCTGGCAATGGGCCTGGTCTCACGCGATGGAGCCCCCCTGCCCTTGCGCCTGGAAGGCGAGGCCGAATGCTCAGGCAAGCACCGCGTGCTGGTGCTGAACGCGGCCTACAGCCGGTTCACCTTCACCGACATCGACAGCGCCCCGGTGCCGTCGCTGTTGCGCGGTTTCTCGGCGCCGGTGATCCTGTCAGACGACCTGAGCGACGCCGACCTGCTGGTCCTGCTCCAGCACGACAGCGACCCCTTCAGCCGCTGGGAAGCCGGCCAGCGGCTCGCGCTCAATCGCCTGCTCGCAGCCACACAAGCCGGCGGCGCACTCACGCTCGATGACGCTTTCATCGCCGCGATGCGAGACATCCTGCGCCACCCGGCACTCGACGCCGCCTTCAAGGACATGGTGCTGACGCCACCGAGTGAAGCCTATGTGGCCGAGAAGCTCACGGTCGTCGATCCACAGCACATTCACACCGCGCGCGAAGCCATGCGCATGCAACTGGCCGCTGCGCTGCGTGACGACTGGGCCTGGGCCCACGAACAGCACCAGATCCCGGGCGCCTACACACCCGACCCGGTATCGTCGGGCAAGCGCTCGCTGGCGAATCTGGCGCTGTCGATGCTTTGCCTGGATGCGGTGGCACGAGGCGATGCGGTCTGGCCCGGCCGCGCATTCCAGCGTTTCAAGGATGCAGCCCACATGACCGATCGCCTTGGTGCGCTGGCGGCGCTCGTGAACTCGCACGCGGAGCGGGCCACACCTGCGCTGGAGCGCTTTCACGCGATGTTCAAGGGCGAGGCGCTGGTCATCGACAAATGGTTCGCCTTGCAGGCCACCGCGCCTGAAGTCGATGGCAAAGTCTTCGCGCGCGCTCTGGAGTTGCTGAAGCATCCAGACTTTTCCATTCGCAACCCCAACCGCGCCCGCAGCCTGATCGCTTCACTTTGCATGATGAACCCGGCGGCCTTCCACCGTGCAGACGCTGCAGGCTACGTGTTCTGGGCAGATCGGGTGCTGGAGCTCGATGCCGCGAACCCGCAGTTGGCGGCGCGCATGGCCCGTATCATGGACCGATGGAGTCGCCTGGCCGAGCCCTACCGCAGCGCGGCACACCAGGCCATCAGCCGTGTCGCGGCCAAACCTGACCTGTCGAGCGACGTGCGTGAAATCGTCTCGCGTGCCCTGGCGGCCTGAAGCCCGCCGCCCTGCCTAACTTGAGTGCCCGACGATGAG
Organism: Burkholderiales bacterium; assembly: GCA_947474755.1. Lineage (GTDB taxonomy): Bacteria > Pseudomonadota > Gammaproteobacteria > Burkholderiales > Burkholderiaceae_C > PBB1. Next base: position 66,430 of record CANJJE010000004.1, on the reverse strand, counting down.
CAGACGAATCAGCTTGACTCAATACCTGGTCGAGCAGCAACGCCAGCACGGCAACATCCCCGCACAACTGCGGCTGCTGCTCGAAGTGGTGGCGCGTGCCTGCAAGCGCATCAGCATCAGCGTCAACAAGGGCGCATTGGGTGGCGTGCTGGGCAGCGCCGAGACCGAGAACGTGCAGGGCGAGGTGCAGAAGAAGCTCGACATCATCGCCAACGAGGTGCTGATCGAGGCCAATGAATGGGGCGGCCACCTGGCGGCGATGGCCAGCGAGGAAATGGAAGACGTCTATGTCGTACCGAACCGCTTTCCCCAGGGCGAGTACCTGTTGCTGTTCGATCCGCTCGACGGCTCCAGCAACATCGATGTGAACGTCAGCATCGGCACCATTTTCTCGGTGCTCAAGCGCGACGACTCCGGCCGGCCGGTCACGGAATCGGACTTCCTGCAGCCCGGTCGCCAGCAAGCCGCTGCCGGCTACTGCGTCTATGGGCCGCAGACCACCCTGGTACTCACCGTCGGTGATGGCGTCGCCATGTTCACGCTCGACCGCGAGCAGGGCTCCTGGGTGCTGACGCAGGACGGCGTGCAGATCCCCGAAGACACCCAGGAATTCGCGATCAACATGAGCAATATGCGCCACTGGGCGCCGCCGATGCGCCGCTACATCGACGAGTGCCTGGCGGGTACCGACGGCGTGCGGGGCAAGAATTTCAACATGCGCTGGATCGCCAGCATGGTGGCCGATGTGCACCGCATCCTGACCCGTGGCGGCGTGTTCATCTACCCCTGGGACCGGCGCGAACCTGGCAAGGCCGGCAAGCTGCGGCTGATGTACGAGGCCAATCCGATGGGCTTCCTGGTCGAACAGGCTGGTGGTGCAGCCACCAACGGCCACCAGCGCATCCTCGATATCGCCCCCGACACCTTGCACCAGCGCGTCAGCGTGATGCTGGGCTCGAAGAACGAAGTCGAGCGGGTGACGCGCTACCACCAGGAGGCCATTTGAACGGCCTCGACTGAAAGCGCCCCGCTATACTCGCGGGCTGCGCCGGTGTAGCTCAGTTGGTAGAGCAGCTCATTCGTAATGAGAAGGTCGAGGGTTCGATTCCTTTCTCCGGCACCACACAAATCACGCGCATAGCCCCGTTCACGAGACGGGGCTTTTTGTTTCTGGCGTGCACTATCCTCGCAGCGTTGCGGCACGAAGTTTTGGCTGCGTGGCATTTCTGGAGTCACCCGTCCCATGAGCCCCACCGACATCGACGAGCCCGTATCGGGCCACAGGCTGCCGCTTCTGTACAACCTGGTCTACTGCAGCCGAGCTGCTGAGGGCGTCGATGATGCCGACGTGAACCGGATCATCGAATCGGCGCGACGCTGTAACCCGGTGTTCGGCATCACCGGTTTGCTGGTATTCGGCGGCGGCATCTTCTTCCAGTGGCTGGAAGGTCCGCGTGAGCATGTGGTGCAGCTGATGTCGAAGCTGAAGACCGATCCGCGACACGAGAGCATGGTGTCCCTGAGCGAAAGCGAGGAAGTGCGTGAGCGCCTGTTCCCCGACTGGGACATGGAGCGGGTCACCCCCGACGACATTCGCGATGTGCTGGAAGACGCGCTGGGCCACGCCGAAGACCCCAGGAACGCAGTCGTGCTCCGCCTGCTGCTGGAGCAGCTCGACTCTGGTCAGTTGCGCCAGCTGAGCGTCGCCTGAGCGGCCAGCCGATGTGGCTCAGGCGGCGCCCTCGGGCAACGCCGCGCGCTCGCCGCGTGACATGTCGACCCTTGCCAGCAGCAGCAGGCCACCGACGAAGAAGGCTGCGGTGCACCCCATTGCCAGGCGCTGGTTGCCGCCGGTCAGCCAAGTGATCAGGCCGAAGGTCAGCGGTCCGACGACCGCTGACGCCCGGGTGGCAAACGTCCACAGACCGAAGAACTCGCCGCGGCGATCGGCCGGCGTGAACAGGCCGGCCATCGCCCGCCCGGCCGACTGGCTGGACCCCATGCACAGCCCGGCGATCAGCGCGGCGACCCAGAACAGGCCAGGCCCCCTCGCCAGCACGGCCAGCACCGTCATCAGGATCCAGCCCAGCAGCGTGAGCGCCAACGCCAGCCGATGGCCAATGCGGTCCTGCCAGTAGCCGAAGGCAAAGGCACCAGCGGCCGCGGCGATGTTGACGACGAAGATGAGCAGCATGGTGTCGGACTGCTTGAATCCCAGGGCCTGCTCGGCATACACAGCGGCCAGCGTGATCACCACCGCGATGCCGGCCTGGTAGCACGCGCCGCAGGCCAGCAACCAGCAGAAATCGCGGTAGCGACGTGCAGCGCGCCACGTTTCGGCCAGCCGCGCCAGCGAAGCGCCGATGCCGGTGCCCGTCAAGGCCCGCGCGGCCTCGGTCTGCGGAACAGCCCGCTCGCGCAGCAGCGTGAAGGTGGCCAATGAGGCCAACGCGTAGACCGTGGCCGTGATGGCCATCGTGACCGGCACGAACGACGTCGCCGGTTCGCCGCGCTGCTGTGCGGCCAGCACATAGACCAGGCTCAGGCCCAGCGTCAGCATGCCGCCCAGGTAGCCGAAGCTCCAGCCCCAGCCCGACACCCGGCCCAGCGCCTCGGGCCGCGCCAGTTCGGGCAGGAAGGCAGCGGTCAGTGATTCACCGTACGAGAACGCGACGTTCGACACCACGATGGCCAGCACCGCCAGCCACAGGTCGCCCGGCCCGGCCCCGACCAGCGCGAGCGTTCCGAGCACGCAGGCCACGGTGCAGCCGACCAGCAAGCGCTTCTTGCTGGCGCGCAGGTCGGCGTGGGCACCGACAGCGGGCAACGTGAGCATCACGATCAGGCTGGATGCCGCAATCGCCAGCGTCCAGGCCAGCGTGCCCCAGGCCGCGCCTTGTGCGACGACGCTGACGAAGTAGGCGTTAAACACCGCCGTCAGCACGACGGTGGTGTAACCCGAGTTGGCGAAGTCGTACATCGCCCAGCCGAACACCTCGCGCTTGCGCACGCCATCGTTGAGCAGGCGCTGCGAGAAGAGGTCCACCGATCAGCGGTCGTGGTCGCCGGTCGGCGATAGCGAGGCCAGCACCTTGTCGATGCGCTTGCCGTCGAGGTCGACCACCTCGAAGCGCCAGCCTTCCCATTCGACGCTGTCGGTCGTGTGCGGCAGCCGGCCGAGCAGCAGCATGATCATGCCGGCCAGCGTGTTGTAGCGACCGCGACCTTCTTCGGGCAGGTCTTTCAGATCGAGACGGTCTTTCAGTTCAGGCACCGGGATCAGGCCATCGAAGAGCCAGCTGCCGTCGTCGCGGCGCACCGCCCAGGCGTCGTCGCTCGGCGTGGTGAATTCGCCGGTGATGGCTTCGAGCACATCGCGCACGGTGATCATGCCCTGTACCTCGCCGTACTCGTCGACCACGAACACCAGCTGCGCGCTCGACGCGCGGAACTGGTCCAGCAGTTCCATGCCCGACAGCGTTTCCGGCACGAACACCGCCGGCTGCAGGCGCTCGGTGATGTCCAGCCTCGCGCCGCCGATGGCCTGCTGCAGCAGGCTTTGCGCCGACACCACGCCCACCACGTCGTCGAGCCCGCCGCGGCACACCGGGTAGCGCGAATGCTCGTCGGCCGCGATCACCTTCAGCACCGCATCGGCCGGTGCGGTGGCCTCGAGCCAGACGATTTCGCCGCGCGGAATCATCATCGAGCCGACCTGGCGGTCGTCGAGGCGAAACACATTGCGCACCATCTGGTGCTCCTGCGCCTCGATCACGCCGGCGTCCAGCCCCTCTTCCAGGCTGGCGGCGATTTCCTCCTCGGTCACGCTGCGGTTCGGGCCGCCGCGGATGCCCATCAACTTCAAGGTCCCCTCGGTGCAGAACGACAGCAGCATCACGAACGGCCGCGTCGCCATCGACAGCCAGTTCATCGGCTGCGCCACCAGCCGCGCGACCGATTCGGGATACATCTGGCCCAGGCGCTTGGGCACCAGCTCGCCGAAGATGATGGTCAGGAAGGTGATGACCACCACCACCATCGCGGTAGCAGTGATCTCGGCCGCCTTGTCGTGCATGGCGAAGGCGCTCTCCAGCCACAGCGCAAACGGCGCCGAGAACGCGGCATCACCGACGATGCCGTTGAGCACGCCGATCGAAGTGATGCCGATCTGCACGGTGGACAGGAACTTGGTCGGGTCGTCGTGAAGTTCCATGGCAGCCTGCGCGCCCGCATCGCCTGTTTCCACCATCACCTGAAGCCGTGCCTTGCGGCTGGCCGTGAGCGCCATCTCCGACATCGCGAACAGCGCGTTCAACACGATCAAGAAAGTCAGTAAGGCAACGTCCATGCGGGGCGCGAGTGAGGGGGATACATCCAGCGTAGCAGAATCATTCGATGGTCTACCTGATTGGCGATGTGCAAGGCTGCTGCGGCGCGCTGCAACGCATGCTCGACATCCTCGCTTTTTCGCCCTCGCGCGATCACGTCGTGATGCTGGGCGATCTGATCAACCGAGGCCCCGACAGCCTGGGCACGCTGCGGCTGCTGCGCGGGCTGGGCGATGCCGCCACCTGCCTGCTCGGCAACCACGACCTGCACTTTCTCGCGGCGGCCCGCGGCATCCGCAAGACTCACCGCAGCGACACGCTCGACGGCCTGCTGAATGCGCCCGACCTCGAGGCCTGGGTCGATTGGGTGCGCCACCGCCGCATGGCACTGCATGACCATGGCTGGCTGATGGTGCATGCGGGCGTGCCGCCCCAGTGGACGCTGGCCACCACGCTGCAGCTCGCCGCCGAGGTCGAAGAGCAGCTGCGCGGCCCCGACCTGAATGTCTTCCTGGCCGTGATGTACGGCAACCAGCCCGATCGCTGGCTCGATGCACTGCAAGGCGCCGACCGCCTGCGCTTTGCCATCAACGCGCTCACCCGAACCCGCTTCGTCGCCGCCGACGGCACGCTCGATTTCGCCACCAAGGAAGGCGCCGGCAAGGCCCCGCCCGGCCTGCTGCCATGGTTCGAGCACCCGCAGCGCCAGACGCAGGGCGTGCCGATGGCATTCGGCCATTGGTCCACGCTGGGTTTGATCCAGCGGCGCGATCTGCTGTCGCTCGACACCGGCTGCATCTGGGGCGGCAAACTGAGTGCCGCGCGCATCGCGCCCGACGGCGCCACCGAGATCATCCAGATCGACTGCGAGCAGGCGCAGGCGCCCGGCTGAGAGCCCCCGGCAGCACGGCCGCACCCAAACCGTCCACCTACAATTCGAACGCTGGAAGCGTGGCCGAGCGGTTTAAGGCTGCAGTCTTGAAAACTGCCGTGGGGGTAACCCCACCGTGAGTTCGAATCTCACCGCTTCCGCCAGTTCACCTGTGAAGTGAGCCTCAAAAACGGCTCTACCCCCCACCCAAGAACCCGCCAAAGAATTGGCGCTCGGGTGGCACGGGAAGAGCGCTGGCTGGAACAGCAGGCCGACATGGAAATCGCCAGCGCTGGCAGCTGAAGATACCGCGCCCAGCCAGGATGCCGCACCTGGCCCAGCAGGTTGACCCACCCCCGATCCAGGGGGTCGTTCGGATGGGCGAGAGCAGTCGGCGTCACCAGCTTGACATCCGCCGCCCCTAAATTCATCGCCTGTCTTTCACCCACTTTTCACAGGCGTGATTCAAATGAGATTTCACCTTTCGATGATGGCCAGTGCCGTGCTGCTGTCGGCCGTGGCCACGCCGGCCCTGGCCTCTGCTTCCTTCCAGTCAATCAGCAAGCTCTGGTCCACCACCAGCACCGGCATTGCTGGTGTCACAGGGAACACCCCTAGCCTGGCGCCAGACTATTCGTCGGAAATCAGCGCCTGGGACCCTTTGTCGCGCACGATCTTCTCCGTCGGTGGCAAGGGCATCGAATTGCTCAATCTCAACGGTACGGTGCACTCCAGCTTCGACACGACGGCGTTCGGTGAAGTCAACAGCATCTCCATCAGTGACGGTGTTGCCGCAGTTTCCTTTGCCAACGGCACCAACAAGGGCCTTGACGGAACGGTGCAGTTCTTCGACACGGCCAAGTTCCGCACGCTGGGTGGCAACGCAGCGCTGCTGGGCAGCGCCACCGTGGGCTCGGTGCCGGACATGGTCACCTGGACCGGCAGCGGCGCCAACAAGCGGCTGCTGGTCGCCAACGAGGGTGAACGCCAGACCGGCGGCACCATCAACGCGGCCGGCAGCATCAGCATCATCAACTTCACCTCGACCGCACCGGCCTCATTCTCGGTCGGCACCGTCAACACCCTGGGCTTCACGGCTTGGAACGGCCAGGAAGCCACGCTGCGCACAGCAGGCGTGCGCATCCAGTCGGGCATCAGCACCTCGATTGCGCTGGAACCCGAATACATCGCCGTCTCGCCCAACGGACTGCAGGCCATGGTGACGCTTCAGGAGAGCAACGCCGTGGCGCTGATCGACCTGACGACCAACCAGATCACCGGCATCAAGTCACTGGGCAGCAAGGACTTCAGCTCGACGGGCAATCACATCGACCCGTCGGACCAGGACAGCACAAGCAACTCCACCTTCATCAATCCGCGCAGCGTGCCGGTCAAGGGCTTGTACATGCCCGACGCCATTGCCTCCTACAGCACAGGTGGCAACACTTACTTCGTGCTGGCCAACGAGGGCGATGCAGCGGTCGACGACAGCGACATCCGTCGTTTCGGCAGCAGCAACGTCGGCTTGGCAGCCAATCTGCCGGCCAAAACCACGCTGATCGGCAACGACAGCATCGACACCCGCCTGCAGGTCCTGCGCAACGGATCGGTGGGAACCGGCGTCGAGTCGGCGATGACTGAAATCGTCACCATGGGTGGTCGCTCTTTCTCCATCCGCGACAGCGCTGGCAACCTGGTCTGGGACAGCGGCAACGATCTCGAAACCCGCGCCATCGCCGCCGGTTTGTATGACGATACGCGCAGCGACGACAAGGGCGTGGAGCCCGAGGGCGTGAGCATCTTCAGTGCCATCGGCCGCACCTTCGCCGCCATCGGCCTGGAGCGCACCACGCGCAGCGCCATCGCTCTCTACGACGTCACCGACCCGTTGGCCCCGACCTTCGCCGGGTGGGCCGAGACCGGTGCGGGCACGTCGGACCTCCGTGCCGAGGGTGTGTCCACCTTCGAAGACGGCGGCAAGCTCTACCTGCTGGTGTCCAACGAAGGCATCGCCAACGACAACTCGGCCGGCGACTTCACCACGCTGGGCACCACGGTGCTGTACGAGGTCACCCCCGTGCCTGAACCCGGCACCTACGCTCTGATGCTGGCCGGCCTGCTGGGCGTGGGCGCGATCGCGCGGCGCCGCCGCGGCTGAGGGCAGCCGCTGCATCACCCGCCCGGCGCGGATCAGGTGGTGCTGAAGCTCGAGGCCTCTTGGCGCGAGAGCACCATCCGCTGGGTGATCAAGACGATTTCCTGCGCCACTTTCAACGCGCAAAGGAACTCAGACCTCTCCCCGAACCGGCTCACGCGCGTCGCGTACCGTGTTCGGAGGGCCCACACTGCAGCAGGTTCCCGCGCCACGCGCCGTGCTGCCGCCGTCCTGAGCAGCCGGTGAGCCTCGACGGCGCGCGATGAGCGAGGAGGTGCAGCCAGTGAATCCAGCCCGGCGATGCGCAGCCACGAGGATTGGGGTCGGAAATCTCCTACGCGATGTATCTATTCCCCCCTAGCCTTCCGCACAGCAGAGATGCGACACTTCAGATCGGTCTGAAAACGCATAACCCGATCCGGAGTCAACCTATGAATCAACATAAGAAACTCGCCCTCGCCTTCGCACTGATCGGTGCGTCGTGCTCCACCCTGGCCCAGGATGCAGCCTTCAACCCTTCCTGGTATATCCAGCCCAGCGTCAGTGCCTTCAGGCCAGATAACGACTTTGGCCTGGACAGCAAGACAACGGGCTTCGGCGCTGGCCTGAAGTTCGGCCGAGCAATCAGTGACCACTGGGATGTCCAGATGGGCTACGTCTATGGTCGCGCCAAGGACAACGGCGATCGGAACCAGCAGCACCTGCTGGGCGTCGACGGTCTGTATCTGTTCTCGCGTCAGACCTTCCGTCCATTCTTCCTGATCGGTGCTGGCGTCGAGCGCGACAGGGTCAGGCTGAACGGCGGGACTGCATCACAAACCGCGCCTTATGCCAGCATCGGCGCAGGCGTCCAGGCTGTGCTCAGCGACCGTGTCACGTTGCAAGCCGATCTGCGAAACGTCCACGGGTTTGGTGGCAACAAATTCGACGACCTCAAGAGCAACAACTACTACCTGACAGTCGGCTTGAACATCGCGTTCAATGCCCCGCCGGCACCTGCGCCTGCAGCAGCGCCGCCCGTCGCTCCGGCCATGCTGCCGGAGCCGGCACCGGTGGCACCGCCGCCGCCACCTCCGCCGGCACGTTTCGAGAAGGTGTCCCTCTCGGCGACCGAGCTGTTCGCGTTTGACAGCGCCAAGCTGAATTCGAACCAGCCGAAGCTCGACGAGATCGCCAATCTGCTGAACGCCAACAGCAGCGTCACCAACGTGGTCATCACGGGCTATGCCGACCGACTGGGCAACGACAAATACAACCAGAAGCTGTCAGAGCGTCGCGCCAATGCGGTCAAGGACTATCTGATCAGCAAGGGCGTGGCCGCCAACCGCCTGAATGCGACCGGCAAAGGCGAATCGAATCCCGTCGTTGAATGCAAAGAAAAGAATCGAGCCGCTCTGGTCAAGTGCCTCGAACCCAACCGCCGCGTCGAGGTCGAGCAGATCACTGTCGAGCGCATCGTTCAGTAAGCTTTCGGCCACAGCCCCGCAACACCAGTTGCGGGGCTTTTTTTATGGCTGAAAGCAAAGGCGAGCTCTGGTGCTGAAGTGCAGGCTCTGCGCAGCGCGGTTCGGCGTGGTGCTGGCTACCTGACTCGCAGGCTCGCTCGCCAAGTGCTTTCATGCATGCCCCTCTACGCGTCCGTCACTGCGGATGGATGGACCGTGTCCAACATCACTGCGCTGGCCTGAGATCCTTCGGCTGGCGCCGATCGGCCCGCTCAGAGGTGAACATGTCCGATCCAAGCTTTCCGGTGGCCATCGAGGCCCTGGCGACGCCCCTGGGGCTGCGCGAGTCGAATGACCCCGAGCCACTTGCCTCTCTGATGTCAGGGCGCGGAAAGCGGCCGCTGGGCGATCTGTTCGGCCTGTCGAATCTCGGCGTGAACCTGACAAGGCTGGCATCCAGCGCCTTATCGGCCTTGCGACAGGCGACGAAGGCTCGTGCCCGGACGATGATCTGAAAGCCGTTCCGGGGGAAGGCCATTGGCAATTCGTGCATAAAGACGGCACACCCTATGCCCCATCAAGCCGACTCCACCCGAGTGCGATTCAACTCGCAAGCCAAGCAGGGCCCGCCGCGGGTCAGGCACGCGCGGCGCACCGTTGTGATGGCGGGCCATCGGGCGTCGCTTGAGCGGCATCCGCTCTTCGGCTTCCTGACGCTGATGTCGCTGCTCTGGCTGATGGTGCTGTGGGCGCCCCCTGCTCACGCCGAAACCCTGCGTTGCAACGGCCGCGCGACCGAGGTCGGCGACTCACGCCTCACGGTACTGACGAATTGCGGCGAACCGAAGCTGAAGGACTCGTTTTGCGCGCCGCTTTACGTCGCGCCCACGCTGCAGCAGGTGCCCGCGCCGCTCGCCGGGATGGTGTCGCCCTGCCTGCAGATCGACGAATGGCAGTACGACCGCGGGCCGGGCCACCTCACCGCCACGGTTCGCTTCCAGTACGGCCGGGTGCAGTCCATCACCTACGGCCAGCCGCCGCCCTGAGCAGCCGGTGCGTCAGCTCAGGCGGGCACGGTGGCGGACGATCTGTGCGCGCACCTGGGCCGGCGCGGTACCGCCGGGCACATTGCGGGCGTTCAGCGAGCCGCGCAGCGTAAGCACCTCGAACACGTCATCGGTGATGCTGGCGTGGAAGCCTTGCAGCGTGGAAAGAGGCAGCGCACTCAGGTCCACGCCCCGGCTGATCGCGTGCTTCACCGCATGGGCCACAGCTTCATGCGCGTCGCGAAACGGCAGACCCTTCTTGACCAGGTAATCGGCCAGATCGGTCGCGGTGGCATAGCCCTTGAGCGCGGCGCGCTCCATCGCCTCGGGTTTGACAATGATGCCGGCGACCATCTCCGCCATGATGCGCAGCGTGTCGCGCACGGTGTCGACGGTGTCGAACAGCGGTTCCTTGTCTTCCTGGTTGTCCTTGTTGTAGGCCAGAGGCTGGCCCTTCATCAGCGTGATCAGGCCCATCAGGTGGCCGACCACGCGGCCGCTCTTGCCGCGCGCCAGTTCGGCCACGTCGGGGTTGCGCTTCTGCGGCATGATCGACGAGCCGGTGCAGTAGCGGTCGGCCAGGTCGATGAAGCCGAAGTTCTGGCTCATCCACAGCACCAGCTCTTCGGCCAGGCGCGAGATGTGCACCATGGTGATCGATGCGAAGGCCGTGAATTCGAGCGCGAAGTCGCGGTCGCTGACCGCATCGAGGCTGTTCTGGCACACCCCATCGAAGCCCAGCGTGTGCGCCACGCGCTCGCGATCCAGCGGGTAGCTGGTGCCAGCCAGCGCGGCCGCGCCCAGCGGCAACTGATTGACACGCTTGCGCACGTCGGCCAGGCGATCGGCATCGCGGGCGAACATCTCCACATAAGCCAGCAGATGGTGCCCAAAGCTCACCGGCTGAGCCACCTGCATGTGGGTGAAGCCGGGCAGGATGGTGTCGATGTTCTTCTCGGCCACATCGACCAGCGCGATCTGCATGGCGCCGAGCAGCGGCAGCAGCGTGTCGATCTCGCCGCGCAGCCACAGCCGGACGTCGGTGGCCACCTGGTCATTGCGCGAACGGCCGGTGTGCAGCCGCTTGCCGGCGTCGCCGACCAGCTGGGTGAGGCGCGCCTCGATGTTGAGGTGCACGTCTTCGAGCTCGAGCTTCCACTCGAAGCGACCGGCCTCGATGTCGGCAGTGATCTGGGCCATGCCGCGCTCGATGCTGGCGCGGTCTTCGGCGCTGATGATGCCCTGGTGGCACAGCATCTCGGCATGCGCCAGCGAACCGGCGATGTCGGCTCGCCAAAGCCGCTGATCGAAGGAAACGCTGGCGGTGTAGCGCTTGACCAGGTCGCTCATCGGCTCGGAAAAAAGCGCCGACCAGGCTTCGGATTTGTTGTCGAGTGGGTTGGTCGCCATGGGCTCGCGGCGAACGGCGGTGTGCGTCGTGGCCGGTGTGGTGGAGGGTTTGTAGACAATGCGTCGAAGCGATGCCGATTCTATCGATGAGCCCTTCTCCCCCTGACGACCTTGCCTCGACATTCCTGTCGGGCTTCGGCACCCTGCCGGGCCCGGAGGTGGGAGCAGAGCGCCCGGCCGTGATGTTCGATGTCTGCCATGTCGGTGTGGTGCTGCGCGCCATGCTGTTCGCCCATGCGGTGCTGGCAATTGGGGTGTTGTTCACCGCGCCCACGTTCGATGCCTGGGCGCTGAGCTTCGCCCTGGGTGCTGGCATCGTGACGCCAGCGATGCTGGCCTGGCTGATCGCGGCCTGCGCATTGAAGGCGCTGCTGGCGCGGCTGTCCATCGTGCCGCAGGCGGTGGCGGTCGGCCTGCTGGGGGCCGCCTGCGCGATGGGCGGCTGGCTGCTGGCGTCGCGGGTCGGCGTGCACGAGCTCGACGACATCGGCCCGCTGGCCCCGTTGCTGGCCGGTGCGGCCCTGGCGCTGCTGATCCTTCAATGGCTGCGCATGCGGGCCCTGGCGCGCACGCCAGCCGACACCGCCGCCAAGCTGGCCGAACTGCAATCGCGCATCCGGCCGCACTTCCTGTTCAACACCCTGAATTCGGCCCTGGCGCTGGTGCGCCACGATCCGCAGCGCGCGGAAGCCGTGCTGGAAGATCTGGCCGAGCTGTTCCGCGTCGCGCTGACCGAGGTCGGCGAATCGGTGACGCTGCATGAAGAAGTCGAACTGGCGCAGCGCTACCTGGCGATCGAGCAGATCCGCTTTGGAGACCGACTGGCAGTCACCTGGGAACTCGAGCCCGCGGCTGGCTCTGCGCGCATGCCGCCGCTGCTGCTGCAGCCGCTGGTCGAGAACGCGGTACGACACGGCATCGAGACGGCCGATGGCGGCGGCACGATCCGCGTGCGCACCCGGGTCAAAGGCGGCCGCGCGGTGATCTCGATCGCCAACAGCTTGCCAGCCAGCGCCGCGCGACCGGGGCTGGGCATGGCGTTGAACAATGTGCAGGAGCGTCTGCGGCTGATGCACGATGTGAATGCGCAGTTCGAGAGCCGACGCGATGCCGACGGTTTCCACGTGCAGATCGTGGTGCCGCTGTGAACAGTCCAACTCCTTCCACTGCCGGCGCGTTGCGCGTGCTGCTGATCGATGACGAAGCGCTGGCGCGGATGCGGATGCGCACGCTGCTCGCCGACTGCACCGATCCGGGCGCCAGCGTGGTCGGCGAAGTCGCGAACGCAGCGCAGGCGCTGGAGTGGCTGCAATCACGAGACGCAGGCGACCGCGCCTGCGATCTGGTGCTGCTGGACATTCAGATGCCCGGCCGCGACGGGACGCAGCTGGCCGAGGAACTGCGCGCGCTGGCCCAGCCACCGGCAGTGGTCTTCGTGACGGCCCATGCCGGCCATGCGCTGAAGGCCTTCGACCTCGAAGCGGTCGATTACCTGACCAAACCCGTGCGCCGCGAACGCTTGCAACTGGCCTTGCAAAGGGTGGCGGGGCGGCTTGCGCCGGTCGCGGCATCTGCCGGGGCGGCGTCACTGGCCGACCCGGTGCTGGTGGTCAGCGAACGCGGGCGCGTCGTGCGGGTGCCGCTGGACGAGGTGCTTTACCTGAAGGCCGAGTTGAAGTACGTGACGCTGCGCACGCCCGCGCACACCCATGTGCTCGACGACGCACTGAGCGATCTTGAACAACGGCTGGGCCCGCGCTTCTTGCGGGTGCACCGCAACGCGCTCGTTGCCCGCTCGGCCATCAGCGCGCTGGAGCGCCGCACGCTGACCGACAAGGGCAGCGAGCGCGACGACCCTGAAGAAGGCCCTGCCAGCGAATGCTGGGCGGTGCAGGTGGCGCCGGTGGGCGAGTGGCTGGCGGTGTCCCGCCGCCAGGCCAGTGCGGTGCGCGAGGCACTGGCGGCCAGCGGGTTGTAGCTCGACACGTCCCGGTCGGGGACGGCGTCAGCCGGTGTTGCGCAGTCCCGCAGCGACCCCGTTGATCGAGATGTGGATGCCGCGCTGCATGCGTTCATTGCCCGGGTCGCCTTCGCGGCGCTGGCGGTGCCGGCGCATCAGCTCGACCTGCAGGTGGTTCAGCGGGTCGAGGTAGGGGAAACGGTGCTGGATCGAGCGGGCCAGCGAGGGGTTCGAGGCCAGCCGGTCCTTGTGGCCGGTGATCAGCGTCAGCGCATCGTTCGTCAGCGCCCACTCCGCCTTGATCAGCCCGAAGATGCGCTTGCCCAGCTTCTTGTCCTCGACCAGTTCGACATAGCGCGCGGCGATGTTCAGGTCGCTTTTGGCGATCACCATGTCGAGGTTGGACAGCAGTGTCTGGAAAAAAGGCCACTGCTTGTGCATCCGCTGCAGCAGCGCCAGGCGCTCGGCGCGGGTGGCGGCTTCACCAGTCAGGAAGGCGTCGATCGCCGAGCCGAAGCCGCACCAGCCTGGTAGCGCGACGCGGCACTGGCCCCAGCTGAAGCTCCAGGGGATCGCGCGCAGGTCCTCGATCGCGTTGGTGGCCTTGCGCGCGGCCGGGCGCGAGCCAATATTGAGACCGGCGATCTCGCGGATCGGCGTCGCGCTGAAGAAGTACTCGGTGAAGCCGGGGGTTTCGTAGACCAGCTTGCGGTAGGCGGCGTAGCTGGCGGCGCTGATGGCCGCTGCTGCGTCGAGAAAACTCTTCGGCGCGCTCTGGCGGGTGGCACCCTTGCCGCCCGCATGGGCAGGCAGCAAGGTCGCTTCGAGCGTGGCAGCGACCAGGGTTTCGAGGTTGCGCCGACCGATCTCGGGATGGGCGTACTTCGACGCAATCACCTCGCCCTGCTCGGTCAGCCGGATCTGCCCGTTCACCGTGCCGGGCGGTTGCGCCAGGATGGCCTGGTAGCTCGGGCCGCCGCCGCGGCCCACCGTGCCGCCGCGGCCGTGGAACAGCCGCAGCGTGATGCCATGGTCGCGACCGAGCCCGGCGAACAGTTCGACCAGCGCAAGCTCTGCCCGGTACAGCTCCCAGTTGCTGGTGAAACTGCCGCCGTCCTTGTTGCTGTCGCTGTAGCCCAGCATGATGTCCTGCTCGGCAAAGTCGCCGACCTTGGAACGTTTGACCAGCTCGGTGATGCCGGGTAGCGCATAGAAAGCCCGCATGATCGGCTCGGCGTTGCGCAGGTCGGCGATGGTTTCGAACAGCGGCACGACGATCAGATCCGCCACAGCCGAGTCATCCAGAGTGCCGCGCATCAAACCGGTTTCCTTCATCAGCAGCAGCACCTCGAGCAGGTCGCTGGCCTCCTCGGTATGCGAGATGATGCAGTGGCGCAGCGCGTCGGGGCCGAAGCGCTGGCGCATCTCCAGAGCGGCCTCGAAGATCGCCAATTCGCCGACAGCGAGTTCGCTGTAAGACGCGGCACGCACCCGCAGCGGCCGGGCCTCGTTGAGCAGCGTCAGCAGCAGTGAACGCCGCGCGGTTTCATCGAGCGCCGAGTAGTCGGATTCGATCTTGGCGACACGCATCAGCTCGGCCAGCACCGCCTCGTGCTTGTCGGAGCTTTGCCGCAGATCGACGGTGGCGAGGTGGAAGCCGAACACCTGCACCGCACGCATCAGCGGTCGCAGCCGCGGCGCGGCCAGCGCCTGGGCGTGGTGCGCGTTGAGCGAAGCCTCGATGACTTGCAGATCGGCCAGGAAGTCCTTGGCAGACCGATACGGGTTCTGCGGCGGCACGGCATGGCGCAAGGCCTCGGTGCCCGTCAGCTCGTGCAAGGTGGCGGCGAGCCGTGCATACAGGCCGACCAGCACGCGCCGATAGGGCTCGTCCTCGCGGTGGGGGTTGTGATCCGGAGACGCTTCCGCCAGCGCGCGCATCGCCGGCGCGATCGGTGCCAGAGTGGCCGAGATCGACAGCTCGCCACCGAGCTGATGCACTTCGGTGAGATAGAAACGCAGTGCCGTCTCGCTTTGCCGGGCCAGCGCGGTCTGCAAGGTGGCGGCGGTGACGAAGGGGTTGCCATCGCGATCGCCGCCGATCCAGTTGCCCATGCGGAAGAAGCTGGCGATCGGGTGACCGGGCAGCGCGGCCTCGATGTCGCGATACATCCGCGGGATCTGCCGCAGGAAGGTCGACTGGTAATAGCTCAGTGCGTTCTCGATTTCATCGGCCACTGTCAGCTTGGTGTTGCGCAGCATGCGCGTTTGCCACAGCTGGGTGACGCGGGCACGGATCAGCGCCTCGTTGTCCTCCCGCTCGCGCTCGATGCGCAGGTGGTCGCGTTGCTCGACCAGTTCGGCGATCGCGCGTTCGGCATCGAGGATGCTCTTGCGCTGCACCTCGGTCGGGTGCGCCGTCAGCACCGGCGAAATGTAGGCGTGATCCAGGGTGCGCACGATGTCGGCGGCGCGGATGTCGGCCGCGGCCAGCCGTTCGAAGGTCAGGGCCAGCGAGCCCTGTTGCAGATCGCCCTGCTGCGCCAGCGCGTCGCGCAGCCGAACCTGGTGGCGGTCTTCCGCGATGTTGGCCAGGTGCGAGAAATAGCTGAACGCCCGGATCACGCTGACCGTCTGGTCACCTGAGAGGTTCTTCAGCAGCCGGTCCAGCGCACGCCCGGCCTGCGCGTCACGCTTCAAGCGGTAGCCGACCGACAGCTGCCGCACCCGCTCGACCAGCTCGAACGCTGCCTTGCCTTCCTGCTCGCGGATCACATCGCCAAGGATGCGGCCAAGCAGCCGGATGTCCTCGACCAGCGGGCGGTTCTTGTCAGCAGCGGCGGCGTGGGGCATTTTCTTGGGCATGTTGGGGTGGGTTTCGGTGGGGTTCATGGCGAGCGCGCGCAGAGGGCTGCAAGACTCGCGCCTGCTAGCATTCCCGCATGAGCTCACACATCATCATCGCCACTCGTGAAAGTCGCCTCGCGCTGTGGCAAGCCGAATTCGTCCGCGATCTCCTGAAGAGCTGCTTCGGCCTCAGCGTCGAGTTGCTCGGCATGACCACACGCGGCGATGAGATTCTCGATCGGACACTGTCGAAGGTTGGCGGCAAGGGCCTGTTCGTCAAGGAACTGGAAACCGCCCTCGAAGAGGGCAGAGCGCAGTTGGCGGTGCATTCGCTGAAAGATGTGCCGATGGACCTGCCCGACGGCTTCGAGCTGGCGGCGGTGCTGGAACGGGAAGATCCTCGCGATGCCTTCGTGTCGAACCACCATGGTTCGCTGAGCGAATTGCCGCAAGGCGCGAAGGTCGGCACCTCCAGCCTTCGCCGCGTCGTGCAGTTGCGTGCGCTGCGCCCCGACCTGCTGGTCGAACCCCTGCGTGGCAACCTCGACACCCGGCTGCGCAAGCTCGACGAAGGCCAGTACGACGCGATCGTGCTGGCGGCCGCCGGGCTGAAGCGGCTGGGCATGGGCTCGCGCATCCGCAGCGAGTTCGCCACCGAACAGATGCTGCCTTGCGCCGGTCAAGGCGCTCTGGGGCTGGAAGTGCGCAGCGATGCGACCGCCCTGCGCGCGCGGCTCGCCACGCTGGTGCACATGCCGACCGCCCTGGCGGTGCAGGCCGAACGCGCCGTCTCGCGCGCGCTCGGTGGCAGCTGCAGCATGCCGCTGGCAGCGCATGCGGTCTGGCTCGACGGCGCGCTCAGCCTGCGCGCCGCAGTCGGACACCCGGAGAATGTCGAAGCGCCGCTGTTGCGCGCTTCGGTCAATGCCGTCGTGCAGACTGAAGCCCAGGCCCGGACTTTGGGCGAACAGGCCGCCGCGGCACTGCGCGATGCGGGTGCAGCGGCCTACCTGAGCGCGGTGGGCAGCGCCTGAAACTGCGCGACGCGGCAGGTCCCGGCCCGGTTCGGGGCCCTGCCGCCTGAAGGACAGGATTGCATGCGCGTCATCGTCACACGCCCGGCCGCGCAAGCCGCCCCCTGGGTGCAATCGCTGGAACAGCATGGGATCACGGCAGTGGCTTTGCCGCTGATGGAGATCGCGCCGGCGCTCGATGCTGTCGCCCTGGGCAGCGCCTGGCAGCGGCTCGGCGAGGCACGCCTGGTGATGTTCGTCAGCGCCAACGCGGTGGAGCACTTCTTCTCGGGGCGCCCGCCCGGAGTTGCATGGCCGGCCGGCACTCGGGCCGCTTCACCCGGCCCGGGCACGACACGTGCCTTGCGCGATGCCGGGGTGCCGATGCTGCAGATCGTCGAACCCGCGCCCGACAGTCCACAGTTCGACTCCGAAGCACTCTGGCAACGCTTGCGCGAACAGGACTGGCGAGGCGCCTCGGTGCAAGTGGTGCGCGGCGACGGCGGACGCGACTGGCTGGCCGACACCTTGCGTGAGCACGGCGCCGAGGTCAGCTTCGTGTCGGCCTACCGGCGCATACCGCCGCAGTGGGATGAGGCGGCTCAGGCGCTGCTGGCAGAGTCACTCGCGCGGCCCGCCGATCAGCTGTGGTTTTTCAGCAGTTCCGAATCGATCGACCATCTCATGGCGCATCTGCGTGCCACAGCGGTGGCCCTGCCCTCGGGAACCAGGGCGCTGGCCACGCACCCGCGCATTGCAGGACGCGCCGAGGCCGCTGGTTTTGCGCCTGTATGGCAGTCTCTGCCGACACTGGTGGACGTGGTCGCCTGCATACAATCGATCGCACCTTGAACGATCATCCCGCCGCCGCCGTCTCAGCAGAATCCTCGCTGCAGCCGCCCGTGGCCGACCTGCCTTTCACCGACCTGACGCCGGCCCGCCAGACTGCGTTCGGGATGGACGTGCGCTGGTGGTATGCGCTGGCAGCCGTACTGGCAGTGGTAGCCGGTGTCAGCCTGGTGCTCGCCTGGAAGACGCAGCAGCGCGTCAAGGCCATCGAACAGGAATTGGTCAGGCGGCTCGATGAAGGCCGGATGCAATCCAACGAAGCGCAGTTGCTGTCCAAGCAGTCGCAAGACAGCGCGCTGGCCACTGCAGCCAAGGTCGCACTGCTCGAGGCGCGCGTGGCCGAGGTGGCGATCCAGCGCAGCCAGCTCGAAGACCTGATGCAGTCGCTGTCACGTTCGCGCGACGAGAACATGCTGGTCGATATCGACGCCGGCATTCGAGTCGCGATGCAGCAGGCGTCCATCACGGGCAGCGCCGAACCCCTGATCGAGATGCTCAAGCAGGCTGACGATCGGCTGCTCCACTACAACCAGCCCCGGCTCGAAGGTGTTCGTCGCGCCATCGCGCGTGACATCGACCGGGTGAAATCCGTGGGCTTGATCGACATCCCGACGCTGACCATCAAGCTCGATGAAGCAGCCCGGATGATCGATGAACTGCCACTGCTCGCCAGCGCGCTGCCACGGACCGTGCCGACCAAAAGCAAGCCAGTCGCTGCAGTCGAGCCATCGGTGGCCAACACGCCAACGGGCGCCGCATCGGTGCCGAAGGCGCCCTGGTGGCAGACCTGGGACGGTGGCTGGTCGGCGTTGACCGAACGGGTGTGGAGCGAGGCCAAATCCCTCGTCAGAGTCACCCGCATCGATCACCCCGAGGCGATGTTGCTGACACCCGAGAACGCATTCTTTGTGCGCGAAAACCTGAAGCTGCGACTGCTGAATGCCCGGCTGGCGCTGCTCAGCCGCCAGTTCGAGACGGCGCAGAGCGACCTGCAACTGGTGCAGTCCGGACTGAACCGCTACTTCGATCGCAGTGCCCGCAGCACGGTCCTGCTCGGCCAGCTGCTGGGCCAGGTCGCCGCGCAGTCGCGACAGGTCAACGTGCCCAAGCCCGACGACACGCTGGCCGCACTGGCCGCCGCGGCGGCCGGTCGCTGATCAGCATCAGGGACTGCTGCTGCGATGCGCTCGGTCGTCTGGTTCGTGCTGTTGTTCGGCGCTGCGGTGGTGGCGGCATCGACGCTGGGGGCCAACGACGGGCTGGTCAGCGTCTACGCCGGCACCTGGCGATTTGATATCTCGCTGAACCTTTTCCTGCTGGTGCTGGTGGGCAGCTGCTTCGCGCTGGTGTCGCTGATCCATGCGGCCAACCGGCTGATCGGGCTGCCCGAACGGGCGCGGCTGTGGCGCGTCGCGCGGCGTGAACGCACAGCCCAAGCCGCGTTGCGCGAATCGCTGGCGCAGTATTTCGCCGGCCGCTACAGCCGAGCGAAGTCGGCCGCGCAGCGTGCGCTGGCCATCCAGGACGACACACCGGAACTCAAGCGCGACGCCGAATTCAGCGTGCTCGGACTGCTGCTGGCCGCAGGCAGTGCGCACCGCCTGCAAGACCGCAAGCAGCGCGACGAACTCCTTGCGCACGCCTTGCAAGTAGCGCACGGCCAGGCCTCCGCGCGATCGGCCGATGAAGGCGCCAGCCTGATGGCTGCCGAATGGGCGATCGACGACCGAGATGCGCAGCGCAGCTTGCAATTGCTCGGCGACCTGCCACCCGGTGTGGTGCGTCGCACACAGGCTCTGAGGCTGAAACTGCAGGCCACGCGACTCGGGCAGCAGCCCCAGGAAGCGCTCAAGACCGCGCGGCTGCTGGTCAAGCACCAGGGCATCTCCAAGGCCGCCAGCCAAGGGCTGCTGCGCTCGCTGGCCTTCGAGTGCCTGGACACCGCGCACGACATCGACCAGTTGCGCCGCACCTGGCAGTCGCTCGACACAGTCGACCGCCGCGACAACTTCGTCGCGGCCCGCGCGGCCCTGCGTGCCGCACAACTGGGCGCGCCCGACGAGGCACGGCACTGGTTGCGCCCCGGCTGGGAGCACATCGAAGACACCAGCGACGACGAGCGTGCTGCACTGTCGTTCGCGCTGGTCTGCGCGATCGACGGCATCGGCGCCGACTGGCTGCCGCGGCTCGAGTCGGCCCAGGCAGCATTCCCGCGTGAAGCTGCCGTGGCCCACGCGGTCGGCACGGCGCTGGCCGAGCGGCAGCTGTGGGGCAAGGCGCGGCAACTGCTCGACGCCGCAGCGGCCGATGCCAACCTGCCGGTCGCCGCAAGGCGCATGGCCTGGTTGACGCTGGCGCGACTGGCCGAAAAGGAAGGGCAGTCGGAGCGCGCCGCCATCAACTACCGAACCGCCGCAACGCTCTGAAGAAACCGGATTGCGACTGCTATACTCGCGGGCGTTGCGGCTGTAGCTCAGCTGGATAGAGTACTTGGCTACGAACCAAGGGGTCGTGGGTTCGATTCCTGCCAGCCGCACCAGTTAAATGAAAGGGTTAGCTCTCACAAGGAGCTAGCCCTTTTTGTTTGGCGCTTGGCGCCGCTTCCCTGGTGACCGTTCGGTGACCGTTTGATCTATCAGTAGCAGCAATGCGCTAACAGCATCAGCCCTGCACTGTCACTGGTTGCAGCCACACCTCCGCAGCCTCGCCCCGTCAAGGGATTGCTGCGTCAAGCACTGCCCGCGCCCCCCAGACCGGTCAGCCCGCTCGCACCGACAAATGAACGAAGCTGGAGGTGCCAGTCGTTTCCTTGACCTCTAAATAGGTCTGTTTGCGAACCAGCTCACTCAGCTTGTTGAAGCCGTAATTCCGCGGGTCGAACGAGGTGTTGTTCTTGTTGATGAACTAGCCGACGGCGGACAGGGCAACCCAGCCACTGTCGCGCGAGGTTTCCTTGATCGCGTGGGTGACAAGCCCCCTGAGATCGGGGATGCCGTCCACCTGCACCGGAGGAGCAGCTTCTGATGGCCGCTTCAAGACCTCTAAGAAGATGAACTTGTCGCAGGCGGCGATGAAGGGTTCAGGCGTCTTGCGTTCCCCCATGCCATAGACGACTTTGCCCGCCTCACGCATCCGAGTGGCCAATCGCGAGAAATCACTGTCGCTCGATACCAAGCAGAAACCGTCAAGGTTGCCGGCATAAAGCAGGTCCATCGCATCGATGATGAATGCCGAGGTGTTGAAGTGGTTGTATGCGAGGTAGGCTGCTCGCAAGCAGTCGGCTGCCAAGCCGGCTGATTGAGTATCGTCGTGACCACGTTGGCACCGACTGCGCCTGACACTAACAACAACTTCGCTACGTCGCCTGATAGAACTTCAATAGCAAGCTGGGGGAGCTGGGGATGGCAAGACGCGAGAAGACAAGCCCTGCCGAGGCCCTGATGGATCTCGTCGCGATGCTGCCGTGGTGGGCCGGCGTGGTGCCGGCACCGTTGAGCTATCTGCTGCTCCACGGCGTCGCATCGCAGCCGATCGTGGCGGCCGCGCAACCCGGACAAATGAGTTCAATGGTCACTCAGAGACTCTGGAAGGGGTTGACCAACGCTGGCCAATACATCTTGCCCATCCTCTGCTTGGCCGGTGCTGGCGTGTCGGCCTGGCGTCGCCAAGAGCGCCAACGCCTCGTCGCCGACGTGCTGCAAAGCAAGGCCAGCGACGCGCTCGATGGCATGAGCTGGCGCGAGTTCGAGATGCTGATGGGGGAAGGCTTTCGGTTGCAGGGCTACCAGGTGGTGGAAACCGGGGGAGGCGGCGCTGATGGTGGCGTCGATCTCGTACTCACCAAACCCAGCACGAACGGCGGAGAAAAGTTTCTCGTTCAATGCAAACAGTGGCGCGCCTTCAAGGTGGGCGTGGATGTGGTGCGCGAGCTGTATGGCGTGATGGCCGCAAAGGGCGCCACCGGCGGGTGCGTGGTGACGTCGGGCCGGCTCACCGACGATGCGATCAGCTTTGCGAATGGGCGCAACGTGACGCTGATCGACGAGCCCAAGCTTCACGGTTTTCTGAGGCAGACCAAAGCCGGAGTCGATAGGGCACCTGCGCAGGCTGCAGCGGCCCCAGCGGGGCAACCCAGCGCAGCGCCAATGCAGGCGTCGAGCTGCCCGGTGCGCTCGAAGAGCATGGTGCGGCAGGCCGCCAAGCAAGCTGCGAATGCCGATGGTGAGTTCTGTGGCTGCACCGGCTACCCGGCTTGCCGTGGCCCGCGACCGATAGGCTGAGACCAAGGACAAAGATGACGTTGCCCGATGGCCTCTATGACCTGTTGCTGACCGAGGGCCTGGCCCGATCGCTTGCAGCCCTCGATCCGCTCAGTGCCGATGTGTCGGCGCTCAAGGGCGGTGCCGCCGAGTTCCTGACCAACGTCATCACGCGTCAGCTCGCGACCATCCTTGACGATGTGTCGGGTGACGATGCCGACAAGCCCAGGCGCCAACTCGAACTGGTCAACGAACTGCTGGTGATGCTGCGCCAGCGGCTCCATGCCGGAGAGGGCTCGGCCGCGTCCTCTCCGTCCGCTGAAGTCGTCGATCTCGTGGCGTCGCCGCTGCGAGTCCTGCGGGCCGTCCGGCGCGATCAGCAGTTCCCGCCGTCGCCGGATATCGGCCTGGCCGTGCCCTGGCTTTTCACGGCTGGCAAGGGCTCTCCTTCATTGCTGCAGGAGATTCGCCGCGAGCTGTCGTCGAGCGACCAGGTGGATATCCTGGTCAGCTTCATCACCGTGTCGGGGGTCCGCAAGCTGCAGGACGTGCTGCAGCAGATCACGGCCACGGGCGCGCACGGCCAAAGCGCCACGCGGCTGCGCATCCTCACGACGACCTATACCGGCGCCACCGAGGCACGTGCGCTCGATGAGCTGGCTCGCCTGCCTGGGTGCGAGGTTCGCGTGTCGCTTGATGGTCGTCGCACCCGCTTGCACGCGAAGGCCTGGCTGTTCCAACGCAAGACGGGTTTCGGCTCGGTCTACGTGGGCAGCGCCAATCTGTCGGGAGCCGCGCTGACAGGTGGGCTCGAGTGGACCGTCAAGCTGACACAGCGCGCGCAGGAGGCGTTGTTCGCCCGAGCTGTCGCCCACTTCGAGACGCTGTGGGCCGACAGCGAGTTCCAGCACTACGACCCCGACAACGTCGAGCACCGCCAAGCGCTTGCGGTCGCGCTCGGCCGCGAGTCGCTGAGCGGGGAGCCCACCGGCGCAATCAGCTTTTTCGACCTGCAACCCAAGACCTACCAGCAGGACATGCTGGAGCAGTTGGCTGCAGAGCGCGCTCACGGTCGCAACCGCAACCTGTTGGTGGCTGCCACCGGCACCGGCAAGACGGTGGTCGCGGCGTTCGACTATCGGAACACCTGCCGCAGAGAAGGCGGGCGACCCCGCCTTCTCTTCGTGGCGCATCGCGAGGAGATCCTTCGCCAGGCTCTGCGCACCTATCGCGAGGTGCTACGCGATCCGGAGTTCGGCGAGCTGCTGACCGGCGGCCACCGGCCCGAACGCTGGGACCACGTTTTCGCCACCATCGACAGCGTGACCAGCAACGACCTGGTGGCCACCGTCGGTGCAGCGCACTGGCACACCGTCGTTGTGGACGAATGCCACCGGCTTGCCGCAGATCGTTTCGATGCCTTCGTGAAGGCCGTTCGCCCGTGCGTCTTGCTGGGCCTGACCGCCACGCCAGAGCGCAGCGACGGGCAGCCAATTACGCCGTACTTCGATGCAAGGCCCGACGGCAGCCCAGCGGTCGAGTTGCGCCTGTGGCATGCACTCGACCTGCAGCTCCTCGCACCGTTTGAGTACTACGCCTGCGACGATGCCACTGACTTTTCTGCGGTGCCCTGGGACAGGCCTGGCGAGCGCGACGCCGTCAACAACCTGGTCACGGGCAACGATGTGCGCGCCCGGCTCGTCGTCAATGAATGGCGCCGATTGGCATCCAACGCACTGCGCTCACGCGCCATCGTGTTCTGCGTGTCGGTCGCACACGCGGAATTCATGACCGACTGGCTCAACCGTGCAGGCCTGCCGGCCGCCTGCGTGGTGGGCACGACGAACCCCGAAGACCGCCGCCGCGCGCCGCAACGTTTGCTCAGCGGCGAGCTGTGTGCATTGGTGACCGTCGATCTCTACAACGAAGGTATCGACATGCCGGTGGTCGACACGCTCTTGCTGCTACGGCCCACACAGAGCCCGGTGCTGTTCCAGCAACAGATCGGCCGCGGTCTGCGCCTGGCACCAGATAAGGAGAGCTGCCTGGTGCTCGACTTTGTCGGCCAGCACCGCACCGAGTTCCGGTTCGACCGTCTCCTGTCGAGCTTGACTGGACTGTCGCGTCGCGAACTTGTGGATGGCGTCGAGAACGGTTTCGGCAGCCTGCCACCAGGCTGCCACATCCACCTGCAGCGCCAGACGCGAGAGCAGGTGCTGCAAGGCCTGCGCGCGTTGATGACGCAGAACTGGCGCCGCCTGAAAACCGAGTTGCAGACCTATGCCGCGCTGAAGGGCCGTGGTTCCGTGCGCTTAGCGGATTTCCTGCACGACCAGGCACTCGAACTCGAAGACGTTTACCGCGCAGGCACGGGCCAGGGCCGCAGCGGCTGGACAGCATTGAAGCGCGACGCCGGCCTGATCGTCGCTGAGCCGGGCCCGGAAGAGGATTACTTCAGCCGACGATTTGGTGACCTGCTTCACGTGGACGACCCGCAGCGGCTAAACGTGATGACTGCGGTTGACGCGTGGCAATGCCGCTCGTCTGCGCTCGATGCAGAGGATGCGCTTGGCGTGCAGATGCTGGCTTACCAGATCGATGGCCGTCACGAGCAGGCGGCAGGCCCCGAAGCCTTCATCGAGCGCATCGGCCGTCACCCTGCCATCGCCGCCGAGTTGTTCGAGCTGTCAGGCCTGCTGCAGGCCCGCGCCACACTGAGCGCAAAGCCTGTATCTGGACTCGAAGATACGCCGCTGTGTCTGCATGCTAGCTATGGCGTGCGGGAAGTTTTGACGGCGGTCGGATGGTTGACGGCCAAACGGCGCGCGCCATTCCAGGCCGGCGTGTTGCCGTTGCCCAGCCGAAAGACGGAGCTGCTGTTCGTCACGCTCGACAAGAGCGAGGGTTACCACGATCGCATCTCTTATCACGATTACGCGATCAGCACCGAGCGGTTTCACTGGCAGACGCAAAACAGCGCAGGACCGGACACGCCCGGCGGGCGGCGCTATCTGGAGAGCGCGACCAATGGCTGGCAGTTCCAGCTCTTCGTTCGCACGCGCAAGGGCGACGCCTATCGCGCCTGCGGACGCGTGGCGCTGGAGTCCGCGCAAGGCGATCGTCCGATGAGCATCGTGTGGAGGCTGGAAACACTTCTGCCCGTCCATCTGTTCCGTGAGTTCAGCGTCTTGCGCGGGGTGTAGCGGCGATGGGCCGGCGCGCTGGCGCCTTGAAAACGTTCTTCACGTTCCAGGCCAGGAATTCGTGGGCCGGCAGAAAGTCGCGATGTTGGGGCGCATAGATCGCACGTCCGTGAAACTGCAGCTCACCGGCCATGCCTCGGTCACCGCTGATCGCATGCTGACTGAAGACCACTCGATGCCCCGACGGTTCAACGGTGAACGCCCCCAGGTCGAAGAGCTTGTGGTGAAGTGCGCACAGCGATAGGCCGTTAGGTTCAATGTCCGGTCCGCCAACGTGATGCCATTGGATGTGCGCGGCCTCCAGCCCGGCCGGCGTGAGCCCGATCCGAAGGTCAAAGCCGCAGACACAGCATCGGTACTCATAGGCGCGCAACACGCGTTCTCGAAAGCCTGAATCTCGCCGACGGCGCTGTCCGATGGCATCAACTGTCGTCAGCGGCCTTGCCTCACGAACTTCGATCGGCCCGTCGAGGTCCAGGCCCAGACTGGCCGCAATATCGGCATGCAGGGTCAACGGAAAGTAGGCATCCAGCACGCGGGAAGCTACGGCCTCCAAAAGGCCGGGGACATGGCGCAAGGCGTCGTCGATGTCGAAGGGGAAGCCGCCCTTGATGTGGTGCGTGCGCAGCTCGGTCACGGTGGGGGTGACTCCGGCGGGACGCTTCAGAAACTCCCGCGGGCCAGTCAATTCCCAGAGAGCGCCGCCCCCGTCGGTGGCCAGGTGCCAGAAAGGATAGTGCCTCGACTTTGCTGCACTGCTTGGACCGAATTCGGCCAGCAGCTGCTTCAGCATTTCATCGACGGCCGTGAATTCCACAAGCCTTGGTTCGCCATGTTGGACGCGGGCCAGTGCCAACAGGATCAGCAATGGTTTGTGGGGTGCATAAGCCCCTGCACGCTGTGCGCGGCGGATGTTCTCGAAGGCGTCCAGAACTTCAATCTCGCTCTTCATCTCAAGTCAAGCCCGTCCAGTAAGCAGCCTTTTCGGGGATCACCCACCGAACGCCTCCGCGTGGATCCGGTCGGTCACCCAGGTAGCGGGGTATCAGGTGAATGTGGAGATGACCGACGGTTTGCCCCGCCGCAGCGCCATCGTTAATGCCGATGTTGTAGCCATCGGGTTTGAATTCAGACTGGATCTGGGCTTTGGCATGGTCGAGCAGTCTTAGAAGGTCGTCACGTTCGCTGACCTCAAGCTCAAAGAACGATCCGATGTGTCGCTTCGGCACGACCAGAGTGTGACCCGGCGACACCGGAAACCCATCCCGAATGACCAGGCCATGGGCGTTGTTCTCAAGGATTCGCGATGGCGGCAAAGCGCAGAACGGACAGGTCGAGGTCATCGTGACTCCAGTTCTGTCACCCTTGCGCAGACGATGTGCTCGGCGCGGGTTTCGGCTGCGTTCAAGGCTGGCCCTTCAGGCTGCGAACATGGCCTGCGATGTCTGCAACGTCAAGGCCAGGGTGGGCGCACGCAGCGCGCCTGGCCGCTTGACCAGGCGCGTCCGGTCCAGGGTGCGTATCTGGTCCAGCACGATCAGCCCCAGCTGGGCCAGGATGGGCTTGGGGATGATCACGCCCTGCGAGTTGCCCATCTTGCGTATCGTCACTTTCATGCTTTCAACCTCACCGACGGAAGCACATTGTTATCACTTGATGGTTCGCGTGCCACCCTCGCTGTCACGATCTGCCAGCAGCGCTTGACCTGCGACCGATCACGGCCCTTTCGTCAGCAGCTGGTCATACAGCGACAGATACGCGCCCACGATCGCAGGCTTGCTGAAATTCGCCTGCAGGTAGTGCCGGCCGGCCTCGCCGAAGCCAGTGCGTTGCGACGGTGTGGCCGTCAGCATGTCCTGGATACGCCCAGCCAAGGCAGGTGGGTCCTCGATCGGCGAGAGCAGCCCGGTGGTGCCGTCGTCGATGAGCTCGGTCGCGCCGGGGGTTCGTGTGCTGACCACCGGCAGCCCGTGGTTCCAGGCTTCCAGAATCACATTGCCCAGGGTTTCCTTGCGCGACGGGCAGATGAACACATCGGCGAGGCCGTAGAAGGCGTCGGGTGGGTCCTGCCAGCCCAGCCAGCGCACCTGGCTCTCCAGCCGCAACTGCGCGGTGAGGGATTTCAGCTCGGCATCCAGCGGGCCGGTGCCGGCGATCAGCAGCACCCACGGCCTGCCGCCGATCTCGCGGGGCAGCAACGCGGCGGCCTTCAGCAGATCATCGAAGCCCTTGATGTCAATCAGCCGGCCCAGCGTGAACAGCACCCAGGCGCCTTTGGGAATCGTCCATTC
Organism: Burkholderiales bacterium; assembly: GCA_947474755.1. Lineage (GTDB taxonomy): Bacteria > Pseudomonadota > Gammaproteobacteria > Burkholderiales > Burkholderiaceae_C > PBB1. The sequence continues at coordinate 38,753 of CANJJE010000004.1, read as the reverse complement.
GGCGCGCAAGGCTTCCACCTGCTGCGGCGAGGCCACGACCGGATCAGGCACGAAATTGCCGATCTGGAACACCCGTTCAGCGGGCAGGCCCGACTTCACCAGGTAGTCGCACAGGCCCCTGGTGTTGCCGACCCAGGCATGGGCGTGGCGGTAGTAGCCGTCGATCTTGTAGTAGCCGCCGAGCCGGGCGATGTGAACGGCGCGGGTAGCGGCGGGCAGCCGCGTCAGCCGGGTCGCGCGGCCCATGTAGGTCTGCACGATGCAAGGCTCGCGCTGCGCGACCAGCGCGCGCAGCCGCCACACCGTCCAGGCGTCGAAGCTGTTGGCAAACGGGAAATGAACCTGGGGCACATCGTCATCGTTCAGCGCCCGCGCCACGGGGCTGCCCGCGCGGTTGATCGCAGTCACGCCCTGCCCCGCTTCGCGCAGGGCCCGGATCAGGCGCACATAGAACTGATCCGCCCCACCGAACTGCCGCCCCCCCAGCACGTGGATGGAGGCCGGGTGATCAGGCATAGCGGTCTTTGCGGCGGTTCTTGACGAGCAGCTTCCAGGCGAAGCCGAACAGGTCGTCGCCGTAGGCGATGGCCTTGCGCGGGATCTCGTAGCGGTTGGGTGCGGTGTTGGCGGTGCCGCGGCTGCAGGTGAGCGCAGCCTGGTAGCCGGCCTGGGCCACCGCATCGCGCACGGCCGGGTTGTAGTCGCCGTAGGGATAGGCGAAAAAATCCACTGCCTCGCCCAGCGACTGCTCCAGCGCGGCCTTGCTGTCGGCAATCTCGCGCCGGGCCTCGTTGGCGCCGAGCTGGCTCAGGCGCGGATGGCTGACGGTATGCGAGCCGATCTCGACCCGGGCCGAGCGCAGTTGCCGCAGTTGCTGCGCCGACATCAGCGGCGAGTCCTGCCCGCCGCTGCTCAGCCAGCGTGCCGGCTGACCGAGCAGGCCCGACACAGCGAACAGCACCGAGGGGTAGCCGAATTCGGCCATCACGGGCAAGGCATGCTCGGCAAAATTCTCGTAGCCGTCGTCGAAACTGAGGACGACCGAGCGACCCGCGAGCGGCTGGCCTTCGAACAGCGCGGCCCGGGCTTCGCGCAGGCTGATGACGCGGCAGCCCAGGGTCTTCAACAAGCCCATCTGGGCCCGGAAGCGCCGCACATCGCAAAAGCTGGAGCGGTGTTGCGTGGGTTCAGCGAAGCGGCCGACCTGGTGGTACATCAGCACCGATATGGGCGGGGCGGGATGGGGCGCATCCATCCCGTCGGCGCCGGCCCTGGGCTCCGTGCTCGCGGGATGCTCGGCGACCGCAGTCAATCGCTGCGGCCCAGCGGCGACATCGACGAGGCGAGCGAAGCGCCTTCGCTCGCATCCGGCACACGCTGATCGGCCCGCGCGTTGCCGGGGCGCCGCTCGAGCAGCCAACCGACGCCGCACAGCGGCACGACCAGCAAGGCCAGGCAGAGGAACCGGGTCGCGGTATCCATCGTCTCGGCATTCCACAGGAAGAAGCCGCAGCCCACGGCAGTTGCCAGGAACAGGGCAATGGCAGCGGCCCGTGCAGCTCCGGTGGCGGGCGGGTCGTAGCGCTCGCGCTGCGGGTCGAATGGCGCCTGCGGGAAGCGCTGTGCGACATCGGCCGGACGCCAGCCAGGCCGCATGACGAAGACCCTCAGCTTGTCCTGCCACCGCTGCGCGTGCCACGCATCGTGCAGCAGGGCGCCATACACCTGGACGACGGCGCGCAGTGGATTGAAGCTGCGCAGCGGGGTGCGCGTGCCGAACACACAGCGCTCGGTTTCCGCCGCATAGGTGCCGAACAGGCGATCCCAGAGCACGAACAGTCCGCCGTAGTTGCGATCGACATAGCAATCGTTCACCGAATGGTGCACACGGTGGTTCGACGGCGTGGTGACCACACCGTCCAGCCAGCCCAGCTTGCCCACTTGCTCGGTGTGCGCCCAGATCTGGTAGTACTGAACGAAGAGCAGGCTGAAACCGAAGATGTCCGGTGGCACGCCCACCAAGGCCATCGGCAGGTAGAACGGCCAGCCCAGCACCGCGTTCTGGCTTTCCTGGCGCAGCGCGGTGCAGATGTTCAGCTCCTCGCTTTGATGATGCACGGTGTGGGCCGCCCAGAAGATGGCGATCTCATGGCCGGCCCGATGCAGCCAGTATTCACAGAAGTCGAACAGCACCACCGCCACGGCAAAGCCGTACCAGGTGTGCCAGAACGGCGAATCGACCTGATAGCCCAGCGTCGTGAACACCAGGGCGTAGATACCGATCTGCAGCAGTGGCGTGCACGCGGCGACCAGTTGGCTGATCAACCCCTGGCTGAGGTTGGCCAGGGTGTCGTTGGTGCGGTAGGTCTTGCGCCTCCGCTTGATGCTCACGACCATTTCCAGCACGACGATCAGCGCCAGAAAAGGAATCGTCAGGATGATGGCCTGTTCCATGTCCATGGGATGAATACGCTGGTTGGTTCGCGAAAGATCAAGTCGGGCTGTGCGTCACGAGGCGAGTTCAAGGCAGGCGACACGCAAACACCCGCAGGGCATCACCAACCGAACCGGGTGGCAATGCTGTCCATTCTCCCAGCGCATTGTTGGTGTAGACCACCTCGCCCAAACCTGTGTACTCGGTATGGCGCGTGAATGCCAGATGACGGCTGCGCGCTTCGACACAGTCGTATTCGATCTGCTGCTTCGACGACACAAACTCTCTTCCGTCGGCCGTCTTGCGGGCCTGGGTGTAGTTGATCACGCTCCACATCGTGGCGCGGCCGGTGCTGCGGGTGATCTTGGCCGGGTCGACCAACACCGTCACCACGCCATCACCGCGCAACCGCACCCACGCCGCTGATGCCGGGCCGACCGCGCCGGCCAGCAACGCACCCATGACGCAGATGATCCAGCGTCGCCCAGGCCGCCATTCCGATCGCAAAAACACGTCTCAGCCCCTCCTCAATCCATCGTCGGCGTAGACCACCGAATACTCGGGCAGGCCGTCGGGGTCGACGTCGGGTAGCAAACCGGGCATGGCGAACTCCAGCGCAGGAACTGCGTGTGACGATCGCGCTGATTTTGAACGCTTGTCGACGGGCATGCCAGCCCGAGGTCACCTCAGCAACCGCGGCTCGTTCCGGGCGTCGTCTCGCGCCGTGGCGTGAAGGGCTGCTGGTACAGCCACACCCGGCGCCCGTCGGGGCAGGCGTGACAGGCGTCGGGTTCCAGCTGCATCGCCTCGAATTCCAGGCTCGCGAGCCAGGCTCCGCGAGCGAGTTCGCGCGCGGCCTTGTCGACTGCACGCGGCATGCTCTCGGGCCGCTGGAACAGGTAGACCAGCTGATAGCCCGACCAGCCGGTCTTCCACAGGTCGCCGCGGATGACCTTTGCAAAGCGGCAGCGCCACTGGCAGGCAGCGCGCAGCGGCCAGCTCCACTCCACCCCATCGAGGCGCGCGCGCGGGTACTCGGCATGCAGTTCGCGCAGACCATCGCCGAGGCCGCAGCCCGCTTCGAGCACGCGGGCGGCCTCTGGCAGGCGCACCAGCCGCGCCAGGCCCCGCAGGGCACCGTGCGGTGTCGGGAAGAAAGGCGCGTCGCGCCATGCGTTGAGCGGATAGAGCAACGCCAGCGCACCCAGCGGCAGGAGCCAGGGCCAGGCGGGCAGATCACCGGCCATGCCGGAAGCGGCCAGCGACAGGGGGAAGCCGAGCGCCATGAAACAGCGGCGCCAGGCGGTGAGAGGCCAGGGCGACGCCACAGCCGGCAAGGCGCCGATGACGGCGCCGCACAGCAGGGCCATGATGGCGGACGCATCGAGCGAGCGCAGGCCAAGGTAGACAGCCCAGGCGATGGCCCAGGTCAGCAGCGCTGGCAACGGCCACATGGACAGCAACAAGATGGCCCTGTCGAACCGGGACGCCCGCACGGTGCCGGGCCGCCCCGGGACGGGCGACGCCCCCTGGGGAGCGCTGCCAGCTTCAGTACTCCCTGAGCTTGACACGCAGTCGCGCGATCGACTGGCTGTGCAGCTGGCACACGCGCGACTCGGTGACCTTCAGCACGGCAGCGATCTCCTTCAGGTTCATGTCGTGTTCGTAGTACATGCTCATCACGTACTGCTCACGCTCGGGCAGCACCTTGATGCCGGCGACCAGAGCCTCGCGCATGCGGTGATCCTGCAGCTGTGCCAGCGGGTTGAACGATTCGTCGGCGACATGGCGGTCCAGGTAGTCATGGTCACCGTCGTCACCAGACATGTCTTCGAGGTAGACCAGCTGCGTGCCGCGCACCTTGCCGAGCAGTTCCTGGTACTCGGCCAGCGTGATGCCCATTTCGCGAGCGATCTCGCTTTCGGCAGGGGCGCGGCCCAGACGCTGCTCCAGCTTGTGCACCGCCGCCTCGATGGTGCGCTGCTGCTTGCGTGTGCCTCGCGACAGGTAGTCATTGCCACGCAGTTCGTCGAGCATCGCGCCGCGGATGCGCTGCGTCGCGAAAGTCTCGAACTGCACACCTTGCGCAACGTCGAAGCGGGTCAGCGCATCGGCCAGGCCGATCATGCCGACCTGGATGAGGTCGTCGAGTTCGACGTTGGCAGGCAACTTGGCAATCATCTGGTGCGCAAGGCGCCGCACCAGCGGGCTGTACTGTTTGAGCATCGACGTGTTGTCGAGCTGTCCCTTGGCGGTGTACGTGGACATGGATGGCTCCAGAGATTCAGTTCAGCTCGTGAAGAGCGTGCGCGGCCATGGCGGGGCGGGACGCAGCCACTTCGGCAGCCGCAGGTTGCAGCGTGTCGCGCACCCAGCGACGCAGCGCGGGTGTCGCGTGGGTACGCGGGTCGCTTGCCGGGTCGACCTGCATCCAGTCGCGCAGCACGGCGCCCAGGAAATCGTCGGCGCAGGTCGCGATCTGCATCGCGATGCGCTCGGCGCGCGGCGAACTCGGCGCGGCGCTCAGCAACAGGTCGTGCACCAGCAGGCCACCGCGCTGCGTCAGCAGCTTCATCCCGGCATAGGCATGTTTGACGCTGACAGGTCGGTCATCGGCCAGCAGCAATGGGCGCGGCCGCGTCACTGATTCATTGCGCATGAACAGGCGGCACAAGTCAGTCGCGCTGGCGTGCACCAGCACCACATCGGCACCAGGCGCAGCACAGGCCACCGCCTCCAGGAAGCCGGTGGTCGAACCCTGCGCGTCGACATAGCGCAGCGGCAGGCCACGGGCAGCGAGGTACGACACCTCGTGCGACAGCGTCTCGATGCATTCGGCCAGATCCACCTGCGCCATCTCATGGGGCTCCGGCGCGTTCTCCCCAGCGTCGATCACCAGCGTGTGGCAGCCCTGCTCGGCGAAACCGCTGCACAGGCGTTCGAGCATCACGCCACCGAAGGCCATGTGAGGATTCGACACGACGGGCACGAAGCGGGCCTGAGCGTGGGCGAACAGGCGGCGCAGGCCATCGGCCTGGTCGAGCGGCATCGAGGAGGAAAGCGTGGTCGTCATCGCAGGAAACGGCGGGTTGGACGGGAAGGTGGTGGTCATCAGGCGTGTGCCATCAGCGCCACGTGCGGTGGCAGCGCGTACGACGGGTGCTGCGGCGCGGCGAAGATCAGATTGACCTCGCTCGAATCCATCCGGTACGCGGTGCCGATGGTCGGGCGCAGTGCGCGGTGGATCAGCGCGTTCGACGACAGACGGTGCCAGTCTTCGGGTACGCGCTGACCATTGGCCACGCCCAGCACGGTGAGCTTGTGACGGATCAGCGCATCGAGCACCGGACCCAGCTTCACCGCCTCGTCCATTTTCGACAGCACGATGCCACGGCAGGTATTGGCACGGTAGGCGATCAGCACGTCCTCGATCGTCTCGCCCTGCGCGGCGGAGTTGACCACCAGCAGCTTGTGAATCGATCGGTGGCCCAGCATGTCCAGCAGTTCGCGGGTACGCGTGTCACGTTGTGCCATGCCGGCGGTGTCGATCAACACCATCTTCTTCGCCGACAACAGTTCGAGCAGGTCTTCCAGCGACGCGCGGTCGTGTGCGGTGTGCACCGGCACCCCGAGGATGCGGCCGTAAGCCCGCAGCTGTTCGTGAGCACCGACGCGGTAGGCATCGAGCGTGATCAGTCCCAGATGCGACGCGCCGTAGCGGGTCGCGAAAGCAGCGGCCAGCTTGGCGGTGGTGGTGGTCTTGCCGACGCCAGTGGCGCCGACCAGTGCGTAGACACCCCCCTGGTCCTCGAGCGACGGTTCACGGTCGGCACTCAGCAGATTGCGTTCGAGCACGGCGGAGGCCCAGGCCATCTCATCGCTGACGTCGGGGCCCATGCCCTCGGCCAGCTTGCGGATCAGCGCGGGCGAGAAACCGCAGTCGAGCAGCTTCTGTGTCAGCCGCGCCTGCGTCGGCTGGCGCTGCAGCTTCTCCATGAAGGCCAGGGCGCCGAAGCGTTCCTCGATCATGCCCTTCATGCTGCGCAGCTCGTTCATCATGTCCTGCTGGTCGCGGCGGGCCACACTGGCATCGGCGCTGGCCGCAGCAGGTGCGACAGGCTGGCGCACGATCACCTCTTCGCGCAGCACCGGCAGTTCGTGCAGGGACAAGTGGGCGCCGATGTCCATCGATGTGGCCGCGCCATGCAGCGCGCCGAGCACCGGCGCATGTCCGGGCTGAACGGCGGTCTGTGCGCGCTTCATGGCGACGGCGGGGCGCGCCACCGGCGCATCGGCCATCCTCGTCGCGAGCGGGCTGATGCGCACCTCGGCGACAGGAGGCGCAACACGTGCGACAGCGGACTCGGCCTGCAGCGCGACCTGGCGGCGCTTGAGCATGCGGTCACGCACATAGTCCTGGAACGACAGCGTGCTCATCGACAGACGCTCGATGTCCTCGTCGACCGATTCGCCCGCCGTCGTGGCATCGGCATCGGCATCGGCATCGGCCCTGGCGGGCTGCGTTCTCGCGACGCCGGGTCGACCCGGTCCTGATCGCGCGGCGGTCGCCCGGCTGGCAGCAGCAGGCGAGGCAGGTGCGGCTGCGATGGCCATGCGCTCGATCTGAGCCATGCTTTCCGGCGCCATCGCCACCACCTCGACCCCTTCGCCGCACGGCTTGGTGGACAGCACGACCGCATCCTCGCCAAGTGCCTGGCGCACGAGCACCAGAGCGTCGCGCGATGTGCGCGCAGTGAAGCGTTTGACGTTCATGCGATGCCTCCGATGACTGACCCGATACGGATCGAATGGGTTTCAGGAATTTCACTGTGGGCCAGCACCCGCAGACGCGGCGCGGCACGCTTGAGAAGGCGGGCCATGGGCGCACGGATCGCGTCCGGCACCAGCAGGCAGGGGGGCAGTCCCAGGTCTTCCTGGCGCTTGGCCGAGTCGGCTGCGTGGCGGCTCAGCGTGTCGGCCACGCCCGGGTCCAGTGCCGCGCCGTGCGGCGAGGTCAAGGCCTGCGCCACCATGCGTTCGAGGTCGGGCTCCAGGGCGATCACGTCGAGCTCCTTGCTCGGGCCATAGATCTGCTGAACGATGGACGGTGCCAGGTGCACGCGGATGCGACGGGCCAGTTCGGCGGGGTCGGTGACGGTGGACGCGTTCTCGGCCAGGCTCTCGACAATGGAGCGCATGTCGCGGATATGCACGCCTTCTTCCAGCAGCAGCTGGAGAACCTTTTGCAGAGCCGGTATAGCAACCATTTTTGGCACCACGTCCTCGATCATCTTGGGGGCCAGCTTGGTCACGTGTTCGACCAGGTTCTGGACCTCCACGCGACCCAGCAACCTGGCGGCGTGAAGTTGCATCAAGTGTGAAAGATGGGTCGCCACGACAGTCGAGCAATCAACCACCGTAAATCCACTCATTTGGGCTGACTCGCGCTGACGATCCTCGATCCACACCGCAGGCAGTCCGAAGGCGGGATCGGTGGTGCGCGTTCCGATCAACTGGGTGGTGGCGCCGCCGGGGTTGATGGCCAGCCACATGCCCGGGAAGGCCTCGCCCTCGCCCACCACCGCGCCGCGCAGCGTGAGTCGGTACATGCTGGGCTTGAGCTCGAGGTTGTCGCGGATGTGCACCGGCGGCGGCAGGAAGCCGACATCCTGCGCGAACTTGCGCCGCACGCCCTTGATGCGCGCCAGCAGATCGCCTTCGCGTGCCTTGTCGACCAGCGAGATCAGCCGGTAGCCGACCTCCAGGCCCAGCGTGTCGATCGGCAGCAGGTCGTCCCAGCTCGCTTCGGCATTGGGTTCCGGCATCACGACATCCGAAGGCGGTGGGGCCTCGCGGGCGATGCGGTCGCGCTCGCGCATCCAGTAGGCCGCGTAGCCCAGGCCGGAGGCGATCAGGATGAACACCATGTGAGGCATGCCGGGAATCAGGCCCAGCGTGCCGATGACACCGGCGGTGATCGCCAGCGAGCGTGGCGAGTTGAACATCTGCGCAGCGATCTGCGTGCCGACGTCGTTGCCCTTGCCGACGCGCGAGACCACCATCGCGGCGGCGACCGAGATCAGCAGGCCTGGAATCTGCGCGACCAGCGCATCACCGACGGCGAGCACGATATAGCTGTCGGCGGCCTGCCCGGCGGACAGGCCGTGCTGCACCATGCCGATGATGAAGCCACCGACGATGTTGATCACCAGGATCATCAGGCCGGCAATGGCGTCACCACGGACGAACTTGCTGGCACCGTCCATCGAGCCGAAGAACTCCGCCTCGTCACCGACCTCGGCGCGACGGCGCTTGGCCTCCTTCTCGTCGATCAGTCCGGCGTTCAGATCGGCGTCGATCGCCATCTGCTTGCCGGGCATGGCGTCCAGGGTAAAGCGCGCACCGACTTCGGCGATGCGCTCGGCGCCCTTGGTCACCACGATGAAGTTGATGACCACCAGGATCGCGAAGACGATCAGACCGACGGCGAAATTGCCCCCGATCAGGAAGTGGCCGAACGACTCGATCACCGCACCGGCAGCGCCCGGTCCGGTGTGGCCTTCGAGCAGCACGACGCGCGTCGAGGCCACGTTCAACGACAGGCGCAGCAATGTGGTCAGCAGGATCACCGTCGGGAAAGCCGCAAAGTCCAGCGGCTTGACCATGTAGGCCGCGACCATCATCACCATCAGCGCCATCGCGATGTTGAAGGTGAACAGCAGGTCGAGCGCCAAGGGCGGCAGCGGCAGCACCATCATCGACAGCACCATCACGATGAACAGCGGCGCCATCAGCGCCCGGATCGCGGTGGCGTTCGGGCCCAGCCAGGCCGTCACTTGCTGAAACGGATTCATCGTGACATGGCCCTGACGAGGGTCGTCAATGGCAGTGTGGAGAGGAGATGTGCGGACATGAAAAGCGCTGTTTGATGCTTTCCATTGTTCCGAGGCACCGCCAAAACTTGAGCCGGATAAGGGGGCGGAAGAACGTGCAGTTCTGGGCTGTCGAAATCAGTGCAGGAGCGCTGCGGCGGGCCGCTGTGTTGCGCTCGTGTCCCCCCGCGCTCTCGGCAGCTGTTCCCACGTCACGCCAAATTGACGTCTTGGTCTATTGGCGTGTTGTGCGGATCCAGTTCCGGCGGCACCGACAGTTCGGGCAGATCGTCCGGCATCGCGCCACGGCCGCTCATCGCGGCACGCAGCTGGTAGACATAGGCCAGCACCTGTGCCACGGCAGCGAACAGCGCGGTCGGAATTTCGCGGTCGAGTTCGGCGTGGGCGTACAGCGCACGCGCCAGCACCGGGGCCTGCAGCACCGGCACCTGGGCCTGGCGGGCGGTGTCGCGGATCGTCATCGCGAGCAGGTCCGCACCCTTGGCGACCACGCGGGGCGCGCCCATCAGAGCCTCGTCGTACTTCAGTGCAACCGCATAGTGGGTCGGGTTCATCACCACCAGATCGGCGGTCGGCACGGCAGCGAGCATGCGGCGGCGCGACAGCTCGCGCATCAGCTGGCGGCGTCGGCCCTTGACCTCCTGGCTGCCCTCGGACTCTTTGTGCTCCTGCTTCACCTCCTGCGCGGTCATCTTCAGCTTGTTGGCATTCAGATAGCGTTGCAGAGGCGCATCCACGGCCGCGAACACCGCCAGCACGCCAAGCAGAAGCCAGAGCCCACCTTGCATGGCGGAGCCAGCCTGCGCGAGGCCGGCGTTCAGCGGCATGCCCAGCAGGCTGCGGAACTCGTCGATGTGAAAGTAGAGATACAGACAGCCCACCGTGCCCAGCAGCAGCGCCAGCAGCGACGCCTTCAGCGCGTCGATCACGTGTTGCTTCGACAACAGGAGACTGATGCCGGCGGGCAGGTTGAACGGCCTGGACTTGGGCATCAGCGGTTTCAAGGTCCAGTTCCAGCCCCCGATGGCCAGCGAGCTGGCGATGCCGACGCAGCTCATCCACAGCCCCATCGGCACGATGACCCACAACATCATGATGGTGAGGTCGACCAGCCGCTCGAACATCGCGGACGGTCCGAGGCGCGCGCTGGCATCGAAGCTCAGGCTGCGCACCAGGCCGCCCTGGGTCCATCCGATCAAGGTAGGCGTCATGACGACCAGACCGAAACCGCCGGCCGCCAGCGCCGCGAAGTGGCCCAGGTCGCGCGAGCGGGGCACATTGCCGTCTTCACGCGCCTTCTTCAGCCGAAGCTCCGAGGCGGGTAGATTGCGATCTTGGGCGTCTGACTCGGCCATGAGCGGGTGCGGCGAGCGTGGTCACGCGGGAGGCGCGCCCGACCATTGTTCCCATCCCCCCTTCACACTTGAGCGAGAGAAGCAGGGCTTTCGCCCGCCTTCTCGGAACCGCCCGGACGGTCGATGACAAGCCGCACAGAGTCGATGCTGGTGAATCGCATGCCCACTGCGCGCGCGGCCATCACTAAGATGCGCCGGGCATGACGACCTGATCGCAGCCATCGGCAGCGTCGGCCCCGTGCAAGCATCGGGTCGATAATTTCGGGATCGACGGCAGCACGCCGAGCGACCGACAAGGCAGTTCATCAACACCAGCCAGGAGACGAACCATGAGCACCCCCGACAAGAAAGCTGCACCTCGCCGCCGATTCCTGAAACAGGCCGCCACCGGAACGGTCGCCACCGGTGCACTGGCAGCACCGATGGTGTCGCGCGCACAGACCACCAGCTTCAGATTCCAGAGCACCTGGCCCGCGAAAGACATCTTTCACGAGTACGCAATGGACTTTGCGAAGAAGATCAATGACATGGCAGGCAGCCGTCTGAAGATCGAGGTGCTGCCGGCGGGCTCGGTCGTGCCGGCCTTCCAGTTGCTCGATGCGGTGAGCAAAGGCACGCTCGATGGCGGTCATGGCGTCATCGCCTACTGGTATGGCAAGAACTCGGCGCTGGCGCTATGGGGGTCGGGCCCGGGCTTCGGCATGGATGCCAACACCGTGCTGGCTTGGCACAACTACGGCGGCGGCAAGGAGCTGGTTGCCGAGATCTACAAGAGCCTGAACCTCGACGTGGCCTCGTACATGTACGGCCCGATGCCGGTGCAACCGCTGGGCTGGTTCAAGAAGCCGATCGCGAAGGTCGAAGATCTCAAGGGCCTGAAATACCGCACCGTCGGCCTCGCCGTAGACATCTACACCGAGATGGGCGCCGCCGTGAACCCGCTCCCGGGCGGCGAAATCGTGCCCGCACTGGACCGTGGCCTGATCGACGCGGCCGAGTTCAACAACGCCTCGTCCGACCGCCTGCTCGGCTTCCCGGATGTGGTGAAGAACTGCATGTTGCAGAGCTTCCATCAAAGTGGCGAACAGTTCGAGGTGTTGTTCAACAAGTCGAAGCTCGATGCGCTGCCTGCCGAATTGAAGTCGATCATCGAGTACGGCGTGCAAGCGGCCAGCGCGGACATGAGCTGGAAAGCGGCACAGCGCAATTCTCAGGACTACATCGAGATGAAAAAAGCCGGCGTCAAGTTCTACAAGACGCCCGATGCCATATTGAAGGCGCAGCTCGCGGCATGGGACAAGACCATCGCGAAAAAGGCGGAAGAGAACCCCTTGTTCAAGAAGGTTCTCGCCTCGCAGCGTGCTTTCGCCGAACGCGTGGGACAGTGGCAGAACGACTACACCGTCGACTTCAAGCTGGCCTACAACCACTACTTCAAGTCCGGGGCCAAGAAGGCTTGATCCAGCCGGGGATCGACAAGGGGCACCACGCGGTGCCCCTTGTCGTTGACAGTACTTCATCGACCGCAGGGCGCTGGCGGCGCCAGGAGTCTCCATGCAATCGTTCATGCTCGCCGTCGACAGGCTGTCGACTTTCATTGGCAAGTTTTTCGCCTGGACCATCGTCGGGCTCACCGCGCTGATCTGCTGGGAAGTGTTCTCGCGCTACGCCCTGAATCAGCCGCACGCGTGGGTGCTCGATGCGCAGATCATGCTCTACGGGACGTTGTTCATGACCGCCGGTGCCTACACGCTGTCGAAGAACGGCCATGTGCGCGGCGATGTGTTGTATGGATTCTTCCGGCCACGTACCCAGGCGACGCTGGACCTGATCTTGTACGTGCTGTTCTTCCTGCCGGGCATCGTCGCACTGACGTGGGCAGGCTGGACCTTCGCGCAGGAATCGCTGGCGATCCGCGAGCAGACTTTTTCCGCCGACGCCCTGCCGCTCTACCCCTTCAAGTTCATCATCCCGATCGCCGGCGCCGCCCTGCTGTTGCAGGGTCTGGTCGAGATGCTGCGCTGCATGGTGTGCATTCGCGAGGGCGCGTGGCCCAGGCGGGGCGATGACGTCGAGGAGGTCGATGTCGAGAAACTGAAAGAGATGGTGAATGTGAAAGACGCGGACATCGAGGCCCTCGACAAGCTCGTCGTCAAGGACGCGGGGAGCCGGGCATGAAGATCCGCAAGGAACTGTGGTTCGGCTTCGCGCTGATGGCACTGATCGGCGCCGGTGCGCTTTACATGCTGTTGAGCGCCGACAAGATCACCAACGGCCACATCGGCCTGCTCATGCTGTCGCTGGTGGTGGTGGCCATCATGCTGGGCTTCCCCACCGCGTTCACGCTGATGGGCATGGGCATGGGATTCACCTGGTGGGCCTACGACCAGAACATCCACAAGACGCTCGACCTGATGGTGCAGTCGGCCTACAAGGTGATGTCCAACGATGTGCTGATCAGCATCCCGCTGTTCGTCTTCATGGGCTACCTGGTCGAGCGGGCGAACCTGATCGAAAAGCTGTTTCAGAGCCTGCATCTGGCGCTGTCACGTCTGCCCGGCGCGCTGGCGGTGGCCACGCTGGTGACCTGTGCGGTGTTCGCCACCGCCACTGGTATCGTGGGCGCGGTGGTCACGCTGATGGGCCTGCTGGCACTGCCGGCGATGCTGCGCAGTGGCTACAGCATTCAGCTGTCGGCCGGCGCGATCACCGCTGGTGGCTGCCTGGGCATCCTGATCCCGCCTTCGGTGATGCTGATCGTCTACGGCGCCACCGCCGGCGTGTCGGTCGTGAAGCTCTACGCTGGTGCTTTCTTCCCTGGCCTGATGCTGGCCGGCCTGTACATCGTCTACGTGATCATCGTCGCGAAGGTGCGGCCAGACATGGCGCCGCCGTTGTCGGCCGAGGCCCGCAAGGTGCCGCTGCCGCCCATGACCAAGAGCTTCGCGCGCTCCGGTGACCAGCGTGCCCTGCTCGGCCTGATGACCGCGCTGCGCGGACGCCGCAACGCCGACGTGCCGATCGCCTACATCCTGAAGCAGCTGTTCATTGCGCTGTTGCCGGCCATCTTGTTCGCGGTTGTTGCGATCAGCAGCTACCGAGCTGCGACCGCGCCGCTGCCGATCGAAGCAGAGTCCGGATTGCAGGTGATGGGCGACGAGGTAGCCGAACCCTCAGCACCAGACGAAGGCGGGCTGGCCGAGCCGCCCTCGGACGATGGCGGGTTGGCCGAGCCACCGATCGAAGGTGGGCTCGCAGAGCCCCCGATCGAAGGCGGGCTCGCGGAGCCACCGAGCGATCTGGCAGAACCGCCCGTCGAGGCAACTGCCGCCCCGTCGGATGCCGTGCCCCAGGCCGACGCGTCTGCAGGGACCGACGGGCTGGCCGAACCAGCAGGAGCCACACCGACAGCCGCCTCGCCCCCGGTGCTGGTGGGCGAACCGCGGGAAGCCTCGACCGGCTACTGGATCGGCCTCGGTGCCAGCGGCGCGGCACTGCTCGCGTTCTATGCGCTGCTCAGTTACGCGCGGCTCGAGATCTTCAAGATGCTGCTGTCGTCCTTTTTCCCATTGCTGGTGCTGATCCTGGCAGTGCTCGGCTCGATCGTGTTCGGCCTCACGACACCCACCGAGGCAGCGGCTGTGGGCGCATTCGGCGGGTTGGTTCTGGCCGCAGCCTACAAGCAGCTGAACATGCGGGTGGTCAAGGAGTCGGTCTACCTGACGGCCAAGACCTCGGCGATGGTGTGCTGGCTGTTCGTCGGCTCGTCCATCTTCTCGGCGGCGTTTGCGCTGTTGGGCGGGCAGGAACTGGTCGAGAGCTGGGTGCTCGGCATGAACCTGACGAAGACCGAATTCCTGGTGCTGAGCCAGGTGATCATCTTCATCCTCGGCTGGCCGCTCGAGTGGACAGAGATCATCGTGATCTTCATGCCGATCTTCATTCCGCTGCTCGACAACTTCGGTGTCGATCCCTTGTTCTTCGGCCTGTTGGTCGCGCTGAACCTGCAGACGGCCTTCCTCAGCCCGCCGGTCGCGATGGCGGCGTTCTACCTGAAGGGCGTCAGCCCACCGCACGTGACGCTGAACCAGATCTTCGCCGGCATGCTGCCGTTCATGGGCATCCAGGTGATCGCGATCATCCTGCTGTACCAGTTCCCGGCCATCGGCCTGTGGCTGCCGTCGGTGCTGTACAAGTAGAAGCGTTCATGCCCGCTGAACTCGTCGACCGCCGCGTGGCGGTCGACCTTCAACCGGCCTGATCCTGGCGAACTCGCCCGAAGGGCGCCGAGTGTTCGTCAGGACGGGCGTCACTGACCACCTGAAGCTCGGCGCGCGCATCGCGCACCGGGTGGTGGGCCCTGAACCGCCCCGGAATCGTTCGTTGCGCACCATTATTGGATGCCCCCGCGCACGAATACGCACCAAATCTGTGTCATGGCGCGCCAAATCCGCCCGATTTGGCGCCGATTGATCGCACCAAATAGGCACTTAACTTGCTAATACGGTGCGTCTCGGAGTGAGTCTGGTGCGTTGTGCCCCGACACGGAAGACAAGGGGCTGTCAATGGATCAGGTCAAGCAGGGCACCGACGCTCTGTTCATTCTTCTGGGCGCCATCATGGTGCTTGCCATGCATGCGGGGTTCGCCTTCCTGGAACTCGGCACGGTTCGCAAGAAGAATCAGGTCAATGCGCTCGTCAAGATCCTGGTGGATTTCTCGGTCTCCACGCTGGCGTACTTCTTCGTCGGCTACACGGTGGCCTACGGCATCGACTTTTTCTCCAGTGCCCAGACGCTTGCCGACCGCAACGGCTACGAGCTTGTCAAGTTCTTCTTTCTGCTGACCTTCGCGGCCGCGATACCGGCCATCGTGTCGGGCGGCATTGCCGAGCGGGCCCGTTTCGGTCCGCAGTTGGCAGCCACCGCCGTGCTGGTGGGGCTGGTGTATCCGGTTTTCGAGGGTGTGACCTGGAACGGTCGATTTGGTGTGCAGGATTGGATACAGGCCACCACCGGGCACCCGTTCCACGACTTCGCCGGCAGCGTGGTGGTGCACGCAGTGGGTGGCTGGATCGGTCTGGCCGCGGTGCTGCTGCTGGGTGCGAGAAGCAACCGTTATCGCAAGGACGGCGCGATCAGCGCCCATCCACCGTCGAGCATCCCCTTCCTTGCGCTCGGTGCCTGGGTGCTGACCGTGGGTTGGTTCGGATTCAACGTGATGAGTGCTCAGACCATCGAGAAGATCTCGGGACTGGTCGCAGTGAACTCCTTGATGGCGATGGTGGGCGGCACGCTGGTGGCCACCCTGATGGGCCGCAATGACCCCGGCTTCGTCTACAACGGCCCGCTCGCGGGTCTGGTGGCGGTGTGTGCAGGCTCCGACGTGATGCACCCTGCCGGCGCACTGGTCACGGGTGCCGTGGCCGGAGCGATCTTCGTCTCGCTGTTCACGCTGACGCAAAACCGCTGGAAGATCGACGACGTGCTCGGCGTGTGGCCGCTGCATGGCCTGTGTGGCGCCTGGGGTGGCATCGCGTGTGGCATCTTCGGCCTGCCTGTGCTGGGGGGCCTGGGTGGAGTCAACCTGACGGCACAGTTGCTGGGAACCGCATTGGGCGTGGTCTGGGCGTTCGCAGGTGGATTGGTGGTCTACGGCGCGGTGAAGGCTGTGATGGGTCTGCGAATGTCGGCCGAAGATGAGTACGAGGGTGCGGACCTCTCGATTCACCGGATCGGTGCCACGCCGGAGCGCGAAGCCAGCTGGTGATGCGGCGGCGCATCTGGGCGGCGCGGGCACTGCCCTCGAACCGAGCAGGATCAGGCCGGCGTGGCGGTCTGCTCTGCTCGTGGTGGCCAACCGTCGATGAGCTGGAACCCGATGGCATGCTTGTGTGCCCTCGGCTCACTGCGGTATCAGCGATGGCCCGATCAGCCTGGTGAGGGCACGGTGCATCTTGGCGTGCTCGGCTTCGCAGCGCAGCAGTCGGTCCGATGCACCCTTGAACCAAGGCACAAGGCCAGCGTACCGGCGGGGGTCTGACCCGTAGGTCCAGCAGGCAACGTTGTACAGGCGCTGTTCATCGAGCGAGTGTTCAGCGGCAAGATGGCTGTGCAGACGTTGCCCGCTCAGCATGTCAAAAAACCAACTGCCCCCGACAACAGTCCACAGCGCCAATTCGTGATCCTCCTCGTCCTTGAGGTCATGCAAGGACAGGAATGTCGCGATCTGGTCGGCCACGTCCTCTTCGCGACCGGTGATGGGCAGATCGAGGATATCGATCAGTGCATGGCCCATCTCGTGAAGCGTCACGAAAGTGAGCGCGCCAAAGGCGAGAAGCGCTCTGGACTCTTCGGGGAGCTTCTGGCGGCGGTCCGGGCCCTTGGCCATCTCTGCTTGCTGGACGATCAGATCGACGAGTTCGTAGCAGATGACGATAGATCTTGCGTCGCTTCCTTCCCGCACAAAAAAAGCATTGGGTTCGCCGCAGGGTTGACCGACCAGATTCAACGGCTCGGGCAAGCGAAACCCGGTCTGGACCGCCTCGGCGATCGCTTCGAGGTAGTTCCATTCCTTCAACTTCAACAGCCCGTTCTCGGACAACATCGAGTCCGCCGGAAAGTACGTCACCTCGACCTTGGCGCTGGCAGCAGCGCTAGCGGGCGGCGCCTTGGCTGAACGCTCGGCGGGCGCAGTGTCCCTCTTGTCAGCAGACAACGCAGCGCCGACAAAGGACACCAGCACCAAGGCAACGCAGAAACTCTTCATCGCTGATTCCCACTGAACGTGTGCGCGGGTATTCCAGCAGAGCCGCACTTCCGGTGTCAACCAGATTCAGCTGATGTGAGCACAACAGGCCGCCGTGCGTGCCCGCTCACGCGATCCGTTACCGAAACATCCCCAGCATCCGCTCCAGCGCCGTGGTGAACGGCATCTGCATCAGCGGCAGCGTCAGCAGCACGCCGATCAGGCCGACCGACATCGTGAGCGGGAAGCCGATGGCAAAGATGTTCATCTGCTGGGCGACGCGGGCGATGATGCCCAGCACGAGGTTGGTGAAGAGCAGCATCGCGATCAAGGGCAAGGCGATCCACAGCCCGAGGCTGAAGATCTCGGCACCCCACAGCTCGGGCCGCACGGCCTTGAGGAAGGCGAACGGCGCGTCGCCGACCGGGAATGCAACGAAGCTTTGCGACACCGCGACGATCAGCAGCAGGTGGCCATTGATGACGATGAACAGCCAGCTCACCATCGCGCTGAAGAAGGTGCTGAGTGCCGTGCTCTGAGTGCGGGTGATCGGGTCGAAGAAACCAGCGAAATTGAGGCCCATCTGCAGCCCGCCGATCTCGCCCGCGAACTCGACCGCCGCGAACACGATGCGCACGGCGAAGGCGATCGACACGCCGATCAGCACCTGCTGCACCACCAGCATCAGCGCCAGAGACGAGTCGAGTGCGACCACCGGCATGGCCGGCAGCGAGGGCTGCATGACGACGGTGATCAGAAACGACAGCGCCACCTTCACCCGCATCGGCACGCTGCGCTGACCGATCACCGGCATCGTGCCCAGCATCGCCAGCACCCGCAGGAAGGGCCACAGCACCGGACTGACCCACGCCCAGACCTGCGCCTCGTTGAAGGTCAGCATGGCATCTGAAGCTCAGCCGACGACAGAGGGGATCGATTGAATCGTTCGTTGCAGGTACTCGACCAGCGTCGTCAGCATCCAGGGCCCGGAGATCGTCAGCACCCCGACGGCCGCGAGGATCTTGGGCACGAACGACAGGGTGGGCTCATTGATCTGCGTGGCCGCCTGGAAGACGCTGACCAGCAGACCCACGCCGAGCACCGTCAGCAGCACCGGGGCAGACACCATCAGCAGCAGGTGCAGCGCCTGCTGGCCGAAGGTGAAGACTTGTTGTGAATCCATGGGGTCCTCAAGCGAAACTGGCGGCCAAAGAGCCGAGAAGCAGATTCCAGCCATCGGCCAGCACGAACAGCATCAGCTTGAAGGGCAGTGCGATCAGCACCGGGCTCAGCATCACCATGCCCAGGCTGGTCAGCACGCTGGCCACGATGATGTCGATGACCAGGAAGGGCACGAAGATCAGGAAGCCGATCTGGAATGCGCTTTTCAACTCGCTGGTGACGAAGGCGGGGACCAGCACCTTGAACGGCACGTCGGCCGACTTGACGGACGGGTCGACCTTGCCCAGCTTCGCGAACAGCATCACATCGGACTGGCGTGTCTGCTTGAGCATGAACTCGCGCATCGGGACTTCGCCGCGCTTCAACGCTTCTTCGAAGGCGATCTGGTTGGTGCTGAACGGCTCGTAGGCCTCGGTGTAGACGCGGTCGATCGTGGGCCCCATCACGAAGAAGGTCAGGAACAGGCTGAGACCCACGATGACCTGATTCGGCGGCGCGGACTGCGTGCCCAGCGCCTGGCGCAGCAGGCTGAGCACGATGACGATGCGGGTGAAGCCGGTCATCAGCAGCAGGACAGCGGGCAGGAAACTCAGCGAGGTGAAGAACAGCAGTGTCTGGATCGGTACCGAGTAGCTGGTGCCCTGCGCCCCCTGCCCGACCACCAGCGGCAGGCTCGCGCCAGAGCTCTGAGCCAGCGCTGTGGTGCTCGCCATCGCCAGCGATGCCAGCAGCACGCCGGCACCCATGCGTGTCACGGTGCGCCGACGCTGCGTCGATGGCGCATCCTCACGTCGCACGGTCGGCTCCCGGGTCAGCGCCGCGCAGACGCCCGAGCATCTGCGCAAATGAACCTGCCACCGGGCTGGCTGGCAGGACGGCCGTCGCCGCATCCACTGCAGGTTCCATCGTGTGCAGCGTGGTGATGCTGTGGGGCGTGACGCCGAGCACCAGCCAGCGGCGTTGCTCGCCCTGCCCCACTTCGACGGTCAGGATGCGTTGCGAGGTCGACAGCGGCAGCGCAGCAATGCTGCGCATCGTGCCGCCCGAGGCGGCTCCACCCAGCGGCGTGCGCTTGAGCAGCCACAGGGACAGCGGGATCATGACGATGATCGCGGCGAACCACAGCAGCGAGGTCCAGGGCATGGTGTTCATCGGTGTGGCCGTGCGCGTCGGTGCATCAGCCGCCGCGGCTCAGGCGCCGCATGCGTTCGCTCGGCGTGACGATGTCGGTCAGCCGGATACCGAATTTCTCATTGACGACCACCACCTCGCCCTGCGCGATGAGATAGCCGTTGACCAGCACATCCATCGGCTCGCCGGCCATCGCTTCGAGCTCGACCACGGAGCCCTGTGCCAGCTGCAGGATGTTCTTGATCGCGATGCGGGTGCGACCCAGTTCCACGGTGAGCTGCACCGGGATGTCGAGGATCATGTTGATGTCGTTGCCCGCCACCGCGCCCGAGTCGCTGGCAAAGTTGGTGAACTTGGCGGGCGCCACTGAATCAACGGTGTTCTGCAACGCAGAGGCACCCGGCTCGGCGGCGGATACCGCCGATGTTTCAGCTTTCGATTCAGCCAGTGCGGCGACCCACTCGGCGGCCATCGCCTGTTCTTCGGCTTCCTTTTGTGCGTCGGCATCAGACATTGCTTGCTCCCAGCCAGCTCGTGTTGGAGCTGGACAACAGTTGATCGACCTTCAGCGCATAGCGCCCGTTCGAGATGCCGTAATGGCACTCCAGTACCGGCACCCCGGAAATCTTCGCCTCGATACCGGGCTGCAGGTCGAGCTCGATGAAATCACCGACCTTGAACGACAGCAGCTGTTCAACCGTGGCTGGCGCAGTGGCGAGTTCGGCCACCAGTTCCACGTCGGCCGCCTTGATCTGCTCTTTCAGCAGGTTTACCCAGCGTCGGTCGAGCTCGCCGCTGTCGCCCTGCATCGTCGAATACAGCACGTCGCGGATCGGCTCCAGCGTCGAATACGGAATGCAGAAGTGGATCGCGCCAGTCGACTCACCGATCTCCAGCGTGAACGAAGTCGCCACCATGATCTCGCTCGGGGTCGCGATGTTGGCGAACTGCGGCTGCATTTCCGAACGCTGGTATTCGAGCTCAAGCGGATAGATGCCCTGCCAGGCCTTCCGGTATTCCGTGATGATCAACTCGACCAGGCGCAAGATGATGCGCGACTCGGTTGGAGAAAACTCCCGGCCCTCGATGCGCGTGTGGTACTTGCCCGAACCCCCGAACAGAGCGTCGATGACCGCGAAAATCAGAGTCGGTTCGCAGACGATCAGCCCGCTGCCGCGCAATGGCTTGACACTCACGATGTTGAAATTGGTGGGCACGATGATCTCGCGCAGGAAGGCGCTGTACTTCTGCACCTTGATGCCACCGATCGACACCTCGGGACTCTTGCGGATGAAATTGAACAGGCCGATGCGGATGTTGCGGGCAAAGCGCTCGCTGATGATCTCCATCGTCGGCATGCGGCCGCGGACGATGCGTTCCTGGCTGGCGATTTCGTAGGCGCGGACACCCCCGGTGGGCGCCTCTTCGGCTTCGACGGTCTGGCTCTCGCCAGTGATGCCTTGCAACAGCGCATCGACTTCTTCTTGCGACAGGACCTGCTGATTCATGAGGGCCGCGCGCTCACTGAATGATGAAGCTGGAGAAGTTGACGCTGCTGATCGGGTTGTGCTCGGCAGGCCTCTTCTTTTTCTTCTTCTTCGGCTTGACGTCAGCGTCGGCGTCGGCGGGCGACTCGTCAGCGGGCTCGTCGGCCTCGATGATGATGCCCATCGGTCGGACCGCCTCGCGCATGATTTCGGCGGCGAGCTTTTCCTTGCCGCTGCGCTCCAGAAGTTCGGCAGCCGTCTTGTGGGCCAGCACCATCAGGATGCCGTTGCGCACTGCGGGCATGTAGAGCTTCAGCTCATCGGCGGCCGCGGCGTCGTCGACCTGCAACGTGATGCCGATCTGGGCGAAGCGCTCTGCATCGCGGTCTGCCAGATTCACGACAAACGGATCCAGCGCCACGAACACTGGCGGCGCCTTGTGCTCGTCCTTCTTGGCGCGCGTTTCCTTGGCAGCGGGCTCGTCCTCGTCTTCGGCATCCGCCGCAGCCTCGGCCGCCGCCTTTTGCTTGAGCATGTAGGCTGCGACGCCACCACCGATCAACAGCACCGCCAGCACCGCCACGATGATGATGATCAGTTTCTTCTTGCCCTTCTTGGGCACGATGACATCGGCACCAGGGGTTGGAGCGGCGGCTGTGGCCATGACGGATCCTTCGGATAAGAGTCTCGGGTCGATGGCGTCCCTTGGAAGGGCACCACAACCGCGTTCGATTCATTATCAAAACGAGGCGTGGGGGCGAAGCGTCGATAAGGGCCGGAAAGAGGGGGGAATTGGCGCTTGCGTTGCAGCGCAATGCCGGGATGCCGCTGCAGCAGGTCGGGCTTGACTTGGCTAGCACCGCGCCGGGAGGCCGCCCCGGCAGGCGGGTAACTTTCTTCTGCTGGCACAGAAGAAAGTCACCAAAGAAGAGTGCCTGAACACCAGCCCATCTGGCCTGCTCGCTGCGGCTACACGCCTACTTCAAAGGCTCTGGCACGAGAACACTCCCCGAACTACCGCCTGGGTTTCCTCGCTCAGGTTCAAACAATCGGTCTCGCTGCGCCTCGACCCTTCGGGTCATCGGTTTGGCTTCTTGTGCCACTGCCTCGGCCGTTCGCCTCTCGCCGAAGCGTGGTCACCAAATGGGCTGGTGTTCAAGGGCCTCTTTTGGGTTACTTTTTCTGGCCCCGCAGAAAAAGTGACTCGCCCGCCGGGGCGAACACCCGGCGCGGTCCCACGAAAAGGCAACTAGCCTACGCATAGAGGTCCAACGCAGATCCAGCCCGCGGGCGCGCCGCAACGATCGATGCCACCGGGACGTCATCTGCCACGACAGCGCGATCCGTCCGGCCGTTCTGCGGCGCCGCCTGACGCTGCGATGCCTGCCGTTGGGCCTGCTCCGAGACACCACCGCCGCTGAGTGTGAAGCCTGCGTCCTGCAGGGAGGCGGCCAGTTCGGCCCAGCCGGCTTCGATGACCTGTCGGGTCTGCGCCCGATCTGCCCCGAAATCGACACGGGCCTGGTCGCCGCTCATCGTGATCTGTACCGACACGGGCCCCAGTTCGGCAGGGTTCAGGTGCAGCTCGGCTTTCGAAAGCCCCGCGCGTGCAAAAACGCTGACCTGAGCCGCCAGGGCCTCGTGAAACCCGGGATCGCCGACGGCGGTGGACACGGTGGCAGTGGCCGATGTCAGGCTGTCGATCGATCGCGCAAGATGGGAAAGGCCTTGACCGGCAATGGTGGCACCGGCCCCCATGGGAAGGCCCTCCGTCGAGGCATTGGCGCCTGATCGCTCGTCGGTCTTGCCGGCACCGACAGACAGTGCGGCCAGACTCGCCAGTGCAGCATGGGGCCACGCGCCCGAGGCGGCAGTCGTGTCGCTGGCAAGTTTCGCGTCAGCGGTTGACATGACCTGGCTGGCCTGACCTGGACCACGATCCGCCGTTGACGAGGAGTTGCTCGCCGAAGCGAATTCCGCGTTGGCACCTGGCCCGCCAGGGGCCGACTTTGCCGATGCATCGGTGCCAGCCGCCAGCCGGGCCGCAGCCCATGTCGGGTCGCTCGAAGCGTCGCTGATGGCAACGCCTGCCTGGGCCTGTGCCGACAGGGCGGGCGGCACTGCGCCGAGCAGCGGCGACGCGAGATCGCTGGCGCAGGCGTCGGTCAGGAGCAGATGCTCGCCGTCTTCCGTCCTCTTGCCAGCGTCACCAGCCTGAGCAGCGGCGTCCGCATCGGAGGTCTGGTCTCGCGCATCGTTCGCAGTGCCGCTGCGGGCTGCCGCGCCGACGCGCGGTGGCACGGCCGATGTCCGAGGCGCGACGGCCTCGGTGGTCTTGTCGACGTTTTCATTCAAGTGGCGAACGTCAGGGCGCGACGTGCGCGACGGCACCGGCGGATTCAAGGCGGAGCGAGCTGCCGGTGCGGACGAAAGTCTTGCAGCGGCAGAGGCCGCCTGGCTGTGTGCCAGCAGTCGGGAAAACCTCGCCTTGCTGGTCTCTTCCTTGGCCTCTGGCGAGCGGGTCGGGTTCGTCGCCGACACGCCGCCGGAAGGGGGTGTCGACGGCTTCAGCTTCAGTGCATTCAGCGCGCTCAGCGCAGGCGAACCGTCCAGCGCGCTCATGCGGCACCTGCCAGGCCAGCAGCCTGATTCCAGCTGGCGCGCGAGGCGAACTCGTCACAGGCTTTCTGCTCACGGCGCTCGGCCGCGGCATGCGCTTCGGCGACACGGCGTTCGATCAGCTTGCGCACCGAAGCCACACGCAACTCGCCGTCGCGCAGCGCGACACGCGCACTGTCAAGCTCGGCTTGCGCCTGCGCAGCAGCCGCGCGCTGCTGATCCACCGCCTGTGTCAGGCGTTCCATGAAGCCGCGGTAGCAGTTGACAAGCTCCATTCGGCCGTCGGTGCGGAACCGATGTGCCCAGCGCTTTTCGTATTCACGGCGGTAGGTCAGCAACTGCTCTGCCTGACTGGCGGCCGTCTGCTGTGCTTGCACAGCACGTTGACAGATCTGCGCCAGGTCGTCGCGCTCACGCTCGACCTGGCCGAGCAGGGTCATCAGGGGTTGCAGGACGCTCATCGGCTGTGCCTCGGGTCAGAGGAGTAGGAATTCAGCCCGACACCACCGAGCGCAGCCAGTCGACACTGCTGTCGAGACTGGCGGGCTGGTGCATGTCCTGCTGCAGGAACTGGGTCATTGGCGCGTGCATTCGCACCGCGCTGTCAAGTTCGGCATCGTGGCCGGGCGCATAGGCGCCAAGCTGGATCAGGTCGCGTGCCTTCTGGTACTTCGAGTGCAGCTGGCGGAACCTGCGTGCCGATTCGAGGTGCGGCGCCGGGGCCACATTCGTCATCACCCGCGAGATCGAGCGCTCGACATCGATCGCCGGGTAGTGGCCGGCTTCGGCCAATTCGCGCGACAGCACGATGTGGCCATCGAGGATGCCCCGAGCCGCATCAGCGATCGGGTCCTGCGGGTCGTCGCCCTCGGTCAAAACGGTATAGATCGCAGTGATCGAGCCACTGCCGGCCATGCCGTTGCCACTGCGTTCGACCAGCTGCGGCAACTTGGCAAAACAGCTGGGCGGATAGCCCTTGGTGGCCGGCGGCTCGCCGATGGCCAGCGCGATCTCGCGCTGCGCCATGGCATAACGGGTCAGTGAGTCCATCAGCAGCAGCACATGCTGGCCGCCATCGCGGAAGTGTTCGGCCACTGCGGTGGCATAGCTGGCACCCTGCATGCGCGTGAGCGGCGGCGCATCTGCGGGCGCAGCCACCACCACCGAGCGCGCCAGACCGTCGGCGCCCAGGATGTCCTCGATGAATTCCTTGACTTCGCGACCGCGTTCGCCAATCAGCCCGACCACGATCACGTCGGCTTCGGTGTACCGGGCCATCATGCCCATCAGCACCGACTTGCCGACGCCCGTGCCGGCGAACAGGCCCAGGCGCTGGCCGCGGCCGACGGTCAGCATCGCATTGATGGAGCGCACGCCGGTATCAAGCGGAGTGCGCACCGGATCGCGGTCCATCGCGTTGATGGCCCGGCGCACCAGCGGCGCGTTGTGCACGTCGCACAGCGGGCCCTTGCGGTCCATCGGGTGGCCATGCGAATCGACGACGCGGCCCAGCAGACCGCCGCCGACTGGCAGGTGCAGGGTGCGATCCAGGCTACGACGCCAGGGATGACGGGGAGAACCCAGCTGCAGCGGCACCATCGGCGAGGTTTTCGGCACCACCCGGGCGCCGCTGGCCAGGCCATGCACATCGCCGGTGGGCATCAGATAGGTTCGGTCGCCAGAAAAGCCGACCACTTCAGCTTGCACCGGCGGCTGACCCGCCATGTGCACCTCGCACACCGAACCGACAGGCTCGCGAGTGCCGGCAGCTTCGAGCACCAGACCCGCCACGCGCACCAGCATGCCCTGGGTCTCCAGAGGCACCGGATCGGCAGCGAACATCTGCAGTGTCTCGAGATAGCGCGCCCAATCTTCGGTTCGGTCGGCCACCGTCGACTGCGCCCGGTGCGCGCTGAGGGCGGCGCGCTGCAGCGCTTCGTTCTCGATCTGGCTGTTGATCATCGCGTGTCCTGGTCGGGGCTGGCTTCAGCAGGCATGAGTGGATCGGCCTCGGTCCACTCGCTGGCAGATCCCAGCGCGGCCGAGGCCCGGCGCCAGCGCGCCGCCACCGTGCCATCGATGCTCGCGATGTCGCTGTCGACACGGCAGCCACCGGGCGCGATGCTGGCATCGGGGATCAGTCGGGCTCCTCGCGCCTGCAGCACTTCAGCAGCGCCTTGCGCGACCAGCGGCTGGTCATCGGGGTGCACGCGCACGGTGATGTGACGCGCGCTGAGCAGAAGAGCCTCGACGGCTTCCTGCGCGACGGCGGCAACCAGCTCCGGACGCACCACCAGTTCACTGCGCACGACCTGGCGCGCCATCGAGGTGGCACACACCGCAATGGCCTGCGCCAGCTGTTGCTGCAGGCCATCGAGCTGAGCGCCATGCGATTCCATCAGTCGGCCAAGCTGAGCAGTGATCTGCGCGGCATAGCTCTGCTTGAACCCGTCGAGCGCCGAGAGCCCGTCCCGGTAGCCATCCTGATAGCCACTCTGCCGCGCTGCACGCAATTGCGCGGCGAGTTGCTCCGCGACCGACAGGCTCGGCGCCTCGGGCTCTGCAGTGGGCGTGCCCGCGCCGGCATGAGGATCGGCGCCCGACAGCGCACTCGGATTCCATGCTTCGAACGAACTGAGTTCTTCCCGCGGAATGAAGCGCGCGTAGGGAGATGGTTTGCTGCCACCCTCCGGTGGTGGCACGTTCCTGAACTTAGACGAAGTCATCGTCGCCGCCCGTGATCAACTGGATCTGACCTTCGTCGGCCAGGCGGCGGACGATCTTCAGCAGTTCCTTCTGCTCGCTCTCGACTTCGCTGACGCGCACCGGGCCTCGCGAGTCGAGGTCTTCACGCAGCGTTTCGGCCGCGCGCTTGGACATGTTGCGGAACACCTTCTCGCGCATCTCGGGTGTCGCACCCTTCAGCGCGATGACCAGCGACTCGGTCTGCACTTCCTTCATCAGCGTCTGGATCGCCTTGTCGTCGAGCTTCTCCAGGTCGTCGAAGGTGAACATGTTGTCCATGATCTTCTGCGCCAGGTCGTTGTCGGCCTCGCGGATGTAGTCGAGCACAGCGGTCTCGATGCTGCCGCCCATCATGTTGATGATCTCGGCTGCAGGCTTCACGCCGCCGAGCGTTGCCTTGCGTATCTTGTCCGTGCCTGCCAGCACCATGCCCATGACCTCGTTGAGGTCCTTCAACGCCGCTGGCTGGATGCCATCGAGCGTCGCAATGCGCACCAGTACCTCGTTACGCTGGCGCTCGGAGAACAGCTTCAGGACCGACGAGACCTGGTCGGGATCAAGGTGCACCAGGATCGCCGCGACGATCTGCGGATGCTCATTGCGCAGCAGTTCCGACACCGACTTCGGGTCGATCCACTTCAGGCTTTCGATGCCCGAGACGTCGCTGCCTTGCAGGATGCGGTCGATCAGCAGACTGGCCTTGTCATCGCCAAGCGCACGGCGCAGCACGCCCTTCACGTATTCGTCGTTGTCGGCGACCAGCATGCTCTGATCGCGGGCCATCTCCGAGAACTTGACCAGGACGCCCTCGACGCGTTCGTGGCTGACCGCCTTCATCTTGGCAATGGTCTCGCCCAGCGAGTGCACCTCCCTCGGTGTCAGGAGCTTGAACACCTCGGCGGCCTCTTCCTCGCCGAGCGACATCAGCAGGATGGCGGCGTTTTCCAGACCCTCTTCAGGCGTGTCAGTGCTCATCGTCGATTCATCCGTGGGCGATGGAAGGGAGGGCGCGCGCAGCCATCACGCCGGCTGGCCGTTGACCCAGCCGCGCACGATGTGCGCCACCGCCGCCGGGTTTTCCTTCGCCAGCGCGCGCGCCGCTTCGAGCTTGGCGGTGTCGCGCGGCGCTTCAAGCATCGGCACCGGCGGCTCCGGCAGGCCGGGCAAGGCTTCGGCATCACCAACACTCGCATCAACAGTGCTGCCAGGTGGAGGAACGGGAGGCGCCAACGCAGCCTTCAGGCCCGGCCTGATCATCCCGAAGAACACCAGCAGCGCCACGACCGACAACCCGGCAGGCACGGCGGCAGCACGCAGCATGTCGAGAATCTGAGGGTCTTTCCAGACAGGGGTGTCGACGACAGTGACGGGCTCGACCGTGAAAGGCGCGTTGATGACACGCACCGAGTCTCCACGCTCCTTGCTATAGCCGATGCTTTCCTGTACCAGGGCAGTCAGCTTTTCCAGTTCTTCCGGCGCCAACGGAACCTGGGTGACCTTGCCTTTCGGGTCGGTGATGGTCCGGTTGTTGACGACCACGGCCGCGTTCAGGCGCCTGACGATACCGGTTGCATTGCGGGTGACGCGCACCGTCTCGTCGACCTCGTAGTTCCTCACCGCTTCGCGTCGGCTGTTGCCGACCACGCCGCCTGCCTGCGCAGTCTGCAACGGCACCGCAGCACCGGTGAGGGGGGCTGCGGCTGGCAACGGCGGCTGGTTGCTCGCGGCGCCGGGCACCCCCGATGGCGTGGCCGGGTTGGTACCCGACTGCTCGGTCGTCTGCTCACTGCGCAAGGCGACCTCGGCAGTCGCGCCCTGGTTGGGCTTGAAGAGTTTTTCGGTCGACTCGATCTGTGCGAAATCGATGTCGGCGGTCACGTTGGCGCGAAGATTGTCGCGACCGACCACCGGCTCCAGCAACTCGGCGATGCGCTTGGAATAGCCCTTCTCGATCTGCGCGATGTACTGCAATTGCTGCGCATCGAGACCCGCCTGCGCGCTGGTGTCTGGCGGTGAAGAGATCAGCGCGCCAGTCTGGTCGAGCACGCTGACCGCCTTGGGGCTCATCTCGGGGACGCTGCTCGACACCAGATGCACGATGCCAGCCACCTGGCCACGATCGAGGGTGCGACCTGCGTGCAGCGTCAGCACCACTGAAGCGCTGGGCTTCTGCTGCTCACGGAAGAAGCCGTTCTGGTTCGGCAGCGCGAGATGAACGCGCGCATTTTCGACGGCGGCCAGCGATGTGATCGAGCGGCTCAGCTCACCTTCGAGGCCGCGCTGGAAGGTCAGCCGTTCCTGGAACTGCGTCTGCCCGAAGCGCGCGCCGTCCATCATCTCGAAGCCCCCGACCGAGGCCTTCGGCAGGCCCGCCGAAGCCAGCTTCAGCCGGACATCGTGAACTGATGATGCAGGCACCAGGATCGCGTTGCCGCCATCGGAATGGCGGTACGGGATATTCATCTGCGACAACTGCGCGATGATCGCGCCGCCATCCTTGTCGGACAGGTTGGCGTAAAGCACCTTGTAGTCGCCCTGGCTACCCCACAGGAGCATCGCCAGCACGACGCTGGCCAGCGCGGCTGCGCCGAAACCAAGGTTGAACTTGCTTTTCGGTGGAAGGGCCGCGAGGCGAGCGCCAAAGCCGGGCGCCGCGTTCAGGTCACCGGGTGACTTCAGGATGACAGCGTTGTCCATCGTTCTCGTTCAGTGCATGGGCAAGGCCGAAAGCGCCGGCCGATGGAAGCCATTATTCGAACGCTGAAGTACTTCCCAAGGACCGAGAAGCGAAGCAAACCCCGGTCAGTTCGCCCCATCGTGGCGCACTGGTCCGGCTACGATGAAATCCATCAAAACCTGCCGTTCGTGCGTCCATTCGAGGCGCAGGCGACGGCGGATTCCGGGGATTCGCGATGAATGTCACGCTCAAACCGTTCGACTTCGCCCAGGCGGTGGCACGCGCCGGCCTGAACACTCAGGGACAGCCACTGGGCAAGGCGGCAGCGGCCGCGGGCGGCGGCTTTCAGGCGGCACTGACACAGGCGCTGGGCGCGGTCAGCAGCACGCAGGCAGAAGCCCGTCGTCTGCAGCGGGAAGTGCAGCTCGACAACCCGAATGTCAGCATCGAAGAGACGATGGTTGCCATGCAGAAGGCATCGATCGGCTTTCAGGCAACGATCCAGGTGCGCAACAAGCTGGTCCAGGCCTACAGCGACATCATGAACATGCAGGTGTGAGGCCGTGCTTCACGCCAGGCCGGGATTCACACCTTCTGGTCGAGCGTTTCACCGAGACGCGGTATGAGCCCATAGGGCGAGGGCTGCTTCGAAGCTGCTTCCAGCTGCCTGGTTTCCCAGCTCAGCCAGGGGAAGCGGCGCGACGCCGGTTCGGGCTGCGCTGGCGGTCGACGGTCTTGCTGGGACGGCTGCTGGGATGTTCCAGCGGCAGCGTCGGTGGGACGGACGACTGCAACCGGCGGATCAACGGATCCGATGGGGGAGACTTTGCTGACGCTCATGATTCACTCCTGGAATCGAGGCGAATTGCCTGTCTACAGGATGTCGGCAATAAGGATCCGCACTTGAAGGCATGTCGTCCTCAAGTTGTGACCAGCTGTGTCTTATTGCTCATTCGATCGCGATCAGCCGTCGGCGCTTCTGTGTCTGGTCGATGTAGCGCTGCAGCGCACGCAGGCTGCCGCTTCCGACATCGACCATCTCGCAACCCAGGCGAACGCCGCCCGCGTCGTTCTGCAGCGAGGTCACATGCTGCAGCCGCAACGGGGTCTTGATTCGGGTGTCGGCATCGAGAGTGAGCTCGACGCCGTTGATCAGCACGCCGGGCTCGATGAGCGGTACATCCTCGGGAAGGAACAACGCACAGCCGCCGATGCTGACGTCGAGAACACGCAGCGTGAGCAGCATGTCGCGCAACATCGGATGTTGCAGTCGCGCGCAGGGGACATGCCGCAGCAGCGGTCGCACGCGGTAGCTGTTACGGCGCTGAAAGCGGAACATGTCGCGCGGGTAACCGCAGGTGATCGCGCTGGCAGGGCCGTTGTGCACCAGCATCAGGCCCTGCAGATCGAACTGCACCTTGACGCTGTCGAGGTAGCCAACGGCCACCGCTTCGTTGCATTCGATCAGCGCCTGCAACTGCGGGTAGTGCGCACTGGCGCTGAAGCTGATGATGCCGCGCACGGCATCGACCGTCCACAGCGTGACGGGCACCGCAGTGCCATTCGGCGCGTTCAGGTTCAGCACCACGTTGGCATCGAGCAGTTGCCTGAGTATCGACGCCAGTTCGACCGGCGCGGTGATGTGGAAGTCATCGAG
The DNA here is from genome assembly GCA_947474755.1 of Burkholderiales bacterium. Taxonomy (GTDB): domain Bacteria; phylum Pseudomonadota; class Gammaproteobacteria; order Burkholderiales; family Burkholderiaceae_C; genus PBB1. The sequence continues at coordinate 7,827 of CANJJE010000004.1, read as the reverse complement.
ACCTCCATGCGCAGCGGCCACAGCATCGAGCGGCATTGGCAGCGTGTCCATCGTCGGGCAATGTTCAGTGCAGGGTGGCGCGTGTGCCGCCCAGCAAGTGATCGAGACCTTCGAGCCAGGGCTCGGCCAGCACCCGAACCTCTGCGTCGTTCACCAGAATGCGCTGCATGATCCGCGACTTCAATTGCCGCTCCTCGCTGGGCAGTTGCTGATTCGCGGCGGCGTGCCTGAGCTGCGAAATGAGCAGCGCGCAGGCGCCCTCGAGCTTGACAACAGCATCCCAGTTGCCACCGCGCGCAGCCTCGAGCATCTCCTGGCTCGCGCGTTCGATGGCCTCGTAGTACTGGAGCAAGTTGGTGCTCATGGCGATTCCGATTGAGTTGGGTTGCGGCTGCAGCTTCATCCGTTGACGACGCGCTTCGGTGCGGGTACCGCTGCCTGCGCGGCAATCTGCGACCAGGCGTCACGCAAGGGCTGCACGAGGTCGGCGCATTCCTGCAGCATCGCCTCGTCATTGCGCAAGTTGGCCAGCGTGAGTCGTCGCGACACGTAGCCGTAGAGCAGGCTCAGGTTGGCGGCCAGTTCGCCGCCAGACGTCATGTCCAGCGCATCGAGCAGTCCCTCCTCGACAATGCGCACCGCGCGGCTGATGCTGCGGCATTTCAGATCGATGTTTTTCACACGCATCGCGCCACGGGCCTGGGCGATCGATTCGAGCAGCCCGTCGTAGAGCATTTCGACCAGTCGGTGCGGGTTCGCGCTATCGACAGCCGATGAAACACCGACCTCCCGATAGACGTTCGACTGGGCGCTGAAGCTGGCATTCCGGAATGGGTTGGCGGCGGCAAACATCGCTGGTTTCCTGAAGAAGTCCGAGTGCTTTTTTTATCGGCACGGCGCAGGCCCGACTTGAGCGCGCGACCCCTTCAGCTGTTCTTGTTTTTCGTCGCGAAGAATTGCTGGTTGATGTACGAGTTGAGGCTGTTGAGCTCGCTGATCTTGGTATCAAGCCCGCCGTATTGCTTCAACAGTCGCGCCTTGGTGTCGGCAATGCGAGACTGCAGTTTCGCCACCTCATCGTCGCTGCGCTTGATGGAGGCCTGAAGCCCTGCCGTACGAGTCGCGACCGCACCATCGGTGTTGGTCAAGGCGCTTGTCAACGCCTTCAGCCGGACGGCCAGGCCAGCCGCCGGATCGCCACTGGCCCCTGAGCCCGCATTGGAGAAGGCCCTGGCCACTTCGCTGGTGTTGGCCAATGCTGCGGTCAGCTTGGCGTCATTGACCAGCAAGCCGCCTCCTTTCTGCACCTGGATTCCCAGATCGGATAGCGTCTGAAAGGTCGTGGAAGCACCGCTGGGCAGGGTGATCGCCGAACGCAACTGCCTTTGCAGTGACAGCGTCGCACCGTCGCCCTGCAGGGTCGCCGCGGTCTTCGTATCGGGGTCGTACCGGGTCTGCGCGGTCAGGTAGGTGTTGATGTCGTTGTAGGCCTTGACGAAATCGTTGATCGCCTTCTTGAACGCATCGTTGCTGGGGCCGACCTGGACCTGCACCGCCGTTGTGGTCACCTTGGCGACGTTCAGCGAGACGCCCTCGATCGCATCGGTGAAGGTATTGGTGGCCGAGCTGACAGCCAGGCCGTTGATCGTTGCCTGTGCGTTCCTGGCCTCGACCGTCTGGGTCAGCTTGCTGGCCGCTGGCACGCCCGGGTCATAGGCCAGGCTGGCCAGCGACGGCGGATCGGTGGGCAGCACCGGCAAAGCGGCATCGGCCGTGGCGGAGATACGGATCGCGTTGGCAACGCCAGTCGCTGTCGACTGGATGGCGAGTCGCGCGCCCGAGGCGTCCTTGACGATCGACGCAGTGACACCGGCATTGGCCGCATTGATCCTGGCGCGAACGCTTTCCAGTGAATCCTCGCCAGCGCCGATCACGATGTCGACCGACTTCGGCGGCGTCTGCGCCGTGAAGACGTTGCTGCTGTCGTAGCTGCCGAGCTCGATCTTCAACGTTCCGGTACCCACCGACGCCGTGCTGCTCGCGTAGATACCCGAGGCCAGGGACTGCGCCTGCGCGAGCTGCGAGACCTGCACGCTGTAGTTGCCGGCGCGCGCCGCGGCGGTCGAAGTGGACGACACCGAGCTCGAGTCGGTGCTCAGCGCCGTGGTCTGTTGCCACAGCGCGGTATCCGCGAGGCGGGCCACCGCATCGCGGACATTGGTGGTGTAGCTCTTGAGCAGGCCAAATGACGACAACTTCGCCTGCAGCGTCGTCTTCTCCTTATTCAGCAGAGCCACCGGGGCTTGCTCGAGTGCGACCAGCTTGTCAACGATGCCGCTGATATCGAGTCCGCTTCCGATGCCCGGGGTTGCAAGAGACGCCATCAGATTCTTCCTTCAGTATTCATGCTCTTTCGGCCACGATCGGTCGAACTTGAGCCATGAACGACAACGACCCACCCAGCCCGATCGGACCGCGTGGGTCGTGTGCAGCCGCGAAATCGCAGAGCTTTCGATCAGCCCTGCAGCAGTTTGAGCACCTGCTGGGGCAACTGGTTGGCCTGAGCCACCATCGCGGTGCCGGCCTGCTGCAGGATCTGCGATCGCGACAGGTTCGCGGTTTCCACCGCGAAATCGGCATCGACGATGCGGCCACGCGCAGCGGCGGTGTTTTCAGACTGGATCGCGATGTTCGACACCGCGGTCTCGAAGCGGCTCTGCACCGCGCCCAGCGTGGCACGCGCGCCGTTGACCTGATCGAGCGCGTCGTCGACCTGCTTGATGGCGAGCCATGCGGTTTCGGTGCTCGCGACCGACAGCGCGCTGAACCCGGTAATGTTGGTCGAGGCGATGGTCGCACTGGTGTCGCCGATGCCGGTCGTCGCGACACTGAATCCCCCGAATGTCACAGCCGACGCCGTGGCCACAGACGCACTGGGGTCCAGCGCGCTGGAGCGGAACGCCAGCGTGTACTCACCACTGGTCTGCTTCGACATGTAGGCCGTCACTCCGGTGTCGGAGGTGCGCCGGTTGATGGCTTCAGCCACCTGGCCAAGGCGCTCTTCCGCGTTTCGGGCGGCAGCGAGACCGGACAACGGGTACTCGGTTCCCCCGACCGAGATCGCCAGCGTTCCGCTGGCGATGGCGGTCAGGGTCGAGATGCCGGCGCTGCTGATGTTGGTGACGTCACCCGAGCCATAGGTGACGTTGGCCAGGCCATCGGCACTCACGTTGGTCAGTGATGCGATGGTGATCGCCTCGCCCGAGTTCGCGCCGATCTGGAAGGTGGCCGCGGAGAAACTGCCGTCGAGCAATTTCGTTCCGTTGAACGATGTCTGCTTGGCGACGCGGTTGATTTCGTCTCTCAGTTGCGCCACTTCGGATTGAAGCGCCGCTCGGTCGCTGGCGCTGTTGGTTGCGTTGGCCGATTGCACGGCCAGTTCACGGATGCGTTGCAGTGATTCGCCGACCTTGCCGAGCGCGCCTTCAGCCACCTGCGCCAGCGAGATGCCGTCGTTCGCATTGCGCGCAGCGACGTTCAGGCCGCGGACCTGTGTGTTCAGCCGTTCGGCGATCGCGAGACCCGCAGCGTCGTCCTTGGCGCTGTTGACGCGCAAGCCCGACGACAACCGCTGTACCGATGTCGCCAGCGAGCTTTGCGATGAGCTGAGATTGCGCTGCGCGGTCAGCGAATTGATATTTGTGTTGATCGTCTGTGCCATGGTCGGTCTCCAACGTCTACAGAGTCCGGAGCCGGCCACTTGCCGGATCCGTCGCGGTCAAAAGCCCCGCTGTTGATGTGACGAATTCTGAAGAACGATTCTCAGAACCATTCGATCGATAAGCCCCGTGAACCCCGGCTTAATTGCCTGCAGAAATGAAAAATGCCCGGCATGGCCGGGCATTCGGGAAAGAGAGGGGCCGCGCGAGCGGCACCCGCTTTGTCTCTTAACGCAGCAACTGCAATACCTGCTGCGGCAACTGGTTGGCCTGCGCCACGATGGCGGTACCAGCCTGCTGCAGCACCTGGGCACGGGACAGGTTCGCGGTTTCCGAGGCGAAATCGGCGTCGACGATACGACCACGCGCACTGGCGGTGTTTTCCGACTGGATCCCGATGTTCGACACCGCAGCTTCGAAGCGGCTCTGGACCGCGCCCAGCGTGGCACGAGCGTTGTTGACCTGGTCCAGCGCGTCATCGACTTTCTTGATGGCGAGCCATGCGTCTTGGGTGGTCGTGATGCTCAGATCTTCAACGCCCGTCACCGTATCGCTGGCGATACTGACGCTGCCGTCGGCAAAGCCGGTCGCAGCGACAGTGAAGCCGCCACCGAAGGACACGGCTTCGGCGGTACCGGCGTCGACCTTGCTCGAGCGGAAGGCGATCGTGTACTGGCCATCGGTCTGCTTCGACAGGAAGGCCGTCACACCGGTGTCGGCCGTGCGGCGGTTGATGGCTGCGGCCACCTGACCGAGACGCTGTTCGGCAGAAGTCGCCACAGCGATGCCGGACAGGCTGTATTCGTTGGAGCCCACCGTGATCTTCAAGTCGCCGTCGTCAATCGCCGTCAAGGTCGTCAGGGTACCCGTGCTGATGTCGGCCAGGTCGCCTTTGCCATAGGTCACGGCCGAGAGATTCTCAGACGATGCGTCCGTCAAAGCAGCGACGGTGATGTTCTCACCCGAACCTGCGCCAACCTGGAAGGTGGCACCGGCCAGCGAACCGTCGAGCAGCTTGGTGCCGTTGAACGAAGTGGTCTTGGCAACGCGGTCGATTTCGTCACGCAGTTGCGACACTTCGACCTGCAGTACCTTGCGGTCGTCGGCGCTGTTGGTGGCGTTCGCGGCTTGAACGGCCAGTTCACGAATGCGCTGCAGGGAGTCGGTGACCTTGCCGAGGGCGCCTTCAGCGGTCTGCGCCATCGAGATGCCGTCGTTGGCGTTGCGTGATGCGACATTCAGTCCGCGAACTTGCGAATTCATCCGCTCGGCAATCGCCAGACCGGCGGCGTCGTCCTTGGCGCTGTTGACACGCAAGCCGGATGACAAGCGCTGCAGCGAGGTGGCCAGAGATGTTTGTGACGTGCCCAGGTTGCGCTGAGCCGTCAGCGAATTCACATTGGTGTTGATGGTCATTGCCATGAAAAAAGCTCCTTAGGTTGATGAACTCCCGGCGTGGACGCCGGCTTTGCCTCGACTGAGGCGGGTTGCCCCACCACGGTCGAGCCAGTCTTCGGGCGGTCGGTGCCTGGGGTGTGTCACCAGGCACTGACCGGTTGTCCCTGGACCGGCTGCGCCCGGCGGCAGTCATCCTGCAAACCCCCTTGATAGGTTGTGGGGACCTGCGGTAGGCCGTTCCGGACCACGAAGCTTGGGACAGACGCCTCGTTGGAAATGTTTTCGTCTGCTCGTCTGGCGACTTGAGCAAATTTTGCAAACCGGTCGTCTTGTCACGGCGATAAGCACAGCCCGCACCACGCTTTTCAAGCCATCTGCAGGGTGCCGATCCCTCTAGATTCGTCCGAGAGCGCCACTGCGCGTGATGCGCTGTCTAGCCCGAGGACTTTTCAATGACCCATCCCCACATGCGCGCCGATGCGACCTACCTGAAGGCCAAGCGTCACGCCTACCAATGCGTGACGACACAGAACTGGGCCGATGCAGCGCGCGGTCTGAGCAGGCTGTCCGGCGATCATCGATTCACGGCGAACGACTGGCTGTCGCTGGCGATTGCCAATGTGCATGCCGGCGCGCTTTCGGCGGCAACGGATGCGGCGCGGCGCGCGCTGGCCCACGATCCGGTTCATCTGCGCGCACTGCAGGTGTTGACCATCTCGCTGCTGGAGCAGCACCGCTGGCCGGAAGCGGCCGAGGTCTTCGAGCAGCAACGCGACAACGCCGAGGCGCAGGCCTCGTTCGACTTCCTGGTGAACCAGGGCACGACGATGTGGCACCTGAAGCGGCATCACGAGGCCATGGACGCCTTCCTGAAGGCGATGGCCATCAATGTCTGCGATCCCAGCATCCACCTGCGCCTGGGCCTGGTGCTCAAGGACATGAAGGACTACAGCGCGGCGGCAGAGAGCTTCCTGACAACGATCGCTTTGCAGCCGACCCGCCTTTCGGCGCGGCTGATGGCAATCCACATGCGTCAGTACGCCTGCGACTGGCGAGGCTTCGAGGCCTCCTGCGCCGAGGCCGTCGACGCGATGCGGCAACTCGACCCGGCCAAGGGTGAGGCTGGCGAAGGCGCCACGTTCGCCTTGCTGGGCATACCGCATCCACCGGAACTGTTCAAGTTCGTGGCGCAGCAGGCCGCCCGCTTTCACATCGGCCACATCGCCGCAATGCCACCACAGACACGCGCCCGCGACGCGGCGGGCCGCATCCGAATCGGCTACCTGTCCTGCGACTTCCACAACCACGCCACCACCCACTTGTTTGTCGAGGCGCTGGAGCACCGCAACACCCGGGACTTCGAGGTGACCCTGTATTCCTACGGCATCGATGACAACACCGCGGTGCAGCACCGTGTACGAGCAGCCTGCGAGCATTTCGTCGACATGCGTGCCATGGGCCACCGCGCGATGGCCGAACGCATCCGTGCCGATGGCATCGATGTACTGGTCGAATTGAAGGGCCACACCCAGGGCAGCCGCTTGCCGGTGCTGGCCTACCGTGCCGCGCCGGTGCAGGTCAGCTTTCTCGGCTTTCCGGCAACCACCGGCATGCCCTGCATCGATTACTTCATCGGCGATGCGATCACCTCGCCGCTGTCGCATGCGGCGCACTACACCGAGTGCATCGCGCAGATGCCGCATTGCTACCAGCCGAACGACAGCCAGCGCGCACGGCCGGAACCCTCGGATCGCCTGCAGTGGGGCCTGCCGGAAGAGGCTGTGGTGCTCGGCTGCTTCAACCAGAGCTTCAAGCTGACACCTGAAACCTTCTCCACCTGGATACGCATCCTGCAGGCGGTACCGAACGCCGTGCTGTGGCTTCTGCATGACAACCCCCAGGCCACCGCCAACCTGCGCAGCGAATCCGCCCGCCACGGCATCGCCCCGCAGCGGCTGATCTTCGCGCCGCGGGCCAGCGTCAACGAGCATCTGGCGCGCCTGCCGCTGGCCGACCTGATGCTCGACAACTGGCCCTGCAACGCGCACACCACCGCCAGCGATGCGCTGTGGATGGGCGTGCCGATGGCGACCGTGATCGGCGAGTCCTTCGCCTCCCGAGTCGCAGCCAGCCTGCTGAACACGGTCGGGCTCGAGCAGCTCGTCTTTGCCGACGCGGCTGCTTACGAAGCGGGCGTGATCGAGCTGTTGCAGCAGCCACATCGCTTGCAGGCGATGCGTGGGCAGTTGGAGCGCGAACGGCTCAACGGCCCCTTGTTCGACGGCGCTCGATTCGCGCGGGACCTGGAGTCGCTTTACCGGCGGATGGTCGAGAGGTCGCGGGCCGGGTTGGCGCCAGCGGCGTTGGCGGCGGCGTCGGCGAGCGTGGCTGCTGACGCAGCGCGCTGAGTTCCTCTGCGAAGGGCTTTTGCACTTGCGTTGCAGCGCGCCGGGTCTCGGCCCGGCTGCCGAGTAACTTTCTTCTGCTGGCACAGAAGAAAGTCACCAAAGAAGAGTGCCTGAACACCAGCCCATTTGGCCGACTCGCTTCGGCCAGCGGCCTACTTCAAAGGCTCTGGCACGAGAACACTCTCCGAGCTACCGCCTCGGTTTCCTCGCTCAGGTTCAAACATTCGCTATCGCTACGCCTCGACCCTTCGGGTCATCGGTAGGAGTTCTTGTGCCAGAGCTTCTGCCGTTCGCCTCTCGCC
>CANJJE010000003.1 GCA_947474755.1 Burkholderiales bacterium | reverse complement strand
TGAGTTGCTCGAGCTCGTCGAGATGGAAGTGCGTGAGTTGCTCGACAAGTACGACTTTCCTGGCGACGCCACGCCCATCATCCACGGCAGCGCCAAGCTCGCCATGGAAGGCGACAAGGGTGAGCTCGGCGAAGGCGCGATCCTCAAGCTCGCCGATGCGCTCGACAGCTACATCCCCACGCCAGAGCGCGCGGTTGACGGCGCCTTCCTGATGCCCGTGGAGGACGTGTTCTCCATCTCTGGCCGAGGCACCGTGGTGACCGGGCGTATCGAGCGCGGCATCATCAAGGTGGGCGAGGAAATCGAGATCGTCGGCATCAAGGCAACGCAAAAGACCACCTGCACTGGTGTCGAGATGTTCCGCAAGCTGCTCGACCAAGGGCAGGCTGGGGACAACGTTGGCATCTTGCTGCGCGGGACCAAGCGAGAAGACGTCGAGCGCGGCCAGGTGCTGTGCAAGCCCGGCTCGGTCAAGCCGCACACCCACTTCACGGCAGAGATCTACGTCCTGTCGAAAGAAGAAGGCGGAAGGCACACCCCGTTCTTCAACAACTATCGTCCGCAGTTCTATTTCCGAACGACTGACGTGACGGGCGCAGTGGAGCTTCCGAAGGACAAGGAGATGGTGATGCCTGGTGACAACGTGAGCATCACTGTGAAGCTGATCAACCCGATTGCGATGGAAGAGGGCTTGCGCTTCGCTATCCGTGAGGGTGGCAGAACCGTCGGCGCCGGCGTCGTGGCCAAGATCATCGAGTGACATGTGAACCCCCGACCGGGCTTGCCCGGTCGACCCACGCAGGGCTGGTTCACTAAACGTACACAGAGGAATTCACATGTCCAAGCAAAAGATCCGCATCCGCCTGAAGGCATTCGACTACAAGTTGATCGACCAGTCGGCACTTGAGATCGTCGACACGGCCAAGCGCACCGGCGCGATCGTCAAGGGCCCGGTGCCTTTGCCGACCCGCATGCAACGGTTCGACATTCTGCGTTCGCCGCACGTCAACAAGAGCTCGCGCGACCAGTTTGAGATCCGCACCCATCAGCGCCTGATGGACATCGTCGACCCGACCGACAAGACGGTCGACGCGCTGATGAAGCTCGACCTGCCGGCTGGCGTTGACGTCGAAATCAAGCTGCAGTAAATAGTTAGGCAAGATAGCGGTTGCGGAAGAGTCCGCGACTGCTATACTCGTAGGCTTTTTCGGGCGCGCCATTTAGGTGGCGGCCCCATCAAATCAGCCCGGCCAATCGATGTCGGGTGTGTGCAACAAAGGCCTCGCTCTGCGGGGCCGGAGAACCATCATGAGTCTAAGCAATCGCCTCGGATTGCTGGGCCGCAAGGTGGGCATGATGCGCATCTTCACGGACGACGGCGACGCCGTTCCCGTGACTGTGCTCGACGTGTCCAACAACCGTGTGGCGCAGATCAAGACCGCAGAGACAGACGGCTATAGCGCGATCCAGGTCGCGTTCGGTGCGCGCAAGGCGTCCCGAGTCAACAAGCCGCTGGCTGGGCACCTCGCGAAAGCTGGTGTCGAAGCGGGTGAAATCCTCAAGGAGTTCCGGGTTGAGGCTGACGTGGCTGCCAGCTACAAGCCGGGTAACCAAGTTGTTGTCACCGGCGTGTTTGCGGTTGGTCAGAAGGTCGACGTGCAGGGCACCTCGATCGGCAAGGGCTTCACCGGCACGATCAAGCGCCACAATTTCAAGTCGCAACGCGCGTCGCACGGCAACAGTCGTTCGCACAACGTGCCGGGCTCGATTTCGATGGCGCAGGATCCGGGTCGCGTGTTTCCTGGCAAGAAGATGTCTGGTCACCGCGGTGACGTGACCAAGACGACGCAGAACCTCGACATCATCCGCATCGACGAAGCTCGTCAGTTGCTGTTGGTGCGTGGCGCTGTGCCGGGTTCGAAGAACGGCCACATTGTCGTCTCGCCTGCCGTCAAGGTGAAGGCGAAGAACGCGGCCAAGACAGGAGCCAACTGATGCAGCTCGAGCTCCTCAACGCACAGGGCCAGTCCACGGCGAAGGTCGACGCACCTGACACCTTGTTCGCGCGCGACTACAACGAAGCCCTCGTGCACCAGATCGTCGTGGCCTTCCAGGCCAATGCGCGGCAAGGCACGCGCGCCCAACTCGACCGTGCCGAAGTCAAGCACTCGACGAAGAAGCCGTGGCGACAAAAAGGTACAGGCCGCGCTCGCGCGGGCATGTCGTCCTCGCCGCTGTGGCGCGGCGGCGGTCGGATTTTCCCGAACAGCCCCGACGAGAATTTCACCCAGAAGGTCAACAAGAAGATGTATCGCGCCGGTATGGCCGCGATCTTTTCTCAGTTGGTCCGTGAAGGTCGTTTGGCGGTGATCGATTCGATCGAAGTCGATTCACCAAAGACCAAGTTGTTCGCTGCCAAGCTGAAGGCGATGGGCCTGGACTCGGTGCTGGTGATTTCGGACCAGGTCGATGACAACCTGCTGCTGGCGTCGCGCAATCTGCGCAATGTGCTGGTGGTCGAGCCACGTCACGCTGATCCACTGTCGCTGGTGCACTACAAGAAAGTGCTGGTCACCAAGGCTGCCATCGAGCAACTCAAGGAGATGCTGGCATGAGCGCCGTCGTCAAACATGCTGAAAACCGCCTGGCGCAGATCTTGATCGCGCCAATCGTCAGCGAAAAAGCCACGATGGCCTCGGAAAAGCACAACCAAGTGCTGTTCAAGGTACTGCGTGATGCGACCAAGCCAGAAATCAAGGCCGCGGTCGAGCTGATGTTCAAGGTCGAAGTCGAGTCCGTTCAAACGGTCGTGCAAAAAGGCAAGGTCAAGAAGTTCGGTCGCTCGATCGGCCGCCGCGACCATGTCAAGAAGGCGTACGTGTCGTTGAAGGCCGGACAAGAGCTCAACATCTCCGGGGAGGCCGCGTAATGGCCGTCGTTAAAGTAAAACCGACATCGCCAGGCCGTCGTGGCGTGGTGAAGGTGGTGCATGCGCACCTCCACAAGGGCAAGCCTGAAGCGTCGCTGCTGGAGCCGCAGTTCCAGCATGCCGGCCGCAACAACAATGGCCACATCACGATCCGTCACAAGGGCGGTGGTCACAAGCACCACTACCGTGTGGTCGATTTCGTTCGCAGCAAGGATGGAATTCCGGCTAAGGTCGAGCGAATCGAGTACGACCCGAACCGTACCGCGCACATCGCCTTGGTGTGCTACGCCGATGGCGAACGCCGATATGTGATTGCTCCGCGTGGCCTCGAAGTTGGCCAGACGCTGCTGAGCGGTGCCGAGGCGCCGATCAAGGCTGGCAACACGCTGCCGATCCGCAATATCCCGGTTGGCTCGGTGATCCATTGCATCGAGATGCTGCCTGGAAAGGGCGCGCAGATTGCCCGCTCGGCCGGCACTTCTTGCACACTGCTGGCACGTGAAGGCACTTATGCGCAGGTTCGATTGCGCTCCGGCGAGGTTCGCCGCATCCACATCGACTGCCGCGCGACCATTGGCGAAGTGTCCAACGAAGAGCACAGCCTGCGCCAGTATGGCAAGGCCGGCGCAATCCGCTGGAAAGGCATCAGACCGACGGTGCGTGGCGTAGCCATGAACCCGGTCGATCACCCGCACGGTGGTGGCGAAGGCCGTACCGGCGAAGGTCAGGTGCCGGTGTCGCCGTGGAACACGATGACCAAGGGCTACCGCACTCGCAACAACAAGCGCACGCAGACGTTTATCGTTTCGCGGCGCAAGAAGTAAAGGGGCCGCCAGATGACCCGTTCGCTGAAAAAAGGCCCGTTCGTCGACCATCACCTGATGGCCAAAGTCGACAAAGCGGTTGCCATCAAGGACAAGAAGCCCATCAAGACCTGGTCGCGTCGCTCGACGATTCTGCCGGACTTCATTGGGTTGACTATCGCCGTGCACAACGGCAAGCAGCACATCCCGGTGTACGTGACCGATCAGATGGTAGGCCACAAGTTGGGCGAATTTGCGTTGACACGCACGTTCAAGGGGCACCCGGCCGACAAGAAAGCCGCAAGGAAATAAGGAACCACGATGGAAACCCGTTCAATCGTCCGTGGCGTTCGACTGTCTGCCGACAAGGGGCGCTTGGTTGCCGACTTGGTTCGCGGCCGTCCCGTTGACCAAGCCCTCAACATCCTGACTTTCACGCCCAAGAAAGCGGCCGGCATCATCAAGAAGGCGCTGGAATCGGCCATCGCGAATGCCGAGCACAACGACGGCGCTGACATTGATGAACTCAAGGTCAAGACGATCTATGTCGAGCAGGGTGCGATCCTGAAGCGCTTCTCAGCGCGCGCCAAGGGCCGGGGCAACAGCATCTGCAAGCCGACCGCGCACATCTACATCACTGTCGGCAACTAAAGGCACGATCATGGGACAAAAGATTCACCCCATCGGCTTTCGACTGCCGGTCACGCGCAATTGGGCCTCGCGCTGGTACGCCAACAATCAGAACTTCGCCACGATGCTGGCTGAAGACCTGAAGGTCCGCGAGTACCTGAAGGCCAGACTGAAGAACGCAGCGGTTTCGCGTGTTCTCATCGAGCGTCCGGCCAAGAATGCCCGCATCACGATTTACTCTGCCCGTCCGGGTGTGGTGATCGGCAAGAAGGGCGAGGACATCGAGAGCCTGAAGGCTGAACTGACTCGCCGTCTGGGTGTGCCGGTCGCGGTCAATATCGAGGAAGTGCGCAAGCCTGAAATCGATGCTCAACTGATCGCGGACAGCATCACGCAGCAGCTCGAAAAGCGGATCATGTTCCGCCGCGCTATGAAGCGTGCGATGCAGAACGCAATGCGTCTGGGCGCCCAAGGCATCAAGCTGATGTCATCCGGCCGTCTGAACGGTATTGAAATCGCTCGGTGTGAGTGGTACCGCGAAGGTCGTGTGCCGCTGCACACCCTGAAGGCCGACATCGATTACGGATTCTCGGAAGCGAAGACGACCTACGGGATCATCGGCGTGAAGTGCTGGGTTTATCGCGGTGACCGACTCGGTCACGGCGAAGCGCCGGGCGTCGTCAGCAGGCCTGAAGGTGAAGACGATCGCCGCCCACGTCGCAATGCGCGTCCTGGCATGCCACCGAGCCGCGGCCGACCCGGCGTGCCAGGTGCTGATCGTGCTCCGCGCGCGTCCGGCCCCTCAGACATGGCTGCCAAGCCGGTCGAGGCGGGTGACGCCAGTAAGGCGCCGTCCGTCAAGCGTGTGCGGAAGGCTGTCCCGCCCACCCCGAGTGAGGCCAAAGGAGAATAAGCATGCTGCAACCTGCACGCAGAAAATTCCGCAAGGAACAAAAGGGCCGCAACACGGGTGTCGCCACTCGTGGCGCGAAGGTGTCGTTCGGCGAATACGGCTTGAAGGCTACCGAGCGTGGTCGACTGACGGCGCGCCAGATCGAAGCTGCTCGTCGTGCGATTTCTCGTCACGTGAAGCGCGGCGGCCGAATCTGGATCCGCATATTTCCGGACAAGCCCATTTCACAGAAGCCGGCTGAAGTCCGCATGGGCAACGGCAAGGGCAATCCGGAGTACTACGTTGCCGAGATTCAGCCGGGCAAGGTGCTCTACGAAATCAACGGTGTGCCCGAAGCACTGGCACGAGAGGCGTTCACTCTCGCAGCCGCCAAGTTGCCGCTGAGCTGTACTTTCGTCGCTCGCCAGGTTGGCGCTTGACGCCCCACGGAGACCATCCAAGTGAAAGCATCCGAACTCCGCGCGAAAGACATCGCTGGCCTGCAGAAGGAAGTCAGCGACCTGTTGAAGGCCCATTTCGGCCTGCGCATGCAAAAGGCCACGCAGCAGTTGGCCAACCACACCCAGCTCGGCAAGACGCGTCGCGATATCGCTCGCGCGAAGACCGTGATCGCCCAGAAGCAACGTGAAGCGAAAGGAGCTGCGAAATGACCGAAGCTCAACCCGTCGGCGGCAAGAAGACCGTCCGCACTCTAGTCGGCAAGGTGGTCAGCGACCAGCGTAGCAAGACGATCACCGTGCTGATCGAGCGTCGTACCAAGCACGAACTCTATGGAAAGATTGTCGCGAGGACGAGCAAGTACCACGCGCACGACGAGAACAACGAGTTCAAGAACGGGGACGTGGTCGAAATCTCCGAAACGCGCCCGATTTCGAAGACCAAGGCCTGGGTCGTCACCAAGTTGCTCCAGAAGGCCCGAGAAGTTTGACCTTGGTTGTCTTTTCCTGCTAGACTCATCGGCTTCGTTGGAAAAGCAAGCCGAGGTTCCTCGGCTCAAATTCCGGCTCCACCCAAAACTGCCCTTGCACAGTTGACCGTGCAGGGGTCACGGGCCCAAGACTGATGGATTGCAAATTTGCTTCGGCAGTTTGCGGGACATGCAAGTTGGGACACACGAAAAATGATTCAAATGCAATCGCGACTTGATGTCGCAGACAATACCGGCGCGAAGTCCGTCATGTGCATCAAGGTGCTGGGCGGTTCCCGCCGTCGCTACGCCGGTATCGGTGATGTGATCAAGGTCAGCATCAAGGAGGCCGCTCCGCGTGGCCGTGTCAAGAAGGGCGAGGTCTACAGCGCGGTAGTCGTGCGCACCGCAAAGGGTGTTCGCCGCCAAGATGGCTCGCTGGTCAAGTTCGACGGCAATGCCGCCGTCTTGTTGAACGCCAAGCTTGAGCCAATCGGCACGCGCATCTTCGGCCCGGTGACCCGCGAGCTGCGGACCGAGCGATTCATGAAGATCGTCTCGCTGGCGCCCGAAGTTCTCTGAGCCGCGACAGGAAATAGCTTATGAACAAGATCCGCAAGGGCGATCAGGTCATCGTGTTGACCGGTCGCGACAAGGGCAAGCGTGGCGTTGTCGCTGCACGCGTCGATGAAGACCGTGTCACGGTCGATGGCGTGAACATCGTCAAGAAGCACGTCAAGCCGAACCCGATGAAGGGCACGACAGGTGGGGTGGTCGAGAAGACGATGCCGATCCACCAGTCGAACGTGGCGATTTTCAATGCTGCATCCGGCAAGGCCGATCGCGTCGGGATCAAGCTGCTCGCCGATGGCAAGAAGGTCCGCGTTTACAAGTCGAGCGGCGAAGAAATTAAGGCTTAAAGGTCAGACATGGCTCAACAACAACCCGCTCGCCTGCAAGCCATTTACCGGGACACGATCGCGCCTGGTTTGGTGGCCAAATTCGGCTACAAGTCTGTGATGGAGGTTCCTCGCCTCACCAAGATCACGCTCAACATGGGCGTGAGCGAGGCGGTCTCGGACAAGAAAGTCATGGAGCATGCGGTCAGCGACCTAACGAAAATCGCTGGCCAGAAACCGGTCGTCACCAAGTCGAAGAAGGCCATCGCCGGCTTCAAGATTCGCGACGGCGTGCCCATCGGTTGTATGGTCACATTGCGCGGGGTTCAGATGTATGAATTCCTCGACCGCTTCGTCACCATCGCTTTGCCACGCGTTCGCGACTTCCGGGGTATTTCGGGTCGCTCGTTCGATGGTCGAGGCAATTACAACATCGGCGTGAAAGAGCAGATCATTTTCCCCGAGGTCGAGTATGACAAGGTGGACGCGTTGCGTGGGCTGAATATCAGCATCACCACCACCGCGAAGAGCGACGACGAATGCAAGGCATTGCTTGCTGCATTCAAGTTCCCATTCAAGAACTGAGGCTGACCGTGGCAAAAGTTTCACTGATCCAGCGCGAACTCAAGCGCGAGCAACTCGCCGCCAAGTACGCCAAGAAGTACGCTGAATTCAAGGGCATCGCCAACGACGCCAAGAAGTCCGACGAGGAGCGCTATGCCGCTCGTCTCGAGTTGCAAAAGCTACCGCGCAATGCCTATCCGACCCGTCAGCGCAATCGTTGCGCATTGACGGGGCGTCCGCGCGGCACCTTCCGCAAGTTTGGCCTGGGCCGCAACAAGATTCGTGAATTGGCCTTCAAGGGCGACATTCCCGGTGTCATCAAGGCGAGCTGGTAAGCGGCGCGTCGATCAGGAGATATTCGCATGAGCATGAGTGATCCTATCGCCGATATGCTGACCCGCATTCGCAACGCCCAGATGGTCGAAAAGCCTTCCGTGACGATGCCGTCTTCCAAGCTGAAGATCGCGATCGCCCAGGTGCTGAAGGACGAGGGCTACGTGGACGGCTACGCTGTGGTCGGTGAGGCCGACAAGCCGCAGTTGCAGATCGCACTGAAGTATTACGCGGGCAAGCCAGTGATCGAGCACATCGAGCGCGTCAGCCGCCCGGGTCTTCGTATCTACAAGGGCCGCCACGACATTCCGAATGTCAAGAACGGCCTCGGTGTTGCCATCGTGACCACGCCGAAGGGCGTGATGACCGATCGCAAGGCGCGCCAGGTCGGCATCGGTGGCGAAGTTCTTTGCTACGTCGCCTAAGAGAGGAGTCAGCACATGTCCAGAGTTGGAAAGATGCCGATCTCCTTGCCGCAGGGCTTGGATTTTTCGGTGACCGCAGAGCAGATCGTGGTCAAGGGGCCGTTGGGTACGCTGGTCCGACCCGCGAGTCCTTTGGTGAACATCAACAACACCGCTGGCAAGCTCGAGTTCGCGCCTGCGAATGACAGTACCGCTGCGGACGCGATGTCCGGCACCATGCGCGCGCTGGTCGCGAACATGGTCGGCGGCGTCAGCAAGGGCTTCGAGAAGCGGCTCTCGCTAGTAGGTGTGGGCTTCAAGGCGCAGGCTGTGGGCAGCAAGCTCAACCTGCAGGTTGGTTTTTCGCACCCTGTCGGCAAAGACATGCCCGAGGGCGTGAAGGTCGAATGCCCGACCCCGACCGAAATCGTGATCAAGGGCTCTGACCGTCAGGTCGTGGGCCAGATTGCCGCGGAAGTGCGGGCCATTCGCCCGCCCGAGCCCTACAAGGGCAAGGGCATCCGGTACGTGGGCGAGAAGATCACGATCAAAGAGACCAAGAAGAAGTAAGGAGCGGATGACATGTTGAACAAGAAAGACCAGCGCACCCGTCGATCGCGGCAAACCCGTGTTCGCATCGCTCGGCAGCGCGTCGCTCGGTTGACTGTTTTCCGCACCAACCTGCACATCTACGCCAGTGTTATTTCCGATGACGGCACCAGCGTGCTGGCCAGCGCATCGACGGTGGAAGCCGACGTGCGAAAGGAGCTTGGCGCACCTGGCAAGGGTGCCAATGTCGGCGCTGCTGCGCTGATCGGCAAGCGCATTGCCGAAAAGGCGAAGGCCGCCGGCATAGAGAAGGTCGCTTTCGACCGCGCAGGCTTCGCATATCACGGACGAGTCAAGGCGCTGGCCGAAGCAGCCCGCGAAGCCGGCCTCCAGTTCTAAGCAAGGAATTCGACAATGGCAAAGTTTCAACCCCGCGCACAGACCGAAGGTAATGACGACGGCCTCAAGGAAAAGATGATCGCGGTCAACCGTGTCACCAAGGTGGTCAAGGGCGGCCGCACGCTGTCTTTTGCTGCGCTGACAGTGGTCGGCGATGGAGATGGTCGCATCGGAATGGGCAAGGGCAAGGCCAAGGAAGTGCCAGTCGCTGTTCAAAAGGCGATGGAGGCTGCGCGCCGCAACATGGTCAAGGTGTCTTTGAAGAGCGGCTCGATCCACCACAAAGTGGTTGGGGAGCACGGCGCTTCTCACGTCTTGATGGCGCCAGCACCTGCGGGTACCGGCATCATCGCTGGCGGCCCGATGCGTGCAGTTTTTGAGGTGATGGGCGTGACTGACATCGTGTGCAAGAGCCTCGGCTCGTCGAACCCCTACAACCTCGTCCGCGCCACCTTGGACGCTTTGAAGCACACCAGCACCCCGGCCGAAGTGGCTGCCAAGCGCGGCCTGACGGTCGAGCAGATCTTCAACTGAAGCTCGGTCGGAGAATCGAAATGGCTGACAAACAAACCGTCAAGATCAAACTGGTTCGCAGCATTGCTGGAACCCGAGAATCCCATCGCGCCACGGTGCGCGGCCTGGGTTTGCGCAAGCTGAACAGCGAGTCCGAGCTGGAAGATACGCCGGCCGTGCGCGGCATGATCAACAAGATCTCGTACCTGCTCAAGGTGCTGTGAGATCGACCTGGAAAAGATGACTATGGAACTCAACACCATCAAACCCGCCGAGGGTTCGAAGCGTCAGCGTCGCCGAGTCGGTCGCGGCATCGGTTCGGGGCTTGGCAAGACTGCTGGTCGCGGCCACAAGGGCCAGAAATCACGTTCCGGCGGATACCACAAGGTCGGTTTCGAAGGCGGTCAAATGCCTTTGCAACGGCGCCTGCCAAAGCGCGGCTTCAAGTCTGCCTCGCTGAAGTACAACGCCGAGATCACGTTGAGCGATCTGGAGGCGCTTGGCGCCTCTGAAGTCGACTTGCTGTCACTCAAGCAAGCTGGCTTGGTTGCCCAGATTGCCAAGGTCGTCAAGGTCATCAAGACCGGCGATTTGACCAAGCCCGTCTTGCTCAAGGGTGTTGCTGCAACTGCAGGTGCCAAGGCGGCGATCGAAGCCGCTGGCGGCTCGGTGGCCTGAGTCCTGGCGTTCGCTTCACTCCTGAAAAGCTGAGTCGCACCCCGTGGCTACCAACGCAAACCAATTGGCCAAGAGCGGCAAGTTCGGGGATCTGCGTCGGCGCCTGATTTTCTTGTTGCTGGCCTTGGTGGTCTACCGCATGGGGGCGCACATTCCTGTCCCCGGCATCGACCCGAACCAGCTGGCGGAATTGTTCAAGGGCCAGCAGGGCGGAATTCTCAGCTTGTTCAACATGTTCTCCGGTGGTGCGCTGTCGCGATTCACCGTCTTCGCGCTGGGCATCATGCCGTACATTTCGGCGTCGATCATCATGCAGCTGATGACCTACGTCGTGCCGACGCTGGAAGCATTGAAGAAGGAAGGCGAGGCCGGCCGCCGAAAGATCACACAGTACACGCGGTACGGCACACTGGGATTGGCCATCTTCCAATCGTTGGGTATCGCGATTGCGCTCGAAGGATCGCAAGGGCTCGTTATTTCCCCCGGTTTCGGTTTCCGCATGACGGCGGTTGTCAGTCTGGTGGCCGGGACGATGTTTCTGATGTGGCTCGGTGAGCAGATCACCGAGCGCGGCTTGGGCAACGGGATTTCCATCCTGATCTTTGCGGGTATCGCCGCTGGTTTGCCGAGTGCCATTGGTGGGCTGATCGAACTGGTGAACACCGGTTCGATGAGTACCCTAGCCTGCTTGTTCATCCTTGTGGTCGTCGCTGCCGTTACTTTTGCCGTTGTCTTCGTCGAAAGAGGGCAACGGAAGATTCTGGTCAATTACGCGAAGCGCCAGGTAGGTAACAAGGTCTACGGTGGTCAATCGTCGCATCTGCCGCTGAAGCTGAACATGTCGGGCGTGATCCCGCCGATCTTTGCGTCGTCGATCATCTTGTTGCCTGCGACGGTCGTTGGCTGGTTCGCCACGGGTGATGGATTGCGCTGGTTGAAGGACTTGGCTGGTCTGCTGGCTCCGGGTCAGCCCATCTATGTGTTGCTGTATGCCACTGCAATCATCTTTTTCTGCTTCTTTTACACCGCGCTCGTGTTCAACAGCCGCGAAACCGCGGACAACCTGAAGAAGAGTGGAGCCTTCATCCCAGGCATCCGCCCGGGTGATCAAACGGCCAAGCACATCGATCGAATTCTGTCGCGACTTACCTTGGCCGGCGCCATCTACATCACGGCCGTGTGTCTACTGCCTGAATTCCTGGTGCTGAAGTACAACGTGCCGTTTTATTTCGGCGGTACCTCGTTGCTGATCATCGTGGTGGTGACGATGGATTTCTGGGCGCAGGTTCAAAGTTATGTGCAGAGCCAGCAGTACGAATCCTTGCTGAAGAAAGCGAATTTCAAACCGAGTTGATCTACATGGCCTGCGGGCCACGGCAATCAGCGGAGTCACATATCGGACCGCATGGCGAAAGACGACGTTATTCAGATGCAGGGGGAGATTCTTGAGAATCTTCCTAACGCGACTTTCCGGGTCAAGCTGGAGAACGGGCACATCGTGCTGGGACACATTTCGGGAAAGATGCGCATGCATTACATCCGGATCCTCCCTGGCGACAAGGTGACCGTTGAACTCACGCCTTATGACCTGAGTCGCGCGCGGATCGTGTTCAGAGCCAAGTAGGCTCTGCGTTCGGATAGAGACAATTTAGTCAGTGCTGAGATGGCCCGGTCGGGCACAGGAGAATCCATGAAAGTAGCTGCGTCAGTCAAGAAAATGTGCCGGAACTGCAAAGTGATCCGCCGTAAAGGTGTGGTCCGCGTGATCTGCACCGATCCGCGCCACAAACAGCGTCAAGGCTGATTCAGCGCTTCGACCCCAAGACATTAGAGGAAGCCCATGGCACGCATTGCTGGTATCAACATTCCGCCGCACAAGCACGCAGAAATCGGTCTGACATCCATTTACGGTGTTGGAAGGACCACGGCGCAAAAGATTTGCGTCAACAGTGGCGTGCCGTTCGACCGCAAGATCAAGGACCTGACCGACACCGATCTCGAGCGCATTCGCGACGAGATCGGCCGTTTGACCATTGAAGGCGATCTGCGTCGTGAGATGTCGATCAACATCAAGCGCCTGATGGATTTAGGCTGCTATCGTGGTTTTCGCCATCGTCGCGGCTTACCCGTTCGCGGTCAACGTACCAAGACCAACGCGCGCACTCGCAAGGGTCCGCGCAAGTCTGGCGCTCTGGTCAAGAAGTGATTGCAGCCGCCTGACAGCACAAGCTTAAGAAAGAACCGACATGGCTAAAGCACCCAATACCGCAGCACAGCGCGTGCGCAAGAAAGTTCGCAAGAACGTCGCCGATGGCATCGCGCACGTCCACGCTTCTTTCAACAACACCATCATCACCATCACGGATCGCCAGGGCGGTGCGCTGTCATGGGCGTCGAGTGGTGGCCAGGGATTCAAGGGTTCGCGCAAGAGCACGCCTTTCGCAGCACAGGTAGCCGCCGAAGTGGCCGGACGCGCCGCTCAGGAACAAGGCATCAAGAATCTTGATGTGCGCATCAAGGGCCCGGGCCCCGGTCGTGAATCGTCGGTTCGCGCGCTGGCCTCGCTTGGTATTCGCATCAACCTGATCTCTGATGTAACACCGGTGCCGCACAACGGCTGCCGGCCGCAAAAGCGCCGTCGCATCTGAGTCGAAGCGAAGCTTGTCGGTGCTGCTTTCGGGCAGCGCCGGCATTTTTGTTGGGACCGGATGAAGTTCCCCTTCACCCGACTCCCAGGTAAGCCCACCGTCTGAGCGCCCAATAAAAACACTCGCCAGACTCGCGCAAGCCTCTGTGACCAAGCACAGCGACC
Organism: Burkholderiales bacterium; assembly: GCA_947474755.1. GTDB lineage: Bacteria > Pseudomonadota > Gammaproteobacteria > Burkholderiales > Burkholderiaceae_C > PBB1. The sequence continues at coordinate 289,429 of CANJJE010000003.1, read as the reverse complement.
TGCGTCAGATCGTCATCTAAGGAATCAACGTGGCACGTTATCTCGGTCCCAAGGCGAAACTGTCCCGCCGCGAAGGCACGGACCTGTTTCTCAAGAGCGCCCGCCGTCCTATCGGCGACAAGGCGAAATTCGACAGCAAACCCGGTCAGCACGGCCGTACCTCTGGTTCACGTACCTCGGACTTCGGTCTGCAGTTGCGTGAAAAACAGAAGGTCAAGCGCATGTACGGCGTGCTGGAGCGTCAGTTCCGCCGCTACTTCGCCGAAGCCGAGCGCCGCAAGGGCAACACCGGCGCCAACCTGCTGACCCTGCTGGAGTCCCGTCTGGACAATGTCGTTTACCGCATGGGCTTTGGCTCGACTCGCGCTGAAGCGCGTCAGCTGGTGTCGCACAAGTCGATCACGGTCAATGGCGCGGTGGTCAACATCGCTTCATACAGCGTCAAGATCGGTGATGCGGTCAGCGTGCGAGAGAAAGCGAAGAAGCAATTGCGCATCGCCGATTCGCTGAAGCTTGCCGAAACCATTGGCCTGCCAGGCTGGATCCAGGTCGATGCCTCGAAGATGGAAGGTGTTTTCAAGAAGGCGCCGGAACGCGACGAATTGAGCGCTGACATCAAGGAAGCGTTGATCGTCGAACTGTATTCACGCTGATCCGGTTGCTGCGCAGGTAGCAGGTCCTCGCTGATCTGCAGCCCTCGCTGTCCCAGGTATTTCCCGAGATCGGTGTTGACAGGTGTTGCCAGCACCGACGGGTCCATCAGCCTTATCGGCGTAACGAGCCGAGGGTATTGAAAGAAAGACCGAATGCAAACGAACTTGCTCAAGCCTAAAGCCATCCACGTCGAACCCCTCGCGCTCAACCGTGCCAAGGTCACGCTTGAGCCGTTCGAGCGCGGGTATGGACACACACTGGGCAACGCACTGCGTCGTGTGTTGCTGTCGTCTATGGTCGGCTATGCGCCGACCGAAGTGACCATCGCTGGTGTTCTGCACGAGTACTCGACGATCGACGGCGTGCAAGAAGATGTTGTCCACATCATGTTGAACCTGAAGGGCGTCGTGTTTCGCCTGCACAACCGTGATGAAGTTACGCTGGTGCTGCGCAAGGACGGCGAAGGTCCGGTCACGGCTGGCGACATCCAGGCGCCTCATGACGTCGAGATCATCAACCCGAACCACGTGATCGCGAACCTGTCGCAAGGCGGCAAGCTCGACATGCAGATCAAGGTTGAGAAGGGCCGCGGCTATGTGCCTGGAAACCTTCGTCGCTTTGGCGATGAGCCAACCAAGTCGATCGGCCGCATCGTGCTTGATGCTTCCTTTTCGCCGGTGGCTCGTGTGAGCTACACCGTCGAAAGTGCCCGCGTCGAGCAACGCACCGACCTCGACAAGCTGGTGATGGAGATCAACACCAACGGAGCCATTTCGCCCGAAGAGGCCATCCGCGCCTCGGCGAAGATTCTTGTCGAGCAGTTGGCGGTGTTTGCTCAGCTGGAAAACAGCGAAATCGCCGCGTTCAACGAGCCGCAGAGCCGCAATACGCAGTTCGACCCGATTCTGCTGCGTCCGGTCGATGAGCTGGAGTTGACGGTGCGTTCGGCGAACTGCTTGAAGGCCGAGAACATCTACTACATCGGTGATCTGATTCAGCGCACCGAGACCGAGCTTCTGAAGACGCCGAACCTGGGTCGAAAGTCTCTCAATGAAATCAAGGAAGTTCTGGCCTCACGCGGCCTCACCTTGGGGGGCCGCCTCGAGAACTGGCCGCCGCAAGGATTGGACAAGCGGTAATGCTGCGTCAGACAGCCGAGACGGCTTGAAAGCCGTCATCGGAGATGACAAACGGGTGGCGCTTTCGAGCTCAAACGTTTGATCACCACCCCCAGTACCTGATACGGCTGGGGTTCATAAGTCAGTCAAGAAAGGACATTCACCATGCGTCACCGTCACGGCCTTCGCAAACTTAACCGCACATCGTCGCACCGTCTGGCGATGCTTCGCAATATGTGCAATTCGCTCTTGCAGCACGAGGCCATCAAGACCACCGTGCCCAAAGCCAAGGAACTGCGCCGCGTCGTGGAGCCGCTGATCACGCTCGCCAAAGAGCCGACGCTGGCCAACCGCCGACTGGCCTTTGACCGCACCCGTGACCGCGACATCGTCACCAAGCTGTTCAATGAACTCGGCCCGCGGTACCAGGCGCGCCCGGGCGGCTACACCCGAATTCTGAAGATGGGCTTTCGGGTCGGCGACAACGCGCCAATGGCATTCGTGGAACTTGTCGATCGTCCTGAAGCGGTCACGACCGAAGCTGCCGAAGCCGCTGAATAACAATCACATTGACTTGCCGAATCTCACCGCAGCGTGAGGTAGTCGGTTATAGTCATAGGCTCAGTCGCGGGGTGGAGCAGTCTGGTAGCTCGTTGGGCTCATAACCCAAAGGTCGTAGGTTCAAATCCTGCCCCCGCAACCAAAAGTCTATGCGGCTCAATGCCAAAGCAAAACGCCAACCTGCAGGTTGGCGTTTTGCTTTGCACCGCATGCCCACCCTGAGCCAGTTAGTCAGGGCGCCAGCATCGACAGCGCCAGAGGCACGCACTCTCTGGCATCGACACAAATCGCCTGCGCGCCGAAACCTTCGGCCCGATGCGCCCCCAGTGAGAACACCGGCCCGCCGAGCAACACCGGGGTGCACGGGTTGCGCGAGGCGGCCTTGAGGCTGTCGACGAGTGCGCCGAGCGTGTCAAGTTGTGAGTCCAGCGCCACCGAGAGGCCGACCAGATCGAACCACTCGTTCTGGACGGCGTGGCACAGCTCGGTCCGGCTGGGCGAAACCTCGAGCACCACTTGCCAGCCCGCCTTTCGAAAGAACTCCGACACGATCGACAACCCCAGCACATGCTGGGAACCGGGCGCCGACGCAAGCATCACACGCTTGACCCCGCCCCCTTGTTGAGGCCCGTCGTGGTACTCGTAGCCCATGCCATGGATGACCTCATGCATCAGCACGAGGCCGATGGTCACTTCAGCGAACCCGAGTCGATCGTCTTCCCACTGCTCGCCCAGATATCTTGCAGCCGGCGTGATCAACTCGATGAAGATGTCCTCCTGCTCAAGCCCCTCGGTGCCCAGCCGTTCAATGAGTTCAACCGCCTGCTGGCGCTTGCCGTCTGCGCAGAACTGAGCAAACGCGGTGACTTCATCCCCCAGAAGCCGAGACGCAGAGTCGTTGGCGGCGCGGGCCTCACCGCTGCGGTGGGCCTGCACGAGGCGCGGGATGATGTGGGATTCGAGCACCGTGCGCATCGAGCGCCGACACTCATCGTCATCACTGGCCGTAGAGCGATCGCTCACTGGTGAGGGCCGGGAATCGCGTCGATCGAACATCGACGACAGGGTCCAGCCGCTGAGGGCACGACCCAGCTTGAGCATTCGGCCGACCGGAGACGCTGAGAAAGCCAGGTGCATCGCCACTCCAATTTCGAGTTAATTCCACCAAGCCACGGCGAGAGGTCAATGCCGAGCCGAGAAGGTACCTCAGCTTCTACATGCGTGAATACTAGAGGCAACCCCTGTTGCTGTCGGGGCCGAACCGCATGAACTTCTGACCGTTCTGACTTTTGCGTGGCGGGGACGTCGGCGACATTCGATTCATGTCTGAGCTTGCGAGCATCAGGGCCGCGTCACCCGCAACTGCATCCACTGCTGGGCCTGTGCGTCTGCCGACTGCGTAGACCAGGTGGAGGGATTTCGCGGAGACCGCGCGGTACCCGTCGCAGCGAAGGTGGTCCACTCGCCCAAGGGCACTGACAGTGTCGATGCCCAGGCCTGTTCGCCTGACACCGGGACTGCCGCGCCCCGTCGGTCCCCGACGTCCTGGGTCTGAAGTCGAAGGTCGACCCGCACGGGGTCGCGACCCCCTGGCCAACGCGGTTGTACCGACAAGGACTGCCCTGCACGCAGCCAGGTCAGCGCGTTGACGATGCCGCCATGGGTTGCAGTGCCAGGGGGCCCACGGCGCTGTGCGGCTTGCAGCCACTGAAACGGCAGTGCTTGTGACCAGGAGACCTGTGCTTGCTGGCCGTTGAGCACTCGGATTTCCTGCGTCCGTGTCGACACAGGCACCTGGACCGCACTACTGATGTCGAGCCCTTGCTGGGATCGATCGGGTGAGCGACCGGCTGGATCCTCAGCGGCCAGTTCGGCCTCGCTGATCACTCTGACCTGAAAGATCAGATCGACAGCCGGCAGCACAGGGGGCGCAGCGACTGCGGATTGCATCACCGGTCCGCCGAAGAGCACCCCGACCACGATGCGCCATGGCGTGACGCGTCGGCGCCAGGTGCAGCGAATCAGGCAGGTGCAAGGAAATCGGCCCATGGTCAGCGTCCCCGGTGGTTGCGCATTGTCGCGTTGGTTGTCGCGGGAATGAGCGACGACGGCGCCATGTCTGCCGCTGCTGGCTCCCCTGATCCCGCTTCCGTGCCAGCAGCCCTGGCGGAAACACAGCAGCAACAAGCCCGGCAGAGCATCTGCAGATAGCGCGACACTGGAATCGTTGCAGCCGTTCCGGCATCCCTTCCTTGCCTGCGCGAACCTTCCGAGCTTCAGCCTAGACTGAGGACCAGCGCAGCATCACGGCCACCGAGTTTCAATGAACAACCGCAAGGAGAAAGAAGTCACCCCGCATCACTTGAGTACGGCTCATTCCGACGGGCGGCGAATTCTTCGCCGCACGATGCCGTGGCTGCTCGGGCTGCTGGTCCCGGTGGGCGCTGCTCTTTGGTGGTGGCAGACGCAAGAGGACGAACCTGCCGCGTCGGACACTGCGCAGGCCGCTGAACGCGCGGATCGGGTGGCCGGGGCCGGTGGGCGCCGTTTCGCAGGCGCCAATGCGGTTCAGCCGGTCTCGGTGCAGGCGGTCCGCCGACAGGACATCCGGGTCAGCGTCAACGCCATCGGCAGCATCGTCGCGTTGAACACGGCCGTCCTGCACGCGCAGGTCAGCGGTGTCTTGCAGAGCCTGAACTTCAAGGAAGGGCAGCAGGTCCGTGCCGGGCAGTGGCTGGCGCAGATCGATCCACGGGTGTTCCAGGCGGCCCTGATGCAGGCCGAGGGCGGCCTCGCGCGTGACAAGGCTCAGCTGGACAACGCCCGAATCGACCTCGAGCGCTACCGCGGCTTGCTGGCCAAGGACGCGATTGCCCAGCAGCAACTCGACACCCAGTCGGCGCTGGTGCGACAGCTCGAGGGCACGGTGAAGGCGGGTCAGGGGCTGGTTGACAGCGCGCGCGTGCAGCTGTCCTACACCCGGGTCACAGCGCCGATTGCCGGTCGAGTTGGCCTGAAGCAGGTCGATTTGGGCAATGTGGTTCAGCCGGGTGATGCCAACGGCATCGTCAGCATCACCCAGACGCAACCTATTTCGCTGGTCTTCGCGGTGCCGGCCGCTCATGTGCCGCTCATCACCGCTCGCCTGCGGGCCGGTGCGCCCATTCCCGTCGAGGCCTGGGACCGGGGTGGCAAGAAGCAACTGGCCGAGGGGCGGGTCGCCACGGTCGACAACGCCATCGATCCCGCCACCGACACGATCAAGGTCAAGGCCGTGTTTCCGAACCGCGACGAGGCTTTGTTTCCCAATCAGGCGGTCAGCGTGACCTTGCAGCTCGATGTGCTGAACAACGTGATCGCTGTGCCGCAGGCAGCCGTGCTGCGGGGCTCGCAGGGCTTCTACGTGTACGTGGTCAACGCCGACAACACCGTCAGCACCCGGGTGGTGAAGCCCGGCGACGTCGACGATGGCTGGATGGCGGTGGAAGGCGCGCTGAAGCCTGACGAAAACGTTGTGATCGACGGCACAGACCGTCTTCGCGAAGGTGCGAAGGTGGAGCTGATCTCGACCGATCCGAAGCAGCGCGCGGGCGCGAGTGCGCCAGCCGGTAGCGGCCCGCGCCATGGCCGCGAGTCGCGCGACAGCTCGCCTGGCCGTTGAGCACCGCGGCATGAACCCGTCACGCGTCTTCATCGAACGTCCGGTCGCCACCTCGCTGCTGATGCTGGCGATCCTGCTGGCGGGGCTGCTGGCCTACCGGCTGATGCCGTTGTCGGCACTGCCGGAGGTGGACTACCCGACGATCCAGGTCACCACTTTGTATCCGGGTGCCAGCCCGGACGTGATGTCCACCTCGGTGACCGCGCCGCTGGAACGCCAGTTCGGGCAGATGCCGGGGCTCAACCAGATGACGAGCAGCAGCTCGGGCGGTGCGTCGGTGATCACGCTGCGTTTTTCGCTCGGCCTGTCGCTCGACGTGGCGGAGCAGGAGGTTCAGGCGGCGATCAATGCAGGCGCGAACCTGCTGCCCGACGATTTGCCGATGCCGCCGATCTACAGCAAGATCAACCCGGCCGATGCGCCCGTGCTGACGATCGCGGTGACTTCGCCATCGCTGCCGGTGATCAAGCTGCACGATCTGGCGGAAACGCGCCTGGCGCCCAAGCTCTCGCAAGTCGAGGGCGTGGGACTGGTCAGCATTGCGGGCGGCCAGCGGCCTGCCGTGCGGATCCAGGGGAATTTGCATGCGATGGCGTCTCTCGGCCTCTCGCTCGAAGATGTGCGCGGCGCGATCGTGGCGGCCAATGTCAACCAGGCCAAGGGCAGCTTCGACGGTTCGCAACGGGCCTCGACCATCGAAGCCAATGACCAGCTGAAGTCGGCCGCAGAGTACCAGGACCTCATCATTGCCTGGAAGAACGGCAATCCAGTGCGGCTGAAGGATGTGACGCAGGTCGTCGACGACGCCGAGAACGTGCGCCTGGCAGCATGGTCGGATCGCACCCCGGGCGTCATCCTCAACGTGCAGCGCCAGCCGGGCGCCAATGTGATCCAGACCGTCGACCGCATCCGGGCCTTGCTGCCCAGGTTGCAGGCCACATTGCCGGCGTCGGTCGATGTGCAGGTCATCGCCGACCGCACGACCACCGTGCGGGCGGCGGTTGACGACACCGAATTCGAGTTGCTGCTGGCGGTGGCACTCGTGGTGATGGTGATCTTTCTCTTCCTGCGCAGCGCCAGTGCCACGGTGATCCCGAGCGTGGCCGTACCGCTGAGCCTGATGGGCACTTTCGGCGTCATCTACCTGGCCGGGTTCTCGATCAACAACTTGACGCTGATGGCGCTGGTGATCTCCACCGGCTTCGTCGTCGACGACGCGATCGTGATGATCGAGAACATCGCCCGCTTCATCGAAGAAGGTGACTCGCCGATGCAGGCTGCGCTGAAGGGCAGCCAGCAGATCGGCTTCACCATCATCTCGCTGACGGTGTCGCTGTTGGCGGTGCTGATTCCGCTGCTGTTCATGGGCGACGTGGTGGGGCGCCTGTTCCACGAATTCGCCATCACGCTGGCGGTGGCCATCCTGATCTCGGCCTTTGTTTCGCTGACCCTCACCCCGATGATGAGCGCGCGGCTGCTGCGCCCCGAGAGGGAGCGCAGCCACGGCCGATTCAGCGACGGGTTCGCGCGCCGCTTCGATGCGCTCGTGGCTGCCTATGGCCGTTCGCTGACCTGGGTGCTGGACCGCCCGCGCAGCACGCTTTGTGTCTTCGCGCTGACGCTGGGCCTGACCGGGTGGCTCTACGTGGTCGTGCCCAAGGGGTTCTTTCCGGTGCAGGACACCGGACTGATCCAGGTCATCACCGAGGCGACACAGACCACCTCGTTCGGCGCCATGGCGATGCGCCAGCAGGCGCTCGCCGATGAGATCCTGAAAGACCCTGACGTGGACCACCTCGCGTCCTTCATCGGCGTGGACGGAGCCAATCCCACCTTGAACACCGGGCGCATGCAGATCACGCTGAAGCCATTCGCGCAGCGCGACGCATCGGCGTCCGAGGTGATCCGTCGCCTGGCCGATGCGACCTCTCGTGTACCCGGCATCACCGCCTACATGCAGCCTGTGCAGGACCTGACCATCGAGGACCGGGTTTCCAAGACCCAGTATCAGTTCCTGCTCAGTTCGCCCGATGCGAAGGATTTGGCGACCAGCACCAGCCTCTTGCTCGAGCGCCTGCGCCTGCGGCCGGAACTGGTCGACGTGGCGAGCGACTTGCAGGATCAAGGCCAGCAGGCCTACGTGCAGATCGACCGCGAAGCGGCAGGCCGGCTCGGCGTCACGGTCGCCGCCATCGACACGGCCCTGTACAACGCATTTGGTCAGCGTCTGGTGTCGACCATCTACACGCAATCCAGCCAGTACCGCGTGGTACTGGAGGCCGCGCCCGGCCTGAGTCGCGGCCAGAAGGCCATCGCGGATCTGTATGTGCCGGGCATCACCACCGACGCCAGTGGCGTCACGACGCAGGTGCAGGTTCCGCTGTCGTCGGTGGCCGAGGTGCTGGAGCGGCCTGCAGCGCTGGTGATCAACCATGTGGCGCAGTTCCCGTCGGCCACCGTGTCGTTCAACCTCGCGCCCGGTGCCTCGCTGGGCCAAGCGGTGGATGCGATCAAGGCCGAGGAGGCCAGCCTCGACCTGCCGCCGAGCGTCGAGACCAGCTTCCAGGGCGCAGCGGAGGCGTTCCGCGCGTCATTGAGCAGCACGCTGCTGCTGATCCTGGCCGCGGTGATCACGATGTACATCGTGCTCGGGGTGCTCTACGAGAGCTACATCCACCCCATCACCATCCTGTCCACGCTGCCGTCGGCAGGCCTCGGGGCCTTGCTGGCGCTGCTGCTGGCAGGTCAGGACCTGAGCGTCGTCGGCGTCATCGGCATCGTGCTCCTGATCGGCATCGTCAAGAAGAACGCGATCATGATGATCGACTTCGCGCTCTACGCCGAGCGCGAGGAGGGACTGGCGCCGCGTGAGGCCATCTACAAGGCCTGCCTGCTGCGATTCCGGCCGATCCTGATGACGACGATGGCCGCGCTGCTGGCTGCGCTGCCGCTGATGCTGGGCACTGGCGCCGGACATGAGCTGCGCCACCCGCTGGGCGTGACGATGGTCGGCGGGCTGATCGTCAGCCAGTTGCTCACGCTGTTCACCACGCCGGTCATCTACCTTGGTTTTGCCCGGCAGGCCCAGCGACTCAAGGCCTGGCGCGAGGGGCAGAACCGCGCGGGCGGGACGAGCGCCGGGCCGCCCCAGGCCGGCCCGAATGCCCCTGGGGGATCGCCCGACGTACCCGTCGGGCGAGGGGCGCCATGACGTCATGAGTATTTCCGCGCCCTTCATCCACCGGCCGGTAGCCACCACGCTGATCACCCTCGGCATTGCACTGGCGGGCCTGCTCGGCTTCCAGCTGCTGCCGATAGCGCCCTTGCCGCAGGTCGACTTCCCGACCATCTCGGTCAGTGCGTCCTTGCCCGGCGCGAGTCCCGACACGATGGCGGCGACCGTCTCCACACCGCTGGAGCGCGCGCTCGGCACGATCGCCGGCGTCAATGAGATCACTTCGCGCTCGTCGCTGGGCGCGACCAACATCACCTTGCAGTTCGACCTGGATCGCGACATCGACGGCGCCGCCCGTGACGTGCAGGCGGCCATCAACGCAGCGAGAACGCTGCTGCCCTCGGGCATGCCGAGGAACCCCACCTACCGCAAGGTGAACCCCGCTGCGGCGCCGATCATGATCATCGCGCTCACCTCCGACACGCTGACGCGCGGCCAGATGTACGACGCAGCCTCCACCGTGCTGGCGCAGCGCCTGTCGCAGGTGCGGGGTGTGGGCCAGGTCAACGTGGGTGGCGGCGCCTTGCCGGCGGTGCGCGTGGAGCTGGATCCAGACAAGCTGGCCGCGAAGGGCATCTCGCTCGACAAGGTGCGCGTGGCGCTCACGGCCACCAGTGTCAACCGGCCGAAGGGCTCGGTGGAGGATGGCGATCACTACTGGCAGATCGGTGCCAACGACCAGGCGTTGACCGCAGCCGACTACGCCCCGGTGCTGGTGACCTACCGCGATGGTGCTGCGGTGCGCCTTCGCGACGTGGCGCGTGTGGTCGATTCGGTGCAGGACGTGCGCAACTACGGTCTGGCCAATGGCAAGCCAGCGGTGGTGCTGTTCGTTCTGAAGGGGCCGGGCGCCAACATCATCGAGACGGTGCAGCGTGTGCGCGACATCCTGCCTCGGATGCAGGCGTCGATTCCCGGCGCGATTGACCTCCAGGTGGTCAGCGATCGAACGCCAACGATCCGCGCGTCAATTAAGGAGGTCGAGCGGGCGATGGCCATCTCGATCGGGCTGGTCATCCTGGTCGTGTTGCTGTTCCTGCGCAGCTGGCGCGCCACCGTGATCCCGGCGGTGGCCGTCCCGGTGTCGCTGCTGGGTACGTTCGGCGTGATGTACGTGTGTGGTTACAGCCTGAACAACCTGTCGGCCATGGCCTTGACGGTGGCCACTGGTTTTGTTGTCGACGATGCCATCGTCGTGCTGGAAAACATCTCGCGCCACATCGAACAGGGGATGGCACCTCGCGATGCAGCGCTCAAGGGCACGCGAGAGATCGGCTTCACGGTGGTGTCCATTTCGCTCAGCCTGATCGCGGTCTTCATCCCGCTGCTGTTGATGGGCGGCATCGTCGGCCGGTTGTTCCGGGAGTTCGCTGTCGTGCTGTCGGCCTCCATCCTGGTGTCGATGCTGGTGTCGCTGACGACCACGCCGATGATGGCGGCGAGGTTGCTCCAACCCCGCGCCGAGAGGAGATCACCTGGCCGCATCGCAAGGCTGCTGGCACGCGCGGGCCAAGCCCTGCTGCGCGGCTATCGGCGCTCTCTGGTCTGGGCGCTGCGGCACCAGCCGGTGGCCATCCTGGCGCTGGCGGGCGTGGTCGCGCTCAATGTTCACCTGTACACCACGATCCCGAAGACCTTCTTCCCGCAGCAAGACACCGGCGCGCTCGTCGGCGGTGTTCAGGCCGACCAGGGCAGTTCGTTCCAGATCATGCAGGCCCGGGTCGACAAGTTCATGGCGATCGTGCAGTCCGACCCGGCGGTGGCTCATGTCACCGGTTGGACCGGGGGAGGGCTGAGCAATTCGGCCAGCTTCAACATCACCCTCAAGCCGCTGGCCGAGCGCAAGGTGTCCGCCGATGCGGTGGTGGCCCGTCTGCGCGACAAACTCAGCCGCGAGCCTGGAGCCAACCTCTTCTTTGCACCGGTGCAGGACATCCGCATCGGGGGGCGCCAGACGAGCGCACAGTACCAGTACACCTTGCAGGCAGACGATGTGGAGACCCTGCGCACCTGGGAGCCTCGGGTGCGCAACGCACTGTCGCAACTGCCCGAGTTGACCGACATCAACACCGATCAGCAGGACAAGGGTCTGCAGACCTCGCTGGTGATCGATCGTGACGCCGCCGCGCGCCTGGGCGTCACGGTGAGCAACCTGGACAGCGCGCTGAACAATGCCTTCGGTCAGCGTCAGGTCGGGGTGATCTACAACGCGCTGAACCAGTACCGCGTGGTCATGGAACTCGCCCCTCAATACCTGCAGGGTCCGGAAACGCTGAACCACTTCTATCTCACCAGCAGTTCGGGTGCGCAGGTGCCACTGTCGGCCATCGCCCGTGTCGAGACCACGAACACGCCGCTGTCGGTCAATCACCAGGGCGGCTCGCCGGCCTCGACGATCAGCTTCAACCTCCCTGCGGGCGTGTCGCTCTCCGACGCCATGGCCGCCATCGGCAATGCGATGGCCGAGCTCGGTGTGCCGGTGTCGGTCCGCGGCGGGTTCCAGGGCACGGCCAATGCGTTCCAGCAGTCGCTGTCGTCCCAGCCAGTGCTGATCCTGGCGGCCATTGTGGCGATCTACCTCGTGCTCGGCATGCTGTACGAGAGCCTGATCCATCCGGTGACGATCCTCTCGACACTGCCGTCCGCGGGGGTCGGTGCGCTGCTGGCGCTGATGCTCTTCAAGACCGACTTTTCGATCATCGCGCTGATCGCGGTGATTCTGCTGATCGGCATCGTCAAGAAGAACGCGATCATGATGATCGACTTTGCCATCAGCAGGCAGCGCGAGGGCCAGGTCAGTGCAGGCGCTGCGATCTACCGTGCCGCCAACCTGCGGCTGCGGCCGATCCTGATGACGACCTTCGCCGCGATCTTCGGCGCCGTGCCGCTGGCACTCGGCACCGGCGACGGGGCCGAATTGCGCCAGCCGTTGGGCATCGCCGTCGTCGGGGGGCTCATCCTGAGCCAGTTGCTGACGCTTTACACCACGCCAGTAGTGTTCGTCCTGATGGACCGGCTGAGCGCCAAGCGCTGGCGAGCGCGGCGTGCCGCTCTGGCTTCGTCCATCCAAGTGGCATCCGCCTAGTGCCCCATGACCCACCGAATCGGTTTGACCTTGATGCCGCTGGCCGCTGCCGTGCTGATGACGGCCTGTGCAGTCACTCGCATGGATCCTCCCGTCCCGATGGCGCCTGCAGCGCAGTACAAGGGGTCTGCGGACGGGAAGCCTGCTTCCACTGCGGTTGCGGTGCCCGATGACTGGTGGACGCTGTTCAGCGATCCGCTGCTCGACGACTTGCAGCGCAAGCTCGTGGTTGGCAACGAAAACCTCAAGTCCTCCCTGTCCGCGGTGGCGAGTGCCCGGGCTCTGTACGAGGCGAGCCGCAGCGCGTTGCTGCCTGCGCTCTCGGTCGGCGCCGGTGCCACGCGCAGCGATACACCAGGCTCGACCCGTTCCGACCGATCGTCAAGGCCCGGCAACAGCCTGGACCTGACGGCCACCGCCAGTTGGGAAATCGATCTGTGGGGGCGCTTGTCGCAAGCCAGAAGCGGCGCCCAGGCCTCGCGCCAGGCCAGTGCCGATGATCTCGCTGCCGTGCGCCTGTCGGCCCAGGCACTGCTGGTGCAGACCTACCTGTCGCTGCGTACCGCCGACGCGCAGCTGTCGCTGCTGGCCCGCAGCGTGGCGGCCTACCAGCAGTCGCTGACGTTGACGCAGGTGCGCTACGAGGGTGGCGTGGCCGCACGCACCGATGTGTTGCAGGCGCAGACGCAGCTCAGGTCCGCGCAGGCGCAGTCGGCAGACCTGACGGCGCAGCGGGCGCAACTCGAACATGCAATTGCCGTGCTGCTCGGGGTGGCGCCAGCTTCGCTGGCGCTGGAAAGCAAGGTCAGCCTGCCGCCGGTGCCCGAAGTGCCGCAGATGCTGCCCGCCTCGCTGCTGCAGCGTCGTCCTGATATCGCGGCCGCCCGGCACCGGGTGGCCGCAGCCTATGCCCAGATCGGGGTGGCAGACGCCACCTTTTTCCCCGAACTGACGCTGTCGGCCAGCGCGGGATTGCGCAGTTCCTCGCTGGCGAATCTCTTCAGCGCCCCCAGTCTGCTCTGGTCGTTGGGCCCCACGCTGACCCAGGCGATCTTCGATGGGGGGCAGCGCCGGCTCGCCAGTGCTCAGGCCACCGCAGCGGCCGATCAGGCCACGTCGGCTTACCGCCAGGTCGTGCTGACCGCGATGCAGGAAGTCGAGGACAACCTCGCGCTCGCGAAGCACCTGAAGCAGGAAGCGCAATGGCAGAGCGAGGCCCTGCAATCGGCGCAAAGCAACCTCGACATCACGCTCGAACAGTACCGCGCCGGCACGGTGAGCTATCTCAATGTTGTAGTGGCCCAGACGGCAGCACTCAGCAGCGAGAACACATTGCTTTCGGTGCGCAACCGGCAGCTCGCTGCGGTGAATCAGCTCCTGAAGAACATTGCCGGGCGGTGGCAACCGGTGTCTGCCGTTGAGGCGGGCGCTGACGGTCCCGGATCGATGAAAGGATCGTCGTCACCGCTCCCGGCGGTGGTTGTCAATGACCGCAGGTGACATTGTTCAAGCGCGACGCTCGGCCGGCCACGCATACCCGTCCGCGCAAATGGCTTGTAGCGAAGGGATGCGGCACGAGAGAATGGCCTCGCCATGATCGTCACCCTCGCATCGACCCCGCCTGTCGCCGCATCTTCGCCGTTGCGACTGGTGGCTGACATCGGCGGCACGCACGCCCGCTTCGGGCTGGTCGAAGGGCCCGGACTCTCTCTAACGCATGTTCAACGTCTGCGAACCGAAGACCACCCGCATCTGATCGATGCGGTGCGTGCCTATCTGACCACCTTGCCGACGGCTGTGGGCCGGCCCGTACTGGCCTGTCTGGCCGTGGCAGCGCCGCTGGACGGCGACGAGGTGCGCTTCATCAACCACCCGTGGCGGTTCTCGCGCGATGCCGTGCAACGCGAGCTGGGACTCGACAGTTTGATCCTGCTCAATGACTTCGAAGCGTTGGCGCTGGCATTGCCCCATCTCGCTGGCACGGATTTGCGCAGTCACGGGGCAGCGCCTGGGCAGGCCGCCAACCCGAGCCGAACGATGGCTGTTGTCGGGCCGGGCACCGGCTTGGGTGTCGCAGGTCTGATGCACACCTCTGCGGGTTGGCGGGCCATTCCCGGCGAGGGGGGGCATGTCACGCTGGCCGCCTGTGACGACTTCGAGGCCGAGGTGCTGGCGGCCGCGCGACGCGAACTCGCTCACGTGTCCGCCGAGCGGCTGCTCTCTGGCATCGGGCTGCCGCTCTTGCATCGCGCGGTGGCGACAGCTTCTGGTCGTTCCATCGACGTGGCGATGGGCGCACAAGCCATCCTGCAGCAGGGCATCGATTGCGCCAGTGGTGGCAGTGGGGATGCCGATTGCGCCAGGACCCTGGCGGTGTTTTGCGCGATGCTGGGCACGGTCGCTGGCAATGTCGCGTTGACGCTGGGCGCGCGCGGCGGGCTCTACATCGGCGGCGGCATCGTGCCGCGCATGGCCGACCTGTTCTTTGCCTCGAGCTTTCGCGAGCGCTTTGAGTCGAAGGGTCGCTACCGCGACTACATGCGGGCGATCCCGACGGCGTTGATCGTCGATCCGCAAGCGGCATTGACGGGCGCCGCAGCCGCCCTGGAGACGGTGGTCGCAACCGCGGACCAGGCATGACTGCGGTGCGGTGTCGACTGTCGTGATTGAGGTGAACATGAGGGAACTGATCAGTCTGCATGACCTCTGAGGTCATGCCGGAGCGTCCAGAGGCGTCACCGTACAATCCGAGGGTTTTGCCCAAGGCGTTTCTCGCCACCCAACAGAGGAATTCACGTGTTCATTTCTGAAGCCTTTGCCCAGGCCGCACCAGCTGCCACCGGGAGCCCCGACATGCTCGGCAGTCTGGGATCCATGCTGCCCCTGGTGCTGATGTTCGTGGTGCTGTATTTCGTGATGATTCGTCCGCAAATGAAGCGTCAGAAGGAGCACAAGGCCATGATTGATGCGCTGGCCAAGGGTGACGAGGTGGTCATCGGTGGCGGCATGCTCGGCAAGGTTGCGAAGATGGGTGAAACCTACCTGTCGGTCGAAGTGGCCAACGGCGTCGAGATTCAGGTGCAGCGCACATCGGTGCTGCAGGTGCTGCCCAAGGGCACGTTCAAGTAAGAAGTAAGGGCGTGACGCAGGCTGCTGCGTTGCGGGCGCGACACCCCCTACACATTGGCAAGGGCCTGCAGACCTGCAGCCAAGCGATCGCCAGAAAGGCGTCATGAACCGCTATCCCCTCTGGAAGTACGCGATCTTGCTGGTGGCCTTGCTGATCGGCCTGATCTACACGTTGCCGAACCTGTTTGGTGAAGCTCCGGCAGTGCAGGTCAGCAGCGGCCGCGCCACCTTGAAGATCGACAGCAGCGTCGCCACTCGCGTGGAGGAGGCGCTGACACAGGCCGGGCTGAAAGCCGACTTCGTGCAGTTCGAAGGCAATTCGGTCAAGGCCCGCTTTGCCGACACCGATGTGCAGATCAAGGCCAAGGACGCGATCGGCAAGGCGCTGAACCCCGACCCCGCCGACCCCAGCTACATCGTGGCGCTGAACCTGCTTTCGCGGTCCCCACACTGGTTGACCGCCATGCATGCGCTGCCGATGTCCTTGGGCCTGGACCTTCGCGGCGGTGTGCACTTCCTGATGCAGGTCGACATGAAGTCGGCCTTGACGAAGAAGGCCGAGTCCCTGACTGGCGACGTGCGACAGCAGCTGCGTGACAAGAACCTTCGCCACGCCGGCATCGTGCGCGATGGCGATGCGGTGGTGGTGCGCTTTCGCGACCGTGAGACGATGATCGCGGCGCGGGGCCTGCTCGAGAACGAACTGCGCGATCTGCAGTGGAACGACATCCCGGAGGGCACCGACGTCAAGCTGGTCGGCGTGTTGAAGCCCGCAGCGTCTCGGCTGGTGCAGGAAGCTGCGGTCAAGCAGAACATCACCACGCTGCACAACCGGGTCAACGAACTCGGCGTCTCCGAACCAGTGATCCAGCAGCAGGGCGCCGACCGCGTGGTGGTGCAGCTGCCTGGGGTGCAGGACACCGCGAAAGCCAAGGACATCATCGGCCGCACCGCGACGCTGGAAGTGCGCATGGTCGACGAAAGCGCCGAAGCCGCTGCAGCCGCCGCTGGCACGGGTCCGGTGCCGTTCGGCACCGAGCGCTATACCGAGCGCAACGGCGTCGCGCTGATCGTCAAGCGTCAGGTGGTGTTGACGGGAGAGAATCTGACCGATGCGCAGGCCGGCTTTGACGGGCAGACCCAGGAGCCGAGCGTCAATCTGACGCTGGACGCGAAAGGCGCGCGCATCTTCAAGGACGTGACGCGCGAGAACGTCGGCAAGCGCATGGCGATCCTGCTGTTCGAGAAGGGCAAGGGAGAGGTTGTCACTGCGCCAGTGATCCGCGCCGAGATCGGTGGTGGGCGGGTGCAGATTTCGGGACGCATGACCACTGCCGAAGCCGCCGACACCTCGCTGCTGCTGCGTTCGGGTTCGCTGGCCGCGCCCATGGAGATCATCGAGGAGCGCACGATCGGCCCGAGCCTGGGCGCCGACAACATCGCGAAGGGCATCAACAGCGTGCTGTACGGCTTTGCCGCGATCGCTGTCTTCATGTGCCTTTACTACATGCTGTTTGGCATCATCTCGACGCTGGCGCTGGCGTTCAACCTGCTGCTGCTGGTATCGGTGCTGTCGATGTTGCAGGCCAGTCTGACCCTGCCCGGCATGGCGGCCATCGCACTGACCCTTGGCATGGCGATCGACGCCAACGTGTTGATCAACGAACGGGTGCGCGAGGAACTGCGCAATGGCGCGTCGCCGCAGGCGGCCATCCATAACGGCTACGAACGGGCCTTCGCCACCATCCTCGACTCCAACGTCACCACGCTGATTGCTGGCGTGTCACTGCTGGCATTCGGCTCCGGGCCGGTGCGCGGATTCGCGGTGGTGCACTGCCTGGGCATCCTGACCTCGATGTTCTCGGCGGTGGTGTTCTCCCGCGGGCTGGTCAACCTGTGGTACGGCCGCCAGAAAAAGCTCAAGGGCGTGTCCATCGGGCAGGTCTGGAAGCCTGCCGCTGACGTCGGCGCCAAGCGCTGACAAAGGAGCTGACCATGGAGTTTTTCAGAATCCGAAGAGATATCCCGTTCATGCGCTATGCGTTGGTGCTGAACTTGATCTCGGCGCTGACGTTTATCGCCGCGGTGTTCTTCATCGCGACACGTGGGCTGCATTTCTCGATCGAATTCACTGGCGGTACGGTGGTCGAGGTGGCTTATGAGCAGCCTGCCGACATCAACCGCGTGCGCAGCACCGTCGAGTCGCTGCAGTTCGGCGAGGTTCAGGTGCAGAATTTCGGCACGTCTCGCGATGTACTGATCCGCCTCCCTGTGCGCGGCGACGTGAAGCAGGCCGAGGTGGTCTCACGTGTCTTCGGCGCGCTGTGCCAGGCTGAGGGCGGTACTGTCAGTACTCAGCAGATCACCTCCGACAAGGGCGCTCAGACTACCGCCCCGGTGTGCGGCGAGGTCGGCGCCGAGAAGGTGAAGCTGCAGCGCAGCGAGTTCGTCGGACCGTCGGTCGGCTCGGAGCTGGCACGCGATGGTGCTCTGGCGCTCGCCGTGACGATCGCCGGCATCATGATGTACTTGGCGGCGCGTTTCGAGTGGAAGTTTTCGGTCGCCGGCATCGTCGCCAACCTGCACGATGTGATCATCATCGTTGGCTTCTTCGCGTACTTCCAGTGGGAATTCTCGCTCTCGGTGCTGGCAGCGGTGCTGGCCGTGCTCGGTTATTCGGTCAATGAATCGGTGGTCATCTTCGACCGGGTCCGCGAGTCCTTCCGCAAGTACCGCAAGTTGACCACGCCGCAAGTCATCGACAACGCCATCACCAGCACCATCAGCCGAACCGTCATCACCCATGGAAGCACCCTGATGATGGTGGTATCGATGCTGATCTTCGGTGGCCCGACACTGCACTACTTCGCTATCGCACTGACCATCGGCATCCTCTTTGGCATCTATTCATCGGTGTTCGTCGCTGCGGCCATTGCAATGTGGCTCGGCGTCAGGCGCGAAGACCTGATCAAGCCCACTGGCAAAGAGCTTGATCCGGACGATCCGAACGCCGGGGCCGTGGTGTAGAGTCTTTTCGAACGTCTCTGCGCAACTCAAACGAACCCATGGCGTCCACGGCCCACTCGATGGCCCAGGCTACCCAGGCCCGCCGTGCGTACATCGAAGGACTGCTCAACGGCATGCCTGGGGTGGTGCAGGCGGTCGAGCAGGGTGCGCGGCTGCTGCTGGGACAGGTTGCCGATCCAGCCACGCTGATGCGCCGCCGTGATGCGGTCGACGACCTCAAGAACACAGCGGGTTTCTGGCTGCAAGGGGCCATCTCCATGCTGCGAGGGGCGGTGCACAGCGGCATCGTCTCGGCAACGCGACCGAACGATCTGCCGATGCCCGGCGACCGGCAGAACTTCAGCCTGGTCGACAACGAGACCATCGAAGGCGAGATTCTCAGTTCGCGCCTTGCATTGGCAGTGATGGACCGTGCGTCCTGGGAGTTCACCGATCTGCGCTCGCGCATGACACTGCTCGAAGGCCGCGATGAACTCGATCCCAACGACATCCTGCGCCCGCATGTGCTGGCGCGCATCGCGATCAACTCGTGGCGCGCGGCGGGACTGAGTCATGAAACCTGGCGCACCCTGCAGGGCGTGCTGCACGAGGAGTTTGCGCACTTCAACGAAGAGGCCTATCACGAGGCGAACCGGATGCTGATCCAGCAGCGGGTCCTGCCCGAGATCGATCTGCGGCCATTCATACGCCGTTCGCGCAATGCGGCTTTTGTCGACCCGTACTCCGGGTCATTGACCGCTGCTGGTGCGGGCGACGCTACTGGTCGCGATCGAGCAGGCGTACCGACGGTTCGAGGCAACCTGGGTGATCTGCCAGCCAGCCGCTACAGCCCGCTGGACGAAGGACCTGCCCAGGAAACCCGGCTGATCAGCCGCGTGGGAACACTGCTTCCCGGCGGATCCGACCACGCCGATGCGGTACTGGGTCGGCTGAACCGGCTGATCGGTCGACAACTGCCCGGCTTTGCCCGAACGGCCTATGGGCCTGCGTCGCCGTCTCTGAACGCAGCGATCACCAGCGCCCAACAGGGCATCGCGCTGCGGCTGACGCCTGACTCCGACGGCCAGTACGCCACCGCCCCGGTCAGCACGCCCACCATGCTGGAGGAGCTGTACCAGCGCAAGCAGGCCTTGAAGGCGGCCGCTGCTTCGCCGGGCGAGCACGCGACGATCGAGGTGGTGGCTCTGCTCTTCCAGAGCATCCTGACCGAGGAGCGCATTCCAGCCTCGGTGCGGGTGTGGTTCGCGCGGTTGCAGATGCCGGTGCTGCGTGTGGCCGTCACTGAACCTGACTTCTTCGCAACCAATGACCACCCTGCGCGCCGCCTGATCGATCGCATGGGCGCTTGCGTGATGGGTTTCGATGCGCAAAGCACGCGAGTGTCGGGCGGCGCAGTCGAGAAGGAAATCAAGCGTGTGGTGCAGGTCGTCGAAGCGTATCCGGATACGGGTCGCCGTGTGTTCCAGACGGTACTGACTGAATTCGAGAGCTTTCTCGAGCACTACTTCAAGAACGAGAACGAGGCCTCACGCATAGGTGTTTCGCTGGCGCAGCAGGTCGAGCAGCGCGAGACCTTGGCCATCCAGTACACGATCGAGTTGCGCAAGATGCTCAACGAGGTGCCGGTACCTGAAGGCGTGCGCGAGTTCCTGTTCCATGTCTGGGCCGACGTGCTGGCGATGGCTGCAGTCAAGTCCGGCCTGGGCAGCGAAGAAATCAAGGAAATGAAGCGCGCAGCGGCGGACCTGATCTGGTCGGCGAGTGCCAAGGTGTCACGCGACGAGCGCGCCGATGTGATTCGCCGTCTGCCGCCGCTGCTGAAGATCCTGCGGCACGGCATGGAGGGCGCAGGTGTTGCGGTTACAGCGCAGGACGAGCACATCCAGAGGCTCAATACCTCGCTGGCTGCGGCTTTCACTGCGCGCACCGCGTCGATTCCGAAGGATCGCCTCGAACAGCTGATGGTGCGGCTGGAAACGCTGGAAGAGTTGCTGCCCGACGCCGACGACATGGAGATCGACGAGTCCCTGGTTCTTGACCTGTCAGGGCACGAAAGCAACGAACTCGAAGTGGTCAACGCCGGTGGTTCGATGCCGACCCCAGCCATGGCCGCCTGGGCGCGAGAGTTGCAGGTCGGGGGCTGGTACATGCTGGACTACCGCGACCGCAACGAGCCGGTGCAATTGGCGTGGCACGGCATGCGCCGGCAGCTGACTCTGTTTGTCACGCCGCAGGGGCGCGGCATCCTGTTCCAGCAGCAGCGGCTGGCGGCTTTCCTGCAAGCAGGCTTCCTGGTGCCGGTGCAGGATGAGTCTCTGACGGTGCGGGCCACACGCACCGCGCTGGCCAAGCTGGATGTCGATCCGAGCCGACTGCTGAACTGATCTCGGGCTAGAAAGCTGCCTGACGGCGGCGGCTGGGTGATCGAACTCTGCCCCTCAATGGATGAGCCGATCCTCTTCGTCGACGAACAGCTCGTCGAGGATCAGCGCATCAGGTTCTTCGCCCAGACTCCAGAACACCATCAACACGATGATCTTCAGGTCCTCCAGGTCAAGCGGCCCACCGGGAATCGCGCTGGCGCGGTCGATCACCATCTCGCGCATCGGTGGCGGCAACACGCCGGCCGATTCAAGGAAGCTGACAAAGCCGATCGAGACTTCGCCCAGATGTTCCTGTTCTGCAGGCGAATAAACACGCAGACTGCGCTCGCCCTGCTCCCCTACATAGGATTCAGCTGCTGTGGCCAGCCCGTCGAGCCAGGTCAAGGCTTCCTGAATCTCATCGGATTCGAAACCGACCGATGAGAGCTTTCGAGTCAACTGGGCATGATCCGGACACGCGTCCGGCCGCCAGTAGTTCTCGTACAGGTACACAAGCACATCGAACATGAATTCATCATACCCGAGGCGATCAAACTCCTCGGGCGTCCTTCAAGTCGACGCAATCCGCTGAAAAAGCTGACCCGGCAGACGAGCCACCTGGCCGTTCAATTCCAGGTCGAGCAGGCGGATGTTCAGCGCGTGCGCTGACCAGCCGGTGCGCGCCGCCAGAGCATCGAGCGACGTCAGTTCGTAGCCCATGGCAGCCAGCAGCGGGTCTTCAGGCGCTGCCTCAGGCATTTGTGCTGATACGCGTGGACTCGCACCAGCCAGCCCGGGAAGTTCGTCGAGCACATCAGCGGCCGACTCGACCAGTTTGGCTCCTTGCTTGATCAGCGCGTGGCAGCCGCGCGCTTGCGGTGAATGGATCGACCCGGGAATCGCGAACACCTCGCGCCCAGCTTCCAGTGCCAGCCGGGCGGTGATCAGTGAGCCCGACTTCAGCGCGGCTTCGACCACGAGTGTGCCGTGGCTCAGCCCAGCGATCAGCCGGTTGCGCTGCGGGAAGTGAGCCGCCAGCGCCGGTGTGCCCAGCGCGTATTCACTGAGCATCAGGCCTTGGCGAGCGATACGGTGGGCCAGATCAAGGTGGCGCCGCGGATAAACCCGGTCGAGCCCGGTTCCAACTACCGCGATCGTGCCCGCCGCCGTTGCCAACGCGCCCTCATGGGCGGAGCCGTCGATGCCGAGGGCGAGCCCCGACACCACGACCCAGCCTGCCTCACCGAGCGCGTGGGCGAAATCCCGCGCATTCAAGGCACCCTGCGGTGTCGGGTTGCGGCTGCCGACGATGGCGACTGCGCCGGCGTGCAACAGTTCGACACGCCCCTGTGCGTGCAGCAGCAGGGGCGGGTCGGCGGTGTCGAGCAACTGCGGCGGGTAGCGCGGATCGCCGAGCGGGATCACCGCTCTTTCAGCATGACCCGACGTGTCCGCAAGCCACGCCAGTGTCCGATCGACCTGGGCATCGAAGTCCGCCGTCGGCGCCATCAATGCGTGTGCAGCCGACTCGCTGACGACCTTGCGGCGGCTGTCGAATGACGCCGCAAGCACCGATTCTGGCGAGCCGAAGGCAGCGAGCAGCTTGCGGGCCGCCCCACGCCCAACCTTGGGCGTTTCGACAAGTCGCAGCCAGGCAGCCAGTTCGTCGCGATCGATCACGTCACTGCAGCGCTGGACTGCGCCCGCTCATGCGTTCAGGGCTGGGAGAAGCGGTCGCCCGGCTTGACCGGTTCTTTTACCGACAGGATCAGCGCGTAGGACATGCGTTCAAACACCTGGAAGACGAAAAGCATGCCATGGCGCTCGTCGGGCAGTTTCAGTCGGGTGGGGACGGAGCCCGTGCGATCGACCACCTCAGGGCCGTCCTGCCACAAGGCCAGCACGTGGCCGCGCTCGACGCCGTCGCTCTTGCCGCGGTTCAGTGTGACGATCTGGTTCTGACCTGCTGTCACCGCATCGCCGTAGACAGACGCAATCTGACCGGCCAGTTCGCCTTGCGGCGCGCGCGGCACGTAGTTGCTGTATTCGCGCGCCGTCACCGGGGCGAGTCGGTCACCAACGCTGGCTTCCTGTCGGATGCTGGTAACGATGAAACTGTCTGGCACCGGGGCGGACGATTCCTTCTCATCGACGCGGCTGCGTTCGCCGGATCGCACCAACTCGGCCGTTCCGACATATGGCGCTTCGTAGCCGAGGATTTCCTTGGTTGTCGGGTCGCGCAGAGGCTTGGCCTCGCGGAAGATACGGAACACCGTGTCCTTGCCCAGATTGCCGCGCACATAAGCGGTGTCGCCGCGCGCCATCAGCACCCGGCCTTCCCGGGTGGCGACAATGCGGGGCGCTTCGGCCAGCGTGTTGCTGTCGAAGATCACTGCTTCGTTCAGGAACGGCTCGATCAGGTTGAACGGAATCGACGCAATGGCCGTGGTGGTCAGCGCCGACAAACGCACCTGGGGAGACAACTTCACCACGCTGCCGTCGACCGCCTGCCCCATCCGCAAGCGTGCCCGACCGTCTGAGGTGTCGAGGTAGAGGACCTGCCCCGGGTAGATCAGGTGCGGATTGCGGATCTGCTCGAGGTTCATCCCCCAGAGTTCCGGCCAGCGCCAAGGGGATTTCAGGAACAGGCCCGAAATGCCCCAGAGCGTGTCACCTGCCTTCACCGTGTGCGAATCGGGTGCATTCGGGGCCAGCTCGGACAGTGCGACGCCAGCGCTGGCGACCTTCTGCGCGGTTTCGCGTTGCTGAGCAGATACCGGGAAATCCGGCGCCGCACCGGCAGGAGCGACGCTACCCAGTGCGACCAATATGCACAGACCGAAGGCCGCCGGGCGTGGACTGCGGGCGGGCAGGTAAAACACGGGTCTGGTCATGGAAAGAAGTCTCCGAACGGGTCGCGGCACGCAACGCGTCATGTGTGGGCCGGGAAAAGAGCACGAAATACTCACTATTCCGTATCGGCCAAAGCGGCTTGGAATTCAGCGAAAATCTTCAATTGCTTTGAAAGATTCTGCCTCTAAACCCTTGCCGCCGCAACGAAAGCGGGCCGCCATACCCCATGCCGAAGCTCACCATCCTTCGCTACCCTGACCCCCGTTTGCACACCGTGGCCAAGCCGGTGGCGCAGATCGATGACCGCATCCGTCGCCTGATCGACGACATGCTCGAGACGATGTACGAGGCCCAAGGCGTCGGCCTCGCGGCCAGCCAGGTCGATGTGCACGAGCGGGTGCTGGTCATCGACACGTCGGACACGCGCAACAAGCCGCTGGTGCTGATCAACCCCGAGTTGCTGGCGGTCAGCGAGGAACAGGTGATTGACGAGGAGGGCTGTCTGTCGGTGCCGAGCGTTTACGACAAGGTGTCGCGTGCAGCGCAGGTTCGGGTTCGCGCGCTGGGCCGCAGCGGCGAGCCGGTCGAGTTTGATGCCGAAGGCTTGCTGGCCAAGTGCGTTCAGCACGAGATGGACCACCTGGTAGGCAAGGTCTTCGTCGAATACCTGAGCCCGCTCAAGCGCAACCGAATCAAGACCAAGATGCTCAAGCACTGGCGTGATGACGAGCGCTGATCCCGGCTTGTTCTGCGCATGAGGCTGGCCTTCGCCGGCACCCCGGAGTTCGCCCGCGTCGCGCTCGCTGCCCTGCATGCTGCAGGCTTCGACATCCCGCTGGTGCTGACGCAGCCTGATCGGCCTGCCGGCCGCGGTCAGCAATTGCAGCCCTCTGCCGTCAAGGCCTGGTCCGTCTCACAGGGCCTGGCGGTGATCCAGCCGCAAGGCCTTCGGCTGGACGGACGCTACCCGGCTGATGCGAACGCTGCTCGGGAGGCCCTGCAGGCTACCCGACCCGACGTGATGGTGGTGGCTGCCTATGGACTGATCCTGCCCGAGTGGGTGCTGAGTCTGCCGCGCCTGGGCTGCCTGAACATCCATGCGTCGCTGCTGCCCCGCTGGCGCGGTGCGGCGCCGATCCACCGAGCCATCGAGGCGGGCGATTCGCGCACCGGCATCACCGTGATTCAGATGGACGCGGGGCTGGACACCGGTGCAATGCTGCTGGCCGAACCGATGGACATCGCTGCTGGCGACACCACTGGCTCGCTGCATGATCGGTTGGCCGAGCTCGGCGGACGCCTGATCATCGAAGCGCTTGAGTTGGCTGCGTGCGGAGGGCTGCACGCCACCGAGCAGTCGGCCGACGGCGTGACCTATGCGAAGAAGGTCGAAAAGGCCGAGGCCGCTGTCGAATGGAATCTCGATGCCGACACCATCGCGCGTCGCATACGTGCATTCAATCCTGCGCCGGGTGCCGTCGCCCGGTTGCGCGGCGAGGCGGTCAAGCTGTGGTACGCGCGAGAGATTCCAGCCGCTCAGCAGCAGGCGAAGCCCGGCGCGGTGATCGCGGTGTCTGCGGATGGCATCGGCGTCGCCTGCGGATCTGGTGCCGTGCTGCTGACCGAATTGCAGCGCCCGGGTGGCAAGCGGTTGACTGCCGCTCAGTTCTTGCAAGGGCAGGCACTGCAGGTCGGCGAACAGTTTGATCAGAGCGCGGCCTGAGTAATCCGCCCTTGCAGGGCGCCCGACGGACTCGGCGAACGCAGATCGCAGACCGTCAGAACAGCGCCATGCTCAGCTTGCGCCGATAGCGATCGACTTCGGGATCGGTTGGCGTTGTGTCGACCCTGCCGGCGATTTCCAGCGCGCCTTTTGGCGCCGCGGCGGTGGGCTTCGCTGGCGCGGGCTTGGCCATGACGTCGAGCACGGCCACATAGGTCTTGCGCGCCAGCTCGCCATTCCAGGCCTTGTCGCGCATGATGATTTCCAGCAACTCGTCCATCGCTTCGATGAAGCGTTGCGCAGCGAAATGCAGTTGCGCCAGCTCGAAGCGGGCCTCGAAATCTCGCCGGTTCGCGGCGATCGCTGCCGTCAGCACATCAGGCGAGCGCAACAGTGGTGCCTTTTCGCAGGCCGTGAGCCAATGCCCGCAGGCCGCCAGCCGTGGATCGGGCAGCACCTTGCCAGCCACCGGATTGAACACTGCACGGGCTTCGTCGACGCGGCCAGCCATCAACAAGGCTCTCAGGCAGTCGGCGCGGGCGCTGTCGTTGCCGGGGTTGATCGCGACGGCTTCCAGCAGCTTGGCGATCGCACTGTCGGTGTTGCCGCCGGCCAGCAGAGCCTCGGCGTCCTCCAGGTCCTCGGCAGAGGCCATTTCTTCGACGCTGGGCACGTGCTTGTCGAGGAACTGGCGGATCTCGGCTTCGGGCAGCAGCTCGACGAACCCATCGATCGGCTGGCCGCCCTTGAACATCACGCAAAACGGGATGGTGCGCACACCGAACAGCTTCGACAACTGCACCGCGATCTCGGTTTCGGATTCGGAATTCAGCTTCGCCAGCGTGAAGCGACCTGCGTAGGACACTTCAAGTTTCTCGAGTACCGGCCCGAGCGCCTTCGCCGGTTCGGACCACGGCGCCCAGATGAAGAGCAGGATGGCCTGGTTGACCGACGCTTCGATCAGGTCGGTCTTGAAGTTCTGCAGGGTGATGTTGATCATGGCGGAGGGTCGGGTGCGTGCAGGCAGGCACTGAGGTGCGGTTGGAGATGAAGCCGTGCCGCCTACAATTCAAGGCTTCTGAAAAAGCGGAGCAAGGCCATGAGCGCGCCTGCGGTGGTGGGTGTGGTGATGGGGTCCAGCAGCGACTGGGAGACCTTGCGCACGTCCACGGAGATTCTCGCCGAGTTTGGCATTCCGTTCGAGGCCCGCGTCGTCTCGGCCCACCGCATGCCGGACGACATGTTCGCCTACGCCGAATCGGCAGCTCTGCGTGGCCTGAAGGTCATCATCGCTGGCGCTGGGGGCGCGGCGCACCTGCCGGGCATGCTGGCTGCCAAGACCGTTGTACCAGTGCTCGGCGTGCCAGTCGCCAGCCGCCATCTGCAGGGCGTGGACTCGCTGCATTCGATCGTGCAGATGCCCAAGGGAATTCCCGTGGCGACCTTTGCGATCGGCACCGCCGGCGCCGCCAATGCGGCGCTGTTTGCGGTGGCAATGTTCGCCGTCTGTGATCCCGCCTTGCGCGTGAAGCTGGAGGCCTATCGCGCCCGACAGACCGAGGTCGCGCGCGCGATGACTTCCGATTTGAAATGACGCCCTTCATTGCGCCGGGTGCCGCGCTCGGCGTCATGGGCGGAGGCCAGCTCGGCCGGATGTTCGTGCACGCCGCGCAGCAGATGGGTTATCTCACCGTGGTGCTTGATGCCGACCCCGCCAGCCCCGCCGGGCTCGTCGCCCACCATCACATTCAGGCCGATTACATCGATCAAGAGGGCCTGACGCAGCTGATGCAACGCAGCGCGGCGATCACCACCGAGTTCGAGAACGTGCCGGCCGACGCGCTGATGAAGCTCGGCGCGCACCGTCCGGTGGCGCCAGGGGCGGAGGCGGTGGCGGTGTGCCAGGACCGTGCCGCTGAAAAACGGCACTTCGCCGGTTGCGATGTGCCGTGTGCGCCGCATGCGGTGATCGAGGACGCGTCACAGCTCGCTGCGGTGCCGGAGGCCCTTTTCCCCGGCATCCTGAAGACCACCCGCCTGGGCTACGACGGCAAGGGGCAAGTGCGGGTCGCGACGCGGGCCGATCTGCCAGCTGCGTGGATGTCGCTGGGCGGCGTGTCGGCCGTGCTCGAAAAGCAGCTGCCGCTGGCCTACGAGGTCAGCGTCATCGTTGCGCGCAGTGCGGCCGGGCAGGTGGTTCATTTCCCGCTGCAACAGAACCTGCATCGCGACGGCATCCTCGCCGTCACCCAGGTGCCGGCGCCCGACCTGACAGCGGCGCTGCAGCAACGCGCGATCGATGCTGCCGAGCGGGTGGCCGAATCGCTGGGCTATGTCGGCGTGCTCTGCGTCGAATTCTTTGTGCTGAAGGACGGCAGCCTCGTCGCCAACGAGATGGCGCCCCGCCCGCACAACTCCGGCCACTACAGCGTCGATGCCTGCGACCTGTCGCAGTTCGACCTGCAGGTGCGCACGATGACGGGCGCGCCGCTGGTTGCGCCCCGGCTGCATTCCGCGGCGGTGATGCTGAACCTGCTCGGCGATCTGTGGTTTGCTGGCGCGGATGCCCCGGCGCGCGAGCCCGACTGGGCCGCAGTGCTGAGGCTGTCCGGCGTGCACCTTCACCTCTACGGCAAGGCCACGCCACGTCGC
Source organism: Burkholderiales bacterium (assembly GCA_947474755.1). Lineage (GTDB taxonomy): Bacteria > Pseudomonadota > Gammaproteobacteria > Burkholderiales > Burkholderiaceae_C > PBB1. The sequence goes on along the minus strand of CANJJE010000003.1, from coordinate 261,368 downwards.
GCGCGCAAGATGGGTCACCTGACCGTCACCGCGACCACCGCCGAACAGGCGCGGGCTGTGGCGCTGCAAGCCGCTGCGGTGCTGGGCTTGCCGGCGTTCTGACGCTGTCGAATACCCCGCGCGCTGTCATGCTGCTGGACGGACATGATCCCCTGGCGATCGCCGTGGCCGCCGATGCCCTCGCGGCCGGTGAACTGGTCGCATTTCCGACCGAAACCGTCTACGGTCTTGGCGCGCGGGCCGATGATGACGCTGCGGTGGCTCGGATCTTCGCGGCGAAGGGGCGCCCGACAAATCACCCGTTGATCGTCCATGTCACCGACGCCTCGGCCGCGCGGCTGTTCTGCGCCGCCTGGCCCGATCTGGCGCAGCGGCTGGTGGCTGCGTTCTGGCCCGGCCCGATGACGGTGATCGTGCCGCGTGCTCATGGCTTTGCCACCGCCAGCGCCGGCGGGCAAGCGACCATTGGTTTGCGCAGTCCCTCGCATCCGGTGGCGCTGGCGCTGCTGCGTGCGGCCGCTGCGCGCGGTGTGCCTGGCGTCGCTGCGCCGAGCGCCAACCGCTTCGGCCGACTCAGCCCGACGCGGGCGGCGCATGTGGTGGCCGAACTGGGTACCGATCTGCGTGTGCTCGACGGCGGGGATTGCGACGTCGGCATCGAATCGACCATCGTCGACTGCTCTCGCGGCCGCCCAGTGCTGCTGCGACCGGGCTCGCTGACGCGCGGCGCGATCGAAGCGGTGCTTGGCCAGCCGCTGGCAGACCGAGATGCAGATGCGCCCCGCGCTTCCGGCACGCTGGTGTCTCATTACGCACCGCGTGGCACGGTCAGGCTGATGGCGTCGGGCATGTTGCAGTCGGCGCTGCAGCTGCTTGCTGCGCCCACCGATGCCGCAGCGCCAAAGGCGGTCGTACCGCTGGCGGTATATTCGCGCCTGCCTGTGCCAAGTGGTTTTGCGGGAGTGCATCAGGTGATGCCCTCCCGAGCCGACCTCGCGGCCCACGAGCTCTTCAACGTGCTGCGCCGCTTCGATGACCTGGGTGTCCAGTTGATCTGGGTCGAAGAGCCACCGACAGGCCCCGAGTGGGACGGTGTGCGGGATCGCCTCAGGCGAGCCTGCGCAAACTGACCGTACCCCAACCCCATTTCCTTTGGAGACCGCATGAATTTCAGAGTCGATCGATGGAGCGCCGCAGCGCTGCGCAGCAGCCTGGTGATCCTGACCACGGTGGGCGCGCTGCTGCTGTCATCGTGCGGCGGCGGCGGCCAGTCCAGTCAGTCGAAGCGGTTCAAGCCGACGCGGATGATCGTGTTTGGTGATGAGAGCAGCCTGTTGGTGCCGACCACCCCCGGTGGCAACGATTCGCGCAAGTTCACCAACAACGGGTTCAACTTCGTCAATACAACGGTGATCGATTGCGCGAACGCCAGCCGACTATGGGTCCAGTATCTGGCGGACGAATACGGCCTGGTGTTTGCCGAATGCAATCCGAACAACCTGACGGCCACCGCACAGATGCGCGCCAAAGCGAATGCCAAGGTTGAGGGCACCAACGGCGTGGTTCAACAGGTCGATGAATTCCTCGCCTCGACGCCCGGCAATGCGGCGGTTCCCACTGATCTGATCACCATGATGGCTGGAACCAACGACATCATCGAGCTGTACGACCGAGTAACCAACAGTGCCAACCCCGCGCCTCTGAGCCAGGCCGCAGCCGTCGCCGAAGCGAAACGCCGCGCCGTCGTGTTCGCCGCCCAGATCGATCGGCTCACCAATCGCGGCAACACGCTGGGCCGGGTGATGTATTCCACGGTCCCCGAGCTGGGTTTGACGCCATTCGGCCTGAGCAAACCGCTCGCTGATCAGACGTTGTTGAATCTGCTGTCCACCAGCTTCAACGACGAAATGCGACTGAATGTCTACGACAACGGCCGCAGCCGGGGCTTCCTCAACACCTCGCAACAGTTTCGCAACGTCGTCGACTTCGTGCGTCGAGGCAAGTCAGTCTCCAGAACCGACATCACCAATGTCACCGTTGCGGTCTGCCAGAACCCTGTCAACCTGCTGAGTTGCACAAACAACACGCTGGTGACTGGCGCCACAGCCACCAGTCACTTGTGGGCGGGTAATGTAAATTTCAGTGCCGCCGGCCACATCTTGGTCGGCAACGACGCGGTCGATCTAGTGACCAGTCTGCCGTGGTGATCGGGGCACCAGTCAGCGGGGCCGATTGACCCGCTGCCCGCGCAGCTTCATCCACAGGATGGCCAGTGCCAGCAGCAGCGTGATGGCATTGGCGATGACGATGGGCCACGCCCCCAGCACCACGCCATAGGCCAGCCACAGCGAGACACCGGCGGTGAAACAGCCGTACATGCCGAGCGAGATGCCGCTGACGTCGCCGGTGCGAAAGCTCAGCCAGGCCTGAGGAATGAACGACACCGTCGTCAGCGCCGCGGCGGCGTAGCCCAGCAGATCGGTCCAGTCGGGGGTGCTCATCGCGTCATTTCGGCCCGTCGACTTCAGCCAGGCCATCGTTGGCCGCCCACTGGATCAATGCCTCCAGCGCGGGCCGCGCCGCCGCTGCGTTCGGGTGGTTGACGATGCCGACCAAGGCATAGCGGCGCCCGCTTGGCGCCAGCAGGTAGCCGGCCACCGCGGTCACATCGCGCAGCGACCCCGTCTTCAAGTGTGCGCGCCCGGTGAGCGTGAGCGAGCGCCGCATCGTGCCATCGACGCCGCTGACCGGCAACGATGCCACCAGCTCCGGCATCAGCGGGCTGGCCGCGGCGTCCTGCAGCAGGCGCGTCAACAGCGCGGCGCTGACGCGGGTCTCGCGCGACAGCCCCGAGCCGTTGTCGATCACGGCTGACCGGCCGGCGTCGCCGTAGCGGGTGGCCAGCCATCCGCGCAGCACCTCTCGCGCGCCGTCCGGCGTGCCCAGACCGCGTTGGTTCAGTGCCAGCGTCAGGAACAACTGCTGCGCCATCACGTTGTTGCTGAACTTGTTGATGTCGCGGATCACCTCCGCCAGCGGTGGCGAGGCCAGCTCGAAGGTCGGCGCCGTGGCTGGCGCCGTACCGTCGCGCACGCTGCCCGTCAGCTTGCCGCCCATCTCGGCCCACAGGCCCGCCAGCAGTCGCCCGTTGTAGCGAGCCGGGTCGGCATAGGCCACCGGCCACTGCCGCTCGCCGCAGGCCGGTGAATAAATACCCTTGAAGCGCAGCCGCTGGGGATCGGAGAAATCGACCTGCAGGCCACCGCGCCAGTCGTTGCACTGCGTGGCACCGACACCGGCCGCCAGCGGCACGCGGGTATCCGTGCGCACGCTTTCCAGCGCCGGCTCGGTGGAGATCACCGCGACGCCGTGTTCCGGGTCGGGCGTGAAGGTGAACGACAGCGACTTGTAGTTCAGCAGCAGCGCATCGGCACGTACGTTGTAAGGCCGCAGTGCCTCGCCGTCGAAATCGGCCGGGCTCTGCTCAGGCACCTCGAACGCGCTGCGGTCGAGCACGATGTCGCCGCGGATCTCGTGCACGCCGAGTTGCTGCAGCCGGCGCAGCAGCAGCCAGACGCGCTCGACGACCAGCTTCGGATCACCGCTGCCCTTGATGATCACATCTCCTTTGAACACACCGTGGCTGCCGCTGGGCAACGCGCCCTTCAGCCATACCGGTGTGCTCCAGGTCCACGCCGGCCCGAGCAGGTCGAGCGCGGCATAGGTGGTGAACAGCTTCATCAGCGATGCCGGGTTGACCGGCACCTGAGCCTGCCAGGACAGCCGTGGCGTACCGCTGCGGCCGAGCTCCTGCACCACCACCGACAGTGCCTCGCGTGGCACGCGGACGCGATCCATGGCGCTGGCGACTTCGGGCGGCAGTGCGGCGAGGGGCACTGCCGGCGCCGCCAGCGCATGACAGCCCAGCAGCCACAGAACGGCGATCGATCCGACACGCGAAAGCATGCCGGGATGATCGCACGCGCATACGTGCCGGCACCCTGAAGGCCCGACAGCCACGCACCCGATCAGCCGCAGCTAGACTCGTCTCGTGACTTCTCCATTGACCGCTTGCCTGGCCTTCGACACCGCCACCGAACACCTGAGCATCGCGCTGCGGGTGGGTGATCGCGTCTGGTCGCATGAGGCCGCGGGAGGTGCCCTGGCCTCCTCCACGCTGATCCCCGGTGTGATGGATCTGCTGGCGCAGGCAGGTATCGGATTGCGTGATCTCGACGCCATTGCCTTTGGCCGCGGTCCGGGCGCCTTCACGGGCTTGCGCACCGCCTGTTCGGTGGCTCAGGGGCTGGCGTTGGGTGCCGACAAGCCAGTGCTGCCGATCGACACGCTGCTGGCCGTGGCCGAAGACGCCCGGAGCTTGTCACAAGCCGGAGCCGCCGACGATGTGTGGGTCGCGATGGATGCGCGCATGGAAGAAATCTATGCGACGCACGCGGTGTTCGAGGCCGGCGAATGGCGGCTCGTCACCGCACCCTGGCTTTGCACGCCGCAGCAACTGAACGAACGCTGGCGCGTCGCTGCGCCGAGCGCCGTGGCCGGCACGGCACTCACCGTCTTCGGTGATCGTCTGGCCTGCCGTGCTGCCCTGCGCCTGCCGCAGGCCTTGCCGCGTGCGCGTGCGATGCTGCCGCTGGCCGCTGCGCTATGGGCACGAGGCGGTGCCGTGGATGCAGCGCAGGCATTGCCGCTGTACCTGCGCGACAAGGTGGCACAGACGATGGCGGAGCGGGCGGCCGCAAAAGCACTGGCGCCATCTGCGGCCCCGGGGGTCCTGCCGTGAATGCGGTGCTGCGCCACGCCCATCGGCTCGAAAAGATGACGACTGTGCACCTTGACGCAGTAATGGCCATCGAGAACGAGGCCTATCCGTTCCCGTGGACCCGTGGCAACTTCATCGATTCACTGGCCTCGGGCTACCCCGCGCAAGTGCTGTTCGACAGCGACTACCGCCGGCGGGCGATCGGCTATTTCGTCGCCATGGAAGGCGTCGACGAGATGCACCTGCTGAACCTGACGGTCGCCCCCGAGGCCCAGAGCCAGGGGCATGGTCGATTCATGCTCGACGCGCTGGTCGATCTGTGCCGACAGCGCCGCGCGCTGCAACTGTGGCTCGAAGTGCGGCAGAGCAACCCGCGAGCGCGCGCGCTGTACCAGCGCTATGGATTTCGCGACATGGGTGTGCGGCGTGGTTACTACCCCGCTGCGGCTGGTCAGCGCGAAGACGCGCTGGTGATGAGCCTCGACGTGTCAGGCAGCGCGGCATGACGTGGAGCAAGCGCCAGCACGCCATGCTGGCCGAGATGGGACTGCGGGCGTGGGATACGCCGGTGTCGCAGGAGCCGGATGTTGACGCTGCCGGGGCATCAGTAGCTGCCGCGGCGGGCATCGCGGCTGCGCAGACCCCGGTTGCCGATGCTCCCGTGGCAGCTGCTGCCACCCCGAGTGCCGTCGCCATGATGGATTGGCCCGCACTGCGCGAAGCGGTCGCCTCCTGCACCGCTTGCAGCCTGTGTGGAAGCCGACGGCAAACGGTGTTCGGTGTCGGTCATCCGCAGGCACACTGGATGGTCGTCGGCGAAGCACCGGGCGAAGAGGAAGACCGCCGGGGCGAGCCCTTCGTCGGCCGTTCCGGCCAGCTGCTCGACAACATGCTGCGTGCGATCGGGCTCAGTCGCCACGCTGGCGACGTACCCGACCCGGCCAGACAGGTCTTCATCGCCAACACGCTGAAATGCCGCCCACCGGGCAACCGCAGTCCGCTGTCCGAGGAACTGGCGCGTTGCGAGGGCTTTCTGATGCGGCAAATCGAGCTCGTGCAACCGAGGATCATCCTTGCGATGGGTCGCTTCGCGGTGCAGAGCCTGCTGCGCAGCACTGCGCCGATCGGCCAGTTGCGCGGTCGCGTCCATCGCTACCAGGGCGTGCCCCTGGTTGTCACCTACCACCCGTCCTACCTGCTGCGCAACCTGACGGAAAAGGCTCGCGCCTGGGACGACCTGTGCCTGGCGCTCGATACCGCCGAAGCGGCCGCCGTGCACGTCGCTCGTGGTGCCTGAGCTCGCCGCTCAGACCGCACGCGAGCTGCGCTGGCTGCTGCTGTCACCGCCCTTGCTCGACACCGCGCCCGGGGTGCATTCGGCGCAGGTGCAGCAGTTCAGCGAGGCAGAACGGTCCGCCATCTCGGCCTGGCTGGACGACATCGACCGTGCGCCGCGAGCGCTGTTCGAGGCTGTGCATGCGGCCGCATCAGACCCGCCTTCGCGTCGCCCACCGTCGCTGCGCCTGGGCCGCCGAGCCGAACGATTGATGGCGTTCTTCCTGCGCCACGGTCCCACGCACCGCATGGTGGCTGCCAACATCCCGCTGCGACAGACCTCACCAGATGGTGACTGCACGACGCTCGGCGAAATCGACTTCCTGCTGCAGGATGTTGAGGGCCATGCCTGGCACTGGGAACTGGCGGTCAAGTTCTTTCTGTGCACTGCCGCCGGGCCGCATGCGACTCCCGCGGACTTCATCGGCCCCGACCGCGCGGAAAACTTCGACAGCAAGCTGCGCAGGATGTTCGACCGCCAATTGCGTCACCTACCGCCACCGCCCTGGAGCCACCAGACATGGACTCCGGCTGCCTGCGCCCGAGGTCGGTTGTTCTACCGGTATGGCAGCCCCGTGCCGCACACGCCGGGCGTGAATCCCGGCCACCTGCAAGGTCGCTGGATCGAGCGCGATCGGCTCGACGAGTTGCCGCAAGCCAGCGAGCCGGTCTGGCATGTCGTTCCCCGCAATGACTGGATGTGCCCGCGACCACTGATCGCGCACGAGGGCCAAACCCTGCACGCGATTGCCGACTGTCTCGACGACGCGGCGGCAGCGCTGGCCACGATGGTGCTGGGTGGCAACGCGTTCGAGCCGCTGCCGCTGTTCGTCGTCAGCGCGGCTTGACCGGGCGCTTCCAGGTCGGCAGCGACACCTGTCGGCCGCGCACCACCGTCAGCTCTCCGGCCGGGGCCTGGCGCGTGATCGTCGAGCCGGCGCCGATCGTGGCGCCGGCGCCAATGGTGATCGGTGCCACCAGCACGCAGTTGCTGCCGACGTGCACGTCAGCGCCGATGTCGGTGCGGTGCTTGTTCGCCCCGTCGTAATTCGCGGTGATGCTGCCGGCGCCGAAGTTGACCCGTTCACCGACCGTCGCGTCGCCGAGGTAGGCCAGGTGGTTGGCCTTGGCGCCATCGGCCAGGGTCGAGTTCTTCACCTCGACGAAATTGCCGATGTGCACCTCGGCGCCCAGCACCGCACCGGGCCGCAGGCGTGCGTACGGACCGATCAGCGAACCGCGTCCGACCGTCACGCCCAAGGTGTCGCCATCGATGTGGGTGTAGGGGTGAATCACCACGTCGTCGCCGATCACGGCGTTGCGGATCACGCAGTTGGCGCCGATCTTGACCCGATCGCCGATCGACACCGTGCCCTCGAAAACGCAGTTCACATCGATGCTGACATCGATGCCGCATTGCAGGCTGCCGCGCACGTCGATGCGCGCCGGATCGACCAGTCGCACACCGGCGCTCATCAGGGCGTCAGCCTGGTCACGCTGGCACAGACGTTCGAGTTCGGCAAGCTGCTGCGGGCTGTTGACGCCCAGCACTTCGCTCGCCCGCTGCGGCTGTGCGGCCACCACGGGCACGCCATCGGCCACCGCGAATCCAACCACGTCGGTCAGGTAGTACTCGCCCTGGGCATTGCGGTTGTCCAGGCGAGTCAACCAGTGCTTGAGCAGCGCGCTGGGTGCGGCCATCGCACCGGTGTAGACCTCGGTGATCGCGCGCTGCTCCGGGGTGGCGTCCTTGTGCTCGACGATCGCCTCGACGCTCGAGCATCCTGCCGCGTCCGTGCGCCGCAGGATGCGGCCGTAACCGGTGGCATCGGCCAGCGTCACCGTCAGCAGTGCCAGCTTGCTGCCCGCGCAGGCATCGACCAGCGCACGCAGCGTCGCGGCCTGGATCAATGGGGTGTCGCCGTTCAGGATCAGCGTGACGCCATCTTCGTGCAGCAGCGGCGCCGCCTGCTGCACCGCATGGCCGGTGCCGAGTTGCGGGTTCTGCCGAACGAATTGCAGATTCGGCGCTCTCACCGAGGCCTCGACCTGCTGGGCGCCGTGGCCGGTGACCACCACGATGCCATCGGCAGCAACCTCACTGGCGCTGTGGAGCACATGCTCCAGTAAGCTGCGTCCGGCCAGTTCGTGCAGCACCTTGGGCCGGTCTGATTTCATCCGAGTCCCTTTGCCCGCCGCCATGATCACGATGTCCAACGCCATGTCCCGTTCCCCCGAGTCGAGTGCAAGCCGCCCGTCGGGCGCGATTATGGGTGGGCCGGTCGCCATGGCATCGGGGCGCTGGGGCAGATGGCGATGCCTGGTGCTGCTGTCTTGCATTGCCTGGCTGATGGCGGGCTGCAGTGCGGTGCGCTTCGGCTACAACCACGCGCCCAACCTGGCGTACTGGTGGTTCGACGGTTATGTCGATTTCAGCAGCGATCAGTCGGCTCGCGCTCGCGAAGCCATCGACGACTGGTTCCAATGGCATCGTCGCGTCGAACTGCCGGCGTATGCCGGGTTGTTGTCCAGGGCTCGTGTGCAGGTCACCGGGCCGGCCACTGCGGCGCAGGCCTGCCAATGGTTCGACGAGGTCAAGCTCCGTGTCGATGCAGCGCTGGAGCATGCATTGCCGGGCGTGGCCGAGGTAGCGCGGCACTTATCGCCACAGCAGCTCGCGCATCTGGAGCACAAGTACGCAGAGATCAACGAGGAGTTGGTCGATAAATACCTGCAGCCCCAAGCCGAGGCCCGGGCGAGGGTGCAGCTCGAACGTGCGCTCGAACCGATCGAGATGATCTACGGCCGCATGAGCGGCAGCCAGCGCGAGCGCATCGCGGCGCTGGCCTCGGGGACGCCGTTCGATCCGCCACGCTGGATCGCCGAGCGGCATCGCCGTCAACAGGACACCTTGCAGACGCTGACGCGGCTGAGGACCGAGCAGGCCAGCCTGCCGCAGGCTGTGGATGCGCTGCGTGCACTCGCGCAGCGCTCTCGCGTGTCTCCTAACGAGGACTACCGCGCTTACCAGCAGCGGCTGATCCAGTTCAATTGCGCTTTCACGGCCGAGGTGCACAACCTCACCACGCCAGAACAACGACGAGCTGCCGCCGAGCAGCTGAAGGACTGGGAAGAGGATGCACGGGCTCTGGCGGCGCAAGCCAGACCCTGACGGCGGTCAGCGCGCCAGTGGTGTCGTGACGCTGCGCGCCTTCGCATCGGTGCCGGGAAACGGTGTCAATGCCGCCTGGAACATGGCCGCCATCAACGCAGGCGTCAATGGCAGAGCGCCGTTGCTGCTGGCGTGCGTCTCGTACACCACATTGCCGCTCCTGCGGTCGCGGATCAGCACCGAAACCTCGCGCACATAGCGGCGCAAGGTGTCGTCCGCAGCGAAGGCGAAGCCGCGGCCCGGGCCTGCACCGAAGCCCACGAACCCGGCATGCCCGAAGCGTGAGCGGTACAGCCCACCGCCCCACCCGATCGCGTCGTCGAATGGCGAAAAGTAGCTGGCCATCATGCGGGTGCCGAGCAGCACCGACACATCGGCCGTCTGCGCGTCCGGGGCTGGCTTGAAGCCGACCGCCTCGAGGGCGGCACGGGCCGCCTCTTCCATGCGCTCTTGCTCGGGCACGTCTTGCCGAGACGGCAATCGCTCGAATACATAGGTGGCGGGCTGGCGATCGGCAGGCCAACTGCCGAAGGTCGACACGTCGCTGCTGACGTGAGTGGCACACCCGCTGGTCGCCAGCACGACGAGGAGGCTGATCGCGATGAGGAGGCGACGGCGCATGACGGATCTCCGACTCAGGGCATGGCACGCCTGCGCAAGGTCATCACGGTCTCGTTCGCCGATGGAGTCGTCTGACAAGCTTCGTCTTCATCGAACGCGCGATCACCGTTGGCATCCGCCACGCCTGTGGCTTCGAGCTCTGTGAACGGGAACAAGTTCCTGTCGGCCAGGTGCGAGGGCACGACGTTCTGCATCGCGCTGAAGATGTTCTCGACACGCCCCGGGTGGCGCTTGTCCCACTCGCGAAGCATCTCCTTGATCTGCACTCGCTGCAGGTTGTCCTGACTGCCGCACAGCGTGCACGGGATGATCGGGAACTGCCGGTGTCCGGACCAGCGCTCGAGATCGGTCTCGGCCACATAGGCCAGCGGTCGGATGACCACGTTCCTGCCGTCGTCGCTGGCCAGCTTCGGTGGCATGCCCTTCATCTTGCTGCCGAAGAACATGTTCATGAACAGCGTCTGCACGATGTCGTCGCGGTGGTGGCCGAGGGCGATCTTGGTCGCGCCCAGTTCGCCTGCCACCCGGTACAGGATGCCCCGGCGCAGCCGTGAGCACAAACCGCAGGTCGTCTTGCCCTCGGGGATGACGCGCTTGACGATCGAGTAGGTGTCCTGGTTCTCGATGTGAAAGGGCACGCCGACCCTGGCCAGGTACTCGGGCAGCACGTGCTCCGGAAAGCCGGGCTGCTTCTGGTCGAGGTTGACAGCGATCAGCTCGAAGCGGATCGGCGCTCGCTTTTGAAGACCCAGCAGGATGTCGAGCATCGCGTAGCTGTCCTTGCCGCCCGACACGCAGACCATCACCCGGTCGCCGTCTTCGATCATGTTGAAGTCGATCACCGCCTGTCCGACCAGGCGATGCAGGCGCTTGCTGAGCTTGTTGATTTCCAGCGCAGCTTTGTCGGCGGAGGTGGTGAGAGCAGACATGGCACCTCGAGAGTCGGTCATAGAAATGGAAAGTCTCTTCTCATCGAATTCAGGTGGAAGCCCGCATCCACCATCAGGGTGCTACCCGTGAAGGCTTGATTGGACACGGCAAACGATACGGTGGCTGCGACCTCCTGCATGGTGGGCAGCTGGCGTGTCAGCGCATGGCTTGCCATGGCGCTCAGGTGCCTGTCGTCGATGAGATCACTTCCCGTGGTCAGGCCAGGTGCCACACCGACAACCCGCAATGTCGGCGCCAGATCAAGCGCCAGCACGCGGGTCAGCAACTCCAGCGCCCCTTTTGACAGCGCGTAGGAGAGATAGTCGGGATTGGGGTTCCACAGGCGCTGGTCCAGCATGTTGACCACCACACCCCTGCGCCCACCAGCAGTCGCCAGGTGTTCGTGAAGCTGGCGTGACAACACCAGAGCGGCGCCGACGTTGACGTTCATGTGAGCCGTCAAGCGCGCATAGCTCAGACTGGCCACATTGTCATAATCGAACGCGCTCGCGTTGTTGACGATGGCGTCCACTCGGCCATAGCGCTGAAGGATGCGCGGGAACAACTCTCCGCATTGGGTCTCGTCGGCCAGATCAGCTTCGAACACCTCTGCGGCGACACCCAAGGCAGCGACCTCGGCCGCAGTATCCAAAGCCTGCTCTCGGGAGCGGGCTGTGTGTATCGCCAAGTCAAATCCGTCGCGTGCCAATCGGAGGGCAATTTCGCGACCGATGCGTTTGGCCGATCCTGTGACCAGTGCAACGCCACGTGGCCTGGTGGGCGATCCTTCTTCAAACATGGGTGATAACGGCTCGTATGCGTATTGTGAAAGACCAGGCGCTGAATGTGCCACGGCTGCACTCCAGCGACGCCCACCGGGCACAGAATCTCACCATGATGCCCCGCCAGCTTTCCGACCTGATCTGTTCGGTCATTGCGCGCCACGGTGGCTGGCTGCCCTTTGATCGTTTCATGGCGCTGGCGCTGTACGCGCCCGGCCTGGGCTACTACGCCCGGGGCGACCGTCAGTTCGGCGTGCTGCCCTCGTCGGGCAGCGACTTCGTCACCGCGCCCGAGCTGTCGCCCCTCTTCGGTCAGGCTCTGGCGCGGCAGATCGAACAGGCACTGGAGGGCAGCGGCACCGACGAGGTGTGGGAGTTCGGCGCCGGTTCCGGCGTGCTGGCGCGTGAACTGCTGGACACGCTGGGCCCGCGCGTGAAGCGCTACACCATCGTCGACGTGTCGGGCGCCTTGCGCGACCGGCAGCGCGAAGTGCTGCACCTGTATCTGGATCGCGTGCACTGGGTCGACGAGTGGCCCGAGACCCTGCAAGGTGTGATGGTCGGCAACGAGGTACTCGACGCGATGCCGGTGCAACTGCTGCATTTCGACGGGCAGCACTGGCATGAACGCGGCGTGGCCTTGCGCAAGCCGGCTGACGGCACGCGCGATGCTGCGCCACCCTGGGCCTGGGCCGATCGCCGCAGCGACCTGCGCCCGCCGGTCGACGATGTGGGCAGCCTCGCGATGGCCGCGGGCGCTGCGTTCACCACCGAGATCCATCCGCAGGCCGAAGCCTTCATCGCGACGCTGGCCGACCGCCTGCAACGCGGCGCCGCCTTCTTCATCGACTACGGCTTCCCCGCCGCCGAGTACTACCACCCGCAGCGCAGCGCCGGCACGCTGATGTGCCATCGCGCCCATCAGGCAGATCCCGATCCGCTCGCCGATGTCGGCGCGAAGGACATCACGGCGCACATCAACTTCACCGGCATCGCCTTGACTGCGCAGGCGGCCGGGTTGCAGGTGCTGGGCTACACCAGCCAGGCGCGATTCCTGATGAACTGCGGGCTGCTGAACTTGCTGCAGGACGCCGACATCCGCACCATCGCCAACGCGCAGAAGCTGCTGACCGAGCACGAGATGGGCGAACTGTTCAAGGTCATCGGCTTCGCGAAACAGTGCGATCGCGCATTCACCGCCGCACCGATCGGATTCACCCATGGCGACCGCACGCATACGCTGTAAGGCCACGACATGATCCGCTGGCTGATCGCGATCTTCCTGGTCCTGATGGTGTTCACAGGCCTGCACCGCTGGCTGGAGAAGATCGGCCTCGGCCGCCTGCCGGGCGATTTCCGCTTCCGCCTGTTCGGACGCGAGTTCTTCGTGCCGATCGGCAGCAGCGTGCTGCTGAGCCTGATCGCCCTGGCGCTGAGCAAGATCCTGTGACGAACCAGAACCTGTATTGCGCGCTGCGCGCGGCCTTTCCGGCGGACCTGGACCGCGCCGCCATCGAGTGCGCCGACGGGGCTGCACTTTCCTACACGTGGCGCGACCTCGATCGCGCCAGCGCCATGATCGCCAACCTGCTGGGGTCGCTGGCGCTGCCATCCGACGCACGGGTGCTGGTGCACACCGACAAGTCTGTCGAGGCGCTGATCCTGTACCTGGCCGTGCTGCGTGCCGGGCTGGTCCATGTGCCGCTGAACAGTGCCTACCAGGCGAGCGAACTCACCTACTTCATCGACAACGCCGAACCCGCCGTGGTGGTGTGCGCCTCGCGCGATTTCGGCTGGCTCTCGAAGATCGCGTTTCGCGCGGGCACGGCACATGTGTACACGCTGGACGACGATCGCCGCGGCAGCCTGCTCCAACGCGCCGCGCATCACGCCGACACGCAGGCGCCGGTCCAGCGCGCGGCCGCTGACGTGGCCAGCATCATCTACACCAGTGGCACCACAGGTCGCAGCAAGGGTGCGATGCTCAGCCATGGCAACCTGCTCTCCAACGCGCAGGTGCTGAAAACGCTGTGGGCGTGGCGCAGCGAAGCCGACGGCGGCGACGTACTGATCCACGCGCTGCCGCTGTTCCATGTCCACGGCCTGTTCGTCGCATCACACGGCGCCTTGCTGAACGGCAGCAAGATGCTCTGGTTCGCGAACTTCGACGCACGCGCCGTGACCGCTCGGCTGCCCGAGGCGACGGTGTTCATGGGCGTGCCCACCCTCTATGGGCGCTTGCTCGCCGAGCCGTCGTTCACAGCCCAGTCCTGCCGGAACATGCGCCTGTTCATCAGCGGCTCGGCGCCCTTGCTGGCCGACACCTTCCGGCAGTTCAGCGAGCGCAGCGGCCACACCATCCTCGAGCGCTACGGCATGAGCGAGACAGTGATGTTGACGTCGAACCCCTACGCGCCTGTGCAGGATCGCATCGCGGGCACGGTGGGGTTCGCGCTGCCGGGTGTGGACCTGCGGGTGTCGTGTGATGAAAGCGAGCAAATCGGCGCGGTCGAGGTGCGTGGTCCCAGCGTGTTCCCGGGCTACTGGCGCATGCCGGAGAAGACGGCCGAAGAGTTCACCGCCGATGGCTGGTTCAAGACTGGCGACCTCGGGCAGCTGGATGCGCAGGGCCGGCTGACACTCATCGGGCGCAGCAAGGACTTGATCATCAGCGGCGGCTACAACGTTTACCCGGCCGAGGTCGAGGGGTACCTGTACGAACTGCCGGGCATCGACGAAAGTGCCGTGATCGGCGTGCCGCACGCCGACTTCGGCGAAGCGGTGGTCGCGGTGGTGGTGCCACGTGCAGGCGCCAGCGTGGACGCGGCCGCCTGCATTGCGGCGCTGAAGCAGCGCATCGCGGGATTCAAGGTGCCCAAGCATCTCATCGTGGTCGACCAGTTGCCGCGCAACGCGATGGGCAAGGTGCAGAAGGCGCTGCTGCGCGAGCAGCATCGGGCGCTGTCTGGAGCGAAGTAAACCGTTGGGAGGAGCTGAGGCGCTGGCGATCAGTCTGCCGCGTAGACGTTCACGTCCCTGCTTTGGCTGGGCAACACGCCGAAGATGAACGCCGCGCCGTCATCGGTTGCGGCACGGGCCGCACGCCGACGGCGGTGCTGGATGCCGTCAGGCATCAGGCCTCGGGCGCAGGCATCGACCTTGGCGCCTGCGGCTCCTTGCAGCGTTGCGTCAGTTGCGCCCACAGGACGAACTTCTCGCGGTCGGTCATGCTGCCCCAGCCGCCGATCTCGCCGCGGCTGCGCAAGCACCCCACGCACCAGCGGTTCGCCTGATCCATGACGCACACCCCCACGCAAGGGCTGGGCACGTAGGAGTACTCGTTGGACAAGAGCGTAGGGTTCATGGCGTGATCGAAAGGCGCATTGTGCGCGACCGCCTCGCCTCGGGGCCCTCCTGGGTCAGATACGCTGTTGCCGGGATCTTGTCTGCGAAGAATTCCGCTGACAGCATGAAACCGTCGGCCCAACCGGGGGCAGCACCTATCGCCGGCAGCTGAGGTGTGTCGTGTCCAGTGGCGGCATCGGCATCGTCAACGTCGCCGCATGCTGCGCGAGTTCCCGCGGGAGTTGGAACCCGGGACACGATCACGCACTGCGGGTGCGAACCATTCGGTGACCAGCAGCGGTACGCCGCGGCGGGTGAACACTGAACGGCGACACCACAGAGGAGGTTCTTCCCAACCCAGCTGGGCGCCGAGCCTGCGCGCCTGCAATGGCGCCATGCGCTGGCCGCCCAGTCTGGCGCAGTGCGCTGCGCGCAGCCCGAACAGCAGATCGGCCAGGGGGCGCTGACCCAGACCGCGCACGGCACGCCAGGTCAGCCGCGCCTGCACCGCGGGCAGCACCGAGCGCGCATGAACGAGCGGTCGTCCGTCGCCCCACAGCACGACCTCGCGGACATGGCAACGCTGCAAGCAACAACGTCCGCCGCCATGTTGTCGCAGCACGCGCAACTCGTCAGCGGTGGCCGGTGCCGTGCCTTGTCCGAGCAGCTGTACCTCGAAGCCACCGAAGGACGACGAAAGTCGTCGGCTCAGCGAGCCGTCCGACTGCAACCAGGCGCGCAGGGCGCGATCGAGTGGAAGCGTTCTCACGACACTGGGTTGATCCGCGAGTTTCCGGATTTGCGTTCGCTCACGAAGCGGGCTCCCTCACCAGGATCGTGCCGCGAGCGATCAGCGCCGGCCTGCCTTGTCCGACCGAGGCGGTGCTCGATCTCATCGTCGTCACAGAACATCGCCTCGCCGTACTCGCAGGATCTTCGTGGTGACCGAGTGGAAGACAGGCTCGGCCAGTTCAGGGCCACCGGGAAGGCCGTGCCCGACATCAGGGCAGCCTGTCTTTGCCGCCCTGGATGGACACACCGCGGCGCGCATGGACGGCCGCCAGCGCCAGTTCGTACGCTTCACGTACCTTTTCAGGCCCCGACACGGTCATCTTCAGGTCCTCCAGCAGGCCGTTGTGCAGGCCATAGAACCAGCCGTGCACCACCAGTTCCTGCCCTCGCGCCCAGGCGTCCTGAACCACGGTGGTCTGGCAGACATTGCGTGCCTGCTCGATCACATTCAGTTCGCACAAGGCGTCGACACGCTGTGCTTCGTCGACCGTCTCGAGCCACTCCTGATGCTGGTTGCGCACGTCCTGGACATGACGTATCCAGTTGTCGGCGATACCGACCCGCAGGTTGTGCAGCGATGCCGCGACGCCGCCACAGCCCGAGTGGCCGACGATGATGATGTGGCCCACACGCAGCATGTCGGTTGCGTACTGCACCACCGACAGGCAGTTCAGATCGGAATGCGAGACCACATTGGCGACGTTGCGGTGCACGAACAGTTCGCCTGGCGCCAGCCCGACCAGCTCGTTGGCCGGCACGCGGCTGTCGGCGCAGCCGATCCACAGGTACTGCGGCGCTTGCTGATTCAGCAAGTTGGTGAAAAAGCCGGGAGTCCGTTCCTCTGTGGCGCGCGCCCACATCCGGTTGCTCTCGAAGAGTTCGTTCAGTTCGCTGCTCATAAGTTGACGACACTAGGAAGTCCGGAGTCTATCCACCGCAAGTCGCCCGATTCAACGCCATGAGCCCCGCTGTCACCGATACGAACAAGCTTCAGCCACAACCGGACTACCCCTGGGCCGACGCGCTGCCACCCCCGGGCCACATCCTCGAAGTGGCTTGCGGCGTGCGCTGGTTGCGCATGCCTCTGCCGTTCGCGCTGAACCATGTCAACCTGTGGCTGCTGCGCGATCAGATCGAAGGCCCCGACGGCCCGGTGCAGGGCTGGACGGTCATCGATTGCGGCATCGCCGACGAGCCCACCCGCGCTGCCTGGGAACAGGTGTTTGCCTCCGGCCTCGACGGTCTGCCGGTGCTGCGTGTGATGGCGACGCACATGCATCCGGACCATGTCGGCCTGGCGCACTGGCTGACCCAGCGCTGGAGCCGCATCGCCTCGGCGATCGACGGCGGCTTCGAGTGCCGCCTGTGGATGAGCGCCACCGAGTTTGCCGCGGCGCGCCTGGGCTGCCGCGCCGACCCCTTGATGGGTGGCGATGCGGCCGCTGCGTTCGTGGCCGCGCACGGTCTGGCTGATGCACACGCCCTGGCGAAGATTCGCAGCCGCGCCGGGTTCTACGCCAGCATGGTGCCGCAGTTACCGGCCAGCTACCGGCGTCTGATGGACGGCGGTGTCGTGCACACCGGCGGCACACAGGCGGGTGCCCGTCTGGCGTGGCACTGTCTGGCGGGCCACGGCCATGCGCCTGAGCACATCGCGCTGCACAGCCCGGCACTGGGGGTGCTGATTGCGGGCGACATGCTGCTGCCACGCATCTCGACCAACGTCAGCGTCGACCACCTGGAACCCGAGGCGAACCCGCTGGCGCTGTTCCTGGCGTCGCTGGAGCGCATGCGTTCACTGCCTGGCGACACGCTGGTACTGCCCTCGCACGGCAAACCCTTTCGAGGCCTGCACGCCCGCATCGATCAGTTGCAGCAACACCATGCCGATCGCCTGGCCGATGTGATGGCCGCTTGCGCGCAAGCGCCTCGCACGGCGGCGGAGCTGCTGCCGGTGCTGTTCAAGCGCGCCCTCGATGTACACCAGACCACCTTCGCGATGGGCGAGTCGATCGCGCACCTGAATGCCCTGTGGCACGAGGGGCGCCTGCAGCGCCAGTGCGAGCAGGGCGTCTACCGCTTTTCGTCGGTCCTCGCCTGACCGGCAGGGGCGTCAGTCGAATACCGGCAGCACGTCGGTCCTGAGCACCTCGCGGGTGCGCTGGTAGTCGGGAACGACCGAGCGCACCACGTCCCAGAAGCGCGGGCTGTGGTTCATTTCGCGCAGGTGAGCGAGTTCGTGGGCGACGACATAGTCGATCGTCGACAGCCCGAAATGGATCAGCCGCCAGCTCAGACGGATCGACCCATCGGCGCTGGCGCTGCCCCAGCGGGTCTGCGCCGACGACAGGCTGAGCCTGCGGTAGCGCACCCCGAGCTGCGCCGCGTAGTGATCGCAGCGCTCGGCGAAGACGCGCCTGGCCTGGCGCTGCAGCCAGCTTTGCACCGCATCGCGGATCTGCTCGGGCGTTGCGCCCGATGGCAGTCCGGTATGCAGACGGCATGGCGCGCCAACACCGGCACTCGCATCGAGCACGGCGCCCGAAGGCGTGACGCCGGTGCGCGCGTCGAGCACCACGACCACCGTCTGGCCGAGGAACGGGATCGTGACTCCATCGCGCCAGTCGACGCGCGCAGACTGCAAGCGGCGGCCATGTTCACGCTGCTGTTGCAGCTTGCCGAGGATCCAGTTCGCCTTCTCGCGCAGCGCCGCTTCGATGTCGCGCGTGCTCACCCAGCCCGGCGCATTGACGCACAGGCCCTCAGTGCCGACGATGAACCCTATGCTGCGGCGGCGCACCCGCTTGAGCGCATAGCCCACGTTGTGGCCGCCGAGCACGATCTCGCGCGCCGTCTGCGGGTGGCGGAAGGCCGCAGGTGAGGGCTCTGTGGGGGGCGCTGATGGCGCCGGTACTGGGAGCGCCGACGGCGATGGCTGCGTCGGTGTCGAGGCCGTCGGCTCCGTCGCGACGAACAGCGGCAGCTGCGCGGGGTCGGGGCGACGGAAAGCTGCCATCGGGATGCAGCCTAGGGTCCGGTCGCCGTGTCGCCCGCTGCCGGGGTGGCAGTGCTTGCTCTCGTGGCTTCACCTGCATAGGCCTCGGGATCGAGTCGCCGCATCTCGGCCTCGATCCAGGTTTCAACCTCGCGCATCAGCGCATCGGGCCGCTTGCCCACCGAAGACAGCAGGGGACCCACCGACACATCGATGACGCCGGGGCGCAGCGTGAAGGTCTTGCGCGGCCAGCAGCGCGCCGAGGTCACTGCAATCGGCAGCACCGATGCGCCGGTGGTGACGGCCAGCCGCGCGCCGCCCGATTTGTATTCCTCCTGCTGACCGCGCGCGGCTCGCGTGCCTTCGGGGAACATGATGACCCACGAGCCGTGCTTCATGTGGCGCGCACCCTGCTCGGCGACGCGCCTCCAGGCTTCCGAGCGCCGGGCACGGTCGATGTGGATCATGTCCATGCGTGCCATCGCCCAGCCGAAAAACGGGATGTAAAGCAGCTCGCGCTTGAACACATAGGCCAGCGGGTGCGGCATCAGGCCGGGGAATGCGAAGGTCTCCCAGGTCGACTGGTGCTTCGGCAGCACGATCACCGCCGGCGCACGGTTGGCCTCTGCCAGGTTGTCCAGACCGTGCATCCGGTGGCGCACGCCGCAGATCACGCGCGCTGCCGCGATCGAATGCGTCAGCCAGCCGGCACACAGCCAGTAGATGCGGTCGCCGCGGGCAAAGATTGACACGATCAGCACCACCGTGGCCCACGGCACCACGCTGATCGCCATGTAGGCCAGAAACAGACAGGACCGCAGCGCGAAGAAGAGGCGCTGCATCAAGGCAATTCCCCGAAGCTCGAATCGGGCTCGCCGGTGTCGCCCCGCTGATGGCGCTGCTGGCGTATCCACCAGTCGGCGAAAGCCGCCAGGTCGGTGTGCACGCAGGTGCCTGGCACCGCATCGAGAAGGTCGGCCAGCGCCTTGCCTTCGAGGCCGGCGCTCTTGCCGGTCAGCACCAGGTGCGTCGGGCAGCCGGCAGCCATGCCGGCCTGCAGGTCGCGCAGCGTGTCGCCGACCATCGGCGTGTTGTCCAGCGATACACCAAAGCGCTCGGCGATCTGCAGCATCAGGCCCGGCAGCGGCTTGCGGCAATCGCAGTGATCGTCTGGCGTGTGCGGGCAGAAGAACACCGCATCGATTCGGCCGCCCTGGGCCGCCAGCGCGTGGTTCATCTTGAGCTGGATCTCGTTGAGCGAGGCCATGTCGAACAGCCCGCGCCCCAGGCCCGACTGGTTGGTCGCCAGCACCGTGTGCCAGCCTGCATGGTTCAGCCTGGAGATCGCCTCCAGCGCGCCGGGTAACGGCACCCATTCGTCAGGCGACTTGACGTAGTCATCGCGGTCTTCATTGATCGTGCCATCGCGGTCGAGGATGACGAGCTTGAGCGTTGTCGGCGACATCTCAGGTGGCCAGCTTCGACAGGTCGGCGACGCGGTTCATCGCGGCGTGCAGCTGGGCGAGCAGGCCGAGGCGGTTGGCGCGCAGTGCCGGGTCGTCGGCGTTGACCATCACGGACTCGAAGAAGGCATCGACGGGTGCCTTGAGTGCGGCCAGGGCCTGCAGCGAGGCGGCGTAGTCGTGCTGGTCGAACAGGCCGTCGGCCTGTGGTCGCACGGTGGCCAGCG
Organism: Burkholderiales bacterium; assembly: GCA_947474755.1. Lineage (GTDB taxonomy): Bacteria > Pseudomonadota > Gammaproteobacteria > Burkholderiales > Burkholderiaceae_C > PBB1. Next base: position 240,926 of record CANJJE010000003.1, on the reverse strand, counting down.
CTTGCGCCAGTGCCTGTTCGGCAGGTTCCCGCAACAACGCGGCATCGACTGCGGTGGGCGCCACGCCGTCGACTTTCTTCAGGATATTGCCCACCCGCTTGTTGGCTGCGGCCAGCGATGGCGCTTCGGGCAGCGTCGCGAAGGCACGCACTGCTACCAGGCGGCGCGGCAGGTTGCCCAGCCGGGTTGGTGCCAGGGCGAGCACTGCATCCACTTCCTGCGCGCAGTAGCCCTGGTCACGCAGGCTCACCGCCAGACGGTCGGTGAAGAAGCCCAGCAGCGCTTCGGTGGGGTCAGTGACCAGATCGCCGAACGCGGGCAACGCGCCCTGCAACATGTCCGGCAGATCCAGGGGCAGGTTCTTCTCCGTCAGGATGCGGATCACGCCCAGCGCGTGGCGGCGCAGCGCGAACGGGTCCTTGTCGCCGGTGGGCAATTGGCCGATGCCGAACAGCCCGACCAGCGTTTCCAGCTTGTCGGCCAGCGCCAGCACGGTGCCGGTGTGGTTGCGTGGCAGCGCGTCGCCGGCGAAACGGGGCTTGTAGTGGTCTTCGATGGCGATGGCCACGCCATCGCGCAGGCCCTCGTGGCGTGCGTAGTAGCCGCCCATCACGCCCTGCAGTTCCGGAAACTCGCCGACCATGTCGGTCAGCAGGTCGGTCTTGGCCAGCAGCGCGGCCTCCTGCACCTTGCTGTCGAGCACCGCGAATTCATCCTGGGCATCCACGGTGTAGGGCAGCGTGGCCATGCTCAGCTGGTTGACGATGGCGTGGCCGATCGCTCGCACACGCTCTGCGCGATCGCGCTGGCTGCCCAGCTTGTTGTGATAGACCACCTTCGACAGGCCATCCACTCGCGAGACCAGGGTCTTCTTGCGGTCCTGGTCGAAGAAGAACTTCGCGTCGGCCAGCCGTGGACGCACGACGCGCTCGTTGCCGCCGATCACCGCGCCGGGGTCGGCCGGGCTGATGTTGCTGACGATCAGGAACTGGTTCGTCAGCCTTCCCGCCGCGTTCAGCAGGGGGAAGTACTTCTGGTTCGCCTTCATCGTCAGGATCAGGCATTCCTGAGGCACTTCGAGGAAGTCTTCATCGAAGCGACCGAGCAGCACATTGGGCCGCTCGACCAGGGCGGTCACCTCGTCGAGCAGCGCGTCGTCATCGATGGGCGTCAGGCCCTGGCGCGATGCAGCATGCTGCAACTGGCGTGCGATCTCGCCACGGCGCTGCGCGAAGCTGGCGATCACCGCGCCCTGCTCGCGCAGCTGTTCGGCGTACCAGTCAGCGTGCTGCAGCGCCACCGGGTCCATCGCCGCCTCGAATCGGTGGCCGTGCGTCTCGCGACCCGCCTGCAATCCCAGCGCCGACACCGGCACCAGGTCGGCCCCGTGCAGCGCGACCAGGCCGTGCGCCGGCCTGACGAACTGCACACTGGTCCACCCGGGCTGGGCACCGGATTCGAGCTGATAGGTCATGACCTTGGGGATCGGCAACTTGGCGATGGACTCGTCGAGCGCCTTTTGCAGCCCCTGCGCCAGCGTCGCGCCAGGCGCCACGCTGTCATAGAACAGGGCCTCGGCCTTGCCGTCCATCTGGCGTTTCAGCGCCGGCAGCACTGACGCGTCGGCACCGAAGCTGGCCAGCTTCTTCAGCAGGGCAGGCGTCGGCGTGCCATCGGCTGCCAGTGCCACGCTGGCCGGCATCAGCTTCTGCGACACGGCCTTGTCAGGCGCGACGGCCAGCACCGCGCTGATGTGCGCGGCGAGCCGACGCGGCGAGGCAAACGGCGTTGCTGCCGAATGCTCGGTGGCCAGACCCTGCGCCCGCAGGCTGTCCACCAGTTCCTGGGCGAACGATTCACCGAGCTTCTTCAGCGCTTTCGGCGGCAGTTCTTCGACGAACAGTTCCACCAGCAAATTGGCGACAGTCATGGTGTCAGGCCGCTTTCTTGTCGCGTTGGTGCGCCAGCGCGGCGCTGACCTCATCGGCCCACGCGCGGGGCGCCATCGGGAAGCCCAGTCGCGCCCGGCTGTCGAGGTAGCTCGCGGCCACCGCGCGCGCGAGGTTGCGGATGCGGCCGATGTACGCAGCGCGCTCGGTCACGCTGATCGCGCCACGCGCATCCAGCAGATTGAAGGTGTGCGCGGCTTTCAGCACTTGTTCATATGCGGGCAGCGCGAGCTGAGATTCGATCAGATGCCTGGCCTGCTTTTCATGGCTGCCAAAGGCGCCCAGCAGGAACTCGACATCGCTGTGTTCGAAGTTGTAGGCGCTTTGCTCCTGCTCGTTCTGCAGGTAGACATCGCCGTAGCTGATGCGCTTGCCGTCCGGGCTTGTCGTCCAGGTCAGGTCGTACACGTTGTCGACACCCTGCAGGTACATCGCCAGCCGCTCCAGGCCGTAGGTGATCTCGCCGGTGATCGGCCGGCAGTCAATGCCGCCGACCTGCTGGAAGTAGGTGAATTGAGTCACCTCCATGCCGTTGAGCCACACCTCCCAGCCCAGGCCCCAGGCGCCGAGCGTCGGGTTCTCCCAGTCGTCCTCGACAAAGCGCACATCATTGACCTTCAGGTCGAAGCCCAGTGCTTCGAGAGAGCCGAGGTACAGCTCCAGGATGTTGCTGGGCGCGGGTTTCAGCACCACCTGGTACTGGTAGTAATGCTGCAGCCGGTTCGGGTTGTTGCCGTAGCGGCCGTCCTTCGGTCGTCGACTGGGCTGCACATAGGCCGCTTTCCAGGGCTCGGGGCCGAGCGCGCGCAGGAAGGTCGCGGTGTGGCTGGTGCCCGCGCCGACTTCCATGTCGTAGGGCTGCAGCAAGGCGCAGCCCTGGGCGTCCCAGTACTGCTGGAGACGCAGGATGATTTGCTGGAAGGTCAGCATCGGTGTCGGGTCCGGGTGATGGGGCGGTATCTTCGAATTCGAAGGCGACGGCGCGCGCAAGAGCGTGATTTTACGGGCCGGGTATTCGCTGCCGCGTCGGGCGAAGGCCGATGAACGCGGCAATGCCGATGACGGCGAGTGCCGCAGCGATCAACGGCCACAGCCCGCAGGCGGCGAGCCAGCGCGCATAGGGCGTCTCGCCCGTGCGCCCTTCAACGGTGGCTTCGAGCACGCCGGTGACAAGCGGCGGCAGCCGCGCGGTGACCCTGCCCTGGTGGTCGACCACTGCGGTGGCGCCGGTGTTGGTCGAGCGGATCACCGGCCGCTGGAACTCGATCGCGCGCATCTGCGAGAACTGCAGGTGCTGGTCCTGCACCAGCCAGCGACCGAACCAGGCCAGGTTGCTGACGTTGACGAACACCGTGGCTGCCTGCGGGCCGACGACGCTGGACACGATGTCCTCGCCGAACAGGTCTTCGTAGCAGACCAGTGGTCGCAGCCGTTGTCCGCCGAACGCAAAGGCCTCGGTGCTGTTGCCGCGCGCCTGGTCGGCCAGCGGGATGTTCATCAGCCGGACGAACCAGTGGAAGCCAGGCGGGATGATCTCGCCGAAGGGCAGCAGATGCCGCTTGCCGTAGCGATAGCCGGCCGCAGCGGATGCCATGGCACCGTCGGTGACTTCACCGGGCAACGCAACGACCGAATTGACGTAGCCGGAAGCCTCGTCGCCGACGAAGATGCCGACCAGCGCGGCGCGCTCGGCCCCCGCCGCTGCGGGATCCAGCGGCGGGGACACCGGCTGCAGCGCATCTCGCAGCGCCGCCCAGTAGCCGTCGCTGATCTGATCGGCCGACAGCGGCAGCACGGATTCGGGCGTCACCACCAGTGCGCCGCGGGCCTCGGTCAGCTGTCGCACCAGGCCGTGCAACTGAAGGTTCAGCCGGTCGGGGTCGAACTTGATCTCCTGTGGCACGTTCGGCTGCAGCAGGCTGACGGCCACCGTGCCCGTGGAGCGGGTGAACTGATCGGGCAGCAGGTGCGGCGCCAGGGCGAGCGCGATCACCAACGCGCTGACGCTTGATCGAACCCGCAGCGAATGGTCTTGCAGCCACAGGGCGGTTGCTGCGGCCAAGGCGGCTGCCAGAGCGCACAGGCCGTAGACGCCCATCCATGGCGCCCAGGCTGCCAGAGGGCCCACCGCATGCGCATAGCCCGAGGCAATCCATGGGAATCCGGTGAACACCAGCCCGCGTGCCAGCTCGGCCAGCAGCCAGCATGCGGACCACAGCGCGACGTCCCAGCCCGGTCGGCCGGTGCGCAGCCGCGCCCACAGGGCCATCGCTGCCGCGTAGTAGAGACCCAGCAGCGCTGCCAGCACCAGTACGGCCAGCGCGGCCAGCGCAGGGTGCATGCCGCCATAGTCGTGCATGCTGATGTAGAGCCACCAGAAGCCCGACACCAGCCAGCCGACGGCGTACAGCCAGCCCATCATCGCGGCACGGCGTGGTGCGGCACCCGCAGTGGCGTGGGCCAGCGCGGCCAGAGACAGCAGCTGCAACCACCACCATTCGAACGGAGAGAAGGACAGCGTCTGCGCGATGCCTGCCAGCAGCACCGCCGGGGCGCTGGCGAGCCAACGGCTCGGCGCAGGGCCTGAAACCGACCGGCGCATCAAGCGCCGTCGGTCTCGGTGGCAGGCTCGGGTGCCCGGGTGACCTTGAACCAGCGCACCGCGCCACCGCGCGTCAGCATCACGCTGAACAGCAGCCCGCCCATCGCCACCGCCTCACCGCGCCGCGGCACGCGGCCCAGCTCGTGCGCGATCAGCCCCCCGATGGTGTCGAAGCTGTCTCGCGGCAGCTGGGAGCCGAGGGATTGGTTGACGGCGCCGATCTCGGCGTCGCCCGCCACCCGATGGCTGCCGTCGGCCAGGGTATAGACGCCGGACTCGCCGTCCTTCTCGTCGAACTCGTCCTCGATCTCCCCGACGATCTCTTCGAGCACGTCCTCGATGGTGATCAGCCCGGCGGTGTTGCCGAACTCGTCGATGACGATGGCCAGGTGGTTGCGGTTCGAGCGGAAATCGCGCAGCAGCTCGTTGAGGCCCTTCGATTCGGGCACGAACACTGCCGGGCGCAGCAAGGTTCGCAGGTTCAGGTCCGGCGAGCGCTGCAGCTTCAGCAGATCCTTGGCCATCAGGATGCCGATGATGTTGTCGCGCTTCCCCTCGTAGACCGGAAAGCGCGAGTGCGCGGTGCCGATGACCAGGTGCAGCAGTTCCTCGTAGGGCGCATCGATGTCGAGGTGGTCCATGTGGGGCGCTGCAACCATCACGTCGCCTGCGGTCATGTCCGCCATCCGGATCACGCCTTCCAGCATCATCCGCGACTCGGGAGCGATCAGCTCCCGCTGTTCGGCATCGGCCAGCGCCTCGATCAGCTCGTCGCGCGAGTCGACCCCCGGAGAAATGAACTCGATCAGCCGCTGGAACAGGTTGCGATTGTCGACAGTGGCAGGGCGGCTCGCAGAGTTCTTGATGCGGGCTGTCGAGGCGGATTGCGCCGGGTGAGGGTCAGACATCGCGCCGGGGCGAAAAGTGGATCACTCGCACAGCTTACCCGAACCGCCATTGACAAATGTGTTAGCTTGAAAGGTTGTGCATTGGCCCCAGATGCCGAGATCGCGCTTCCAAAGTTTCCTTTTCGCAGGACATCCGCCCCATGGCCACAACCTCCACCACCCCCGCCCGCGCCCTCATCCCCGCCACGATCCTGACCGGCTTCCTCGGCTCGGGCAAGACGACCTTGCTCAAGCGTGTGCTGAGCGAAGCACACGGGCAGAAGATCGCAGTGATCGAAAACGAGTTCGGTGACGAGAACATCGATAACGAGATCCTGGTGCAGGACGCGAAGGAACAGATCATCCAGCTGAACAACGGCTGTGTGTGCTGCTCGATCCGCGAAGACCTGCGCACCACGCTCGCCGATCTGGCCGAGAAGAAGCGCAAGGGCGAACTGCAGTTCGACCGGGTGGTGATCGAGACCACCGGCCTCGCGGACCCCGGACCCGTGGCGCAGACATTCTTCATGGATGACGAGATCGCCGAGTGCTATCTGCTGGACTCCATCCTGACGCTGGTCGATGCGAAGCACGGCGAGCAGCAACTCGACGACCGGCAGGAAGCGCGGCGCCAGATCGGCTTCGCCGACAAGATCTTCATCAGCAAGTCCGACCTGGTGGATGAGGCCGCTGTCGATGCGCTGGCGCACCGCATCAAGCACATGAACCCGCGTGCGCCACAGAGCCGGGTGCATTTCGGCGAGGTGCCGATCGCCAGCGTGTTCGATCTGCGCGGCTTCAACCTGAACGCCAAGCTCGACATCGATCCGGATTTCCTGAACGCTGACGCCCATGGTCACGACCATGCGCACCCTGCCCACGATCATGAGCATGGCGAGCACTGCGATCACCCCAGCCACCATGTGCATGACGACGATGTGAAGTCTTTCGTGTTCCGCTCCGACAAGGCCTTCAACCCGGCCAAGCTGGAAGACTTCCTGGCGTCCATCGTGCAGGTTTACGGCCCGAAACTGCTGCGCTACAAGGGTGTGCTGTTCATGAAGGGCTCGCAGAAGAAGGTCATCTTCCAGGGTGTTCACCAGCTGATGGGCAGCGACCTCGGTCCCGTCTGGGCGCCCGGCGAGAAGAAGAACAGCAAGATGGTGTTCATCGGCATCGACCTGCCGAGAGACATATTTCTGCAGGGGCTGGAGCAATGCCTCGTGTGATGCCGGTCGGCGCCTTGCAGCGTGGCTACAATCCGCCGCGCTTTGCGATTCGCAACGATCGCAACGGCGTGGTGCCAAAGCGGCGCTCGTTGCGCGCCCTGGCGGTCTGAACCCGCTGCGAGGAGAACCCTGTGACCCGATCCCCGGCCAAGTCTGCGCCCACCGCGCGAACCGCCCCCGTGCCCAAGAAGAAGGCCACAGCGTCGGCGCCGGTGAAAGCCCCGCCTGCCAAGAAGACATCTCCGCCCGCCAAGAAGGCTCCCGCACCCTCCAAGAAGACATCCACACCCGCGCCCAAACCGGCGCCCGTGACCGCCGCGAGCCGGACCAGGTCTGCACCTGAGTCTGTTCCAGTCTCGCCCGCTCCCAAAGTTGTTCCGGCCAAGGCGGCAAAGCCCGCTGCGACCACTGGAAACCCTGTTCCCAAGCCCATGCCGAAAACCCTCCCTCAGGCTGCTCTGAAAGAGCCCATCGTGACCCAGGCGCCCGTACCAGCCGCCGCTCTGGTGGCGCCCGCACCTGCCAAGGCGCCACGCGCCAAATCAGCCACCAAGTCCCGTTATGGTGCACCGATGCCGACCGCGCCGCTGCCGCCACCCACCTCGCGCTTCGCTGATCGTTTTGCCCCGCCCCGCCCACCGACCCGCCAGATGAACAACCTCGGCGCGGACACTCCGCGCATTGCGCCGAAGTCCGACCCGAAGCTGGCGAACGCATGGAAGACCAAAGCGGGCAAGGATCTGACCGAGGCCGAAGTGCTCGCCATGCCGGATAGCGAGTACATGAACGAAAAGCAGCTCGACTTCTTCCGCGCGACGCTGAAGAAGCTGAAGGACGACCTGCTCAGCAATGCAGGTGAAACGACCGAGCACCTGCGCGAAGACACCTCCATCGTGCCCGATCCGGCCGACCGCGCCACGATCGAGGAAGAGCATGCGCTCGAACTGCGCACCCGTGACCGCGAGCGCAAACTGCTCAAGAAGATTGCGCAGTCGCTCAATCGCGTCGAAAGTGGCGAGTACGGTTTTTGCGACGAAACCGGTGAGCCGATCGGCCTCGGCCGTCTCATTGCACGACCGACGGCCACCTTGTCCCTCGAAGCCCAGCAGCGCCGTGAGCTGAAGCAGAAGATGTTCGGCGATTGACATGAGCCCCCATGTCGCTTCGCGCCTGCCCCCAGGTCTCTGGAAGAGTCACCGCGTGACTCCCGCTGTGCGCGCCGGCCTGAGCCGGCTCGGGTCGCGCTGACAGGCACTGACTCCCCATGGCGGATTCCAAAGACTCGACGAGCTTCTTCCGCAAGGTCGTGAAGTTCGTTGCCAATCCGGCCACCGAGTGGAACGAATTGGGGCAGCCCGCCACGGGATCGGTCGAAAGCGAGCTCGCCAAGTCCGAGCTGAAAGCGATGATCGAGCGCAAGCGGCGCAATGAATTCGTGCGCAAGCGAGAGTTCGACATGCTGCGCAAGGTTCGCCGTGACGGGCTGACACCTGAACAGCTCGCCGCACTTGGCGGCTCCTCGGTGATGGGTGGCGATTCGGTGCCGCGTCTGCGCGACAGCGAATCGCGTTCCGGTCCCGGCATGAAAGCCAAGATCGACGCCATCGAGCAGCAGATGGTCGGCAGCAGCCCGTCGGGGGCTTTGCGCAGACCGCTGGAGCCTTCTTCGGCGCCCAAACAGGCGGCGCCGTTGGGTGGCACATCGGATCCGAAACTGGCGCGCGCTGACGTCACCGATTCAAACCCTCCCTATGGCGCGGGGCCAGCCTTCGACAACGACTCCCCGGCCTTGTCCTTCGACAAGGCATTCACGCCGCTCGATGCCGGCAACGAACTGGTACACGACCCTGAGCTCGACGAGGCGGTGATCGCGTTTGCGAATGCCGATTTCGACCTGTGCGAACAGTCGCTCACCCAGTTGATCCAGCCCCATGGCGCGCGTGCGCAGCATGCCGAAACCTGGCTGGCGCTGTTCGACATGCACCGCGCGACCGGACAGTTGCCCAAGTTCGAGAGCCTGGCGATCGACTATGCCCAGCAGTTCGGCTGGTCGGCGCCGCAATGGTTTTCGATGCCGCAGCGCGTGGCTGATGCCGTTGGCGAAGAGCGCCAGCCGCGCAGCCGCATCGATGGACAGGTCGGCTGGTCGAGCCCGCAATGGATCGATGCCGATGCGGTGTCCCGACTGCGTTCCCAGACGCTGCAGATGCCGCTGCCGTGGGTATTCGACTGGTCTGCACTGACTGGCATCGATGCCGAAGCCTGCGCCCGGATCAGCGATCTGTTTCGCAGCTGGATGCCGCAGAAGATCGACATGCGCTGGCTACATGGTGACGCGCTGCTGAAATGCCTGCACGAGGCGACGCCCCATGGCGTTCGTGATGCCGACCCCGTCTACTGGCAGCTCCGCCTGGATGTGCTGCGCATGACCAACCGGCCCGACCAGTTCGATGAGACGGCCATCGAATACTGCATGACGTATGAAGTCTCGCCGCCTTCGTGGGAGAGCGTGCAGTGCCGGGTGCGGCTGAGCAGCGCAGCGAGCAGCACGCTCTTGCCGTCGATGTCGATGGTCAGCGAGGTCACGACTGGCTTCGTCGAATCCCACTTGCTTGATGACGCAGTGCTGGTGCAGGTGTCGAGCGTCGAGCTGTCCGGCCAGCTGATCGGCGACATCGGCCCGCTGCTGCAATCGATGACCGAGCAGCTCGGCGCCGCGCCGATGATCAACGTCTCATGTTCGAAGCTCATCCGCGTCGACTTCATCGCGGCTGGTGATCTGCTCAACTGGGTGCTGGCGCGGCGCGAAGAGAACCGCACGGTGCGCTTTGTCGATGCCCACCGCCTGCTGGCGCTGTTCTTTGGCGCGATGGGCATCAACGAGCACGCGACGATCAAGGTCTGCACGATCTGAGCTTGTCGCCGGGCTTCGCTCCCGCCTCTGCGCACCCTATTCGAGATTGAAATCTGCGGCCCCGCTCCCACCACCGAATCATGGACACCATCAACGGCTCTACCAGCTTTCACGGCACCACCATCGTCAGCGTGCGCCGCGGTGCGCAGGTTGCGATCGGCGGTGACGGGCAGGTGACTCTTGGCCACATCGTCGTCAAGTCATCCGCCCGCAAGGTTCGCAAGCTGTACCGCGAGCAGGTGCTGGCCGGTTTCGCCGGCGCCACAGCCGACGCTTTCACACTCTTCGAGCGCTTCGAGTCCAAGCTCGAAAAGCACCAGGGCCACCTCGTGCGCGCAGCCATCGAGCTGACCCGCGACTGGCGCACCGATCGCGTGCTGCGCCGCCTCGAAGCCATGCTGGCGGTGGCCGATGCGACCGCCTCGCTGATCATCAGCGGCAACGGCGACGTGCTCGAGCCCGAGCACGGCATCGTCGCGATCGGCTCGGGTGGCCCTTACGCACAGGCTGCCGCTCGCGCGCTGATCGCCCACACCGAGCTGTCACCGCACGACGTGGTCAAGAAGTCGCTGGAGATTGCCGGCGACATCTGCATCTACACCAACCACACCCACACCATCGAGACCCTGGGATGAGCACGCTGATGAGCAGCAACATGACCCCGCAGGAGATCGTCTCCGAACTCGATCGCCACATCGTCGGCCAGCATGACGCCAAGCGCGCGGTGGCCATCGCGTTGCGCAACCGCTGGCGGCGCCAGCAGGTCGACGAGCCCTTGCGCAGCGAGATCACGCCGAAGAACATCCTGATGATCGGCCCGACCGGCGTCGGCAAGACCGAGATCGCACGGCGCCTGGCGCGGCTGGCTGACGCGCCATTCATCAAGGTCGAGGCGACCAAGTTCACCGAGGTCGGCTACGTCGGCAAGGACGTCGATTCGATCATTCGCGACCTGGTCGAAACGGCTGTCAAGCAGCAGCGCGAATCAGCAATGCTGCGCCAGCGCACGCGCGCAGAGGACGCCGCCGAAGATCGCATCCTCGACATCCTGGTGCCCCCGCCTCCGCGCGGCGATCCCTCGGCAGCAGCTGCGCCCGCCGACAACACCGCTCGCCAGGTGATGCGCAAGCGCTTGCGCGAAGGCACGCTCGACGACAAGGACATCGAGATCGACCTCGCTGAGCCCAAGCCGCAACTCCGGATCATGGGCCCAGCCGGCATGGGAGACATGGCCGACCAGCTGCAGGGCCTGTTCGCCAGTGCGGGTGGGTCCAGGCGCAAGCTTCGCAAGCTCAAGATCGGCGAAGCGCGGCATCTGCTGGTTGACGAAGAAGCGGCCAAGCTGGTCAATGAGGAAGAGATCAGGGCGGCCGCCGTGCTGCAGACCGAGCAGAACGGCATCGTCTTTCTCGACGAAATCGACAAGGTCGCTTCACGCCATGAGACCAGTGGTGCCGATGTGTCCCGGCAAGGCGTGCAGCGCGACTTGCTGCCGCTGGTCGAAGGCACGTCGGTCAGCACCAAACACGGCATCGTCAAGACCGATCACATCCTCTTCATCGCCTCGGGGGCGTTCCACCTGTCCAAGCCCAGCGACCTGATCCCCGAGCTGCAAGGTCGCTTCCCGATCCGCGTGGAACTGGGCTCGCTGAGCGTCGACGACTTCGAAGCCATCCTCACGCAGACGCATGCCAGCCTGGTCAAGCAGTACCAGGCGCTGCTGGCAACGGAAGGCGTCAGCCTGCAGATCGCCCCCGAGGGCATCCGTCGGCTCGCGCAGATCGCCTATGACGTCAACGAGCGCACCGAGAACATCGGTGCCCGTCGCCTGGCCACCGTGATGGAGCGGCTGCTCGACGAAGTCAGCTTCGATGCGCCCAACCGCAGTGGCCAGACCATCACACTCGGTGCGGCCGAAGTCGATGCCAAGCTGGGCGAACTGGCCCGCAACGAAGACCTGTCGCGCTACATCCTGTAGCGCGAGGCCGATGGGCATCCCGCCCCGGCGAGGGCGGGTGCCAGGTGCTTCAGTTCCTGACCGGCTTGCCGGTGCCGAGCATGCCCATGATCCGCTCCTGCGTCTTCGGATGCTTGAGCAGGTCGCAGAAACGCCGGCGCTCCAGCGTCATCAGGTAGTCCTCGCTGACCAGCGATCCGGCGTCGACATCCCCGCCGCACAAGACCTCGGCGATCAGCGACGCGATGTGGAAATCGTGCGCGCTGATGAAGCCGCCGTCGCGCATGTTGACCAGCTGCGTCTTGATGGTCGCGGCACCATCGCGCCCGGCCACCGGAAACAGCCGTTTCGCCGGCGGCCGATAGCCGCTGTCGAACAGCGCCTTGGCCTGCGTGAGCGCCACGAACAGCAGCTCGTCCTTGTGCGGCACGATCACGTCGCTCCACAGCAGGTAGCCGAGCTGACGGCTGTCGATCGCGCTGGTGCCGACCTTGGCCATCGCTGCCGTCGTGAACCCGTCTTTCAGGAAGGTCAGCAGATCGGCCTGGGCGTTGCCGGCCGCTGCCATCTCGGCCGCACGCCGTGCGATGTAGGTCAGCCCGCCCGCGCCGGGAATCAATCCCACGCCAACCTCGACCAGCCCGACATAGCTCTCCATCGCCGCGACGCGTCTGGCGCAATGCACTGCCAGTTCACAGCCGCCGCCCAGCGCCAGACCGCGGATCGCCGCCACCACCGGCACCGTCGCGTAGCGCACGCGCAGCATGGCGTCCTGCAGCTTCTTCTCTTCGACGGAGATGCCTTTCGCTCCGGTCGTCATGAACACCGGCATCAGGGCTTCCAGATTGGCACCGGCCGAGAACACATCGTCTGGCGACCAGATCACCAGGCCCTTGTAGCTCTCCTCTGCCAGGCCGACGGCCTTCACCAGTCCTTCGGTGATGGTCGGGCTGATCAGGTGCAGCTTGGAGGTGATGCTCGCGATCAGCACCTCGCCGTCGAGCGTCCACACCCGCAATCCATCGATCTTGAACAGCTCGGTACCCGAAGCCAGCGCCGCTGGCGCGCCGGAGCCGAACACGGCCTCGCGGAAGTGCTGGCGCTCGTACACCGGCAGGGCGCTCGGTGCGACCCAGCGCAGGTGTGCCGCGCTCCACGATCCCATCGGCTGATGCACACCCCCGTGCTCGTGCACCGGCCCTTCGAGCACCCAGCTCGGCAACGGGGCCGCACACAGTGCCTTGCCGGCAGCGATGTCCTCCTGGATCCATTGCGTCACCTGCGTCCAGCCGGCCGCCTGCCACAACTCGAACGGACCCTGTGTGAAGCCGAAACCCCAGCGCATCGCGAAGTCGATGTCGCGTGCGCAGTCGGCCACGTCGGCCAGGTGCACGGCGCTGTAGTGGAAGTTGTCGCGCAGCACCGCCCACAGGAACTGCGCCTGCGGATGGCTCGATTCGCGCAACAGCCGCAACCGCTCTGCGGGGGGCTTCTTCAGGATGCCCGCGACCTCTTCGTCGGCCACGCCGCCGCCGCTCACGTAGTCGCCCGTGGCCGGGTCGAACCGCAGGATGTCCTTGCCCACCTTCTTGTAGAAGCCGGCGCCGGTCTTCTGTCCGAGCGCGCCTCGGGCCATCAGCGCGGTGAGCACCGGCGGTGTCGCGTAGCTGCCGAAGAAGGGGTCGTTCGACTGCTCGGGCCCGAGGTTGTCCTGCGAGGTCTTGATCACGTGCGCCAGCGTGTCCAGGCCGACCACATCGGCCGTGCGGAAGGTGCCTGAACTGGCGCGGCCGAGCTTCTTGCCGGTCAGGTCATCGACCACGTCGTAGCCGAGGCCGAACAGCTCCGCCTCTTTCATCACCGCCAGCATGCCGGCCACGCCGACCCGGTTGGCGATGAAGTTCGGCGTGTCCTTGGCCCGCACCACGCTCTTTCCGAGCGCGGTGGTCACGAAGGCCTCGAGCTGGTCGAGGATGTCGGGCTGCGTGGCGGGTGTCGGGATCAGCTCGACCAGCGCCATGTAGCGCGGTGGGTTGAAGAAGTGGATGCCGCAAAAGCGTGGCCGGATGGCTTCGGGCAGCACCGCGCCGAGCTGGGTGATGCTCAGCCCCGACGTGTTGCTCGCGACGATGGCGTGGGGCGCAACAAAGGGCGCGATCCTGGTGTACAGGTCGAGCTTCCAGTCCATGCGCTCGGCGATCGCCTCGATGATCAGGTCGCAGTCGCGGAGCTGTTCGAGGTGTTCCTCGTAGTTGGCCTGGCCGATCAGCACCGCATCTTCGTTGATACCCAGCGGCGCGGGCTTCAGCTTCTTCAGGCCCTCGACCGCCCTGGTGACCACGCCGTTCCTGGCGCCTTCACGCGCGGGCAGGTCGAACAGCACCACCGGCACCCGAACATTGGCGAGGTGGGCGGCGATCTGGGCACCCATGACGCCGGCGCCCAGCACGGCGACCTTGCGGACGGTAAATCGTTTCATGCTGACTCCGGGAAATTGAGGTTCGATTCAGGTGCCCAGCAAATGCCGCGCCGGGCGGGCGGCGGCCATTCTCCAGAACGGCGGTCAGAACAGCGATGCATCCATCGCCATCAGTGGCTTCACGCCAGCGCGAGCGCTGCGCATCAGCGCCGTCGTCTCGGGCAGCAGAAAGGCGAAGTAGAAGCGGGCGGTAGCCAGCTTGGCACGGTAGAACGGATCCTCGCTCTCCGGGTGATCGAGCGCCACCCGTGCCATCCGCGCCCAGAAGTAGGCAAACACCAGGTGCCCGACCAGGCGCAGGTAGTCGACCGCCGCCGCCCCGACTTCGTCGGGATTGCCAAAGGCCTTCAGGCCCAGTTCGGTGCTCAGCTTCGTCAACTTCTCCCCCAGGTCGGCCAGCGGGTTGATGAATTCCAGCATCTCCGCGTGGACGCATTCGTCGTGGATCAGCTGCTGCACAAGCTCGATCAGCTTCGTCAGCTTCTTGCCCTTGTCCAGCAGCACCTTGCGCCCGAGCAGGTCGAGCGACTGGATGGTGTTGGTGCCCTCGTAGATCATGTTGATGCGCGCATCGCGCACGAACTGCTCCATGCCCCATTCACGCACATAGCCGTGTCCGCCGAACACCTGCAGGCACTGCGAGGTCGAGATCCAGGCGTTGTCCGTCAGGAAGGCCTTGACGATCGGTGTCAGCAGCGCGACCAGGTCGGCGGCATGCTGCTTGAGTTCCTCGTCGGTCGACGACGTCTCCTGGTCGATCAGCAGCGCGGTGAAGATCGCCAGCGCGCGCCCGCCCTCGGCATAGGCGCGAGCAGTCAGCAGCATCTTGCGCACATCGGGGTGCACGATGATCGGGTCGGCTGGCTTGTCTGGCGCTTTGGCGCCACTGAGCGCGCGGCTCTGCAGCCGGTCTTTCGCGTAAGCCGCCGCATTCTGATAGGCCACCTCGGTGAGCCCCAGCGACTGCACGCCGACACCGAGCCGCGCGGCGTTCATCATCACGAACATCGCGCTCAGCCCCTTGTGCGGCTGCCCGACCAGCCAGCCGCAGGCACCGTCGAGGTTCATCTGGCAGGTGGCATTGCCGTGGATGCCCATCTTGTGCTCCAGCGCACCGCAAGAGATGGTGTTGCGTGCGCCCAGCGAGCCATCGGCGTTCACCAGGAACTTCGGTACGACGAACAAGGAGATTCCCTTGCTGCCTTCAGGCGCGTCGGGCAGCCGTGCCAGCACCAGATGGATGATGTTCGCAGCCAGATCGTGTTCGCCGGCGCTGATGAAGATCTTGTTGCCGGTGATCAGGAAGCTGCCGTCGGCTTGAGGTTCTGCCCTGGTTCGAAGCAATCCCAGGTCGGTGCCGCAGTGCGCTTCGGTCAGGCACATCGTGCCGGTCCATTCGCCGCTGGTGAGCTTTGGCAGGTAGGTCTGCCGCTGCTCGGGCGTGCCGTGGGCGTGCAGGCATTCGTAGGCACCGTGCGTCAGGCCGGGATACATCGTCCAGGCCTGGCTGGCGCTGTTGAGCATCTCGTACAGGCACTGGTTCAGCGTCACCGGCAGGCCCTGCCCGCCATAGGCCGCATCGCAGCCCAGCGACGGCCAGCCGCCCTCGACGAACTTCTCGTAAGCGGCCTTGAAGCCACCGGGCGTGCTGACCTCGTGCGTGTCGCGGTTCAGCGTGCAGCCCTCGGCGTCGCCACGCTGGTTCAGCGGCGCGATGACCTCGCTGGCGAACTTGCCGCCTTCCTCGAGCACGGCGTTGAAGGTGTCGACATCGACATGGGCATGCGCCGGCATCGCTCTCAGGGCTTCAGTGACGTTCAGCAACTCATGCAGCACGAACTGCATGTCGCGCAAAGGGGGGGTGTAGTGAGGCATGCGGGTTCCTGGGTTCTATCGATTCGGGGCAGCGTCCGACGCAGCCGTGTGCACTGCCGAAGCCGTATTGTCGGGCGCACCGAACGGCCGTGCCGGCCGCCGGATGCGGCACGCCGCGTGCAATTCATTCCCGCGAGAAACCCGCCAGGCAGCGCAGCGTGCGAATATTCGGCTTGTCACGCGGATTGGTTAGGCTTGTGTTCCGGGAGGCTTGATCTTGGAAGTTCTGCAACTCGACGTGTCGGGACGACCCCAGTCCTGGCTTTCGGCCAAGGAAGCGGCCGTGCTGTATGCCAGCGATGGTGTTGCATGGACGCTGGGCGACGCCTTCTACGTGCTGCGCGGCGGCGTGCAGCGGCGCACCGGCCTGCAATCGCGCATCGAGGTGCATCCCATCATCGCCGTGCGCGGCGCCATTCCCAGTCGCGCATGGCGGCAAAGCCCGGCGCTGTCGAACCCCAAGCTCTTCGTGCGCGACCGCCATGTGTGCGCCTACTGTGGCGGACATTTCCACGCCGATGACCTGACCCGCGAGCACATCATCCCCACCTCACGCGGCGGGCACGACACCTGGATGAACTGCATCACGGCCTGCCGCACCTGCAACGGCAACAAGGGCAACCGCCTGCCCGAAGAGGCGCGGATGAGCCTGCTCTACCTTCCCTACGTCCCCAGCCTGCACGAAGACATGATCCTGCGCGGCCGCAGGATTCTGGCCGATCAGATGGAGTTCCTGCTCGCCAGCGTGCCCCGTCACAGCCGACTTCGCGCGTGATCACGCGCTGGCGTTCCGCGCAGAGCCAGTCTGCAACATCTCTTTACGTTCGAGCCGAGGAACATCGCGCTTTTGCCGGTGTCCAATGCGGCGGCGCGCGCGTCAACCCGCGTTTGACGCTGAACGTTGCTTGTCACTTCGAACACAGATCCCAAAGGCCATTGCCATGAAAAGAGTCATCGCTGCTTTCACCATCCTCGCCGTGCTCACCGGCTGCTCGACCACCAGCCCTGACGTCATCCAGCGCGGCGATGCACAGCGCCTGTCCCAGGTTCAGGATGCCACCGTGCTGTCGGTGCGTTCTGTCACCGTCGATGGCAGCCAGAGCGGCATTGGCGGCGTGACCGGTGCCGTGGTCGGTGGCGTGGCGGGTTCGAAGGTGGGTGGTAACACCACCGGTGCGGTGGTCGGGGTACTCGGCGCCGTGGCTGGCGCCTTGGCGGGCAATGCCATCGAGCGCATGGGCACCAGCGAAGATGCGATCGAGGTCCTGGTTCAAATGCGCAACGGCGAGCGCCGTGCCATCGTTCAGGCCAAGGGCAAAGAGACTCTGGCTGCCGGCGACCCGGTCATCCTGGTCACCACCGGCGGCAAGACCCGCGTGACTCGGGCACCGGCGGTGATGTCGATTCCGTCGCGGGATTAGACGAGGCGGGCGGCGCTGCCGATCAGCGCCGGTATCTTTACAGCGTGTTCAAGGCGTAACCGGCTCCCCAGGACCTTTGCAGAGCCAACCGCATATCGGCTCTACCGTAAGATGAGGTGAAATCTCGCCTCGTCAAGGATGCTATTGGCCACTAACGCCGACAAGGGCATCGAAGTTGCTCCAGATGATTTCAGCGCCAACATCACTTGACATAGGCTGGAAGGTTGCCTCACTAGATTTCAACATGGCCAGCGTCCGCTACCGTGCGTTGCTGCCACTGCTAGCTCTTGAATCGCACGGAAAAACGTACCGGGTCTTTTCCAGTCTCTGCCAAGCCAAGATCGACACGCTGGACCTGCTGGTCATCGTGAAGAGCTTTACCGCCGACGACCTTGCACTGCTGCAACTGGCCCGCGCCCGTGGTGTGCCGGTTCTTCTGGATCTATGCGACAACATCTTCGTTCCGAAGTACGGAGTGGCGTCGCAAGAGCTGAAAACTCCTCCAGCGCAGATTTTCCTTGCCATGGCAAGAATCGCCCAAGGCGTCGTGGTCACCACTGAACCGCTGGCGCAAGTCGTCAAGGCCCATCTGGACGATCACACGCCGGTTCACGTCGTTCCGGACGGCCTGGAGACGCCTCATTTATTGGCGCAGATGCGCCAAAGGCTGTCGCGAGCGCTAGCCGATGAGCGCCTGAACTGGAAGAAAGCCGGTCTAGTTGTCCTTTTTCGCAGGCAAGGCGCCTTGATAAGTCGACGCTTCAACAGTTTCCGGATGGCGGCGAAGGTCCCACTGGCGAAGCGACTTGCCAGCCGCGAGTTGCACTGGCGTCCATGGGCCAAGCGCGCCTATCGGTGCTACGACAAATTCAGAGTGCGAATGCGGGCGAGATTGTTTGAAGCAACTGCTCTGCCGTCACCTACGCTCGCCCCACCCAGGCGGCTAGATCCAGGCTTGAAACGCATTCTTTGGTTCGGAAATCACGGCGCCCCGTACGCGCGCTTCGGCATCGCGGATTTGCTTGATATACGTGAGCCGTTGGAAGCCATTGCGCGCGAGTTCAGGGTTGAGTTGGTCGTTGTGTCGAATCGCATTGGGATCTACCAGCAGCACATCAAGCCCCTGGCGATTCCGTCACGCTTCGTTGAGTGGTCTGAACAGAGCCTCGCGTCTGAGCTGGCGGTCGCGTCGGTGGTGGTGGTTCCAAATTCGCGAGACGCTTTCAGCGTCTGCAAATCCGCAAACCGCACGGCCACCGCCCTCATGGCTGGGGTGCCTGTGGTGGCCACCGCCACGCCAGCCCTTGAGGCGCTGCGCGAGTGCGTCGTGATGGACAAGTTCCTGTACGGCTTGCGGCTCTACCTTACCGACAAGGACCGCGCTGCAGCCGACGTAATCAGGGGTCGCCAGATCGTTGAAGCCGAATTTGGTCAGGCAGCAACCGCTGCCGCCTGGATGCGGGTGATTGACCAGACCATGTCGGCGCCACGGGCTTCGATAGTGGACGCAGAGTTGGTGGTCGGTCTCAATGTGATCCAGGATTTGGACCTGGTGCTGCCGATCATGCAGCAGGCACTACGGGTCAATGTCAGCGTGGTGGCGTGTTGTGCGAGCGCGTTGGTCAAGAAGTCCCCGCGGCTGGCGAGCACGCTGAATGCTCATGCGATTCGGCTCATTGTTCTGGCCGACGACTACCACCTGCACGGAAGCTTCAAGTTTCCACCGTCGGCGAGAGTTCTTCTTACAGCAACCGAGTCGAATCTGGGGCCGCATCGCTTCACGCGACGGCTGACCGACGCGGCTAATGCCCAGAATCTGTTCACGGCAACCTTGCAGCACGGCTTCGAGAACAGCGGCCTGACCTATGAAGACGAATCGCATGCCGCGGACAAAATCACTTTCTCGTCGCAGCGCATCTACCTATGGGGAGGTCTGGAAACGCTGCATGCCAACGTTCGCATGGATACGCGTAGCAAGTGCGTGCCGATCGGTTGCCCAAAGCCGGCGTCAGTAGCGAAAGCCGACCTGATGGATCTATTGCCCGTCGGCAGTACCGTGATTGGCGTGTTCGAGAACCTTCACTGGTCGCGTTACTCGGACACATATCGGTCATTCTTTCTCGAAGGTGTTCAGCAACTGGCCATCGAGTTCCCGGAGCTGACTTTCTTGGTGAAACCGCACCACGCGGGCAGGTGGTTGACCAGCAACTTCAGCGGCACCACACCGAGAGCCGACAACATCGTGATTGCTGATCCGAAGTTGCCTATGTGGGAGCCGCACACTGCGCCTAGCTTGATGGGGCATCTGCATGCGGCGATCACCTCGCCGTCCACCGTTGCGCTCGACGCGTCTCGCATGGGGCTGCCGGTGGCCGTCGTCGCCCATGACCTTGAGTTGCCCAACTACGAACCCTTGCCCTTGATTCGCACAGCGCCGGATTGGGCCGAGTTCGTGCGATCTAGCTTGCACCCAACGTCGGCCGACGCGGTAAAGGGGCGGGCCAGGCAGTTTCTGTCGAGAACATTACTGCCCGACGGGGCAGCAACTCGCATCGTCAATGACGTGTTGAAAATCATAGGCGCTTGAGGCTTGCTCGACAGCATGCAGTCACCACCCGCTCAATTGCTCCCATCGCTGCATGCGCCAATGATTGCTCAGCCACGTAGCCGCCCGAACGAGCCCCCTGTTCCGTACCATGAGCTCTGATGACTTGATCCGCATCTATGTCGGCGCCGACCGCTCGCAGTCGCTGGCGGTAGCTGTCCTTGATCACTCCATCCGGCGGCACACCACAGCACAGGTCGAGCTGGTGCCGATGATCGACCTGCCCGTGCCGCAACCAAGAGACCCGAGGAATGCGCAACGGACAGGTTTTTCTTTCAGCCGTTTCTGCATTCCCAAACTCGCCGGCTATCGCGGCAAGGCGATCTACATGGACGCCGACATGCTGGTGATGCGCGACATTCGAAACCTGTGGAATATCCCCTTCGACGGCGCCAAGGTGATCGTTCAGAAAGAGGTCAAATTCGAGGACACGACCATCGCAAAGGCGGGAGCGCCCCCCAGCCGCAAGAAACAATGCGCTGTGATGCTGTTGGATTGCAGCCGCCTGGACTGGGCTGTCGAAGACATTGTTGCCTCGCTGGACCACGGCGAGTATGACTACGATGAGTTGATGTCGACTCTCTGCATCCTGCATGACGCCGAGGTCAACTACGGGGTACCTTTTGAATGGAACAGCCTCGAGTACTGCGACGCGGACACATCGCTCATTCACTACACCGACATGGGGACTCAGCCTTGGGTCTATACGTCCAACAAATTCGGGCAGCTTTGGCTAGATGAAGTGCGCCTGATGCTGAAGAACCGAAAACTGACAGTCGATGCGGTCCAAGAGGAAATCGATCTGGGTTACTTTCGCCCCTCGCTGCTTCGCGACGTTCGATACCGGCATCGCATTCCGCAGCGACTACGCGCGCTCTGGGACCAAAAGAATGCGACGCGCGATGCGCTGTCTGGCTATGTCAAACATCGATCGGTGTACGACGCCAAACGAGCCCGACAAGCGGCTGCTACCAGTTACCAAAATGCATTCGATACGAAAATCCCGTCTCCGACGACCGATGAGGGCGAGATAACTTAGCAGGCACTGGCGATTCGCCGAAGAATAATAACAAAACCATCAATGACCTTCTCTTTCAAATCATTCGCGGCGCGACTTGTAAGGTTGCCTTGGCCTACAAAAAAGCACACTAGACGTCGGTCGAATGCGAAGGAGAGAATTTTGTATGTCGCGAACGGACTAATACCGACTCTTCAAATCTGCTTCATAAATCCGTTATCGGAGTTGAGTGAGAGTGGTGAAATAGAATATGAAACCCTCACTGATCAGCGGCTGAGCTCTCAATTTGGGAAGAACATAAATAGCGCCGCTGCGGCAGCGTGGATTGACGGTTTACTTGTGGAATTTGAGCCCAGTATAATTATTTTCTGTCGATACAGCGGGCCGTGTGCGAAGCAAATAATGTCCTACGCCTCATTAAATGAGGTGGCAACAATCTATCATTTGGACGATGACTTGCTGAATGTCCCTATCGAACTCGGCCAAGCGAAGTATGATTTTCACAATCACCCCGACAGGCTTGAGGCGGTGAGTTATCTGCTGCGGCACTCGAACATCATATATTGCTCCACAGCGCCACTTAAGGATCGCCTCATAGCAAGCGGAATCGATTCGGATCGCTATTTTGTTGGGCCGCTACACTGCACAAACAAAGTTTTGGCACGTGCTTTGCCCGGGCCAGTTCTGAAAATCGGGTACATGGGTTTTGATCATGAGCACGATTTAAAGCAGGTCCTCCCGGCATTGATTAAGGTGCTTGAAAAATACCCTGATATAAAATTTGAGCTGTTTGGTAAGATACCGAAACCTAAAGAGCTGGACTCCTTTGGCTCTCGTGTAAGGGTTATACCGGTTGAGGTGAAATATCAAGACTTCATGCGGAAAATGACGGATTTGGGTTGGCAGATTGGGATTTGCCCGCTCGCAGATACGAAATTCAACAAGACCAAGTCTGACAACAAGTGGGTTGAGTATTCTGCGGTAGGGGCGGCAGTTATTGCGTCTGAGGGGTCCGTCTACGATGAATGTTGCTCTGGTGGCTGCGGATTACTAGCGCGGACGGCAGATGAGTGGGAGTCATCGTTTGCGCTTCTGATTGAGGACTCGGATTTTCGCCAGAGTCTCGTTAGGCGAGCTCAGAACAAATTACTGGCAGACTATTCTCCGGCTGCCGTGAAAGATCAAATATTCCATGTCATCCGGCTGGCTAATGATCAAATGCTGCGCCAGCAGCGTGCCGGCAAGTGAATCTGATGGTTGTATTGTTGAAATACAAAGCCAAACATAATTTAGACGCGATTTATCACGGGGCTTAAAAGTTATGAATCCAGTATTTCCAAACGCCAGTCCGGAGGGGTGGATTTCCACGCCGCACATTGACGATTTGTCCGACGCCGATCTTGAGCTTCTAAACGAGATGCTCCCCTGGCAATGCTTTACGCTGGATTCGCGCGGGAGGCGATTCGGAAAAGCAGCTTCTCCTACGAAAAGGAACCTTCCTCAGATCATCCCGGATCGCCGCATCGTTGATCTTGATCGTCGATTTCCGCTGGAGGGTTTGAAAGTGTTGGAGGTTGGTTGTTTCGAGGGTATTCACACTATCGCGCTCGCTGGATGCGGCGCTAGGGTAATTGGAATTGATTCCAGAATAGAGAATGTCGTCAAGACCAACGTTAGATTGTGGGCATTCGGAGTGAGTGCTGAAATATTCCGGTGTGACGTGGAGCGGGAGGCTGACTTTGCAAAGATACCGGAGGTCGATATAACCCATCACATCGGTGTTTTATATCATTTGGTTGATCCGGTGACGCATTTGGTGAAGGTGCTTGCGCGAACCCGAAAAGCAATCATTCTGGATACGCATTACGCGAAAGAATCAGAAGCGGATAGAGTGTTCCAGTCTGGCGGCGTCAGCTATCGATACAGGCATTACAGGGAGAAGGGCAGATCGCAGGCTTTCGCGGGAATGTATGACCATGCCAAATGGTTGACTCTTGATGCCCTGACTGGCCTCTTGAAAGGTAGTGGATTTCCGAATGTCGATGTCGCGGAATTGCGTGATGAACGAAACGGGGCTCGGACATTGATTTATGCGCATCGTGGTTGATGGGCGTGGGCTGTTTTGGGTGTCGCACCATGGAGCATCGGCGCCTCGGCCCCTGCTGATTTCGTGATGCAGAACTTTTCCCTGGCGTGGGATCTGGCGCGGCGCGATCTCACTGCCAAATACCG
The DNA here is from genome assembly GCA_947474755.1 of Burkholderiales bacterium. Classification (GTDB taxonomy): domain Bacteria; phylum Pseudomonadota; class Gammaproteobacteria; order Burkholderiales; family Burkholderiaceae_C; genus PBB1. The sequence goes on along the minus strand of CANJJE010000003.1, from coordinate 217,758 downwards.
CCGCTCCCTCATTGGTTCGTCGTGGCTTGTGCTCACGCCGCTGTGCCTGCTGGGCATCTATTCGCTGGTCTTTGGGCGCATATTTGGCGTCACCTGGCAACTCCCGATGGCCCACGGCGGTGCGAGCGTCGGTTTTGTGCTGCCCTTTTTTGTGGGCCTGGCCACCTATCTTTTCCTGTCGGATCTCGTCAACTCGTCTACCGTTCTGTTCGTCAGTAAACGGACTTTCGTCGTCAAATCGCCGTTCCCGATCTGGGTGCTGTGGGTTTCGAACCTGTTTCGCGCATCCGTGCATGCGCTCGTGCTGATGGTGCTTCTGCTCGGACTGGCATTTTTTCAGCAGCGCGTCAGCGTCTCGGGAATAGCCTGGTTCTTCCTGGGCGTCGGTCTTTGCGCTGTGTTCCTGTGCGGCTTGTCGTTGTTGTTGGCGGCCTTGGGCCCCTTCATTGGCGATATTTCCGAGGCGATGCGACTTTTGTTGCGCGTGCTTTTTTACGCGACACCCATCACCTATCCGCTCACCATGGTGCCAACGGCCTATCGCGAGTGGATGTGGCTCAACCCGCTCACGGTCATGGTGGAACTCCTGCGTGGCCCACTGGTGTTCGGGCAGATGGCTCCACCTGCGGTGATGTCCGGATTTGCGCTTTTTTCGGTGCTGCTCTTGTGTCTGGCTGCATGGGTCTTCAACCGGGTCAAGGGGGTCATTTCAGATGTCGTCTGACCTGTTGTTGCGCGCCACTGGTTTGAGCAAGGTCTACGCCGGCAGCAAAAAGCCCCTGTCGACGCTGTGGCACGCCCTGTTTGGCACGGCATCAGACAGCGCCGACCAGTTTCCGGTGCTCTCCGATATCGATATCGAGATCAGAAGCGGCGAAACCGTGGGGATCATGGGGCGCAATGGCGCCGGAAAGAGCACCTTGCTGGGAATTCTGGGCAATGTCATCCAGCCCACCAGCGGCACGGTGGAGCGGCATGGCCGAATCGCCACCCTGCTGGGCCTGACCGCCGGCTTCAACCCGAACTTTTCGGGTCGCGAGAACGCCTATCTTTTCTGCAGCATCCAAGGTATCGATCGCGCCCGGACCGATTTGCGCATCGGTGCGATCGAGGCATTTGCCGACCTGGGCCGCTACTTTGAAATGCCCTTGCAGTCATATTCGTCGGGCATGCAGTCCAGGCTGGCGTTTGCCTGCGCGGTGCATGTGGATGCCAACCTCATCATCATCGATGAAACCTTGGCGGTGGGTGATGCGAACTTCCGGATGAAGTGTTACGACCGCATCCGCCAGATGAAGGAAGACGGCCAGACATTCTTGCTGGTCAGTCACAACCAGAACCTGGTCGCGAACTTTTGCACCCGCGGGATCGTGCTCGAGGGAGGTCGCAAGGTTTTTGACGGGGCGACTTTTGACGCTGTGGAGTGTTACAAGCGGGTTCGAACGGAGCAATTGGGCGATTCGGATTTGGCCGTGCGCAGCGTAAGTGCGCGTGGTGCTTCTTTACGCAATGAGGTCTCATTGTCCGGGTTTCGGCTGCTGGACCAGGCTGGCGCGCAGGAAGTGCCGTTCACCGTGACCGCCAACCTTGAGGCGCACCAAGATGTCGACAACGTGGCGATCAACTTCGGAATCTCGAGCCAGCAGGGGATCGTGGTGTGTTCTTTCAACGGCGTTGGCGGCGCTGGTCATGTGGGGCGGATCGTCGCTGGTTCCACGCAGGAGATTCGCATGAAGTTCTTCAACCGCCTGTTGCCGGGCCGCTATTTCCTCAGTGCGGTAGTGCATGAACTCCGGGGGGATGTCGCCAAGCCGTTGAGCCTCTACCAGAATGTTCTTTCGTTCGATGTCGCCGGTACTGACGTGATGGCCGGCATTGCCAATCTGGGGATGACCCTCGAGTTTGGGGAAGTAACCCATGGATAGCGCAATTACCACCGTCAAGCCGGCGACCATGCCCAGATTCAATTCAAGGCTTCCCTTCAGTGCGAACCTTCCCTATGAGGGCCTCCTCGCTGAGCGCTTGCCACTGATTCATGCCTTTTCATTGGCTCTGCACCATGCCGCATTGGCCCGCATGGATCTGTCGGTTTACCGAAAGGCACGTGCGTGGTTGGCGGGAGATGATTGTGCGTTTCACGCAGCTGAATGTGGCGTCTACATGGGCAACAGTCTGGTGGCATGCGCGCAGATGCTGCGCGCGAGCGGCTTGAAGGGGCGGTTTCATGCGCTGGATACGTTCAGTGGCCTTCCGGATCTCTCGGAAGCCGACCTGAGGCTGGCCCCCGAAAATGCGAAGTACCGGGCTCAAAAGCTCTTTGCGGACACCTCGTTCGAGGCCGTCAAGGCGCGTGTTGCTGAAGCCGGTGTATCGGACTCGGTGGTCTTTCACAAGGGGCTTTTCGCGGACACACTGCCGCAGCTGTCCGATGTTCAGTACCACTTCGTGAATATCGATTGCGACTTGTTCGAACCCCACATCGAGTGCCTGGACTACTTTTACCCGCGCATGGCGCGTGGTGGCGTGATTTTTTTCGATGACTACGACTCACGCGAGTTTCCGATGGCGCGCGCAGCGGTTGACCAGTTCATGCGCGACAAGCCAGAACTGCTCTTTCATCTCCGCGCGGGCGATGACGGGCCCAATCGGACCAAAACCTACATCGTCAAGTACTGATGACATGCCTGTAGCCACGTTGTCCTTGGTCCTCGACGGTCTGAGGGTGCGTTGGTACCGGTGGCGATTCGGCCTCGGAGCGGTGGGGGCCGGCTGCCGAATCGGCCAGCGCGTGCGTTTTGTCGGAGCCTGCCGGGGCATCACTCTTGGCAGAGGGGTACATATCGGTGACGGCGCACTGCTTGTGTGCGCCGGGGAAGGTGCAGTGATTGCACTGGGCGACGGCAGCATCGTGCACCCCTACGCGGTGCTCGATACCGGGCCGAATGGCTCGATCCGTTCGGGCCGGTCGCTTTCGGTCAATCCGTTCTGTGTCATCTACGGCCATGGTGGTTTGTCCATGGGCGACTACGTGCGCATAGCCGCACACAGCATCATCATTCCGGCCAACCATGTGTTCTCTGCGCTGGACAAGCCGATTGCAAAACAGGGGCTGACCAAACAGGGCATCACCATTGGCAGTGATGTCTGGATTGGTGGTGGAGCCAGGATCCTGGACGGGGTCCGGATCGGAGATGGCTGCGTGGTGGCCGCGGGAAGCGTCGTCACGAAGGATGTCCCGCGGCGGGCCGTGGTGGGCGGTGTCCCGGCCAGACTCATGAAATTTCGTGGGTCCCACGACGAGGAGGAGCGGCCTTGAGCGATCTCGCCGCATCCTCGCCCATACGCGTATTCATCGCCGCGACTGCTGATGAGTGGTTGCCTGCTCGTGTCCTGGAATTCTCCATGCGGGAGGTGACAGCATTGCCGCTCAGTGCACGCATGATCTTCTCGTTCGGCCGCACCATCCCGACCCCGGCGCATCGGCGCAACTTTCCGCGCACCCCTTTCTCGTTTCAACGCTTCCTGATCCCCGAGCTGTGCGGCTACCAAGGTCGCGCTGTCTACCTCGACGCCGACATGCAGGTGTTCTGCGACATGCTGGCCCTGTGGGAAACGCCGATGGGCGACCATGACCTGTTGACGGTCGACGAGGGCGGCCACGGTCGCAAAGGTCAATTCAGCGTCATGCTGCTCGATTGCGCACAGCTGGCCTGGCGCATCGACGACATCATCGCGGGCCTGGACCGTGGCGACTACAGCTATGAAGCGCTGATGCACGAGATGTGTGTGGCCCAACGGCTTGGGCGCCATCTCGACCCGGGCTGGAACTCCCTGGAGCGTTACGACCCGCTGTCCACCCGCCTCTTGCACTACACCGACATGAACACCCAGCCGTGGGTCGACACGTCGAATCCCCTGGCATACCTGTGGGTGGCTTGTCTGCGACGCGCCATTGGCGACGGCTTCCTCACGCGGGACGACGTGCAGCGAGAAGTGGCCCTGGGGCGCGTGCGGCCTTCTCTGCTCACGCAAATCGAATCTGGCGAAGACCAGCCGTCAGCGCTGACGCCTGCTGAGCGCGATGCGGATCGCGCGTTCCAGCCACCCTACCGGCGACTGGTCCGTTCTCCCTGGCGCCGCTGGGCCTCGTCGGCGAAGTCACTGCTGCGTGGCCAGTGATAAAGATCGATCGCACACCCGCATCGCGCGACGGACCGCTCGTCGCCATTCTTTTGTGCACCTACCAGGGCGCAGCGTTCCTGGCGGAGCAACTCGACTCGATCGCCCGCCAGACCCACACGAACTGGACGGTCTGGGTCTCTGATGACGGTTCGACCGATGCAACGCTGAAGATCGTGTCGACTTATCGCGCGCAGTGGGGTAACGACCGACTGTCGATCGTCCGGGGGCCGTCAGCGGGGCCTGCGTACAACTTCCTGACGCTGACCAGCCTGCCCGATGTCCAGGGAGAGTTCTTTGCATGGTCAGATCAGGACGACATCTGGGAGCCGCAGAAGCTCGAAAGAGCGTTAGCGTGGCTGGCCAGGTCCGACGCCCACAAGCCGATGCTGTATGGGTCTCGCACGTTGCTCACCGACGCATCCGGCAAGTCAATCGGCCTGTCACCTCTTTTCACCAAGCCGCCTGCCTTCGCGAATGCCGTGGTGCAGAACATTGCCGGCGGAAACACGATGGTGTTCAACAGTGCGGCAAGAGCGTTGCTTGTCAACGCGGGCCCGGATCCACGAACGGTGGCCCATGACTGGTGGGCTTACCTGCTGGTAACGGCGTGTGGAGGACGGATGCACTATGACCCTGTGCCCTCCATCCGGTATCGGCAGCACGGTGATAACCTCGTCGGCAGCGTGACTCATCCCTTGCGCCGCCTCCCACGTCTTCGCACCTTGCTCCGTGGGCAGTTCAAATCCTGGATCGATCTGAATCTTGAGTTGCTCGGGCCGGTCCGAGCCCGGATGTCGGCTGAGAATGTCATCACCCTGGACCGGTTCGCCCTCGCTCGTCAGCGCCGATTGCCGGCGCGGATGCTGGCTTTGTGGCGCTCTGGCGTTTACCGCCAGACCTGGCCAGGTAACTTCGGCTTGGCCTTGGCGGCGCTTTTGAATCGACTGTGACGACGATCGACCGTGTGCCCGCTTCGCCTGAAGTCGGCATCCTCATGTGCACTTTCCAGGGCGGGCGCTATCTCGTGGCTCAGCTCGAGTCAATCGCGGCGCAAACGCATCGCCGGTGGAAGTTGTGGGTCTCGGACGACGGATCCACCGATGAGACCTTGGCGATCCTCGAACGCTATCGATCGCAATGGGGCGCCGATCGCTTGACGGTCGTGCGTGGACCTTCGGCCGGTTTCGCTGCCAATTTCCAGGCGCTGACCTGTCGCGCCGAGATCGATGCCGACCTCTACGCCTGGGCTGATCAGGATGACGTCTGGGAGCCTGACAAGCTGGCGAGGGCGCTTGCCGCACTGCCATCGGCGCCATCCAGTGTGCCGGCGCTGTATGGCACGCGCACCTTGCTCACCGATGCCGACGACCACCCCATCGGCATGTCGCCCCTTTTCACCCTGCCACCCAGCTTCGTCAATGCGCTGGTGCAATGCATTGCCGGTTGCAACACGATGGTGTTCAACCGCGCCGCGCGTGAACTGTTCGTGCAAGCCGGTTCGCAAGGTGATGCGGTCGCCCCCGACTGGCTGCTGTACCTCCTTGTCTCGGGCTGCGGCGGCCGCGTGCAATACGACCCATGGCCCAGCGTGCGCTACCGGCAGCATGGCCAGAACCTGAGCGGCTCGAACCAGACCTTGCAAGGGCGCTGGCTGCGCGCCCGGCGCTTGATGGCCGGCGAGTTTCGCGGGTGGGTGGATGCCAATCTGGTGCGGCTCAACCGCGTCAGGCATCGAATGCCGGCGCACCATCTGGCAGTGCTGGATGAATTCGTGCATGCGCGCCAGCGGCGGCTGCCCGGGCGCCTGATCGGCTTCTGGCTCTGCGGGATCCACCGCCAGACGGCACTCGGGAACATTGGATTGACCGTCGCGGCACTTTTCAACAAGCTGTAGCGATCGCGAGCCAAGCCCCGTGCTGTCGGTGATCAGTCACCGCGGCGCTTGGAGACCGAGCCCGATGGGCCATAGCGATACTCAATGTGATTCATTCCTTCAATTCATAAACAGCATCACTCGGCGCACCTATGATCGCCTTCCCCGCCTCGTGGCTCAACCTTACTGGAGACTTTTCATGTCACTCATCAACACCCAAGTTCAGCCGTTCGCGGCCCAGGCTTACCAAAACGGCAAGTTCATCGAAATCACCGAGCAGAGCCTGAAGGGCAAGTGGTCCGTGATCATCTTCATGCCGGCGGCGTTCACCTTCAACTGCCCGACCGAAGTGGAAGACGCGGCCGACAACTACGCCGAGTTCCAGAAGCTCGGCACCGAGGTTTACATCGTCACCACCGACACGCACTTCTCGCACAAGGTGTGGCACGAGACCTCGCCAGCCGTTGGCAAGGCCAGGTTCCCGCTGGTCGGCGACCCGACCCACAAGCTGACCCGCGCCTTCGACGTGCACATCGACGCGGACGGCCTGGCCTACCGCGGCACCTTCGTGATCAACCCCGAAGGCATGATCAAGACGGCCGAGATCCATTCGAACGAGATCGCGCGTGATGTGAAGGAAACGCTGCGCAAGCTCAAGGCCGCGCAGTACACCGCTTCGCACCCAGGCGAGGTCTGCCCTGCCAAGTGGAACGACGGCGCGAAGACGATCACCCCGTCGCTCGACCTCGTCGGCAAGATCTGATCGGACATCCCGATCGCATTTGAACGCCCGGTGAACCTCACCGGGCGGTTTTCATCCGCCGCGGACCCACAAGGCCAGCGGCGGACCTGAATCAGCCTCCGACCCGAACGCTTGCATTCGTCACCTCAGCAGGAGACTCCACCATGCTCGACGACACCCTCAAGTCTCAATTGCAGGCCTACCTCGAACGCGTGAAGATTCCGTTCGAGATCGTCGCGTCGCTCGACGACAGCGCTGCCGCACAAGAGATGCACGGCCTGCTGCAAGACATCATCGCCCTGTGCGACAAGATCACCCTCAGAACCGACGGCAGCGATGCCCGCAAGCCGTCGTTCACGCTGGCCCGCATCGGTGAGGCGCCGCGCATTCGTTTCGCGGCGATCCCCCTCGGGCATGAATTCACGTCATTGGTGCTGGCGCTGCTGCAGGTCGGCGGCCACCCGCCGAAGATCGAAGCCGAACTGATCGAGCAGATCAGGAACCTCGATGGCGCCGGTTCTGACAATGAGCTGCGCTTCGAGACCTATGTTTCCCTGAGCTGCCACAACTGCCCGGACGTGGTCCAGGCGCTGAACCTGATGGCGGTGCTGAACCCGCGCATCCAGCACGTCACGATCGATGGCGGCCTGTTCCAGCAGGAAGTGGAGTCACGCCAAATCCTCGCGGTGCCGATGGTGTTCCTGAACGGCGAGCACTTCGGCCAGGGCCGGATGGAGGTCGACGAGATCGTCGCCAAGCTCGACACCGGCGCTGCCGCGCGCGATGCCGCGAAGCTCAATGCCAAGGCGCCGTACGACGTGCTGATCGTTGGCGGCGGCCCTGCGGGCGCCGCGGCGGCCGTGTACGCCGCGCGCAAGGGCATCCGCACCGGCATGCTCGCCGAGCGGATGGGCGGGCAGACCATGGACACGATGAGCATCGAGAACTTCATCTCGGTGCTCGAGACCGACGGCCCCAAGTTTGCCGCCGCGCTCGAGCAGCACGCGAAGCAGTACGACGTCGAGATCCTGAACCTGCAGCGGGCCGAAAAGCTGATCCCGGCCGCGCAGCCCGGCGGCCTGATCGGCGTGCAACTCGCCAACGGCGCCACGCTGAAGAGCCGGAGCGTGATCCTGTCGACGGGTGCGCGCTGGCGCGAGATCAACGTGCCAGGGGAACAGGAATACCGCAACAAGGGCGTGGCCTACTGCCCGCACTGCGACGGCCCGCTGTTCAAGGGCAAGCGCGTGGCGGTGATCGGCGGCGGCAACTCGGGTGTCGAGGCGGCGATCGACCTGGCCGGCGTGGTCGGCCACGTGACCTTGCTCGAGTTCGGCGAGCAGTTGCGTGCCGATGCAGTGCTGGTCAACAAGCTGAACAGCCTCGGCAATGTCACCGTTCACACGCAGGCGCAGACGACCGAGATCAACGGCACCGATGGCAAGGTCAGCGGCCTGACCTACACCGACCGCGCCAGCGGCGAATCGAAGCACGTCGAGCTGGCCGGTGTGTTCGTGCAGATCGGTCTGGTGCCGAACTCCGAGTGGCTGAAGGGCACGCTGGAGCTGTCGCGCCATGGCGAGATCGTCGTCGACGCGCGCGGCCAGACCTCGGTGCCCGGCGTGTTCGCCGCCGGTGACGTGACCACGGTGCCGTTCAAGCAGATCATCATCGCCACGGGTGATGGCGCGAAGGCAGCGCTCGGTGCGTTCGATCACCTGATCCGCACGCCGGCACCGAAGGAGCTGGTTGCGGCCTGATCGGTTTGTCCTCTGCAAGGGAAAGGCCACCTTCGGGTGGCCTTTTTTCTGGCTGCTGCGTGAGCGCTGCGCTGGGTCGCTGTGTTGCGCTCGTGTCCCCCGGGTCTGAAAAGACAGACCCTCCTCCTTGACCTCGCTCCACACAGCGACCCACCGCAGCGCTCCTGCCACGACCGAGGCAGTCGGGGTTTGAATTCCCCTTCGCGCGCCACAACGGTGCCAGCTGCCAAGGGCGTGGGGTGACCGGCGTAGCGAAGTAAAGGAGGAGGGCCGGCTTTTCGGGCCGGGGGACATGAGCGGAGCCGGTTACCCCACGCTCTTGGTAGCCACACGAGCCAACACAGACTTGAGCGCCGCACCTGTATGGCTGGAAGCCACAGTGACCAACTGCTCTGGTGTCGCAGCCGCCACGACCTGACCACCATTCGTGCCACCTTCGGGTCCCAGATCGATGACCCAGTCGGCCTCGGCAATCACGTCCAGATCGTGCTCGATCACCACCACGCTGTGCCCGCCATCGACCAGCCGGTGCAGCACGCGGATCAGCTTCTCGACGTCGGCCATGTGCAGGCCTACCGTGGGCTCGTCCAGCACGTACAGCGTGTGGGGTGCCTTGTTGCCGCGCTTGCCTACGTCGTCGCGCACCTTGGTCAGCTCGGTGACGAGTTTCAGGCGCTGTGCCTCGCCGCCGCTCAGCGTCGGTGAGGGCTGGCCCAGCGTCAGATAGCCCAGTCCCACGTCCTTCATCAGCCGCAGCGGGTGGCTGATCGCCGGCATGCTGGCGAAGAAGTCGACGGCCTCGTCGATCTCCATGTTCAGGACGTCGCCGATGTTCCTGCCGCGCCAGGTGACCGCCAGCGTTTCCGGGTTGAAGCGCTGCCCGTGGCACTGGTCGCAGGGCACCTTCACGTCGGGCAGGAAGCTCATCTCGATCGTGCGCATGCCCTGGCCTTCGCAGGCCGGGCAGCGGCCTTCGCCTGTGTTGAAGCTGAAGCGGTTCGAGGCATAGCCGCGCGCGCGCGATTCCAGCGTGTCGGCAAACAGCTTGCGGATCGTGTCCCAGAAGCCGATGTAGGTGGCCGGGCAGCTGCGTGGCGTCTTGCCGATCGGGGTCTGGTCGACCTCGAGCACGCGGTCGATGTAGCCCCAGCCGTCGATCTGCTCGCAGCCCTGCCACTTCGGGCTGCCGCCCTTGAGGTTGATGAACTGCAGGTTGGCGAGCAGCACGTCGCGCGCGAGCGTGGACTTGCCCGAGCCGCTGACGCCGGTGATGGCCACGAGGCGCTTCAGCGGCACGTCGATGGTCACTTGCTGCAGGTTGTGCAGCGTGGCGCCCTGGATGGTCAATCGCCGGTTGGCCTCGGATTCGCGCGGTCCGGGCGCTGTGGTCAGCGGCACCTCGCGCCGTGCCTGCAGCGGGTGGACCAGGGGGTGCGCCAGCAAGCGGCCGGTCTGCGAATCCGGCGCGGCGGCGAGGTCGGCAACCGTGCCTTGCGCCACCAGCCGGCCGCCGCGCGTGCCGGCGCCCGGCCCGATGTCGATCAGGTGGTCGGCGCGGCGGATCGTGTCCTCGTCGTGCTCGACGACGACCAGCGTGTTGCCCTTGTCGCTGAGGGTCTTCAGCGCCTTCAGCAGGATCTGGTTGTCGCGCGGGTGCAGGCCGATCGTCGGTTCGTCGAGCACGTAGCACACGCCCTGCAGATTGCTGCCGAGCTGCGCCGCGAGGCGGATGCGCTGGGCCTCGCCGCCGCTGAGCGTGGGCGCGGCGCGGTCGAGCGTCAGATAGCCGAGACCGACTTCTTCCAGGAACTCGAGCCGGCCGCGGATCTCGCTGACGACATCGCGCGCGATCTCGGCATCACGCCCCGCGAGCTTCAGCGACTCGACCCACTGCCGCGCACCGCCCACCGACCACTGCGCGATCCAGGCGATCGAATGGCCCTCGAAGGTGACCTTGCGGGACACCGCGTTCAGCCGTGTACCGGCGCAATCGGGGCAGGGTTCGTCGATCAGCCCCTCGGCTTCGCTCTCTTCGGACGGGAAGCTCTGCTCGCGGCCCTTGTTGTCGTCGTCGCGTACGGAGTCGTCGTAGACCTTGCGCTGTTCGCGGGTCAGGGCCAGCCCGGTGCCGACGCAGGTGGTGCACCAGCCGTGCTTGCTGTTGTAGCTGAACATGCGCGGGTCGAGTTCGGGGTAGCTGGTACCGCAGCTCGGGCAGGCGCGCTTGGTCGAGAACACCTTGATGCGACCGATGCCGACGGTGGACGAACCTGTGCGCATCGCTTCGGTCAGGCCGTTCAGCGGCGCGAGCAGGTGCATCACGCCCTTGCCGATGTCGAGCGCCTTGGCCAAGGCCTCTCGCAGCTCGCCTTCGCGCTCGGGGCTGACGATGAAGTCGGCGACCGGCAGTTCCAGCGTGTGCTCCTTGAAGCGATCGAGCCGAGGCCACGGCTCGACCGGCAGGAATTCGCCATCGACGCGCAGGTGCGTGTGGCCGCGCGCCTTCGCCCATTTCGCGAGGTCGGTGTAAACGCCCTTGCGTGCCACCACCAGAGGCGCGAGCAAACCGACGTGCTCGCCGCGGTGATCGCGCAGCAGTTGCGCGGCGATGCTCTCGGCCGACTGCGGTCGCACTTCGGCGCCATCCTTCACGCAGTGCTGCAGGCCGAGCTTCACGTAAAGCAAGCGCAGGAAGTGCCAGACCTCGGTGGTGGTGGCCACGGTGCTCTTGCGCCCGCCACGGCTCAGGCGCTGCTCGATGGCCACGGTGGGCGGGATGCCATAGACCGCGTCGACTTCGGGCCGACCCGCGGGCTGCACGATGCTGCGCGCATAGGCGTTCAGGCTTTCCAGGTAACGGCGCTGACCTTCGTTGAAGAGGATGTCGAAGGCGAGCGTGCTCTTGCCCGAACCCGACACGCCGGTGACCACGGTGAACTGGCCGCGCGGGATGTTCACGTCGAGCGACTTCAGGTTGTGCTCGCGGGCGTTGACGATGCGTATGCAGTCGTCGACCGCCGACCGCTCACTGCGCGCCGCTTTCAGAAGGAGCTGCAACGGCAGGCCTTCCTCGACCGCCAATCCACCCAAGCCCATGGCCCGGTCGTAATCGACCAGCGCCTTGCCCGTGTGCGAGGTCGGGTGTCGTTTCACATCGGCCGGCGTGCCGGTGCACACCACTTGACCGCCGTGTTCGCCCCCCTCGGGCCCGAGGTCGATCAGCCAGTCCGAGGCATTGATCACGTCGAGGTTGTGCTCGATCACGATGAGTGAGTGCCCCGCATCCAGCAGCTTGCGGAAAGCGCGCATCAGCTTCGCGATGTCGTCGAAATGCAGGCCGGTGGTCGGCTCGTCGAACATGAAGAGCGTGCCCTTCTTCGCCACCGACTGGCGGCTCGCGGTCGCGCTGTTCGCCGACTCGGCGAGGAAGGCCGCGAGCTTGAGCCGCTGCGCCTCGCCACCAGACAGCGTGGGCACCGGCTGGCCGAGCTTCACGTACTCGAGGCCGACGTCGACGATCGGCTGCAGCACGCGCAGCACCTCGCGGTCGCTGGCGAACAGCTGCACGGCTTCGCTCACCGTCAGGTCGAGCACGTCGGCCACCGACAGGTCGCGAACCACTTCGCCCGGAAGCCTTCTGTCGATCTTGACCTCGAGCAGCTCGCGGCGAAAGCGACGGCCATCGCAATCGGGGCAGCGCAGGTAGACGTCGCTCAGGAACTGCATTTCCACATGTTCAAAGCCCGAGCCGCCGCAGGTCGGGCAGCGGCCATCGCCCGCGTTGAAGCTGAACATGCCGGGGCCGTAACCGCGCTGCTGCGCCAGCGGTGATGCGGCAAAGAGCTTGCGGATCTCGTCGAACGCGCCGACGTAGCTGGCGGGGTTCGATCGGGCGGTCTTGCCGATCGGCGACTGGTCGACGAAGACCACGTCACTGAGCCAGTCGGCGCCGAGCAGGCGGTCGTGCGCGCCAGGCGCATCGCCGGCCTTGCCGAAGTGGCGCGCAAGCGCCGGGTACAGCACGTCCTGGATCAGCGTCGACTTGCCCGAGCCGGACACGCCGGTGACGGTCACCAGGTGCTGCAGCGGGAACTCCACGCTCACCTCGCGCAGGTTGTGGTCGCGCGCGCCCTCGATGATCAGCCTGGGTGTGGCCGCGGTGACCAGCCGCGTGAAGCCGCCGCCGATCTGCTTGCGCCCGCCGAGGTAGGCGCCGGTCAGTGTGTCGGCGTGGCGGATGGTTTCGGGCGTGCCGTCGAAGACGATCTGCCCACCCCGCTCGCCGGGGCCGGGGCCCATGTCGATCAGCCGGTCGGCGGCGAGCATCACCGCCGGGTCGTGCTCGACGACGACCAGCGTGTTGCCCGCATCGCGCAAGCGGTGCATCGCCTCGATGATGCGGTTCATGTCGCGCGGGTGCAGGCCGATGCTGGGCTCGTCGAGCACGAACATCGTGTTCACGAGCGAGGTGCCGAGCGCGGTGGTCAGGTTGATGCGCTGCACCTCGCCGCCGCTCAGCGTGCGGCTCTGGCGGTCCAGCGTCAGGTAGCCGAGTCCGACATCGCAGAGGTACTTCAGCCGCGTGCGGATCTCGTCGACCAGCAGCTTCAATGCGTCGTCGAGCATCGTGCTCGGCAGCGACAGGCCGTCGAAGAAGCGCCGGATGCGCTCGATCGGCAGCAGCATCAGGTCGTGCACCGTCAGGCCGGGCAGCGCTTCCAGCTGCTCGCGCGACCAGGCCACGCCATTCGGCAGCGAGCGCAGGGCAGGCGCCATCACCGCATCGGCGTCGCTCCTGGTGCCGAGCCGCCACAGCAGCGATTCGGTCTTCAGCCGAGCGCCGCCGCAGGTGCCGCAGGTCGTGTAGCTGCGGTACTTTGACAAGAGCACGCGGATGTGCATCTTGTAGGCCTTGCTCTCCAGGTACTCGAAGAAGCGCTTGACGCCGTACCACTGCTTGTTCCAGTTGCCCTTCCACTGCGGCGAGCCGTTGATGATGAAGTCGCGCTGCGGTTCATTGAGCTGCGACCACGGCGTGTCGCGCGGGATGCCAGCCTCGCCGGCGTACTTCAGCATGTCCTCCTGCGCGTCTTTCCAGGCCGGGGTCATCAGGGTCTTGATCGCACCCGAGCGCAGCGTCTTGCGGTGGTCGGGGATCACCAGGTCGTAGTCGACACCGATCACGCGGCCGAAGCCGCGGCAGGTGTCGCACGCGCCCATTGCCGAGTTGAAGCTGAACAGTGCCGGCTGCGGATCGGTGTAGCGCAGGTCGCTGTCGGGGCAGTGCAGGCCGGTGGAGAAGCGCCAGAGGGCGGGTTCACCCTCTTCAGCCAGCACGTAGACGTTGAGACGACCGCCGCCGCGCTTCAGCGCCATCTCGATGGCTTCGACGGCACGCACCTTTTCAGTGGCCTGGATGCGGAATCGATCGGCCACCACGTCGAGCACACGTATGGCCCCCACGCTTGCGGCTGATGCCGCGGTGCTGCCCCCCGAGGGGGTGCTCGCGCCTTGGGGCGACCCGGTCGGCGATTCCACCAGACGCTCGGCCTGCACGCGCGTGAAGCCGCTGGCCGACAGCCACTGCTCGATCTCTTCCGGAGTCGACACCGCGGGCAGTTCGACCGGGAAGGTCAGCGCGACCCGGGGATCGTTTTCGGCCGTCCGGGCCATCAATTCCGCATAGATCGTCTCCGGCGTGTCGTGCCGCACACGCTGGGCGGTCTGCCGGTCGAACAGGTCAGCCGCGCGGGCGTACAGCAGCTTCAGGTGGTCGTTCAGCTCGGTCATCGTGCCGACCGTGCTGCGGCTGGTGCGCACCGGGTTGGTCTGGTCGATCGCGATCGCGGGCGGCACGCCATCGACCCGATCGACGGCAGGGCGGTCCATGCGGTCGAGAAACTGCCGCGCGTAGGCGCTGAAGGTCTCGACGTAGCGCCGTTGGCCCTCGGCGTAGAGGGTGTCGAACACGAGGCTGGACTTGCCCGAGCCGCTGGGCCCGGTGACCACCGTCATCTCGCCGGTGCGGATGTCGAGGTCGAGGTTCTTCAGGTTGTGCTGGCGGGCGCCACGGATCCGGATCAGACCCGTGGCAGGGCGGTGGACACCTGAGGACATGCGGCAATTCCTGGCTGCAAACACAGCGAAGCGGGGGATTCTAGAAGTCAGGCGGCCCGGGGCTGCGTGTGTGGTGATCGACATCGATGGCGGTGCTTGTTACCTTGTTCTTGCACATCTCGTGGAACGAAGTCGGTGCGCAGGGCACATACTCCATGCCCGGGCAAACCCTGAGATCCCTTGAATTCGAACCGCAGCTCATGAACCCACTGACCGGACTGCCCGATGAGGATGCGCGCGCAAGTGCCTTCGCGCGCCCTCGTCGAGATCCGACCGGCGCTGATGAAACGGACCGCAGCAGGCGTCAGCTGCTGGTCAGCGATGGTGGGCATTGGGAGCGGCACCTGATCACGGGCCGCTGGTGGTGCTCGCCCGAGCTCCAGCAGCGGCTGGGCCTGACTGGCGATGCGCAGGCGGACTCACCGTTCGACCGCTGTCTCGCCGAAGATCGACCGCGCATCGAGGAGGCCTGCGCACGCGCCACCGACCAGAACAGCGGCTTCACGCTGGATCTGCGGCTGACCGATGCCGACGGTCACTTCCGTTGGTGGCGTTGCACAGCACGCGTGCTGCCGGGTGTCAGCGGCGTGCCGGAATACCTCTCGGGTCTGTTGCGCGAAGTGCATGCCGACAGACAGGCGCTTTCGACCCTGGAAGCCTCGGCCTCGCGATACGAACGCGCCATGGATGCGACCTCTGAAGTGCACTTCGAGCACACCGTCGGGGCTGAGGATTTCTTCATCAGCGACCGCATTTGCACGCTGCTCGGCTATCCGCAGGGAAAGCCCGCGCCGCCGCGCGAGGTGTACTTGAGCTGGGTGCATCCGGAGGACCGTGAGCGGCTGCAGGCAGGCATTGCCATGGCGACCGCCGCATCGGGCCCTTGGGAGCAGGTGTACAGGTTGCGCCACCGCGACGGCGGATATCGCTGGGTGCGCGCGCGTGGGCGCACCGATGTCGATCCGCAGGGCTGCCTGCGCATGACCGGGATGCTCACCGACACGCACGAGCAGACGCTGTTGCGCCATGACATCGAGGAACAGCGACAGCACCTGGAGGCCATGGTCGAGGAGCGCACCATGCGTCTTGAAACCGCGCTGGCCGAAGCGCAGCGACAGCGCGAACAGGCCGAGCGCGCGAACGAATCGAAGTCGATCTTCCTGACGCACATGAGCCATGAGATCCGCACGCCACTCAATGGCGTGCTGGGTCTCAATGAGCTGGCGCTGCAGGAAGCCACCAGCACGCAGCAGAAGCGCCACCTGAAAATGGCGCTGCAGTCGGGGCGCAAACTGCTGGACATCATCAACGATGTGCTGGATTTCTCGCGCCTGTCGGCCGGCATGCTGCCGCCGGACGACGAACCGTTCGACCTGTGCGACTCGCTTGCCGAGGCGATGCGGGTCGTCATGCCGACGGTGCGCACGAAGAATCTCGAGCTGATCTATGACCACGTCGGCGCGATCAGCCGTGTGATCGGTGACTCGCAGCGTGTGCAGCAGATGGTGTCCCACCTGCTGTCGAACGCGGTGAAGTACACCGAGCAGGGGTACGTCGAGATGGTCACTCACGTGAATGAAGTGGCGCCGGGGCAGTGCGTCGCTCGCATCTCGGTGCGCGATACCGGTTGCGGCATGAATCCCGACGTCGCTGCTCGCGTCTTCCAGCCCTTCGTCCAGGGTGATGACAGCCTGGCGCGTCGTCATGGCGGAACCGGCCTGGGCCTGTCGATTGCACTCGGCCTCGCACAGTCGGTCGGCGGTTCGCTGGCACTGGACAGCACCCCCGGCCAAGGTTCGTGTTTCACCCTTGAATTGCCGCTGCGAGTGCAAGCCGGCCACCAGCCCGCTGCCGGCTTGCCGCCGCCGGGCCATACCTGGCTGCTGCACACCCGTGCGATGCCCGCCCAGGCCATGAGCCGGCGTCTTCAGCGAGTGGGCTGGGACTGCGACATCCTGGGCGGCGTGGCCGAGTTGATCGAGCATGCGCGCAGGGCACACCAGGCCCCCGATCTTCTGCTGCTCAGCGAATCCGCGATCGATCCGGGGACCGACCTGGCCTTGCTGCGGCGCTTGCTGCCGCGCACCAACATCGTTTTGCTGGTCCGACCAGACTGGAATGAGCCGCTCGTCGAATCGGCGGCGCGAATGGCGCAGATGCCACTGATCTTCATGCCGGTCACCCCTGCCTCGTTGCTGGAGTTGCTGTGCATGACAGGGCCGCAGACCGACCACATCGTCTCGGGTTACGGCTCGCTGTCGGGAATGCCGATGCCGGTCGATGCCGACGAGGCTTCGGATGTGCTGGTGGTCGAGGACAACATGGTGAACCAGATCATCGTCTGCGAAATGATCGAGGTGCTCGGTCTGCGCACTCGCCTTGCGGAAGATGGCGATAGCGCCGTGCGGGCCTGCTGCGATCGCGCGCCGGCACTGGTGTTGATGGACCTTCAGATGCCCGGCGTTGACGGATTGGAGGCAACCCGTCAGTTGCGCGCGATGCAGCAGCGCGGGACCCTGCCCTCATTCCCCATCGTCGCGCTGACGGCTCACACCACGCCCCAGGACCGCGACAGCTGCGCCGCCGCGGGCATGGTCGGCTACCTCACCAAGCCGGTGGCGATGGCCGATCTGCGCAACGAGCTCTCGCGCTGGCTGCGCAGACCCGCGGGTGACCGAACTCCTGGGCCCGTGGGCTTGTGGGCGACGCATGACGAGGGTCTCGGCAACGGTCAGTGAGGGTTATGCCGCCCCCTTATCTGAGGGGGGAACTTACTGGAAATTCGGTTACCTATCGACACTATTGACGGCTACGATTTCTACCGTTGCATCTCAAAATAAGGTCTTGCGCTTCTTGTTTTTCCAGCCGGTTCGCCGTGTCGATGTTCAGGCCCGTTCTGACGCCGCGCGTACAACTGTTGAGGTCCCACTCCTGTGCTCAGCAACCCCATGATCGGCATGCCCTCGGAAGTGCATCACAGCTTGCGATCGCTGCTGCACGACGAGTCGGCAGGCGACGATCTGCACCGGTGCGAAGTCGGCCGCACGCTCTACCGGATACGCTGCGCAGACTCTGGTGGGCAACGCAGTTCGGCCAGCAGTCTGATCAACCGGATGTATGCCACTCGGGGCTACGCGAGCCGGCCGTTGCCGGACGTGTCCTCGCCCAATCGCATCACCCTGGTGGCCAGCGATCATGAGTCTGCGGTCGCCACCCTCACCATCGGTTTCGATTCGTCGGACGGGTTGCATGCGGACGCGCTTTTCTGCAAGGAGGCCGATGCGCTCAGGCAAGCCGGTCGCATGGTGTGCGAGTTCACCACCTTGGCGATGGATCATGGAGTTCGTTCGCGCCGCGTCCTGGCATCCCTGTTCAATGTGGCGTACATCTGCGCGCACCGTGTGATGGGTTTCGACACCCTGTTGATCGAAGTCAACCCACGGCACGTTCTCTACTACGAGCGGATGCTGGGCTTCAAGGTCATGGCACCGCAACGCTACAGCCCGCGGGTCGGAGCCCCGGCCGTTTTGCTGGGAATCAATTTCTCCTACATCCGCGAACAGGGCGAGCTGCTTTCCGGGCTTTCCGGGTTGCCAGGCAAGGGAGCTGAAAGGTCGCTCTATCCCGACTGGTTTTCACCTCTGGAAGAGGAAGCCATCTTCCGTCGGCTCACACGGTCGAAAGCTTCAGCAGCGAAGGCCGTGCTGCAGCCTTTCGAGCCCTTGCACCTGCTTCAGGCCTGAACCTCGTCGGCCCTTTCCTTGGCGGTGCGGACATGGCCGCAAGTCACAACAGATGTTCACGACAGCAGTGACCCGTCTGCAGACTCTGCCGGTCAGTCGTTGATCTCGTCGTTCATATCCTCGGCCACGGCGAGCACGCGGGCATCGTGTATTGCGGAGCCGATCTGCGGCCCGCGCAAGCCCTGAGATGCAGCCCGGGCTGCCACAGTGCCGGTATCGACAGCCGCAGCGCGCGCCCGTGCCAGCCGCCATCGCGCGAAGGACGAGGACTGCCGAAGTCCTGAGCTGAGGCCTTCCGCGCGTGCGATGCACTCGCACGCCTGAAGCAGCAACTCGAAGCGCTCGGGCCGACGCCAGGCATCGCAGCGGTCGAGCATTTGTACCCGTTGTTCGGCGTCCATCACCGCGACGAGGCGCAGGGCCTCGTACTCGCGTCCCAGCAACTCCGCCACCTCGCGGCAGTCGGCCGGAACGCGCCATCGCTCGCACAGCATCTGCAGAGCGTCAGGGGCGGCATCAGTCTTCGCCCCCGGCTCGCACGCGCTCAGCCGGTGCGTCAGCACTGCAAAGCGCTCGGGCAGCGTCAGCGCCCGCTGGGCGGCCAGGTCGATGGCCCGGCGCCACCGGATGGCTCCCGGCTCCGCGGACGACCACTGCGCATCGATCTCCGGCAGTAACCGTGCCAGCGCGCCGCAGTGGTGCAGCACGTCGAACATGCGCGAGGGCTGCGCTTCCATCAGGCCGCGCGACAGTTCCTGCCACACCCGTTCGGCCACCAGCGCATCGACTTCACCCGAGCTCACCATACCCTGCATCAGGGCCTGCGTTTCCGGGGCGACCTCGAAATCGATGAAGCGCGCTGCGAAGCGCGCCACCCGCAGGATGCGCACCGGATCTTCGGCGAAAGCCGGTGAGACGTGGCGCAGCAGCCGGGCCTGCAGATCGTGCTGCCCCCCATACGGGTCGATGACCTTGCCGGCCTCGTCCTGCGCCATCGCGTTGATCGTCAGGTCCCGGCGTTGAAGGTCTTCCTCCAGCGTCACCCCTGGATCGGTGTGGAAGACGAAGCCGCAGTAGCCCGGCGCGGTCTTGCGCTCGGTGCGGGCGAGGGCATATTCCTGCCTGGTGACCGGGTGCAGAAACACCGGGAAATCACGCCCCACGGGCAGGAAGCCTGCGGCGCGCATGACGTCGGGCGTCGCGCCGGTGACGACCCAGTCGACGTCACTGTCCGGCCGACCGAGCAGCGCGTCCCGCACTGCGCCGCCGACTCGCCAGACCTTCATCGTCGATCGCGGCGCGTCGGGCGCATCAATGGCCGTCCGCGTTGGCCCGCAGCAAGTCCAGCCGTGCCACTCCGGCCCGGCCTTGCAGCAGCGGCGCCATCACGCCCTCCATCGAGGCGGGCCGGATACCGAAGGCTTCCAGCCCGGGCAGGTCGCCGCTGAGCACATTCGGCACGCGCATCGAGTCGAGGTTGTCGGCGGACATCAAGGGCGCACCTGGCAGCCATCCCATCACCATCGCCTGCAGCCGGGCGATGCCGTCGGGCAAGGGTATGACAGGCCGCTCGCAGCCCGCGCAACGTCCGGCGAAGCGAACCAGCTGCTCCAGCGTGTAGACCCCCGGACCGCCGCAATCGACGGTCTGGCCGATCGATGTTGGTTCGTCGAGTGCGCCAACGATCGCTGCGGCGACGTCTTCGACCCACACCGGCTGGAACCGGGCCGACGCGCCGGCCAGTGGCATGACGGGGGCCAGCGCTTGCAGGCGGGCGAACAGATTCAGGAACTGGTCTTGCGCACCGAAGATGACCGAGGGCCGCAGCACGGTCAGGTCAAGCCCCGCTGCGCGCAAGACGGCTTCCCCAGCGGCCTTCGATCGAAGGTAGTTTGATGGCGCGTCTGCGCTCGCACCCAGTGCACTGACATGCACCACGCGCTTCACGCCGCTCACTTGACAGGCGGCCACCAGTCGCCGCGGCAGATCGACATGGGCCCGCTGGAATTCGGCAGGGGTGCCGTGCAGGATCGCGATCAGGTTGATCACCGCATCGCAACCGGCCAGAAGCTGCACCAGCTCGACATCGCTGTGCACGTCGGCGCGCACCAGCTCGACGGTCGGCAGCGTGCGCAGGTGCTGCGCGCGCTGCGGACGGCGGCTCGGCACGACGATGCGGCCATCTGCGCCGCCGGAGCGCTCGACGAGCTTCTCGCAGACGCTGCGCCCGACGAAGCCGCTGCCGCCCAGGACCAGAATGTTCGACACGCGTTGCTTGACCTCGGGTTGCGATGGTGTCATCGACAGGTGGAAATGCGTTGATTCTGCGCGGTCAAGGAAGATCGCGGTCTGCACTGGCCAGCGCAGGATCGCGCGGGCCGATCGGTGTACCCAGCCGCGCCGAGAGCGATACGGCATCGTTGCCGAGCAAGGCGGCATAGTAGGCAGCGTTCGACAGCACCTTCTTGACGTAGTCCCGCGTTTCGCTGAACGGGATGTTCTCTGCCCAGGTGGCCGGATCCAGCATCGGGCCTTCGCGCCAGCGGCGTGAGCGGCTGGGGCCGGCGTTGTAGGCGGCAGCCGCCAGCGGCTGCGAGCCGGAAAAGTCGTCGAGCATCAGCTTCAGGTAACTGGTGCCCAGGGTCAGGTTGACATCGCGGTCGGTGATGAGTTCGTGGCTGTAGTCGAGGCCGATCTTGCGCGCTGTCCAGCTCGCGGTGGCCGGCATCACCTGCATCAGGCCCGACGCACCCACGCCGGAGCGCGCGTCGGTGATGAATCGGGACTCCTGGCGGATCAGCCCGTAGACATAGGCCGCGTCGAGTCCGATGGTCCTGGTGCGTGACAGCACCTCGTCTCGAAAGGGCGTCGGGAATCGCTGCTGCATGTCAACGACATGGCGTGTGCGCTCGCTGGTGTTGATGCAGCGGTCCCAGATCTCGCGGTCGCAGGCCAGCTGTGCGGCAGCCAGCAATTCACGGTCGCCCAGGTTTCGCAAACTGAAGTTCCATTCACGCACGCCTTCGTTGCGCAAGCCCATGGCGATCAGCTGCAAGGCCCTGGTGAGTCCGGCGTCGCGTGCCGCAGCGTCGCGTTCGGCAGTGGTCAGTGCAGGCGGACGAGGCGGCAGCGACACCTTCTGCCCCAGATTCTCACTGGCCAGCGTCCCGTAGAAGTGCCACTGGCCGGCGATGCTGGAGAGCATGTCGCGCGCCTGCACGCGCAGCGCCTCGCCGTCCCGGGAGTCCGCCACCAGCGACTGCAGGCCACGTGCCTTCCAGTAGACCCAGGCCGGGTCGCGCTGCTCGGCCGGGCTCATCGCGTTGATGCCCTGGATCACCTGTTGCCAGCGGCCCGCGCCCTGGTCGGCGCGCAGCGCAGCGCGCACCTTCCATGCGAAGGTGTCGTCGGGCCAGGGGTTGTCGATGGCGTCGCTGCTCGCGAGGCGGGCGGCACGCTGGAACTGATCGGGCGCTTCGCTCGACAGGCGCAGCGCCGACTGCTTGGCTGTGGCCGCCCAGGCCCAGGCGGCCAGGTCAGCGGGAAGCGCGCGCTCCCAGCGCCTGGCAAGTGCGTCGGCCGCCGCATCGGGGTCGGTGGCGGCCAGCCTGACCAGCGCCAATGTCGTCAGCTCGGCGTTGCTGCGTCCGCTTGCGCGCGCTTTGCGAGACAGGAAGCGTGCCGGCGCATCGATGATGGCCTGCACTGCCTTGTCGGCTTTCGGGTTGGTGGTGCCGATCGCGATGGCGACTGCCTGAACCACCGCGCGTGGCCGATTGATGTCCATCGCCAGCCGCGCCTTGCGCCAGGCATCGGCGGACCGGAAAACCCCGGCAGACATCAGTGTGCGCGCCAGCAGCGCGCAGCCATCGTCGGCATCTCGCTGCGCGGCCCAGGCGCTGCGTGCGGCGTCGCGCACGTCTTTGCCCGCCTGGTGATCGGTGAGCAGCGCATAGCAGCTGACCTCGCGGTCGTCGTTCAGCTTGAAGCGCGGGAAGTCGATGACGAAATTCGCCCAGTCTCGGCGACGTCCCAGTTCGAGCAGCCAGTCATTGCGCAGCCGGTCTTCGACATAGGTGCCGCTCCAGCGGCTGTAGAAGGCGTCGAGGTCGGCCTGCTGCAATTCGGACAGCCGGAGGTTGGCGTCCCAGTACGCGACCCACATCGCCAGCGGGTGTTGCGCCGCCGAGGTCGAATCCCGCAAGGTAGCCAGCCGCATGCGGTCGCGCTTGCGGAAGGCGTCGCGGGCGTCGAGCAGCGGGTCGGCAGCGATGCTTGACGCCGACGGCATGGCCTTCGCCGGCGCCTTGCTGGCGTAGGCCATGGTGCTGGCCAACGCCCCCAGCCCCAACGCGATCAGCAGGGCGCGCAGGCGCTGTCCACAGTCGCGTGGGGTAAAACCCGCTGGGACCCGTGACGACCCCTTCCACCTCAACCGTTCATTCATGTCCGAAACCTCGATTGATCCCATCACTGCAGACCGCGCGGCACACCGTGCCCGTCTGCTGGCGGCGCGCGCCTCGTTCGCGCCCGATGCGGCAATGCAACTGCAGATGGCTGCCCATCTTATGTCGGTGCTACGGCAGCTGGCCCCTGAAAGACTCGGGATATACAGCGCAGTTCGATCTGAATTCGACGTCGCCGCAGTTTGTCTGGCCGAGCCTGATCTGGCACACACGCCGTTGGCGCTGCCGTTTTCGTCGTTGGCGCCCCGTCGCATGGAGTTTCGGCACTGGGATCGCCAGCCTCTGACCAACCGTGATGAATGCCGGATCCTGGCCCCCGACGGGCCGGTGGTCGTGCCCGACGTGGTGCTGGCGCCATGCGTGGGGTACACCGCTTCCGGCTGGCGGCTGGGTTATGGCGGCGGCTACTTCGATCGCTGGATGGCAGAAAACCCCCATGCCACCGTGGTCGGCGTGGCCTGGTCGGTCGGTGAGATCGACGTGGCTCTCTGGCATCCGCAGTCACACGACCGCGCGCTCGCCTGCGTGGTGACGGAGCGCGGGGTGGTGTGAACGAGTGTTGTCCGCTGCATTCCCACGCTGCCGCCCGGGCTGCGCCCGTTTCATTCCGGCCTCTTGCACAATCGAGCCATGAGCAAACCCGACGCCTCCGATCCCTCCGCCCCCGATGAACGTGCGATTCAGCGCACCAAGCTGATCGCTGCCCGCCAGGCCTTGCCCGACCGCCTGGAGCGCGCGGTGCAGTTGCAAAGCGTGCTGCGTGTCTGGCTGGTGCGGCGCGAAGAAAAGACCATCGGTGGGTACTGGCCGATCAAGGGTGAATTCGATCCGCTGCCCGCGCTGTACCGCTGGACCGAGGGCGATGAGGCGCGTCGCATCGGATTGCCGGTGGTGGACAAGACCGTGGGTTCCCTGAAGTTCCAGGTCTGGTTCCCGGGCTGCCCGATGGAACGCGACGCCTACGACATCCCGAAGCCCAAGGGCACCGAGATCTTCATGCCGCAGATGGTTTTGATGCCCTGTGTCGGTTATGGCCCCGGAGGTGTTCGCCTTGGATACGGGGGTGGCTTCTATGACCGCACCCTGGCCGTGCTGACGCCTCGCCCCTACACCGTCGGCCTGTGCTACTCCAACGGCTTCTTGCCGTTTCTGCGCGCCCGTCCTGATGATGTGCCGCTCGATGCCTTGTTGACTGACGACGGCGTCGTCTGGCAGCGCTGACGTAACCGGGGAGCACCTCATATGTCCGCTGCTTGGCTCACCGCGCTCAAGATCATCCCCTGGGCCGACGTCATCGAGGCGGCGCCTGGTCTGGCAAAGAGCGCCAAGGGATTCTTCAAGCGGACGCAGGAAGGCGAGCCCTCCGCTGCCGAAGCCGCGCCGATGCCAGCGACTGGCAGCGGCGATGGCGATTCGCTGGCGCAGGCTCTGCAACGCGTCATCGCGATGGAATCCCGCCTCGCCCAGATCGCCGAGCGACAGCAGGCGGCAGCTGCACTGATCGATTCGCTGGCATCGCAGAACGCCCGGCTGGTCGAAGCCGTCGATGCGCTCGACAAACGCTGCCGGAGCCTGAAAGTGGCGCTGTGCGTCGTGGCCGTGGCGGCGGTCGGCGCTCTGATCTGGGTTGCCGGCATCGCACGCTAGGGCCGGGCGCGATGCGGCCAGACAGCGTCTTTGCCGTCGTCATCGAGCCGCAGGGCCTGCGCTTCGAAGCCCGCAACGGCATCTCGCTGGTCGCTTCGGCGCGCGAGGCCGGCATCGTGCTGCCCACCTCCTGCCGTAATGGCACCTGCCGAGCCTGCCTGTGCCGCGTGCTCAGTGGCCGTGTTCGTCACCTGATCGACTGGCCCGGCCTGAGCGCCGAGGAAAAGCGTGAGGGCTGCATCCTGCCTTGCGTGGCGACGCCGGAGTCGGCGCTGCGCATCGAGGCACCGAAGGCGTTTCGCTCGCGGGTCGAGCCGCCGTTGGCGACCTGACCCGCCGCGCCAGGTTGGCGTGAGGTCGGCGGGACTATCTACTCGACCTTCAGCTTGGCGAGAGACGGGTCGGCCGGGGGTGGCCTCAGCTTCAGCTCGCGCAGCGCGCGCACCACCAGCGTGGCGACCATCAGGTTGCGATGCGTCTTCGAGTCGGCCGGCACCACCGTCCACGGCGCCCACGCAGTGCCTGTGGCCGTGATCGCGGCAGCGTAGGCGTTCTGATACGCATCCCACTGCTTGCGAACGGCGAGATCACCGAGGCTGAACTTCCAGTTCTTCGTCGGGTCGTCGACACGCTCCTGAAGGCGCACCCGCTGCTCGTCACTCGAGATGTGGAGCATGAACTTCAGCACCACGGTGTCGTTTTCCGACAGCAGTCGCTCGAAGTCGTTGATCTGCGCGTAGCGCTGGGCTGTCTGCTCCGGGTTGATTGCGCCGTTGACCACTGGCACCAGCACGTCTTCGTAGTGGCTGCGGTTGAAGACGACGATCTCCCCGGCTGACGGCACCCGTTGATGGATGCGCCACAGGTAGTCGTGCGCCAGTTCGTCTTCAGTCGGCGCCTTCCAGCCGATCGCGCGAACGCCCAGAGGCGTGGTGTTGCTGAACACGCCCCGTATGGTGCCGTCCTTGCCGCTGGTGTCGAGGCCCTGCAAGACAAGCAGCAGACGCTGCCTGCGATTGGCATAGAGCAGGTTCTGCAATTCGTCCACTTCCAGCGCCAGTGCAGTCAGTGCCACCTTGTCCTGGGACTTGTCGCCGCTGGAGAAGGGCTTGGCCTTCGGGTCGACATGCTTCAGGTCGAATGCCTTGCCCTTGCCCGCTGCGCTGTAGCAGTAGGGGGTCAGATCAATGTCGCATTTGTCGGGTGTCGCAGACATGGCAGGGCGGCGCGCGGGCCGACGGAAGCGGCAGGGACCGGGTCAGTGTAGTGCGCGTCTGGGTGGAGGTTTGCCGTCACAATCGCCGCCGATGAAGTGCTTGCTCCCCACCGAAGATCGGCGCTCCCGCGCGATGGCGAAGCCGTCGAGATTCGGGGCTGGCGCATGAGCTTTCTCGCGGTCGATGTCGGCAACACGCGGCTGAAGTGGGCGCTCTACGACGCTGCGCGCCCCAACGCGGAAATGCTGGCGCAAGGCGCCGTCTTTCTGGAGATGGTGGACCAGTTGTCCGACAACGACTGGAAGCCGCTGCCGCTGCCGTCCTCGATGCTGGGCTGCGTGGTGGCCAGCGAGGGCGTGAAGCGCCGCGTGTCGGAGCAGATCGAAGATCTCTGGAACCTCGAGCCTCGCTGGGTGGTGTCCACCGCGCAGGCAGCTGGGGTGCGCAATGGCTACGACCACCCGAACCGCCTCGGCGTTGATCGCTGGGTGGCGCTGATCGCCGCGCGCCAGCGTGTGCTGGCCTCGGGCAAGCCCCGCGCGGCGCTGGTGGTGATGGTGGGCACCGCGGTGACCGTCGATGCGCTCGACGCAGACGGCTTGTTCATCGGTGGCCTGATCCTGCCGGGTTTCGGCCTGATGCTGCGCGCGCTGGAGATGGGCACCGCCGGGTTGAAAGCGCCGACCGGTGAGGTCGTCGACTTTCCCACCCACACCAGCGACGCTTTGATGAGCGGCGGTGCGCACGCGATCGCCGGCGCCATCGAGCGAATGCACCGCCGGTTGCTGGCCCGCGCGGGGCACGCTCCGCTGCTGCTGATGACCGGCGGTGCGGCTGTGAAGCTGGCGCCGATCACCGACCTGTCGTTCGAGACGGTCGACACGCTGCTGTTCGAGGGTCTGCTGACGCTGCAATCGCAGCGGGACGCTGGCTGACCATCGAACAACGGCGCAGACTTCCAGATCAGCTCTCGCGAGGACCGACCCATGAAGCCAATCCAGGACGTCTACATCGTCGCCGCCACTCGCACACCGATCGGTCGGTCGGCGCGCGGCATGTTCCGGCACATGCGCCCCGACGACCTGCTGGTCGCCGCCATCCATGGTGCCTTGAAGCAGGTGCCGACGCTGGATGCGAAGGCGATCGAGGATGCCGTCATCGGCTGCGCGATGCCGGAAGGCGAGCAGGGCTTGAATGTGGCGCGTCTCGGCGTGCTGCTGGCCGGCCTGCCGAACACCGTGGGTGGCGTGACCGTCAACCGCTTCTGCGCCTCGGGGCTGACCGCGATCCAGATGGCGGCCGATCGCATTCGTGTCGGCGAGGCCGAGGTGATGATTGCCGGCGGCGTGGAAAGCATGAGCATGGTGTCGATGAGCGGCAACCGGCCGTCGTTCAATCCGGCGGTGTTCCTGCGCGAAGAGAACCTCGGCATCGCTTACGGCATGGGCCTGACTGCCGAGAAGGTCGCCGCGCAGTGGAAGGTGACGCGCGAGGCGCAGGACGAGTTCGCGCTGCAGTCGCACCTGAAGGCGCTCAAGGCGATTGCCGCAGGCGAATTCGGCGACGAGATCACGCCGGTCGAGGTGAGCGAGCGTGCGCCGAACCTGCAGACCGGGGAGGTGGCGTTGACGACACGGACTGCCACCGCTGATGAAGGTCCGCGCGCCGACACGACGATCGAGGCACTCGCCAGGCTGCGCCCGGTGTTTGCGGCGACGGGCACCGTGACCGCCGGCAACAGCTCGCAGACCAGCGATGGCGCTGCCTGCCTGATCCTGGCCAGCGACAAGGCCGTCAAGACCCATGGCCTGACGCCTCTGGCGCGCTTCGTCAGCTTTGCCAGCCGAGGCGTGCCGCCGGAGATCATGGGCATCGGCCCGATCGAGGCGATCCCCGCCGCGCTGCGCTACGCCGGTCTGCAGCAAGGCGACATCGGCTGGATCGAACTGAACGAAGCCTTCGCCGCCCAGGCGCTGGCGGTGATGGGCACGCTGCACCTCGACCCCGCCCGGGTCAACCCGCTGGGCGGCGCGATCGCGCTCGGTCACCCGCTGGGCGCCACCGGCGCGATCCGCGCGGCCACCGTCGTGCACGCGCTTCGCCGCCACAAGCTGAAGTACGGCATGGTGACGATGTGCGTCGGCACCGGGCAGGGCGCGGCCGGCATATTCGAGAGGGTCTGACCAGAACATGAGCATCAAGACCGCCACCCTGAACGGCGTCGCCACGATCGAGATCGCGCGGCCGCAGAAAAAGAATGCGCTGACCGCCGAGATGTATGCCGCAATGGCCGCCGCGCTCCAGGCTGCCGACGCCGATGCAGCGGTACGCGCGGTTCTGATCGTCGGACAGCCGGGAGTGTTCACCTCGGGCAACGACATCGACGATTTCATGAACCGGCCACCCGCGACGATCGACGCGCCGGTGTTCGATTTCATGCGCGCGCTGGTGGCTTGCAGCAAGCCGGTGGTCGCGGCCGTGACGGGCGCTGCAATCGGCATTGGCACGACGATGCTGCTGCACTGCGATCTGGTCTACGTGTCCGATGAGGCGCGGCTCGCGATGCCATTTGCCAGTCTGGGCCTGGTGCCGGAGTTCGCGTCCAGCCTGATCGTGCCGGCACTGGTCGGCCATGTGCAGGCGGCCGAAAAACTGCTGCTCGGCGACCCGTTCACCGCCGAGGATGCGGTCGAGATGCGCATCGCCAATGCGGTGCTGCCGGCCGGCGAAGTGGTGCGCCACGCGCGCCGCATGGCGGAGCGATTCAACAGCCTGCCGCCGGGTGCGGTGCGCGATTCCAAGCGGCTGATGCGCCGCGCGAGTCAGGCTGCGGTGCTCGAAGCCATCGAGGCTGAAGCCGAGGTGTTTCGCCAGCGCTTGTCGAGCCCTGAGGCGACCGAGGCGTTCAGCGCGTTTTTCCAGAAGCGCAAGCCTGATTTCTCTGCCTTCGGCTGACCCTGACGTGAAAACGCCTCCTGACCCGCTGCCGGGTCCGGAGGCGTCGTCAATCGCAGGGACCGATCAGAACTGGAACTGCATCGCTGCGGTGAAGGAGTCCTGGTCGACCTTGGTGCTCAGTCCGCCGCTGGACTTGAACTTCCGGTAGGTCCCGCTGATCTGGGCGTTGTAGCCATCGATGATGTAGAGCACGCCAACGTCATATGCCTTGGAGTTCACATCGTTGTCGGCGTTGAAGCGCTGCCAGCGCACGAACGGCTGTACCTTGCCCCAACCCACCGGCTGCTCGAAGACATAGCCGGCACCGGCGGAGTACGCCTTGCCTTCTTCGCTGTTGATCAGGTTGTCGGTGTCGTAGTCGTAGTAGGCCGCTTCAAACGAGACGCCGCCGTAGCCCTTGATCTTCTTTTCGAACAGGAAGTCGATGTTGTAGGAGCCGTAGTCGCCCTTGGCGCCCGGCGTCGGGGTGACCGGATCGCCCGTCAAAACGCCATTCTTCTGATAGCGACCGGCAATCGCGATGGCCAGGATGTCCTTCGAGCCGAGGTAGTTGCCGGTGCCGTAGTAGCCAGGCTCCGCGTCCCAGAAGTCGTACTGCAAGCGGCCCGAGTACATGAACGAGTCCTTGGAGCCGGTGCCTGCTGCCTTGGCCTGCGACTGCGTCAACGCACCGATGCCGAACGTGTGACCTTCGGCCACGCCCAGCGCATAGCTCAGCTTGCCATCGGCCACCTGGCCCCACACCACCACGCCGTCATCGCGGCCGCGGAAGATGCCGCCGTTGTAGCCATAGCGCGAGGCCACGCTTTGCCAGTAGCCACCGCCCAGGGAGTAGTAGGCACCAGCCATGTTGGCGCGGTCACTGGGCGAAAGGACCCGGCCGACCCAGACATTGAATTCGGGCGCGATGGTGAACTTCACCACGGCGTCCAGCACCTTGATGGTGTCGCCGTCCTTCTCGGTGTTGAAGAAGCCGCTGATGTACTTGTTCAGCGAACCACCGAGGAAGATTCGGGCGCTGTCCAGGCTGAAATCAGACGAGTAGTTCTTGTTGTTCGTTGCCGCATCCTCGACGGCACTGCCGCTGAAGCGCAGACCGAAGCCCACGCTGATCGACTTGTCTTCACCGAAACTGACGGTGGCGCCGGCGTGTGCATTCAATGAACATGCAGCCACGGCTGCGGCCAGCGCCAGCTTCTTCGCGCTTTGCTCTCTACGCATCTCGTACCCCTTTGATTGAAATTGATTGGATTGGTCAAGGCAGGCAACCCTTGCGAGTACCTGACCAATCGAGGGTAGGAGGACGAGGCGGAGGGGCGATATACGTCGAATGGCTTAGATGTTGCGGGAACGACGAAGCCGCGTTGGTGCGGGTTCGCACGGCTTTGACGCACGGTGCGTCGGGTGCACCAGATCAGCTCTTCGGCACCGGGCGCGGCTTGCCGTCCTGGTCGATCGCCACATAGGTCAGGCTGGCATCGGTGACCTTGACGACCTGCGGCTTTGCCGGGTTGCGTTCGGCGTAGACCTCGACATGCACCGTGATCGAGGTGGTGCCGATGCGCTCGACGCGGGCATAGAAGCTCAGCAGGTCTCCGACGCTGACCGGCTGCTTGAAGATGAAGCGGTTCACCGCCACCGTGGTCACCCGTCCGCGCGAGACGCGCGCCGGCAGCACCGAACCGGCGATGTCGACCTGAGCCATGATCCAGCCGCCGAACACGCTGCCGCTCATGTTGGTATCGGCCGGCATCGGTATCACACGCATCACCAGGCTCGAATCGGGCGGCAGTTCGACAGGCGTGCCGAGTTGCGATGGGTCCTCGCCAGAACCCCGATTGCTGTCAGCCTCGGGGGTGGCCGTGTTCTGGGGCATATTGCGTGACCTGTGTTGGTGTGTCTGCGGTCCATTCTTCCATGCGGTCCTTTCTTTCGTCTGACTCATGCGCCCTGCCACGCTGACCCCACCCGCGCCTGCGGATGTCGCCACCGGCGCCCCGCGCTCCGACTGGTCCACGCTGAAGAAGCTGCTGCCCTACGTCTGGCAGTGGCGCTACCGGGTGGCGCTGGCACTGGCCTGCCTGATCGCGGCCAAGGTCGCCAACGTCGGCGTGCCGCTGCTGCTCAAGAGTCTGGTCGATGCCTTGGCGCTGAAGCCCGGCGACCCACAGGCCGTGCTGGTGGTGCCGGTGGCATTGCTGATTGGCTACGGTGCGCTGCGACTGTCGATCACGCTGTTCACCGAGCTGCGCGAATTCCTGTTCTATCCGGTGGCCGCGCGCATCGCCCGCCGCATCGGCCTGGAGACCTTCGATCACCTGCTGTCGCTCAGCCTGCGCTTCCACCTGGAGCGGCAGACCGGCGGCGTGTCGCGCGACATCGACCGTGGCGCGCGCTCGATCCAGTCGCTGCTCAACTACCTGATCTACAACATCGTGCCGACGCTGGTCGAGATCACGCTGGTCATCAGCCTGTTGTCGGCGAAGTTCGACGTCTGGTTCGCTGCCATCACCTTCGGCGCGCTGCTGCTCTACATCGTCTTCACCGTCACGGTGACCGAATGGCGCACCACCTTCCGTCGCGCGATGAACGAGCAGGACTCGAAGGCCAGCACCAAGGCGGTCGACGCGCTGATCAACTACGAGACGGTCAAGTACTTCAGCAACGAGAAGTTCGAGCAGGCGCGCTACGACGACAACCTGCAGCGCCTGGAACGAGTTTCGATCAAGTCGCAGACCTCGCTGTCGGTGCTGAACCTGGGCCAGAGCCTGATCATCGCGGTCGCCGTCACGCTGCTGGTGTGGCGTGCCACCGAGGGCGTGGTCGCCGGCACGCTGACGCTGGGCGACCTGGTGCTGGTCAACGCGCTGATGATCCAGCTCTACATCCCCCTGAACTTCCTGGGCGTCATCTACCGCGAGATCAAGCAGTCGATCATCGACATGGAGAAGATGTTCTCGCTGCTCGGCCAGCACCGCGAGGTGGCCGACGCGCCGGGTGCGAAGCCCTTGGCCATCGATCCTGGCGGTGCCGAGGTGCGCTTTCGCAATGTGCGCTTCGGCTACGACCTCGACCGCACCATCCTGCACGACATCAGCTTCGACATCCCGGCCGGCAAGACGGTGGCAGTGGTCGGCCCTTCGGGCTCGGGCAAGAGCACGCTTGCGCGGCTGATGTTCCGCTTCTACGACGTGTCGGCCGGCCGCATCGAGATCGCCGGACAGGACATCCGCAGCCTGACGCAGCACAGCCTGCGTCAGGCAATCGGCATCGTGCCGCAGGACACGGTGCTCTTCAACGACACCATCGAATACAACATTGCCTACGGTCGCACCACGGCTGCGCGCAACGAGGTCGAGGCGGCAGCGCAGGCGGCGCACATCCACGCCTTCATCGCCTCGACGCCGAAGGGCTATGACACGATGGTCGGCGAGCGGGGGCTGAAGCTGTCGGGCGGCGAGAAGCAGCGCGTCGCCATCGCCCGCACGCTGCTGAAAGACCCACCGATATTGATCTTCGACGAGGCGACCTCGGCACTCGATTCAGCCAACGAGCGGGCCATCCAGGCTGAATTGCAGGGTGTGGCGCGCAACAAGACGACGCTGGTCATCGCGCACCGTCTGTCGACCGTGGTCGATGCGCACCAGATCCTGGTGATGGAGCACGGCCGCATCCTGGAGCGCGGCTCGCACGCCGAACTGCTGGCATTGAACGCGCGCTATGCCGAGATGTGGCGGCTGCAGCAAAGTCACAGCGAGGGCCCGCAGGGCTCGCCCGATCCGGCGCAAGCCATGGAACGCAACGTGCAGACCTTGCTCGAGTGACCGAGTGCCCTGATCCACAAAGGAGCTTCTGATGAACAAGACCTTGATCGCCGTGGCCGCATGTCTGGTCTGGAGTGCGGCGCAGGCCGATACCCTGACAAAGATCAAGGACGCGGGGGCGGTGACGATGGGTGTGCGCGAGTCGTCGGGTGCGCTGAGCTACCCGCTCGGCGACGGCAAGTACGTCGGCTACCACGTCGAGATCTGCGAGCGCGTGATCAAGGCCGTGCAGAAGCAGCTCGGCCTGACCGCGCTGGTCACCCGCTACCAGCCAGTCACGTCGCAGAACCGCATTCCGCTGGTGCAGAACGGCACCGTCGATATCGAGTGCGGCTCCACCACCAACAACATCGCCCGGCAGCGCGACGTGAGCTTCGCGGTCACCACCTACGTCGAGGAGGTGCGCATCGCGACCAAGGTCAATTCCGGCATCACCGGCATTGCCCAGCTCAATGGCAGGAAGGTCGCCACCACCACCGGCACGACTTCGGTGCAGACCCTGCGCAAGAACGAGCGCGCGAGCGGCATGAGTTTCGACGAGGTCTATGGCAAGGACCACGCCGACAGCTTCCTGCTGATGGAGAGCGGCCGTGCCGACGCCTTCGTGATGGATGGGCAGATCCTGGCCGGCTTGATCTCCAAGGCCAAGAAACCGGCCGAATTCAGGATCGTCGGCGAAGTGCTGTCGGTCGAACCGATCGCCCTCGTGATCCGCAGGGAGGATCCGCAATTCAAGAAGGTCGTCGACGCCACGATCATCGACATGATGAAGTCCGGCGAACTGGCGAAGCTCTACGACAAGTGGTTCCTGCAGCCGATCCCGCCGACCAACACCCGGGTCGGTCTGCCCCTGTCCGAGGCCACCAGGGCCGCCTGGGCCACGCCGAACGACAAGCCGATGGAGGACTACGCCAGGAAGTAGCCCTCCCCCTTCGCTGACGACGCGCTGCTGACCACCAGGACACAGGGAGCCCACCTTGGCGAGCGATTGGGATTGGCAGGTCTTCTGCAAGGACACCATCGAGGGTCAGGTTCAGCCGGGGTGTTTCGGCTCCCAGGGCGACATCACCTACCTCGATTGGCTGTTGTCGGCCTGGGGCTGGACGCTGTCGGTGTCGCTGCTGGCGCTGGTCGTGGCGCTGACCATCGGTGCGCTGATGGGGGTGCTGCGCACGGCGCCCAGCAAGGGCCTGAGGTTCATCGGCAATGCGTGGACCGAGCTGTTTCGCAATATCCCGCTGCTGGTGCAGGTCTTCCTCTGGTACTACGTGATCCCGGAACTGATCCCGTCGCTCAAGCAGGTGTCGAGCTTCGTGCTGATGGTGTTCGCGCTCGGGTTCTTCACCTCGGCGCGGGTTGCCGAGCAGGTCAAGGCCGGTATCCAGTCGCTCCCCAAGGGTCAGCGTCATGCCGGTCTGGCGATGGGTCTGACGCTGCCGCAGACCTACCGCTTCGTGCTGCTGCCCATGGCGTTTCGCATCGTCATTCCTCCGCTCACCAGCGAGTCGATGAACATCGTGAAGAACTCGTCGGTGGCGTTCGCGATCAGCATCGCCGAGTTGACGATGTTTGCGCGACAGGCCGGTGAGGAAACGTCGCGAAACATCGAAATCTACCTGGCGGTGACGGCCTTGTATTTCCTGTCGGCCTTCCTCATCAACCGGGTCGCCCTGCTCATCGAGCGCCGCGTGCAGGTGCCCGGCATGATCGGCGGCGCGCGATGAACCTCGACTTCGGTTTTCTCGACGCGAGCGTTGTTTCCAGCTTCATCCTGAATGGGCTGTACTTCTCGCTCCAGCTGACGGCCATTGCGATGGTGGGCGGCATCGCACTCGGCACGGTGCTCGCGCTGATGCGGCTGTCGGGCAAGCCCTGGCTGGTGCTGCCGGCGGCGGCGTATGTCACCGTGCTGCGTTCGATCCCGCTGGTGATGGTGATCCTGTGGTTTTTCCTGCTGATCCCGCTGCTGATCGGCCGACCGATGGGCGCCGAGCTCAGCGCCATCATCACCTTCACCGTGTTCGAGGCGGCGTACTACTCGGAAATCATGCGTGCCGGCATCCAGTCGGTGCCCAAGGGTCAGGTGCAAGCAGGCTATGCGGTGGGCATGAGCTATGCGCAGACGATGCAGCTGGTGGTGCTGCCGCAGGCCTTTCGCA
The DNA here is from genome assembly GCA_947474755.1 of Burkholderiales bacterium. Taxonomy (GTDB): domain Bacteria; phylum Pseudomonadota; class Gammaproteobacteria; order Burkholderiales; family Burkholderiaceae_C; genus PBB1. Next base: position 183,070 of record CANJJE010000003.1, on the reverse strand, counting down.
ACATGCTGCCGGTGCTGATGACACAGACCATCATCCTGTTCCAGGACACCTCGCTGGTCTACGCGATCGGCGCCTACGACCTGCTCAAGGGGTTCGAGATTGCAGGCAAGAACTTCAATCGCCCGATCGAGACCTACCTCGTCGCCGCGCTCGTGTATTTCGTGATCTGCTTCAGCCTGTCGATGGCCGTGCGCCGCTTGCAGAACAAGATCGCCATCATCCGATAACCGTCGGCCCCTGGCCGCGGGGTACCGCGTCCGCCCCCGAGGGGGCTGTTGCGCAGGAGTTCACAGTGATCGACATTCAGAACGTCTCCAAGTGGTACGGCAGCTTTCAGGTGCTGACCGATTGCTCCACCTCGATCCGGAAGGGCGAGGTCGTGGTGGTCTGCGGCCCGTCAGGTTCGGGCAAGAGCACGCTGATCAAGACGGTGAATGCGCTGGAGCCGTTCCAGAAGGGTGACATCGTGGTGGATGGCATCAGCATTGCCGACCCGAAGACCAACCTCCCGAAGCTGCGCGCGCGTGTGGGCATGGTGTTCCAGCACTTCGAGCTGTTCCCGCACCTGACCGTGACCGAGAACCTGACGCTCGCGCAGATCCGCGTGCTCAAGCGCAGCCCGGACGACGCCAAGGCGCGCGGCCTGAAGATGCTCGACCGCGTCGGGTTGATGGTGCACAAGGACAAGTTTCCCGGACAGCTCTCCGGCGGGCAGCAGCAGCGGGTGGCGATTGCCCGCGCGCTCAGCATGGACCCGATCGTCATGCTGTTCGACGAACCCACTTCGGCGCTTGATCCGGAGATGGTCGGCGAGGTCCTCGACGTGATGGTGCAACTCGCCCACGAGGGCATGACGATGATGGTCGTCACCCACGAAATGGGCTTCGCGCGAAAGGTCAGCCACCGCGTGATCTTCATGGACGCCGGCAGGATCATCGAGGACTGCACCCGGGAAGCCTTCTTCGGGCAACCCGAGCAGCGCTCGCCACGCGCCAAGGAATTCCTCTCGAAGATCCTGCAGCACTGATCTGTGGCGTCGGGCGTCGGCGCACGGATCGGGGCCGTGCGGTGCGCGATGCAAAATCGCCCCATGACTTCGTTGACATCGACACTGACCCTGCGGCGCCCCGACGACTGGCATCTGCACCTGCGCGACGGCGCGGCGCTGGCCGCGGTGCTGCCCGATACCGCGCGGCAGTTTGCCCGCGCGATCGTGATGCCCAACCTCAAGCCGCCGGTGACCACCACCGCACAGGCGCTGGCCTATGCCGAGCGCATTCGCGCGGCACTGCCCGAAGGCCTCACGTTCGAGCCGCTGATGACGCTGTACCTGACCGACCGCCTGCCCGCCGACGAGATCGTGCGGGCGAAGGAGGCGGGCATCGTCGCGGTCAAGCTGTACCCGGCTGGCGCCACCACCAACAGCGATGCGGGCGTGACCGATCTGCGCCTGACCTACCCGACGCTCGAGGCCATGCAGCGCGCGGGCATGCCCTTGCTGGTCCACGGCGAGGTGACCGATGCCCACATCGACCTGTTCGACCGCGAGGCGGTGTTCATCGACACCCAGCTGATCCCGCTGCGGCGTGATTTCCCCGAGCTGAAGATCGTCTTCGAGCACATCACCACCCGCGAGGCCGCGCAGTACGTGGCCACTGCGGGTGCGCACACCGCTGCGACGCTGACCGCGCACCACCTGCTCTACAACCGCAATGCCCTGTTCACTGGCGGCGTGCGGCCGCACTACTACTGCCTGCCCGTGCTCAAGCGCGAGGTGCACCGCCAGGCGCTGATTGCGGCCGCCACCTCGGGCAGCGACCGATTCTTCCTCGGCACCGACAGCGCGCCGCATGCGGCGCACCTGAAGGAACAGGCCTGCGGTTGCGCTGGTTGCTACACCGCGCTGACGGCGATCGAGCTCTATGCCGAGGTCTTCGAGGCCGCGGGCGCGCTCGACAAGCTGGAAGCCTTTGCCAGTGTTCATGGGCCGGCGTTCTACGGTCTGCCTTGCAACACCGGCACGATCACGCTGCGCCGCGAAACCTGGACGCTGCCTGAATCGCTGCCGTTCGGCGAGGGGCGGCTGAAGCCCCTGCGCGCCGGCGAAACCCTCTCCTGGCGCTTGATCGCCTGAATCCGGAGCCTCCATGGACACCCACCACCGCATCGCGCTGCTGATCGATGCCGACAATGTTTCCGTCGACGTGCTGCGGCAGATCCTGCACCGGCTGCAACTCACCGGGGATCGCCTGCAGCATCGCCGCGCTTATGGCAGCGTGCAGAAGGCGGTCGAATTCGCCGAGATCTGCCGTGACCATGCGATCCGCTTCCTGCCCAGCACTTTCGCCGGACCGAATGCCACCGACATTGCGATGGCGATCGACGCCGTCGAGCTGATGCTGCGCCAGCCGGTCGACGAGGTGGTGATCGTGTCGTCCGACATGGACTACTCACCGCTGATCGTGCGGCTGCGCGAGCTGGGCTGCCGCGTCACCGGCTACGGCCAGCAGGGCAAGTCCGGTCGCGACATCGAGCGCGACTACGAGCGCGTCTACGACAGCTTCGAGGTGGTCGGGCCGGCCAAGGCGCGACCTCCTGTCCGGGCGCCGGGCCGACCTGCCGGACGCCGTGAGCCCATCGTCGCGCCGCCACTGGCCGTGCCAGCGGTCGCCGCCGAGACACCGGCACCTGCGCGTGGGCGTGCGCCTCGATCGCGGGTTGCCATTCCTGCGCCGCTGCCGGTGCCCGCTGTGGTTGCCACCAGTCTGGTGGAGGAGCCAGCTGCCGCAGCCATCGCTACCCCGGTCCGCGCCGCGAAGTCACGACGTCGACCTGCTGCGAAGGTGCCACCCGCTGCACCAGTGATTCCTCCGTCCTTGCCCGCAGCCGTCGACGAGGTGCTTCAGGCCTGCCCCGACCTGCGGGGCGGCACTCCGGTGCGCCTGAACGGTGTGGCGGTGGCGCTGCGCGAGCGTGGCCTCCTGACCAAGAGCGGCAAGACCACCTCCTTCTTCAAGAAGCTGGAAGCGCATTTCGCGTTGCTGCCGGCGGACAAGCCGGAATCGGTGCGTTTTCTCGGCGGCAGCGCTGACGCCCTCGGCTGAGGTCAAGCCACCGGTGGACGGCCCGGCAATCGATTGGTGTGCACCATGGCTCGCGCCGTACCGTGCCATCGGCGAGCCCGTCACCCAGGCTATCGCGGCAGATGTGCCGCTGGTCGAGGCCTTGAATCGACCGGGCGATCTGCTGCCGCGCTTCGTCGATCAGTCCGCGCTGCCAGCCGATGAGCCTTACGAAACCTTCATTGCCCGTACCGGCCGTGTGCCAACCCGTCGCAATGCCCACGACCTGTTCAACGCGCTGGTGTGGCAGGTGTATCCCGGTCTGAAGGCGCACCTGAATGCACTGCAGGTCGAACAGATCGAGCGGGTGGGCGTCGGCGCGGCGCGTGGTGCGGTCCGGGATGCCTTGACCTTGTTCGACGAGAACGCGGCCTGGCTGCAAGCGCCTGCGCCGCTGGTCGATGCACTGGAGCAGCGCGAATGGAGGCGGCTGTTCAGCGCCCATCGCCCGCTGTGGCAAGACGCCAGACTGCGGCTGTTCGGCCATGCACTGCTCGACAAGCTGCGGCAGCCGCGCAAGGGGATCACCGCGCACGTCTGGGTGGTGCCGCTGGAGGTGGCTGATCCAGCAGCCTGGTTGGTCGGGCGGCTGACGCCCGAATCACTGGCGAGCAAGCCCTGGCTGCCCTTGCCGGTACTCGGCGTGCCCGGTTGGTGGAACTCCAACGAGGAAATCGGCTTCTACGAGGATGCAGCGGTGTTTCGCCCACCGGCATGGACCTTGAAAAGCGCTGCGCCGGCCGCATAACTCTTCCGTTCCGTCGTTTTCAAAGGACATCATGAAACGCATTGCCCTGTTCCTGTTGACCAACGTTGCCGTGATGGTGGTGCTGGGCATCACCGTGAACCTGCTCGGCCTGAATGGCTTCATGAGTGCCAATGGGCTCGACCTCGGCGCCTTGCTGGGCTTCTCGCTGGTGATGGGCTTCGGTGGCGCGATCATTTCGCTGCTGATCAGCAAGCCCGTGGCCAAGTGGACCACTGGCGCCCGGGTCATCAACGACTCCACCGATCCCACCCACCGCTGGCTGGTCGCAAGCGTCGCGCGTTGCGCCGAGAAGGCCGGCATCACGATGCCGGAAGTCGCGATCTACGAGGGCGCCCCCAACGCCTTCGCCACTGGTGCGTTCAAGAATTCGGCGCTGGTGGCCGTGTCGACGGGCCTGGTGCAATCGATGACGCGCGAGGAAGTCGACGCGGTGATCGGCCATGAAGTCGCCCACATCGCCAACGGCGACATGGTGACCATGACGCTGATCCAGGGCGTGATGAACACCTTCGTCGTGTTCCTGTCGCGCGTGATCGGCTATGTGGTCGACCGCATCATCCTGCGCAACAACAGCGAACGCCCTGGCGTCGGCTACTACGTCACCACGGTGGTAATGGACCTGCTGCTCGGCGTTCTCGCCGCGATCATCGTCGCCTGGTTCTCGCGTCAGCGGGAATTCCGCGCCGACGCCGGCGCGGCGCAGTTGCTCGGCCGCAAGCAGCCGATGATCAGTGCGCTCGCGCGGCTTGGCGGACTCGATCCTGGCGAGATGCCCAAGGCGCTGGCCGCGATGGGCATCAGTTCGCGCCCCAGTGGCCTGATGGCGCTGTTCTCGTCGCACCCGCCCATGGAAGAACGCATTGCCCGTCTGCGCGAGGCCCCCTGAACTGCGGGGCCGCCGGGCCCCTGAGATAATCCAGGCGTGAAGCAAGCCAGACCGCCGCTGGTGCATCGTCCCGAAAGGGCGCACTGGAGGAAGGTCCGGACTGCACAGGGCAGCGCAGCAGCTAACGGCTGTCCACCGCGAGGTGAGGATCAGAGCTACAGAGACGAGTCGAGACGGGGTTCCCAAACTGGGTGTTCTGTCAGTCGCCGGCGCAAGCTGGTGCCCGGTGCGGCATGCCGCACCGGGTCGGGCGCAAGCCCGAAGCTGGCAGCCACCCGAAGCGGGGCATCGCCCCGCTTCGGGTGAAACGAGCAATCTCTGCGCGCAGCAACACCAAATAGGCCAGCGTTGATGTGGCTCCGCGGAGCTGGCGGGTAGGTGGCATCGAGCCGTGCAGTGATGCACGGCCCAGAGGAATGGCGGTCACGGCCGGGCGGACGCAAGTCCGTTCGGCTGCACAGAATCCGGCCTATCGGCTCGCTTCACACTAATTTTCCGCAGGCGCCCGCACGGCGTCTGCGCAGACCGAACGGATCCGATGAACCCTGACGCTTCCACGCTCTGGCGCCGGCCGCGCTGGGCGCTGGCGGCTCTGCTCGCCTGCCTGGGCATGGTCGGTCCGTTCTCGATCGACACCTATCTGCCGGCGTTCAGCGGCATCGCGGATTCCATCGGCGCCACGCCGGTGCAGATGCAGCAGACGTTGTCGGCCTACCTGTTCGGCTTCGCTGTGATGAACCTGTTCCACGGAGCGCTGTCGGACAGCCTGGGGCGCCGGCCGGTGGTGCTGTGGGGTGTGGCGGTGTTCACGCTGGCGTCGGTCGGTTGCGCGTTGTCGACGCACATCGGTCCGCTGGTGTCCTTCCGTGCGCTGCAGGGCATGGCGGCAGGCGCCGGCATCGTGGTGTCGCGCGCGGTGATCCGCGACATGTTCCCGCCAGCCGATGCGCAGCGGGTGATGTCGCAGGTGACGATCTATTTCGGCATCGCGCCCGCCATCGCGCCCTTGGTCGGCGGGCTGCTGTTCGTGCACATCGGCTGGCAGGCGATCTTCTGGTTCCTGAGCGCCATCGGTGCGGCGCTGTGGATCGCCAACTTCAGGCTGTTGCCGGAATCGCTGCATGCGACCCAGCGCCAGCCATTGAATCTTCGACACCTGTTCCGCGGCTATGCCGAGCTCGGCTGCAGCATGCGCTTCCTGGCGCTGGCGCTCGCCGCTGGCGTGCCCTTCAACGGCATGTTCCTCTACGTGTTGTCTGCGCCGGTGTTCCTCGGGGAGCACCTGGGCCTGCCGCCACAGCACTTTTTCGTGCTCTTCCTGATCACCATCGCCGGCATCATGGGTGGCGCGTTCCTGTCGGGGCGCCTGGCGGGCCGCATGCCGGCGAAGCAGCAGGTCAACCTGGGGTTCGCGATCATGGCGGTGGTCTCGCTGTTGAATCTCGCACTGAATCTGGCCTTTGACGCCAACTCCTGGTGGGCGATGTGGCCGATTGGCCTCTACTGCTTCGGCTGGGCACTGATGGTGCCGGTGGTCACGCTGATGGTGCTTGATCAGGCCCCCGATCGGCGCGGCATGGCCTCGTCGTTGCAGGCTTGCATCGGCAGCGTCTCCAGCGGACTGGTGGCGGGCTTGATGGCGCCATGGCTCATGCATTCGACCGTGGCGCTTGCCATCGGGGCGGTGATGTTGATGGGCGTTGGTCTTGCCGCCTGGCGCTGGGTCGAGCCTCGGCTGACTTGAAAGGCGCCGGTCAGCTCAAGGTGCCAGGGCTGATACCGATATCGACTGGAATCCCCCTGGCTTTGTCGCTGGAGTCCTCGCCGTGTCGCTGTTCGGTCAACGCCTTGCCCTCCTCGCCTTGCACCTGAGCGTGGTGGCCGCCTGCGTCACCGGGTCTCCCGCGGCGCGGGCAGGCTCCTCGAATGCGACCGACCCGATGGAGGCGATCCGCGAGCGTCTCGCGGCCAAGCTCGGTGCCGTGCCGGAGTCGCCCAGCGCCCCGCCGGGTGTCTTGAAGGTGAGCTCGCCCGACGGTAGTGCGTCAGCGGCCACTGCCGAGGGCAGGCCGGAGAAGCGGGGGTCGTCGCCGGCAGGCCGGTTGGCCCCGACGGCGGTGTCTGGCGGCGCCAGGCGAGTCGCGGAGCCTGCGGCATCGGGCCCATCTCGCTGGGCCTACGAGGGCGAGCATGGCCCCGCCGCCTGGGCCCGGTTGGCACCCGAAAACGCCACCTGTGCCAACGGAAAGCGGCAAAGCCCGATCGATATCACCGACGGCATCAAGGTCGAACTCGACGCGGTGCAGTTCGACTACCGGCCCAGCGGTTTTCGTGTCGTCGACAACGGTCACACGGTGCAGGTCAACGTGGCGCCAGGCAACAAGATCGAGGTACTGGGCAAGCACTTCGAGCTGGTGCAGTTCCACTTTCACCGACCGTCCGAGGAACGCATCGACGGCAAGCCATTCGACATGGTGGTTCACCTGCTCCACAAGAGTGCCGACGGCAAGCTCGCGATGGTCGCCGTGCTGCTCGAGCGCGGCAGCGCGCAGCCGGTGGTGCAGGCGGTATGGAACAACCTGCCGCTGGAAAAGGGCGACGAGGTTTCCGCCAAGGCGAAGCTCGACCCGACCGAACTGCTGCCGAGCGACCGTCGCTACTACACCTACATGGGTTCATTGACCACGCCACCGTGCAGCGAGGGCGTGCTGTGGATGGTGATGAAGACGCCGGTGCACATCTCGCCCGAGCAGCTCGACATCTTCGCGCGGTTCTACCCGATGAATGCGCGGCCGGTCCAGGCGCTGAATGGTCGCATCATCAAGGAATCGAACTGAGCGTGAACTCCCCTCGCCGGGCGTTTCACGGGGGTAGGAGCGCTGGTGCGAAGGCAGCATCCCCGTCTCGGTCAATCTGGCGGTCATCCAGCCGCACGGCCCGAGTCTTCCGACCCAGCTGCAGGAGATGATGTCCGAGCATCTCGGCGCCGGCTATTCCAGCCTCCACGACCTGCACCAGTTCCCGATCGGCCAGCTGAAGATCGACCAGGGTTTCGTGTGCGACATCCTTGACGACCCGCCCGACTGGGCGATCGCCAGGGCCATCACCGGTCTGGGCCACACGCTGGGTCCTGGTGCGCTTCTACACTGCGCCCTTTTGCGCAGGAGCAAGCGATGTCGATGCTGGTGGCCGGTTTGTTGATCTTTCTCGGCGTGCACGCCACCTCGATCGTTGCGCCGGCCTGGCGCAATGCCCAGGTGCTCGCTCGCGGCGAGGCGGTTTGGAAGGGCGGCTACGCATTGCTGTCGCTGGTCGGCTTCGCGCTGATCGTGCACGGCTACGGCGTGGCCCGTGCCGCCCCGGTCGTGCTCTATGAACCGCCCGCATTCCTGCGCCACGTGGCCTGGACGCTGATGCTGCCGGTGTTTCCGCTGCTGCTCGCCTCGAAGCTCCCTGGCCGTATCTCTGCGCTCACCAAGCACCCGATGCTCGTCGCGGTCAAGCTGTGGGCGCTGGCGCATCTGCTCTCCAACGGCACACTGGCCTCGACGCTGCTGTTCGGCTCTTTCCTCGCCTGGGCGGTTGTCGACCGCATTTCGCTCAAGCGGCGCCCGGCCGCGCCGGCCGCGGGCCGTGCCACCACAGCCCCATCTGGCCGCTTCAACGATGCGATCGCGATCGTGGCAGGACTGGGTTTATATGCAGCCTTCCTCGGTGTGCTGCACCTGTGGCTGATCGGCGTATCACCGCGCTGATTCGGTGCCTTCGCCGCCGCTGCGAAGGCCGCCGAGCGTGATTTCTCACGCATCACTTTCAAAGGCGCCTTCAACTGGTTGTTTTTGAAGGAATTTTCGTTTCCAGGTTTTGAAACATCTGCTAAGTCGTTGATTTGATTGGATTTATTTTGTATCCGCGTTGACCCAGGCGGATCCGATGCGCTACAGTGGAACTTGGTGCATTTTTCTGGGTTTTTGTGGCAAATCTGGTGTTTCAGGGACCTGCGTCGCTGACCTTGGATACCAAGGGCCGGTTGACCATGCCTGCACGCCACCTGACCCTGTTGCGGGAGATGGGGCTGACGCAGCTCACCATCACCAAGCACCCCGACGGTCCGCTGATGGTGTTCCCCCGCGTGACCTGGGAAGCCTTCCGCGATCGGATCAATGCCCTGCCGATGGAGGCTGTGCGCTGGAAGCGGGTGTTCCTCGGCAACGCGATGGATGTCGAGATCGACGCGTCGTCGCGTGTGTTGATTGCGCCGGAGTTGCGCAAATCCGCCGGCCTGGACCGCGATGTGATGCTGATCGGCATGGGCAGCCACCTGGAGCTGTGGGATGCGGCGCAACATGCTGCCCATGAGGCCGAGGTGGTCCAGGGCGAGATGCCTGACTCGCTCAAGGGCTTCACCTTCTGAACGGCGTGTCGATGACCGCTCCCGTGCCTGCCACTGCGCACACCACCGTCTTGCTGGACGAGGCCGTCGATGCCTTGCTGGGAGACGTGTCCGGCGAGGCCGATGGCGTGCTGAACGGCACCTACGTCGACGGCACCTTCGGGCGTGGCGGCCATACCCGGGCCTTGCTGCAGCGCCTCGGGGCTCGGGCTCGCGTGATCGCCATCGACCGCGACCCGCAAGCCGTCGCCGCGGCTGCCATCGATCCGCAACTGGCCGACCCGCGCTTCTCGATCCACCACACCAGCTTCGGCCAGCTCGTGCCGACCCTGGCCGCGGCGGGTGTCACGCGAATCGACGGCCTGCTTCTGGATCTGGGCGTGTCGTCGCCGCAGATCGATACGCCCGAGCGCGGTTTCAGCTTTCGCTTCGACGGACCGCTGGACATGCGGATGGACACGACCCGGGGCGAAAGCGCCGCGGACTTTCTGGCCCGCGCCGACGAGCGCCACATTGCAGAGGTGATTCGCGACTATGGGGAAGAACGGTTTGCTGTACAGGTTGCAAAGGCGCTTGTTGCTCGGCGCGAAAGCGGGAGCCCAGTTCGAACCACGCGGGAACTTTCCGAAGTCGTGGCTGGTGCGGTCAAAACCCGCGAGCCGGGCCAGAACCCTGCAACGCGCACATTTCAGGCGCTTCGGATTCTTGTCAACGCCGAGCTTGAGGAGCTCGAACAAGGCCTGAACGCGGCCCTCGAACTGCTGGTGCCGGGTGGACGTCTGGTGGTCATCAGCTTTCACTCGCTGGAAGACCGCATCGTCAAGACCTTCATTGCGCGCGAAAGCAAGGCGGTGTTCGATCGGCGCGCGCCATTCGCGCCGGATGTGCCGATGCGTTTGCGTGCGCTGGGTCGGGTCAAGCCCGGAGAGACCGAGCTGCGCGCGAACCCGCGCGCCAGGTCAGCAGTGATGCGGGTGGCCGAGCGTACCGATGTGCGAGCGGCATTGACGGCACCAGCGGGGGCCAGACGATGACTCGCCTGAACCCGATCCTTCTCCTGGCCTTGATGGCCAGCAGCGTTTACCTGGTTCAGGTGTCGTACGACGAACGGCGCCTGTATGCCGCACTCGACCGCGCGCGCACCGAACAGCGTCAGCTCGAAACCGAATACGGCCGTCTGCAGGCCGAGCATCAGGCCCAGGCCACGCCAGCCCGCATCGACAAGACAGCGCGCGAAAAGCTGCACATGGTGCCGGCCACCACGGCCATCATGAAGCAGGTTGTCGTGTCGCCGTCGCCCACTGCGTCGCAAGGACGGCCATGAGCAGCGACCGACGTCCAGGGCGTTCCACGGCCCGGCCGGCAGCCAGTGCGCGCGGCCTGAACTACGCCAGCAGCCCGCTGCTGGCCTCTCGTACGCCCGCCTCGCGCTCCAAGCTGCTCGTGGCGCTGGTCGGGCTGGGTTTTCTGGTGCTGCTGGGCCGAGCGATCTATGTGCAGGCGATCGGCACGGATTTCTATCTCAAGCAAGGCGAGATCCGCTACGCCCGCACGCTGGACCTGTCGGCCAGCCGCGGACGTATCCTCGACCGCAATGGTCAGTTGATGGCGGCCAGCGTGCCGGCCCCGTCGCTGTGGGCGATCCCGAAAGACCTCAAGGCCGACCCATCCGAGCGCGCCCGCCTGGCCCGCCTGCTCGGCATGACGCCCGCACAGCTGGAGGACCGGCTCGGCGACAGTACGAATTTTGTCTGGCTGCGCCGACAGGTCGATGATGCGCTGGCCAAGGACGTGCTGGCCCTCGGCCTGCCAGGGGTACACCAGGTGCGCGAATTCCGGCGCCAGTACCCGGAAGGCGAGGCGGCCGCGCACGTGGTCGGCTTCACCAACATCGAAGACCGCGGGCAGGAGGGCATCGAGCTCGCGTTCCAGAAGGACCTCGTGGGGCGCAATGGAAGCCGGCGCGTCATCAAGGACCGCATTGGTCGCGTCGTTGAAGACATCGGCGACGGCGTGGCGCCGGTCGATGGCCGCGATATCCAGTTGTCGATCGACTCGAAGCTGCAGTACTTCGCCTACCGGCGGCTGCGAGATTCGGTGGTCGAGAACAAGGCCAAGGCAGGCAGCGTGGTGGTGCTCGATGCGCAGTCCGGCGAGGTGCTGGCGCTGGCCAACTACCCGAGCTATGCGCCGTCGGATCGCCGCAACCTCAGCGGCAACCAGCTGCGCAACCGGGCGCTGACCGATACCTTCGAGCCCGGCTCGACCGTCAAGCCTCTGATCGCCGCGTGGGCTCTGGAAACCGGCCGCGTGAAGCCTGACACCGTGATTCAGACAGCGCCGGGCCATATGTCGCTGGGGCCCTTCATCGTGCGCGACACCCACCCGCACGGCGACATGACGGTGTCCGAGGTAATCCAGAAGTCCAGCAACATCGGTGCGATCCGGATGGGCTTGATGTTCCAGCCGCGCGAGATGTGGGAGCTGTACGCCAGCGTCGGGTTCGGGCAGAAGCCGCAGATCGGATTTCCGGGGGTGGTCGGAGGGCGCCTGAAGTCGCAGAAGCAACTCGACGAGATCACGCGCGCCACCATGAGCTATGGCTACGGCCTGTCGGCGTCGCTCTTCCAGATCGCGCATGCCTACACCGTGTTTGCGCACGACGGCGAGTTCATCCCGGTCACGTTGATGAAGAGCGACAACCCCGAGGGCGCCACCAGGGTTGCCGGCGTGCGCGTGATCTCCGCCCAGACCGCCCAGACGATGCGGCAGATGCTGAGTATGGTCACAGGACCCGGCGGTACCGCACCGAAGGCGCAGACGCCTGGCTACTCGGTCGGAGGCAAGTCGGGCACAGCCTACAAACACGAGGGCAAGAGCTACGACACGACGAAGTACCGCTCGTGGTTCGTCGGCCTCTCGCCGATCAAGGATCCGCGCATCATCGTCGCGGTGATGGTCGATGAGCCGACCGCTGGCAAGTGGTACGGCGGCGAGGTGGCCGCGCCGGTGTTCAGCGACGTGGTGCAGCACACCCTGCGCATGCTCGGTGTGCCTGCTGATCTCGACGTGAAGACGCAGATCGTCGCGCGCAATGTGCCGTCCGAGGACGAGAGCTTCTGATGGCGTTGCAGCAACTCGGCTCGGTCCCCGCAGCGTTGTCCTGGCTGGTGCGGCAAGGCGCGCGCGGCCTGGTGACCGACAGCCGCAGGCTCACGCCTGGAGATGCCTTCATTGCCTGGCCCGGTATGGTGCACGATGCTCGTCAGCATGTGCGCCCGGCACTGGAAACCGGTGCAGCGGCCTGCGTGATCGAGGCCGAAGGCGCTGAAATGCTGGGTCTTGATGACCTTCGCGTCGCCGCGATGGACGGCCTGAAGGCCAACGCCGGCCCTCTGGCCAGTGCCTTCTTCGGCGTGCCCAGCGCGCGGCTGTCGGTGATCGCGATCACCGGCACCAACGGCAAGACCTCGACCGCCTGGTGGACGGCGCAGGCCTTGTCGGCGCTGGGTCGGCGCTGCGGCATCGTCGGCACCCTCGGTGTGGGCGCGGTGCCTGACCCTGGCGACGCAGCGCCCGCCGCACTGGTGTCCACCGGACTGACCACGCCGGATCCGGTGACGCTGCAGCGCGCCTTCAAGCGTTTTGCCGACGAGGGCTTCGCCGCCTGCGCGATCGAAGCCTCGTCGATCGGCCTGGTCGAAGAGCGGCTGTCGGGCACGCACATCGAGGTGGCGGTGTTCACGAATTTCACGCAGGACCACCTCGACTTCCACGGCTCGATGGACGACTACTGGCGGGCCAAGGCCGGGCTGTTCGACTGGCCCGGGCTGCGCGCTGCAGTCCTCAACGTCGACGACCCGCAGGGCGTGCAGCTGCAAGACATGCTGGACGGCAGCCCGATCGACCTCTGGACGTACGCGGCGACGCCGATCGCGTCGGCACGGCTGTGTGCCCGCGACGTCCGCTATCTCGACGATGGCCTCGCGTTCGAACTGGTCGAGCCAGGTTCGCCGACAGTGTCTCTGCGCAGTGGGCTGATCGGCGACTACAACGTGTCGAACCTGCTGGCGGTGGTCGCGACCCTGCGAGCACTGGGCGTCACGCTGGCCCATGCGGCGCGTGCCTGCGCCTTGCTGACCTCGGCGCCGGGCCGCATGCAGCGCGTGCAGCCCGGTGTGACGGGCGCAACCGCTCTGCCCGAAGTGCTGGTGGATTACGCCCACACGCCGGATGCGCTGGAAAAGGCCTTGCGTGCGCTGCAGCCGCTGGCCGCAGGACGCGGCGGCGCGCTGTGGTGCGTGTTCGGCTGCGGCGGCAACCGCGACGCAGGCAAGCGGCCGCTGATGGGGGCGATCGCTCAACGCTGCGCGCAGCAGGTACTCGTCACCAGCGACAACCCGCGCGATGAGGTGCCTGGCGCGATCATTGCCGCCATCGTCGCCGGCATGGCCGAGCAGCCCGCTCCCCTGGTCATCGAAGACCGTCACGCGGCAATCGCCCATGCGGTGAGACAGGCTCAGCCGAACGATGTGGTGCTGATCGCTGGCAAGGGCCACGAGGATTACCAGGAAATCGCTGGCGTCCGACACCCGTTCGACGATCTCGTCGAGGCCCGCGCGGCCCTGCAGGCGCGGGCAGGCTCCGGAGCCCTTGCATGATGACGCTGGCGCAGGCGCACACCTTGCTGCCGGGCTCGCGCCTGGTCGGTGACGGCGCCACCGCTGTGCTTCGCGTCCACAGCGATACCCGAAGCCTGCGCCCGGGCGACCTGTTCGTCGCGCTGCGCGGCGAGCGCTTCGATGCACATGACTTCCTGGCGCAGGCCAAGGCCTCGGGCGCGGTCGCGGCGCTGGCAGAGCGTGGTCTTGCCGAGGCGGCCTTGCCGGGTCTGGAGGTGGCAGACACGCGCACCGCGCTCGGCACCCTGGCCGCCGGCTGGCGGCGCGGTATCGATCTGCCGCTGATCGCCGTCACCGGCAGCAACGGCAAGACCACGGTGACCCAGATGATCGCCGCCATCCTGCGTGCCTGCCAGGGCGACGGCGCGCTTTCGACCGAGGGCAATTTCAACAACGACATCGGCGTGCCGCTGACCTTGCTTCGCCTGCGCAACGGGCAGCATCGAGTGGCTGTCGTCGAGCTCGGCATGAACCACCCGGGCGAGATCGCGCAGCTGGCCGCCATGGCCGCACCGACCGTTGCGCTGGTCAACAACGCCCAGCGCGAGCACCAGGAATTCATGGCCAGCGTCGAGGCGGTGGCGCGCGAGAACGGCAGCGTGATCGCGGCGCTGGCGGCCGACGGTGTGGCGGTGTTCCCGGCCGACGACGTCCACACCCTGCTGTGGCGCGCCCTGGCTGACACGCGCCGCGTGATCACCTTTGCACTGGGCGCCGAGGATGCAGCCGATGTCACCGGTCGGGCCCGGTGGTCAGGCGACCACTGGACGCTCGCACTGCACACACCGCTCGGTGACGCGACCCTGGTGTTGCACATCGCTGGTCAGCACAACGTCAAGAACGCGCTGGCGGCCACCGCCTGCGCACTGGCCGCCGGCTGCCCGCTGGCGGCGATCGTGCGCGGTCTCGAAGCCTTTACCGCCGTCAAGGGCCGTTCGCAGGCCAGCAGCTTCGAGCGCGGGGGGCAGCGCGTCACCGTGGTCGATGACAGCTACAACGCCAACCCCGACTCGGTGCGCGCAGCGATCGAGGTGCTGGCCGGTCTGCCCGCGCCGCGCTGGCTGGTGCTCGGCGACATGGGCGAGGTCGGGGATCAGGGCGCTGCGTTTCATCTGGAGGTCGGCGCCTTTGCGCAACGCGCTGGCATCGAGTCGCTGTGGACCGCCGGACCTTTGTGCGCACACGCGGCCGCCGCCTACGGTGCTGCGGCACGTCATTTCGAATCGGCCGAGGCTTTGCTGAGTGCGCTGCCCGAGGCGCCAGCAGCCGCTTCGGTGCTGGTCAAGGGTTCGCGCTTCATGAAGATGGAGCGTGTGGTTGCCGCGCTGAAGCCGGTGCCTTCTGCGGCGCCTGCCGCACCGACCGGGGCCGCCCATGCTGCTTAGCCTTGCGAGCTGGCTGCAGGCGCTGTCGCCGGAATTCGGCTACTTCCGCGTGTTCCAGTACATCACCTTCCGAGCGGTGATGGCCGCGATGACGGCGCTGCTGATCGGCCTGGCGTTCGGCCCCTGGGTCATTCGCCGCCTGACCGCATTGAAGATCGGCCAGCCGATCCGCGAGTACGGCGTCGAGCAGCACATCGCCAAGTCGGGCACGCCGACGATGGGCGGCGTGCTGATCCTGATCGGCATCACCGTGTCCACGCTGCTGTGGTTCGACTGGTCGAACCGCTTCGTGTGGATCGTTCTGCTGGTGACACTGGGCTTTGGCGCGATCGGCTGGGCCGACGACTGGCGCAAGGTGGTCGACAAGAACCCGGAGGGCATGCGCTCGCGCGACAAGTTCTTCTGGCAGGCCCTGATCGGGCTGGTGGCGGCGTTCTACCTGGCATTCAGCGTCAGCGAGACCTCGAACCTGCGCGTCTTCGAGCTGTTCCTGCGCTGGGTGCAAAGCGGCTTCTCGAATGACCTGCCACCTGCAGCCGACCTGATCGTGCCCTTCTTCAAGACCATCAGCTATCCGCTGGGCGTCTACGGATTCATCGCGCTGACCTGGTTCGTCATCGTCGGCGCCAGCAATGCGGTGAACCTCACCGACGGTCTCGATGGTCTGGCGATCATGCCGGTGGTGATGGTGGCGTCGGCACTTGGCGTGTTCGCCTACGTCACCGGCAACGCCTACTTCAGCAAGTACCTGCTGTTCCCGCACATCCCGGGCAGTGGCGAACTGCTGGTGTTCTGCGCCGCAACAGCCGGCGCCGGTCTGGCCTTTCTGTGGTTCAACACCCACCCTGCTCAGGTGTTCATGGGCGATGTAGGCGCGTTGTCGCTGGGCGGTGCGCTGGGCACCATCGCGGTCATCACGCGCCAGGAGATCGTGCTCGGCATCATGGGTGGCGTGTTCGTCGTCGAGGCACTGTCGGTGATGCTGCAGGTGAGCTGGTTCAAGTACACCCGCATGCGCTATGGCACCGGTCAGCGCGTGCTCAAGATGGCGCCGCTGCACCACCACTTCGAGAAGTCGGGCTGGAAGGAAACGCAGGTCGTCGTGCGCTTCTGGATCATCACGATGCTGTTGTGCCTGGTCGGGCTGGCCAGCCTGAAGCTGCGTTGAGCGAGACACGGCGATGAAGCATCTCCACGGTCTCACGGTGCTGGTCCTGGGCCTGGGTGACTCCGGCCTCGCGATGGCGCGGTGGAGCGCGCGCTGCGGCGCGGTGGTGCGTGTCTGGGATTCGCGCGAGTCGCCGCCGCAGGCCGAGACACTGGCCGCGCAGGTGCCGCAGGCGCTGCTGATGAAGGGTGAGTTGAACCCGGCCGCATTCGATGGCGTGCAACTGGTGTTGAAAAGCCCGGGCCTGTCGCCGACCGACGCGCGCATCGCCGCACCGCTTTGCTCCGCCATCGAGCAAGGCATCGTGGTGCAAGGCGAGCTCGATCTGTTCGCCCGCGCGCTGGCCGATCTGAAAGCCGAGTCCGCTTATGCGCCGCAGGTGCTGGCCATCACAGGCACCAATGGCAAGACCACGACCACCGCGATGACGGCGCTGCTGCTCGAGCGTGCTGGCAAGCATGTCGCAGTCGCCGGCAACATCGGCCCGACGATGCTGCAGACGCTGGCCGATGCGCTCGACGGCGAGCCCGAGGCCTTGCCGCAGGTCTGGGTACTCGAGCTCAGCAGCTTCCAGCTCGATGGCGTCCGCGGATTCGAACCGGATGCGGCAGCGGTGCTGAACATCACCGAGGACCACCTCGACTGGCACGGCTCGATGGCGAACTACGCGGCCGCCAAGGCACGCATCTGGGGCCGTGATGCGGTGATGATCGTCAACCGCGACGATGCTCGCGTCGAAGCGCTGGCGCAGGCCGTGCAAGCGCAGGCAACCGCTGCCAGCAGCAATGCGAAAGGCCGGGCATCCGCAGTCGCAGAGCGTGCCCTCGTGCGCTTCGGGCTCGACGCGCCACAGCACCCGGGCGACTACGGGTTCATCACCGAGAACGGAGTCGCCTGGCTGGTCCGGGCGCTCGAAGCCGATGACAGTTTCCCGCGCAAGCGTGTGCGTGCCGGGGTCGAGATAGTGCCTGAAGAACTGCACATCCAGCGGCTGATGCCGGCCGACGCCTTGCGCGTGCGCGGGCGCCATAACGCAGCCAATGCGCTGGCCTCGCTGGCGCTGGCCACCGCGATCGGCTGCCCACTGGCGCCGATGCTGCACGGTCTGCGCGACTACGCTGGCGAGCCGCATCGGGTCGCCCACGTTGCCACCATCGATGGCATCGATGCCTACGACGACAGCAAGGGCACCAATGTCGGCGCGACTGTCGCGGCGCTCGAGGGCCTGGGCGCTGATCGAGCGCCGTCGAAGCTGGTCGTGATCCTGGGCGGTGACGGCAAGGGGCAGGACTTCTCGCCGCTGACCGAGCCTGTGCGTCGTCATGCCCGTGCGGTGGCGACGCTGGGCCGCGATGCGGCGCTGATCGAAGCGGCGCTCGCATCGATCGACCCGCTGACGCTGCAGCGCCACGCCACGCTCGAAGCAGCGACGCGCTGGTCGTTCTCCCAGGCCCTGCCGGGCGACGCGGTGCTGCTGAGCCCGGCCTGCGCCAGTCTCGACATGTTCGACAACTACGTCCACCGCGCCGACGTCTTTGTCGACACCGTACGTGCGATCGCAGCCGATGCGGGGGTGGTGGCATGAGCGCGCCGGGCGGCTTCCAGGCGTTCATTGCGCAGCGCGCACAGTGGAGGGTTGTCCTGTGAGCGGCTTGATGCAGGCCCTGCGCATCGATGCGCTGAAGGCGCGCGTGATGGGTTCATGGCCTGGCGGCGCCCCTGATCGCGTGGCGGTCCCGGTGCGCGACTGGATCAACGTGAAATCGGGCAGTCCGACGCGCATGCTCGGCTTCGATCAGGCGCTCCTGTGCGTGGTGGTGGGGCTGCTGGCCCTGGGCGTCGTGATGGTCTACAGCGCGTCGATCGCGATGTCGGACAACCCGCGCTTCTCCTTCTACACACCGACGTACTTCCTGTCCCGCCATGTGCTGTCGCTGTGCATCGCCTGCGTGGCGGCACTGATCGTCGTGCAGGTGCCGGTCAGTGTCTGGGAAGCGGCCGCGCCGTGGATCTTCGTCGCCGCGCTGTTTCTTCTGGTGCTGGTGCTGGTGCCGGCCATCAGCGGCCATGGCGTCAAGGGCGCACGCCGCTGGTTGCCGTTGGGTTTCATGACCTTCCAGCCGTCCGAACTCGCCAAGCTGGCAATGGCGATGTATGCCGCTGGCTACATGGTCCGCAAGATGGATGCGCGCGAAAACTTCTGGCAAGCGGTGCTGCCCATGGCCTTCGCGGTGGCGGTTGTCGGTCTGCTGCTGCTTGCCGAGCCAGACATGGGCGCCTTCCTGGTCATCGCGACGATCGCGATGGGCATCCTGTTCCTCGGCGGTGTCAATGGCCGGATGTTCCTGCTGATCACCGCCGTGCTGATCGGCGCCTTCGTGCTGATGATCACGCTGAGCGATTGGCGGCGCGAGCGCATCTTCGCCTACCTGAACCCCTGGGACGAGAAGTACACGCTGGGCAAGGCCTACCAGCTGTCCCATTCGCTGATCGCCTTCGGGCGAGGCGAGATCTTCGGCCAGGGTCTGGGATCCAGCGTCGAGAAGCTGCACTATCTGCCCGAGGCCCACACCGATTTCCTGCTCGCCGTGATCGGTGAGGAACTCGGTCTGGTCGGCGTCGCCTGCGTCATCTTTGCCTTCTTCTGGCTGTCGCGCCGACTGTTCTACATCGGCCGCCAGGCGATCGCGCTCGATCGTGTCTACGCCGGCCTGTATGCGCAGGGCATCGGGCTGTGGATGGGCGGCCAGGCCTTCATCAACATGGGCGTCAACCTGGGCGTGCTGCCGACCAAGGGGCTGACCTTGCCGTTGATGAGCTACGGTGGCTCGGCGATCCTGATGAACATGATTGCCTTGGCCATCGTGGCGCGGGTTGATATCGAGAATCGGCAGTTGATGCGGGGGGGGCGGGCATGAAGGCTTTGCTGCCTTGCGTTGCACCGCGCCGTCGGGTGATACCGCGCCGGGTGTTCGCCCCGGCAGGCGAGTCACTTTTTTCTGCTGGCCCAGAAAAAAGTAACCCAAAAAGAGGGCCCGAACACCAGCCATTTGGCCGGTTCGCTTCGGCTAAAGGTTGCCTTCAACGGCTCTGCCACAAGAACAACCAGCAAGTCAGGTCCTCGGTGGGAGTTCTTGTGCCAGAGCCACTGCCGTTCTCTTGTAGCCGAAGCGTGACAGCCAAATGGGCTGGTGTTCAGGCCCTTTGCTTTGGTGACTTTCATTTGGGCCCGCAAATGAAAACGGGTTTCGGCGAAGCCAAAGTTACTCGGGTGCCGGGCCGAGACCCGGCGGGCTGCAACGCACGGCGACCCTGCCTCGCAAGGCAACAAACGCAAAGGGGTCATGCATGACCCAGCAGAGCAAACACCTGCTTGTCGTCGCCGCCGGCACCGGTGGTCACGTCATGCCCGGCCTCGCGGTGGCGCAGGAGATGCAGCGGCGTGGCTGGACCGTCAGCTGGCTGGGCACTACCACCGGCATGGAAAACAGGCTGGTGCCACCGCATGACATTGCGCTCGACACCGTGGCCTTCACCGGCGTGCGTGGCAAGGGCTGGCTGCACACCTTGGCGGGTGGTTTTCGATTGCTGGCCGCTTTCTGGACCTGCGCGGCCATCATTCGTCGGCGCCGTGCGCACGCCGTGCTCGGCATGGGAGGCTACCTGTGCTTCCCGGCGGGGTTGATGGCCGCCGTGCTTCGCCGGCCACTGATGCTGGTGAATGCCGACGCTGCGCTGCTGGTGAGCAACCGATCCCTGCTGCCGTTCGCTGATCGCGTTGCCTTTGGTTTCGACGGCCCGGCTGCACGCGACACGCGACGCGGTGTCGTCACCGGCAACCCGGTGCGTGCCGAGATCGAGGCGCTGCCCGCACCCTCGACACGTTTCGCGGGTCGCAGCGGTCCGTTGCGGCTGCTGGTCGTCGGCGGCAGCCTCGGGGCCTCGGTGCTGAACCGTTGCGTGCCTCAGGCGCTGGCGCTGATGGCAGACCCGCAGCGGCCACAGGTCATCCACCAGACCGGCGCGGCGCACGCGGCGACGGTGCAGGCCGACTACACGCAGGCCTCGGTGCAGGCCGAGGTGCTGCCCTTCATAGACAACATGGCGCAGCGGCTGGCCGAGTGCGACGTGATCGTCTGCCGCGCGGGCGCAATCACCGTCAGCGAACTGTGCGCCGCCGGGGTTGCAAGCGTGCTGGTGCCGCTGGTGGTCAGCACCACCTCGCACCAGCGCGACAACGCGCAGTGGATGGCCTCGCATGGCGCAGCGCTGCAAGTGCCTCAAGGCGAGCTGACGCCGCGGCATCTGGCAGACATGCTGGCCGGTCTGACCCGCGAGTCGCTGCTGGCGATGGCGACAAAGGCGCGCGCTCTGGCCCGGCCGAAAGCCGCATCGCGCGTCGCCGATGAACTGGAAGGGCTGGTGTTGACATGACTGCCCGCACGCATGTCGCTTCGCGACCGCATTGCCCCCCAGGGGAGCGCCGCTGTCCCTTGGGGCGGCCGGGCGGGAGGACGGCATGAAGCACGCCGTCAAGCACATCCACTTCGTCGGGGTCGGCGGCGCTGGCATGAGCGGCATCGCCGAGATCCTGCACAACCTCGGGTATGGCGTGTCGGGGTCGGACACCAGCGACAGCGCCACCTCGCGGCGGCTGGCCAGCCTCGGCATCCGGGTCTCGGTCGGACATGACGCGTCGAACATCGAAGGCGCGGAAGCGGTGGTCACCTCGACGGCAGTGAAGGCCGACAACCCCGAAGTGATGGCTGCCCGCGCGAGACGGGTGCCTGTGGTGCCGCGTGCGGTCATGCTGGCGGAATTGATGAGGCTGAGGAAGGGCATCGCAATCGCCGGCACCCACGGCAAGACCACCACCACCAGCCTGGTGACCAGCGTGCTGGCCGAGGCCGGCCTCGATCCGACCTTCGTGATTGGCGGACGCCTGAATGCAGCCGGCGCGAATTCGCGCCTGGGTTCGGGCGACCACATCGTCGTCGAGGCCGACGAGTCCGATGCGTCCTTCCTGAACCTGTTGCCGGTGATGGCGGTGGTGACCAACATCGATGCCGATCACATGGACACCTACGGGCATGACCTGGGTCGGCTCAAGCATGCGTTCGTGGAGTTCGTCCACCGCATGCCTTTCTACGGCGCGGCCATCGTCTGCTGCGACGACCCTGGCGTGCGCTCGATCATGCCGATGCTTTCGCGGCCGGTGGTCACCTACGGCTTCGGCATCGATGCCATGGTGCGCGCGGTGGATGTCCAGGCACGGGCAGGGCGCATGCACTTCACGGTGCAGCGGCGCAACGGTACGGCGATGCCCGATCTCGAGGTCACGCTGAACCTGCCTGGCGACCACAACGTGCTGAATGCGCTGGCCGCGATTGCCGTGGCCACCGAGCTGGAACTGCCCGACGCGGCGATGGTGCGAGGATTGGCCGAGTTCCGCGGCGTCGATCGTCGCTTCCAGCGCTACGGCGAGGTGCCGGTGACCGCTGCGGATGGCACGACTGGCAGCTTCACGCTGATTGACGACTACGGTCACCACCCGGTCGAGATGGCCGCCACGCTGGCCGCGGCACGCGGTGCGTTCCCGGGCCGCCGACTGGTGCTGGCGTTTCAGCCGCACCGCTACACCCGCACCCGCGATTGCTTCGAGGATTTCGTCAGGGTGATCGGCAGCGCCGACGCCGTGCTGCTCACCGAGGTCTATGCCGCGGGCGAGGCGCCCATCGTCGCTGCCGACGGCCGTGCACTGGCGCGCGCGCTGCGAGTCGCGGGCAAGGTCGATCCGGTCTTCGTCGACGACATCGCGATGCTTGCGCAGACCATCATCGACCACGCCCGTGCCGGCGATGTGCTGGTCTCCATGGGCGCCGGTTCGATCGGCCAGGTACCTGGACAGGTGCTGGAGTTGAAGCGCAGGGCCGATGCTGTTGGCAGCGCGATGGCGGAGGCTGAACGATGAGTGGCGCAGCGAAGGCCCTGGGTAAAGTCGCCGTGCTGCTGGGCGGCAGCTCTGCCGAGCGCGACATCTCTCTGATGTCCGGAAGAGGCGTGCTGGCTGCTCTGCAGTCACTGGGCGTCGATGCGCAGGCCTTCGATCCGGCCGAGCGCGACCTGTCCGAGTTGAAGCGACTTGGCATCGAGCGCTGCTTCATCTCGCTTCACGGCCGCCACGGCGAGGACGGCACGGTGCAGGGTGCCCTCGAACTGCTGGGGGTCCCGTACACCGGATCCGGCGTCCTGGCCTCGGCGGTGGCGATGGACAAGGTGATGACGAAGCGCATCTGGCTGGCAGAAGGCCTGCCAACGCCTCGCCATGTCTGGCTCCCGCCAGGCGAGCACACGGTTGAACAGGTGCAGGCCGTGCCCGATCAGCTGGGTCTTCCGCTGATCGTCAAACCGCCCCGCGAGGGCTCGTCGATCGGTATCACCAAGGTGCAGACCGCCGACCAGATGCGAGCCGCGGTGGAGCTTGCCGCACGGTACGACCAGGACGTGCTGTGCGAGGAGTTCATCGAGGGTGAGGAAGTCACCTGCCCGGTGCTGGGTGAGGGCCCTGGCGCGCGCGCGCTGCCGGTGGTGAAGATCGTCGCGCCCGAGGGCGCGTACGACTATCAGAACAAGTACTTCACCGACGAAGTGAAGTACCAGGTGCCGAGCGGCTTGCCCGAGTCGCAGGAGCAGGACATACAGCGCATCGTGCTGGCCGCCTACCGAACCCTGGGCTGCCGCGGCTGGGGTCGCGCCGACCTGATGATCCGCGCGCGTGATCGCAAACCCTTCCTGCTGGAGATGAACACCTCTCCCGGCATGACGACGCATTCGCTGGTGCCGATGTCAGCGCGCGCGATGGGCATCGACTACGCGCAGCTGTGTCTGCTGATCGCCAGCCAGGCCCGCCTCGATGCGCAGCCCGCGGTGGCAGGAACCCCATCCCCTTCGGCTGCCTGACGCCCGACTCGCCATGGCCACCACCACCACCATCATCCCGCCGCGGAGCGCCAGTCGCCCAGCGCGCGACGCGCTGCCTGCCGATGTGCGGTGGATGCGGCTCACGGCGAATGGTCTTTATGTGCTGGCGGCGCTGGTGTTCGTCGGACTGTCGCTGCATCTGCTGACCCGCCAGCCGGTGTTCGCGCTGCGCTCGATACACATCGAAGGCGATCTGACGCGCAACAGCGTGGCAACGATCCGTGTCAACGCGGTGCCTCAGCTGCGTGGCAACTTCTTCACCATCGACCTGCAGGCCGCGCGCCGCGCGTTCGAGACGGTGCCGTGGGTACGCCATGCGGTGGTGCAGCGGGTGTGGCCCAACCGCCTGGCGGTGCGGATCGAAGAGCACCGACCCGTTGCGCTCTGGCGCGAGGCGGATGGCAACGGCACGACCGAGCGGCTGGTCAACGCCCAAGGGGAGGTGTTCGAGGCCAATGTCGGTGACGTCGAAGGCGACAGCCTGCCCACGCTCCAGGGACCTGAGGACAGTTCGGCCGCGATGCTGTCGATGCTGAGGCGCCTGCAGACCGTGTTCGCCCGGCAGGGCAGCCACATCGACACGCTGAGGCTGTCGAGGCGGGCTTCCTGGGCGGTCGAGCTCGACACCGGCGCGAAGGTCGAGCTCGGCCGGGGCAGCGATGACGAGGTGCTGGCGCGCGCCGATCGCTTCGTCGCTACGGTGACACAGATGACCCAGCTGTTTCAGGCCCCGGTGCTCTATGCCGACCTGAGGCATCGCGATGGCTATGCGCTGCGCCTGCAGGGCATCACGACGGTGGTCGCCCCGGGCGCTGTGAACAGGAATTGAGCGAGAGGAACGGATGGCCAAGGAACTGAAAGATCTGGTGGTCGGGCTCGACATCGGCACTGCCAAGGTGATGGTGGTCGTGGCCGAGATGCTGCCCGATGGCGAGTTGCGCGTGGCCGGACTCGGCAGCGCACCGGCGCATGGGCTCAAGCGCGGCGTGGTCGTGAACATCGACGCCACGGTGCAGAGCATCCAGCAGGCGCTGAAGGAGGCCGAGATGATGGCCGACTGCAAGATCACCCGCGTCTACACCGGCATCACCGGCAGTCACATCCGCGGCCAGAACAGCACCGGCATGGTGATCGTGCGCGACAAGGAAGTGACGCCTGTGGATGTGGCGCGGGTGGTCGAGACCGCGAAGGCGATCAACATCCCCAACGACCAGCGGCTGCTGCTGGTCGAGCCTCAGGAATTCGTCATCGACGGTCACGAGGTGAAAGAACCGATCGGGATGAGTGGCGGTCGGCTCGAAGTCAAGGTGCACATCGTCACTGGCGCTCAGAGTGCAGCCGAGAACATCATCAAGTGCGTGCGCCGCTGCGGCCTCGAGGTCGACATGCTGGTCCTCAACCCCAGCGCCAGCAGCCATGCGGTGCTGACCGAGGACGAGAAGGACCTGGGCGTGGCGCTGGTCGACATCGGCGCGGGCACCACCGATGTCGCGATCTTCACTGGCGGCGCGATTCGCCACACCGCCGTGATACCGATCGCTGGCGACCTCATCACCAGCGACATCGCGATGGCGCTGCGCACGCCAACCAAGGACGCGGAAGAGATCAAGATCGAATATGGGGTGGCCAAGCAATTGCTGGCCGACCCGAGCGACCAGCTCGAGGTGCCGGGCCTCGGTGACCGCCCGCCACGCATGTTGAGCCGGCAGGCGCTGGCCGGGGTGATCGAGCCGCGCATCGAGGAGATCTATTCGCTGGTCCATCAGGTGATTCGCGAGTCCGGCTACGAGGAGCTTCTGTCCTCGGGCATCGTGATCTGCGGCGGGGCGGCGGTGATGCCGGGCATGGTCGAGCTCGGCGAGGACATCTTCCTGAAGCCGGTTCGCAAGGGCATTCCGCTGTACCACGGCGCGTTGCAGGACATGATGGCCAACACCCGCTCGGCTACCGTGATGGGCCTGCTCGAAGAAGGCCGGTTGGCCCGCTCCCGCGGCCAGCGCGCGGCGCAGCAGGCCGGTTCGGTGAAGACGGTCCTGGGCCGTGCCCGCGACTGGTTCCTCGGCAACTTCTGAGGCAGCGACCATGAACCTGAGTCTCGACCACAACATCCGCGCGGGGCCCCGCATGCATTCGCGCGCGCCCCCCGGTTCCCCGGATGCAAAGACTGCGGACGACGGCTTCGGCCCGGATCACCGCAGCGAACAACGAAGACCTGGCTAGACCTGAAACACCGAACCCCTCAACGGCAACTGCTTACTTTGGAGAACAACATGGCCATCGAAATGATCGAAGAATTTGACCTCGGCACGCAGATCAAGGTGATCGGCGTTGGCGGCGGCGGCGGCAACGCCGTCGAGCACATGATCACGCAGGGCGTGCAAGGCGTGGAATTCGTCTGCGCCAACACCGATGCGCAGGCGCTCAACCGATCCGGTGCGCACCAGCTGATCCAGCTCGGCAGCAGCGGTCTCGGCGCCGGCGCCAAGCCTGATGTCGGCAAGGCCGCGGCCCTGGAGGCAGAAGAGCGCATCCGTTCGGCCATCGTCGGCTCGAACATGTTGTTCATCACCGCCGGCATGGGTGGCGGCACCGGCACTGGCGCCGCGCCGGTGATCGCACGCATTGCGAAGGAAATGGGCATCCTGACCGTCGGTGTGGTGACCAAGCCCTTCGACTTCGAGGGCGGTCGCCGGATGAAGACCGCCGATGTCGGCCTGTCGGAACTGGAGGCAAACGTCGACTCGCTGATCGTCGTGCTCAACGAGAAGCTGCTCGAGGTGCTGGGCGATGACGTCACGCAGGACCAGGCTTTCTCCGAGGCCAACGACGTGCTGAAGAACGCGGTCGGCGGCATCAGCGACATCATCCACATGCACGGCATGGTCAACGTCGACTTCGAGGATGTGAAGACGGTGATGAGCGAGCCGGGCAAGGCGATGATGGGTACGGCCCAGGCCGGCGGCCCCGACCGCGCGACCAAGGCGGCCGATGCGGCCGTGGCCTGCCCGCTGCTCGAGGGCATCGACCTGTCGGGTGCCAAGGGCGTGCTGGTGCTGATCGCTGCCAACCGCAGCACCTTGAAGCTCTCGGAAAGCAAGAACGCGATGAATACCATCCGCCGCTATGCGGCCGACGATGCGCACGTGATCTTCGGCACCGTCTACGACGAAAGCCTGGGCGACCAGTTGCGGGTGACGGTGATCGCGACCGGCCTGAGCCCGGCACGCCGCCAGCAGGCTCCGATCAGCGTGGTGCACAGCGCGCCGCTGCGCCGCACCGGCACGGACGATCTGCCGCTTCTGAGCAACGCGGTCGGCCACCCGATGGGCGCGATGGGCACCACAGCCGGCCCCGACTACGGCGGGATGAACACCCCCAGCGTCTGGCGCACCCGGACTGCAGCCGCCAAGGTAGATGCGCTGGCCAGCAATGGCATGGACGAGATCGAGATTCCCGCGTTCCTGCGCAAGCAGGCCGACTGACTAGTGGCCCCCCAGTCGCTGGCGCTCCTGCCCAAGGGGCGCCGCCTTCGGCCCGGGTCGCCCGGGCTTTGGCGTGGCTTGATGACACCGCGGCGTTGGGGTTGCCCTCTCTAGAATGGAATGATGCTGGCCCAACGCACCCTGCAATCCCTGACCCGCGCGGTCGGCGTCGGTGTGCACGGCGGGCAGCGGGTCGAAATGACCTTGCGACCTGCCCCGCCCGACACGGGGGTCGTGTTCAGGCGCGTCGATCTGCCTCAACCGGTGGACATTCCGGTTCGCCCCCAGTCGGTGTGTGACACCCGCATGGCCACCGCGCTCTCACCCGGCGGCGACCCTGGCGCGCCCAAGGTCAACACCGTCGAGCACTTGCTCTCTGCGTGCGCGGGTCTGGGCATCGACAACCTGATCGTCGACATCACGGCCGAAGAGGTGCCCATCCTCGATGGCTCTGCGGCATCGTTCGTGTTTCTGCTGCAAAGCGCTGGTATCGAGTTGCAGGACGCACCGAAGCGCTTTCTGCGCCTGCGAAAGGCGGTGGAAGTGCGTGAAGGAGAGGGCGTCAGCCTGAAGTGGGCGCGGCTGGAACCCTTCGACGGCTACCGGCTGACTTTCGAGATCTCCTTCGATCACCCGGCCGTCAACCAGACTGGCCAGCACGTGGTGTTCGACATGGGCTCGGGCCAGTACAAGCGCGAGATCGCGCGAGCTCGCACCTTCGGCTTCACCAAGGACGTGGAACTGATGCGTTCTCGTGGCCTGGGCTTGGGGGGCAGCCTCGACAACGTGGTCGTCGTCGATGATTACAAGGTGCTCAACAGCGGCGGTCTGCGCTATGGCGATGAGTTCGTCAAGCACAAGATCCTCGACGCGATCGGTGATCTGTACGTCTTCGGGCACCCGCTGATAGGGGCTTACAGCGCGTTCAAGTCGGGCCATGCGCTCAACAGCAAGCTGGTGCGTGCGGTGCTCGATGATCCGGACGCGTTCGAGATCGTCACCTTCGCCGATGAATCGAAAGCGCCCGCCGGCCTGGCTGAATTGGCGCCTGCATGGTGAGCTAGCTGTTTGTCAGCACTGCGCCACGCTGACGCGAGATGAAGGTCTGACGACATGCTGGTATTTGCCTGGCTGATGGGCTCGATCGCCGCGTTGGCGTGTGCTGTCAGCCTGCTGTCGTATGGCCTCTTCATCGGTACCGGTACTGATCTCTGGCTCAAACGTGCCCGACTGTTCCGAACTTATGCGTTGGCAGCAGTGCTTTTCTGGTTCAACGTCTGGATGTGGGGTACCGTGGTGGAGATCCTGATCAACTGGTGATCGATCGGCAGGGGTGTCTTTCCAGGCCCGGGGAATCGGTGACCCCGGCACCCTGAAGGGTCACGGCGAAGATCAGCCTCTGGATCCGAGCGCCTTGAGCAGAAGCTCGTGCACGCCACCGAAGCCGCCATTGCTCATGCACAGCACATGGTCGCCCGGCTGCGCTGCCGCGATCACGCGCGCGACCAGCGCGTCGATGCTGTCGCTGACCGACGCCAGCTTGCCCAGCGGTGCCAAGGCCTGCGCAGCGTCCCAGTCGAGGCCGCCACTGTGGCAAAAGGACAGGTCGGCCTCTTCCAGAGCCCAGGGCAGCTGCGCCTTCATCGTGCCCTGCTTCATCGTGTTCGATCGTGGCTCGAACACTGCGAGGATGCGCGGCCTGGCTTGTGTCGCCGGGTTCCACCGTGCATCGATCTGGCGACGCAGACCGTTGATGGTGGTGCGCATGGCGGTCGGGTGGTGAGCGAAATCGTCGTAGACGCTGATACCGGCCACGCTGCCACGCAACTCCAGCCGACGGCGCACATTCTGGAAGCTTGCCAGAGCCCGGGCCGCCACTTCCGCCCCGACACCGAGGTGATCGGCCGCGGCCAGCGCCGCCAGCGCGTTCAGCTGGTTGTGCTCGCCCGCCAGCGCCCACTCGACGCGCGCCAGCCGCATGCTGCCGCGCAACACATCAAAGGCGTGCGGCTCACCGCGGGCTCGCCACTCTCCAGGCGTTTCCTTGCGTGCTCCGAAACGCACCACCTCGCTCCAGCAGCCGACGCCGAGCACGCGCTGCAGGGCCTCGTCGCGTGCATTGACCACCAGGCGCCCTCGCGATGGCACGGTGCGCACCAGGTGGTGGAACTGCCGCTCGATGGCCGCCAGGTTTTCGAAGATGTCGGCGTGGTCGAACTCCAGGTTGTTCAGCACCGCGGTACGCGCCCGGTAATGGACGAACTTGCTGCGTTTGTCGAAGAAGGCGGTGTCGTACTCGTCGGCCTCGATGACAAACGGCGCGCTCGGGCTTGTCGCTCCCAATCGGGCGGACACACCAAAATTGAGCGGCACGCCGCCGACCAGGAAGCCAGGCGCGAGTCCGGCTTCTTCCAGAATCCAGGCGAGCATCGCGGTGGTGGTCGTCTTGCCGTGCGTGCCGGCCACCGCCAGCACATGGCGGCCTTGCAGCACCTGCTCGGCCAGCCACTGCGGGCCGCTGGTGTAGGGCGCACCAGCATCGAGCACTGCTTCCATCAACGGGTTGCCCCGCGTCACCACATTGCCGACCACGAACACATCGGGGCGCAGCGCCAGCTGGTCGGCCCCATAGCCCTCGATCAACTCGATGCCGAGCGCGCGCAATTGATCGCTCATGGGTGGGTAGACCCCACTGTCGCAGCCGGTCACCCGATGTCCGGTCTCTCGCGCCAGGGCCGCAAGGCCACCCATGAAGGTGCCGCAGATGCCCAGGATGTGGATGTGCATGGAGTCGCGAGGTTCAGAGTGCCGATGCCGATGCCGCTGGCGCAGTGCGCCGTCAGAAGGCTGTTGTCGGCGAGGTCAGGACAGCAAGGCTTGTGCCGCCGCGGCGATGGTGGCGTCGATGTCTTCGGGCCGGTGCGCTGCGCTCACGAATCCTGCCTCGTACAGCGCTGGCGCCAGATAGACCCCGCGATCAAGCATCGCGTGGAAGAAATGATTGAAGCGCGCCTTGTCCGTGGCCAGCACCGCCGGATAGTTCTGCGGAAGTTCTGATGCGAAGAAGAAGCCGAACATGCCGCCTTCGCTGTCGGTGACCATGGGCACGCCGGCCGCCTTCCCTGCAGCCGCCAGCCCGTCGACCAGTTGCCGGGTACTGATGGCAAGCGCTTCATGGAAGCCTGGCTTCTGGATTTCGCGCAGCGTGGCCAGACCACAGGCCGTGGCCACCGGGTTGCCCGACAAGGTACCGGCCTGGTAGACCGGACCCAACGGTGCCAATTGCTCCATCACGGCGCGCCGCCCGCCAAATGCTGCCAGGGGCATTCCGCCACCGATCACCTTGCCGAACACGCTGACATCGGGCGCGAAGCCGGGAATCAGCTTGGCATAAAGGCTTTGGGCCCCACCGAGCGCGACGCGAAAGCCCGTCATCACCTCGTCGAACACCAGCAGCACACCGTGCCTGGTGCACAACTCGCGCAGCCGACTCATGAAAGGCACGCTGGCGCGCACGAAATTCATGTTGCCGCAGATCGGTTCGATCATCACGCAGGCCATATCGGCCGCATGGAGGCTGAACGCTTCTTCAAGCTGCTCGACGTTGTTGTACTCGAGCACGACGGTGTGCTTGACGACGTCTTCCGGCACGCCAGCGCTGGTCGGATTGCCGAAGGTGGCGAGGCCCGAGCCCGCCTTGACCAGCAGCGCATCGGCGTGGCCGTGGTAGCAGCCCTCGAACTTGACGATCTTGTTGCGGCCGGTGGCGCCTCGCGCCAGTCGCAATGCGCTCATTGCCGCCTCGGTGCCCGAGCTGACGAGCCGCACCTGGTCCATGCTGGGCACCAGTTTCAGGATCTCCTCGGCCAGCTCGATCTCGCGCTCGGTCGGCGCGCCAAACGAGAAACCGTCCAGCGCCGCCTTCTGCACGGCTTCAAGCACGGCCGGGTGGCCGTGGCCGAGGATCATCGGGCCCCAGGAGCCGATGTAGTCGATGTAGCGCGTGCCCTCGACATCGTAGATGTAGGGGCCTTGCGCACGCGCGATGAAGCGCGGCGTGCCGCCGACGGCGCGGAAGGCGCGTACCGGCGAATTGACGCCGCCGGGAATGACGCGCTGGGCGCGCTCGAAAAGCTGTGCGTTGGTGAAAGTCATGGCGATCGGTGAGATGCGGACAGCGGCGTTTCGAGCCGGTTCGTCGGTGAATGGGTCAGTGGATGTGCCGGGAACCCGGGGCGTCGGGTGCCGGGGTGTCGCGATCGGCTGCGTCCTCTTCCTCTCCCGGGGCCAGCGCCCAGAAGAAGCGATCCGGCACCACATTGCCCATGCCGGGGCGAAATCCCGCATCGAGCGCCTGGTCCAGGAAGGCCAGCGATTCGCCGACGGCCGTGTGCAATTCGCTGCCCGAGGCCAGCAGTGCGGCGAGGGCGGCCGACAGCGTGTCCCCCGCCGCGATGAAGCTGGCGTCGAAGCGCTCGAACTTCTCGCCGGTCAGAGCACCCTGAGCAGACGCCAGGACATTGTCGAGGTGCTGGTCGGCGCTTTTGCCACTGGTGACCAGCACACTGGTGACCAGCACGAAGCGGGTTCCGTGTTCGGCTGCCGCCACCGCCAGTTCACGCGGTGAGGTCGGGCGTTCGCCGTCCCAGTCGGGCAGCAGGAAGTCGGTCAGTGTCTGGTGGCTGCCGACCAGCACCTCGGTCTGCGGCAGCACCAGTTCGCGAAATGCATCGAGGTAGGCCTGTTGCTGATCTTCTTCCAGCCATGACAGGTTCGGCATGTAGGCGACCAAAGGCACGTCCGGGTAGTCCGACAGGATTTCTGCCACAGCGCCGACGGCCTCGGCCGAGCCAAGGAAACCGACCTTCAAGGCAGCGATCGTGATGTCCTCGAGCACGTTTCGCGCCTGTTCGGCGACCACGTCCGGGTCGATCGCGTGGTGATCGAACACCTCCGCTGTGTCGCGCAACAGGATCGAAGTGATGACCGGCAGCGCGTGCGCGCCCATGGCGGCGATGGTGGCGACGTCACCGCTGACGCCCCCCGCGCCCGTGGCGTCCGTAGCATTGAAGCTCATCACGCAGGCCGGCGACGGCGCCTCCTGAACCTCATCGGTGGGGTCGGCTGTCGCCTGGGATTGTGCGGTCATGGCGGAAGACTCGGATGAGGGTAGGAAGTCGCGCCCGCAGGGCTGTGACCAATGACGAGGACCAGAGGATGGCGTCGCAGAACAACGCCAGTTCCAGGCCAACGCGCCGCAAATACAGCGCCCGTAGAATGACCCTCATTGTAATGACCCGTCCAAAGCCGCTGTGACCGACCCTCGAACCTGGATGTGCCTGATTTGCGGCTGGATCTACGATGAGGCCTCGGGCGACCTGGAGCACGGTATTGCGCCCGGTACCCGCTGGGACGATGTGCCGATGAACTGGACCTGCCCCGAATGCGGCGCGCGAAAAGAAGACTTTGAGATGGTGCAGATCTGACCGATAACCCGACAGGCGGGGCACGGGCGTGCCCTGATGAGGAGCATGTCAGTGGACAGTGACATCGGAGCGCTTGCGCCCAGGACCAGGGTGCTGGTCATCGACGACAGCAATACCATCCGCCGCAGCGCGGAGATATTTCTCAAGCAGGGTGGGTACGAGGTCTATCTGGCCGAAGACGGCTTCGACGCGCTGTCGAAGGTGAATGATCACGCTCCAGCGCTGGTTTTCTGCGACATCCTGATGCCGCGGCTCGACGGCTACCAGACCTGCGCCATCATCAAGCGCAACATCCGTTATGCCCACTTGCCGGTGATCATGTTGTCGTCCAAGGACGGCCTGTTCGACAAGGCGCGTGGCCGCATGGTCGGCTCCCAGGACTATCTGACCAAGCCTTTCACCAAGGACCAGTTGCTCGACGCGGTGCGCTTGCATCTGAAGGAAGATGCGGTGGTATCGACGAACTGACGCGCCTTGTCATTGTTGCCGCGGCGCACGGATTGCTTCCTGGCGAGGCTGGACACTGAAATCGACTCTCGAGGACAAGAAATGGCAATCAAGAACATTCTGTTGGTCGACGATTCGAAAACGGAGCTCTATTTCGTGTCGGACCTGCTGAAGAAGCAGGGTTATGCGGTGCGAACTGCCGAAAACGGCGAAGAAGCGATGCGCCGCCTGGAAGAGCAGACGCCAGACTTGATCCTGATGGATGTCGTGATGCCGGGTCAGAACGGTTTTCAACTGACCCGCTCGATCACCCGTGATCCGCGCTTCTCCCAGGTGCCAGTCATCATGTGCACCAGCAAGAACCAGCAAACCGACAAGGTCTGGGGTATTCGCCAAGGTGCACGCGATTACATCGTCAAGCCAGTGAACGCAGAGGAGTTGACGGCGAAGATTCGTGCCTTCGGCTGAGTGTGGTGACGTGACTCGGCTTTTTGATCAAGCGGCAACAGGGCTTCCGCCCGCCTGAAACCTCGCCGCGATCCACTATCACCCCCATCCATGGCCGACAAGGAAGCACTGCGCGCTCTTCAAAATCGTTTGGCGCAGCGATTGCAGGAGGCGCGTTCGACGGTGCCTGGCAGGGCCTGGTTGGCAGTCGAGTGTGGCGGACGAGGTCTTCTGTTTTCGCTGCAGGAGGCCGGTGAAATCTTCCCCATGTCTCCCATCGCGGGCGTTTCTCACGCGCAGCCCTGGTTTCTGGGCGTGGCGAACCTGCGCGGTCAATTGAACGGCGTGATCGACCTGGCCAGTTTCCTGGGCGTCGCATCCTCGGCCGAGTGCCACGATCATGCGATGCTGGTGGGCTTCAACGCTTCGCTCGATGTCAATGCGGCGCTGCTGGTTGATCGGCTGGCCGGGCTGCGCGGCGAAGGCCAGTTATCGCTCGATCAGGGGGCGTCGCAGATGTCGCCGACACCATCGTTCGTGGGCCCTCGCTGGATCGATGCCGATGGTCGGTCGTGGCAGGAAATCAGTCTCGCCCGCCTGGTCAAGCACCCTGCATTCCTCAAGATCGTTCGATGAAGACGCCAATCCGTGTTTCGCCTCGGCGGTACGACGTATCCGACGAACTGATGGCAAGAAGGCATCGATATCAGTGGGTCCGGCGCCCCACGTGTCACCACAATCACTTAGCGAGGGTTCCATGGCGTTCCTCGACAAACTGAAGAAACCACAGGCCGGGCGTGACAGCGACGAGCCCGATACCCGCTTCGCCGACGCCCAGGCCCCCGCGTCGATGGAGGGCAATGACATGACTGACAAGCGGTCGCCACTGGAGATCGACATGGACATGGAACGTACCGTGGTACTCGAAGGTGTTGGCGGTCGAGGTGTGCGCGATTTCGACCCGTCCATCATTTCCGAGTCCGCGCCCTCGGGCCTGGCAGATTTCGCCGAATCCCGCTCGCCACTGGCACCCGCTGCCGCGGTCAGCAGCGCCGCCGGCGTCCCGCTGGTCGCCACACGACCGTTCGAGCAGCAGCAGAAATGGCTGACAGCATTGATCTGGATCGGCATGCTCGGGGTGCTGGCGGTCGTGCTGCTGCCGTTCGTGCCGGTGGAGGTCTCGCTGTCGCAGCAAGGTGTCGTCGGCCTGTTGCTGATCGCGGCGCTGTTGATATTCGCCGGTGCCTTCGGGCAGCGCAAGCTGTTTGCCGTCGAGCAGGCGCAACGTGACCAGCAGATGGAGCAGCAACGCATCGATGCCGAACGCCTGCAAGGCGAGGCCAAGCGCGTCAACGATGCCAACCAGGCGGCCATCCTGCGGCTGATGAACGAACTGCAAAGCGTCGCGGAAGGCGATCTGACCCAGCAGGCCACCGTGACTGAGGACATCACCGGCGCGATCGCCGACTCGGTCAACTACACCGTGGAAGAGCTGCGAACGCTGGTCGCCCAGGTGCAGGGCACGGCGAGCCGTGTGACCGAGACCACCCAGCTGGTCGATGCCACATCGACCGAGCTGATGGCTGCGTCCAGCGAACAGCTGCGCGAAATTCGCGACACCGGTGAGTCGGTGCTTCAGATGGCCGGGCGCATCAACGAAGTCTCGGCTCAGGCGCAGCAGACGGCAGCCGTGGCGCGGCAGTCCCTGACGGCCACCGAATCGGGCCTGAAAGCGGTGCAGGACACCATCGGCGGCATGAACACCATCCGCGACCAGATCCAGGAAACCTCGAAGCGCATCAAGCGGCTCGGCGAGTCGTCGCAGGAGATCGGCGAGATCACCGAACTGATCTCCGACATCACGGAGCAGACCAATGTACTGGCGTTGAACGCCGCCATCCAGGCGGCGTCGGCTGGCGAGGCGGGGCGCGGTTTTTCGGTCGTTGCAGAGGAAGTGCAGAGACTCGCGGAGCGCTCTGCCGATGCGACACGGCAGATTGCCGCATTGGTCAAGGCCATTCAGACCGACACACTGGACGCCGTGGCCGCCATGGAGCGCTCGACGCAGGGCGTGGTCGAAGGCACCCGGCTGACCGATGCGGCAGGCAATGCGCTGGGCGACATCGACCGGGTCTCGCGCGAGCTGTCCGACCTGATCACCGACATCTCTAGCCGTGCGCTCGGCGAAGCGCAGTCGGCCAATGTCGTGGCCGCCAACATCCAGCACATTTTTGCGGTCACTGAACAGACCGGCGAGGGCACGCGCTCGACTGCTCAGATGGTGCGTGAGCTGTCGCACACCGCCGATGAACTGAAGCGCTCGGTGGCGCGGTTCAAGATCGTCTGACTGCCTCGAACACCGCTGCGCTGAATGATCAGAATCAAGGCATTGCATGGACAGCTTGCGCAATCCTGAATCGGCGGACGGTCTGAGCGATCTGAGTGCCCTGTCCTGGGTCCACGATGAGCTCAGGCGCTCCCTCGAATTGGCGCTGAAGTCGCTGCGACGCCATCTGAAAGAGTCTGAATCCACCTCCGACTCCGACGTGGATGCGGTCGAACCCGCTGTCCTGAACAGTGCCCGTCAGCATCTGCACCAGAGCATTGGCGCGCTGGAGCTTGTGGACCTGCCGGCCGGGGCCAGCCTGCTGCGCGGCTGCGAAGCCTGTGTCCAGCGCTTCATTGCCAAGCCGCGATCGATCGATGCCCGCGCAGTCTCTGCCATCGAGGCGGCGTGCTTCGCGTTGATGGATTACATGGCCCGCTTGCTGGCCGGCAAGAACGTGTCGTCCCTGGCGTTGTTCCCCCAGTACCGCGCCGTGCAGGAGATCGCCGGCGCCGACCGCATTCACCCGGCCGACCTGTGGTTCCACGATTGGCAATGGCTGCCGCTGCCGCCTGACGATCGCGCGGTCGCCTGCCAGCCGGATGCCGGTACCCGCTCGGCGATCGAGGGGCGGATGCTGTCGATCATGCGTGCCCCGACCCCGGGCGCTGCCCAGCGCATGAGCCACATCTTCGCTGGCTTGGGTGCCGGGGCCGACAGGCTGGAAGCCGCCACCTTGTGGAAGCTGGCGGCGGCGATGTTCGAAGCGCAGGCTACGGGCCTGCTGTCGCTCGACCTGTTCAGCAAGCGTGTCGTGTCTAGGCTGCTGGCGCAGCTGCGCATCCTCGAGCGCGGTGGCAGCGAGATATCCGAACCCTTGGCCCGTGACCTGCTGTTCTTCTGTGCCCAGGCCGATTCTCCGGGCGACGGCCGCAAGGCACCACGTCTGGCCGCGGTGCGCCAGGCCTATGACCTGGTGCAT
Organism: Burkholderiales bacterium; assembly: GCA_947474755.1. Taxonomy (GTDB): domain Bacteria; phylum Pseudomonadota; class Gammaproteobacteria; order Burkholderiales; family Burkholderiaceae_C; genus PBB1. Next base: position 146,514 of record CANJJE010000003.1, on the reverse strand, counting down.
CAACGGGCCGGCGACTACCACAGCAGCGCACTGGGGCGCTTCGATCCGGCGCTGATCGCCCAGGCCGGCAAACGGGTGGCCGCAGCGAAAGAATCGTGGTCCGGCGTCGCCGGCGGCGAGTTGCATCGCATCAATGGTCTGGCCGAGCAGTTCGCTCTTGCTGGCGAGTCGCTGAAGCGCTTGTTCCCGTCCGGCGATGCCCTCGCCGAGGAATTGCGCGCAGCGGCAACGCTGACCCAGCAAACGGCCGCGCCGCCCTCCGCAGCGCTGGCGATGGAAGCCGCCACCAGTCTTCTGTACGTCGAGGCATGCCTCGAAGATGCCGAATTCGATCAGCCCGAGCTGGCTGCCCGCATTCAGCGTCTGGCGCAGCGCATGGGCAGCGTTCGGCAGGGCGCCGTGCCGCAACCGCTCGAAGGCTGGATGGAAGAGCTGTACCGGCGGATGTCGGATCGGCAGACCATGGGCAGCGTGGTTCAGGAGTTGCGCACGACGTTGTCGGACGCTGAGAAGCTGATCGACCAGTTCTTTCGCAACCCGACGGATCCCACGGTGCTGATCCCGGTACCGAACCACCTGTCGGCGATGCGCGGCGTGTTGTCTGTGCTGGGCATGGATCACGCGGCAAGCGCGCTATTGCGCATGCGCGATGAAGTCGATGGTCTCAGCTCGACCGAAGTCGATCTGTCGCGCGTCGGCCAGGCCGGCGTCTTTGACCGTCTGGCCGGCAATCTCGGTGCTCTCGGCTTCCTGATCGACATGCTCAGCGTACAGCCTGCACTGGCCAAGTCGCTGTTCGCCTACGACGCCGAGGCCGGCACACTGTCGCCAGTCATGGGCCGCAGCGACCACAAGTCGGTTGTGCCTTGTGAGCCGGCGCCGGTGGCAGCACAGCCGCGGCTGATCGAACAGGCCCAGATGCTGGCCTTCAACGCAGCGCGTGACGACGTGTCGACGGACGCCGTCGCGCGCGACTTGGATCGCCTGTCTCAAGAGGCGACCGCCGCCGATCAGACAGCGCTGGCCGCCACTGTCAACAAGGCGCGCAAAGCGCTCGACGCTGCGGGGGATGCCGATGCCGTCAGGGCCGCGCGCGACCAACTGTCAGAGGCACTCGCCGACTTTGTGCATTCGTCGTCGGAGCTGACCAGCCTCGGGCCGTCCGGCACGGCGGCACGCGAGGTCGCTGCCGACGGTGCAGCCGACGACGACGAGATGCGCCAGGTGTTTCTCGAAGAGGCCCGGGAGGTGATTGACACCGCACGAGGCGCCTGTGCAGGCCTGGCCAACTCGCCAGATGACCTCCACCGACTGACGACCCTGCGCCGGGCGTTTCACACCTTGAAGGGCAGCGCCCGCATGGTCGGCTTGCCCGATTTCGGCGATGCCGCCTGGGCCTGCGAGCAGCTCTGCAACACCTGCCTGTCCGAACAGCGCGGCGCTGATGAGCCGCTGCTGCGCCACACCATCGAGGCACTCGAGCAATTCGCCGGCTGGATCGATGACATCGCTGCCGGCAGGCCGGTGGCGTACGGCGCAGCGCCAATGGCGCAGGTCACGCAGCGCTCGGACGGCGTTCCTTCAGGGCCGGCGCCCGGCATGGACGACACCGCCGTCCTGCCTGCGCTGCCGACAAGCGACGTTCTGGCGGGAGTCGAACCTGCGAGGGCCGACGGGTCGTCCATGGAGTTCGACCTTGACCTCGACGTGTCCGCCATCGAAGCGTCGCCAGCGTGGAGTGGTGCTGCAGAACTCGACGCCGCTGCTGCGAAGCCATCGGCACGAGCAGAGCGTTTGCATCAGGGTGCCGACACCGGTTTCGTGATGCTGGACCTCGAGTCCGGCGATGCCAGCGCGATGTTCGAGCCGTTCGACCCCCAGGCGACGCTGCCGCTGCCGCAGGCTTCGATCGGCCGCTCGCCTTTGCCCGAGCTGCCAATCGACCCGCTGGCTGCCGACGACGTTGGCGACGCCCTGTCACCGGACTTCGAGTTGCTGAGTCTGGAGCGCAACACCCCGGCGCTGGACGATGACCTCCTGCCGCAGATCGACGCCGGTCCGCAAACGGACTTCGACCTCGAATTCGGCGACGACGCGGTCGTGGTGATGACCCAGCCACCGCCCGAACCTTCGCCTGAGCCACAAGCCCAGGCCGACATGGCGCCTGTGCTGTCGATCGCTGCAGATGATGACGAGACCAAGGTCATCGGTTCGCTGCGCATCGGTATTCCGCTCTTCAACATCTATCTCAACGAAGCCGACGAGCTGTCGCGTCGCCTGTGCACCGAATTGGCTGAATGGGCGATGGAACTGGAGCTGCCGGTCAGCGACAGTGCGGTCGCGCTCGCGCATTCGCTGGCAGGTAGTTCGGCCACCGTCGGCTTTGCCGACCTTTCGGATCTGGCGCGCACGCTGGAACACGCCTTGGCGCGAAGTGCGGCGATCGGCACGGGCACGACCGAGGAAGCGGCCTTGTTCACCCAGGCAGCCGACGAGATTCGGAATCTGCTGCACCAGTTTGCCGCAGGCTTCCTGAGGCAGCCCTCCGAGCGCTTGCTGGCTCGCCTGGCCGAACATGAGCTGAGCTCGGCCAGGCGTCTGGAAACCGCCACGGCGGAACTCGATGCCGAGGCTTTGGCCGACAGCGACGCCGTGCCGCTCGAGGCGGCCATCGACCTGAATTTCGAGTTGGTCGACACGTCGGCGGCCAGGCAGTCTGCCGCTGCTGACGAGTCACCCGTTGAAGAGTCGCCGGCCGGGGCGCCGCCGTTGGAGCCAGCCATTGCCCAGGCGCGCACGGACGCGCAAGTCACCGACTTTTCGCCGGTGACCGACACCGAGCTGCAGCGGCTCGATCCGCTCGGGTTCGCTGCACTGAAGCCTCTGTCGGATCTCCCGGTGGCTGACCTCGACCTCGATCGGCTTCGTATCGCGCCAGGCAGCGCATCGCAGCATTTCGACGACGAGGAAGACATCGATGTCAGCGATGCGATCGACGGCGAGCTTTTCCCGATCTTCGAGGAAGAGGCCGAGGAATTGCTTGGCCAACTGGCCAGTCGCTTGCAGGAGTGGGTGCGCCATCCGGAGGATCTGCAGGCCCCGGCCGGTGCGATGCGCACGCTTCATACCCTGAAAGGCGGTGCCCGCCTGGCCGGTGCGATGCGCCTGGGCGAGTTGGTGCACCGACTGGAAAGTCGCATCGAGAACCTGATCGCGCTGGCGACAGATGCCCTCACACCGGCGCATGAAATCGAACCGCTGCTGGGTCGCTGCGACGCCTTGCGGGAGGCCTTCGAGGCCGTGCAGACGGCGGCGGCAGCCGGACCCCAGGCCGCTCCCGATGCCGTGAGCGAAGCGCCTGCCGCCGTGTCCGTCCCTGTCGAGGAGTGCGTCTCGGCGACTGCGCCACCGCCGCCCACGGCCGTCATAGCAGCGCTGCTCGAGGCACCGCCTGTGCCAACTGTGCGCGCAGGCGACGTGCCCCGCCTGGTACCGGCGCTGCCTGCAGACGCCGACACCGATGCCATCGACTGGTCGCGCTTCGATGTTGTCGAAGCGCCAGAGTTGCCGCGCGCGGCTGTCGCGTCGAACGCAAGCTCGGCCGTGCGCGTCCGTGCGTCGTTGCTTGATCGCCTGGTCAACCAGGCCGGCGAGGTCAGTATCACCCGCTCTCGCATCGCCAGCGACGTTGATCAACTCAAGGAGTCGTTGTCGGATCTGACCGAGAACCTGGAGCGCCTGCGGGGACAGTTACGCGACATCGAGCTGCAGGCGGAAACGCAGATCAGTTCGCGGATGGAAGCAGCCAAGGTGGCAGCTGCGGCATTCGACCCGCTCGAGTTCGACCGTTTCACCCGCTTCCAGGAGCTGACGCGGATGATGGCCGAGTCGGTCAATGACGTGGCCACAGTGCAGCGAACCTTGCAACAGACCCTGCAAAGCGCCGAGGACGATCTGGCCGCTCAAGCGCGGCTGACGCGTGAGTTGCAAGACGACCTTCTTCGCACCCGGATGGTCGAGTTCGAAGGTCTGTCGGACCGGCTTTACCGCGTGGTTCGGCAGGCGGCCAAGGAAACCGGCAAACAAGTTCGCCTCGACATCGTCGGCGGCTCGATTGAAATCGACCGTGGCGTGCTCGACCGCATGACCAGTGCCTTCGAACACCTGCTGCGCAACAGCGTCACCCATGGCATCGAGTTGCCGACCCTGCGCACCGCAGGGGGCAAGGACGCCACCGGTGCGATCGTCGTTTCGGTCACCCAGGAAGGCAACGAGGTCGGTGTCGAGGTGCGTGACGACGGTGCCGGGCTGGACTTGAGCCGCATCCGCAACAAGGCACTGGCGAACGGGCTGATCGCAGCCGATGCGCCCATTTCCGACGACCAACTCGCCAACCTGATCTTCACCCCGGGATTCTCGACCGCCGACAAGGTGACCGAGCTGTCGGGCCGGGGTGTCGGCATGGACGTGGTGCGCTCCGAGGTGCAGGCCATCGGCGGGCGTATCGAAACCTCGACCTCGCTGGGGCAGGGCACCGGCTTCAAGCTGGTGCTGCCGTTGACCACTGCCGTCACCCAGGTGGTGATGGTGCGCTTCGGCGAGTTGATCGTTGGGGTTCCCTCGACGCTGGTCGCTGCGGTGCGTCGCATGCCGGCCGTCGAGGTACGACAGGCCTACCAGAGCGGCACCTGTGTCGTCGATGGCGAAGCCCTGCCGTTCTACTGGCTCGGCGCCTTGTTGCAGACCAGTGCCAGCAGTGCCGCCCCGCAGCAGCGCAGCAGTCAGTTGCTGGTGGTGCGCAGCGCGTCGCAACGCATCGTGGTTCACGTGGATGACGTGGTTGGCAATCAGGAAGTGGTCGTCAAGAACCTCGGGCCGCAGCTCTCACGCATGCCCGGTTTGGCGGGCATGACCTTGCAGGCATCGGGCAAGGTCGCATTGATCTACAACCCGGTGGCGCTCGCCACGCTGTATGGCGCTGCCGCCCGCACGGCCACGCTGGCCGCTCTGCAAACGCTCGCGTCCGGTGTAGCCGAAGCGGTCGATGACCGCAGCCCGGCCGTGCCGCTCGCGCCTCTGGTGCTGGTGGTCGATGATTCGCTGACGGTGCGCCGGGTGACCGAGCGCATGCTGCTGCGAGAAGGCTATCGGGTGGTGCTGGCCAAGGACGGACTCGACGCGCTCGAGCGGCTGGCGAACGAGAAGCCAGCCATCGTGCTCAGCGATATCGAAATGCCGCGCATGGACGGTTTCGACCTGGTGCGCAACTTGCGCGCTGATGCTCGGCTGCACGACTTGCCTGTGATCATGATCACCTCGCGCATCGCGCAGAAGCACCGTGACTATGCCGTGGAGCTGGGTGTCGAACACTACCTTGGAAAACCGTATGCGGAAGAAGAGCTGCTGGCGCTGATCGCTCGTTGTACGGCGGGGCAGGTGATGGCATGAGCATCCCACCGGCCCGCTCAAACGGGGCGCTGCCGATGCCATGATCGAAGTCGTCAACCGGATCGCCGAGCTCACCAGTTGCTGCGACCGTGAGCAACTTGATGTGGCTCTGGCCAGTGCGCTGAGAGACTTGCTGCAGCCACACTCGGTGACCATCCAGCGTTGCGTCGGCGAGGGCGATGATCGCCATTGGCTGACTCGCGCTCGCCTGAGCGCCGGCAGTGCGGCCGCGACATTCGACGAGCCGTGGAGCGAACTTCACAGCCTTCCCAAGCTGGTCGCCACCGATGCGCGATGTCTGGCTTTCAGCGAGCAGCGCATGGTGCTGGTGCCTGGTCCGCCGCATATCACCTGTTTTCCGCTGTACGGCGGGGGCGCGGTGGTCGGCGTGATCGAGATCGAGACGCTTGCGGACCCCGACGAAAACGTCCAGCGTACGGTGCAGGGCCTTCTGCGCATCTATCGAAATTTCGAATGCCTGCTGCACTATTCCGAGCGTGATGCGCTGACCGGGCTGCTCAATCGAAAGACCTTCGATGAGAGTTTCATGAAGGCGACGGCCGATCTGGAACTGCCGCCCGAGCACATGAGCGACGACAGACGCGTTGGCGGCAGCTCTAGTGGCTACTGGATCGGCGTCATCGACATCGATGATTTCAAGCGTGTCAATGACCGTTTCGGCCATCTGATCGGTGATGAGGTGTTGTTGTTGCTTTCGCGGCTGATGGGTCGCAGTTTTCGCATCCATGACCGGCTCTACCGCTTTGGAGGTGATGAGTTCCTGGTGTTGATGCGTTGCCATGGCGAGGACGACGCCACGCATGTCTTTGAGCGCTTTCGCAGCAATACCGAGCTGTTCCAGTTCCCGCAGGTCGGCACGGTCACCGTGAGTGTCGGCTTTACCGCAGTACGGCCGGGCGACACCCCCAGCAGTGCGTTCGAGCGTGCCGACAAGGCGGTCTATCACGCGAAAGCAAGCGGCCGCAATCAGGTGTGCAGCCATGCCGAATTGCTGGCCAGCGGAATCCTGGTCGACCACGACGCCAGGGTCGGGCCGTCGAACTCTCCTAGCGAGCCGCGCCCGAGCGCTCCGACTTGACCACCGCATAGCGTGCCAGCGTCTTCAGCCTTGCCTCGTCGTGTTGCACCAGCGGCTGGGGGTAGTCGCGACCCAGCACCAGCCCGGCGGCCGCCAGATCGATCGGGCGAGCCAGCCACGGCGCATGCAGTGCCGCATCCGGCAGCGCGGCCATCTGCGGCAGGTAGCGGCGGATGAACTTGCCGGCGGGATCGAACTTCTCGCTCTGGCTGACCGGATTGAAGATACGGAAATAAGGTTGCGCATCGCAACCACTGGAACTGGCCCACTGCCAGCCGCCGTTGTTGGCGGCGAGGTCGAAGTCATTGAGCTTTTCGGCGAAGTAGCGCTCGCCCCAGCGCCAGTCGATGCCGAGGTCCTTCACCAGGAAGCTTGCCACCACCATGCGCAGCCGGTTGTGCATGTAGCCGGTCTGGTTGATCTGCGCCATCGCTGCATCGACCAGCGGGTAACCGGTGCGGCCTTCGCACCAGGCGGCAAACAGCGCCTCGGCGTGCTTGCCGTGTTCCCACTTGATGTGGTCGTAGGCTGGCTTGAAGGCGTGGCTGACGACATGCGGATGGTGGTGCATCACCTGGTGATAGAAGTCGCGCCAGATCAATTCCGACAGCCAGACTTCTGCTCCGCGAGAACCCGCCTGCCAGCGCTGCCAGGCCTCACGCGCCAGTTGGCGGACCGAGATCGTGCCGAAGCGCAGGTGCACCGAGAGGTAGCTCGGGCCCTTGACCGCCGGGAAATTGCGGGTGTCTTCGTAGGCGTCGATGCGCGTCAGGAAGTCGGTGAACGACGCCTGTGCGCCGTGGGCGCCGCGGCCCATTCGCAGTGATGGCAGGTTGGTGGGCTCGAACCCGAATTGGGAGAGTGAAGGCGGATCCGCGACCAGACCCTCAGGCACGCGGGCCAGGTGCGCGGCATGAGCCTCGATCTCCCAGGGCACCATGTGTTCCGGAGTCAACCGCTTCAGCCAGGCATTCTTGTAGGGCGTGAACACGCCGTAAGGTGTGCCGGCCCCGGTCATCACCTCGCTGCGTTCGAACACCACGTGATCCTTGCTGGTGTGCAGGGCGATGCCGATGTCGGCCAGCCGACCGCGTACCTGGGCGTCGCGTGCCAGCGCTGCGGGTTCGTCGTCGTGGCTGGCGTACACCGCCTGGACGCGCAGTTGCTGGGCCAGTGTCGGGATGTCATCGCGTGCCCAGCCGTGGCGCACGATCAGCCCCGTACCGGCCACGCCATGCGCCGCACCGAGTGCGGCCAGCTGCGATTGCAGCTCGGCTAGGCTGTCCGATATGAACTCCACCCGGCGGTCGGCGCGTGGCAGCGGATCGAGGATCTCGCGGTCGAGCACGAAGACGCACCAGACATGGCGAGCGGTTCGCAGCGCATGGTGCAGTGCCGCGTGGTCATCGACTCGCAGGTCGCGCCGAAACCAGACGAGGGCCGCGTCGATCAAAGGATGCATCGCAGGAGTGTGCCGCAGGAATAAAATGCAGCGATGAGTTCCGGCGGCATCAACCTCACCAACCAGTTCCTGATCGCCATGCCGGGCATCGGCGGCGACACCTTCGCGGGGGCGGTGATCTACCTGTGCGAGCACACCGACAAGGGCGCACTGGGCCTGGTCATCAACAAGCCGATCGACATCAAGCTGAAGAACCTGTTCGAGAAGGTTGAGTTGTCGCTCGATCGTGTCGATCTTGCCGAATCGCCGGTCTACTACGGCGGGCCGGTACAGACCGAACGCGGGTTCGTGCTTCATGAGCAGATCGATGAGCACGCCAGCCGATTCAACTCATCGCTTCGCATTCCCGGTGGCCTGGAAATGACGACCAGCAAGGATGTGCTCGAGGCGCTGTCCAGCGGCACCGGACCGACGAAGATCCTGGTGACGCTGGGCTACAGCGGCTGGGGTGCGGGGCAACTCGAAGAAGAGATGGGCCGCAACAGCTGGATCAACGTCGAGGCGCAGCCCGAGATCATCTTCAACACGCCGGTCGAGCAGCGTTACGACAAGGCACTGTCGTTGCTGGGTATCGACCCCGCCATGCTCAGCTCAGATGCCGGGCATGCCTGAGTTCGGCCCGAATTCGCAGCCCTCGCCCGCTGCCGTCGTCAGCGCGCATCGCCTTCGCACTTACCTGGCATTCGACTTCGGTCTGAAGCGGGTCGGTGTCGCCAGCGGCAACACGCTGACTGGCACGGCTCAGCCGTTGTGCACGGTCGCTGCCACCGGTGACGCGCGCTTCGCCGCCATCGCCCGGCTGGTCGATGAATGGCGGCCCGATGCGCTGGTCGTCGGTGTGCCGTTTCATCCCGATGGCGCCGAGCATGAGAACACACTGCGCGCGCGGCGCTTCGCCCACCAGTTGCATGGTCGGCTGCGCCTCGATGTGCACGAGGTCGATGAGCGGTACACGACCACCGAAGCGAAGGCGGATGGCGCCCGTGACCTCGATGCCGCATCGGCGGCGCTGATCCTTGAGCAGTACCTTCGCAGCCTGTCTTGATGAGAGTCCATTCATGAGTTCGCTGCACCTCGACGCCGAAGCGCTCTACAGCGACCTGCTCAGCGGCGTGCGCAGCCTGCTGCGGCCCAAAACCGTGCTGGTCGGTATCTGGTCGGGCGGCGCCTGGCTGGCCGAGCGGCTGCAGCGCGATCTCGGGCTGGAAGGCGAGCACGGCGTGATCTCCAGCGCGCTGCATCGCGACGATTTCAGCTCGCGTGGCATGACCGCCGGCGCAGACCATACGCGGCTGCCATTCGAGATCGAAGGTCGCCACATCCTGCTGGTCGATGACGTGCTGTTCACTGGCCGCACGATCCGCGCTGTCGTCAACGAACTGTTCGATTTCGGCCGGCCTGCGAGTGTATTGCTGGCCGTACTGGTCGATCGCGGAGGGCGCGAGCTGCCGGTCGCCGCAGCCTACTCGGCCGCCCGCATCACGCTGCCGGCTCACCAGCGGCTGTCACTGGTGCGCGATGACGCGGGCCGCTTCAGCTTCGACATCCGGGAGCGCACGGTTTGAATTTCAGACACAACCCGCAACTCAACAAGCACGGCGAGCTGATCCACCTGCTGTCCATCGAAGGACTGCCGCGTGCGCTGATCCATCAGATCCTCGACACCGCCGGCACCTTCCTGAGTGTCAATGACCGCGAGGTCAAGAAGGTGCCGCTGCTGCGCGGCAAGAGCGTGTTCAACCTGTTCTTCGAGAACAGCACCCGTACCCGCACCACCTTCGAGATTGCGGCCAAGCGGCTCAGTGCCGATGTGATCAACCTGGACATCGCACGCTCCAGTGCCGCCAAGGGCGAGAGCCTGCTCGACACCATCGCCAACCTGTCCGCGATGCATGCCGACATGTTCGTCGTGCGCCACAGCGAGAGCGGCGCGCCGTACCTGATAGCGCAGCACTGTGCGCCACATGTCCATGTGGTCAACGCCGGTGACGGTCGCCACGCGCACCCGACGCAGGGGCTGCTCGACATGTACACGATCCGCCACTTCAAGAAGGACTTCACCAACCTGACGGTGGCCATCGTCGGCGACATCGTCCACTCGCGGGTGGCGCGTTCCGACATCCATGCGCTGACCACCCTCGGTGTGCCGGAGGTGCGCGCGGTGGGGCCGAAGACGCTGGTGCCCGGCGACCTCCGCGAGATGGGTGTGCGCGTGTGCCACGACATGGCCGAAGGCATCCGCGGTGCCGATGTGATCATCATGCTGCGGCTGCAGAACGAGCGCATGAGCGGCGCGCTGCTGCCGAGTGCGGGCGAGTTCTTCAAGAACTACGGGCTGACGCAGGAGAAGCTGGCGCTGGCCAAACCCGATGCCATCGTGATGCATCCGGGCCCGATCAACCGGGGCGTCGAGATCGACTCCAGGGTGGCCGATGGCGCGCAGAGCGTGATCCTGCCGCAGGTGACTTTCGGCATCGCGGTGCGGATGGCGGTGATGTCGACCATCGCTGGGAATTCCGCATGAAGATCCTGATTCAGAACGGTCGCGTGATCGACCCTGCCTCCGGCCGCGACGAGCGGGCCGATGTCGCCATCGCAGCTGGCCGCATCGTCACCATCGGCCAAGTCAGCGCTGACTTCAAGCCCAGCCGGACCATCGATGCCACCGGCCTCGTCGTGGCACCCGGCCTGGTTGATCTGGCGGTGCGACTGCGCGAGCCTGGCCATGAGCACGAGGGCATGCTCGAGTCGGAAATGGCTGCGGCGGTCGCCGGCGGCGTGACCAGTCTGGTCTGCCTGCCCGACACCGACCCGCCGCTCGACGAGCCGGGTCTGGTCGAGATGTTGAAGTTCCGGGCGCGCAACCTGAACCAGTCGCACCTGTACCCGCTGGGCGCGCTGACCCGCGGCCTGGCGGGCGAAGTGCTGACGGAGATGGCCGAGCTGACGGAGGCCGGTTGCGTCGGCTTTTCGCATGCCGAAGTGGCGTTGAAGGACACGCTGGTCCTGCACCGCGCGCTGCAGTACGCATCGACCTTCGGCTACACCACCTGGCTGCGCGCGCAGGACGGCTACCTCGGCAACGGTGTTGCCGCCAAGGGTGCGCTGGCCACGCGAATGGGTCTGACCGGTGTGCCAGTGATCGCCGAGACGATCGCACTGAACACGTTGTTCGAACTGGTGCGCGATACCGGCGCGCGGGTGCACATCTGCCGCCTCAGCAGCGCGGCGGGCGTCGAACTGGTGAGGCGCGCGAAGGCTGAAGGCCTGCCGATCACCTGCGACGTCAGCATCAACCACCTGCACCTGACTGACATCGACATCGGCTACTTCAATGCCGCGATGCGGCTGACGCCCCCCCTGCGGCAGGTGCGCGACCGCGACGCACTGCGGGCCGCGCTGGCCGACGGGACCATCGACGCGCTGGTCAGCGACCACACGCCGGTCGACGAGGACGCGAAGACGCTGCCGTTCGCCGAAGCCGAGCCGGGCGCCACCGGGCTGGAATTGCTGCTCGGGCTGGCGCTGAAATGGGGCGAGCAGTCGGGCCACGACCTCGGGCGCACCCTGTCCACCATCACCATCGCGCCGGTGCGAATGCTGGGCGACGCGCTGGGCTCGCTGGCGTCGAGCGCCGGCCAGTTGGTCGAGGGCGGAGTGGCCGACATCTGTTTGTTCGATCCGGCGGCGTATTGGCAGGTGACGCCCCAGGCACTCAAGAGCCAGGGCAAGCACTCGCCGTTCCTGGGGCACGAACTTCCGGGCCGCGTCAGGTGGACGCTGGTCTCGGGCCACGTCGCCTACGAAGCGCTTTGAGCGTGGGCCGCCTCAGGCCTGTGATCCGGCTGCTGCACTGCGGACTGCACATCGTGCGCGCGGTGCTGATCTGTGCGCTGATCTTTCCGTTCAGCGATGCGGCTGCCCGGATGGCGCATGTCGAGCGCTGGTGCCGCCGCACGCTGACGGTGCTGGGTATCGAGGTGCGTCGCTCCGGTACACCGAACGAGGGTGCGACATTGTTCGTCGCCAACCATGTCTCGTGGATCGACATCCTGGTGATGATGTCGGTGCGGCCGATGCGCTTCGTGTCGAAGTCCGATGTGCGCAGCTGGCCGGTGATCGGCTGGCTGGTGGCCTGTGGCGGCACGCTGTTCATCGAGCGCAAGCGGCGCAGCGATGCGCTGCGGGTGGTGCACCTGGTGGCTGAAGCACTGCGGGCCGGCGACCAGATCGCGATGTTTCCCGAAGGCACCACGAGCGACGGCCGAGGCGTGCTGCCCTTTCATGCGAACCTGCTGCAGGCAGCCATTGCCACCTCGGTGCCGGTTCAAGCGATCGCATTGCGTTTTGCCGATGCGCGAGAGCCGGTCAGCGCCGCAGCGGCCTACATCGGTGACATGACGCTGATGCAGTCCCTTTGGGCGGTGGTGTCGGCCCGCGACCTCACGGCCCATGTGGTGGTGCTGCCAGGGCTGTCCCCTCAGGGCTTCGAACGCCGCGCACTGGCTGAACGTTTGCGCGCTGACATCGCCACAAAGCTTGAGCACGGTGCCGACGAGGGCTTGGGGTGACATGGGCGCAACACCGTGACCCGGCGCGCAACGCTCCCGCGCTGAGCGCGAATGTCAGAAAGACATCGCCTCGCCCATGCAAATCGAGCCACCTGGTGCCCAGCCGGGGTTGAACGACAACGGTCCTGGCGGAAACAGCATCACCACGGTCGAGCCGAGCAGGAAGCGACCCATCTCCTGGCCGCGAGACAGGCTGACATCGCCTGGCGCGTAAGTCCATTCGCGCAAGTGACCCGGTCGCGGCGGGTTGACGACGCCGTGCCAGGTGGTGGCCATGCTGCCGACGATGGTCGCGCCGACCAGCACCATCACGAACGGTGCGTGCTCACCATCGAAGACACACACCACGCGCTCATTGCGCGCGAACAAACCGGGGACACCGCGCGCCGTGGTCGGGTTGACCGAGAACAACTCACCGGGCACATGGATCATGCGACGCAGGCGCCCGGCCGCGGGCATATGGATGCGGTGGTAGTCGCGCGGGCTCAGGTATAGCGTCGCGAAGTGGCCGCCGTGGAATTCACATGCAAGCGCTGCATCACCACCCACCAGCGCAGTTGCCGTGTAGCGATGTCCCTTGGCCTGCACCAGACGCTCGCCGTCGAGCGGCCCGATCTGACTGATGGCGCCATCGACCGGACACACCCACGGCGCGTCGGCCAGCGGGCGGGCACCTGGTTTCAGCGCACGGGTGAAGAACGCATTGAAGCTCGCATAGCGCGCAATGTCGGGCTCGGCCGCCTCGGCCATGTTCACACCGTAGCGGGCGACGAACCAGTTGATCAGCCACGTCGTCCAGGCACCGCCCTCGGCGCTGGCGATGAGGCCGGCAAGGCGTGTCATCGCCTGTTTGGGCAGCAGGTATTGCGGCAGTACCGCCAGTCGATCAGACATCAATGAAGCGAGAAACAAGAAAGTGCCGAAGTTCAGCGAATGCGTCCGATGCTGTTCATCGCGTGGATCGCTCCGGCGCCGATCGATGCACCGAAACGCTTGGCCAGTCGCTCGACCACATTTTCTTTCGGCGTGTAGTCGATGATGTCTTCGGCATGCACCACCTCGCGCGCCACATAGTCCAGGTTGCCGAGGTGGTCGGCCAGGCCCAGCTTGATGGCTTCCTCGCCATTCCAGAACAGGCCTGAGAAGGTATCCGGTGTTTCCTTCAGCCGATCGCCACGGCCTTCCTTGACCACCGCGATGAACTGCTGGTGAATCTGATCCAGCGTGGCCTGGAGGTAGGCGCGCTGCTGGTCGGTCAGTGGCGAGAACGGGTCGCCGATGCCTTTATTGGCGCCGGCGGTGAGCAGCCGCCGCTCGATACCGTATCTTTCCATCACGCCGGTGAAGCCGAAGCTGTCCATCAGCACGCCGATCGAGCCGACGACACTGGCCTTGTCGGTGTAGATGTCATCGGCCGCAGCGGCGATGTAGTAGGCGCCGGAGGCACACATTTCCTCGACCACCGCATAGACCTTCTTGTTGTGCAGGGCCTTCAGGCGCTTGATCTCGTCATAGACGATACCGGCCTGCACCGGGCTGCCACCGGGCGAATTGATTCGCAGAACCACCGCCCGCGAACCGTCGTCCTCGAAGGCGTTCTTCAAGGCCGAGACCAGCAGTTCGGCGCTGGCCTCGGTGTCGGCCGCGATCTCTCCGCGCACTTCCACCAGGGCGGTATGCGGGCCGATGGGCGTGCTTGCTTGCAGGCGGTCGCTCAGAAGGGTCCACGCCAGCCCGGCAAAAAGCGCCAGCCACAGCAACCTCAAGAACATGCGCCAGCGGCGTTCACTGCGCCGGTCCTGCAGGTACAGGTGCAGGAGTTGCTCTGCTGCGTTGTCCCAACCGCTGCGGGAGGGTGGGCCCGCAGTCGAAGCGCGCGAGGCAGACACGTCGTCGTCGGAACTCATGGGGGGCTTTCGTTGCGCACACCAGCAACGTGTGCGTCACGAAGGGTGGGAATCGGCACTGGCTTGATGGCGGCGGAAGGATACCAATACACCTGCGCGCCGCGTTCCTCGACGCGCAGGGCGGTGAGCTGCCCACCGACGCAGGGGCCGCCTGTACAGCGCCCGCTGAGCGGGTCGTAGGTGGCGCCATGGATCGAGCAGATGATCAGCTTGCGCTCACCGTCGAGGAACTTGCCTTCCTGCCAGTCCATCTCGGCGGGCACGTGAGCGCAGCGGTTGAGGTAGGCGACCACCCGGTCCTCGAAGCGCATCACGAACGCACTGACCTTCCGGCGCCACTGCTGCACCTCGAACACGAGGGCATCACCACGCTCCACCAGCGCATCGGAAGCACACAAGGGCACGGGCACGGCGGCCGGTTCGATGTCGGGCATGCTGTTCGGGCAGATGAGATTCAGGCCGAGTGCGCCAGCCAGGTGTCGAGCTCAGCCACCGAGTGGGCGATGTGCAAGGGTGTGAATGCCGCGAACGACGCCGGCTCGTGCGCACCATAACTGACGCCGACACTCGCCACACCTGCGTGCCTCGCCATCTGCAGGTCATGGGTGGTGTCGCCGATCATCAGTGTGCGTTCGGGCGCGATACCGACTTCGGCCATCAGTTCCTGCAGCATCTGGGGATGCGGCTTCGAGCGGGTTTCGTCGGCGGTACGAGTGGCGTCGAACAGATCTTTCAGCTGCTCTGTGTGCAATACATCGTCCAGCCCGCGCCGCGTCTTGCCGGTGGCAATGGCCAGACTGTGCTGACGCTGCCTCAGCGCCTGCAGCATCGGCAGCGTGCCCTCGAACAGGTTCAAGTCGTTCTGCCGGGCCATGTAATGGTGCTTGTAGCGCGCGCTCAACTCGGGGTAGCGATTGGGTGCCAGGCCAGGTGCAGCGTGCTGCAACGCTTCGCTCAAGCCCATGCCGATCACATAGCTGGCGTCCTGCAGACTGGGCACCGGCAGAGCCAGATCGGCGCACGAGGCCTGGATGCAGCGGGCAATGAACGCAGTGGAGTCATACAGCGTGCCGTCCCAGTCGAAAACGATCAAGTCAAAACTGCGCGGGCGGTTCATGGTGTGGGTGTCCCGGACATCAGCCGAGGTGTCAGTGCTTGCAGCAAAGCGACGCATTCTGGGGGCAGTGGCGACTGCAGTTCGATGACCTCGCCACTCGCAGGGTGCCGGAACTTCAAGCGACGCGCATGCAGGAACATCCTTCCGAAGCGCAAACGGGGGACGGCCGCGCCACGGGACAGCGCCCGGTTGGCGTCGAAGTCGCCATACTTGTCGTCGCCAACGATGGGATGGCCCTCGTGCAGCAGGTGGACCCGGATCTGATGGGTGCGGCCGGTCTTGATCGTCACATCGAGCAGCGTGTGGGAGGCGTAGGCCTGCACAACCTTGACCAGCGTGATCGAACGGCGACCATCGGCATCGTCCGCATCGACCGCCCGGACGCGTCGCTCGCCCCCGGGCGACAGGAACTTGTGCAGCGCCACGTCGATGACTTTCTTCGACGCCGGCCATATGCCCAGCACCAACGCGGCGTACGTCTTGCCGGTTTCGCGCTGGCGAAACTGTTCCTGCAGCGCCAGCAAGGCCGAGCGCTTCTTGGCGATCAGCAGCAGGCCTGAGGTTTCCTTGTCCAGGCGGTGAACCAATTCGAGGAACTTGGCCTCGGGCCGCGCGCGGCGCAATTGCTCGATCACGCCGAAGCTGACCCCGCTGCCGCCGTGTACCGCCACGCCAGCAGGCTTGTCGACGGCGATCAGGTGTTCGTCTTCAAACACGATCGGGAACTCGCGCGCTGGAACGGTGGCTTCATCGCTGCTGTCTGCCGCATGCTCCGAGGTACGCACCGGAGGTACCCGCACCTCATCGCCGAGCATCAAGCGGGTGTCGGCAGCCGCGCGTCCCCTGTTGACTCGTACCTCGCCCGAGCGAATCACCCGATAGACATGGGTCTTGGGCACTCCCTTGAGCAGCTTGATCAGGAAATTGTCGAGTCGCTGACCTTCCGATCCCTCATCGACCTGCACCCGCGACACCGTTGGAGCCACCGACACCGGACCGCCAGAAGCAGCCCCGCGCCCGTTTTTGGCCCCTATAATGTTTTGAACCACGATCGCGTTGTAAGTGTTTGATTTTCTTGAGTTTACCCGCGCACTTCCAGCGCGCCGTGGCGGTCGGGACACGAGTTCCGGCCATCCAGTGATGCAACGCACTCCAAGTGCGACGGGCCCCGTCCCCGAGTGACCGGGCAGTCCAGATGGGTTGCGGCAGAGAAAACGAAGAACGAGCCCCCGAAGCGATGCTTCGGAAGAAACCAAGGTTTTCAGGTTGCAGACCGGTGTACGCCGACCCCCCAGGTCGGCTGAGTCCGGGCTGTGGCCCGCGTCCAGTGACCCTGCGGATGTCGACTTCCTACAACCCTTCCTCGCGCAAGATGCGCCGTTCTGCGATGGCCCCGGTACCGGGCTGCGGATCGGAGGCCCTGCGGCGAGACCGGGCAGTGGTTGGGCGACCGGCCCTGCTGACCCACGCGCTCGCGCCCTATGGCGTACAGCCCGGCGGTCAGCCTCAGGCTCCGCAGTAAGCACTGACACGCAAGCGCCAACGCTGCGCCGGCGACCCTTGTGGTCGATCGCAGTCCAGGGCGATTCCTGTCGGGCTCTCTGAGATTTCTCGTGCATCGATGAGTCGGCACCGAGGTTCGGTGTCGGCATGTTGATTGAAGCGCCGACCTGCGGGCCGGCGGCACAGGAGCACCCATGAAACGCATGCTGATCAATGCGACGCAGCCCGAAGAGCGTCGCCTGGCCATTGTCGATGGCCAGAAATTGCTGGACTTTGAAACCGAGATCGAAGGGCGCGAGCAGCGCAAGGGCAACATCTACAAGGCAGTTGTCACCCGGGTCGAGCCTTCGCTCGAGGCGTGTTTCGTCGACTACGGCGAAGACCGCCACGGCTTCCTGCCGTTCAAGGAAATCTCGCGCAACTACTTCCGCGAAGGCGTCGACCTGCGCACCGCCCGCATCCAGGACGCGATCCGCGAAGGCGATCAGCTGCTGGTACAGGTCGAAAAGGAAGAGCGCGGTAACAAGGGAGCTGCGCTGACCACGATGGTCAGCCTGGCGGGCCGATACCTCGTGCTGATGCCGAACAACCCACGCGGCGGTGGTGTGTCGCGCCGCATCGAGGGCGAAGACCGCGAGGAGCTGAAGGAAAACCTCGACCAGCTCGAGTACCCCAAGGGCATGAGCCTGATCGCCCGCACCGCCGGCATCGGCCGCAGCGCGCCAGAGCTGCAGTGGGACCTGAACTACATGCTCAAGCTGTGGGCCGCCATCGACGGAGCTGCCAAGGCGGGCAAGGGTGCATTCCTGATCTATCAGGAATCGTCGCTGGTCATTCGCGCCATCCGCGACTATTTCACGGCTGATGTCGGCGAAATCCTGATCGACACCGACGACATCTATGAACAGGCGATGCAGTTCATGACCCACGTGATGCCGGAGACGGCATCCAAGGTCAAGCGCTACCGCGATGACGCGCCGCTGTTCTCGCGGTTCCAGATCGAGCACCAGATCGAGACTGCCTTCTCGCGCACGGTGAACCTGCCTTCGGGCGGCGCGATCGTCATCGATCACACCGAGGCGCTGGTATCGGTGGACGTCAACTCGGCGCGCTCGACGCGCGGCAGCGACATCGAGGAAACCGCGACCCGTACCAACCTGGAAGCGGCCGACGAGATCGCGCGCCAGATGCGGCTTCGCGACCTCGGCGGCCTGATCGTCGTCGATTTCATCGACATGGAAGAGTCGAAGAACCGGCGTGAAGTCGAGACCCGGCTGCGCGAAGCGCTGCGTCCGGATCGCGCCCGCGTGCAGTTCAGCACCATCAGCAAGTTCGGCCTGCTCGAATTGAGCCGTCAGCGCCTGCGCCCGGCACTCAGCGAAGGCAGCCACATTACCTGCCCGCGCTGCAACGGAACCGGCCATATCCGTGACACCGAATCGAGCGCGCTGCAGATCCTGCGCATGGTGCAGGAAGAGTCGATGAAGGAAAACACCGCCGCCGTGCATGTGCAGGTGCCGGTCGAAGTCACCAGCTTCCTGCTCAACGAGAAACGCACCGAGATCACCAAGATCGAGCTGAAGCAGCGCGTGACCGTGCTGCTGGTACCGAACAAGAACCTCGACACGCCGAACTACCGGCTCGAGCGCCTGCGACACGACGACCCTCGCCTGGAAAATCTGCAAGCCAGCTACACGATGATCGAAGAGGCGAGCGAGGAAACAGGCGTCACCCGGCGCGAGAAAACCACCGCGAAGCAGGAGCCGGTGATCAAGGGCTTGTTGCCCGAGACGCCCGCGCCAGCGGCCATTCCGAAGCCTGCCCCGGCTTCGGTTGCTCCCATCGTCAAGGCCGCGTCCGTGGCAGCACCCCGCGCGGCCGCAGCGCCTGCGGCAGGTGGCGGCTTCTTCGGCTGGATATCGCGCCTGTTCGGCGGCAGCACGCCGACTCCTGAGCTGAAACCGACGGCGTCCACCACTGCGTCACCGAGCGCAGTGCCCGAGGACCGCGGTGAGCGATCCGATCGGAACGGCCGTGGTGGCCGGGGCGGGCGCCGCGGCGAGCGGGGGGGCGAAGGTCGCAGTCCGGAAGGCCGGGGTGAGGGCCGTGGCGGACGCGGTGGTCGAGGCGAGCGCCCTGACGATGCGGCAGGAGCCGACGCCCCACGCGAAGCCCGTGCCCCGCGCGCCGAAGGTCGTGGCGAGCGGCTGGAACGAAGTGATTCCCGCGCGGAAGTACGTGGCGACTCATCCGCGGAGGGCCGCGACAGCGGGCGTCGTGGTGGACGCGGCGGCCGCGCAGAGCGGCAGGAGCGTGATGTGCGCGCCATGCCGACCGGCAACGATGTGGCGTCCAACGAATTGCCACTGGCCGCTGCAGCCTTCGTCGAATCGCCATCCGACTTCGCTGCGCCGGGTGCCGAAGCGGCCGAGGGCTCCGAGGCTCGAGAGGGCGGACGCCGTCGTCGTCGCGGTGGCCGCGGTGGCCGCGATCGCGATCCGATGCGTGCAGAGCAAGTCAATAGTGAGATCGGTGCCGAGCCGGACGCCACGACGATCGAGCGCACCGATGCGGATCTGGTCGAAGGCGACGATACGGTGTCGGCCACTGTCGGCGACGCGCCCGACAGCGTGCAGCGTGAGGGCCGTCGCCGAGGCCGAGGTGGGCGTAACCGCCGCGACCGCGGTGAACGCGAGGCACCCCGCGCTGAAGGTGACATTGACGGCGGCGCCACCGCGGCTGAATCGGTGGTGGGCGGCGTGGACGAAGCGCCGTTGAACGGGGTGACTGAGGCCGCACCGGTGGCTGCGTCCTACGACGAATCCGCAGCGCCTGCACCCGTGACCGGGTTGGAACCCGCGGCCAATCCAGTACTTGCCGAGGCCGTACCGGAACCCGTCGTGTCGCTGGCGACCCCGTCCTATGCCGCGCAGGAACCTGCACCCGCACCAGCTTTGGTCAACGCCACGTCAGCCGCCGTTGCTGCGCCGGCGCCACTCGCCGCTTCGTTCGTGCTTGAAACCGACGCCCTGCAAGCGGTGGCTGAAAGTGCCGGTCTGCAGTGGGTCAATTCCGATGCCGAGAAGATCCGCGCGGCGCAGGAGGCAATGGCCAGCGAAGCGAAGCCGGTGCATGCCGCACGGGTACCGAAGCCGGCCGCTGCAGTCGACGATGGTCCGCTGGTGCTGGTCGAAACACGCCGCGATCTGTCGCAGGTGAAGTTGCCGTTCGAAGTGCAGGACGACACACCCCCGACGGCCTGATCTTGCGGTCGATGTGAAAACGGCGCACCGAGAGGTGCGCCGTTTCTCATTCAGGCCAGGAGAGCATCAAGGCAAGCGTTCCAGCGCTCGCTGGTATACCGGATCGTGCATCAACTGGTCCCAGGTCCGCGGAGCGGTCTGAGGTAGCAGCGCCAGCCGGCGCTGCTCGCTGTCCTCGTCGGCCTGCCAGTGGCCCTGGGCCTGCGAGGCCAGCAGGCCATCGAGCAAGGCGTCGACCGCGGCACCGCCATCGACTGACTGGTTGCACAGCAGCACCAGGTCACAGCCGGCGTTCAGTGCCACCTCGGCCGCGTCGGTGTAGCTGACCTCGACGCCCGCGATGCGTCGCGCGCCAGCCATGCTCAGGTCATCGCTGAACACAGCACCGGTGAAGCCGAGCTGCTGTCGCAGGATCTCCTTCAACCAGCGCGGCGAGAAGCCGGCCGGGTTCGCATCGATCTTTGGATAGACAACGTGCGCCGGCATCACGCTGGCCAGACTGGTGCTCAGCCACTCGTAAGGCCGTGCGTCATCGGCGAGGATGGCCTTGAGCGTTCGCTTGTCGATCGGAATCTCGGTGTGGCTGTCAGCCTTCACATGGCCGTGGCCGGGGAAATGCTTGCCGCAATGTGCCATGCCCGCCTGCAGCAGGCCCTGCATCAGACTCTTGGCCAGCAGCGTCACCACGCGCGGATCGCGGTGGAACGCCCGGTCACCGATCACCGCGCTGCACCCGTAGTCGAGGTCGAGCACCGGCGTGAAGCTGAGGTCGACGCCGCAGGCGCGCAGCTCCGCCCCCAGCACGAAGCCGCTGGCGGTGGCGGCATCGGTGGCGCCCAGCGGCTCGCGCATCCACTGCTCGCCGAGCAGCCGCATCGGTGGCAGGTGTGTGAACCCGTCAGTGCGAAAGCGCTGCACGCGGCCGCCTTCGTGGTCCACGCAGATCAGCACATCAGGGCGGACAGACTTGATCTCGGCGGTCAGTTCGGTGAGTTGCTGGCGGTCCTGCCAGTTGCGCGCAAACAGGATCAAGCCACCCGTCAGCGGATGGCGCAGGCGTCGGCGATCGTCGGCATTCAGCCGCAAGCCTTCGATGTCGAGCACGACCGGGGCATGGGCAACTGGCTGCCCAGTCACAGTTGTCGCGCGGTCGGTGGCCTTGGCAGAACGGGTCTTCTTCATGTCTGAGTCTCGACGACCACGAAGCTGGTCGCGTAATCGGTTTCATCGGTGATGCTGACATGGGCCCTGAGCCCACGCGCTTCGAACCATGCAGCCAGTTCCCCGTGCAGGACGATGTGAGGCTGCCCGCTGGGCAGGTTCAGGATTTCGCAGGCTCGCCAGGTCATTGGCAATCGCAGACCGAGACCGATCGCCTTGGAAAAGGATTCCTTCGCCGAGAAACGCGTGCCCAGGTAGCTGATGCCGCGCGCCTCGACCCGGGCGCGTCGGGCGCGGAACACCTGCAACTCCTGCGGGCCCAACACCTTTTCCGCAAAGCGCTCACCGCGCCGCACCAGTGTCGCGCCCATGCGCCGCAGGTCACAGAGGTCGGTGCCGACGCCGTAGATCATGCGGCTGCATTCGCCCGATGGATACATCGCAGGTAATCGCGAACGGTCTCGGTCAAGCCCAGTTCCAGCGCATCGGCGATCAACGCATGGCCAATCGACACCTCCTGCACGCCGGGCACGGCACGCAGGAAGTCGGTCAGGTTGTCGCGATTCAGATCATGGCCCGCATTCAGTTGCAGGTCTTCGATCTGCGCCGCCTTGGCTGTGGCAGTGAAGCCAGCCAGGATCGTGGCCTGATCGCTCGTTCCGTGCACCCTTGCATAGCTTTCGGTGTATAGCTCGACGCGCTGCGCACCGAGCACACGCACCGCTCGCATCGCTCGTGGCAGAGGGTCCATGAACAAGCTGACCCGCACTCCGAGCGACTGTGCCTCGGCAATCAGCGGTGCGAGCACGGCAGCGTCCTGCGGAAACTGCCAGCCGTGGTCGGACGTCGCCTGGTCCATCGCATCGGGGACGAAGGTGCACTGATGCAGCGGCAGACCGCGGCGCTTCACCTCGCGGATCACGTCCATCAGGTTGTGCAGAGGGTTACCCTCAATGTTGTATTCGGCTTGCGGCCAGTCCTGCATCAATGCGGCGAGATCGAACACATCGGCAGTGCGGATGTGACGCTGGTCGGGCCGCGGGTGCACCGTGATGCCATTGGCGCCCGCCCGCAGTGCCGACGTTGCTGCGCGGGTCACGCTCGGGATGCCGAGATCGCGCTGGTTGCGCAGCAAGGCCACCTTGTTCAGGTTGACCGACAGCGAGGTGTGCCCGCGGTGCGCATCGAAGCCGGTGGTGAGCAAGGGGTTCATGACGGGCGTGGATCCGGGCCGAGTTGGCCGGCGACAGCAGCGGAGGGCAACGGCGCCAGGCTTTGCAGGCCCAGCATCACCTGCCGCGTGCGCAACACCGACGAGCCCAGATGATAGTGAAGCAAGCCGCGCAGCAGGCCACGCCATTCCGGCAAGGCGCTGGCGCAGCTCTGTTGAAGTGCCCTCACGCTACCGTGCATCAGCGCCGCCTGCATGCCCACAAGCATTGCGCCTGAAACCGAAGCATCATCCGCCTGGGCCACTGTGACACCTGCTTCGGGCCGCAAGGCATAACGGACATCCGGATCGACCGTGTCAAGCGTCAGCGTCACCAGGCTCAGATCGGGCAGCACACCGAGCTGCTGCAACAGCGTGACCTCGAAGGCACGCAGTGCAGCTTGCACCTGAGTGTCATCACCGCCGCCAAGTGCTGGCAAGGTTTGCGCATAGGCGTCGAACAGCAGCGGGTGCGCGTCCTGGCGGGCCAGCAGCTTCATCAGCAGTTCGTTCAGGTAGAAGCCGCTGAACAGCGCAGCGCCGGTCAGCATCGCCGCACCACCGGCCCAGTCGGCGCTGCGCAAGGTCTGTACTTCGCGTGTCGGGGCGTCGGCGTGCTGTGCGTCCGCTGTCCCGGATTTGGGCGTTCGACCGAGCGACAGGTGCAGACGCTGGAAGGGCAGCAGCACCGAACGCAACTGGGAATATGGCCGCTTCGCACCCTTGGCCGCCACGACGAGTCGGCCCTGCTCCCGGGTGAAGACATCAAGGATCAGGCTGGATTCGCTCCAGTCATAGCGGTGCAGGACGAAGGCCGTCAGCAGCGATGGCGCTTTGGCAGTCCGACGCGTCGTCAACAGAGCGGCCCGCCCAGAGCCATGCCTACCGAAGCCGGGCGAGCCCCCTGGGTGCAGGAGCGCAGCGACTGGGGGGGCTTATTCATAGCCGTAACTTCGCAAATGCTCTTCGTCGTCAGCCCAGCCAGAGCGTACCTTCACCCAAAGTTCGAGGAAGACAGTGGCGCCCAGCAGCTTTTCAAGTTCCTGTCGCGCTTCACTCCCGATGCGCTTCAGCCGCTCGCCACCGCCACCGATGACCATGCCCTTGTGCGCATCGCGCTCGACGACGATGCTGGCGGCGATGCGGCGCAGATTGCCCTCTTCCTCGAACTTGTCGATCACCACGGTCGAGGTGTAGGGCAATTCATCGCCCATCAGCCGGAACAGCTTCTCGCGAATGATCTCGCTCGCCAGGAACTTGTCGGTGCGGTCGGTCAGCGCATCTTCTTCGTAGAACCACGGCTGCTTCGGCAGATAAGGCTCGACGATCGCCAGCAGGCGCTGCACGTCAGCATCCTTCTTGGCCGTGAGTGGCACGAACTCGGCGAATGCGTGGCGGTCCTGCATGCCCTTCAGCCAAGGCACGAGATCGGCTCGGCGATGCACCGCATCGAGCTTGTTGGCAATCAGGAACACCGGTTTCGCGAACTCGCCCGCCGGCATCAGCGACAGCACCTTGGCATCATCGAGGCCGAAGCGGCCCGCCTCGACCACGAACAGCACCACGTCGACATCGGCCAGCACGCTGTGCACTGTCTTGTTCAGCGTGCGGTTCATCGCCGCTGCGTAACGGGTCTGGAACCCGGGGGTATCGACGAACACGAACTGCGATCCACCGACAGTACGGATGCCGGTGATTCGGTGGCGCGTGGTCTGGGCCTTGGCCGAGGTGATGCTGACCTTCTGTCCCACCAGCGCATTGAGCAACGTGCTCTTGCCGACGTTCGGTCGCCCGACGATGGCCACCAGACCACAGCGCTGGCCCGCAGGATCGACAGTAGCGGGAGGGTCGACGGATTCGGTCATGGATAGGTATTCATGGAAGATTTCGGCGCAACACAGCAGACGCCGGACAGTTCAGGAACGCAACGGGCTGCCGGGCTGATCGGTCATCTTCAAGGCGTCGAGCATACGGCGTGCGGCTTCCTGCTCGGCAAGACGCCTCGAACGGCCTTCGCCAGAGTGCTTCAGGTTGAGCGTCGGCACCTCGCATTCGACCTCGAAGGTCTGTGCATGGGCTTGTCCGCGGGTCGCGCTGATGCGGTAGCCGGGGACGGGCAGTCGCCGTGCCTGCAGCCACTCCTGCAGTTCGGTTTTCGCGTCCTTCGCCCAGCCGCCGATGTCGGTGGCGTTGATGACATCGCCGAACAAGCGCTGCACCAGCGCACGGGCCGAGGCGAAACCGCCGTCAACGAAAGTGGCGCCGATGATCGCCTCCAGCGCATCGGCCAGGATGGACGCGCGCTGCGCACCGCCGCCGCGGGCCTCGCCCTCGCTCAGGCGCAGCACCTCCGGCAGGCCCTGCAGCACCGCCACCTTGTGCAGGCTGTCTTCGCGCACCAGGTGCGCACGCACACGAGTCAGGTCGCCTTCGTCTGAGCCCGCGAAACGTTCGTAAAGCAGGCTGGAGATCGCCAGGCTCAGCACGGCATCACCGAGGAATTCGAGACGCTCGTTGTGATCTGCGCCGAAACTGCGGTGCGTCAGCGCAAGAGCGAGCAGGGCAGGGTCAGCAAAACGGTGGCCGAGGCGGCGCTGCAGGGCGTCGAGGCGAGGGTCCATCAAGACAGGACGAGCCATGCGTCAGGCGGTGGCTGGTCGGCCTAACGGGAGCGGCCTTCGTACTTGATCACCAGGAACACCGGTGCCAGCAGCTCGATTTCCTTGTTGTAGGCAAAGCGGATGACGATCTGCTCGTTTTCCTTGGTGATGTCGAGGTCCTTGGCGGAGATCGACTGGATCGAGTATTCGATGTTCCTCTGCTTCTCGAATGCGGCACGAATCTCCGGCACCGTGCTGCCACCTTCCAGAGCCACCTTGTTGACGGCCTTCTGGATGGTGAAGAACTCGTTGAGCGTAGGCAGCACGCGTATGGTCAACAGCGCAATGAAACCCACGACGATAGCCCAGAACAGCAGGCCCAGCAACGTGATGCCTTGCTGTTGCCGCCCTACCCGATGCCGCTTGCTCATCATGCGCTCTTGCTCCAGATGATTCGGGTGCGCCGAGACCCCCGCGTCAACGGATATTTTCGGCGAAGTCCCGTTCAATGAAAGAACCCGATGCGGCTCACATTGCCGAAATTCATCCACACCAGAAAGGCACGGCCGACGATGTTCTCATCGGGGACGAAGCCCCAGTAACGGGAATCCTCGGAGTGATCGCGGTTGTCGCCCATCATGAAATAGTGACCTGCGGGCACCTTGCAGGTGACGCCCTCGACGGTGTACGAGCAGTTCTCGCGGAACGCATAGTCGTCAATCGCACGCGCATAGCTCGGCTGGGTTCGGTCGACGAGAATGTGGTGTGATTTCGCGCCCGAACCTTCGACGTACTGCTTCTCGTATCGAAGCGTGCCCTCATTGTAGAAATCCGGCACAGGTTGCGAAGGTACCAGCGCTCCGTTGAGGTACAGCAGCTGATTCCGGTATGAAATCTCGTCGCCCGGGATGCCGACGACACGCTTGATGTAGTCGATGCTCGGGTTGCGGGGATAGCGGAACACCATCACGTCGCCACGCTCGGGCTGGTGGTTCGCAATGATCTTCTTGTTGATCACCGGCAACCTGATGCCGTAGTGGAACTTGTTGACCAGGATCAGGTCGCCGACCAGCAGCGTCGGGATCATGGAGCCCGAGGGAATCTTGAAAGGCTCGAACAGAAACGAGCGCAGCAGGAACACGACCAGGATGACCGGGAACAGGCCGGCTGTCCAGTCCAGCCACCATGGCTGTGCCAGAAGCGTCTGGCGGGCCTGGCTGATATCGCCGTCGACCTTGTCGATGCCTTTGGCGGCGAGTTGCGCGCGACGGGCTTCAGCCTGCGCTTCAAGTTCGTTGGCCGCCGCCAGTCGACGTGGGGCAAAGTAGAAGCGCTCGACCAGCCAGTACGCCATCGTCACCATCGTCAGCACGAGCAGCAGCAAAGCGAAATTGCCACTCCACTTGCCGACATACCAGCCACCCAGGAAAACAATCAGGCAGCCGTAGAGCAGACCGGTCAACGTACTCATCAATCTTCCACTTGGAGAATGGCCAGAAATGCCTCCTGGGGCACCTCCACCGAGCCGATCTGCTTCATGCGTTTCTTGCCCGCTTTCTGCTTGTCGAGCAGCTTGCGTTTGCGCGAAATGTCGCCGCCGTAGCACTTGGCGATCACGTTCTTTCGAAGCGCCTTTATTGTCTCACGCGCGATGATGTTCGCCCCGATGGCGGCCTGGATCGCGACATCGTATTGCTGGCGTGAAATCAGCTCGCGCATCTTGGCCACGACCGCTCGGCTGCGGTACTGGCTCTGGCTGCGGTGAACGATGATCGACAGCGCATCGACCTTGTCTCCGTTGAGCAGGATATCGACCTTGACGACGTCGGCCGCACGGTATTCCTTGAACTCGTAGTCCATCGATGCATAGCCGCGTGACACGCTTTTCAGCTTGTCGAAGAAGTCCAGCACGATCTCGGCGAGCGGCATCTCGTAGGTGAGCATCACCTGGCGACCGTGATAGGCCATGTTCATCTGCTGGCCGCGCTTCAGGTTGGCCAGCGTCATCACCGGGCCGACGTAGTCCTGAGGCATGTAGAGATGCACGGTGACGATGGGCTCGCGGATCTCGCTGATGCGTCCGAGGTCCGGCATTTTCGACGGGTTATCGACCTGGATGACGTCGCCGTTGCCGAGCTGGACCTCGTAGACGACGCTCGGCGCAGTGGTGATCAGGTCCTGGTCGAACTCACGCTCCAGACGCTCCTGCACGATCTCCATGTGCAGCAAGCCGAGGAAGCCGCAGCGGAATCCGAAGCCCAACGCCTGGCTGACTTCTGGCTCGTAGCGCAGCGACGAATCGTTGAGCTTGAGCTTTTCCAGAGCGTCCCGCAGTTGGTCATATTCGCTGGCCTCGGTCGGGTACAGCCCGGCGAACACCTGTGGCTGGATCTCCTTGAAGCCAGGCAATGCAGCGCTGGCAGGCCCCATGTTGTTGGGCAGCTTCTTTTCAAGCGTGATGGTGTCGCCCACCTTCGCCGCCTGAAGTTCCTTGATGCCGGCCACGATGAACCCGACCTCGCCCGCATTGAGGCGATCACGAGGCATCGACTTGGGCGTGAACACGCCCAGGTTGTCGGCGCCATAGACCGCGTCGCTGGCCATCATCCGGATGCGCTCGCCCTTGAGCAAGGTTCCGTCGACCACCCGCACCAGCATCACTACGCCGACGTAGTTGTCGAACCAGGAGTCGACGATCATCGCGCGCAGCGGCGCATCGGGGTTGCCGCGTGGCGGAGGCATGCGAGTGATCACGGCCTCCAGGATGTCGTCGATGCCCTCACCAGTCTTCGCGCTGCACGGGATCGCCTGATCGGCATCGATGCCGATCACATCCTCGATCTCGGCCTTCGCGTTCTCCGGGTCGGCGTTGGGCAGGTCCATCTTGTTGAGGACGGGAATCACCTCGACGCCGAGGTCGAGCGCTGTGTAGCAGTTGGCCACGGTCTGCGCTTCAACGCCCTGACTCGCATCGACCACCAGCAACGCGCCTTCGCAGGCCGACAGCGAGCGGCTCACCTCGTACGAGAAGTCAACGTGACCCGGCGTGTCAATCAGGTTCAGGTTGTAGATGCGACCGTCGCGCGCCTTGTATTGAAGCGCCGCCGTCTGCGCCTTGATCGTGATGCCACGCTCGCGTTCGATGTCCATCGAGTCGAGCACCTGCGCTTCCATCTCGCGGTCACTCAAACCACCGCAACGTTGAATCAAGCGATCGGCGAGCGTGGATTTGCCATGGTCGATGTGGGCAATGATCGAAAAGTTTCGGATGTGATCCATGCGTGCTGCGATGTAGTTTGCGCGGGCCTCAGTTCGAAGCCACGACGGCAAAGCCGTTGAGACGAAGACTCATATCGCGAGGCGATGTGAAGCCGCAAAGCGGCGTGTCGCAGTCAAAAAAAAGGCACGTCGAACGATTGACGCGCCTTCCAACAAAAATGTTTGGCAACTGCTTGTTGGGTCTTCATTGTAGCTAAAAGCATGTGCGCAGATCCGCGCCAGCACTTGTTTGGCGATCGTTGCGCGTCGCCAACAAAAAACATATGCACATCTTGTGCACAGCCTCGAGCGTCGGTTTGCGTGCCCTTGGGCCACACTTTGACGGCTTTGCATGTCGAGCGTGAACCCGATTTGTGCAGGGTTGGAAGCCCGAGTCCGGTAGACGTTCGAAGGGGTGAGAGCTTTTCAGGATGTGTGCGCACACAAACACAAATCGGGGTGCCCGTATCAGCGCGGAGGGCGGATCACGATGTAGTTGACCCATTCGCCGCGCTTGACCAGCAAAGTCACCGATTTCGGCTTGTCCAGCTTGTTGATGGCTGCCTCGAACTGCTTCACGCTGGTGATCTCTGTCTTGTCGAGTGACAGAACGATGTCACCTTCTCGAATCCCCGCCTTCGCCGCAGCGCCCTCAATGGCTTCCACCCGAACGCCATTCTTGACCTTGAGCTCGGACTTCTGTGCGTCGTTCAGGTCTGACACCGCCAGCCCGAGCAAGCTGATCACCGCTGGAAGCTTGGGTGCATTGCGCTCGGCCGGCTGCAACCTGTTGGTGCGTTCGGCTTCCAGTTCCACGACCGTCACATTCAACTCTTTCGACGCGCCCCGGCGGAAAACCTCGAGGGTCGCCTTGGTACCTGGTTTGGCGCTACCGACAATGCGCGGCAGGTCGCCTGCCTTGTCGATGGTGCGCCCGTCGAACTTGGTGATGATGTCACCCGCTTCGACCCCGGCCCTGTCGGCAGGGCCTCCCGCCTCAACACTGCGCACCAGCGCACCGCTGGGCTTGCCCAGCCCGATCGATTCCGCCACATCCTTGGTCACCTGATCGATCTGCACGCCGATACGACCGCGGATGACGCGTCCGCTGGCGCGCAATTGGTCGGCCACACGGATCGCTTCATCGATGGGAATGGCGAAGGAGATGCCGATGAAGCTGCCGGAGCGGCTGTAGATCTGCGAATTGATGCCGACGACTTCACCGCGCATATTGATCAAGGGACCGCCGGAATTACCGGGATTGATCGCAACATCGGTCTGGATGAAGGGAAGGAAGTCTCCTGTATCGCGGGCCTTGGCGCTGACGATGCCGGCCGTGACCGTATTCTCGAGTCCGAATGGAGAGCCGATCGCGATGACCCATTCGCCGACTTTCAGGCGGCTGACGTCGCCGACCCTGACTGCCTGCAGGCCGGTCGCATCGATCTTCACCACGGCGACATCGGTCCGCTTGTCGGTGCCAATTACACGCGCTTTCAATTCGCGCTTGTCGGTCAACGTGACGAAAACCTCTTCGGCGCCTTCGACCACGTGTGCATTGGTCATCACATAACCATCAGCATTCAGGATGAAGCCTGAGCCCACGCCGCGCTGCTGTGGTTCGCTGTCCGGCAGCGCAGGTGGGGGCTGCTGCGGATTGCGTCTCGGATTCTGCTGCCCGGGAATCGGAACACCGAAACGCTTGAAGAACTCGAGCATGTCCTCGTCCATCTCGGGAGCACCATTACCGCGGACCGCTCGATTGCGTTCCGTCGTACGGATGTTGACGACCGACCCCCCCACGTTCTCAACCAGTACCGTGAAGTCAGGCAGACCTTGCGCCTGCGCCAAGGACTGCGCACCGCCGAACGACAACACGAGACACGTCGCCAGCAAGCCGATGGCATGGCGCCATCCGCGAAGGGTCGGCGAAACGACTGGGGTAGGGCCAACGCGGGCCCACGGAAATGACATCTGCATATTCGATACTCTTGTCTCAGGAATGCAATAGCAGACAACACAGCTATCGCATCAGCCAACACCAAAAAAGCTTACTTGCTCCGCTCTACCGCTTCATAGAAGGAGCGCAGCGTCACCGCAGGCACATCGCCCACCACGGTGATCCAGAAGTCGCCCAGACGGCTCATCAATGTCTGCGTGGCACCGACAACGGTGATCTTCGGTCGCGGGTGCCGATCTTCGTCATACGGTTCGATGAATAGAGAAACATTGGTGATGCCATCGGAAAACACCACCTGAATCAACTGACTTGACGTCGATTTCCGACTGTCAAGCGCGAGCATGTCCAGCGGCCTTCGAATGCAACTGAGCTGCCGGAATCCTGCCACTGTCTTACGCAGCCTCCAGCCCTCCGCTTCCAAGCGGGTTGGGATCAATTGCGGCTTCACGATGCGATAGCCGGCCAGCTTGCGCATTGGCAGAAGGACCATGTCCGGTTGCGAGCGAACACCGATGGTCACGTCCGAAAACGCCGAGGTCTCCAGCGACTCGCCCAGCGCGTTGAGGATCTCTGCGCGCAGCAGCAAGCCGCTTTGCTTGTCGGTCCACAAACGATAGCCGTAGCGGAACTCGTCACGCGGCTTGAGCAACAGCACGTTGGCATCGTGGCCCGCCACACGCTCAGCGGGTTGGGCACTCACATCGTAGAAATCGGTGACATGGCCGTCAGCGTCCTGCAGCAAGGAAGGAAACGAACCGACGACATCCCGCCGCTCGATCAGTGCGACTTTGTCGAATGGCCAAACAGTGTGCACCACGCCGTTGTGGCGCAACACCTGACGTGCCTGCCCATCCAAGGGCTCGATGCGTTCAAACTGGTCAGTCCCGTCGTAGAAATGCGAGATTCGCGCACTGGTCATTGCGCCAGATGAACTGATGACAAAGGTACCCTGAAAATTTCGGTGGTTCGCCGCGTTGTGGATGCGAGTCAACCACTCCCGGACTTCCTGCGGCTCGACAGCCACGCTGGGACCGGCGACAGCCTGCACCGCGCTCATCAGAAGCATCAGCGATACCAGCAGCCCTGCCCCTGCCGAAACCGTCCGCGATCGACGCAGACCCGCAGCGTGTGAGTTCAATGGATCACCGCTCGGGAACTTCAACAGCTGCATTGCGTAAAAGACCCGACGTCTGCCCGAGTACTGAGTTGCCGGCGAACTGCTTGTGGGCCAGCAGATATCGATCCAGCCTGGGGTCGCGAATGACCTGACCGTCGAAAACCAGTTCCATACCCGCAGGATAGACATCGGATGGTGAGGCGGCACTTTCTGCGCGCCCGACCTCCACCAAGGAGTTCGAAGGATCGGCGGTCGGCGCCACCGCCACCTGCGGCGCAGAGGCGCCCGTGATCACCGCGGAATTCTGCACGCCGACAACTGTACCCACCACGACCACGAAGCCCGCCGCCCAGGCAACCGGCCATGTCCAGGCACGTACAGGCCGAACAACGGGCAACGACCCTTCATCGGCCACATCCTTCGCAGGGTACTGAACCGACCCTGGGGCCAAGACAACTGGTTCGGCCGCCATCCGCTCGCGAAACTCGCGCAGAAACTGTTCGTCGCTGGCGCAGGATAGCGCGAGATCTTCGCAACGCATGACATCGCCGATCAGGCTGTATGAATGCCAGGTGTCACGGCTACGCGCATCGGAGCGCCATTCTGAACAGATGCGCTCGACCGGGCCGCCGTGCAATTCGCCGTCAAGCAACGCAGACATTTCCTCGTCTCGTGCGCGGCCCGGGTCGGAACCGGAACCCGAATGATCTGTCATGACAATCTCCTATCCAACCCCAATACACGTCAACTGACGCCCTGACTCCGGCCGAGGCCACCCCATCATCACCAACGTTCGCCTACCCGAGTGTCCAATAAAGGTCGCAAACGCAGCGCAATCGACTCCCGGGCGCGAAAAATACGGGAGCGCACGGTGCCGATCGGGCAATTCATCAGTTCTGCAATCTCTTCGTAGCTGAGCCCTTCAATTTCGCGCAACGTGATTGCTTGACGCAAATCTTCGGACAATGCATCAATGGCCGCATTGACCGTCATAGCCACTTCCTTGCTGGCCAGCAAGGATTCCGGTGTCTCTCCGTCAGTTAGTTCGTTCTCGGTGCGGGAAGTTTCATCTTCGTCGTCGTGCGACGAACGCGCAGACTCTGTTACCAGCAGATCGCGCTTGAGTTCACCCAGTGCTTTCTTGGCGGTGTTGACAGCGATCCGGTACAGCCAAGTGTAGAACGCGCTCTCGCCACGGAACTGTGGAATGGCCCGGTAGGCGCGGATGAAGGTTTCCTGCGCAATGTCGGGCACCAGATCGGTATCCCTGACCATGCGCCCGATCAGGCGCTCGATGCGACGCTGGTACTTGACCACCAGCATTTCGAAGGCTTTGACGTCGCCTTGCTTGACCCGATCGATCAGAGGCGCATCGGCGTCGGGGGTGTTCAGGCGATCAACCATGCGGTGCCCTCCGATCGAGTGCGGTGGGCTGAATCGATACCGCGCCGCGGGCATACACCGCACAACGCAAGGACTGCCAGTGGGACTCGAGGCCCTGCTGCTGCACCGGAATCCAGCCGCCTCGCAGGCGACGCTGGGGCATCTCAGCGCGAAACTTCAGCAGCATCCAGCCGCCTAGGTCGATCACAGCCCGCAAGTCCGAGAGCTCGATTTCGCCTGCGCTGCAACTGGGGTCGGTGGCATGCCAACGTTCGGTATCCCATCGCAGCACGACCGGCTGCCGCCGAGCGAGACCGACCGCACCTGCCAAACCGATCAGCACGGAGCCGATCAGCGCAATGTCGTGCCAACCAGCCAGATACTCATTGCGGGAGACCAGCCAAGTGATCATGACCGACAACGCCGTCGCGCTGATCAGGGTGAGCGCAATATTCCATACACCGAAGCGCTGGATGGTTACCCGCACTGCTGACGCCGCTTCCATGACGCCACCGTTGAGCCTCAGACACGCTTGAAAACGAGCGTGCCGTTGGTTCCCCCAAACCCGAAGTTGTTCTTGACCGCCAGCTCGATTTTCATCTCCCGCGCGTGATTGGCGCAGTAATCAAGGTCGCACTCCGGATCCTGGTTGAAGATGTTGATGGTCGGTGGCGCCACCTGGTCGCGTACCGCCAACACGGTAAACAGTGATTCGATGCCCCCCGCCCCTCCGAGCAGGTGCCCTGTCATCGACTTCGTGGAACTGACCGCCAGCTTGTACGCGTGGTCACCGAATGCCAGCTTGATCGCATTGGTTTCGTTGACGTCGCCGAGTGGCGTCGACGTGCCGTGCGCGTTCAGGTACTGCACCTGATCGGCCGACACGCCGGCGTTACGCAAGGCTGCACGCATTGACCGTTTGGGGCCATCGACGCTGGGCGCGGTCATGTGATGAGCATCGGCACCCATGCCATAGCCGACCAGTTCGGCGTAGATCTTCGCGCCGCGCCGCTTCGCATGCTCGTACTCTTCGAGCACCATGGCACCAGCGCCTTCGCCCAGCACGAAGCCGTCCCTGTCACGGTCCCAAGGGCGCGACGCAGTGGTGGGGTCGTCGTTGCGGGTGGAGAGCGCTCGCGCCGCAGCGAATCCACCGACACCCAGCGGCGACACCGTGGCTTCGGCACCGCCGGCGACCATCACATCAGCGTCGCCGTATTCGATCATGCGGCCAGCCTCGCCGATGCAGTGCAGGCCGGTGGTGCAGGCCGTCACGATGGCAAGGTTAGGACCCTGAAAGCCGAACTTGATGGACAGGTGGCCGGAGATCATGTTGATGATCGAGGCCGGCACGAAAAAAGGGGAGATGCGGCGAGGACCACGGGCCGACAACTCGGCATGTGTCGCCTCGATCAGTGGCAAGCCACCGATGCCCGATCCAACCAGGCAGCCGATGCGCTCGGCCTGCTCTTCGCTCAACTCGTCGTTGGTCTTCAGGCCGGAGTCACGTACCGCCTGAATGGATGCCGCCATACCGAACTGCATGAAGACATCCATATGCCGGGCTTCCTTCGCAGGGAAGTAGTCCTCGACGTTGAAGTTCTTCACCTCGCCCGCCAGCCGGCAGGAGAAGTTGGATGCATCGAAACGGGTGATATTGGCAATGCCGGAATGACCAGCCAGAACGTTGGCCCAGCCTTCCTTGACCGAATTGCCAACCGGGCTGATCAGTCCCAGTCCGGTGACCACAACGCGGCGCCGGGTCATCGGCGCCCCCAGGGCGGAGCGAGCCCACCGATCATCGAGCGGGCTGGATCAGTCGAACATGGCGGACGGAAATGCATGCAATGAAGGCTCTGATTCAAGCCTTTTGGTGCTTCAGCGCGTAATCGATCGCGAGTTGCACGTTGGTTATCTTTTCGGCTTCTTCGTCCGGAATCTCGATACCGAACTCGTCTTCGAGGGCCATCACCAACTCGACCGTGTCCAGCGAATCCGCGCCCAGATCGGCGACGAAGGCTTTCTCATTAGAGACATCGGATTCGGGTACGCCCAATTGTTCTGCGATGATTTTCTTGACGCGGGATTCGATATCGCTCATGACTCCTCCAGGAGTGTTGTCTGAAACAGCCCGGGATTCTAAAGGTTGCACCATGTCTCCTCAGGGAGGCAGTGCGCGCTTCGGCCGGCCGGGCGAAACCGGGTCTATGGATTGAGGGGGCCAGCGGTCTTCAGTTCATGAACATGCCGCCGTTGACATGCAACTCGGTGCCGGTGATGTAGCCCGCAGCGTCTGAAGCGAGGAAGGCGACCGCATGGGCCACGTCATCAACGCTGCCGAGCCGGCCGAGCGGAATCTGGGACAGTAGGGCTTCCTTCTGCGCGGCTGGCAGCGCATCGGTCATGTCGGTCGCGATGAAGCCCGGTGCGACGCAGTTCACTGTGACGTTGCGGCTACCCAGTTCGCGCGCCAACGCGCGCGTCATGCCGGCCACTCCCGCCTTGGCCGCAGCGTAGTTGGCCTGGCCGGCATTGCCGCTTGCGCCGACCACCGAGGTGATGTTGATGATGCGGCCCTGCCGCTGCTTGACCATCGGCCGAATGACAGCACGGCTGAGCCGGAACACCGCAGTCATGTTGGTGTCGATCACCGCGGTCCAGTCGGCGTCCTTCATCCGCATCGACAGGTTGTCACGCGTGATGCCGGCGTTGTTGACCAGCACATGCAGCGCGCCGTGGGTCTTCAAAATCGTCTCGACCGTTCGATCGATAGCGGCTGGGTCATTCACATCGAGGCAGGCGCCGGCGCAGCCTGGAAAGGCGGCCAGCGCCTGGCCGATCCCCAGGGCTCCCGCTTCGGTCGTTGCGGTACCTATCACGATCAGACCGCGTCTTGCCAGTTCGAGTGCGATTGCCCGCCCGATCCCGCGTGAGGCACCGGTCACCAGGGCGACACGGCTACTTGCTTGTTCTGTCGTCATTCGAGCACTCCACGCACATCAGCCAGAGAAGCAGGGTCGAACAGTGCCGCCGAGATCGCTTCAGCATCGATTCGCTTGACCATGCCAGCAAGCACTTTTCCCGGACCGCATTCGATCAGATGAGTGAGTCCCAGGCCGCGAATGGCCTGTACGGTTTCGAACCAGCGCACCGGCCCGAAAGCCTGGCGGTACAGCGCATCGCGTATGCGCGCCGGGTCGGATTCCGCGATCACGTCGATGTTGTTGAGCACTGGAAAGCGCGGGGCCTGGAATGACACAGTTGCCAGCTGATCCTTCAATCTCTCGGCGGCGGGTCTCATCAGGCTGCAATGGAAGGGCGCGGACACCGGCAGGGGCAAGGTGCGCTTGGCGCCCGCGGCCTTCAGCAACTCGCAGGCGCGGGCCACACCGGCTTGCGAGCCGGAGATCACGGTCTGCTTGGGATCGTTGAAGTTGGCCGCCTCGACGACTTCGCCGCTGGCCGCCGCTGCGTCCGCGCAGCCGACGCGCACGGCGTCGGCATCGAGGCCAAGGATGGCTGCCATCGCGCCAACGCCGACTGGCACCGCCTCTTGCATCGCCTGTGCACGAAAGCGTACCAGCGGCAGTGCGTCGGCCAAGGTCAGCGCATCGGCGGCCACCAGTGCGCTGTATTCGCCCAGCGAATGCCCGGCGACTACCGCTGGCGCCAGACCGGTTTCGGCCATCCAGGCGCGAAAGCAGGCGATGCCCGCTGTCAGCATCACTGGCTGCGTATTGCTCGTCAGGTCGAGTTGCTCCTTCGGCCCCTCGCGGACGAGCCGTGCGATGTCAGTGCCCAGCGCATCGGAAGCTTCGACCAGCGTTTGCGTGACCGCGGGGTGGTTGCCCCAGGCGTCGAGCATGCCCACGGCCTGCGAACCCTGGCCAGGGAAAAGAAATGCGAAGGAGGTGATCGGCATGGGAAACAGAAGAAAAGTACTGTGGGTAGACAGGGAGGCACGTGGGCGCGGTAGCGCCCTTAATAATCCAGCAGCACAGCGCCCCAGGTAAACCCTCCGCCCACACCTTCTAGCATCACCGTATCGCCGCGCGCGATGCGCCGATCTCGAACCGCCACGTCGAGCGCCAGAGGGATCGATGCGGCGGACGTGTTGCCGTGGTCGGCCACGGTGACGATCACCTTGTCCATCGACAGCTTCAGCTTGCGCGCGGTGCTCTGCATGATGCGGATGTTGGCCTGGTGCGGAATCAACCAGTCGATGTCGGCTTCGTTGCGGCCGGCTTTGACA
Organism: Burkholderiales bacterium; assembly: GCA_947474755.1. Classification (GTDB taxonomy): domain Bacteria; phylum Pseudomonadota; class Gammaproteobacteria; order Burkholderiales; family Burkholderiaceae_C; genus PBB1. Next base: position 109,203 of record CANJJE010000003.1, on the reverse strand, counting down.
AGCACCGATCTGGCGACTTCTTCCAGCACACCCACGGCCAGCTTGAACACGGCCTGACCATCCATCTTCAGCGTGGGGTCGCCGCGGATCAGGCCGCCGGCAACACTGCCGGGGGTGCACAAGATGTCGACATATCGGCCATCTGCGTGCAGTTCGCTGGCAATGAGGCCAGGGCTGTCACTGGCCTGAAGCACCACCGCGCCGGCACCGTCGCCGAACAGCACACAGGTTCCGCGATCATCGAAGTCGAGCAGTCGGGAAAACACCTCGGCACCGATCACCAGCGCCTTGTTGGCCGCACCGGAGCGGATCATCGAATCGGCCACTGTCAGCGCGTAGACGAACCCTGAACACACGGCCTGCATGTCGAACGCTGCGCAGCCAGCGATGCCGAGTTTCTGTTGCACGATGCAAGCTGTCGACGGGAACACCATGTCGGGCGTGGAGGTGGCGACAATGATGAGATCGATTGACGCGACATCGCAGTCGGCGGCGTCGAGCGCCCGCCGCGCAGCTGCCACGGCGAGGTCGCTGCACTGCTCTCCATCGGCCGCGAAATGCCTCGCTCGGATTCCAGTGCGCTCGACGATCCAGTCATCGGAAGTCTCGACTCCGCGCAGGGCCAGTTGATCTGCCAGCTCTGCATTGGTCAGCCGCCTGCCAGGCAGGTGCCCGCCAGTTCCGGCAATGCGAGAAAAGCGTCCTGAAGTTACGGCTGCGGTAGAGGCGATGCCATTCATGCGGAGAGGCGGGGCGCGATAGTCTTGGAGTTGTCGTTGTCACCAGAAGGTGAAGTCGCCGGCATGGCCTGCAGGGTGTCGCGGATGCGGTCGTGGACCGTGTCGAGCAACCCGTTGCGCGCGGCATCATAAGCCCGGTTCAGCGCCTGCTCGAAGGCAAACGCATCGGCAGAGCCATGGCTCTTGAACACCAGCCCACGCAAGCCAAGCAAGGCAGCGCCGTTGTAGCGACGGTGATCAACACGCGCCTTGAATCGGTTCAGAACAGGCATCGCCACCAGGGCCGCGATCTTGGTGAACAGGTTGCGCTTGAACTCCTGCTTGATGAAGGTCGACAGCATGGCCACCAGGCCTTCGGCAGTCTTCAGCGCCACATTGCCGACGAAGCCATCGCACACAACGATGTCGGCCGTGCCCTTGAAGATGTCATTGCCCTCCACATTGCCGTAAAAGTTCAGGTGCCCGCTGGCCGCTGCGGCGCGCAGCAGCTCAGCGGCCTGCTTGATGGTGTCGCTGCCCTTGATCGCTTCCTCGCCTATGTTCAGCAGACCGACGCTGGGATGCTCCTTGCCCTCGACCGCAGCCACGAGTGCACTGCCCATCACCGCAAACTGCAGCAGGTGCTCGGCGGAGCAGTCCACGTTGGCTCCGAGGTCGAGCACCGTGGTGTACCCGTCCAACTGGTTGGGCATCACGGTCGCGATCGCGGGCCGGTCGATACCTTCGAGGGTCTTCAGAACGTAGCGCGACACGGCCATCAAGGCCCCTGTGTTGCCAGCAGAGACGCAGGCATCGGCGGCAGAGACTCCCTTGTCATCGGGTTTGACGAGGTCGACTGCCAAGCGCATCGATGATCGCTTCTTGCGGCGAAGTGCGACTTCGATCGCATCATGCATCTCGACGACTTCCGGCGCGTCAACCAATCGGCATCTCGCCCATTGGGAGGCGGGCAGCAGTGCCTCGGTACGTCCGACCAGGATGAGCTCGGCCTCAGCGTGGCGTGCCAAGAATGCCTGGCAGGCTGGCAAGGTGACCGACGGGCCGTAGTCACCGCCCATGCAATCCACGGCCAGGCGCACCGGTCCGCGCAAGACGCCATGGTTCATGTTGACGAAACAGCGATCAAGGTGACGCTTACCGGTTGAAGGGCCGCAGGGGCCTGACACAAATGCGAAGGCCCGGCATTGCAAGTGTGCAGCGGCCGGGCCATCGGTGACAGCGGTTCATCGACCCAGGCGCTGCGGCAAAGCAACGCTTTCGATCGATCGAGCGTCAAGTGTTCACGCGTCGGCTTTGGTCTTGAATATCTTGCGTCCGCGGTAGAAGCCGTTAGGGCTGATGTGATGACGCAGATGAGATTCGCCAGAGGTCGGCTCAATGGCGGTTCCAGGCGTGCTGAGCGCGTAGTGGGACCTGTGCATGCCTCGCTTTGAAGGCGACTTCTTGTTTTGCTGGACAGCCATGTGAATCTCCGCATACGTTGGTGGTGGCGCCCGGTGGCGAGCCACTGCGGGACTGGGCCCTGGCAGGGCCTGCTGGCAGTTGGCCCGGATTGAACCGCGGGAACATCGACTGCCGAAAAGCCGTCAACTATACCAGCAGGCCGCTTCAGTTGGGCATCGACTTTCGCTTCAGGTCGCCCAGCATCGCGAACGGATTGGCGCGCTCCTCGAACGGTTCCGCGTCGCGCGACGGGTTCAAGGGCTGCGTGCAAGCCGGGTGGCGCGGCACCAGTGGCAGCGCCAGCAGCAGTTCATCCTCGATGAGTTCGATCAGGTTCAGCGTCCGGCTGAGCGCCAGCACGTCTTCCTCGCTGTCAGCATCGATCTCGGCCGCCAGCGCTTCGTCGGCAACAAACTGGAAACTGCGTTGGGCATGCACCTCAGTGTCCACCGGCTGCAGACAACGCTGGCAGATCAAAGCAAGCCGAGTACGGCAGGTCAGGTGCAACCAGATCTGCGGCTCACCCCCACGACGGGAGCGGGTTTCGCCCTTTGCCTGCCACTCGACCTGCTCGCTGGCCACCGGCTTGGCGTCAGCATGGGCTTCGTCGAACAGCCGATTCAGCGTCGCAATCGGCTCCATGCCCGATGTCTCGCCGCCTTGTCTTGCGAATGCGGCGATGTCCAGGCTCAAAGGTTCGAAAACACGCGAAGTCATGGCAAGCAGTTTAAGTCGACGGTAGAGCAACCGATGCCGTGCCGAGCCCGATGGGACAATCCTTTTCATGCAAACGCAACCAAGACTGATCTTGGCATCGACGTCGGTCTACCGGCAGGAACTGCTGATGCGGCTGCGTCTGCCATTCGATCTCGTCGCACCGGATGTCGACGAAGCGCCGCGGCTTGCAGAACCGCCGCAGTCGCTGGCGGCTCGTCTGGCGCTGGCCAAGGCTCGCGCGGTGGCAGCAAGGCATCCGCAGGCACTGGTGATCGGCTCGGATCAGGTCGCCGATCTGGACGGCCTGGCGTTGGGCAAGCCGGGACACCACGATGCAGCTGTGCGGCAGCTGCGCGCGATGCGCGGTAAGCGGGTGATTTTCCACACTGCGGTAGCCGTGGTGGGCGCCGACCTCGGCTTCGAGGCCAGCGACCTCGCCCGCGTCAGTGTGATCTTCCGGAATCTGTCGGACCCCGAGATCGAGCGCTACCTGCGCGCCGATCGCCCCTACGATTGCGCGGGCAGCGCGAAGGTCGAGGCGCTGGGCATTGCACTCTTGCAATCGGTCGAATCAGACGACCCGACCGCGCTCATTGGGTTGCCGCTGATCCGAACCTGCGCACTGCTGCGCCATGCGGGGATCGATCCGCTGGGCGACACATCCCGATGAAGGGCACGCTGTATCTGGTGCCCAACACGCTGGACTTCGGCGTCGTGCCCCACGGGGCTGATGTCGGCGCCATGCCCGATTTGCAGGACGTGCTGCCGCTCGGCGTGATCCGTATCGCTGCGCGGCTGCCCTGCTGGGTGGCCGAGAACGCCAAGACAACGCGTGCCTTCCTGAAGCGGGTGAATGAGGTGGTGCCGCTGTCCCAGGCATTGCAGGCTATCGCGATCATCGAGCTACCGCGCGCCAACAAGGGCGTTCCGCGAGCGCCGACCCCCCCGCTCAATGCGCTGTTGGCGCCAGCACTCGCTGGGCAGGACATCGGCCTGATCTCCGAGGCCGGTCTGCCGGCAGTGGCCGATCCTGGTGCAGCGCTAGTGCAGGCGGCGCATGCCATGAAGCTGCGCGTCCAGGCGCTGTCGGGGCCGAGTTCGCTGATCCTGGCGCTTGCTGCCAGCGGGCTGAACGGCCAGAGCTTCGCCTTCGTCGGCTACCTGCCAGTCGATGCCGCCGCACGCGCCACACGCATCCGTGAGTTGGAGGCCCTGTCGCGCCGGGCGCAACAGACGCAGCTGATGATCGAGACTCCGTACCGCAACGCCGCCCTGCTGGCAGCCTTGCTGGGCGCGCTGAGCGGCGCCACGCGCCTGTCGGTGAGTTGTGCCTTGACGCTCGCCCCCGGCTGGAGCCGCACCGACACGGTGGCCGACTGGAAAGCCGAGCCGACATCGATACCGATCGACACCCCGGCCGTGTTTTGCTTTCTCGCATGACGAACAACGGGCGGTAGCCGTCGTCCGGCGGCAGTCACTTGCCCTGATCGGCCGTCAGCTTCTCACCGAAAAGCGCGGCCACGCGCCGCTTCGGCTTGATGTTGGGCGACAGCCCACGTGCGGCGCCAGCGCTCGTGATGGATGCCGACTCCCAGGCGGGAGGGGCGCTGGCGCTGGGCTCGTAAGGCCGGTCGAAGAACGGATCTGATGAGGCCTTGCGGACGCCCTCACCAGCGCTGCGGTGGGGCGAACGCGGTTGCCAACTGGCGGCCATTGGATCGGTACCGACGTCGGCCACCGCTTGCTGCTGGTCATCCACCTCACGGCGCACGGGTGCGTCATCGAGTTCGATCGGCTCCAGCTCGATCTTCTTCTTGATCAGCTTTTCGATGTCCGCTACCAGTCGGGCGTCGTCACGCGATACCAGTGTGACAGCCAGACCTGAGGCGCCAGCGCGTCCCGTGCGGCCGATGCGATGCACATAGTCCTCGGCGTTGAAGGGAACATCGAAATTGAAAACCGCTGGCAGGTCGGCGATGTCGAGGCCGCGCGCCGCCACATCAGTGCATACCAGCACATCGACCTCGCCGCGCTTGAAGGCCTCGAGCGCCTTCAGCCGCTCGTCTTGAGATTTGTCGCCGTGCAGCGCATTGGTGCGCAGCCCATCGCGCTCGAACGAGCGGGCCAGCCTTGCACAGCCGAGCTTGGAATTGACGAACACCAGTGCTTGCGTCAGCGCCCGTTCCTTGATGATCTTCAGCACCACGGCCCGCTTGTCGTCGGTCGCGACGCTGAAGAAGCGCTGCTCGACATTGGTCGCGGTGGCATTCGGCCTGGCAACCTCGACCAGGACCGGGTTCTGCAGATAGCTCTCGGCCAGCCGCTTGATTTCCGGAGAGAAGGTCGCCGAGAAAAGCAGCGTCTGGCGTTGCTTGGGCAGGTAGCTCAGGATGCGCTGCAGGTCGGGCAGGAAACCGATGTCGAGCATGCGGTCGGCTTCGTCGAGCACGACGTATTCGACCTGTCCCAGGTTGCAGTTCTTCGCCTCGATGTGGTCCAGCAGTCGGCCTGGCGTGGCAATCAATACCTCGACGCCGGTTTTCAGCTCGGCTGTCTGAGGCTTCATGTCAATGCCGCCGAAGACGACCATCGAGCGTAGCTTGCTGTGCTTTGCGTAGGCCTTGACGTTGTTGGCGACCTGGTCGGCCAGTTCGCGGGTTGGCGCCAGCACCAGCGCACGCACCGGATGGCGCGCGGGCGACGCGCTGCTGTTCTCGTGCTTGAGCATCTTCTGCAGAAGCGGCAAGGTGAACGCCGCAGTCTTGCCGGTGCCTGTCTGGGCGGCGCCCATCACATCCCGACCGTCGAGCACGATCGGGATGGCCTTGGCTTGGATGGGTGTCATCTGCGTGTAGCCGGAATCAGCGACCGCGCGCAGCAATTTGTCGTCAAGCGCCAGGGTGTCGAAGCGCACCGGGGCAGCAACTGGTGGGAGTACCAGGGTGTCGGGGCTAGCGTCTTGGGGAGGTTCAATCATCGGGTCATTATCGCCGCTGGCATCGGTCGCAGGGAATCCTTCAAACACCGACCCTAGAATCGCCGAACTCAGCGGTATCGCCGATGTGACGATTCCAGACTCCATTCCCATCACCCATGATCCTCGTGACAGGAGGCGCCGGCTTCATCGGCGCGAATTTCGTCCTCGACTGGCTGGCGCAATCGAGCGAGCCGATACTGAACCTCGATGCGCTGACTTACGCGGGCAATCGGGAAAGTCTGCGCTCGCTGGACGGAGATGCGCGCCATGTGTTCATCCACGGTGACATCACGGACCGCGCGCTGCTCGACAGTCTGTTGGCCACCCACCGGCCGCGAGCGGTGGTGCACTTCGCGGCCGAAAGCCATGTCGATCGCAGCATCCACGGACCGGGCGCGTTCATCCATACCAATGTGCAGGGCACTTTCACGCTCCTGGAAGCGGCGCGCGCATTCTGGTCATCGCTGCCAGAGACCGACAAGAGCCGGTTTCGCTTCCATCACGTGTCCACCGACGAGGTGTACGGCTCACTCGGGCCCGGTGACCCGCCGTTCACCGAAACCAACCTCTACGCACCGAACAGCCCGTACTCGGCCAGCAAGGCCGCCAGCGATCACCTGGTACGCGCCTGGCACCACACCTACGGCCTGCCGGTATTGACCACCAACTGCAGCAACAACTACGGGCCTTTCCATTTCCCCGAAAAGCTGATCCCGCTGCTGATCGTCAATGCACTGGCGGGCAAGCCGCTGCCGGTCTACGGCGATGGAAGGCAGGTGCGCGACTGGCTCTATGTGAAGGACCACTGCGCCGCGATCCGCGTCGTGCTGGAACGCGGCCGGGTCGGCGAGACTTACAACATCGGTGGCTGGAACGAGAAGCTCAACATCGACATCGTTCACGCGGTGTGCGCGCTGCTCGACGAGCTGCGCCCCGACGCAGCCGGACCTCACCGCCGACTGATCACGCACGTCACCGACCGACCGGGCCACGACAGGCGATATGCCATCGATGCCCGCAAGCTCGAACGCGAGCTCGGCTGGAAACCGGTGGAGTCTTTCGAGACGGGCATTCGCCAGACGGTGCGCTGGTACCTCGACCACGCCGACTGGGTGGCCCGGGTACAAAGCGGCGCCTACCGCGAATGGGTTGATGCCAACTATTCGACGCGCACTGTGGCCACCACCTCGCCATGAAGATCCTGCTGTTCGGCAGAAGCGGCCAGGTCGGCTGGGAACTGCAGCGCGCGCTGGCGCCTCTGGGTGAACTGGTCGCGCTGGATGCCGAAAGCACCGAATGGCATGCCAACTTTGCCGACCCCGAAGCGCTGGCGTCCACCGTGCGCGCGGTGGCGCCGCAGTGGATCGTCAATGCTGCAGCCCACACCGCCGTCGACAGGGCAGAAAGCGAGCCTGCACTGGCGCGCTCGATCAATGCCACCGCCCCTGGCGTGCTGGCTCGCGAGGCGGCGGCCATCGGCGCCTCGCTGCTGCACTACAGCACCGACTATGTATTCGATGGCAGCGGCACCACGCCCTGGGTCGAAGATGCGGTGACGGGCCCCTTGAGCGTCTACGGAGCCACCAAGCTGGAAGGAGAGGAAGCGATCCGCCGCAGCGGCTGCCAGCACCTGATCTTTCGCACCAGTTGGGTCTATGCGGCGCGTGGCGGCAATTTCGCGAAAACGATGCTGAAGCTGGCGGCCGAGCGCGACACACTGAAGGTCATCGACGACCAGATCGGTGCCCCCACCGGCGCCGATCTGCTGGCCGATGTCTCGGCGCATGCGCTGCGCCAACTGGCGCGGCAGCCCGAGCTCAGTGGCATCTACCACCTTGTCGCCTCTGGTCACACCAGCTGGCATGGCTACGCGCGGCATGTGATCGAGAGAGCGCGCGCTGCGGGCCGGCCGATCCGGGTGGCGCCCGAAGCCATCGAAGCCGTGCCCACCACCGCGTTCCCGACGCCGGCCCAGCGGCCCCGCAATTCACGGCTGGACACACGCAAGCTGCAACAGAGCTTCAGCCTGCATCTGCCGGCGTGGCAGGTCGGCGTCGATCGCCTGCTGGCCGAAATCCTCTGAATCCCTTCGCAAGCCCTTCTCGCATGAACATCCCCAGCCGAAAAGGCATCCTGCTGGCCGGCGGCTCCGGCACTCGCCTGCACCCGGCCACTCTCGCGATCAGCAAGCAACTGCTGCCGGTCTACGACAAGCCGATGGTCTATTACCCGCTCAGCACACTGATGCTGGCCGGCATCCGCGACATCCTGCTGATCAGTACGCCGCAGGACACACCTCGGTTCGCGAACTTGCTGGGCGATGGCAGCCGCTGGGGCATCAACATCAGCTACTGCGTGCAGCCCAGCCCGGATGGTCTTGCCCAGGCCTTCATCCTCGGCAAGGACTTCGTCGGCCGCGCCCCTAGTGCGCTGGTGCTTGGCGACAACATCTACCACGGCCACGATCTGCAGGGTCTGCTGTCGGCTGCTGACGAGCGCAGCAACGGCGCCTCGGTGTTTGCCTACCACGTGCAGGACCCGGAGCGCTACGGGGTCGTTGCCTTCGATGCGAACAAGCGCGCACTCAGCATCGAGGAAAAGCCGAAGACGCCAAAGAGCAACTATGCCGTCACCGGTCTGTATTTCTACGACAGTCAGGTCTGCGACATCGCCGCTGACATCAAGCCATCGGCGCGCGGCGAACTGGAGATCACCGACGTCAACGCACGCTACCTCGCGCAGGAGCAGTTGAATGTCGAGATCATGGGTCGCGGCTACGCCTGGCTCGACACCGGCACGCACGACAGCCTGCTCGAAGCCGGTCAGTTCATCGCCACGCTGGAAAAGCGGCAGGGGCTCAAAGTGGCGTGCCCCGAGGAAATCGCATTCCGGTCTGGATGGATCGACGCGGCCCGGCTGGAGGCGCTGGCCCGTCCGATGCTGAAGAACGGCTACGGCCAGTACCTGATGCAAATCGTCAACAACCAGGTGTTCTGATGAAAGTAATCACGACCGCTATCGATGGCGTGTTGATCCTGGAGCCCAGGGTGTTCGGCGACGAGCGCGGCTTCTTCCTCGAAAGCTTCAACCAGCAGGCCTTCAATCAGGCCGTCGGCCGGGATTTCAACTTCGTTCAGGACAACCACTCGCGCTCCGCGCGTGGCGTCCTGCGCGGCCTGCATGGTCAGCGCGAGCCGCATGCGCAAGGCAAGCTGGTTCGCGTGACGCAGGGCAGCGTGTTCGATGTGGCGGTGGACGTCCGCGCCGACAGCCCGACCTATGGCCAATGGGTCGGTGTCGAACTGAGCGGCACCAACCACCGGCAGCTGTGGATCCCGCCGGGCCTGGTGCACGGCTTTCTGGTGACCAGCGACAGCGCCGATTTTCTCTACAAGACGACGGGCTACTACCGGCCTGAAGCCGAGTTCGCGATCCGCTGGGACGACCCCACGCTGGCGATAGCCTGGCCGCTGAACGGGATCACTCCCGCGTTGTCGGCCAAGGATGCTGCGGCGCTACCGCTTGGCGGCTGAGCTGCCAATGGCTTCAAGGCGCAAGGCTCCCCCTGATTCACAGCGCCACGCATGAGTTTTCTGCTGCTGAGCTTTACTGTGTCGCTGTTGAGCACCCTGGCGGTGCTTCGTTCAAGCGATCGTCACGGCGGCCTGTCTGCCGACACCGAAATCTCGGGACCGCAGAAGTTTCACATCCGCCCGGTCCCGCGCATCGGCGGTGTCGGCGTGTTGCTGGCCATGTTCGCCGGCGCGGTGCTCGCGCAGTTCACACGGCCGGCGCTCAGCGAGTCGCTGTGGCTGCTGCTGGCGTCCGCACTGCCGGCATTCGTGGCTGGTTTTGCCGAAGACCTGACAAAAAAGGTCTCCGCCTCCCGTCGGCTGATCGCCGCGGTGATCTCGGCAGCCCTCGCGGTGTGGCTCCTCGAGATGGTGGTGCGCCACACCGCCATCCCCGGTGTTGATCTGCTGATCCGCATCGAGCCGTTCGCTGTCGCGCTGACCCTGCTGGTCGTGGCTGGCGTGTCCAACTCGATCAACATCATCGACGGCTTCAACGGTCTGGCATCGATGTGCGTGCTGATCATGCTGATGGCGCTGGCCTATGTGGGGCTGCAGGTGCAGGACCGCCTGGTGCTGACGGCCGCGTTGATCTCGGCCGGCGCCGTGCTCGGCTTCTTCGTGTGGAATTTCCCGGGCGGCCTGATCTTCCTGGGAGACGGCGGCGCCTACCTGCTCGGCTTCATGGTCGCCGTGCTCGGGGTGCTGCTGATCGTGCGCAACGCCGATGTGTCGCCGCTGTTTCCGCTGCTGGTGTGCGCCTACCCGATCTTCGAGACGCTGTTCTCGATGTACAGGCGCAAGGTGCTCAAGGGCGTTGCGTCGTCGCAGCCCGACGGCATTCACATGCACACGCTGATCCACCGCCGGCTGGTCAGGCAGATGATCGGCGAGACCGCCGCGAACCGGCTCACCGCACGCAATTCGATGACCTCGCCCTACCTCTGGCTGCTGTGCAGCCTGTCGGTGATTCCAGCCGTCCTGTGGTGGCGCAGCACCGCCGTGCTCACCGGCTTCCTGGCGCTGTTCATGGCGTCCTATGTGGTGCTGTACTGGCGCATCGTGCGCTTCAGGGTGCCCAGATGGCTGTTGCCGCGTCGCTGAACCACCCCGGCGGCGCTCAGCGGGGCCGATACTCTGGAACGTGATGGGCCAGGGCCGCGCGATGGTCGGCCGGGGACCGCCCGTGCTGAGGCTGCGACAGCCACTGCAACAGCGACTGGGTCCAGGCCTCTGTGGCATCGTCGTTCAAGCGCGCGATGCGCAGGCGAGGATGCGCTGAGGGCAGCGTCAGGTCGTCGTCGGCCAGCAGTTCCTCGTAGAGCTTTTCGCCGGGTCGCAAGCCGCTGAAGACGATGCCGATCTCGCGCTCGCGGTGGCCGGCGAGGCGTATCAGATCACGGGCGAGCTCGACGATCTTCACCGGCTCGCCCATGTCCAGCACATAGACCTGTCCACTGCGCGCCAGCACTGCCGATTGCAGCACCAGCCGCACCGCCTCGGGGATGGTCATGAAGTAACGGGTGATGTCCGGATGGGTCACTGTCACCGGGCCGCCTCTGGCGATCTGCTCCTTGAACTTCGGGATCACGCTGCCGCTGGAACCGAGCACGTTGCCGAAACGCACCGCAGAGAACACCGTGGCCGAGCCCTGCGTGGCCAGGTGCGACAGCACCCGTTCCGCCGCGCGCTTGCTGGCCCCCATCACGTTGGTCGGGTTGACCGCCTTGTCGGTACTGATCATCACGAAGCGCTCGGTGCCGCACTCCATCGCGGCCATCGCGGCATGGTGCGTTCCGAGCGTGTTGTTCTGCAGCGCGGCCCAGGCGTTGTCGTCCTCCATCAGCGGTACATGCTTGAACGCAGCAGCGTGGAAGACCAGATGCGGCCGATACGCGCCGAAGGTGGCTCGCAGATGGGCCAGATCCTTCACATCGCCCATCAGCCTCACCAGTGGCAGGCCGGGATGCAGTTCCCCCAACTGCTGCTCGATCTGGTACAGCGCGAGTTCGCTCAATTCATAAAGCACGAGCCGCGCCGGGCCGTAGCGGGCGATCTGACGGCACAGCTCGCTGCCTATCGAGCCGCCAGCGCCCGTGACGAGCACCGTCTTGCCGCACACCAGATCGGCGATGCCGGCCTCGTCGAGCACCACCGGCTCGCGGCCCAGCAGGTCGTCGGGCTCGATCGCGCGGATGCGCTCCACGCGCGCGCTGCCTGATTGCAGTTCGCTGACCGAGGGCACGGTCAGTACCGGCAGCGCGGTGGCCGCCGCCAGTTCGATGGCACGACGCCGCTGGGAAGCGGTGGCGCTAGGCAACGCCGTGATGATGTGCGTGGCTCCGGCGATCACGCGCGGATCGCTCAGCTCGTCGAAGCGGCCAAGCACCGGCGCACCGGAGATGCGCGCGCCGCGCTTGGCCGGGTCATCGTCGAGCAAGCCCAGCACTGTCCAGCCCTGCTGGGGCAGCCCGGCGACCAGAAGCCGTGCGGCTTCACCGGCGCCCATCACGATGGCGCGACGTGCCTCGCCGCGCCCATCGCCATCCGCGCCAGTGATCTGCGCACGCGCGTGTTCATAGAGCATGCGGTAGGCGATGCGCGTCATGCACAGCCCCATCAGGGTGACGATGGGGTGCAAGGCCAGCACCGCTCGCGGCACCTGGTAGAGCTGCATCATCAGCACGCCGGTCGCACACAGCGCCCCGGCGATGCCACAGGACCAGGTCAGCCGCTTGACCTCGCCGAAGCCCGAGAAGCGCCACATGCCGCGGGGCACGCCGGCCACGGTGAACACCAACAGGTAGGTCGCGATGACGCCGAGCAGCACCCAGCCGTCATAGCCCGGACGGTGGCTCCACCATCGCTCGAAGCCCAAGCGGAATAAATAGGTGAAGTTCCAGCAGGTCGCGATCACCGCGGCATCGACCAGCAGCGTCAGCGGCCGTCGGTGCGGGCGCCAGCGGGCCAGGAAGCGATCGATGTGGTGCCAGAACATGAGGCGCCGATTATGTTGGCGCAGTGCCTGACACCCGGGTCACCGATACCGTCATCGCGATATCGGTGTGCGTATCCACAGTGCCCGAATCGTCGCGGCGATCAGCCGCAGATCGCCGGAGAAGCTGGCCTGCTCCACATAGAGGGCCGACAGCCGCAGCTTGGCCGGCAGCATCACCTCGACATACTCGCGCTCCGGGTCCGCCGCGCACGCCAGCCGGGCTGATTCGTCGCGATAGGCCAACGAGGCAGGGTCAGTGATGCCGGGGCGCACGCTGAGCACCTTGTCGCGCAAGGGCTGGGGGTACAGCGCGACATAGCGTGGCACTTCCGGGCGCGGCCCGACCAGACTCATGCGCCCGGCGAACACGTCGATCAACTGGGCCAGCTCGTCGAGCTTGGTGCGACGCAGCAGCTCGCCGACGCGGGTGATGCGGGGATCGGGACCCACCGTGAGCTGCGCCGTTGCGGCTTCGGCGCCGGCACTCTGGTGCGTCATCGTGCGGAACTTGTGGATGCGGAATTCGACGCCGTGGCGCCCGACCCGTACCTGCCTGAAGAACACCGGCCCGGGCGAGTCCAGCTTGATCGCGATCGCCAGGGCGACCAGCAGGGGTGCCAGCACGAGCAGGCCGAGGCCGGAGGCCAGCAGGTCGAACAGCCGCTTCGCCATGGAGTTGGCCGATGCGATCAGCCCAGCAGCGAGCGCACCGCGTCGATCACGCGCTGCACCTCGGCTGCTCCCATGCGGGTGTAGAGCGGCAGACTCAGCATCCGCTCGAAGGCGCGCTGGCTCTGCGGGAAGCGGTCGGTCGTCAGCCCGTAACGCTCACGCCAGTAGGGCTGAAGGTGCAGCGGGATGTAGTGCACGCTGCAGCCGATGCCGGCGGCATACAGGCCTTCGATCAATTCATCGCGTGTCAGCTTCGCATCGTCGGCCAGACGCATCACATAAAGGTGCCAGGCGTGCGTGTCTCCCGGCAAGGGCCCAGGCGGCCTGATGACAGGCAGGTCGGCGAAGGCCGCGTCATAGAGGGCGGCAATGTCGGCGCGGGCACGCTGGAAGGCGCGCGCTCGCCTGAGTTGGTGGATACCGATCGCCGATGCGATGTCGGTCAGGTTGTATTTGAAGCCGGGCGCGATGACCTCGTAATACCAGCTCGGCACCTTCGCGGTGAAACGGTCGAAGGCATCGCGATTGATGCCGTGCAGCCGCATCACCTTGATGCGCTTGGCAAGGTCGGCATCGCGCGTCACCACCATGCCGCCCTCGCCGGTGGTCATCGTCTTGTTGGCATAGAAGCTGAACACCGTGGCGTCGCTGCCGAGCGTACCAACCAGCCGACCGCCACAGGTGGTCGGCAGCGCATGGGCAGCATCCTCGACGACTTTCAAGCCGTGGCGTCGCGCGAGAGGCAGCAATGCAGCCATGTCGGCCGCGAGCCCGGCGTAGTGCACCGGCATCACCACCTTCGTGCGTGGCGTGATGGCCGCCTCGACAGCTGCCACATCGATGCACAGTGTGGCCGGATCGATGTCGACCAGCACCACGTCAGCGCCCAGATAGCGCACCACCTCGGCGGTGGCGGTGAAGGTGTGCGTGGTGGTGATGACCTCGTCGCCCGGACCGATGCCCACGGCTTCGAGCGCCAGGTGCAGCCCCGCGGTGGCCGAGTTGACGGCCATCGCGTCCAGCGGCGGTTCAGCAGGATTCGATGTGCCGAGGAAGGCGCTGAAGTCTTCCTCGAAGCGCCGCGTCTTCGGTCCGGTCGTGATCCAGCCCGACTTCAGCGTGTCGACCACTTCGGCAATCTCGTCGTCGCCGATATCGGGCAGGGCGAAGGGGATGAAGGGGGTTGAAGGCGGGGTGCTCATCGGGGTTTGCCGATCCAACAGAGCAGATGCGTGCGCAGCAGCGGCAGCGCGCCCAGCATCCGGCACAGGCCCGGGTGCAGCCGGGCCGCAGGGCGACTGAGCGGCGGCGCCAGCGTGACGCGTCGCGCATCGATCTGAGCGCAAGGGAACAGCGCGCGCACGCGTGCCAGCGGCACGCCACGCACATCCGGGTTGCGCGGGTTGTCGCAGGTGAAGTCGTACCAGAGAACGGCGCCGCCAGGCCGGACCCAGCGCCACATCGCATCGGCCAGCCGCTGTTGGAAACCGGTGTCGAGCAGCGAGCTGAATACCGTCGACTGATAGACCAGATCGAAGCTGGCATCCGCAAAAGGCAGGGTCAAGGCATCACCCTCATGCAGCGCAGTGGACGCCGGCAGCTGGCGGCGCGCAGCCGCTGCGCGCTCGGGCAGCAGTTCATTGCCGACCAGTCGGCTCGCGTCGAAGCCGAGGCTCGCCAGTTCGAGCAGGTTGCTGCCTGTGCCGCAGCCGACTTCCAGCACACGCAATCGGTCCAGCGGCTGCGGCGCATGACGCGACAGCAGGCCCAGCATGACCCGCTGCCGCTGCTGCCGTGCCAGCACCACCTCCGGGCGCAGCGGGCTGTAGAGGTCATCGCCAAGGCCACGCGCTCCACGCCGGGCGTAGCGTTCGGCCACCGCCATCGGTTCGTCGTTGTGCGGGGGCATTGTGGTCACGGGCGAATTGTCAGCGCATCACGTCAGCGGGTCAGGCGCGTGGCTGCTGCGCCAGGCATGCGCCGCAAGACGAGCAGTTCGACCAGCGCGCGTCCAAAGCCCAGGCCATAACCCAGATGCATGCAGGCGATGGCCGCGGCGATACCCACCGCATCGCGCAGACGATGCGGTGCACGCGCGAGCGCGGCGCCATTGAAGAGCACTGTCAACGCATAGACACCGAGCACCCCGACCAGTGCGGCACGCGCCGGCATCGACCACGGCGCCAGGGCGGACAGCACGCCGAGCCCGGCCACGAAGGCGAACGGCGCCAGATGCCGAGGCGACGCGGGCAGCCGATGCTTGCGGATCACCGGCACCTTCCAGTAGCCGTACTGGTGAAACTGGCGGAACAGTGCCGCGAACGAGCCGCGCGGCGCATAGCTCGAGCGGATGGTCGCGCTTTGCCAGACACCGCCGCCGCTGCGCGCGACGCGCAGGTTCAGCTCGTCGTCCTGATTGCGCACCAGCGACTCGTCGAAGCCGCCGAGTCGCAGCAGATCCTCGCGGCGCCAGGCCCCCAGATACACCGTGTCGACAGGGCCGCTGAAATCGACGCGCCGGGAGGCCGCGCCACCGGAGCCGAATCGGCTTTGAAACGCCAGAGCGATCGCCGCCTGCGGCCAGCCGTCGCCAACCGGTCGCCAGGGCCCACCCACACAGGTGGCCCCTGTCGCCTGCAACGCAGCCAGGCACTCGGCGATGTAGTCGGGTGCGTAGGCGGTGTGCACATCCATGCGCACGATCACCTCGCCGCGCGCCGCATCGATCGCCCGGTTCAGCCCTGTGGAGACGATGCGCTGCGGGTTGTCGATCAGCTGCAGGCGCGGGTCATCGGCGCACAGCGAGTGCAGCAGCTCGCGCGTGCCATCGTCGCTCTGGCCATCGGCGATCAGCACCTGCAGTGCCCAGCCGTCAGGAAGTACCTGGCGCCCCAGATCGGCGCAGAACGAGGCAATGTGGTCGCGCTCATTGCGACAAGGCACGATCACGCTGACGGTGTGCATCACGACGGTCGTCACAGCATGTTCGCCGTCGTGGCGGATCGTGATGCGTGGCGCGCGATGATGGCGTCGAAGCAGCGCAGCATCGCATCGACGCTGTGCTGCCACTCATAGTGCGCGAGCACCCGTTTCCGCCCGGCTGCGCCGAGACGGCTGCATGTGTCGGGGTCGCTGATCAGGCGCTGGATGGCCGCAGCCAAGGACGCCACGTCTTCGCGCGCGACGACCCAGCCGGTCTCGCCCTGCACCACCACCTCGGGCAAGCCACCGACATCACTGACCACCACTGGCAGACCGCAGGCCGAGGCTTCGAGCACCGCGACGCCGAAGCTCTCGCTGTCGAGCCGACTCGCGGCCACGTACAGGTCGAAGCGGTTCAACCACTGCGGCACCTCGGCATGCGAAACGGCACCGACGAAACGCACCTGCGCTGCGATGCCCAGCGCGGCGCTCAACGCCTCCAGCTCGGCGCGCTGCGGGCCGTCACCAACGATGACGAGCGACAGCGCGGTGCTCGGGTCCGAAGCCGCCAGCACCTGTGCAAAGGCCCGCAGCAGCAGATCGATGCCGTACTTCGGCGCCAGCGTCTTCACGGTGCCGATGACGATGCCTTCGTGGACCTGAGGCTGCGGCGCGAAACGCCCGGTGTCGATGCCGAACGGGGTCACCTCGACCGTGCCGATGTCAGGCACCAGACGGCGCACCTGCCGTGCCATCGCCTCGCTGGTCGATGCCACCGCATCGGCCTGGCGCAGGTTGCGGCGCAATAGCCAGCCCTGGAGTCGACCCTCATACGGAAAGTCGTAGACATCGCTGCCCCAGACCGACAGCAACCAGGGTCGGAAGCCGCTCCATGCCGCCGTGGTGCCGTAGCCGCTGGCGTAGTGCGCGCTGAGCAGGTCGGGCCGCACCTCGCGCAGCAGCCGTCTCAGCGCGGGCACATTTCGAAAGTAGCCTGCTGTTCCCTGGTGCGGCAGGCGCACGACCCGCACGCCGACCGGCGCTCGCCACGACCCTTCGTCATGCTGGGTCGCCAGCACCAGTTGAACGCCACGCTCGTGCAGCGCCTCCACCCAGCGCTGGGTATGGATCACGCTGGCCGGCGCGAGCATCAGCAGCTGGCAGTGAGGTCCCTTGTCGACGCGCAGCTGCGCACTCACAGCCGACCCGCCATCACCGCTTCGAAGTCATCGCGTGTCACGCGATCCATGGTCCGCGCCCGACGCACGAGACGCCGCAGAAACGCGCTCAATTCGCCCGGTGACCAGCTGCCGCTGCGCCACAGCAGCACTGCAACATAGGGCAGGTAGGCGGTCACCCAGAACCACCAGCGCAGCGCACCGAAGCGCAGGCGCATGTGGATGAATCGGTTGAGGTAGTAGATGAACACCTTGGCATTCTGGCGCGGGCCCGCCGCTGCATTGAACGCCGCGCTGACCTTGTGCTCGACCACCGCTGTCGTGAGGCACACCGCCGTCAGCCCACGATCGCGCATCCACAGCGAGAGTTCGAAGTCTTCCTCGCCGAAAAAGAAGCGCTCGGAGAACCCGCCTCGGGCGGTGAACTCGGCCGTGCGAACCGCGAAGCAGCAGCCGGTGAAAAAGCTGCACGCGATCTCGTGGCGCTGCGCGCCCTCGGCGCGAGGCCGACCTGCCAGGTGATAGCGACGCACACCGATCGGGTAGACCGAACCGCCGCAGTTCCAGATGCGGTCGCTGCCGTACACCGTCAGCATCGGCAGGCAGGCGTAGCACGCGGGGTCGATCCTGAGACGCGCCTCGATGCGATCGAGCGCATCGACTTCGACCACCGTGTCGTTGTTCAGGAACACCGTGACCTCACAGGCCATCGCTGCGGCAGCGCGCAGCCCGACGTTGCAGCCAGCGGCGAAGCCGAGGTTCTCGCCGGCTTCGATCAGCAGCGCCCGTACATTGCCCGGCTGCGCGGGCAGCGCGGCGGCCGTGGTGTGCAGCGGCTCGATCCCGCGCCGTACCAGCGCGTTCGTGATCCGCAAGACGGAATCGTCGGTCGACCCGTTGTCGACGATGATGGCCAGTGCGCGGTCGGAGCCGGCATACAGTGAATCCAGGCAGGCCAGCGTATCGGTCGCGCCGTTCCAGTTGACGATGACCACCGCGAATGTCATCGGCGGACCCGACACAGAAGCCAGGCCATGCCGATGTAGGCCAGCCCCGCGATCAGCTTGGCCGTAGCCACGCCGATCGGCCCATGCCGCTCGGCCAGGGACGGTGCGATCAGCAGGAAGAGCAGCAGCGACAAGGCCACTCCGGCAAAAAGCCAGTGCGTGCGGCCACGCAACTCGATCGGCTTCTGCACGAAGCCCGCAGCGGTCCACAGCGCACCCGCTGCGACGAGTACCAGGGCGGTTGGCATGTCATCGTTCAACGCAGCCGAAACCTGCCCGAGGCCCGATGCCGACAATGCGCCCCCCAGGACAAGGCACAAGCCGGCGATCGCCAGAACACCGAGCAGCGCGAGTCGGCACAAACGCCGCAGGGCGGCGGCGTCAGGCGCAGCTGCCTGCGCCAGGTAAGCCGGCATCATTGCCTGCGCTAGCGCACTGCCGAGGGCCGCGAACACCGCATTGATGACATCGGCCTGCGCGGCGTAGCGGCCGCTCGCAGCCAGCCCCGAGGCCACCGCCACCACCGAGCGCTCCGCCAACGACAGCGCGACGACCACTGCCATCCATCCTGCCAGGCCGACACCGTAGCCCACGTACCGGGCATCGATGGTTCGACTGCCCGTGGAAACCAGGGCGGCACGCCTGCTGCCCACCAGCATCAGGCAGGCCAGCACCGACAGCCCTTGAGCCAGCAACGGTGACTCTGCGCGTGCGCCCCACAGGTGCAGCAGAACGAAAGTCAGCAGCAAGGCGAGGCCCGCCCGCCATGCGTCGAGCGCAAACACGGCATCGGCGCGGGCCCCGGCGACGAACAGGCAGCGCCGGGTGTCCATGATGGCTATCGCCGGGATCGACGCGATCGCGATCAGTGCCGCCGCCGACCACTGGCCTTGCCAGGACAGGTAGGCCGCGACCAGCGGGCAGGCCAGGGCTGATGCGAGCAGGGGCAGTCCGAGCAGCCCGCGCCGCAAGGCCGGCTCGGACAGCTCCCGCGCATGGCGCAGCATCGCCTGGGCACTGATCCCGCCGACGAAACCCGCAGCGACGCCCGCGGCCAGCAGCGTCAGGCTGTAGCTCGCGTAGTCCTCGGGGCGCAGCGCATCGATGCACAGAAAGGTCAGCGCCATCGACGCGATCGCCGGGATGACGCGGGCCGCGACGTAAGTCGACAACGCGCGCAGCGACGGCCTCATCCGACCGCAGCAGCCGCCGCCACCGAGCGCCGGGCCACCATGAAATAGCCCAGCGGAAACCGCGGGCCGGTGCGCGCGCAAACGTGCTGGCCGACGCGGCTGCGGTCGAGCAGCGCAACGACGCCCTGGGCGGTCGAGGCCAGGGCGCTACCGACGATCGGCAGCTGCGCCAGATGCTTGGCCAGCAGATCGGCCAGCACGTGCAGGCTGCCGCCGATCGGCAGCAGCAGCGACACCTCCAGCCCGGCCTGTGACGCGAAACGCCGCAGCGCGTACTCGGTGTAGCGGCCGTAGTCGTGGGGTGCCTCATGGATGCCGTACAGGAAGGGCGTGTTCAGCAAAACGTGGCCGCCGGGGGTCAGCAGGCGCGCCATCTCGGACCACAGCGCCTCAGGCGTCGGCACGTGTTCCAGCACATCGGACAGGATGATCGTGTCGAAGCTCCCACTCGCACAGGGCAGCGGCTGGGACAGATCCGCTTCCAGATCGAGGTAGCTCCACCGATCTGGGAGGGCGTGTACCGACTGCGGCCAGTCCACGCAGATGACCTCATCGACATGGCTGCGGTAGCAACCGTACAGCGGTGCCTTGCCGCAGCCCAGATCGATCAGCCGACCGCGGGCGTAGCGGGGCAGGTGCTCGTCGTAAAGCGCCGCGATGCGGTCGGTGATCAGCCGCGAGCCGACACCGACTTCAGCGCCATCGCGAGAAGCCCGCAAGCGGCCCCGGCGCCGCACATATTTGCTTTCGATCCAGCGGTCTGCATGGCGCATGAGGACGAGCGAGACGGATCAGAGATCCCTCAAGCCACCATTTCCGTCGCTGGCCAGCACACCCCGCCGCGCAACACACAGCGTTCGCCGGTTGCCGGGTGGGCAGCGATGCCGTCATTCTCCACAGGCAAGGCCAGCGTCTCCCCGTGACTGCTCATACGGTCGGCCCATCACGCCGACAGCGCAAAGCCACAGCGCCAACGCGAGCTGTCATTGCGCAGTGTCGGCGTGGCCATGTTTGAGCATTCAAATCATTCTAGGGGCGAGGTCGGCGCATGGTCCGCAAGGCCCCAACCTAAAATCGACGATCCCACCGAGCACGGCCCCCATGACTGCAGACCACGCCCCCTCCGCGCCGACCGCGCCCACCATCTCAGGCCCTGCGGCGGACGAGAACCAGCTGATCACCGAACGCCGCGAGAAGCTGGCTGCGATTCGCGAGTCCGCGAAAGCCGGTGGAGGTGTCGCCTTCCCGAACGACTTCAAGCCCGCGAACCGTGCCGCTGAACTGGTCGCGAGCCACGGTGAGCATGGCCACGAGGAACTCGAAACGCTGAACCGCACGGTCAGCGTGGCCGGCCGGATGCTGCTGAAGCGGGTGATGGGCAAGGCCAGCTTCTGCACCTTGCAGGACGGCTCGCTCGGTACCACCGGCGGGCGCATCCAGCTGTTCGTCACCAGGGATGCGCTGGGCGAGACGGCCTATGAATCTTTCAAGCACCTCGACCTGGGCGACATCCTCGGCGCCGAGGGGGTGCTGTTCAGGACCAAGACCGGCGAGCTGTCGGTGCGCGTGACCACTTTGCGCCTGCTGACCAAGAGCTTGCGGCCGCTGCCTGACAAGTTCCACGGCATGAGCGACCAGGAGCAGAAGTACCGCCAGCGCTATGTCGACCTGATCACCGACGATGCCGCCCGGGCGCGCTTCACCGCTCGCAGCAAGGCGCTGAGCTCGATTCGCCAGTTCATGGTCGACCATGGTTTCATGGAAGTCGAGACGCCGATGCTGCACCCGATTCCCGGCGGCGCGAACGCGAAGCCCTTCGTCACCCACCACAACGCGCTCGACCAGCAGATGTTCCTGCGCATCGCGCCCGAGCTGTACCTGAAGCGCTTGATCGTCGGCGGCTTCGAGCGGGTGTTCGAGATCAATCGAAGCTTCCGCAACGAAGGCATCAGCGTGCGGCACAACCCCGAATTCACGATGATGGAGTTCTACGCCGCCTACTGGAATCACCATGACCTGATGGACTACACCGAGCAGGTGCTGCGCCACGCGGCGCGTGGCGCCACCGGTTCGGCCACGCTGAGCTATGGGGGCAGGACCGTCGATCTGGACGCGCCGTTCACGCGCCTGACGGTGCGCGATTCGCTGGTGGCCCACGCAGGTCTGAGCACCGAGGAAGCGGGCAATGTGCAGGTGCTGCACGCCAGGCTGAAGTCACTGGGCGAAGAGCCCCCTGCGCACTGGAAGCTGCCCGAGCTTCAGTTCGGCCTGTTCGAGGCGGTGGTCGAGGCGCAGCTGTGGAACCCGACCTTCATCATCGACTACCCGGTGGAGGTGTCGCCACTGGCCCGCGCCTCGGACACCGACCCCGCGATCACCGAGCGCTTCGAGCTGTTCATCACCGGTCGCGAATACGCCAACGGGTTTTCCGAGCTGAACGACGCCGAAGACCAGGCCGCGCGCTTCCAGGCGCAGGCGGCCAACAAGGAAGCCGGCGACGAGGAGGCGATGTACTACGACGCCGACTTCATCCGTGCACTGGAAATCGGCATGCCGCCGACCGGTGGCTGCGGCATCGGCATCGACCGGCTGATGATGCTCATCACCGACAGCCCGAGCATCCGCGACGTGATCCTGTTTCCGTCGCTGCGCAAGGAAGGTTGAACGCGCGAGGCACACATGATCAGCCGTGCTGATGACATCCTGCTGCCTCTTCAGCAGGTGGCGGCGCAGTCTCGAATCTGATTCAGCTGGTGTCAGCGCGCGAGCGCTGCGGTGGGCCGCTGTATTCCGTTCATGTCCTCCGAGCCGGGCTGCGCCCGACTCTCCCCCTTTACTTCACTCCACACAGCGACCCACCGCAGCGCTCCTGCCACCACCGAAGCGTCCGCAGGGGTGATGCTTGGTGTGCAACGGTGGTGCCAGCTGCCGAGGGCGTGGGGTGACCGGCGCAGCGAGGTAAAGGAGGAGGGCCGGATCTACTCGTCTCCAAGCTCCTGGGCAGTCAACCGGCCCGGGGGACACGAGCGGAGCCGGTCACCCCATGCCCTCGGCAGCACCATGGCATCTATCTGTGCTTGAACACCGGCTTGCGCTTGTTGACGAAGGCGTCCATGCCTTCCTTCTGGTCTTCGGTCGCGAACAGCGAGTGGAACATCCGGCGCTCGTAGCTGACGCCGTCGGCCAGAGAGCCTTCGAAGGCTCGGTTGACGCACTCCTTGGCCATCATCACGCTGGGCCCGCTGAATTCGCAGATGTCTTGGGCTGCTGCCAGCGCGACCGTGAGCAGTTCGGCCGCCGGCACCACGCGTGACACCAGGCCGGCCCGCTCGGCCTCGCCCGCATCCATCATGCGCCCGGTCAGCACCATGTCCATGGCCTTGGCCTTGCCAATGGCACGCGGCAGCCGCTGCGTGCCACCTGCGCCGGGGATGATGCCGAGCTTGATCTCGGGCTGGCCGAACTTCGCGGTGTCAGCCGCGATGATGAAGTCGCACATCATCGCCAGCTCGCAGCCGCCACCCAACGCGAAACCCGCCACGGCCGCGATCACCGGTTTGCGCACGCCGCGCAGCGTTTCCCAGTTGCGGGTGATGAAGTCACCCTTGTAGGCCTCCATATAAGTCAGCGTCGCCATCGCGCCGATGTCTGCGCCAGCGGCAAACGCCTTCTCGCTGCCGGTGATGACGATGCAGCCGATGCCCTCGTCGGCATCGAAGGCCTGCAGCGCCGCGCCCAGCTCGCTCATCAGGCCATCGTTCAGCGCATTGAGCTGCTTCGGCCGGTTCAGCGTGATCAGCCCGGTCTTCAACGGGCCGTCGCCCACGGTGTTGGCGAGGATGAATTCGTGGGGCATGGCAATCTCTGCAAACCAAGGATGATCGACTTTAGCGAACGGGGGCGCTGTCCGCCGCCGGGCCGCCCCAAGGCGGACGACGCCCCACGGGGGCAGGAGTGAAACGACTGGGGGGCGCACTTACTGCATCAGCTGCGGCCGCCGCTTGATCATCAGGTCGATGTAGGTCTCGGCATCCTGCTGGATGCGGATGCGCACGGGCAGGTACTTCAGGCTGGGTGCGAACCAGACGGTGGCCGACAGCTCATCGCCCTTGCGCGACTCGCGGCGAGGCTGCAGCGGGATGGCGTCAATGGCCCCAAACGCGGTGTACACGGGCTCGGACTCGCGGATGTCATACGTCCACACGCTCATCCGGCGTGGCAGGGCCAGCGGCAACTCGATCGTGCCCCCCGGTTGCAGCAGCTGAGGCTGCCGTGTGAACAGATAGGTGAGCTGCACGAACTGACTGGCGGTGTCCTGCACGCCGGGTATGCGCTCGACGCGCAGGCCGTTGTTCAGTACCACCGCATCGGGCTCGAGAGTGACGCTGGCGCGCTTGCGGTCCTTGAATGCGGCCTTGCTTTCCTCGTCATAGCGCTCGGGTACCAGGCCGGCATCGGTCAACGTCCCGTCGCTGCTCATGCGGCGCGAGTAGAGCGGCGCGAACGAGGCGCCGACGATCACATCGAGGTGCACCTGATAGCGCTCACCGACGCGCACCCAGTCGACCTGGGCACTGCCATAGACCTCGCCGCGGTAGTTGCCGGTCAGCTCGTAAGTGATTCGGGTCGATGGCGGCCAGCCGAAGGTTTCCGATGCCGATGCCGACGCGGGCGCCGCAGCCACCACCGGCAGCGATGCTGCAGGTGCCACGACAACGGGCATCTCCGGCGCAGCCGGTACCGACGCAACGGGCTCGGGTGCGCTGGCAGGCGGCTCGGCTGGCCCGGCCGCCAGCGCCGTGTCTATTTCGGGCACAGATGCCGCTGCGGCCGGGGCCGATGCCACTGCTGCCGCGGGTGTGGCCCGCCGTGGGGGTCGCGGCGGCGCCGCGGGGACTGGCGGCGGCGGTGCCGCCGCAGGCACCGGCGGCGCGCTGAAAGCCATGTCCTGCACGGGCACCAGCTCGATGCGTACCGGCTTGTTGCCGGTATCGAAACCGATCAGGCTGTCGTTGATGCTGCGCATCACGCAGGCGTGCATCACCAGGACGGCGACGACCAGCGCCACGCGGCCCGCGATTCGCCTGCGGCCGACCACCGGGCCTTGCGCCGTGGACGTCATCGCGCGTGTCCAGCCTGCAGCAGGTGTCAGTCGCCCAGCCAGGCGCTGCGCAGCGCGTGCGCGGCACGCGTGGCCTGGGGGTCGGCCGTCAAGGTGACTGCATCCGTGACATCGGTCGGCTCGGGTACTTCGATCCTGAGCCTGAGCAGACGCTGGTCGCGCGACACCAGCAGCACGTCCGGTCGGCCCGAGGTCAACAAGCGCAGCGCATCGTCGAGTCGGCGCAATCGCCAGTCACCGAGCGCCAGTACCTCGTCACCGGCCGACAGCCCGGCGCGCTCGGCGGCGCCGCCCCGCAGCACATGGGTGATCCTGATGCCGGTCAATGCGCTTTCGCTGACGCGCAGGCCCAGGCGCTGGGGCAGGGTGGCCGGTGGTGCTTGCCACTGCACGCCGAAGCGCTTGAGCAGCCTCTTCAGCGGCAGCTCGCCGGTACCGTGCACCCAGTCATGGAGTTGTCGAGCCAGGCCGTCGGCCTGCGCTGGTCCGGCGACTTCGCGCACCACATCGACGACGTCGCCCTCGGTGATCGGACCACCAGCGCTGCGCGCCCAGAGGCCGCGCATCACCGCATCGAGGGTGGGCCGGCGGCGCGATCCTGTGCCGCGCAGGCTCAGGTCCAGCGCCAGCGCGACCAGCGAGCCCTTGGTGTAGTAGCTGATCGTCGCGTTTGGCGTGTTCTCGTCACTGCGGTAGTACTTGACCCAGGCATCGAAGCTGGCCTGCGCAACGCTCTGCACCCGCCGGCCCGGCATGCCCTGCACACTGGTCACGGTCTTCGCGACCGCCTTCAGGTAGCGCGCCTCGTCGATCAGCCCGGCGCGGCGCAGCAGCAGGTCGTCGTAGTACGAAGTGAAGCCCTCGAAGAACCAGAGCAGCTCGGTGTAGTTCTCGCGGGTGTAGTCGCAGGGCGCGAAGTCGCGCGGCTTCAGGCGCTTGACGTTCCAGGTGTGGAAATACTCGTGGCTGATCAGGCCGAGCAAGGTCACGTAGCCGTCGCTCATCGCTTCAGGTCGGGCGCCCTTCGCCGCCACACGCGGCAGGTCGCGTCGGGACGCGATCAGCGCGGTGCTGGCACGGTGTTCGAGACCGCCGTAGCCATCGTCGACGCTGTTGAGCAGGAACACATAACGCTGGAACGGGATGTCGCCGCGCCTGGGCGCATCGCCGTGCCAGAACGCGATCGCGGTCTCGCAGATGCGCTTCGTGTCGGCCAGCAGCCGTGCGCCATCGAAGTCGGGCAGCGCACCAGCCACCACCAGTTCATGCGGCACTCCGTGTGCCTTGAACTGGCCGCGCCAGAAGGTGCCGAGCTCGAACGGGTGATCGACCAGCTCGTCGTAGTCTGCGGTCTCGAAAACGGTGGCCGCGGTCGCTGGCATCGAGGTCGCCACCTGCCAGCCGCGCGGCAGCGAGCGCAGCTCGATGCGGTGCGGCTCGGACTCGCGGCCCTCGACCCGCAGGCACAGGCTGGTGCCGTTGAAGAAGCCCCGCTGCGCATCCAGGAAGGCGGCACGCACCGATGTATCGAAGGCATAGGCCAGATACGTCACCACCAGTGCACCCCGGCCGCTGCACTCGGCCTGCCATGTTGCCTTGTCGAGTTGCGCGAGCGGCACCGCACGGCTGCCCTGTCTCGCTTCAAGCCCGCTGAGGTGGCGGGCGAATTCGCGCACCAGGTAGCTGCCGGGAATCCACACCGGCAGGCTGAGCCGCTGCATGGCCGCAGGCTGGGGCACGGTCAGCGTGACGCGATACAGGTGGGCGTTCGTGCTGTGGATGTCGATGCGGTAGGAAATCATGGGCGTGTCGAAAGGGGTTCGGTGAGAGGTCGATGTCACAGCGTCAGTGCCGAAGCTCGTCAGGCAGCGGGAACACGTCCTGGCAGGCCACGCAGACAAAGAGCTTGCGCCCGCCCAGCGTGGCACGTTCGATGGTGGCACCGCACTCGCGGCAGGGCCGCTGATCACGGTCGAACACGAAGAAGCGCGCCGCCTCGAAGTTCGCGCCCTGTTGGCGCTGCGCGCGGTACAGGGCGGTCGGCACGCACACGCCTTCGGTGCGGAAACTGCGGCGGGTGATGTCATGCACCGTCTTTGCGAGCCGGTGCCGCTCGGCCTCGCCGAGTTCGCCCAGGCGCCGCCAGGGGTTCAGCTTCGCGGCGAAGGCGATCTCGCTGCGCAGGTAGTTGCCGAGGCCGGCCAGCACCTGCTGATCGAGCAAGGCCTCGGCGATGCGACGGCGTGGAAACTGCGCCAGGCGCGCGGCGATGTCGCGCACCGTGGTCGCGTCGTCGAGCACCTCGGGCCCGAGCTTCGCGATGTAGGGATGGGCGTCTTCGTCGCCATGGCGCAGCCAGGCGAAATCGGTCGCGCTGTACAGCACCGCGCGCTTCGAAGTCGTCTCCAGGACCAGTCGAATGGCGCGAGAACGCAGCGGCTCATCGGGCCGATCCACCACCCATTCGCCGTACAGCTGGTTGTGCGAATACAGCACGTCGCCTGTGGAGAAGCGCGTGAGCATCGCCTTGGACCGTGCGCTGACCGCCTCGACGATGGCGCCGCGCAGCGCGCGTTCCATGGGTGCCAGCACCGGATGCGCCAGCGTCATTCGCAGCGGCTTGCCCGCGATGCCCCGGTGCACTGCTTGCGCCGCACGGCGGATTTCCGGACCCTCGGGCATGGCCTGTCGCGTCGATCAACTGCCCGCCGCGCCAATGAAGCAGGCGAGGCTGGCGACGACGGTGAGCCGGAAGCGCAGGGTGAGCCAGGCGCCCGACAACTGCACCGGGTAGACGCGGCGATCGACCAGATAGCACACCACCAGCATCACGCCCAGCACCACCAGACCGGCATATGCGGGCATCACCACCGCGACCCAGGCCACCAGCGAGGGCACGACGCCCCAGACGAAGCGCGAGGGGTCCGGCGGCTGCGCACGAAAACCGAGGCCCCAGTGGATGCCGCCGAGAAACGAGACGATCACGGCCGCATACGCCGACAAAGCCGCGGCGACATACGGGTGCGCATCGGGGCGCACGATCCACAGCAGGAGCGCACCGATCACGAAGGGCACCAGGCCCGCATAGGCCAGACGCAAGGTGGCCCGATCAGGCGTGTTCGTCGATGCCGGCGTCGGCGGGACCTGGGTGCGACCGCTCAAAAAAGCTCTCCGTTCAACTGGTTCTGAAGCGACCGAGATTGTCGCTTGACGCTCTCGTAGAACACGCTGAACGAACGGCACATCGCTTCGGGGTTGGGCAGCAGGCGCGGTGCGTGCTGCAAGGTGGCGAGCACACCCAGCGCGGCGTCATAGCCCGGCATCGGCGCCCGCACGGCCGTGACCATGCCAGGCCCTGGCCAGGTCGGTACGCCATCCTTCCATGGCACGCAGGAGCTCAGGTCGCCGACGAACACCGCATCGGTGATCTGCCCCAGTCGCCGCAGCACCCAGCGCCAGCGCCTTTCGCTCCACGGCAGCAGGGCATGCGATGGCGTGTGGATCACGCCCAGTCGCCATGAGCCACCAGCACCCGGGCCGGCACCGCCCTCGCGCTCGCCCATCGTCCAGGGCGTGACCAGCTCGATCTCGCGTCGCCGCGGCACGGCGCTGGCGACCAGTGGCCGTGTCGCTTCGGCCACCCAGTCGGCGTGTGGGGCCGCCCACAGCAGGGGCTCGATCACGCCTTGGTGCACGCCTGGTTCAGGTCCGACATCACCTTCATGCCGCGCGATGCGCTCCAGTACCTCGTAATCCTGGTCGATCGCCGTGCCTTTGGCCAGCCAGTCCTTGAAGTTTGCGCGCGGCGCGTACTTCGCGACGTTGTCCGCATTGAACAGGTAGGGCTTGCTGGAGAAGGTGCCAGCCACCCATTGCCAGCTCAGGTGGTTGCTCGGCACGTCGCCATCGAGAAGGTGGCCGAACATCCAGTCGGCCCCGGCACGCCAGTGAACCTTGCGCAGGTGCACTGCGTAGCTCGCCAGCCACATGCGGGCATGGTTGTGCAGATAGCCGGTGGCATAGAGCTGGCGCACGGCGGCGTCGATCGTTGGCACGCCGGTGCGGCCTTCGCGGACATCCGCTGGCACGGCAGAGGAATAGACGCCAGGCCACACCGTGGAGGGCCGCATGTCGGTGAGCACCTGATCGCCACACCGGCTCCACACATGGTGGAAGAACTCGCGCCAGGCGAATTCGAACATCAGCTTGTCGTCGTAGCCCAGCCGGTGCTTCTGCAGCACGCGGGCAATGGCAGCACGCATGCCGATCACGCCATGGGTGAAGTAGGGGGACAGGCCGGTGACGGCGCCATCGAGCGCATTGCGGGTGCGGGCGTATTCGCCAGGATGCACCGCATCGAGCCGGCGCAGTGCCTCGGCGTGCGTGGGCTCGAAGTCGAAGAAGTCTTGCAGCAGCGGAATCAACCGGGCTTCTTCGCCGATGCCAGCAGCTGCTTTTCGAGGTCGTCGAGCTTCATCGCGCCTGGCACGCGCTTGCCGTCCTCGAATACCAGCGCCGGCGTGCCGTTGATCTTGTGCTTGCGCCCGAGCGCCGCATTGCGCTGCAGCGCCGAGGTGTCACATTCGCCCATGACCTTCGGCGGGAGAGCACCATCGATCATCCAGTCTGCCCACACCTTGCCGCGATCCTTCGCGCACCAGATGTTGCGCGACTTGTCCGTCGAATCGGCTCCGAGAATGGGGTACAGGAAGGTGTAGATCGTCACATCCTTGGCGGCGCGAGCATCGCGCTCGAACTTCTTGCAGTAGCCGCAGTTCGGGTCGGCGAATACCACCAGCTTGCGGCTGCCATCGCCTTGCTTCCAGACGACCGCGTCCTTCAACGGCAGGCTGGCGAAGTCGATCGCGGTTAGTTTGGCCACGCGCGCCTCGGTCAGGTTGGTGCGCGTCTTGGTTTCCAGCAACTGGCCTACAACCAGATAGTTGCCGTTCTCGTCGGTGTAGTAGATCTCGACGCCGACACGCACTTCGTACAGGCCCGGGATCGGCGACTTGGTGACTTCGTCGACCTTGCCCAGATCGGTCAGCCGCTCGGTGAGCGCCTTGCGGATCTCGGTTTCACCGGCGTGGGCGGGCGTGGCAGCAACGATCGCCGTCGCGAGTGCCATGGCGACTTTGCCGCAGAGGCTGCGAGCAGCCCTACGCGGGATCTTTCGAAGCAATGACAAGTCCATGAGAGCTACTTTCAGATGCGAGAACGAACTCGCGGTTGCGCCTGCGCGCAGGCTCACGAGTCCAGCGCCTGCGCCGTCAGCCAGCGCTTGATCGGCGTCAGCCGGTTGACCAGAGTCAGGCCGCGGTTGCGGAGTTCCCGCGCCAAAGGCGCGGGGTGGGCAAAAAGATGCATCAGGCCGTCGGTGATCTCGACCATCGCGAGCGTCGGCAGCAGGCGCTCGCGGGTGTAGCGACGCAGCAGTTTCTCGTCGCCGAGTGCGCGCCAGGGCTCGCGCGCAGCCAGCACCGCGGTCAGGGCCGCCACATCAGCCAGCCCCAGGTTGAGCCCCTGGCCGGCCAGCGGGTGCACCACATGGGCGGCGTCGCCCAGCAGCACCCAGCCCGGCCCGCACCAGGTGGCAGCCTGCGCGCGGGTCAGCGGCCAGGCGACACGTTCGCCAGACAGCTGCAGCTCGCCGGCGGCACCAGAAGTGGCCTGCATCAGCACGGCGCTGAACTCGGCCTCGTCCATCGCCAGCAATTCGTCAGCGCGCGCTTCGGGCACCGACCACACCAGTGCATACGAGCTCAGCGGCTGCGGCGCATCGAAGGGCAGCAGCGCGAGCACCTCGGGCGAGCTGAACCACTGACGCGCAGTGCCCCCGTGCGGGTGGGAGCTGACCAGCCGCGCAGCCACCGCGCGCTGGCCGTAAGAGCGGCGATCAAGGGGCACGCGGTGCGCGTCACGGGTGGCCGAGGCCTTGCCTTCGCAGATTGCAGTCAGTGGCGCTGCAGCCGCATCCGCCTGCGCGCCCGTCACCACCGTGACATGCGGCGAAAAGCGCACCGCTGCGGCCAGCTCACGCTCAAGGACCGCCGCGTCGACGATCCAGGCCAACTCACCGACCCGCTGCTCCCACGAAGAAAACTCGAGCGCCGCACCAGGCGCGTCGCCCTCGACGCGCATTTCGTATACCGCGGTGGCTGCATGCGCCGGCAGCGCGTCCCAGACCTTCAGGCCGCGCAGCAACGTGACCGACGCGGCATTCAGCGCGAAAGCGCGCACGTCGGGTCCGCGTGCGGGCATTGCGGCATCGGCCACCAGCGCGACGCGCAGGCCGATGCGCGCCAGCGACAAGGCCAGCGCCGGGCCGACCAGACCGGCACCGCGCACCTGCACGTCATAGGGTTTCATCGGGGAGGATTGTAGGTAGACGGTGTGACTGAAGCGGGGGTGCGCAGGCACAATCCGCGCTTTTCGGGGGCATTGCCGTGTCGATCTGGATTCGCCGTGTCGCGCTCGGGGTGCTGGGCCTGCTGCTGGTGCTGATTGCGGTGGTCTCCTGGCTGGTGATGGGCTTCGATGCCAATCGCTACAAGGGCGTCGCCATCGAGTGGATGCAGACGCACCACAACCGCACGCTGGCAATCAACGGGCCGATCGGGCTGTCGCTGTTCCCGCGGCTGGAAATCACGCTCGCCGACGTCAGCCTGAGCGAAGCCGGCAAGCCCGACGAATTCGCCGCGATCGAACACGCCGAACTGGCGGTCGACCTGATGTCCCTGTTCGGCCGCGAACTGGTCATCAGCCGCATTGCCGCCCGCGGTGTACGCGCGGTCTACCTGCGCAACGTCGACGGGGTACGCAACATCGACGACCTGCTCGACGGCAAGGCACCTTCTGACGGCGGCAGCGGCAGCAAGAAGCCTCCGCGGCTCGACGTGAACCGCGTCGCGCTGGAAAACGTCAGCCTGCGCGTGAAGGATGACCTGGCGCACCTGACCGGCGTGCTGTCGCTGAAGTCGCTGACGACCGGCCGCCTGCAGGACCAGACCGAATCGCCAGTGGCCTTCAAGCTGCAGATCGACCTCGCCTCACCGGCCGTCAAAGGCGATCTGAGCGGCAGTGCCCAGCTGAAGCTGAACCTCGCCACCAGCTCGGTCACGCTGCGCGATACCCGCCTCGCGTTCGACGGCGACGCCGTCGGCATCAAGGCGATCCGCCTCGGCATGAAGGGCAGCGCTGGCTGGGACGGTGCAGCTTCGGCGATCGACGCCCAGGCG
Organism: Burkholderiales bacterium; assembly: GCA_947474755.1. GTDB lineage: Bacteria > Pseudomonadota > Gammaproteobacteria > Burkholderiales > Burkholderiaceae_C > PBB1. The sequence goes on along the minus strand of CANJJE010000003.1, from coordinate 77,424 downwards.
GTGCAGCTGACGCTGGCCGCGACCGCGGGCGGCATCCAGATCGACGACAGCACCCTGGCCATCGAGCGGTTCGCCTTCAACCCGGCGGCCAAGGACATCGCGCTCTCCAAACTGGCGTTACAGCTGAAAGGGACTCAGGATGCGCAGCCCCTGAATCTCGCGCTCACCTGGCCCGAGCTGTCAGCCACCGGCGATCAGATCAAGGGCAGCGCCTTCAGCGGGCGCCTTCAGCGCGGCGGTCCGGCGCCCTTGGACGTGACCTTCAAGAGCGCGGCGCCAACCGGCAGCTTCGACGCGCTGCGCCTGCCCGGCTTCGAGGCCCATGTCGACAGCCGCGGGGCACAACGCAAGCTGGGGGGGACGGTCAGGGGCAACCTGCTGTTGAAGCAGGCGCGGGCCGCCACCAGCGGCAAGAACGGCGCGGCCACGCCCGCATCGATCGCACTCGATTCGCTGACGTTGCAAGGCCTGATCGAGAACCCGGGATTGCAGGCGTTGAAGATCGATGCCAGAGGCGGCGCGAGCGCGTCCGCCGATCGCGCGGCGTGGACGCTGGCTGGCGACATCAACGGCGGTGCCTTCAGCACCGACGGCACGGCACTGCTTGGCGGCAAGGTGCCCAGGCTCAATGCGAAAGCCCGCTTCGACACGCTGGACCTGAACCGGCTGCTGGCCGACGCACCCGCCGCAGCGGCTGCCGGTGTGTCGACACCGCCGGCCAAGCCAGCGCCCGGCACTGCGGCCGCCGACACCCCGGTCGACCTGAGTGCGCTGGGCAGCGTGGACGGGCAGTTCAGCCTCCAGGCCGCCAGCTTTGCCGTGCAACGCTACAAGGTCGATGCCCTGCGCGTCGATGCCACGCTGAACGGCGGCTTGCTGCGGGTGACGACGCTGCAGGGCAGGGTCTGGGGCGGCAGCGTCGACGCATCGGTGCTGGCCGAGGCCGCGACCGGGCGCGTCGGCTTCAAGGGCGTGGCCAGTGGCATCAATATCAACAGCGCGCTGAAGGACGTGGCGTCGAAAGACTGGATGGACGGCACCGGCCGTGTGACGATGGACGTCGAAGCCACCGGCCGCAGCGTCAACGCGCTGAAATCGAAGTTGCAAGGCCGGATGGCACTGCAGCTGCGCGACGGTGCGATCAAGGGCATCAACCTCGCGAAGAGCCTGCGGCAGGCCAAGGCGGCGATCGGTCTGCAGCAGGACGTGGTGCAGAAGGCAAGCGAGACCGAGAAGACCGACTTCAGCGAGATGAGCGCGAGCTTCCAGATCGCGAACGGTGTGGCGCGCAACCAGGACCTGGACGTGAAGAGCCCCTTCCTGCGGCTGGGCGGCGAAGGCACGATCGACATCGGCCAGGGCCGTATCGACTACCTGGCGCGCGCCACCGTCACCAGCACGGCCAAGGGCCAGGGCGGCGCCGATCTCGCGGCACTGAAAGGCCTGCAGGTGCCGGTGAGGCTGACCGGACCGTTCGCCGCGCTGGACTGGAAGGTCGAATGGTCGTCGGTGGTCGCCGGGGCGGTGACGCAGGGCCTGAAGAACGAGGTGCGCAGACGGCTGGAGGAAGAGCTTGGATTGAAACCTGCGGAGCCCGGTGCATCGGCTGCGACCCCCAAACCGAAGGATGTGCTCAAGGATGTGCTGAAAGGCCTGTTCAAGTGACTGGCAACGCAGCGTTCGACGTCGAGGTCAGCATCGCCGCGCTGTACGTGCACCCCATCAAGAGCTGCGGCGGCATCGCAGCGGATGACGCGCTGCTGATCGAGACCGGGCTGGAGTTCGACCGGGCGTGGATGGTGGTCGATGCGCAGGGCCGCTTCGTCACGCAGCGCCAGTTGCCGCGCATGGCGCTGATCCAGACGACGCTGAACACGCGCGACATGGTGCTGCGCGCGCCCGGCATGCTGGCCTGGTCGGTGCCGCTCGACGAGGTTGGCGCCGATGTGCGGGTGACGGTGTGGAACGACGACGTCGCCGCCTTCGACATGGGCGATGCCGTCGCGCAATGGTTCAGCGACTTCCTCGGCCAGCCCCTGCGGCTGGTGCGCTTCGACCCCTCGCACAAGCGCCTGGCCAGCGCGCAGTGGACCGGCTCCGTCGAGGCCGAGGCGGCGTTCTCCGACGAGTACCCGCTGCTCGTCACCTCGCGGGCCGGCCTCGATGAGCTGAACCGCCGCATCACGGCCAGCGGTGCGGCGCCGGTGACGATGCAGCGCTTCCGGCCGAATCTGGTTCTGGACGGGCTGGAGGCGCACGGCGAAGACCACCTCGATGAGATTCGTTTCGACACGCCCGAGGGCCCGGTGCGGCTGAAGCTCGTCAAGCCGTGTTCGCGCTGCAGCATCCCCGATATCGACCCGCTCACCGCCGAGACCGGCCACGCGGTCGTCGATGCGCTGGCCGCCTACCGCGCCGATGCGCGGCTGAATGGCGCGCTGACCTTCGGCATGAATGCGGTGATCGTCGAGGGATTCGACTGCTTGCTGCGCACAGGCCTGGTGGGCGGCGCGACGTACCGATTCGATTGAAAACCGCCACCTTGTCGCCATGAGCCGGTTCAAGAACTGGCAGCTGTTCGCTGTCTGCGTGCTGAGCTGGGGCACCACCTGGCACGCGATCACCTACCAGCTCGGCCACACCACGCCCGAGGTCGGCGTCGCCTTGCGCTTCGGCTTGGCTTCGCTGCTGGTGCTGAGCGTGTGCGCCCTGCGCGGCATATCGCTGCGCTTCGCGCCGCGCGACCATGCGGTGCTGGCGCTGCAGGGCGCGCTGATGTTCGGCTTGTCGTATGTGTTGGTCTATCACGCCGAACGACACCTGCCCTCCGGGCTGGTCGCGGTGGGCTACTCGGCCTCGCCACTGATCGCCGGGCTCGGTGCGCAGGCCCTGTTCGGGCAGCGGATGTCACTGCGCTTTGTCGGTGGCGGCGTTCTCGGGCTGATGGGTGTGGCGCTGATCTTCTGGCCGGAGTTCAGCAAGGCGGCGGCGGGCATGGCGTCGCCTGCGCATGGGGCGGGGTCGCTGGGGGCTGCCGCCTCGGTCGGCATCGGCGCAGCGTTCACCGTGGGCGCGGTGTTGCTGAGCACGTCGGGCAGCCTGATCGCCAGCCGCAACCGCCACCGCGGCCTGCCGTTCTGGCCCTCGATGGGCTACGGCATGGGCTATGGCGCCCTCGCCACAGGGGCGATTGCGTTGGCGATGGGCCATCGCTTCGCGCCGCCCGCGCTGTTGTCGTGGTGGGTGTCGCTGGTGTACCTGGCGCTGGCCGGTTCGGTGCTGTCGTTTGCCTGCTACCTGACGCTGCTGGAGCGCCTGGGCGCGGGCCCGAGCGGCGCCATTGGCGTGATGACGCCATTGCTGGCGCTGGTGGTGTCGATGGGCTTCGAGGGCTACCGGCCCGGCGCGATCACCGGCGTCGGCGTGCTGCTGGCGGTGGCCGGCAATGTGCTGATGCTGCGGCGCGGCCGGGTCGAGCAGCCTCCTAGAATCGCGGGCTCGTCGTCGACGCCTGCAACATCCCCTGTGAGACCTGCACCATGAGCCTGAAATGCGGCATCGTCGGTTTGCCCAACGTCGGCAAATCCACCCTCTTCAATGCGCTCACCAAGGCCGGCATCGCGGCCGAGAACTACCCGTTCTGCACCATCGAGCCCAATGTCGGCATCGTCGAGCTGCCCGACCCGCGCCTCGATGCGCTGGCGGCCATCGTCAAGCCCGAGCGCATCGTGCCGGCGATCGTCGAGTTCGTAGACATCGCTGGCCTCGTGGCCGGTGCCAGCAAGGGCGAAGGCCTGGGCAACCAGTTCCTCGCGCACATTCGCGAAACCGACGCACTGGTCAATGTGGTGCGCTGCTTCGACGACGACAACGTGATCCACGTGGCAGGCAAGGTCGATCCGATCTCCGACATCGAAGTCATCCAGACCGAGCTGTGCCTGGCCGACCTGGGCACGGTGGAGAAAGGTCTGCACCGCTACAACAAGGTGGCGCGCTCGGGTGACAAGGAGGCGCAGAAGCTGGTCGCCGTGCTCGAGAAATGCCAGGCCGCGTTGAACGAAGCCAAGCCGGTGCGCAGCATCGCCTTCAGCAAGGAAGACATGGTGCTCGTCAAGCCCCTGTGCCTGATCACCGCCAAGCCGGCGATGTTCGTCGGCAACGTCGACGAAGGCGGCTTCGACAACAACCCCTACCTCGACAAGCTTCGCGCCTATGCCGAGAGCCAGAAGGCGCCGGTGGTGGCGATCTGCGCCAAGACCGAAGCCGAGCTCGCCGACATGAGCGACGAAGACCGGTTGATGTTCCTGTCCGAAATGGGCCAGACCGAGCCGGGCCTGAACCGGCTGATCCGCGCGGCCTTCAGCCTGCTCGGCCTGCAGACCTACTTCACCGCCGGCGTGAAGGAAGTGCGCGCCTGGACCATCCACATCGGCGACACCGCCCCGCAGGCCGCCGGCGTGATCCATACCGACTTCGAGCGCGGCTTCATCCGCGCCCAGACCATCGCCTTCGACGACTACGTGGCCTTCAAGGGCGAACACGGCGCGAAAGAGGCCGGCAAGATGCGCGCCGAAGGCAAGGAGTACGTGGTCAAGGATGGGGACGTGCTGAACTTCCTGTTCAACGTCTGACGCCGCATGCGGACTTGGCAGATCAGCGCCCAGCGCCGGCTCTGCTTCCTCCGGGCAGTGGCAGTCGCCGCTGCCAGTGCTCCACCGACCTTGCCGTAATTTGGCTAGCTAGCTATATTCATGGCGTGCCCACCAGTGGAGGCCCATGCCATGTCTTCAGTCGCCCTGTTCGAAGCCAAGAATCGCCTGTCCGAGCTGGTGGATCGTGTGCTGGCCGGCGAGGTCATTGAGATCACGCGCCACGGCAAGGTGGTGGCCCGCCTGGCCCCGCCCGAGGACGACGCCACGCGCCAGCGCGCCGCGCAGGATGCAGTCGCCCGGTTGCAGGCGGCCAGCCGCGGCGTGAGCCTGGGCACGCTCAAGAGCCGCGACCTGATCCGCGAAGGTCGGCGCTGATGGCGCTGAAGGGCCCGGCAGTGCGTTCGCCGCGCAAGCCGGTCGCCACGCGGCTGGTGGCCCGCGAAAGCCCCCCGCCCCATGTCACTGCGTCGGCCGATTTCGTGGTGGATGCCTCCGTCAGCGCCGCCTGGTTCCTGCCCGACGAAGCCACGGACTACACGCGGGCCGCCTTGCACGCCACTGCCACCAGCGCTGTCTGGGTGCCCACGCTGTGGTTGCCGGAGATGGCCAACCTGCTGCACGGCGCGCAACGCCGCCGCCGCATCACGGCGGCCCAGCGCGCCGAGTTGGCCGCAGCTGCCAATGGCCTTCGCTTGCAGGTGTGCCGTGAACCGGTGAGCCTGCTGACGCTCGACGCCCTGGCCACTGATCACGCGTTGACCGTCTACGACGCCTGCTACCTGGAACTGGCCTTGCGCAGACGCCTGCCGCTGGCCACGCTGGACCAGGCCCTACTCAAGGCCATGCAGCACTGCGGCGTGCCCGCCGCAGTGCTGCCGGCCTGAAAACCCGACACCATGCCCCTGACCGTGCCCATGCGTCAGTCGATCGACGACTCGTGGGAAACGCCATACCCCGCTCACGGATTGCAGTGCGAGCAGTGCCGCGGCTCCGCCACGGTGCAGTCGGTCCGTGGCTTGACCGCCCGGTGCTGGCACCGCGCGCAGGCCCACACCTCGCTGCGGTAGCTGGTGGTCGGCAGGCCGCAGTCGGCACAGGGCAGCCCGGCTTGCCGCTCGGTCACCCCGTAGCCCGGGGCGTCGCAGGCGGGGCAAGCTGATTGCAGGCGCGCCAGCAGGTCGAAGGTGGCCTGCTCGATGTGCCGCATGCGGCTCGGGTTGGCGAAGGCCCGCAGGTCCGTCTCGACGAAGACCTGCCGGTTGCGCGCCATTGCCAGGCACTCGTTGAAACAGGCTTTCAGGCGATCCGGGTCGGCGATTGCCTTGTGGATGCGCGCATCGTCCTGTCCCTCGGGGCGCAGCACCAGCTGATGCTGCGGAAACCCTTCGCGCGCCGCAAAGGCTTCGACCTCGGCCCAGTCGCCGGTCTGCACATGCCCGCTGCGTGCCGCGCCCTGGGCCATGCCCACCACCTCGAGGCCCAGCCCGTCGTCGATCCACACCAGCAGCTCCACATTCCAGGGGAACATGCCCGAGAACGGGTCGGGGCCGAAGCTGCCTTCGCTGGCCAGGCCCACCGGCAGGCCCGACAGTTCCATGCCCTTGCGGGCCTTGCGACGCGCCGCGTCGAGCTGGCTGCCGGGTCGGGGGGTGTCGCGGGTGAAGGTGCCGAGCTGGTCGGTGTCGAAGCCCGTCACGTGCTCGATGGCGCAGCCCAGGCCGGGCTCCAGCACCGGGGCAATCACCCGCTCCTTGCCGTGCTGGGTCAGCAAGGCGACCCGGCAGCCGGTGTAGCGGGACGCAACCGCCATCAGGCCGCTTCCAGCCTCACGGGGCGCCACTCTCGCCGCTCGTAGCGCAGCAAGCCCGCCTGATCGAAACGCCAGAGGTGCAGCCAGTCGTTGTCCAGCAGTTGCTGGAGGACCGCATGCTTGCCGATCACGGCATCGATGGCCTGCTGCGGCGCATCGATGACCACGGTGAGGCGCAGGGGCTCATGCACCCAGTGCTCGCCGTCGTGCAGCGACTGCTGCGACAGGCCGATGCGCAAGTCGCCCCCATTGCCCTCGAACACGCCGATGGTGCCGCCCACCACGTTGTGCAGCACCTTGTTGCCGCTGCCCAGGCGCAAGGGGTCGCAGGTGGAGGCGTGGTACTGCCAGTTGATCCAGTGGGTGACGAGCATCGGCGCGGTCATCAGCAGCTCCAGCACGCTGCCGTCGGCGTCCTGGCTGGCGTCGTAGTCGTGCAGGAAGCTGCGGCCCTCCAGCACCGCGCCCTGGCTGCGCTGACGGGGTGCGATCAGGAAGGCGGCATTGCCCGCCAGGCCCCACTCGGGGCGCGTCTGCGCTCCGTCGTTGGCGCGACGGCGCAGCTGGTCCAGCAGCTCGATGTGCGGCGTGCGCGGGTTCAGGCCCAGTTGCGGTGCCCGCTCTCTGCGCACCTGATCACAGGCCTGCGCAAAGACGCCTTGCAAGCGTTCCCACCGGGCGCGCAATGCAGGCGGCAACAGGTCGAGGTCGAAGCCTTCGATTTCGTCGGTGGTGGTGTTGTGCAGCGCCGCCACGAACCAGGTGTGCTCGGTGATGGCCAGGCCCTGAGCCTGGAGCCCCTGGCGCACCGCTGGCTCGTTGAGCAGTTGCGCCAGGCTGCGCGCATTGACCTCGCCGGTCTGGCCGCAGCACGCACCGCAGTCCAGCGCTGCAGCGTGGGCATTGTTGGCGCTTTGGCTGCCATGGCCGACCAGCAGCACCAACGATGCGAGGTTCTTCTCCAGGCCCATGGCGTGCAGCACACGGGCCGCCAGCGACACCCTGGCTTCGAGGTCCAGACCGACCAGCTGGGGTCGGCAGATCGGGCGATAGCGGGCGGGAAGGCCGGCCAGATCGTCTCTTGCCCTGGCTTGCCGGCTGGGCAGCAGCCATTGCCCGAGCTTGCCGAAATAGCCGAACCCCACCGATTCCACGAATGAAAACGCCGCGCCCGGCCAGCGGCTGGCCGCTTGCCACTGGTCGGACAGGGCGAAAAGATCACGGCGTGAGCGACCCGCAGCGTCCTTCATGGCCGCAGTGGATTCACTTTCAGCCGAGCCCGATGCAGCCACACGATCCGACACCTCCATGGCCGGCGCCAGCAAGCCGGGCAACTGCGGGCGCCTCGCCTGAGTGGCCAGGGGTGTGTAGGCCACCGGCAGGCCGAAGAAGCCGGCAAAGCCGACGGTCTGCACGGCAGGCCAGACAGCCTCCAGCGCTCGCCGCAGGGGCTCGCTGCGCACATCGATGCAGAAGGCGGCCTGCACTTCAGGCGCTTGCGGCGCGGCGCTTTCGCCACCGACGCTCAGCAGCCGCTGTGCGAGATTGCGCTGATAACCGATCTCCAGCGCCACCTGCCAGACCTCGTCGATCAGCAGGGCCTGCTCGGCATCCTGCAACACCGCCGGGGCCTGGCGCCAGGCCTGCTGCAAGGCGGTGAACGCCTGCGTCGATGCATCACCGTCCTTGCATTCCAGCAGGATCACGCCCCAGGCCAGCCGGATGGCCAGCAGGTCTCGCAGATGAGGGTCATCGCGGCCTTCCTGGCCGGCCTGCCAGCCCAGGTAGGCACACCAGGAGGCCCAGCCATTGACGGTAAGGAGCACCGCCTCCAGGTAATCGGCCCATACCGCCTGCGGCAGACCCAGGCGCTTCATCACCCAGCGTTCGGCGTCCTGCCGCGTGGCGGGCAGCGCATCGAGCGTGCGGCCCAGATGCGGCACGCCCATCAGAAGACCGATGCCGTGGTCGTGCGTGAGGGTGTCGCGCCAGAAGGCATACAGGCCTTGCGTGCGTTCGGGCTGCCAGTCGGCCTGATGTTCATCGAAGTAGGCGGCACAGGTCTGGCTCACCTGGTGGGTGATGGCCTGGCGCCATGACAGCCGGGTGTGGCGCTTCGGGTCGTTGTCGAGCAGGTCGCTCAGCAGCGGGAGCTGCTGCAGTGACGGCGCGCTGCGCAGCGCTTGCGTGCATTGATCGGCTGTCAGGCTGACGGCGCCAGCGGCAGCCACCTGACCCAGGCCGAGTTCGAGATCGACGCGGCTGATGCGCCCCGCTTCCCAGGCCCGTTGCTGGCCGTCGCGCGGCGGAAAGACATGAATGCCGCCGAGCACCGCCATGCGGGCCGCCACCCGGCGCACCGGCATGCCGATGCGCGACCAGTGCGGGTTCACGGCGATGGCCCGATCCAGCGGCCAGGCGGGCGCAATGGACTGGCAGGCCTGGTGGCAGGCGGCCTCGATCTGAGCGTTCAGCGCTGCCTCCTGGGCTGAGATGTCATTGGCACGGTCCCGACCCTCAAGGTCCGACCGAGCGCTGCGGTTCAAGGTTTCCATCATGGTGTTCTCCAGGCTGTCGGTTCATCGCGGGGCGTCAGGCGCCAGTGTTGCGGCGGGTCTGGGGCCAGCCTCCTTGAAGGCCTCGGGGGCCCAGCGGGCTGGCCAGAGCTGCAGGGCCAGCCGCGTGTAGACCTCGTCCACATAGAACCCCGCATAACTCCAGCGTCGCCAGGTGCGCAGCGCCTGCGGCCGCAGTTGCAGAGCCACCAGGCAGAGGTAAAGCGCCGCCATGCCCAGCAATGCGACCATGCCGAGCGCGTGATGGGGCGTGTCCTGGATGCCGAGCGGCACTGCGTGGGCCAGCAGCGCAGCGCCAGTGAGGCCCACCACCATCAGTACGCCGATGGCCACCTGCCAGGCAACCGTCCGAAGGCCGGAGCGCGCGGCGGGAAGCCACAGCAACGGCGCCCAGGCCAGCCCCAGAACGGCGCTCCACCACCAGGGCCAGGCGGTGTGGCCCGAAATCCACTGAACCAGCAGCACCGACGGGATGGCAAGGGCCGGGGCGATCAGCAGACTGGCTGCCAGGGGTGACGCCGGGCCGTGCATCGCCTGCAGACGAGTCTGACGCACAACCGTCGACGCCGACAGGAACGCGTGCGCCTTGTAGAGCGAATGCCCGATCAGATGCAGGGCTGCGAGGGTGTAGAGACCGAGCCCGCATTCGAGCAGCATGAAACCCATCTGGGCCACCGTGGACCATGCCAATCGGACCTTGATGCTGATCCGGGTCAGCATCACCATGCCTGCCAGTACGGCGGAGACCAGACCGAAAACCACCAGCAGCGTGCGCGCCGGCATCGCCTGTTCCAGCAGGGGCGCAAAGCGGATCAGCACGAAGCCGCCCAGATTGACCACGCCGGCATGCAGCAGGGCGGACACGGGGGTTGGTGCTTCCATGACCTGAATCAGCCAGCCATGCACCGGCAGCAGCGCGGTGCGCAGAATGACGGCCAGCACCAGCCCCACAGCGCTGAACTGCAAGGCGGTGGACATGCCCTCGCGGTCCAAGTGCGTCCAGAGGTCAGAAAATGAGCCGCTGCCCACCTCGTGCCAGGCCAAGGCGGCGGCGCCGATCAGCAATGCATCGGCGATGCGGTCGGCAATCCGCTTCTTGTGCGCCGCCAGTCGGGCGAAGGCGCGATCGGGGTAGAAGCACAGCAGTTGCTGCAGTGCCACGCCGACCAGCGCCCAGGCCATGATCAGGACCACCCAGTGATCCGCCAGCAGCAGCAGATGCACAGCGGCCAGCACGCCCGACAGCGCCGACACATACCGCCGTTGCCCCGCTTCCCCCTCCAGGTACCGCGCTGAAAACGCAGCGATGACCGTGCCCAGCAATTGCACGAGCAGGGCCAGGCCGATGCTCAGCGGTGAGGCATGCAGCGCTGCGGGCAGGCGTACGCTGCCAGAGCCCGCCACGGCCATGGCACCGGTGGCCAGCAGAGCGATGGCGGACAAGGCAAGGAACGCGCGCCAAAGCCCTGTGACAGAGGCACTGCGCAACCATGGCAAAAGCGCTGCCACCAGCATCAGGGCGACTGGCGCCAGCGCGCTGGCCGAGAACAGAACATCGGGGAGACCCATCGCAAAACCCTCTTCAGAAAATCTGGAGCGGATGATGCGTTCGGAGTTACGTTCTGTAAATTACATAAATACGAACCGAACCAGCTGTATTGAAGAACAGTAAATCGAGGGAGCCCCGGATTCAGTTCTTGCCGAACTTCAGCTTGGCCGCCGACATGCAACTGGTCTTGGCATCGCCAGCCAGCGCGTCGCACTTCTCGGCGGCAACCTTGTACGCGGCATCGCGCTTGTCGTCCGCCGCTTCGGTCTGCGCATCGCCAACCTTCTTGTCGAGCTTGGCATCGGCCAGCGCCTTCGTCTCGGCTGCCTGTGCTTCCTCCACGCAAACGTCCTTGGGATTGCCGGCCAAGTCATCGCACTTTTCCTTGGCGATGGCGTAGTCGACTTCAGCCTTGGCCTTCATGATCTTGTTATGGTCTTCGGCCTTGCCTGTGTAAGCATATTCCAGCTGGGCCAGTGCAAGCTTTTCCTTGCCCTTGGCCCGTTCGACGCAGATGTCGTTCGCGTTGCCAGCCAACGATCCGCATGCGGCCTTGTCGGCCTTGTATTCGGCCGTGATTCGAATCTTGTCGGCCTTGGTCATCGCGGCAGAATGGGCGAGCGGCATCACTGCGAGGGCAACGGCAAGCAAAGTCGTCTTGAGGGCGAAAGTGGTGTTCATGGTTTTCCTTGTGAGGTTCATTGCGTTGCGATGCATGCACTGTGAACCCGCATGAGACCGGCGCCTGCCGGTGCATCGCGTCTTGCGTGGTAGTTGCTGTCCTACAGGAACCGTTGGGAGTTGTTGCCGCCCATCTCAGGCAAAGCGATCCCACGCGATGCGCCCTGCTGTGGCAGACACGGCACTGATCGTCGCGCCCCAGGCCATGTCGATCAGTGACAGCATGACCGGCCAGTCCTTCAGCGTCGCGAGATTGCTCAGGTCGTAGGTGGCGTAGGCGATCAGGCCGAACATCGCCGCAGTCGTCGTGGTCTTCAGCCAGCCGGCATCGACAGCGTTCGGCACGATCGAGAACAGCAGCAAGCCGAACGTGTACAGCACATAGAACGCTGCCGCCGCGACAAGATTCGGGCGCTCGGCCATCAGGTGACCCAGGCCTTGCTGGTACAGCGGCTTCGCGATCACGCCAAGCCACAGCATGTCGAGGGCAATCATCACGACAGCGGTGGCGAGATAGGCCGACAGGTACTTGTTCATGGTTTCACACCTGTCGGCGAGATCGTGCCGATCACGCAGAACTCACAAACGCCCGGTGAGCAGCAGCACCAGCACGACGATGACGACCAGGCCCAGCGCGCCGCTGGGCCCATAGCCCCAGCTGCTGCTGTGCGGCCAGCTCGGAAAGGCGCCGACCAGCATCAGGATCAGCACGATCAACAGAATGGTTCCAAGACTCATGACGATCTCCTTGTCGGGTTCAACGAACTCAGTTGGAAGACGAGGACGCGGCAGGCGCCCCGCCCGCTGTGCCTGCATCGCCGGGCTTGCCGGTGCTGCCCTGCGATCCAGCCGGCCCGGGCTCACCCACCGTCGCGGGCGGCACGTTGACCGGCTCCGGCTTCTGGCAGGCGGACAAGCTGGCGACCACCACCAGGGCGGCGAACATCGTTGCGTGATTCATGAGGGTCCTGTCGAAGTGAAGGAGAGAAAGGGGAAAGACAGCAAGGTCCAGCGTAGGCGTTCGCGCCTGGCCACTCGGTGCGCTGGCGAACACAAGCAAGCATTCAGTGGCCAGGTGATGCGCTTTGCATCCTTCGCGGATCGACCCACTCGTCGAACTGCTCGGCCGTCACCGCGCCCAGTGCCAGAGCGGCCTCGCGCAGCGTGGTGCCGTGGTCATGTGCGCACCTGGCGATCCGTGCGGCGCTGTCGTAGCCGATGTGTGGCGTCAGTGCGGTGACCAGCATCAGCGAGCCTTGCAGCAGCTGCTCGATGCGGGCCGAGTTGGCCACCAGCCCCGCGACGCAATGGCGGTCGAAGCTGTGCATCGCGTCGGCCAGCAGGCGCAGGCTGTCGAGCACGTCCAGAGCAATCAAGGGTTTGTAGACGTTCAGCTCGAACTGCCCCTGGCTCGCCGCGACACCGATCGCCACGTCGTGGCCCATCACCTGTGCGCAGACCATCGTCAGCGCCTCGACCTGGGTCGGGTTGATCTTGCCCGGCATGATCGAGCTGCCGGGTTCGTTCTCGGGCAGGCGCAATTCACCCAGGCCGGCGCGCGGTCCGCTGCCCATGAGGCGGATGTCGTTGCCGACCTTGGTCAGCGCGACGGCCAGCATCTTCAGCGCGCCGTGGAAAGCAACCAGCGCTTCATGACCAGCCATCGCGGCGAAGAGGTTGTCCGCCTGCGACAGCGGCAGATCGAACTGCCGCGCCAGCGTGGCGGCGACGCGTGAACCGAACTCGGGGTGGGTGTTCAGACCCGTGCCCACCGCCGTGCCACCGATCGCCAGCGCATGCACTGCCACCAGCGCATGCCGCAGCGACTCCTGGCACGACGCGAGCTGTGCCTCGTAGCCGCCGAGCTCCTGGCCGAGCGTGACCGGTGTCGCGTCCTGCAGGTGGGTGCGTCCGATCTTCAGCACCGAGGCAAAGGCGAGCGCCTTGGCCGCCAACGCCTTGCGCAGTTCGGTCAGCGCGGGCCACAGCCGGTTGCGCGCCTCCAGCAGCACCGCGAGGTGCATGGCGCTCGGGAACACATCGTTCGACGACTGCCCCAGATTGACATCGTCATTCGGGTGGATGGGCACGACCGTTGCACCCGACATGTCGTCGCCAACCATCGCGCGCGAGGCCAGATGCGCCACCACTTCGTTGACATTCATGTGGCTTTGCGTGCCCGATCCGGTCTGCCACACCGACAGCGGAAACTGGGCGTCGAACTCGCCTTCGGCCACCCGCAGCGCGGCATCGGCGATCGCCTGGGCGCGCGCTGCACTGAGCAGGCCCAGCTCGCCGTTGACTCGGGCACCTGCCCACTTGAACCAGGCGATCGCGTGAATCACCGCCAGCGGCATGCGCTGCTCGCCGATCGCGAAGAAGTGCAGGCTGCGTTCGGTCTGCGCGCCCCACAGCGCGTCGGCGGGCACCTCGATGGCACCGAAGCTGTCGGATTCGGTGCGGGTGTGTCGAGCTGGATCGTTCATGACCGAGATACTCGGCTGAGCCCCTGGCGGGGCTCATCGCGCTGCGATCAAAGCTGGCCGATGCGGCCGTGCTCTCCCATGCCGATCGGCCGGGCCGCGATCACCGACACCGCTGTCGCGAACAGATGCACCATCTTCGTGTCGACGGCGTCCCAGTACTCTGCTGCGCTCGGCGTGAACTTGAGCAGCGCCAGATTCTCGGAATCGGTGCCGTCGGGAAACCAGGGACGTGCCAGCGGCGTCCACAGGCGCTTGATGTGGCTGCGGTCGGTCTCCAGATCACCGTGTCCGCACAGCGAGACATAGGTGCCGCGTTCGGCGTCCGAGAAACTCAGGTTCAGCGTACGCAGTTGCTCGACCTTGGCCGAGTTGCGATCGGTGAAGAACCAGATGGCGCCCTGGGCATCCATTTCCAGCGGAGCCATCGGCCGACTGACCAGCGCGCCCTCGGCATTCTGGCTGGTCAACATCGCCACGCTGTCCATCGGCTGGATCAGGGTCGCCAGCTTCTGCCGCTCGGCATTGGTTTGGGGTTGGATTTTCATGATGCGCTCCAGATGAAGTTGAACAGGTCGCTGGTCAGAATGCCCATGGTGGCGACTCCTGCGAGGATGCGTTCCAAGCGTGCGATGCCTCGAGGGAATGCGCCGTCGGACGATTCGTGCGCTGCCTGTAGGACAACAGCGCACCGGGATCAGGCGCAGGTGCTCAGCCCTCGATCGCCCACCTGTCGGTGCGCGCGGCCTGCAACACCAACGTGGGGTCATCCCGGAACGCCTCGGCCGGGATCAGCCCGTCAAGCGTTCGGTTCGGCCGTGCGAACCAGTGCACCAGCTCCCACTCATCGAAGACCCCGCGCAGTTCGGCCATGACCGGTGGCATCTGCGGGTAGATGCTCATGTCGCGACGGTCGAACTGGAACAGCGGCAGCCAGATCTGCGCCTGCCATTCAAGGCTGACGACCTCGCGCAGCGCGATCCACCGGGCCAGCGTCGACAAGCCCTGTTCGACCTCCCCATCCAGCCAGGCCAGGGCTTCTTCAGCGGGAGCGAGGCCACCGCATCCCCGGAACGCTGCAAGCACGTTGATGAACTGGGCGTCGAGCGTGTGCCTGCCGCTCCTTGCGCGAAGGCGCCGCGTCGCGGGCCGCCATCCCATGGTGGAGTCCAGTCTCGAGACCCCGACAGGAGCCGCCGCCGCTGCGGCAATCAAGGTGCGTGGATGTTGCATGGTCATCTCCGGTGCGATGAAACACCATAGGCAGGCCAGCCACTGGCGTCTGTGCGGTGAACGACACAACAGCGCAGGCCGGCGCCGATCACTTGCGCAGGTGAGCCCCCCGCAGACGCAGCGCATTCGAGATCACCGACACCGAACTCAGGCTCATCGCCAGCGCGGCCAGCATCGGCGACAGCAGCCAGCCGGTGAACGGGTACAGCACGCCAGCGGCCAGCGGCACGCCGAGCGCGTTGTAGGCGAAGGCAAACGCCAGGTTCTGCTGCATGTTCGAGATCGTCTGCTGCGAGATCACGCGCGCCAACGCGATGCCCCGCAGGTCACCCTTGACCAGCGTCACTGCCGCGCTGTTCATCGCCACATCCGTGCCCGTACCCATCGCCACGCCGACATCGGCCTGCGCCAGCGCCGGCGCGTCGTTGATGCCGTCTCCGGCCATCGCGACGATGCGGCCTTCGGCCTGCAGCTTCCTGACCAGCGCCAGCTTGTCAGCCGGCTTGACTTCGCCATGCACCTCGTCGATGCCCAGCGTCGCAGCCACCTGCCTGGCGGTGCTCAGGCCATCGCCCGAGGCCATGATCACCCTCAGGCCCGAGGCCTTCAGCGTGGCCAGCGCCTCGGCGGTGCTGGCCTTGATCGGGTCGGACACGGCCAGCAGCCCGACTGCCTGGTGATCCACCGCGAGGAACATCACGCTGGCTCCCGCGGCCCGCAGCGCTTCGGCCTGTGCTTCCAGCGCCCCGATGACCACGCCGGCCTGTTGCATCAGCGCGCGGTTGCCGAGCGCGATCGAGCGTTCGCCGATGCGGCCCGAGACACCGACGCCGCTGGACGAGTCGAACTCGATGACCCGCTCCAGGCGGAGCTTGCGTTCGCGTGCGGCGACCACGATCGCGCGCGCCAGCGGGTGTTCGCTGGCCTTGTCGATGCTGGCCGCCAGGCGCAGCACCTCGTCGTCGGTGTAGCCCTCGGCGGCAATGGCGCGTTCGAACCGCGGTCGACCTTCGGTGAGCGTGCCGGTCTTGTCGAGGATGAGCGTGTCGACATCGCGCAAGCGTTCGATCGCCGCCGCGTCTCGAAACAGCACGCCCTGCGTCGCCGCGCGGCCGGTGGCGACCATGATCGACATGGGCGTGGCCAGCCCCAATGCACAAGGGCAGGCGATGATCAACACGGCCACCGCATTGATCAGGCCGTAGACCCAGCGCGGCTCGGGGCCGAACAACCCCCAGGCGACGAAGGTCAAGCCCGCGATGGCGACCACGGTGACAACGAAATAGCCCGCCACCCGATCGGCCATGCGCTGCATCGGCGCCTTCGAGCGCTGCGCCTGCACCACCATCTGCACGATGCCGGCCAGCACCGTCTGCGAGCCCACCTTGGCTGCGCTCATCAGCAGCGCGCCGGTGGTGTTCAGCGTGGCGCCGATCAGGGTGTCGCCGATGCGTTTGCTGATGGGCATCGGCTCGCCGGTGAGCATCGATTCATCGACGGCGCTGCTGCCTTCCAGCACCACGCCATCGACCGGAACCTTCTCGCCAGGGCGCACCCGCAGCATGTCACCGACCTGCACCGCCGCGAGCGGAACATCGGCTTCGCTGCCGTCAATCTCGACGCGGCGTGCGGTCTTCGGCGCCAGGCCCAGCAGCGACTTGATCGCTGCCGAGGTCTGCGAGCGCGCCTTCAGCTCGAGCAACTGGCCCAGCAGCGTCAGCGAAATGATCACCGCCGCTGCCTCGA
This sequence comes from Burkholderiales bacterium, assembly GCA_947474755.1. Taxonomy (GTDB): domain Bacteria; phylum Pseudomonadota; class Gammaproteobacteria; order Burkholderiales; family Burkholderiaceae_C; genus PBB1. Next base: position 60,694 of record CANJJE010000003.1, on the reverse strand, counting down.
AATACACCGGCACGCGGCCCATCGAGGAAAACGACGCGGGGATCAGGCCGGGCGCGACAGTGGCCACGACGCTGTAGGCAAATGCGGCAGAGGTGCCGGTGGCGATCAAGGTCCACATGTTCGGGCTGCGGTGGATGACTGATTGCACGCCGCGCACGAAGAACGGCGCACCGGCCCACAGCACGACCGGCAGCGTCAGCGGCAGCTCGATCCAGCTTTGCGTGCCGCCGCTGAACAGGTGCAAGCGGTGGCCACCCATCGCCAGCACGAAAACCGCCAACGTCAGCGGCAAGGTCCAGACGAAGCGACGCCGGAAATCGGTGAGCTCCGGGTTCTCGCCCTCGTCGAGCGTCGGCATCTCGGCCTCGAGCGCCATGCCGCACTTCGGGCAGGCGGCCGGGTGGTCCTCGCGCACCTCGGGGTGCATCGGGCAGGTGTAGGTGGCACCTTCGATGGGCGGCTCGACCACGACAGGCTGCAGGAACCGCAGGGGGTCGGCTGCGAACTTGGTCTTGCAGCCACCACAGCAGAAGTAAAACGGCCGGCCCTCGTGCTCGAATGAATGCGGCGACGCGGGCGTCACCGTCATGCCGCACACCGGGTCTTTCAGCGGATCGGCCGCCGCCACGGCAGCTGGCGACATCCCGGGCTCGAACGCGTTCAAGGTGTTCGCTGGTCGACCACAACCTGCCCCTTCATGCCCGCGTCGTAGTGCCCGGGCTGCAGGCAGGCGAAATCGACGCTGCCGGACCGGGTGAAGCGCCAGACCAGCTCGCCCGTCTGGCCGGGCTCGACACTGGCCTGGTTGGGATCGCTGTGCTGCATGTCAGGGAACTTGATCATCAGCGCCGCGTGCTTATTCAGGTCGCTGATCCTGCCCAGCACCATCTCGTGCCTGAGCCGGCCTTCGTTCTCCAGCACGAAGCGGATGGTCTCGTTGCGCCTCACCGAGACGCTGGGTGGCGTGAAGCGCATCGCGTCGTTCATGGTGATCTCGACGGTGCGGCTGACCTTCTTCGCATCGCCGGGCTGGCCGAAACCGAAGGCGTGCTCGCGGGGTTCATGGGCCTGCGCGAAGTGGCACAGGAAGATCAGGCCTGTTGCAAGCCACCGATGGAAATGAATCATGGAACTCCTTTGCGTCGCGAGGGTACCGTCAGTGTCGACCCGCCACCGCAGCGTCGTCGAGCCCGGTGTCCGGCGACTCGTTGGTCTGGGGTCCGGCGTCGTCGTCGATCAACTCTTCGGTGATGAAGCGCCCATAGCGCTGAGCAGCCACTGCCTTCAGCTGGTGCGCCACCGCGTCCACCTTGGCGACAGTCGCCGGTTCGGGTGCATGCACGACGAGGAAACTGCAGCCCTCCAGGGCCCGTTCCCGGTGTGCCTTGATCAGATTCAGGTCCTGTCCGATGGACGCCAACGGGCTGGCTCGGTCGACCTCGGCATCGACCTGGGCAATCATCTCCGCCGGGGTGTAGCGGACCATCTCGGACGCAGCCAAGCCCTGATCCTGCAGCGCCGCCTCGGCAGCCTGCAGATCGCCCGCCCTGCGGAAGGTGATCACCACGTGGCCGACGGGTTTGAACACGCCGAACGATTCGGGAACCTTGTCCTTGTCCATCCAGCACTCCTCTGTCTGACGGCCACCTGCCGCACCCAATCGATACTAGGCCTCACACGGAGTGACGGAAAGGGACCCGGAGTCGGACAAGCCCTCCGCGCCGCGTCAGTCGGTTCCCACATCCGACCGCACCGCTGGCATTTCTGGCGCCTGCGATGCGGCCTGGCGCAGCAGCACGACGACCCAGGCGGCTGCGACGGCCAGCCCCCACACCGCGATGCCGATGCCGGCGGACGCCTGACTCGCCAGCGTGTAGGCGTTGCACAGCCGCCGATCGGTGGTCGCAAAGTAGACGCCGAGCCACACTGTCATCGGCACCGCTGAGCCAACGACAAAGAGCTGAAGCACCGCCGGCGCATGCGATACGGAGCGCCGAAGCAAGGCGCCACAGGCCAGCAGCGTCATGACCTTGAGCATGTCGGCCAGTGGCGACACCACCGCGCGGTCGATGGCTGATGGCAGCATCCAGTACGCCAGGATGACTTGAGCCGCCAGCAGGCCTGTCAATCCATAGCGATTCCAGTCGGATGTCCATCGCCATGTCGGCGCCTTTGACGTGGCACCGGCCGACAGCCAGCCGGCTGCCAGCAGCAGCGGCACCTGGACTGACATGTGCCACACCATGCTCTGCTCGATCAGTTGGCGCCCCGGTGGCAGCGAGAGCGCGACCGCTATCAGGAGCACCAGCAGCGCCAGGGCGCTCTCTGGGGCCTTCATCGGCCAACGGCAAGCGCCGCAGCCAGCGCCTCGCCGTGGGCGTCGGCATCGACGATGCGCACGAGCCGGCCGCTGGCGTCGACGATGTGCAGGGCCGCGTTGTGCTCGAATTCGCCAAGCGGCGCAGGCACCACCATGATGCCGAACGCATCGAGCAGGCGCCGCCGATCGGCGGGCTTTGCAAGCGACATGGCCTGCCAGACGCTGCGATCCATGCGCAGCCGGTCGGCATAGGCCCTCAGCGCGGACGGATCGTCAGCCTCGGGATCGAAGCTGATCGACAGCACCGCGACGCGGCGCTCCAGCTGCTGCGCCAGAACGTCGGCCTGCAGGCGCTGTGTCACCGAAGCGAGTGCGGTGCACACTGTCTGGCAGCGCGTATAGATGAAGTCGACGATGCGAACCCGGCCGTCGGCCGCCAGCATCGCATGCAAGCCAAGCTGTCGACCGCTGTCGTCGACCAGCTGCAAGTCGGGGATCGACTGCGGCGCGCGTTCAACGGCCGCGCGTCGCAGCGTTTCAGTGGTGTAGGCCTGACCGCCTTCGGTGGCGTACAGCAATCCGCCCAGTCCGATCACCAGCACCAGGGCGCTGGCCGTGAAGGTCTTCACCAGGCCGCTGTCACCGGCCGACGGCTCAAGGTCCTGCAGCAAGCTCTTTGCCACCTTGGTAGGGCCCGGTGCGCGATGCGGTCGCCTCGCGCTGCGCCTTCACGGTCTCAGGCAGGATCGGCGAGGCCTTGTTGCCCCAGTCGGTGCGAATGTAGGTCATCACCACCGCCAGTTCGTCGTCGCTGAGCGACTTCCAGCCGGGCATCGCGCCGTTGTAGGTGTTGCCCTTCACCTGCATCTCGCCGACCACTCCGTGCAGCAAGATGTGGATCAGCGTCTTCTCATCACCGATGACCCATTCCGACGCGGCCAATGGCGGGAAGACGCCAGCCACGCCGAGCCCGCTGGCCTGATGACAGGCGGCGCACTTCGCGCCGAACAGCTGCTTGCCGTCCACTGCGGGCGCAGCACCCGTCGCTGTCTTTTCTGGCGGGCGCAGGGTGGCCACCGTGCGCTGGTCGCCATAGGCAGACTCGATGCCCGACGGGGTGGCGTAGATGTAGAAAGCGCCCCACATCGCCATGGCGCCAAGCGACATGACCAGAAACCACGGCAGCGGCTTGACGCTCTCATCCGGATCGGCGTTCTCGCGCTGGAGTTGTGCCGTGGGCGGTGGTCGTTTGCGCGACGGCGTCATGGGGCATCTCCGGCGGCGACCGCGCTCTGCGACCGAGGTGGAAGCGCCGGGTAGGTGCGATCCAGTGAAAGGAGGTAGGCCACCAGCGCCAGCGCCTCGGGCTTGGCGATCACGACCTCACCGGGCCGGGTCAGTCCAGGCGGCAGCGTCAGCACCTTCTCGCCCGCCTGAGCCTCTCCCCGGCGCACTTCGAACAGGTAGGGGTAGGACGGCATGATCGACCCTGGCGTGTAGGCCCGAGGCTGGTAGAGGTGTCCGAGGTGCCAGTCGGCGCTGGGCTGCCGGGCACCGATGTTCAGCAGATCGGGCCCGGTGCGCATGGTGCCCAGCAGATGCGGCGTGTCATAGACGTAGTCGCCAGCCACCGACGCTCGCCCCCAGCCGCGCTTGGCATCGGGCGCTTGCTGGATGTCTCGGGGCTGCTGCGAGTGGCAGTAGACACAGCCATTGGCGATGTACGACTGGCGCCCTGCCAGTTGAATGTCGGTGTAGGGGTTCAGTCCCACCGGTGCCTTCACGGGCTTGATCAGCAGGTAGGGCACCAGCACAAGGATGCCGGTGGCCAAGGCCAGGATCACCATCGCACCGGTGATCAGCCGCAGTTCGTCCATTTCCCAGAAGCTGCTGCCCTCGCTCATGCTGCCACCCCTTTCACCGCGCGGCGCGGAATCAGGGACTCGCCCAGCAGCGCGGCGCCGAGCCGCTTTGGTCCGAACTTCCAGCCCATCGCGAAGAAGTGCGCAGCGAACACCAGATGGCCCAGCGTCATCAGACCACCACCGATCGAGCGCGCTTCCAGGTACGGCAGCGTGAGCTTGACCGATTCCATGAACGGGATCTTTTCATCGAGCATCGCGAGACCCTGGTACCAGCCGCCGAACGAGAGTCCGATGAAATAGACCGCAAAGCCGCCGAGCACCAGCCAGAAATGCAGCGAGATGAGTTTTGGGTACGGCCACTCCCAGTTCATCACGCGGGGCATGATGAAGTAGATCGATCCGAACATCACCATCGAGAAGAAGCCGTACAGGCCGAGGTGCGCATGCGCCACGGTGTAGTGGGTGAAGTGGGTGATCGTGTTGACCGAACGCAGCGCTTCGAGCGAGCCCTGAACCGACGCGGCGGTGTACAGCATCGAGCCCAGCACGATGAAGCGCAGCGTCGGCGAATAGATCAGCGCGCGGAAGTTGCCGATCACCGTGCGGTGGTGATTCACCGCGACTGCGAACACCGGGATCACCATCATCATGCTCTGCACGATCGAGATCGTGATCAACCACGACGGCACCGGCCCGCCGATCAGATGGTGACCGCCGACCTGGCTGTAAAAGAACGCCAGAGACCAGAACCCCAGCAGCGACAGGTTGTACGAATGGATCGGTGTGCCGAGCAACTTCGGGATGAAATAGTAAGCCGCTGCGAGACCCAGCGGCGTGAACCACAGCCCGAGCACGTTGTGGCCGAACCACCAGTTCATCGTCGCCTGTTCGATACCGAAATGCAGGCCGGGCCAGTTGGCGATCAGGAACAGGATCGGGAACCACAGCAGCCCGGCCGCGATGTACCAGACCGACACGTACAGGTGCTTGACCTTGCGTCGTAGCAGCGTGAGCCACAAGGGACAACCGACCAGGGCGCCGGCTACGACCAGCAGCATGTCGATCTGCCATGGGAACTCCAGCCACTCAAGGCCATCGGAATGTCCGGTGGCAATGGCCACCGCGCCGGCGAACACGCCGATGCTCCACAGCGCGCCGCCGACCAGCGCGTACTTCGCGCCCACCATCTCGGTTTGCAGCAGCCTCGGAATGAGCCAGATCGCCACGCCGATGCCGGCGAGCGAGCACCAGCCATAGCCGACCAGGTTCAGGTGAATCGGGCGGATGCGCCCGAAAGTCAGCCATTCGTACTGCACCCACCAATCGGGCTCGTGCAGCTTGATCGACGAGATCAGCCCGGCCAGCGAGGCAAGCACCAGCCACACCACGGCCAACGTCAGACACACACCAACCACCAGCGAGGTCGACTGGTCGGCACGGGTGCGGAAATCGATGTCGGCCGCGTCCATGTGCTCGTCGGGCCCCGCGCCCTTGGCGATCGCCTTCTGCAGGCCGCCCTTCTGAACCGCGGTAGCGGCCGGGTCTTCGACGGTTCCGAGTTCATGTGCCGCAAAGATTTCGGTGGCCGCATCGGAGCCTTGTCCGAACAGCCCTTTCGACATGGACCAGATGAATGCAAACAGGGCCGCTATCGACAACAGGAAGGTGCCGAGCAGCATGCTCACGGTGAAATCCATACTGCGTTTCTCCGTTCTGCGAGGGGGATGTCCCGAAGCCCCTATTTGACCCTAGCCCGAGTCCCGGCGCACTAGGTAATCAGCCCCGTGTGGGGCAACGGGAATCAGTGTCTTTCCAAACGCACACGCGACACTCCGAAGGCCCCCACAGCGAAGGCTTGCCGAGATCGCGATCCAATGGCAGCCTCGTCCCCCCATCACGGAGCGTGAAAGCATGAACCTGATTTGTCCCGCCTGCGGCACCACCAACCGGGTGCCCGACGACCGTTTGAGTGATCAGCCAGTCTGCGGCCGTTGCAAGGGCGCGCTGATGGCCGCACGGCCGGTCGACCTCGACGACGACCTCCTTCCCCGTTTCATCGCGGGTACCGGGTTGCCGGTGCTGGTCGATTTCTGGGCCGACTGGTGCGCACCCTGCAAGTTGATGGCACCTCACTTCGCGACGGTGGCGGCGCAACTGCCGCAGGTTCGCTTCGTCAAGGTCGACACCGAGGCCAACCCGGTGGCCAGTGCGAGCCATCAGATTCGCAGCATCCCGACGCTGATCCTGTACCAGGGTGGGCGAGAGCGGGCTCGGCAGTCGGGCGCGTTGACCGCCGGCGATCTGCTGCGCTGGGTGCAAGCGGAACTCGCGCGCCCATAGCCCGTGGTGACACCCTCCTGAAGGAATACTCCGCATGACGCTCGACTGGAACCACTTCACCCCTTGGACCTCGCTGGCCGGCGGCCTGCTGATCGGCCTGGCGACAGCGCTGTACCTGCTGGGCACCGGACGCATTGCGGGCATTGCCGGCATCCTTGCCAGCCCGCTGCGGGCCTTGCTGGCCTTGGGCACGACAGCGCCGCAGCGTGTGCCCTTGCTGTTCATCGCGGGGCTGCTGGTCGCGCCGCACCTGTGGCAGGTCTTTGCGCCAATGCCGCTGGCCACCGTCGATGTCGGATCAACCGCCCTGGCCGTGGCAGGCCTGCTGGTGGGCGTTGGTGTGCGCATGGCCAATGGTTGCACCAGCGGCCACGGGGTCTGCGGGCTGAGCCGTTTCTCGCTGCGTTCGCTGGTGAACGTGCTGGCCTTCATGGGCGCTGGTGCGCTCACGGTGTTCGTGCTGCGTCATGCCCTTTGAAGGACGAACGACGATGCGCGACCTGATCGCAATCGCCAGCGGCCTGGTCTTCGGTCTGGGCCTGATCGCTGGCGGCATGGCGCAGCCATTGAAGGTGAGGGCCTTCCTCGACGTTTTCGGCGCCTGGGACCCGAGCCTGGCGCTGGTGATGGGCGGTGCGATCGCGGTGGGCATCGTCGCCTTTGCCATCGCCAGGTGCCGTCCCACCGCGTGGGATGGCGAGCCATTGCAGATCCCGACGAACACCACCATCGACGCCCGATTGATCGGCGGCGGTGTGCTTTTCGGCATCGGCTGGGGCATCTCGGGCTTTTGCCCCGGGCCCGCGGTGGTCGCGGCTGGCAGCGGTGCGGCAAGCGCGTGGATCTTCGTCGTCGCGATGCTGATCGGCATGGGGGTGCACGACCGTTTCGCCGAGCCGCGCTGAGGCACGGCGGTGCGTGCCCGGAGGATCGCGCGAGTCCCTCACTCCTGCGCCACCCTCACCAGCAGCTTCCCGAAGTTCTCCCCCTGCAGCAGCCCGATGAAGGCCTGCGGAGCGTTCTCGAGACCGTCGACGATGTCCTCGCGAAACTTGACCTTGCCTTCGGCCAGCCACTGCCGCATCGGGCCGAGGAACTCGCCCTGGCGACCTTCGTAGTCGAAGATGATGAAGCCCTGCATGCGGATGCGCTTGACCAGCAGTGCACGGGTCAGTGCGGGCAGGCGGTCGTGGCTGGTGGTGGCGCTGCCACCGCTGTAGAGCGAAATCAGCCCGCAGACCGGCACGCGGGCATGGGTGTTGAGCAGCGGCAGCACCGCGTCGAAGACCGCGCCGCCGACGTTCTCGAAGTAGACGTCGATGCCCTGGGGGCAAGCGGCCGCCAGTTGTGCCGGAAAGTCCGGTGCGCGGCGGTCCAGGCAGGCGTCGAAGCCGAGTTCGTCGACGACGAAACGGCACTTCTCGCTACCGCCGGCGATGCCGACGACGCGGCAGCCCTGGATCTTCGCGATCTGGCCGACCACGGCACCAACGGCTCCGCTGGCAGCGGCCACCACCACGGTCTCGCCAGCCTTCGGCTGACCGATGTCCATCAGGCCCATGTACGCCGTGAATCCGGGCATGCCGAGCACGCCCAGCGACAGGGAAGGGCGCACCATGTCGGCGGGCAGCAGGGTGAGTCCGCTGCCGTCCGACAGCGCGTAGTCCTGCCAGCCTGTGTAAGCCATCACCCGGTCACCGGGCTGGAAGGCGGGGTTCCGCGAAGCGACGACCTGTGACACCGCACCGCCGGTCATCACCGCACCGATCTGTACGCACGGCGCATACGAGGGTGCGTCGTTCATCCGTCCGCGCATGTAGGGGTCGAGCGAGAGGAACACCGTGCGCAGCAGTACCTGCCCCGCGGCCGGTACCGGCACAGCAGTCTCCTCGATGCGGAAGTGTTCAGGGCCGACCGCTGCCGTGGGGCGAGCGGCGAGAACGATACGGCGATTGACGGCAAGGCTTTGCGGCATGACGAGGTCCAGGTGGGGCGGTGCGGCTAGCCTAGTCCCGTTCAGTCTGTTTTGTTGGCGAACAGACCCTCGAGAGGGCGCGCCGTAGCGTGCATCGCCATGGGATTCCTGACACTTCAACACGCCGGGTCGGCGCGGACTAGGACACCTCCTACGGCGCGCGGGGCGCCGTCCGACAGACGCGGTCTTCGCTGCCATCTAGGATGAAACGAACCCAGTGTGGTGGTGGCTGCCGATGCCAACACAGCGTCATCACTGCCGATCCCCCTTTTCTGTGCCGCTTCGCGGCGGCCCAGGCGGAGTCAACCATGCAGACACCACCGACCACCTCGCCGCTTTGGAGCACCGCATCGTTCGGCGACACCGCCGACGCCTCGCCGATGGAGTTGTCAGCCCTCGGTGCGCACATGGCCGAGTGCAAGCCGCTGACGGGGCGCCTGTTCGACGCGCGCTGCGCCGCTGAAGCCATGCACGGATTCGTGGCTGGCCGCATGATGACGACGCTGGTGGTGGCTGCGCTGCTCATTGGTGTCAGCTCGTTCATCTCCTGAGGCATGTCGCCAGCCGAGCTGCTGCGCCTGATCCCGGACCCGCCGCAGGCGCTATGCGACATCCTCAGCCATACGCAGGGGGCGATCGAGCCCCCGATACGTTCCGAAATCTTCGGCCTGCAGCGCTTCGCACAGCACGGGCGCAGCCTCGGTGAAACGCACCGCGCGCAACGATCTCGCTCATTCAGGGCGAGCTTCTTTCCCCGGCTGCGAAACAACATCCAGACCCTGCGCGCGGCGCATCGCTATATCGGCGTGCAGGCCAGCACGGGTTACGACATCAGCCCAGCTGCGGAATGGCTGCTCGACAACTTTCACCTGATCGAGGCGCAGCTCGAAGAGATCCATGAAGGCCTGCCGCGTCGCTACTTCCGTGCGCTGCCGGTACTGATCGATGAGCCGCTGGCGGGTCTGCCCCGGATCTACGGCGTGGCCTGGGCCTTCGTTGCGCACACTGATGGCGACTTCGATGAAGCGCTGCTGATCCATTTCCTGAGCGCGTACCAGGAAGCCCGTGAACTGAACCTCGGGGAGATGTGGGCGTTGCCGACCACCTTGCGCGTGGTCCTGATCGAAAACCTGCGCCGGCTGGCCGAACGCGTGGCCAACAACAAGGCCGCGCGCGAGGTCGCCAACCTGTGCTGCGATCGCATCGACAGCATGACCGCCGATACGCTCGATCAACTGCTGGCCATGCTCAACCGCCGTGGCGTCGGCCGGGTGTTCCTGGGACAGATGTCGCAGCGCATGCAGGACGGGCGTGGTCACGCGGCCGGTATCGGCGCCGGTGCCGAGCTGCTGGTTCACAAGCGCGCGAGTGACCGGCCTGACGATCGCGCCGAGCAGCACGAGTGGTTGCGGCGTGCGCTTCCCGATCCGGCGCTGATGCAGGCGCAGCAGCACGCCGAAAAGACAGCTGACAACCTGAGCGTCAGCAATGCGGTGTCGTCGCTGCGTGCGATCGGCGACGCCGATTGGCCCGACATCGTGGCTCGCAGCAGCACGCTGATGCGCCTGATGCTGACCTCACCGGTGTTCGAGTCCGAACACCCGATGACGCGCGATCTGACCATGCACGGCATCGAGCGGCTGGCCAGGCGGAGCAGGTTGAGTGAAGTCGCGGTCGGTCGCACCTTGCTGGGTCTGATGCAGGAGCCGGGCACTCCCGCCCCCGAGGGCTCGCTGACCGAACGCCCGACGGCCGTCGCGGGCTACTGGCTGACAGGCCCTGGTCGTCCCGCCCTGGTGAGCGCGCTCGGCCTGCCCGAGCGCGGTGCCGCGATCTGGCGAGCCGTGGCCCACCAGGTCGCCTTGCCCTTGTACCTTGGCTCGCTGCTGGCGGTGGCGGTCGGTCTCGTCGCGTGGGTGCTGCTGAGACACATGGCGGGACTGGGCGATGCCCCAGTCGACTGGGGCTGGACCTGGCTGGCCGGCATGCTGATGCTGTTCCCGGCGTCTGAAGCCGTGGTGGCGGTGATCAACCGGCTGATCAGCGAGTCGGCACGTCCGGCGCATCTGCCACGGCTGGCGCTGGCCACCGGCATTCCCCCCGAGCATCGGGTGATGGTGGTGATCCCGGCCATGCTGACCGATGCCGCCTCGACCCACGCCTTGGTCCACCGGCTGCAATTGCATCATCTCGCCAACCCCGAGCGCCACGCGCAGTTTGCGCTGCTGACCGACTGGGCCGATGCCGACAGCGCCAGGATCCCGTCCGACGCCGGCCTGCTGGACGATGCAAGGCAACAGATCGAAGCGCTGAATGCGCGCTACCCGACCTGCTTCTCGCCCGGGCTCGACGAGCTGACGGCCACGCTGCCCGCGCCGCCGCGCTTCATCGTGCTGCACCGCGAACGCCGCTACAGCGAGACCGAGCAGCGATGGATCGGCTGGGAGCGCAAGCGGGGCAAGCTCGAACAGCTGATCACCGTGCTCGCCGACGCATCGGCATGCAGCGATGCAGGCACGGCGTACCCGTTCATCGACCTCGGCACATCGTCGCGCATCGCGGCCGACACCCGGTACATCGTCACCCTCGACAGCGACACCCAACTGCCACCGGGGCGGCTGCACGACCTGGTCGGTGTTGCCGCACACCCGCAGAACCAGCCGCAGATCGATGCCAGCCGACGCCTGGTGACCAGCGGCTACGCGATCCTGCAGCCGCGCATCGTCACGCCCCTGCCGTCACCGAAGGACTTCACGCTCTACCACCGCTTGTTTGCTGGCCAATGCGGCATCGACCCGTACAGCGCCGCCACCTCCGAGGTGTACCAGGATGTGTTCGGAGAAGGCACGTTCACCGGCAAGGGTCTGCTGCATGTGCACGCGATGCATGCCGTGCTGTCCGGTCGCCTGCCTGAAGGCCGTGTGCTCAGCCACGATCTGCTGGAAGGGTCGATTGCGCGCTGCGCGGCGGTGACCGACATCACGCTGATCGAGGATGCGCCGTTCCACGCCGATGTGGCCGCGTCCCGCGTGCATCGCTGGACACGCGGTGACTGGCAGCTGATGCCTTTCCTGCTCGATTCGCTGCGGCATCCCGACCGCTGGCGCTTGCGGGGCATCAACCGCTGGAAAATGTTCGACAACCTTCGCCGCTCCCTGGTCGCGCCCATGTCGCTGGCCCTGCTGCTGCTGGCACTGGGCACCGGCGTGGTGTCGCCCTGGGTCGCGCTGGTCATGGTGGTGGCGGCCATTTCCGCCGGTCCGCTGATGGGTGCGGTGGCCGGCTTTTCGCCGAGCCGCGACGATATCGCGCTGCGCCACTTCTACCGCCTGGCCGCCGGCGATCTGGGACGCACGCTGTGGTGCGGCGCGTGGCTGCTGGCGCAGCTGGCGGCTCAGGCACTGCTGATGACGGATGCAATCGTGCGTGCGGTTTACCGCATGACCTTCAGCCAACGTCATCTGCTTCAGTGGACCACCGCTGCCGCTGCACAGGCGCGCGCGCAGACGACGCTGCCAGCGCTGTGTCGGCAGCATGGGCACGAGCCCCTGCTGGCCCTGGTGCTGCTGGCCGCGCTGTTCGCCGTCGGCACGCCGACGCCCTGGCTGGCGACGACGCTGAGCCTGTTGTGGGCCGCGTCGCCGCTTTGGACCTGGTGGGTCAGCCGACCATGTTTCGCCGATTCGGAGCTGGTACTGAACGAGGTCGACCGCGCCTACTTCGAAGGTGTCGCGCGCGATGCCTGGCGCTTTTTCGAGCGCTGCGTGGTGGCCGAAGAGAACCACCTGCCACCCGACAACCTGCAGACGGCGCCGATGGACATGGTGGCGCATCGCACCTCACCGACCAACATCGGCCTGTACCTGCTGAGCACAGCCTGTGCACGGCAATTCGGCTGGATCGACACGCTCCAGCTGCTGGCTCGCATGGAAGCCACGCTTGCCACGCTCGGGCGGATGCAGCGCCATCGAGGGCATTTCCTGAACTGGTACGACACACAGACGCTGGCACCTCTGCTGCCGATGTATGTGTCGACGGTGGACAGCGGCAACCTCAGCGGTCACCTGCTGGCGGTGGCGCAGGCCTGCCGGGGGCAGGCGTCCTGGTCGCAGGACAGCGCCATCACAGACCGCCTGCAGGCTGTGGCCGACTGCTGCGAGCAGTTCGCGTGGGAGGCCGACTTCAGCTTCCTGTATCACCGCAAGCGACATCTGTTCCACATCGGCTTGCGGGTCGCAGAGCAGCAGCTCGATGCAGGTTTCTATGACTTGCTCGCGTCCGAATCGCGGCTGACCAGCCTGCTGGCGATCGCCAAGGGCGATGTGCCGGTGCAGCATTGGGCCTCGCTCGGCCGCATGTTCTATGCGGTCGGTGCAGACGCCGGCCTGCGCTCGTGGTCAGGATCGATGTTCGAGTACCTGATGCCGACGCTGGTGCTCGAGGAGCCCTACGGCAGTGTGCTGCGGGAAGCCTGCCACGCGGCAGTGCGCGAGCAGATCGCGTTCGCAAAGGCGCGGCTCGTTCATGGCGGCAGCGTGCCCTGGGGCATTTCGGAATCGGCTTACGCCGGACGTGACTTCACCCTGGCCTACCAGTACGCGCCGCAAGGCGTGCCACGACTCGCGCTGCGCCGCACGTCGCCCGATGAGCTGGTGATCGCACCCTACGCCACCGCGCTCGCCAGCCAGATCGCCCCCCACCTGGCAAGGCTGAACTTCGCGGCGATCGAAGCGCTGGCGCCGCGCGAGCCCTATGGTTTCATCGAGGCGCTGGACTTCACTGCGTCAAGGCAGAACAGCGACGAGGCGTTCACGCCGGTGATGACCTTCATGGCACATCACCAGGGCATGACGATCGTGGCGCTGGCCAATGTGCTGCTGGACAGTGTGGCGCAGCGCTGGGGCATGGCCAATCCACACATCGAGGCGGTGGGATCGCTGCTGCACGAGCGCGCACCGCGCGAGGTGTCGATGCTGTATGCGCTCCCGCCGGGCCCGCCACCGCAGAGCGTGCTGCGCCGTGCGCCGGGTCTGCTGCGCGAGGTGTTGCCGGGTGCAGCCGCGCTGGAGCCGACCCATGTGCTGTCGAACGGCCGCTACAGCGTCAGCCTGCGCGCCAATGGCGCGGGAAGCAGCCGCTGGGGCCAGACGAGCATCACGCGCAGTCGCGACGACGCCTTGCGCGATGCGCATGGCTCCTTCTTCTACCTGCGCTGGCAGCGCGACGACAGCCAGGCCGCCCCGCGCCCGTCGGGCATCGTCGCACCGGTCGTGTCCATCACACAGCACCCGGCAGCTGACTCCGCTGCGCATTACCGCAGCGTCTTCCACGCCGACCGTGTCTGCTTCGATGCGGAGTGGCCGACGGTGCAGGCACACACGACGGTGTGGGTCAGTCCGGAGGACGACATCGAATTCCGTCAGATCGAGCTGCGAAACCTCGGGGATCATGAACTCGACATCGAGCTCATCTCGGCCTTCGAGGTGACGCTCGCCGATCCACGGGCCGACGAGGCCCACCCGGCCTTCAGCAACCTGTTCGTGCGCGCCACGTGGTTGGCCGAGCACCAGGCGCTGCGCTTCGAGCGTACGCCACGACTGCTCACCGAACGGGGCGTGCTCGCGGCCCATTTCCTGGCCGAAAGCGACCCGCAGCTGGTGTCCGTGGAGGTTCAGACCGACCGCCAGCGCTGGCTCGGCCGCAACCGCAGCGCGAGCCAGCCGCTGGCTTCATTCGACGGCGCATTGCTGTCCAGCGCACAACGCGACGGTGCCGAGTCGCTGGACACCGGTCTCGACCCGGTCTGTGCGATGTCGGTACGCCTGCGCATCGCACCGCAGGGCAAGGCGCAGCTGACGTTCGCCACGGCCGCCTGCGACAACGGCGGCACGCTGAGCGCGGTGATCGACAAGTACCGCCAGGCGAGCAATGTCAAGCGCGCCTCGCTGATGTCGGCCACGCTGGCCAGCGTCCGCTTTCGCAGCCTGCGCATCAGCCAGGAGCAGCTCGCCGCCATCCAGTCATTGACCACGGCGTTGCTGCTGACCGTGGCGCGGCCGCGTACGCTGGCTGCGGGAGCTCTCGGCGCGACGCCAGCGGTGTGCGATCGCCGGCTGCTGTGGCGATTCGGCATCTCGGGGGACCGGCCGATCCTGCTGGTCAAGGCCGGGGCGCCCGAAGGTCTGGGCCTGATCCGCTCGCTGGCGCAGGCGATGCGCCTGTGGTCATGGGGAGGCGTCGCCTGCGATCTGGTGGTGGTGAATGCCGAGCCGACCTCGTACCTCATGGTGTTGCAGCGCGAGTTGATAGCCCTGCGTGAGAGGCACGGCGCGGACCGCGGTGCCGAATTCAACCCGCTTGGCGGTGCGGTCGCGGACCATGCCCCACTCAGTACCGAGGTTCATGTGCTGCGCGCGGAGGAGCTGTCAGATGACGAGCTGAGCACATTGCAGAGCCTCGCCCGCGTGCGCCTGCAGGCCGATGGCCGACCCTTGCCGCACCACGTGCAGGAGTGGTGCGAGCTGCATGAGCAAGCCTCGCTGCGACGGCACGACACCTCGACCGTGCCGGTGCCGCTGTCCCCGCACACCGACATCGCGTCGACGGCGACGGTCGGTGCGTTCTCGCCGACGTCGGGTGAATTCCGCTTCGATGTCAATGCCCGGCGGCGGCCGCTGCGGCCGTGGGTCAATGTGCTGGCGAATCCGGACTTCGGCTGCCAGTGGTCGGAAGCCGGCGGAGGCTACACCTGGGCGGTGAACAGCCGCATGAACCAGCTCACCGCCTGGTCGAACGACCCGGTGGGCGACCCGCCCTCTGAGTGGTTCCTGCTGCAGGACCTGAGAACGCTGGACGTGTGGAGCGTCGCGCCATCGGCCTGGGGTCACGCGCCGGACGGCGACAGCGCGAGCTACCGCGTTGCCCACGGCCAGGGCTACAGCGTGATCGGGCATCGGCGCGACGATGTCGATGTTTCGGTGTCGTGGTGCGTGGACCCGCACAGCTCAGTCAAGCAGATCCGCATCCGGCTGATCAACCGGGGGCACGAGACCTTGCTGCTGCGCGTGGTCGGCATTGCCGAATGGATGATGGGTGCGACCCGCACCGACCGGGGCACGGTGCACACCGCCTTGCACCGGCAAGGGCTGCCCGATGTGCGCAGTACGTCGGATACGGGGCAGCCCGGTGCAGGTGATGCACCGCGACTCACCGCCTTGCTGTGCACGCAGCCGGAGCGATCGGCCGGCTTTGGCGGCGGAACCGCATTTCTGGCCCTGGCCGGCAGCGGTGCCAGCGACGACCTTGACGACTGGACCTGTGACCGGCGCGAATGCTTCGACGCACGCGGCCGCCTGGTGCTGCCCGATTACTTCGGTGAGCGTTGCGGTGGCGGGCTGGACCCTTGCGCGGCGCTGTCCACGCGGCTCACCCTGGTGGCCGGCGAATCCGTCGAGCGGGTGTTCCTGCTGGGTTATGCCGAAAGCCCCGATGCCGCGCGTCAGCTCGCCGTCCAGGCCGCTTCAGCGTCGGCAAGCGAACGCATGGACGCGGTGCGCCAGCACTGGGACACGCTGCTCGGTGCGACCACGGTGAAGACACCCGACCCGCTTTTCGACGCCATGGTGAACCGATGGCTGCTGTACCAGACGGTGTCGTGCAGGTTGTGGGCCAAGGCTGGCTTCTACCAGGCCGGGGGTGCGTTCGGCTTCCGCGATCAGCTGCAAGACGCGATGGCGCTGACCTGGGCCGCGCCGGACATGCTGCGCCGGCAGATCCTGCTCGCCGCCTCGCGACAGTTCGCCGAAGGCGATGTCCAGCACTGGTGGCATGCGCCGGGCGGCGCCGGGGTGCGCACGCGCTTCTCCGATGACCTGCTGTGGCTGCCACACGCCTGCGTGCGTTACCTGGAGACGACCGGCGACGCCAGTCTGCTGGCTGAGCAGGTGCCGTTCATCGAAGGCGCGGCGATCCCCGACGGCGCTGAAGACGCCTACTACGCGCCCACCGTCAGCAGCGAAACCGCTTCGCTCTACGAACATGCGGCGCGTGCGATCGACCGCAGCCTGCGCGTCGGTGCGCACGGCCTGCCGCTGATGGGCACGGGCGACTGGAACGACGGCATGAACCGCGTCGGCCATGAAGGTCGCGGGGAGTCGGTCTGGCTGGGCTGGTTCCTGTGGCGGCTGGTCATGGACTTCGCACCGCTCGCCCGCGAGCGCGGCCAGGAGGAGCGCGCTGGGCACTGGGAAACGGCGGCGCAGGGCTGGAAGGCTGCGCTGGGCGGCGAAGCCTGGGACGGGCGCTGGTTCAAGCGCGCCTATTTCGACGACGGCAGCGCGCTGGGCTCGCACGCCAATGCCGAGGCGTGCATCGATCTGATTGCGCAGGCCTGGGCGGTGTTGTCGGGTGCTGCGCCATTGCCAATGCAGCAACTGGCGATGGAATCGGTGGAGGCCCATCTGGTGGACCACGATGCGGGTCTGATCAAGCTGCTGGACCCGCCGCTCTTGCACGCGCAGCCGAGTGCCGGCTACATCCAGGCCTATCCGCCGGGGGTGCGCGAGAACGGCGGTCAGTACTCGCATGCGGGAGTCTGGGCGCTGATGGCACAGGCGAAGCTCAATGCGCCCGGCGATCTGCCCTACCGCTACTTCACCTGTCTGAGCCCGGCTCACCGCGCAGCGAATCCGACCCAGGGCGCGGTCTACGGCATCGAGCCGTATGTGGTGGCCGGTGATGTGTACACCCAGGCGCCGTACGTCGGACGCGGCGGCTGGAGCTGGTACACGGGCGCCGCGGCCTGGCTCCATCGCGCGGCTATCGAATCGATCTTCGGCTTGCAGCAAGGCGCCGAGTCGCTGCATTTCACGCCCTGCCTGCCCGCGGACTGGCCACAGGCCGAGCTGACCTTGACCCGCGGCAGCGGCGCCGACGCCCGCACGATGCGCTTTATCCTGATGCGGCAGTCGGCCTTGGCGGCGCTCGACGCCCATGCGACCGGGACTGCCGCGACCCTGGCACCGGGCCAGCCGCTGGCATGGCGCGTGCTGCCGCCGCAGTCTTGCTTCGTGATTGCGCTGCCGGACTGAGCGAGACGCAAGGCAACGAGTGGCTCGACGTGATGGAGTCCCGATCTGACAACCTGGCGCCGATCTGTCGAAATTGGCACTCGAGCGACTGGAGTGCTAATATTCTTGGAACCAACCCTGAGTCGAGGTGATCCATGAGCACCATGAATACATCATATTCCTCTGTTTCGGCGCTGGCGCTTCGTGACCCTTGGGCGATGATCCCGTCGCTCGGCAGTCTGGACGCCTACATTGCTGCGGCCAACCGCGTGCCGATGCTCAGCCTTGAAGAAGAGCAGTCGCTGGCGCGCAAGCTGCGCGACCAGGGCGATCTGCAGGCCGCTGGCCAGCTGGTGCTGTCACACATGCGGCTGGTGGTATCGATCGCTCGCCAGTATCTGGGATACGGCCTGCCGCACGGCGACCTGATTCAGGAAGGCAATGTCGGCCTGATGAAGGCCGTCAAACGATTCGATCCCGACCAGGGCGTGCGCCTGGTCAGTTACGCGATGCACTGGATCAAGGCGGAGATCCACGAGTACATCCTGAAGAACTGGCGCATGGTCAAGGTGGCGACCACCAAGGCACAGCGCAAGCTGTTCTTCAACCTGCGCTCGATGAAGCAGAGCCTGAAGGAAGACGCCCTCGAAGGTGAGACCCATCGCAGCACCCTCACCCAGGGCGAAGTCGACACGATGGCGAGCACCCTGAACGTCAAGCGCGAGGACGTTCTCGAGATGGAAACCCGACTGTCCGGAGGCGACGTGCCACTGGAGCCACTGACCGACGACGGCGAGGAAAGCTATGCCCCGATTGCGTACCTGGCCGACGAAACCCAGGAGCCCAGCCATGTGCTGGAGGCGCAGCGCCGTGACTGGCTGTCCGGCGACGGCATCTTGCTCGCACTGGACACTCTGGACGCGCGCAGCCGCCGCATCGTGGAGGAGCGCTGGCTGAAGGTCAACGACGACAACTCTGGCGGCATGACGCTGCACGACCTGGCGGACGAATACGGCGTCAGCGCCGAACGTATCCGCCAGATCGAGGTCGCCGCGATGAAGAAGATGCGCAAGGCGCTGGGCGCAGCGCACTGAGCGCGGTTTCCGCATGAATGAAAACGGCCCCTCCCGGGGCCGTTTCTCATTCGGGCTCGGTCAGCCGGCTGCCAGCAGCGTTTTCAGATCGGCCGCCAAGGCCTCTGCGCCGCCACCGTAGCGAATGAAGAGCCGTACCTTGCCTCGCGCATCGAACACATACGAGCCTGCCGTGTGGTCCACGCTGTAGCTGCCTTCGGTCTTGCCTGGCACCTTGGCGTAGAAGACCTTGAATTCCTTGGCCGTGGCGGCGATTTCTTCCGGGCTGCCGTGTAACGCAACGAAGCTGGGGTCGAATCCGCTCATGTAGGTCTTGAGCACCGCAGCGGTGTCGCGCTCGGGATCGACGGTGACAAACACGCCTTGCACCCGCTCGCCATCCTTGCCCAGAGACGTCTTGACCTGAGCCAGCTCGGCCATCGTCATCGGGCACACGTCGGGGCACTGGGTGAAGCCGAAGAAGACGACGGTGACCTTGCCCTTGAAGTCGGCGAGTGTGCGCGGTTGGCCGTTCTGGTCGGTCAGCGACAGGGCTCGGGCGTATTCGGCGCCAGTAATGTCGATGCCTTTGAACGAGGTGGTCGCACCTCCGCTCGACGACGGCGCATCGCAACCTGCGAGCAACATCACAGCGCCTGCCAGAGCCACCCCGCCCAGTTCCAGAAAGCCGCGGCGAGACGAGATTGAACGACCGCCCAGCGTTGCCCGTCTCATAGCCACTGTTTCATGTAATGGTCGATGAGCAGCGCCGCGAACAACAGCATCAGGTGCCAGATCGAAAACTTGAAGGTCTTGCGCGCTAGTGCGTCCGAGTAATTGCGCCACAGCTTCCAGGCGTAGCCGATGAAGATGCCGCCCAGAGCGATCGCCGAAATCAGGTAGATCACACCACTCATGCCCGAGATGAACGGAAGCAAGGTCGCAGCGAACAGCACCAGGGTGTACAGGAAGACATGCAACTGGGTGAAGGCCGCACCGTGGGTGACCGGCAGCATTGGCAACCCGGCCTTGCGGTAATCCTCGGCGCGGTACAAGGCCAGTGCCCAGAAGTGTGGCGGCGTCCACAGGAAGATGATCAGACACAGGATCAGCGCCTCGGGTCCGACCTCGCCGCGGATGGCTGCCCAGCCGAGCACCGGCGGCATGGCACCGGAAGCGCCTCCAATCACGATGTTCTGCGGGGTGGCTGGCTTCAGCAGCACGGTGTAGATGACCGCGTAACCCACGAAGGTGCCGAAGGTCAGCCACATCGTGAGCGGGTTGACCCAGAAATACAGCAGAGCGCTGCCCAAACCGCACAGCACGGCGGAGAAGGTCAGCGTCTGCGCATTGGTGAGATCACCCTTGGCGGTCGGCCTCCAGGAGGTGCGCGCCATCTTGGCATCGATGTGCTGCTCGACGATGCAGTTGAATGCCGCAGCGGCACCAGCGACCAGCCAGATGCCGGCGGTGGTGGCCAGCGCGACTTTCAGATCGGGCAGGCCAGGCACTGCGAGGAGCATGCCGATGACCGCACAGAAAACGATCAACTGCACCACACGCGGCTTTGTCAGGATGTAGAACTGCCTGACTCGTGAGACAGGCCGGACGATTGGCAATGGGGTGGTCAGGGTTTCAGACATGTTCAGCTCAGCCGATGATTCTACGAAGCTGCGTTCATGCCGCGCCGACTTGACGACACCGCCGTGGGGACCGCTACAGCCTGAGGCCACGCGCGAGTCAGCAAAATGGAAAACAGTACCAGCATCACGGCCGCGCCGCCTGTATGCGACACCGCTGCCAGCAAGGGCCAGTCGAACAGCACATTACCCAGACCAGTGGCGACTTGCCAGGCGGTCGCGCCGGTCAATGCCATCGCCCAGCGGCGCAATTCCTTGTCGCCGGGGGCCCAAAGGCGCCAGACCAGCAAGCCGATGGCCAGAACAAGGATCGCGGCTCCGATCCGATGGACCATGTGAATCGCAGTCAGTGCAGCGAAGGGCAGGTAACCGCCGTCCTTGCCCGCGCCGAGCTCTCGCAGCACGGTGAAACCATGGGCGAAGTCCATGGGCGGCCACCAGCTGCCTTGGCAGGTCGGGAACTCGGCGCAGGCGAGTACCGCGTAATTGGTACTGACCCACCCGCCAAGCGCCGTCTGCACGATGACCAGCCCCAACACCGCGATGACCCCGCGTTTCAGCGCCGGCGACAGGTTCAGCGTCGAGCGCAGATGGAGCTGGCTCTGGATAGCCAGCAGTGCGAGCAGGCCCAGCCCACCGAGCAAATGGAGGGTGACGATCGCCGGATAGAGCTTCATCGTCACCGTCAAGGCACCGAAGGCACCCTGGCCGCATACCCAAAACCAGGTCACGGTCGGCCACCATGGGGACACGGCCATCGTTGCCGTTGATCGCCTCTGGCGCGCTTCGAGCCATGCGGTGACCGCGAGCACCGTGATCAGCGCGCCGACCCCGGTGGCGAGGTAGCGATGGAGCATCTCGATCCACGCCTTGCCGTGGGTCACCGGGCCGGTGGGCATCGCACTTTGCGCCGCTCCGATGGATTCGTGGGCGCCCAGCGGACTCGCGCTGCCGTAGCAGCCCGGCCAGTCGGGACAACCCAGCCCCGAATCGCTGAGCCGGGTGAAGGCGCCAAAGAGCACCAGATCGAAGGTGAGGAACAGAGTCAGCATCGTCAGCGCGCGACGGCGCACCGCCGGGTCGCTTCGCCGATGACGCCAGACGACCCAGATCAGCGGCACCATGGCCACGATTGCGCCGATCAGCACCACGGTCGGCAGCGGTCCCAGATCGTAGGCAGGAACGTCCACGGCGGCCATTCAGCAGAGTGCTCGGCGCGTGGTCATCGGCCGGGCTGGTCCCAGGAGGACGATGCCCTCAACAGCTTTTCAAGATCGCGCTTGAGCTTGGCCGGGTCTGGTTCGACCGGCGTGCGCATCATCCACTGTCCCATCGGATCGACGACATACAGATGCTCATCGAGCTGATGTCCCTGGGCCGGGCTCAACCACTGCGACAGTTCGGCCGCAGGAGCGCGTAGCACCGTGGCTGGCTGCGCCCCGCCGATGGCCTTCAGGAGCGCCGGTGTCGGTGTCGCGTCATCCGTGATCAACCAGAGCTTGTCGACACGACCTTTCTCCCTGCCCAAGGTCTCGACCAGTTGACGCTGCAACACGAGGTGCGACTCGCAACGCGCATCGCAGGCGCCGCCCGCGGTGACAACCACCAGCCATTGGCCATGCAGGCCGGGTGCAGATACCGGCTGTCCCGCGAGGTCACGCAGCGGCAAGGTGGCAGGTATTTCGCGCGGCGGCGTCACGAACTCGCTGTAGTTGGTTCTGCCCTCTGGACGGATCACGAAGTAGGTGAAATACGAAGCGATGACTGGCGCAGCGCATACCCCCAGCACCATCAGCATCTTCAGCCGCCCCAACGCCGTGCGACGAGGCGACAAGTCGGGTGCCGGCATCGAGTGAACCGTGAGGCTCAGCGGTGACGCCAGATCGGCATCAGCGCCGGGAGCGGAGGCGGGGGCGGACGAGTTGGAACCAGACATACAGACCTGTCATCAAGGCGCAAAGCGCAAACCACTGGAACGCATAGCCGTAGTGCCGCTGGATGCCCACATCCGGCCGGGGCCATTGCCGCAGTAAACCATCTGGCGGCGAGCCTTCGGCGTCCTGGACGATGGACAAAGGCTTCAGCGGCAGCGAAAACTCCTGCGCGAAAGCATCCACGTCCAGATTTTGACGGATCACGCCCGACGCAGCACCGGCAAACTCGTACAGCCTGCCCGGCGGCGGGGCAATGTGGCCGATGATGGTGACTTCACCTGGTTCTTCAGGCAGGCTGGGCACCTTGGTGCGATCGAGCAGATCACGCGGCACCCAGCCACGTTGCACCAGCACCACCCCACCAGCAACCTCGTTCAACCGAAGTGGCGTGACAACGAAGAAGCCCTGACGGGCATTCATCTGCCGGTTGTCGAGAAACACCGTTGCCTGCGAGACCCAATGACCACGCACCACCGTTCGCCGGTAGTACTGCTCGGCTGAGCCCTCGGCGGTGTCGGCCAGCATCGCTGCCTCGACGGCCGGCAGACGCGATCGGGTGTCAAGTGAATGCTGCAGAGCCTCTTTCTGCGCGGCGCGATCCAGCTGCCATACCCCGAGGCGGGCCGTTCCAGCGACGACGACCGCGGCCGCCGCCAGAACGATGATCGCCCGCAGGTTGGGTCGATCCGACTTCATGGCGGAAGAACTCGTAGGTGTTGTTGCTCCCCCCACGCGGTGCGGGTGTACCGATAATCAGACCGCATGAAGTACCTCATCGGCATCGCGTTCGTTGGCATCATTGGGGCGTTGGTGTTTGCAGGCGTGTCGATGGTTCAGGATGGGCGCGATGGCAAACCGAAGTCCGGATCGATGATGCGCGCTCTTGCGTTTCGTGTCGGGCTGTCGGTGCTTCTGTTCCTGTGCCTGATCGGCAGCTACCTGATGGGTTGGATCCAGCCGACGGGCATTCCGCGAGGGTGACACCATTCGTCAAGCCTCGTGAGGCATAACAAAAAAGCCGCTGAGAGCGGCTTTTTTGTTGCTTGTGGCGGCTGAGCGCCTCAGAACCAATACACCACGACATACAGGCCCAACCAGACCACGTCGACAAAGTGCCAGTACCAGGCTGCGCCCTCGAAGCCGAAATGACGTTGTGGTGTGAAGTGCCCTTTGTGCAAGCGCAGGGTGATGAACAGCAGCATCAATGCACCGACAAACACATGGAAGCCATGGAAGCCGGTCAGCATGAAGAAGGTCGAGCCGTAAACGCCGCTGGTGAGCTTCAGGTTCAGGTCAGTGTAGGCGTGGTAATACTCATAAGCCTGCACACCGATAAAGGTGAATCCGAGCAGCAACGTGATCCACATGAAACCGATGGTTCTGGCGCGATGACCAGCAATCAAGGCGTGGTGGGCGATCGTCAGGGTCACGCCCGAGGTCAGCAACAACGCCGTGTTGATCGTCGGCAGGGGCCACGGGCCCATGGTGGAGAAGGCATCAACCGTGCCGGCAGGCGCTGCGGTGAAACCGGCCTGAACACTTGGCCAGACCGCCTTGAAGTCGGGCCACAAGACGGCGTTTTCCAGGCTGCCGAGGTTGGGTACTGAATGCAGGCGAGCCCAGTAGAGCGCACCGAAAAACGCAGCGAAAAACATCACCTCGGAAAAAATGAACCAGCTCATGCTCCAGCGGTAGGAGACGTCGATGCGGTCGCTGTAAAGACCGCCTTCGCTTTCGCTGATCGCCGCGCGGAACCAACCCTGCAAGACGAACGCCCAGACCGCAAGTCCGGCCAGCGTGAGATAGCTGCCCCAGCTGACGCCGTTGACCCATTGCCCCGCGCCCACGATCACCAGAAACAAGCCTAGTGACGTCAGCACCGGAAACCGTGATGGCTCCGGAATGAAGTAATAGGGCGCCGCACCGCGTGCACTGGCCGTAGGGGTCGCTGCCGACATGATCTCTCCTGAATCCCGAATCTCTACGTTCTCATGGAAGCGTCGCGGCAAACTTCAGCCTGCGATCTTCCGCCAAATCTCAAGCGGCCACGCCGCTTGTCAACACCCAATTCACCAGAGTCGCCAGCACAGCGACCAGCACCAGCGCCCCGACCACGCCGGCGATCACCACGTGAATCGGATTCAGTTGGTTCACATCTTTCTCAAGATCTGCCGCCTTTCGCACACCGAAAAACGACCACGCCACTGCGCGCAACGTCTGCAAGAAAGACAGTTTTCGCCGAGAGGCGGCTTTCAAGCTGGAATCGGCCGGCGTCATGATCCTCCCGCAAGCCCGTCATCAAGCGCCGCCCTTGGGGCAGCGGGAATCTTTCCACCCACTTCAAAGAAGGTGTAGGACAGCGTAATAGTGGTGACGTCCTTGGGCAACTTGGGTTCGATCACGAATACAACCGGCCATTGCTTGGTCTCGCCTGGCTTCATGACGTACTCGTTGAAGCAGAAGCACTGCAACTTGTTGAAGTGCGCCATCGACTGCATCGGTGCATAACTCGGAATGGCCTGCGCAGCCATGGTCCGGTTCTGCGTGTTGGTGAACTCGTACATCACCGTGGTCAGTTCACCAGGGTGCACCTGAACGCTGCTGACCGCAGGCTTGAACTTCCAGATGCCACGCGAATTCGCGTCGAATTCGACGGTGATCGTGCGGCTCTTGTCCACCTGCGAGTTGGTCCCCGATGACGAATCACGGCTCCACACCACCTTGTCCGACAGTGTCAGCACATTGATGCCGAGTGCGATACAGACAGCCCTGTAGAGTGGTACCAGCGCATAGCCGAAGCCAAACATCAGCGCCGTGACGACGAGCAGCTTGCCAAGCATCCGAACGTTGTCATTCCGCAGCAGGCCGGCTGCGGACAAATTGTGACGGGGCTGATCACTCATTGGTCAGAGGCCGAACAAGACGGCCTTGGCCATGAAGCCGATCAAAAACGCCACCGCGACCGAGGCCAGGATCAACCCTAGCCGCAAGTTGCTTTTCTTTTTCTCAGACGTGGTCATGGCGCGATTCGGATCAGGCGATCACCTTGGTTGCAGATGCATTGAGTTTCGGAGGGGTTTCGAAGGTGTGGAATGGCGCGGGTGACGGCACCTCCCATTCCAGACCTTCAGCACCTTCCCAGGGCTTCGCCGGTGCGGGCTCGCCCTTGCCGCGCATCATCGGCAGCACCACAAAGAAGAAGAAGTACACCTGCATGAGCCCGAAGCCGAAGGCGCCAATGGAGGCAAGGGCATTGAAATCGGCGAACTGCATCGGGTAGTCGGCGTAGCGACGTGGCATGCCGGCCAGACCCAGGAAGTGCATCGGAAAGAAGGTGATGTTGAAGAAGATCAACGAGCCCCAGAAGTGAATCTTGCCGCGGGTCTCGCTGTACATCACGCCGGTCCACTTCGGACCCCAGTAGTAGACGCCTGCGAACATCGCGTAGAGCGAGCCGGCCACCAGCACGTAGTGGAAGTGCGCCACCACGTAGTACGTGTCCTGCATCTGGATGTCGACCGGTGCCACCGACAGGATCAGGCCGGTGAAGCCGCCCATCGTGAACACGAAGATGAAGCCGACCGCAAACAGCATCGGCGTCTCGAAGGTCATCGAACCGCGCCACATCGTGGCGATCCAGTTGAAGATCTTCACGCCCGTGGGTACCGCGATCAGCATCGTCGCGTACATGAAGAACAACTGGCCCGTTACCGGCATGCCGGTCGTGAACATGTGGTGCGCCCAGACCATGAAGGACAGGATCGCGATCGAAGCCGTGGCATAAACCATCGAGGTGTAGCCGAACAGACGCTTGCGGGCGAAGGCCGGGATGATGGCGCTGATGATGCCGAAGGCCGGCAAGATCATGATGTAGACCTCCGGATGGCCGAAGAACCAGAAGATGTGCTGGTACATCACCGGGTCACCGCCGCCAGCAGGGTTGAAGAAGCTGGTGCCGAAGTGGCGGTCGGTCAGCGTCATCGTGATCGCACCCGCGAGCACCGGCATCACCGCGATCAGCAGGTAGGCAGTGATCAGCCAGGTCCAGACGAACAGCGGCATCTTCATCAGCGTCATGCCTGGAGCACGCATGTTCAGGATGGTGACGACGATGTTGATCGAGCCCATGATCGAGCTCGCGCCGAGGATGTGCATCGCGAAGATGCCAGCGTCCATCGACGGGCCCATCTGGAGCGTCAGCGGCGCGTAGAGCGTCCAGCCGGCTGCCGGTGCCCCACCGGGCATGAAAAACGAGCCGACCAGTGTGAGCGCGGCAGGAATCAACAGCCAGAAGCTGAGGTTGTTCATCCGGGCGAATGCCATGTCGGGCGCGCCGATCTGAAGCGGAATCATCCAGTTGGCGAAGCCGACGAAGGCCGGCATGATCGCGCCGAAAACCATGATCAGGCCATGCATCGTGGTCAGCTGGTTGAACAGCTCCGGGTTGACGAATTGCAGGCCGGGCTGGAACAGTTCCAGACGGATGATCATCGCCATGATGCCGCCCACGATCAGCATGGCAAACGAGAACAACAGGTACATCGTGCCGATGTCCTTGTGGTTCGTGGCGTACAGCCAGCGGCGCCAACCGTGTGGCGCACCGTGAGCATGATCGTGACCGTGGTCACCGTGGTGGTCAAGTACTGCACTCATGGAAGGTCCTTCTGAAACTGCTGATCGTGTGTCTGGAAACGATTACTTGCGCGCGGCAACTACTTCGGCTGGCTGCACGGCTTGCCCGGTCTTGTTCGACCAAGTGTTCTTGGTGTAGGTGATCACGGCGGCAATCTCGGTATCGGAGAGTTGCTTCCAGGCTGGCATTGCGCCATTGTTCTGCCCGTTCAGCAGCACCGCGATCTGCTTGGTCTTGTCTTCATCCAGCACCACCGCAGCGCCGTCGAGAGCCTTGATGGCGCCAGCAGCCTTGCCGCTGGCCCCGTGGCAGACGGCGCAGTTGCCGTTGTAGACCTTCTCGCCGCGGGCGATCAGATCGGCTGGCTCCCAGACTTTGTTCGGGTCGTCAGCTTTCGCCGACATTTCAGTGCGCTGGCCTTCGACCCATTTCGTGTAATCGGCAGCAGACACTACCTTCACATGGATCGGCATGTAGGCGTGCTCCTTGCCGCACAGTTCCTGGCACTGCCCGTAGTAATCGCCGATCTTTTCAGCGCGAAACCAGGTGTCACGCACGAATCCGGGAATGGCGTCCTGCTTGATCCCGAAAGAGGGCACCGCGAAGGCGTGAATGACGTCGTTGGCGGTGGTAATGATGCGGATCTTCTTGTCGACCGGCACCACCAGCGGATGATCGACCTTCAACAAATAGTTATCACCAGAGGGGCTGCCCGAGTCGGACATCTGCCGCTGTGCAGCGTCCAGCGTCGAGACGAAACCGATACCAGCGCCTTCGCCATTCAAATAGTCGTAGCCCCACTTCCATTGCATGCCCGTGGCCTTGATCGTCAAATCGGCCGAACTGGTGTCCTTCATCGCGACGACCACCTTGGTGGCTGGCAAGGCCATGCCGATGACGATGATGAACGGCACAACCGTCCAGGCAATCTCGACCGCGGTGCTCTCGTGGAAGTTGGCGGACTTGGCGCCCTTCGACTTGCGATGCACAAAGATCGAATAGAACATCACGCCGAACACGGCGACGAAAATGACCAGGCAGATGACCATCATCAGGTAATGAAGATAGCGTTGGTCTTCGGCAATCTTCGTCACTGCCGGGTGCAGATCGAGCTGATTGACTGCCGGGCCGCCCGGCAGATCGTTGGTCGCTGCGGCCAGCGTCGAGACCACCCACAAGCTCGTGCCCAGCATCGCCTGAGAGACCTTTGTGGAAATTGTTTTCATCGTGTTCATCATCACTGCTCGTATTGTCAAAGCTCTGCCGATGGCAGAGAACCTTGCGGCCGCAGCCGCGCCAGCCGAACCGCATGCCGCAGCTCGTTGGCCAATTGCCGCCTCAACTCCGGGCGAACAAAGCGCCCGACTTCAATCCGCCGTCCCTGACCTGAGACCTCGATCAGAGACTCATCACCGGTCACGGGCTCGACGCTGACCCATTCGGGCGCGAATTCGGCTGTCTCGATCGTGTTGCCAGATGTGTGGGCGACCGTCAGCCTACCCTTGCGCAGGGCGATGTTTTCCTGGTCCGTAGCGTGCCGCGAGTAGACGAGCAAAGCGGTACCTACCGCGACCAATTCCACCGAGGCAAACGCCATGATGATGGTGGCACCCTGCCACCAGAAATACGCTGCAATCGTCAGCGACACTGCGCAGAGCGCGCCGAATATGGCGAACAGCTGCTTCGGAGCCATCGAACAATTGCGCTTCAGAAGCCACTCCACCGACCACTCGCTCACCGATGGGTCGGTTTCTCTCCCGAAGCGCCACACTGCCGGCAACGTGGGCGCAACTGTAGGGTGGCCGTAAGAGCAGGTGGACATCTCGAAGCAACAACTCAGCTACTGGGGCGAGGCAAGCTCGGCGATGCGGGAAGATGCCCGCTCAAGCGATACACGCACATGGCAGTTACCTGCATTGCGAGCGGAGGCGAGTTTATACGACCCCAGGGCTTCCACTCAAAAAGCGGTCTTTCGTGCAGAGTGCAAAAGTCGTCGCATTTCTCCCAGCGGAACCTGGGTTTCGGCAGGTGCTGACGCAATCGTCTCGGCCTTGAAAGCATGGCCATACACGATCTCGAACGTCAGAGCAAATCGGCCACTCGTGTCGCGCAGGGGCTCCAGCACCGTTTGCAAGGCAGTCTGCCAACGCGGCGTGCGCAAACCCGAGTGTCGATCAGGCGACACATTGCCACCTAGCAGCCGCAGATCCCTGCAAAGTGCCGGTGCGCTGTCCCAGTGCACAGTCAGGCGCTCCTGGTCCATCACAGGATCCGCATAGCCTGCATGCACCAGCATGTCGCCGAGGTCGTGCATGTCGACGAATCCGATCGTCGGCGCGGGCCACTGCAGATGTGAATACACCGAAGTCAGCTCGCGCACGGTGTCCGGCCCCAGGCACGAAAACATAGCGAAGCCGCCGGGTGACAGCATGCGGTGCCAGCGCCGCATCAGCGCCGGCAGGTCGGTGACACCGTGCAGCACCATGTTGGCCCAAACCAGTTGCGCGTCGCAAGACGGCATTGCCGACTCCAGCATCACATCGGGAGCGAGGGCCGTCCAGCGCCGGGGGTTCCACCATGGCAATCGCAGCGACAGGCGACTGCGTTGGACCAGGATGTCGCAGGGCTCGACAGCGATCAATGCAGCTTCGGGGAAGGTCGTCGTCAACTTTTGTGCGCTTGCACCAAGAAAAGACCACCAGTCGACGATGCAGCGCGGCGGCGTCTTGAACAGCAGGAGGCGCTCGGCCATGCGACCAGCGACTTCGGCGTGCAACCATGGCGGAGCTGTCTGCCGCGCCAGGCGCCGCTGCACGGCCGCGACCGCCCCTTCATCGATCGATCTCCGCGTCGCGTCACTACTGCCTGCCATCAGCCCAGTATATTGAGGAGGTGATCGTACAAACCGAAATACCTCGCGTGGCGCGCTCCGCGCCGTGGCATCGCTGGCCCAGCCAATGCGCGGTGTGCCATGGCTGGGGCGCCGGTCGCATTTGCGGGAGGTGCGCGAAGCGCTTCGCCGACCCCGTCGATCGTTGTCGGCGCTGCGCCGCCCGGGTGGTGGCTGGCATCGCGCTGTGCGGTCGGTGCGTACGCTCACCGCCCAGTTTCGAAAGCGCCATCGCCGCTGTCGATTACAGCCATCCCTGGGACCGGCTGATCGGCGATTTCAAGTACCGCGACGGGCTCGACCTCGGTGGAGCACTTTGCGACCTGCTGATGGCTGCGCACCAGCGCCATGCGGCCGATACGCCAGACTGGCTGCTGCCAGTGCCGCTGGGCGCGCAGCGATTGCGCGAACGAGGCTACAACCAGTCGTGGGTACTGGCGCGCCTCTGCTCTCGGCGACTCGGCTGCCGAACCGACGCCTCGATGCTTCTGCGCATCCGCGAGACGCCGCACCAGCTGTCGCTGCCGCGCGAACGACGCCTTGCCAACGTGCGCGGCGCGTTCGCAATCGAACCCACGCGGCGCGCCGAGCTGATCGGTCGCAGGATCGCCCTGATCGACGACGTGATGACGACACAGGCCACCGCCGATGAGCTGAGTCGTGCGCTGCTCGTCGCGGGCGCACAGTCGGTGCAGGTGTGGGTGGTGGCGCGCACACCGCCGCCGGAGCATTGACGATGTTCAACATCGTCCTGGTGCACCCCGAGATCCCACCGAACACGGGCAACGTGATCCGGCTGGCCGCCAACACCGGCTGCGCATTGCACCTGATCGAGCCGCTGGGCTTCTCGATGGATGACAAGCTACTGCAACGCGCCGGCCTCGACTATCACGAGTATGCGCGGGTTGAGCGCCATGCCTCCTGGAATCAGTTCGTTGCGACCATGCGGCCCGATCTTTCCCGCTGTTTCGCCTTCACGACGCGCGGTCAACAGACTCTCACCGCCATCGGCTGGCGAGCCGGCGACTGGCTGGTATTCGGCTCGGAAACCGCTGGCTTGCCTGCCGAGCTTCGAAACGCCTTTGCCGAAGACCAGCGGGTCAGGCTGCCGCTGCTGCCAGGTCAGCGCAGCCTGAACCTGAGCAACGCGGTGGCAGTGGCAGTGTTTGAAGCGTGGCGCCAGAACGGCTACGCTGGCGGTGCTTGAACAGAGCCCTCAACGCTCGGTGCGTGGACCGCGACCCATCAAGTGCTCGACGCCCTCGCGCGGCGTGGCGCGCCCTTCCAGTACCGCCACCACGGCGCAAGTGATTGGCATCTCAACCCCCAGCGCCTGGGCGCGCTTGAGCACGGTGGGAGCACTGAGCACGCCCTCGGCCACATGGCCGAGCTCACCGACGATCTGTGCCAGCGGCTGCCCTTGCGCCAGCAGCAGCCCGACCGTGCGGTTGCGCGACATATCGCCAGTGGCGGTCAATACCAGATCGCCCAGCCCGCTCAAGCCCATGAATGTGTCGGCGCGGGCGCCCAGGGCCACGCCCAGGCGCACCATTTCGGCCAGTCCGCGGGTGATCAACGCCGCGCGCGCGTTGAAGCCGAGTCGCAGCCCGTCGGCCAGCCCGGTAGCAATGGCCATCACGTTCTTGACCGCGCCGCCGACCTCGACGCCGATCGGATCGTCAGTGGTGTAGATGCGCAGGTTGTCGCTATGCAGTGCAGAAACGGCCTGCTCGCAAAGTGAGGCATCGTGACTGGCGGCGACCAGCGCGGTCGGCTGGCCTGCGGCCACCTCTTGCGCAAAGCTGGGGCCCGACAGGACGCCAACGCGCCCGGTCGGCCAGACCTGCTGCGCCAGTTCATGGCCCAGCAAACCCGTACCCTCCTGAAAGCCCTTGCAGAGCCAGAACAGACCTGGGGCCCGCGGATCGGTCGGCAAGGCGCGCAACACACTGGCGAGCCCCGACATTGGCGTGGCGACGATCAGCAACCCGTCGCGAGCGTGTGCAACGGCCCCATCGAAATCGTCGGTGACCTCAAGCCCCGCTGGGAAAGCGGCCGTTTCCAGATAGCGCGCGTTGCACCGCTGCAAGCGCATCGCCGCCACTTGCTGCACATCACGCGCCCACAGCAGCGTGGGATTGCGCGAACTGGCACTGATCGCCAGCGCGGTGCCCCAGGCACCGGCACCCAGCACGCTCAGTTTCACTGACCGGCGCTCAGCGGTCCCGGATAGACCTGACGCTCAGTTGACCAGCGTGCTGCCACTGGCACCATTGGCGGCCGCTTCGGCGGCGGCAGCCATCTGGCTTTCGTACATCGCCTGGAAGTTGATTTCTGCCAGCGTCACTGGCGGGAAGCCGGCGCGGGTGCAGATGTCGGAGACGATGGCGCGCAAATATGGGAAGACGATGCCCGGGCAGGCGATGCTGATGATCGGCTGCAACTGATCCTGCGGGATGTTGCGTATTTCGAAGATGCCGGCCTGCTTGGCTTCCAGCAGGAAGAGTGTCTTCTCACCCACCTTGGCGGTCACTGTCACGCGCACCGAGACTTCATAGTTGTCCTTGCCGATGGTCTCGGCGCCAACGCCGAGGTTGATGTCGACCTGCGGTTGCTGCTGCTCGAGGAAGATTGCCGGCGAATTGGGCTGTTCCAGCGACAAATCCTTCAGGTAGATGCGCTGGATCTGGAACATCGGGGAAGTGTCTTCGTCTGCCATGGCAATCTCTAGGTGGGTTGTGGAGCGGCGACCAGGCGGCCGCATGGGGAGCGGATTATGGCGGATGCGTTGTGACCGCCTTTCGCCCAGGAACCGAAGCGCTCGCTCGCCGTTCGGTGTCAGCCTTGTGCGGGCTGCTGCTGCAGCAAGGGCAACAGCGCACCGCGCTGATCAAGCGCGATCAGATCGTCGCAGCCGCCGATGTGAGCGCCATCGATGAAGATTTGCGGCACAGTGCGCCGCCCGGTGCGCTCGATCATCGTGGCGCGCGCAGCGGGATCACGGTCCACTCGCACTTCGTCGATCGCGGTCACGCCCCGTGCTTTCAGCAGCGCCTTGGCGCGCAGACAGTACGGGCACACCTCGGTGGTGTACATGATGATGGGAGGGTGCTGGGTCATGGACAGATTGGCGACATGGTCTGGGGGTGATCGTCAAGCGGAGCGCTCGATGGGCAGGTTCGCCTCGCGCCAGGCGGCGACGCCGCCGACAATCGCTCTGGCCTTTTCATAGCCGCGCTTGCGCAGAATGGCGGCACCGCGATTCGCGCGTGCCCCGGTCGGGCACATCAGCAGCAGGGGAACGGCCTTGTTCTTCGGCAGGTCGGCGGCTGTCTCCAGCGTGCCGAACGGTACATTCTTGGCCCCGCCTGCATGTCCGGCAACGTACTCGGCCGGCTCGCTGACGTCGATCAGAACACCGCGTTCGCGGTTGATCAGGTTGACGGCTTCGGCCGGGCTGATGCCCCCCGCGGTCCTGCCGCGCGACAGCAGCGGCCATGCCAGCAGACCGCCTGAGACCAGAGCGGTGGCGAACAAAAACCAGTTGTTGATAAAGAAGGTCACAAGGCGGTCCGGTCAGGGTAGGGTCATTCGAAAGCGCGCGATTATAGAATTTCGGGGTTTTCCCGAGCCTGGCTCATTCCCTTTCTCCGACCGCAATCCCATCGACCTGCCATGACCCAACTCGTGCTGATCCGCCATGGGCAATCCACCTGGAACCTCGACAACCGGTTTACTGGCTGGGTCGATGTCGATCTGACGCCTCTCGGTGTCGAGCAGGCGCGAACTGCCGGCCGCCGACTCAAGGCATCGGGTTTCGATTTCGACATCGCTTACACCTCGGTCCTGAAGCGCGCGGTGTGGACTCTGTGGCACACGCTTGACCAACTCGATCGCACCTGGTTACCGGTGGTGCATTCGTGGCGGCTGAACGAGCGTCATTACGGCGCGCTGGAAGGGCTCAACAAGGCCGATACCGCAGCGAAGTACGGCGACGCGCAGGTGTTGCAGTGGCGCCGCAGCTACGACACGCCGCCACCCGCGCTGGAGCCGAGCGATCCGCGCTGTGAGCGCGGCGATCTGCGTTACGCTGGATTGCAGCCCGGCGAGGTGCCGCTGACCGAATGCCTGAAAGACACGGTGGCGCGGGTACTGCCCTACTGGAACGACACCATCGTGCCCTCGATCGCGGCTGGCAAGCGGGTGATCATCGTCGCACACGGCAACAGCATCCGCGCACTGATGAAGCACCTCGACGGCATTTCCGACAGCGACATCGTCGGCCTGGAGATTCCGAACGGCGTACCGATCGTCTATGACCTGGATGCGGCGTTTCAGCCGATCAGCCGGCGCTTTCTTGAAAGCGACTGACTCCTGCTTCACTGCGCTCCACTCGAAGACCTGTCACCGCGCTGCAGCATCTGCCGAAGCAGTCGGAGGGTGAATTCCTCCGCATAAGCCGGCATCAGACCAATTCACCGGTCAGCATGCCCTTGCGCTCGATGAAGCTGACCACATCGTCCAGGCCCTGGCGGGTTTTCAGGTTGCTCATGACAAAGGGGCGCAGGCCTTGCGCGCCGGTGCGCATGCGGGTGGTGTCGGTCTTCATGATGTCGAGGTCGGCGCCAACATAAGGTGCGAGGTCGATCTTGTTGATGACGAACAGGTCGCTCTTCGTGATGCCCGGGCCGCCCTTGCGCGGAATCTTCTCGCCGGCGGCCACGTCTATCACGTAGATCGTCAGGTCGCTGAGTTCGGGGCTGAAGGTCGCGGCCAGGTTGTCGCCCCCGGACTCGATGAACACAATGTCCGCGTCGGGGAATTTCTCCAGCATGCGGTCGACCGCTTCGAGGTTGATCGATGCGTCCTCGCGGATCGCGGTGTGCGGACAGCCACCGGTTTCCACACCCATGATCCGGTCGGCTGACAAGGCACCGGCCACGGTCAGCAGGCGCTGGTCTTCCTTGGTGTAGATGTCATTGGTCACGACCACGAGGTCGTAGCGCTCACGCATCGTCTTGCACAGCATCTCGACCAGCGTCGTCTTGCCCGAACCGACTGGTCCGCCGACGCCGACACGCAGCGGGGGCAGTTTCTTGGTGCGTCGGGCTATGGTGTGCAGTGCGGTCATGATGGGGATGGCCTTGAGGGAGGTGGGTCTACAGCAAGTTCAGGACCTGAACAACCGCGAGTACTGGGTTTCGTGCTGCGCGGACAAGATGGCGAGCATCGGCGTGCAGACCTGGCGTTCGGCGTCGCCGAGCTGGATCGCAAAATCGACGGCGTCTGGAATCGCGTCTGCCAGCGCGCTCAGGATACGTTGCCCCGCTGCCTGCCCGAGCGGCACCGATTTCAGCGCCGCCTGCACCATGTTCTCGGCCCAGCCGAACGCGAAGCACAGCAGCGTGTCGCGGCATGGCGCACCCGCCTGCAACCCGGCGAGCGCGAAGGCCACTGGCCAGGTTGGCGCGGGGCGCAGCAACGCCAGTAGCTGGAGCTGATCGGCATGGCGCGCGTCGAGCGGCCGGTTCTTCATCCATTCGACCAGCGAGCGGCCCATCTGTTCAGTCTGCTGGCGCAGTTCGTGGCTTTCCCGCGTGGTCACCACCCAGGTGTTGAGCGCGGCGGCTTCGGCGGCGTCGCCGCGCCGCCAGGCGCTGTGGGCCCGCGCGACCAAGGCCAGATCGCCGCGCGACAGTCCCAGGCGCAACTGGTCGAGCAGCCAGTGGCAGGCTTCGGTTTCACCCGTGGCCAGACCCGCATCCACTGCAGCTTCGAGCACCTCCGAATAGCTGAACCCTCCGACTGGCAGTGCTGGCGATGCCAGCCAGATCAGTTGCAGCAGCGATGCTGGCGTCAGGTTCGGCGCCGGCGACGAAGGCCGCCGATGTTCACGGCGCCCAGTCGATCGAATCGCTGGCCGCAGCCGAGGTGTGCCCATCAGTGGTCGTGTTTGCAACCCGGGCCGTGCACGTGGGGCGCGGCGGCACCCTGGATCGGAATGGTCTTCGGCGCGGGGGGGGGCGATGGCGCATGCGTATGCGCATGACCGTGGTCGTGTCCGTGGTCATGTGCGTGGCCATGATCGTGCCCACCGGCGGTCGCGCCCGGTGCGTATGCACCGCTTTCCGGTTCGAACGATGCCTGCGCTTCGGTCACGGTCAAGTGCATCTGGCGCAACAGGTCGGCCAGCACATGGTCGGGTTCGAGCTTCAGGTGGTCGGGCTTCAACTCCAGTGGCACATGGCGGTTGCCCAGGTGATAGGCCGCGCGCACCAGGTCGAAACTCGAGCCGTGCTCCTTGCAGGGGGTGACCACCAGCACCGGCTGTGGCGCTGCCTGGACCGCGATCAGGGAACCGTCTTCGGCGACCAGCACATCGCCGCCGCGCACCACCGCACCACGCGGCAGGAACACGCCGAGCGCGCGCCCTTGCGAGTCGGTGGCATCGAAGCGGCTCTTCTGGCGCACGTCCCAGTCGAGGGAGACCGTGGCGGCACGGGCCAGCAGCACGCGGCTCAGTCCGCGCCCCTGGGTGATGAGCTTGTTGATGGTCAGCAGGGTGGACATGTCGGTGAGCGCCTGCGGCGCAGTTGGAGCAGTTGAGAAGGCCAAGAGTCTGGCATGAGTGCGGACCGCAGCAAGAAAGATATCAGCGCCGGGAGTGGCGTCGAACCACCAACAGTCACGCGCATACACGGAATGTTAATGAGAATGGTTTCGTATACAGTTCTGTTTCTGCTGTCTGATTCTCAGTTTCCGCGACTGACATACCGAGGCCCGTCCATGATTCGTCTGAAATCCATCCTTGATGCCGGCACCGTTGCCGCTGGCGCGCTGTTTGCCTTGCTGGCCACTCCACTGGCGCACGCGCAGGGCGAGCTCAACATCTACTCGGCGCGCCATTACCAGACCGACGAGGCGCTGTACACCGACTTCACGAGGCAGACCGGCATCAAGATCAACCGGCTCGATGGCAAGGAAGAAGAACTGCTCGAGCGCCTCAAGAACGAAGGCGCCAGCAGTCCGGCCGACCTGCTGATCACGGTCGACGCCTCGCGCCTGGAAATCGCGGACAAGGCCGGACTGTTCCAGCCGCTGAAGTCGGCGCTGATCGAGGCGCGCATTCCAGCGGCGCTGCGAACGCCGAACTGGGCTGCGTTCTCGACGCGCGCACGGGTCATCGTCTATGCCAAGGCCACGGTCAACCCCGAGTGGGTGCAGACCTACGAAGACCTGGCGCTACCGCGGTTGAAGAATCAGGTCTGTGTGCGGTCCGGCGCACACCCCTACAACCTGTCGCTGGGCGCGGCCATGCTGTCGCACGAGGGCGAGGCGAAGACCGAAGAGTGGGTGCGAGGCCTGGTCGCAAATTTTGCCAGGGCGCCCAAGGGCGGCGACACCGACCAGTTGAAGGCCGTTGCCGCGGGTGAATGCGGTGTGGCGATCTCGAACAGCTATTACCTCGCCCGTCTGATGCGTTCGACCAAGCTGGAAGACCAGCAGGTCGTGCGGGCATTGGGAGTCGTCTGGCCGAACCAGAAGACCTGGGGTGCGCACATCAATGTATCGGGTGCGGGCATCACCCGGTACGCGCCAAACCGGGCCTCGGCGCTGAAGTTCCTCGAGTACCTGACCAGTGACTCAGCTCAGGCCTACTTCGCCGACGGCAACAACGAGTGGCCGGTCGTCAAGACCGCGCAGGTCAAGAACCCGGCGCTCGAGGCGCTGGGATCCTTCAAGCCGGACACGCTGCCAATCGGGCAACTCGCCGCCAACGCCGCTCAGGCACAGCGCATCTACGACCGCGCGGGCTGGCGCTGAGCCTCTTGCTGTGCATCGGGGGGTCAATTCGGCGCCAGCTGTCGCCGCTCGCTCGCGATCTGCCGGCACAGCACGATCAACGGCAGCAGGCCGACGGCCACGATGGCGATCGTGGCCGTCGACGCTTCGGCCAGTCTCTCGTCAGACGCCAGTGTGTAGGCCTGAGTGGCCAGCGTATCGAAGTTGAACGGGCGCATGACCAGCGTGGCGGGCAGTTCCTTCATCACGTCGATGAAGACCAGCAGCCCGGCAGTCAGCAGGCCGCGCCGCAGCAGCGGCAGGTGCACGCGACGCAGCGTGCGGGCTGGCGTCAGGCCGAGGCTGCGTGCAGCGTCATCCATGTGAGGCGTGACGCGGTACAGGGATGAATCGACGGTCTGCAGTGCGGTGGTCATGAAGCGCACGAGGCAGGCGAACACCAGCGCGGCGATGGTCCCGGTAAACAGCAGCCCTGTTTGCCAGCCGAAGCTGGCTTGCAGCCACTGGGCCAGCGCGTTGTCCATCCGAGCCATTGGAATCAGCACGCCGACGGCGATCACCGACCCCGGCAGCGCATAGCCCAGGCCCACCGCCCAGTGCGCCGAGCGGGTCAGCGGCGACGGTTCGAGTCGTCGGGCGTAGGCGACCAGCAGTGCGAGCGCCACCGCGAGCAGGGCGGTCAGGCCGGACACCACGACGCTGTTGCTGGCGAGGGTCAGGAAGCGGGTGCCGAACTGCGTATCTCCCTCCGTCATGGCCAGGTGCAGCAGCACGCCAGCGGGTAGCAGGAAGCCGATGAGGATCGGCAGCACGCACAGCGTGATCGCCACCGAGGCCCGCAACCCGGTCAGCGGTGCGCCGCGGGAGGGCTGGCGACGCAGCCCACTGCCGTGGAAGCGGGCTCCGCCGCGTGACTGCCGCTCCAGTGCCAGCAGCAGGACGACGAAGCCGAGCAGACACATTGCCAATTGCGCGGCAGCCACCCGGTCGCCCAGCGAGAACCAGGCGCGGTAGATGCCGGTGGTGAAGGTCTGCACCGCGAAGTAGGAAACCGTGCCGTAGTCGGCAAGCGTTTCCATCAGCACCAGCGCCACGCCCGCCGCCACGGCGGGCCGAGCCATCGGCAGCGACACGCGCATGAAGCTTTGCCGAGGCGACAGCCCCAACGAGCGCCCGGCCTCGATGACCGCTGCGCCGCGTTCCATGAAGGCCGTACGCGCGAGCATGAACACATACGGGTACAGCACGAAGGTGAACATCACCACCGCCCCGCCCAGCGTGCGCACGTCGGGAAACCAGTAATCGGCGCGCGTCCAGCCCATCGTCGCGCGCAGCCAGCTCTGCAGCGGGCCGGCAAACTGCAGCAGATCGGTGTAGGCATAGGCCATCACATAGGCTGGCATTGCCAGTGGCAGCACGAGCGCCCACTCGAAGCTGCTGCGCAGCGGGAAATCGAAATGCGTGACCAGCCAGGCCGTGCCGACGCCGACCAGCGCAGCCAGGCTGCCGACCCCGAGGCACAGCCACAGCGTTGTGCCGATGTACTCCGGCAGCACCGTGGATGCCAGGTGCGACCAGGTGCCGGAGGTGCCCGTCGAGAACACGTTCGTGGCCACCGAAATGATCGGTAGCGCGACAAGCAGTGCCACCACCGCCGTGGCCAAGCTCAGCCATCCGGCCTGTTGCCGACCGGCCACGGGGGTCGACGACGCAGGGGAGGACAGGGTGGCAGTCATGCGAGGGATATCATCGCACGGCATAGTGAACGCGATTGATTCGCAGGCAGTGTACGGCTCGCGCAGGGTATTGCCTGCCCTCGATGATGCCCATGGCAGACCGGTCTCGACCGTTCAGCGTGATTGACCATGGCCCTTGCGCGCATCGGAGACACTGCGTCGCATCCCCGTGATCTCGGCCTCAACCATGACCACCCCGAATTCCATCCCTGTCCTGATCCTGAACGCCGTGCGCCATGCGTACGGTGCGCGTGTCACGGTGGATGGGCTGAACCTGACGCTGTCCATCGGCAGCATCTGCTGCCTGCTCGGGCCCTCGGGCTGCGGCAAGACAACCGTGCTGCGCTGCATCGGTGGCTTTGAGCCCTTGTCCGGCGGTGACATCCGCATCGCGGGCGAGCAGGTCAGCGGTCCGGGCCGCCACCTGCCTCCCGAGCAGCGCCGCATCGGCATGGTGTTTCAGGACTATGCGCTGTTCCCGCACTTGAGCGTCGAGCGCAATGTCGCTTTCGGAACGCGCGGCAGCGCCGATGACCAGGCTCGCGTGCAGCGGCTGCTCGACATGGTCGGCTTGCGGTCCCAGGCGCAGCGCTTCCCTCACGAGCTGTCCGGCGGACAGCAGCAACGTGTGGCGCTCGCCCGTGCGCTGGCGCCGCAGCCGCGTCTGTTGCTGATGGACGAGCCCTTCTCGAACCTGGACGTCGATTTGCGCGAACAACTCGCCGCCGAAGTGCGCGACATCCTGAAGGCGACAAACACTACCGCGGTGTTCGTCACCCACGATCAGAACGAGGCGTTCGCGATGGCCGACGAGGTCGCGGTGATGTCCGACGGACGCATCCAGCAGATCGACACCGCCTACAACCTGTATCACCGCCCGGCCAGTCGATTCGTCGCGGACTTCATCGGCCAGGGCGTGTTCGTGCGCGGCACCGTGGTGGCCGAGCGGCAGCTCGCGATCGAGATCGGCTCGGTGTCAGCCACCGAGACCATCCGTTATGCGCCCGATGGCAGGCCGTGCCCCGCTGGCAGCCATGTCGATGTGCTGCTTCGCCCGGACGACGTGGTGCACGATGACACCAGCCCTGTGCAGGCCATCGTGCGGCACAAGGCGTTCAGGGGCGCGCAGATCCTCTACACGCTCGAACTCGCCAGCGGCATGCGCGTGCTGTCGATGGTGCCCTCGCACCACAACCACCGCATCGGCGAAGCCATCGGCATCCGCCTCGACATGGACCACCTGATCGCGTTTCCGGCGGTGGCTTGATCTTTTGATTCGAGTCCGTCGGCGTGCAGACTTTCGTGTGGAGCTGTCGAGGACGTGGGGTGACCGACTCCGCTCATGTCCTCCGGGCCGGATCACTTCACAAACGCTTCGGGTAACGCCGTTCTGGCCCTCCTCCTTTACTTCGCTGCGCCGGTCACCCCACGCCCTCGACAGCCGGCACCGTTGTCGCGTGCGGCGGAACTCAAATCCCACGACCGCTTCGGTGGCTGCCAGAGCGCTCTCGCGCCACTTATGCGCGAGAGGAATCAGAACAGAAAGTACCGCTGCGCCATCGGCAGTACCGAGGCCGGCTCGCAGGTCAGCAGCACGCCGTCTGCGCGTACGTGGTAGGTCTGCGCATCGACCTCCATCTTCGGTGCGTAGTGGTTGTGCACCATGTGCCGCTTTTGCACCGTGCGGCAGTTTTTCACCATCGCGATGCGCTTGTGCAGACCCAGCACATCCTGCACGCCGCCATCGATGGCGGATTGGCTCAGGAAGGTGAGTGATCCCTGGTGCAGTGCGCCGCCGTAGGCGCCGAACATCGGCCGGTAGTGCACCGGCTGCGGCGTCGGGATGCTGGCGTTCGGATCGCCCATGGCGGCCGCGGCAATGAAGCCGCCTTTCAGGATCAGTGAAGGCTTGACACCGAAGAAGGCCGCCTTCCACAGCACGAGATCAGCCCACTTGCCGACCTCGATGCTGCCCACTTCGTGGCTGATGCCGTGGGCGATCGCCGGGTTGATCGTGTACTTCGCGATGTAGCGCTTGGCACGGGTGTTGTCACTTCTGTCGTTGTCGCCCGGCAGGCTGCCGCGCTGCAGCTTCATCTTGTGCGCCGTCTGCCAGCAGCGCAGCACCACCTCGCCGACGCGCCCCATCGCCTGCGAGTCGCTGCTGAACATGCTGATCGCGCCGAGGTCATGCAGCAAGTCCTCCGCGGCGATGGTCTCGCGGCGGATGCGGCTCTCGGCAAAGGCCAGATCCTCGGCGATCGACGCATCGAGGTGGTGGCACACCATCAGCATGTCGAGGTGTTCGTCGATCGTGTTGATCGTGTACGGACGCGTCGGGTTGGTCGAACTCGGCAGCACGTTGGCCTCGCCGACCACCTTCAGGATGTCCGGCGCGTGGCCGCCGCCAGCGCCTTCGGTGTGGAAGGTGTGGATCGTTCGGCCCTTGAACGCGGCGATCGTGTCCTCGACGAAACCGCTTTCGTTCAGCGTGTCGGTGTGGATCGCGACCTGCGTGTCGGTTTCTTCGGCCACGGTCAGGCAGCAGTCGATGGCAGCCGGGGTCGTGCCCCAGTCCTCGTGCAGTTTCAAGCCGATGACGCCGGCATCGATCTGCTGGCGCAGCGCAGCCGGCTGGCTGGCGTTGCCCTTGCCGAAGAAGCCGATGTTCATCGGGAAGGCATCGGCCGACTGCAGCATGCGCGCGATGTTGGCCGGGCCCGGCGTGCAGGTGGTGGCAAAGGTGCCGGTGGCCGGGCCGGTGCCGCCGCCCAGCATCGTGGTCACGCCGCTCATCAGTGCCTCTTCGATCTGCTGCGGGCAGATGAAGTGGATGTGGCTGTCGATGCCCCCGGCCGTCACGATCAGTCCCTCTGCCGCAATGATCTCGGTGCCCGGGCCGATGATGATGTCCACGCCCGGCTGCACATCGGGGTTGCCGGCCTTGCCGATCGACGCGATGCGCCCGCCGCGCAGACCGATGTCGGCCTTGACGATGCCCCAGTGGTCGAGGATCACCGCATTGGTCAGCACGCAGTCGACGGCCTCCTGCGCACCGGGACCGTTCACGCGCTGCGACTGGCCCATGCCGTCGCGGATCGTCTTGCCGCCACCGAACTTCACTTCCTCTCCATGGCTTCCTGCGCGCAGCGTGTAGTCCTGCTCGACCTCGATGATCAATTCGGTGTCGGCCAGCCGCAGTCGGTCGCCGGTGGTGGGGCCGAACATCTCGGCATAGGCTCGGCGGGGGATCGTGGCCATGGGGTCCTGCTCAGCGTGTCGAGAAATAGTGTCAGAGGCGCGTGTTGACGGGCGGGGGCTCAGAGCGGGCCCTGAACCTGCCCGCGAAAGCCGTAGACCTGTCGGTCGCCGGCGAAATCGACCAGCTCGACCGTGCGCTGCTGTCCGGGCTCGAAGCGCACCGCGGTGCCCGAGGCGATGTTCAGTCGCATGCCGCGCACCGCAGCGCGATCGAACACCAGCGCGCCGTTGGTCTCGGCAAAGTGGTAATGGGAGCCGACCTGGATCGGCCGGTCACCGCTGTTCTCGACCACGACCGTGATCGTGCGGCGCCCGAGGTTGATGGTGTGGTCGGGGCCTTCGGTGAGCAGTTCGCCGGGGATCACTTCTTGCGCCTCCCCCAGATGGCGACGGCCACCACTGCGGCAAACAACAGGTAGGCCCAGGTGTCCGAGGGATGCCAGTGCCAGCCGTCACCCAGGCCGTGACCGGAATGTGCCCATGCCAGCGATGGCGCCAGAAGCAGCAGAGCGAACGTTCTCATGGGGACTCCTTGTGTCGAGGTGCTCAGGTGATCGGTTGGTGCACGGTCACCAGCTTGGTGCCGTCGGGGAAGGTTGCTTCCATCTGTATCTCGGGGATCAGTTCAGCCACGCCGTCCATCACGTCGGCACGCGTGAGCACCAGCTTGCCGTCGCTCATCAGATCGGCCACGGTCTTGCCGTCGCGCGCACCTTCCATGATCGCCGCACTGATCAGCGCGACTGCTTCCGGGTAGTTCAGCTTGAGCCCTCGAGCGCGACGGCGTTCGGCCAGCAGTGCGGCCGTGAAGATCAGCAACTTGTCCTTTTCGCGAGGGGTCAGTTCCATCGGAGGCTCGGGTAATTCGTGGGTCGTGTGATGGTAGCGGTCGGTGTCGGCGGCGAGAAGTGGCTCAGTGCGAGAGGCCGCGTGCGGCCTGCTTCATGGCAGGAGGCCGCTTGCCAGGGCGGCCGCAGCGGCGCGCGTCTCGACACCGAGCTTTTCGAAGACATGCTCCAGGTGCTTGTTGACGGTGCGCGGGCTCATGCCCAGGATGTCGCCGATGTCGCGGTTGGTCTTGCCCTTGGCCAGCCAGGACAGCACCTCGGTCTCGCGAGGCGTCAGCGCGGCATGGCTCAGGCGCGACGACGCCAGCGCGCCTTCGCTCCTGATTTCGAGCAGCAGCATCGTCTCGCCCAGGGTGGCGGTACCCATGTTGCGCACCGACAGCGGCGGATCGGTGCGGGTGTGCACGACCTGCGTGCTGTCGCCTTCAAGTGCGACATCGAGTGCGGCGCGCAGCGCGGTCGGCAACCGTCCCGTGCCGCTGCCGTCTTCCAGCGCCTGCAGCCACACCGCCGCCTGTGGTGAACGCCAGGCGATGCGGCCCAGGGCGTCGACGAACACCACGCCCAGTCCAGCCACATCGACCGCATCGCGGGCCATCCGCGTGATGCGTGCGTTGCGCGCGTGGGTGTGCAGCCGTGCCAGCACCTCCTGTGCGCGCAGCGGCTTGACGACGTAGTCCACGCCGCCACACGCGAAGCCCTCGACCACGTTCGAGGTCTCCGACAGCCCGGTCATGAAGATCACCGGCACATGCGCCCAGGCCGGCGTCTCCTTGATGCGGCGGCAGGTGTCGAAACCCGACAGCCCGGGCATCAGGCCATCGAGCAGGATCGCGTCAGGCGTCACCAGCTCCAGGCGCTGCAACGCGGTCTCGCCGTCCCCGGCGACCAGTACGGTGTAGCCGGCGCTCTCCAGCGTGTCGCACAGCACGCCGAGGCTGCTCGGTGCGTCGTCGACGACGAGGACTACGGGGCGATCGGCGGTCGGTTGCAATGACATGGCGTGTGAGGCAAGGTCTGGTGACATGGTCAGGTGAGTTCGGCTTCGTCCATCAGCAGGGTTTGCAGTCGGCCCATCTCGAAGCGGCTGACCAGACCGCGCAGCCGGGTGCATGCCGCCGCCAGCGACGGGTCTGCTTCGGTGATGTCATCGAGGGCAGTTTGCAGCCCTCGCACATGGCCGACCCGCGCGAGCCGCAGCAGGTCGGTGCGCACAC
Source organism: Burkholderiales bacterium (assembly GCA_947474755.1). Classification (GTDB taxonomy): domain Bacteria; phylum Pseudomonadota; class Gammaproteobacteria; order Burkholderiales; family Burkholderiaceae_C; genus PBB1. The sequence continues at coordinate 16,091 of CANJJE010000003.1, read as the reverse complement.
TGTCGGGGAGTTCCAGGCGACCGGCCGAATCGGGATCGGTCCCCTCGGTCGGAAGGCTGGACGCGCCGGTCGCTCGCCATTCCAGACCGAGCGTGCGGTGCAGTGCGGCGATCAGTTCAGACTCGAGCACCGGCTTGGCCACGAAAGCCTGGCACTGCGCCGAACGAAGTCGCTGCACCTGGTTCTCGAACACATTGGCCGACACCATGATGATCGGCACATCGGTGTAGCCGGCCGTGCGCAGATGCGTCGCCGCCTGCCAGCCGTCCATGTCGTCCATCGTGATGTCGAGCAGGATGGCGTCTGGTACCGACTCGTGCAGACTGGCCAGGCACTCGGCCCCACTGGCCGCTTCTCGAACTGCGAAGCCCAGCGGGATCAGCATTCCGGCCAGCATCTGCCGCTGCACAGGCTGGTCATCGACGACCAGCAGCGTGCGCCGCTCGCCGAAGTAGCCCACGATCTGCCGCGGCATTTCGCGCAGCGGTCCCGGGTCGGCGGTTTCGGTCAGGTAGACCCTCACGCTGAAGGTGCTGCCCTGGCCTGAGGTGCTGGAGAGCGTGAGATCGCCACCCATCAGCGAGGTCAGCAGGGCGGTGATCGTCAGCCCGAGACCGGTGCCGGGCTCGCCGCCTTGCCGTCGCCCGGCGGCGCCCCGCTCGAAGGGCAGGAAGATGCGCTCACGGTCCTGCGGCAGCACGCCGACGCCGGTGTCGACCACGTCGAAGCGCACCACCTGCTTGCGCGAATCGACGTGCAGCGTGACCGTGCCGGTGTCGGTGAAGCGCACCGCATTGGCCAGCAGGTTGATCAGGATCTGGCGCAAGCGCTTCGCATCGGCCTTGACCCAGGTCGGCAAATGGCCTGCGCGCGTGTGGACGAAAGCCAGCCCCTTGGCCTCGGCTTGAGGGCTGACCATGCGCACAAGCTCATCGAGGAAGTCCGGGAGGTGCAGCGGCATCGGTTCGAGCTGCAGGCGGCCGGCCTCGATGCGTGCCAGATCGAGCAGTCCATCGATCAGTGCCAGCAAGTGTTCGCCGCTGCGCTGGATGGTCTGCACCGCCTCGCGTGGGTTCGTCGCCAGCGCTTCGTCCTTCAACAGGATCTGCGAGTAGCCGAGGATGCTGTTGAGCGGCGTGCGCAATTCATGCGTCATGCCGGCCACGTAGCGGGTCTTGGCCTGGTTGGCCGATTCGGCCACATCGCGGGCTGCCTGCAAGGCCGCATCGGTGCGCGAGTGGGCCTCGATCTCGCGCTGCAGCAGCTGGTTCTGCCGGTTCGATTCATCCTGCGCCAGGCGGCGGCTTTCGCTGCCCAGCACCACCCACCAGCTGCACACCGCGACGACCAGCAGGAGCATCGCAAACACCTTGACGAACGATGATTTCAGCAGCAGCTGGGTATCGATCGACAGATCTGGCCCGACCTGCTGCGTGTAGACCATCGCCATCACCACCGCCAGCAATGTGCACAGCGACAGCACCACCACAAGATAGTGGCCAACGCGGAAGTTCACCCGGTTCGACAGCGATGTGGGCAGAAGCGAGGTCAGCAGGCCTTCGGCCTGTTCGGCTGCACGCGAGCCGGTCTTGCATCGATCATGGCAGCGCGATTCCAGCGTGCAGCACAAGGAGCAGATCGGTGCGCTGTAGGCCGGGCAATGCGCCATGTCCTCGGCTTCAAAGCGGTTCTCGCAGACGCTGCACTTCAGCACCTGCCCCGGATTTCCGATGACCTGTGGCTGACGTGCAATGTAGTAGCGGCCTTTTGTCAACCACGCGAGCATGGGCGACAGTGCCAGGGCGGTGATCAGCGCAATGAACGGTGCGAAAGCCTCTGCCTGCGGCCCCAGTGTGCCGGCATAGGCCACCACCGCGAGCGCTGCCGCCAACAGCATCGACAGCAGACCCACCGGGTTGATGTCGTAGAGGTGTGCCCGCTTGAATTCGATTCCCTTCGGGCTGAGCCCCAGCGGCTTGTTGATGACCAGGTCGGCCACCAGCGCGCCCACCCAGGCGATCGCGACGTTGCTGTACAGCCCGAGTACTTTTTCAAGCGCCTGAAAGACGCCCAGCGTCATGAGCAGCACCGCGATCAGCACGTTGAACACCAGCCACACCACGCGCCCCGGGTGGCTGTGCGTCAGGCGCGCGAAGAAGTTGGACCAGGCCAGCGAGCCGGCATAGGCGTTGGTCAGGTTGATCTTGACCTGCGACACCACGACGAAGATGACGGTGGCAGCCAGCACCCAGGCCGGATCGGTGAACACGTAGCCATAGGCCGCGAGGTACATCTGTGTCGGCTCGATTGCCTTGGCGGCCGGTAGCTCAAGCTGCAGCACCAGGAAGGCGAGAAACGCGCCGCCCAGCATCTTCAGCATGCCCGGGATGATCCAGCCCGGCCCCGCCATCAGCACGGCCGTCCACCAGCGGCTGCGGTTGGCCGCGGTCTTTTCGGGCAGGAAGCGCAGGAAGTCGACCTGCTCGCCGATCTGCACCACCAAGGAGAACGCCACCGTCGCTGCCGCACCAAACATGAGCGGATCGAAGTCGCTGCTGCCCGAGGTGCGGCCGCTCAGCCCCATGAAATCCGAGTACGCCTGCGGGTTCTTCCAGTAAATGGCGAGATACGGCAGCAGGAGCAGCACCCCCCACACCGGCTGCGTCCACATCTGCAGCCTGGAGATCAGCGTGATGCCGCGTACCACCATCGGGATGATCACCAGCGAACTGATGACGTAGCACCAGGCGATCGGGATGTCGAAGAACATCTGCAGCGCCAGCGCCATGATGGCCGCCTCGAGCGCGAAAAAGATGAAGGTGAAGCTGGCGTAGATCAGCGAGGTGATGGTCGAGCCCAGGTAGCCGAAGCCGGCACCTCGCGTCAGCAGGTCCATGTCGACGCCGTAGCGGGCGGCGTAGTAGCTGATGGGCAGCCCGGTCAGGAAGGTGATCAGCCCCACCGTCAGGATCGCCCACAGCGCGTTGGTGAAGCCGTAGTTCAGTGCGATCGCGCCGCCAATGGCCTCCAGCGCCAGGAACGACACCGCACCAAACGCGGTGTGGGCCACCCGCATCTCCGACCACTTGCGAAAGCTGCGCGGTGTGTAGCGCAGCGCGTAGTCCTCCATCGACTCGTCGGCCACCCAGGCGTTGTAGTCGCGTCGGATGCGGAAGATCTTCTGCGTGGCGGCAGTCAAGGCGGGCGGGGGTGGGATCGATTCGGTGTGCACACCGGAAGGCGGGCAAGAAACGTTCCGCTTTGTTCAAGGACCGGATTCGATGCTGACGGCGTTGCCGCACGGCGGTCTACGTTGATTGACGTATTCGATCCGAGCGTGTTCCTGAGCACCATGCGTCTCAAGCGAAGTGCAATCCGCCCCGCCTTCGAGACCACCGCAGGAGCCACCATGTCGAACGATCGTGATGATTCATCTTCTCTCTCAGTCAACCGCCGCCGCCTGATCCAGGGCATCGCGTCGCTGCCCGTGGCTGCCGTGCCCGGGTGGGCGATGGCGCAAACCTATCCCACCGCCAAGGTCAACACCACCAAGCTCGCGGTCACCGACACCGAAGTCACGGTCGGCCAGCTGCACTCGGCCACGGGCACGATGGCGATCTCGGAAACCGGCTCGATCCAGGCCGAGCAGCTGGCGATCGATCAGATCAATGCCATGGGTGGCATCCTCGGCCGCAAGATCAAGGTCATCAAGGAAGACGGCGCATCAGACTGGCCGACCTTCGCCGAGAAGAGCAAGAAGCTGCTCGTCAATGACCGCGTGGCCGCCGTGTTCGGCTGCTGGACCAGTGCCTCCCGCAAGGCCGTGCTGCCGGTGTTCGAGAAGGAAAACGGACTGCTGTACTACCCGACCTTCTACGAAGGGCTGGAGCAGAGCAAGAACGTGATCTATACCGGCCAGGAGGCCACGCAGCAGATCCTGTACGGCCTGGACTGGACCTCGAAAGAGAAAAAGGCCAAGACCTTCTTCCTGATCGGCTCCGACTACATCTGGCCGCGCACCTCGATGAAGATCGCGCGCAAGCACATCGAAACCGTGGGCAAGCTGGGCAAGGTGGTCGGCGAGGAGTACTACCCGCTGGGCAACACCAACTTCAACTCGCTGATCAACAAGATCAAGGTGGCCAAGCCCGACTGCATCTTCGCGGCCGTGGTCGGCGGCTCCAACGTCGCGTTCTACAAGCAGCTCAAGGCTGCGGGCATCACCGGCGACAAGCAGCTCCTGCTGACGCTGTCGGTGACGGAAGACGAGATGACCGGCGTGGGCGGCGAGAACTTCACCGGTTTCTACTCGTCGATGAAGTACTTCCAGTCGCTCGACAACGAGAACAACAAGAAGTTCGTCGCCGCTTTCAAGGCCAAGTACGGCCCGGCCTCGGTGATCGGTGACGTGACGCAAGCCGCCTACCTCGGTGCCTGGCTGTGGAAGGCAGCGGTCGAGAAAGCCGGCAGCTTCGACGTCGACAAGGTCGTCGCCGCGTCGCCCGGTATCGAGTTGAAGATGGCGCCCGAAGGCTACGTCAGGCTCGACGCGAACCACCACCTGTGGAGCCGCTCGCGCATCGCACAGGGCCAGCCTGACGCCACCTTCAAGGTGGTGGCGGAGTCACCTGAACTGATCAAACCCGATCCGTTCCCCAAGGGTTACCAGTAAGCCACGGGCTGTTCTGTCCGCACCCCTCTCCCGGCGGGAGAGGGTTCTCCTTGTTACGCACGCGAGCCACCGCCATGACCTTTTCCGACATGCTCAACATCGCCACGATGCAAGGCTTCGCAGGCCTCAGCCTGTTCGCCGTGCTGCTGTTGATGGGACTCGGGTTGGCCATCATCTTCGGCCAGATGGGCGTCATCAACATGGCGCACGGCGAGTTCATGACGATCGGCGCCTACACCATCTTCCTGGCGTCGACGCTGACCGAGAGGCTCGCACCGAGCTTCATGCCGTACTACTTCCTGATCGCGATCGGCGTGGCCTTCGTGTTCGCGTTCATCGTCGGCTGGTTCGTCGAATGGTCGCTGATACGGCATCTCTACAAGCGACCGCTCGACACGCTGCTGGCCACCTGGGGCATCAGCCTGGCGATGCAGCAGAGCTTCCGCTCCTTCATCGGCCCGAAAGAGGTGAGTCCCACCTTGCCGGACTGGCTGCTGGGCTCCTGGTCGCCGCACCCCGGCCTGGACATTCCGATCAACGGCATGTTCGTGCTCGCTCTGACCCTGTTCGTCACCGGCGCCGTGATGCTGGCGCTCTATCGCAGCCGCTGGGGCCTGCGGGTGCGCGCCACGGTGGCGAATCGGGCGATGGCCAACGCCACCGGCATCAATACCCAGAAGACCGATCGGCTCACGTTCGCCATCGGATGCGGCATCGCGGGCATTGCCGGAGCTGCCTTCACCACCATCGGATCGACCGGGCCGACCTCAGGCTCGCTGTACATCGTCGATGCGTTCCTGGTCGTGACGTTCGGCGGCGCCGCCAGCCTGCTCGGCACCGTGGCTTCAGCCTTCGGCATCGCCCAGACGCAGTCGATCTCCGAATTCTTCATGAGCGGCTCGATGGCCAAGGTGCTGACGCTGTCGTTGATCGTCGTGATCCTGATGATCCGCCCGCAAGGCCTGTTCGCGGTCAAGGTGCGCCGATGAGCCTGCTCTTGCAACACACATCGACGTTTCCCGGAGTCCGCTGAATGAACGCCTTGATGAATGGCTTGAAACGATCGGGTCTCGGGCCACTGCTGCTGCTGTCGATCCTGCTGGTGGTGGTCCTGCCGTTGAGCCTGGACATCTTCCGGCTGAACCTGGTCGGCAAGTACCTGACCTATGCCTTCGTCGCGGTGGGCCTGGTGATGGTGTGGGGCTATGGCGGCGTGCTGAGCCTGGGGCAGGGCGTTTTCTTCGGCCTGGGCGGCTACGCGATGGCGATGTTCCTGAAGCTCGAAGCGAGCGATCCCATCACCACCAGGATCCAGTCGACGCCGGGCATTCCGGACTTCATGGACTGGAACCAGATCACCGAACTGCCCACCTTCTGGCTGCCGTTCAAGAGCCTGCCCCTGACGCTGATCCTGGTGATCGCGGTGCCGATGCTGCTGGCCTGGGTCATCAGCTACGCGATGTTCAAGCGGCGCGTCGGTGGCGTGTACTTCGCGATCATCACGCAGGCGGTGTCGCTGATCGTCACGGTGCTCATCATCGGACAGCAGGGCTACACCGGCGGCGTCAACGGCATGACCGACCTGAAGACGGTGCTGGGCTGGGACACGCGAACGGACCAGGCGAAGTACATCCTGTACTTCCTCTGCGTCGGCCTGTTGATCGCCAGCATCCTTCTGTGCCGCTGGGTGCAGAAAAGCAAGTGCGGCACGCTGCTGCTGGCCATGCGCGACAAGGAAGACCGGGTGCGTTTCTCCGGCTACGACGTGGCCGATTTCAAGATCTTCACCTTCTGCCTGGCCGCGGGGTTGTCCGGCATCGGTGGCGCGCTGTTCGCGCTGCAGGTGGGTTTCATGTCGCCCAGCTTCGTGGGCATCGTGCCCTCCATCGAGATGGTGATCTATGCAGCAGTGGGCGGGCGCATGAGTCTGGTCGGTGCGGTCTACGGCGCGCTGCTGGTGAATGCTGGCAAGACGCTGTTTTCTGAAAGCTTCCCGGATCTGTGGCTCTTCCTGATGGCCGCGTTGTTCATCGGTGTGACCATGGCCTTCCCGATGGGGTTGGCGGGCCTGGTCGAGGACAAGATCAAGCCGTGGTGGGCACGCCGCCAGCTCGATCGCCGCACGAATGCCGAGCGGATCGCTGCGGCCCATGCCGCCTACCCCGACCAGCCGGCAACGAAGCCGCCGAAGGATCACGACGGCAAGTTGCCGCCCGGCCTGAACGGTCAACAAGCCTGAGCACGGAGCGGAGCAACCCATGAGCAACACCGATTTCGCTCTGGCCGTGGAAGACCTGACCGTGTCGTTCGACGGCTTCAAGGCCATCGACATGCTGACGCTGTACATCGACAAGAACGAGCTGCGCGTGATCATCGGCCCGAACGGCGCCGGCAAGACCACGCTGCTCGACCTGATCTGTGGCAAGACCCGCGCGAGCAGTGGCAGCATCAAGTTCAAGAACACCGAACTGACGAAGATGGCCGAGCACAAGCGTGTGCGCCTGGGCATCGGCCGCAAGTTCCAGACGCCTTCGATCTACGAGAACCTGAGCGTGTTCCAGAACCTCGAGGTGTCGTACCCGAAGGGCCGCTCCGTCCTGGGCGCACTCGCTTTCAAGTGCACCGACGAGGTCAAGGCCAAGGTGCAGGTGGTGGCCGAGGAGATTGGCCTTTCGGACAAGCTCGGCACCGAAGCCGGATTGCTCTCGCACGGCCAGAAACAGTGGCTGGAGATCGGCATGCTGCTGATGCAGGAACCCGAGCTGCTGATGCTCGATGAACCCATCGCCGGCATGAGTGCGCGCGAACGCGAACTGACAGCCGAATTGCTCAAGCGCATCTGTGCGAACCGTGCGGTGATCGTGATCGAGCACGACATGGAGTTCGTCAAGCAGATCGCCCACAAGGTGACCGTGATGCACCAGGGAAAGATCCTGGCCGAAGGGTCGATGGACCAGGTGCAGAACGATCCCAAGGTCATTGATGTGTATCTGGGTCACTGACCCTCGGGCACTGAACAAGGATTGCCATGCTCAACGTCACCAATCTGCATGTCGGCTATGGCCAGAGCGAAGCGCTGCACGGCATCGACTTCCACGCCAACAAGAACGAGACCGTGGCCATCATGGGCCGTAACGGCATGGGCAAGACCACGCTGTTCAAGTCGCTGATCGGCATCCTGGCGTTGAAGTCCGGCTCGATCGAGATCGATGGCCAGGACATCAGCAAGGACGAGAGTTACCAGCGTGTGGCCAAGGGGGTCGCCTACGTGCCGCAGGGCCGGATGATCTTCTCGACGCTGAGCGTCACCGAGAACATCCAGACCGGCCTCGAGAACGCGAAGGACAAGCGCATTCCTGACGAGATCTACGCGCTGTTCCCGGTGCTGTTCGACATGCGCAACCGCAAGGGCGGCAATCTGTCGGGTGGCCAGCAGCAGCAGCTCGCGATCGCGCGCGCCCTGGTCACCAACCCGAAGGTGCTGCTGCTCGACGAGCCGACCGAAGGCATCCAGCCCTCGATCATCAAGGACATCGCCAAGGCGCTGAACGAGATCCGCAAGATGCGCGAGATCACGATCATCGTCTCCGAGCAGGTGCTGAGTTTCGCGATGGATGTCGCCGACCGCCTGTTCGTCATCGAAGGCGGCCGCCTGGTCCACGAGACCACCCGTGCTGGCACCGACGTCGCCCACATCAAGCAATACCTCTGCGTCTGAAGCTCGCCAGACATCAGCGTCGCTTCGCCCCCTTTTCTTCCGCGCCACACAAACCACACAGGAGCCAACCATGACCGACACCCTGATCAAGGTGGACTTGAGCCAATCCCCCACCCTCAACGAGAACATCCACAACCGCTGGCATCCGGACATCCCGATGGCCTGCTGGGTCAAGCCGGGGGACGACTTCATCCTCGAAACCTTCGACTGGACCGGCGGATTCATCAAGAACAACGACAGCGCCGACGATGTGCGCGACATCGACCTGACCACGGTGCACTACCTGTCGGGCCCGGTGGGTGTGAAAGGCGCCGAGCCGGGCGACCTGTTGGTGGTTGAGCTGCTCGACATCGGCGCCAAGCCCGACAGCCTCTGGGGCTTCAACGGGTTCTTCAGCAAGAAGAACGGTGGCGGCTTCCTGACCGACCATTTCCCGCAGGCGCAGAAGTCGATCTGGGACTTCAAGGGCATGTTCACCAGCTCGCGCCACGTGCCAGGCGTCAACTTCGCCGGCTTGATTCACCCCGGCCTGATCGGCTGCCTGCCCGACAAGCCGATGCTGGACATGTGGAACAAGCGCGAGGGCGATTTCATCGCGACCGATCCCCACCGCGTGCCGCCGCTGGCCGTACCGCCGTCGTCAGCAACCGCCCACATGGGCAAGCTCAAGGGCGATGCCGCAGCCAAGGCCGCAGCCGAGGGCGCGCGCACCGTACCGCCGCGCGAGCATGGCGGCAACTGCGACATCAAGGACTTGTCGCGCGGCTCAAAGATCTTCTTCCCGGTCTATGTCGACGGTGCCGGCTTGAGCGTTGGCGACTTGCACTTCAGCCAGGGCGACGGCGAGATCACCTTCTGCGGCGCCATCGAGATGGCGGGCTGGGTGCATATGCGCGTCAGCCTGCTGAAGGGTGGCATGGCGAAGTACGGCATCAAGAATCCGATCTTCAAGCCCAGCCCGATCACCCCGACCTACAACGACTACCTGATCTTCGAGGGCATCTCGGTCGACGAATGGGGCAAGCAGCACTATCTGGACGTGCACGTGGCCTACCGGCAGGCGTGCCTGAATGCCATCGAGTACCTGACCAGGTTCGGGTATTCCCGAGCGCAGGCGCATTCGATCCTGGGGACTGCGCCAGTGCAGGGGCACATCAGCGGGGTGGTCGATATTCCGAATGCCTGTGCGACGCTGTGGCTGCCCACGCAGATCTTCGAGTTCGACATCAACCCGAATGCGGCCGGGCCGGTGAAGTATCTCGACGGCTCGATCGACATGCCGCTGTCGCCCGACCTCGTCTGACCAGCCCAGGAGCGTTGCATGCCGACCTACGACTACGACTGCCCTGCATGCGGAGGCTTCGACGCATTTCGCACGCTGGCCGCACGTAATGAGCCCGCCATCTGTCCCGATTGCGCTCACGAGTCACCGCGTGTGTTCGTCAGTGCGCCAAGACTGACGCTGCTCGCGGGCGATACGCGCAGAGCCCTCGAGATCAACGAGCGGGCCTCGAATGAGCCCAGGAGCTCGCGCGACTACGCCCGCTTCAAGCATCCATCCGGGTGCGGCTGCTGCTCCGCAACAGACTCCAGTCGGCGCGGGGCGACCTTGCGCGCCGCCAATGGTGACAAGACGTTTCCTGGCAAGCGTCCGTGGATGATCAGCCACTAGCCCACTCGCATTTCTGGGCACGCGCGCGATCACAAGCCATTGCGTGCCCACCTCGGTGTCGACGCGTGTCGGGTCGTGCCCCAACGCATGCGCCGCACAAGAGAGATGAGATGCGAGAGCCTGCGAAACGCCCTTAGACTTCGCCCCGATCTGACATCGGCGGCGCAATTTATTGATCGTCAGGTGTCGGACTGCTCGCGATGCCATAGCTGAAGTTCACCGGTCCAGACCTGCGAAAAAAGCTCGGGGTAGACCCTATATGTTTTAAAAAAACTTTATAAAACAATAGTTTGGATAGGCTGCTGACCGGGGCGAGCCTTCGTGCAAACCTAGCGCAACCGTCCCTGGTTGGCCGTGGCTCGGCTGATCCGACGGGCCAATGCTCTCTTTCTTGTCTTGCAGTCAACCGGTTCGCGGTCGGCAAGTTGCCAAGCAACCTCTCAGTTGAATCGCTGGTTATCTAGAACTTGATGTCGAAACGTTCTGCAAGGACTCAGGTGTTCTTCTGGTGCCTGAATGAAGCAACTTCATCGGTTGTTTATGCCCTTCATCCACAAGATGAGTGGCTGGTGTGTGTGTGTGGCTGTTTACGGTTCAGTGCACATGAGTGCTGTCATCAGTGAATATTCCCCGCCATAAGCCCAATGGGTTGTGGTTGGGTATTTATTTGATTTTTGCTTAATCAAAAAAGCGCCGCAGATCACTCATGGGTGTGGCGCACGAAGGAGGCTGACGGTGGGTGTTCAGGCAGAGAAAGAAGAGGGCGGCTTCGCGAAGCTGCTCAATTTCATAACTTCATTGCTCCCGATTATCATTATCGGCGGGCTGTTTTATGCAGGCTTTTTCGTCAAGGGAACTACAGAGATCAAGAAAGTAGAGCCGAAGCCCATTGAGCGTCGCGACAACTTCTACAGTATTGCTGCGCCTACTGACCAGATAGCCTGGGCTGTTGGTACTGGCGGCAAGGTTGTTCGTTCCGAGGACGGTGGCAAGACATGGGCGCTCCAGAAAGTCGCAACCATCGAGAACCTGCAGGGCATCGCCGCGTGGGATGCTCAGACCGCAGTGGTGGTGGGCAACCGAGGCTTGGCATTCCACACGACCGATGGCGGCAAGGAGTGGAAGCCTTCGGTTGTTCCGAAGTCAGACAACCCCAACAAGCTTCTGCGCGTGCGTATCTTTGGCGACACCGCCTGGGCGGTTGGTGAGTTCGGCGGTTTTTTCAGGTCCGACGACAAGGGTGCAACCTTCACGCGCGTCCTCCCCGAAAAGGACAGCGCTTTCAACGCCGTCTCCTTCCGCGGCCAGACTGGCTTCCTGGTGGGTGAGTTTGGCACCATGTTCAAGACCACCGATGGGGGTACCACCTGGAACCCGGTCGAGTTGGAGAACAAGGTCAGCCTGATGTCCATCGAATTCCGATCCGACAACGACGGCGCGGCTGTGGGTTTGTCGGGAACCATGATCACCACCTCGGACGGCGGGGCAACATGGACGGCTGTGCCGGAAGTGACTCGTGAGCATTTGTTTGACATTCACTGGTACGACGACAAATGGGTCGCGGTCGGTGACAAGGGTGTCAAGCTCTCCTCGGATGCAGAAGCCAAGAACTGGACGGTCGGCAAAGTCTCCGAGGGTGACATTGCTTGGCGTACCCAAATTGTCAACTCTGGTTCGAAGTATTACGTGGTTGGGGCGAATCTTGGTATTCTGGAAGGTGGAAAACTAACCATCGCCGGTCAATAGTATTCTACGGAGAATGATGTGAAAAATACTACCTTCAGTGGAGTTGAGAGACTGTTCTCTTTCCTGATAAGAAACAGGAAAGCGGTCGTACTTATTGTTGCCCTGCTCACGGCGATCATGGGCTTCCTGGCGACCAAGATCGAAGTCAAGACCATATTCAGTGACTTGCTTCCAAAGAATCACCCCTACGTTGCCGTCAACCAGAAATATAAATCCACCTTCGGTGGTTCGAATCTGGTCACCATCATGGTGGAAGTGGACAAGGGTGATATCTTCAATGAGAAGGTTCTCTCCAAAGTCCAGAAGATAACGGTCGGCCTGCAACAGGTCAACGGTATCGACACCTTCCAGATCATCTCGATCGCTTCCAAGAAACTCAAGGAAGTGCGCGCATCGACTGAAGGCGTCGAAACCAGACCGGTCATGTGGCCCGATTTGCCCCAGGGCGAGGAAGGCATGGCGAGATTGAGGACCACCGTCCTCAACAACGCGCTGATCTATGGCCCGTACGTTTCCTTGGACTTGAAGGCGACGCTCATCACCGCGGACTTCCGTGATGGTGAGATCGACTACAGCAAGGCCTTTAACGAGATCATGGGTCTGGTCAAGGATGCGGCCGAAGAGGGCATCAAGATTCGGGTCGTTGGCGAGCCCGTGCTTTATGGCTGGGTGAATTACTACCTCGACGAGACCATCAAGATCTTCTTCGCGGCGATTGCATCTTTGGTGATCATCCTGTTGTTGATCACGCGCACGTGGCACGGAACCTTGCTTCCATTGCTGGCCGGTAGCATCAGCGCGGTCTGGGCCCTGGGTGCAGCGGATGTGATGGGCTTCCACCTGGATCCGTTGGTGATCGTGGTGGCGTTCCTGATCACAGCGCAGGCGATATCAAATTCCGTTCAGCTGATTTCGAGATATGACGATGAAATCGTCAACGGAGCGGCCACCTCCGCAGCGGCGGCGATTGCCAGTGCCCAGAACCTGTTCAAGCCAAGTATGCTGGCCATCGTCGCCGACGCGGGCTGCGTGCTGGTGATTGCACTGACGCCCATTCCGATGCTCGAAAAGATCGCCTACATCGGAACGGTCTGGATTTTCTCCATCATCGTCAGCGCACTGATCATGACGCCAGTGATGCTGTCATGGGTCAAGCCGCGTGTTCACTTCGTGCACCCGATCAACATCCGACCATTGTTGGAGTCGATCCTTACGGTCTGCGCCAAGATTGTGACGACGAAGGCTCGTTATGCCGTGCTCGGGCTCACACTGTTCATCTTTGTCACGTCAGGCTGGTATGCGTTCAACCTGAAAGTGGGCGACGCAAATCCAGGCTCGCCGATCTTGTGGCCTGACTCGTCCTACAACATGGATGCCACCGAAATCAACAGGCAGTTCCAAGGCTCTGACCGCATGTTCGTGGTGGTCGCAGGCAAGGAGAACGGCTCGTTGCGCGAACCGGAAGTGCTGCAGAGCATGACCAACTTCCAGCGCTACATGGAATCGCAGCCTGAAGTGGGTGGCAGTATTTCCGTGGCGGATATCCTGCCTCAGGTTCGCCGAGCGCTTCGTGAAGGCAACCCGATGTACGCCGAGTTGGGTAACGATGCCAACGAAAACGCCGAGTTGACCTACATGTTCGTTGCGGGGTCTGACCCAGGCGACATGGACCGGTATCAGGACCAGTACGCAAAAAATGGTGCCGTGACGTTGTTTTTCCGCGACCACAAAGGGGAAACGATTAGAACCGCCATTGCCCGCGTGCAAGACTATGTAGCTCAGAATCCGATGAAGAATGCTGAGTTCCTGCTTGCGGGTGGCCTGGTCGGGGTGCTGGCTGCGGTGAACGAGGTCATCCTCGCGGGGCAGATTGAAGCGATCGCTTTGGCTCTGCTGGTCCTGGTGGTGTGCTGTACGTTTACTTATCGATCGACCGTGGCGGGTGTGTTCTTCATGATCCCGGTGATGTTGTCCAACACCATCACATTCAGCTATATGGCCTGGGCTGAGATCGGATTGAACATCAACACCTTGCCGGTGGTGGCGTTGGGTATCGGGTTGGGTGTGGATTACACGTTCTATATCGTTGACGGCATTCGTGAAGAACTGCACCACTCCACAAATGTTGAGGCGGCCATTCTTAAAGCCTTGCGTAGTGCGGGTCGTGGTGTGTTGGTGACTGCCGTGACGCTGATCGCCAGCGTGGGTCTGTGGAGCTTCTCGTCGGTTCGCCTGCAAGCCGATATGGGTCTCTTGATTGCCCTGTGGTTGTCTATTTCGGCCTTCAGCGCACTGTTCATCATGCCCGCGATTGTTTATGTGTTCCGGCCAGGTTTCATCGTTGGTAATAAGGCTCATCCGATCGAGCAGGCAAAATCAGCGATGGCGGTGTAAGGGTTGCCGTTTGCAGTCGGGGTGGCATACGAAATGTATGAATCTCCGACTGTGTTCTAACGGTTCTTGTGTGGTTCCAAAAAACGGAAGGTATGGAGACATGAAAAAACTAGATAGGTTCAAGCGAACTCTCCCGAGTCTCGCGGCGTCTGTGGCGCTCGGTGCCATGGCGCTCTCTTCGGCACAAGCTCAAGAAGACGCTGCTGGTGCAGGTGATTTCAACTACGCCGTATCAGGCTACGTGCGCGGTTGGCTTTCCATGAATTTGGAGAATCAAGAAGAATACAAGCGAGCGTTTGGTGCGAATACCAAGAGAGAGGCGCGCGGCAAACTCTCGATGGTTCGCGGCTCCATTCTGGTGGACAACGACGCTTCGTGGAACGGTATCAAGTTCAAGGCCATTGCCCGTCTGGACAAGGAATACAAAACTAATTACCTCAAAGACCTGGAGGACATGCGCACTGCCGCGGGTCGTCCTGGTGACCTGAACGGGGTTGCTACCGGTGGCGGCAAGTCGATCACTGACAACTACAACAACTTCGACTTCCGTGAATTCTGGATCGAGGCGCCTATCGGTGACCGCACCACCGTCAAGTTCGGCCGCCAACAGCTGGTATGGGGTGAGTCCGACTTCTTCCAGGCCATGGACGTTGTTCACGGCTACAACCTGAGCTGGCGTCTGTTCTTCGAAGGCGAAAATGAAGAGTGGCGTAAACCACTGGTCTTGTTGTCAACGAAGATTCGTGTTCCAGAGGCCAATGGTTTGATCGCCGCTTATGTGCGCCCGGGTCTGGACCGCTGCGAAGACATGGGTAACACCTATGACGTCCGCGGTGGCCGTTGGTTCTTTGCACCGTACCGTGGATTCGACGCGTCGCGTATCAACTACGTGACCAACTGCGAAACCAAGGGCGCTGACGAAGACAAGTGGACCTACGGTATCCGTTGGCAAGGCGAGTATGCTGGCGTCAACTACTCTGTCGCCTATTTGAAGGCCGCGGCTGGTGATCCTGTGGTTAACCCCTCTCAGTTGGTTTCGGCGAACCAATACAAGGGAGTTCAGCCAAAAGGACTTGTCAGCGATTTCATTCACCCGAACATTGATGTTCTGGGCCTGACAGTCAGCGGATACAGCGACGCCTTGGATGCGGTTCTGAGTGCCGAAATGGCCTACGTCTTCGACCAGCCGTATAACGTCGGCACCGGTGCATTCGCTGGTTTCGTTGGGACCAGCGGTGTGAATCCCGGTATCGGCTTGAACGGTATCAAGGAGAAAGACCTTCTTATCGCGATGCTTCGGGCTGACAAGAATCTGAAGTTCGAAGATATCTTGGGCACGACCCGTCCTTCGTTCTCTTCGATTCAGATCTTCAGCCGTCAGATCATGAATTTCAAGAAGAGTGATGATCTGGCTCGACTGTTCTTCTGGGGCACCAAGCGCAAGGAGAACGACACCATCCTGACGATGTTCACGGTGTTGAACTACCAGAACGACGAAATCAATCCTGGGTTCGCAGTGGGCTTCGATCTGGTCAATGGTGGCGGTTTTGCCATCCCGAGCGTCTCGATGACCTTTGGCGACAAGTGGCTGGCCAAGCTGGAAGCCGACATCTTCTGGGATAACGGTAGCAACGGCACACAGTTCAGCGGCGAAAAGAGCCAACTGTTTGGTTACTTCAAGGGCAGCAGCCAGCTGGCCTTGCGTGTCACACGTCAATTCTGATTTAAGGAGCAAGCAAGATGGAAATCGAAAAGAGTGGAGTTGATCGTCGCAGCGTGCTGCAAGGCGGTCTGGGTGGCGCGGTGGCACTGGCGACGGGTTTGGGCGCGACAGCGGCCCACGCCAAGGAGCTGCAAGCCGGGTTCGTGATCAACAAGGATAACTTCGA